>NZ_JBHRSK010000004.1:0-1368089 GCF_042643245.1 Acidimangrovimonas pyrenivorans
GGGGGGGGGCCTGGTGAACTGACGAAGAGAGAGACGCTCACGGGCCACCAGGGCCGCCCCGCCGATCTGCTCTCCCGGCTCGATTTCCTGATCCTCGACAAATTCGGCGCGGCGGGATCAGCAGGGCGTATTCATGCCACACAGGACGCGGGAGCTTCTCGTCCGGCAACGAACGGCCCCGATCAATGCGCTTGGCGCCCATCTTGCCGAATACGGGATCGCCACGGCCGCTGAGCCTGGGTGGTGCGAATGCCCGATCCTGACCGCCGCGCCCCTGGCGCGTCAGGCCGCGGAGCCGCCGAAGCTCCTTCTGCCGCATGGGGAATAGCCTGAGCGCGTCCTGTTGCGGCAGGTCGCAGGGGGGCATTTCGTTGCCGTTCGCGACGCGTCCGAGCTCATGGCCTAGCGGCTGGGGCAGGCGGCGCCACAATTGGTCAGTTCAGATCGCCCTGCCACCCGATATCACTTCGGGCGCGGTGGACGCTCGCGCCGAGACCTGCCCGGCCGGGCCGCTTTCGAGAATGCGGTGAAGCGTCCGCGTCAGGTGGCCGAGGTCGCTCCGTCCCAGTTCGCGCTCGAGATGCGCGTGCAGGTCCGTCTCGATCGAGGACAGGTCCATGAAGACCTGTGCGCCCTTTTGCGCCGTGTAGAGCAGAACCTTGCGGCGGTCGTTGCTGTCGGGAGCCCGATAGACCAACGAGGAGGTGACCATCCGGTCGACGATCTTGGTCAGGGTCGGCGCGTCGACGAACAGCGCGGCGGCGAGACTGCCCATCGAGCGCCCGTCGCTTTGATGCAGCGCCTCGAGGATGCGATACTGCTCGACCGACAGGCCAGCCGCCTTTACGCGTTGGGCGATGAAGTCCTCGACGCAGCGATGAACGCCACGGATCAGATTCGAAAGGTGCATCACTGGCCTCCGAGCAAATCACTTTCCCATTCAATAATTGAAATTCGCATAATTGCCAACTGTCGCTGGATCAAGCGATACCGCTCAATATTTCAGCAGGTAGGTCAATAACTGTGTCCTGCATGCTTTCCGGCCCAGTTCGGCTTTCCTTTTCGCGGGCTCCTCACGGACCTTTTATCTGAATGGCATCGCGCGCAGGGGAAGCCCACCCTTCCTCGTCCACCTGAAGACCGGACTCGAAGGGGTCGCGCGAGGATGGAGTGTGAGACCCTTGAACACGGTGCAGATCAGCCTCCTGATCCAGCAAACCGGGCCCGCCGGCATCTGGTCGCCATCCGCCGAGGCCTGCGCGCGCCTCGCGGTGAGCGAGATCAACCGTCAGAGCGGCATCCTCAGGCAGCACGTCGAGCTGGTCGTCGAGGATGCGGGCACCACCGATGCCGACGCCCGGGCCGCCGCCCGCCGCGCGATCCGCAACGGGGCGCAGGGGATCGTCGGCATGCTTCCGAGCTATGCCCGCCACGCGGTCGCGGCTTCGACCTTCAACGTGGTCCCTTTCATCTACACGCCGCAATACGAGGGCATCGCCCCCGAGGCGCAGACCATCACCACCGGAGAGACGGCCGAAGAATTGCTGGCGCCGGGGCTGCGCTGGCTGTCCGATCATCGCAACGCGCGCCGCTACTTCCTGTGCGGCAGCGATTACGTCTGGCCGCGCACCAGCCTGTCGATCGCCCGCTCGATGATCCCGCGCGTCGGCGGCGAGGTGGTGGGCGAGGCCTACATGCCGGTCGGGACCGACGATTACGACTCCCTGATCGCGCGGATCAAGCGCGCCAAGCCTGATGTCGTGCTGCCCTATTTCCTCGGCGGCGACGGGATCGCGTTCAACCGCGCCTTCCACGAGGCCGGCCTCTGCCCGCACGTCCTGCGCTTCACCTCGGCGATCGACGAGACCATCGTCTACGGGCTGCCGCCTGAGGCGACCGAGAACCTCTTTGTCAGTTCGGGCTACTTCGCCTCGGTGCGTTCGCACAACAACGGCGCCTTCCTGGAACGCTACCACACCGCCTATGGCGATGCGCCGCCGCCGGTCAATTCCTTCGGCCAGTCCTGCTACGAAGGCATCTACAGTCTGGCCTCGCTGGTCGAGCGGGCCGAGGTCTTCGACGCGCGGGCGATTCACCGACTCGCGGGGCGCATCCAGCAGCAGCGCACGGCGCGGGGCTCCAAGTCGAAAGCGGTTGTCGGGGGGCGTCACCCGATCTTCCTCGCGCGACTGGATGGCTATGATTTCAAGCTCTTAGCCGTGTAAACAACAATACTTGACATTTCAATAATTGCGTAATCATCTAATATGGCACCCTGCCATAGGAGACCATGCAATGAAGTTGTCGCGTCGTAATTTCCTCAAGCGTTCCACCATCGCTTCCGCCACCGTCCTGGCGAGCCCCGTTGTCTTCCGCCAGTCCGCCTTCGCCTCGGACAAGCCGATCCTGCTGGGCAGCCTGCTCGACCTGTCGGGCGGCCTTGCGGCCTCGGGCGTGCCGATGAAATATGCCCTCGAACTGGCGGTGGAAGAGATCAACGCCGGCGGCGGCCTGCTGGGTCGTCCGGTCAAGATCGTCGGCTACGACACCCAGTCGAACATCCAGCTCTATTCGCAATATGCCCAGCAACTGGCGCTGAAGGACCGCGTTGACGTCGTCCACGGCGGCATCACCTCGGCCTCTCGCGAGGCGATCCGGCCGACCTTCGACCGCTACCGCCTGCTGTATTTCTACAACGTGCTCTACGAGGGCGGTGTCTGCGACCGCAACACCTTCTGCACCGGCACCACGCCGGCGCAGACCGTGCAGAAGCTGGTGCCCTACGCGATGGATCACGCCAAGGGCAAGACGGCCTACATCATCGCCGCCGACTACAACTACGGCCAGATCACCGCCAAGTGGATGACCAAATACGTCCAGGACAACGGCGGAAAGGTGCTGGAAACCGACTTCTTCCCGCTCGACGTGACCAACTTCGGCTCGGCGATCTCGAAGATCCAGGCGGCCAAGCCCGACCTGCTGCTCTCGGCGCTGGTCGGCGGCAACCACACCGCCTTCTACCGCCAGTGGGAATCGGCCGGCATGAAGGGCCAGATCCCGATCGCGTCGACCACCTTCGGCCTGGTCAACGAGCCCGAGACCCTGGCCCCGGCGGTCAGCAACGACATCGTCGGCGCCTACGGCTACTTCCAGGAACTGGACACGCCCGCGAGCACGAAGTTCGTCGAGGCGATCAAGAAGGCCCATCCCGACAGCCCCTACATCTCGGAACTCGCCTCGGCGACCTACGAGGGCGTCCATCTCTGGGCCGAGGGCGTGCGCAAGGCCGGCGACATTGACCGCATGAAGGTGATCGAGGCGCTCGAGGGCGGCGTTTCCTTCGAAGGCCCCAGCGGCATGGTCAGCCTCGACAAGGCCACCCACCACACCACGCGCAACGCCTACCTGGCGAAGGTGGCGGACAAGAAGTGGGACGTTCTGGAAACCTACAAGGACGTCGAGCCCTCTGACACGGCGAGCGTCTGCGACCTGGTCAAGAACCCCAACGACAACAAGCAATACGTCATCGAGCTGTAAGGCCGGTCGGCAAGGGCGGCCGCGCGACCGGCGCGGCCGCCCCTCCTTACGTCTCAGACACGCGCGAACAAGGGGCTTCCCGCAATGGACATCTACATCATACTCGGGCTCAACGTCCTCAACGGCGTCGCCTCTCTCTTCCTGCTCTGCGTCGGGCTGGCGATCATTTTCGGGATGATGAAGATCGTCAATCTCGCCCATGGCGAGTTCATCATGCTGGGCGCCTACGCCACCGTGATCGCCACCAATGCAGGCGTGAACATCTGGATCTCGATGCTGGTGATCTCGCCGCTCTTCGTCGGCATCGTCGGACTGGTGATCGAGCGTTTCCTGATCCGCTACCTCTACGGCCGGTTGGTCGATTCCATGCTCGCCACCTGGGGCCTCAGCCTGCTGATCACCGGGATCGTCACGACGATCTTCGGCAACACCATCAAGGGCGTGCAGACGCCGATGGGCGGCTTCTCGGTCGGCTCCTACAGCTCGAGCTTCTATAACCTGTTCATCTTCGCCATGGCCCTCGTCGTGATCGCCATCGTCTTCGCGGTGATGCGCTTCACCCGGCTCGGGCTGATCGCGCGGGCGACGATGCAGAACCCGGCGATGTCGGCCGCGCTGGGGATCAACCCCGACCGCGTCTACATGCTGACCTTCGCCGCCGGGGCGGCGCTGACGGGGCTGGCGGGCGGTCTTATCGCGCCGGTCGCGGGGATCACCCCGGGCATGGGCGCGGCCTATGTCGCCAAGGCCTTCATCACCGTCGTCGGCGGCGGGACCTCGATCCTCTCGGGCTCGCTGTCGGCCTCGTCGCTGTTCGGGTCGATCGACCAGATCGGCTCCTACCTGACGACGCCGGTCTACGGCCAGGTCATCGTCTTCACCACGGCGATCATCCTCATCCGCCTGCTGCCCCAAGGCATCTCGGGCCGCTTCTTCAAGGGGCAACTCTGATGACCAGGAACCTCTCCCTCCTTACGCAACTGGCCGCGCTGGCGGTCGTGATCGTCCTGATCGTCCTCGTGCCGAGCTATGTCGACCTGTTCACCGTGATGCAGATGACGCTGTTCGCCTCGATGGGGGTGCTGGCGCTGTCGCTGGCCTTCATCTGGGGCTTCGGCGGCATCCTGTCCTTCGGCCAGACCGCCTTCTTCGGGCTCGGAGCCTATGCCTACGCAGTGGCCGCGATCAACTACCAGGATTCGACGCCGGCGATCGCCCTCGCCGTGCTGGTGCCCGCGCTCTTCGCCATGGCGCTGGGGTACTTCACTTTCTACGGCCGGATCTCGGACGTCTATTTCGGCGTCATCACCCTGACCGTCACTCTGATCCTGTTCAACGTCGCCAACTCGACCTCGGGCCAGGAATACCACATCGGCACGGCGCAGCTGGGCGGCTTCAACGGCATTCCCGCGGTGCCGACCTTCAACATGCCCTTCGATCCCGCCAACCCGCTCTACCCCGAGCAGGGCTGGTACGTGACCGCCGGCGCGCTGGTCTTCGTCTACGGCCTGCTGCGGCTGGTGCTGGGCCGGCGCTTCGGCCGCGTCGTCGTCGCGGTGAAGGAGAACGAGACCCGCGCCTCGCTGCTGGGCTACGACCCGCGGCTGATCAAGCTGATCGCCTTTACCATCGGCGGCGCCGTCGCGGGACTGGCCGGCGCGCTCTACGTCAATTGGGGCGCCTTCGTCAGCCCCAACGTCTTCAGCCTGTCGCTGTCGGCCGAGATCATCATCTGGGTCACCGTCGGCGGGCTGGGCACGCTGCTCGGCCCGGTGATCGGCGCGGTGCTGATCCAGTACATCGTCGCCAGCATCGGCTCGCAGCAGGTGGTCAACGCCAACCTCGTCCTCGGCGCCGTGCTGCTGTTCTTCGTGCTGATGTTGCCAAAGGGCCTTCTGCCCTCGGCCCGTCACCTCGTCACCGAGGGGCTGCACCGTCTGCGCAAGCCCGACGCCGCCAAGATCGAGCCCACCGCGGCGCAACCCGCAGGGAGCAAGTGAGATGAGCGAGAACAACCCTCCCCTGATCCAGACCGAGAACCTGACCATGCGCTTCGGTGGCGTGGTCGCCAACGACAACATCAACTTCAGCCTGCGCGAGATGGAGCTGCGCTGCCTGATCGGGCCCAACGGAGCCGGCAAGAGCACCTTCTTCAAGTCGCTGACCGGCCAGCAGATCCCGACCTCCGGCTCGATCGCGTTCCGCGGCCAGCCGATCGCCGGCAAGCTGCCGCACGAGATCGCGCGCATGGGGATCGGCATCAAGACCCAGGTCCCCAACGTCTTCAACGGCCTCTCCGTGCGCGAGCATTTCTGGCTGGCGGCGCGACGCAAGTCGATGCCCAAGGAGCTGATCCACACCGTCGACGAGATCCTCGAGCTCACCCGCCTGGGCGACTACGCGGAAAGCATCGTCGGCACGCTGTCGCACGGGCAGCGGCAATGGGTCGAGATCGGCACCGTGCTGGCCGCCAAGCCCGAGCTGATCCTGCTCGACGAGCCGGCGGCGGGGATGACGGACGAGGAGACCTTCCGCACCGCCGACATCATCCGCGACATCAACCGCACCCGCGCGATCGTGGTCGTCGAGCACGACATGGAATTCATCCGCCAGATCGCCAAGACGGTAACCGTCTTCCACCAGGGCCGGGTTCTGATGGAAGACACGGTCGACGCCGTTCTCGCCGACCAGCGGGTGCGCGACATCTATCTCGGAAAGAAGGTGGCGGCATGAGCATGCTTCTCGAGGTCTCCGACCTGCGCGCCGGCTATGGCCGCATTCCCATCCTCGCCGGGGTCACCATGGCGATGGCCGAGGGCGAGTATCTGGGCATCCTGGGCCATAACGGCATGGGCAAGACGACGCTGCTGCGCAGCCTGATGGGGCAATTGCCCGCGACCGGCGGCACGGTGCGTTTCGCCGGCGCCGATGTCACCCGCAAGAAGACGCATGAACGCTCGCGCATGGGGCTGGGGCTGGTGCCGCAGGGGCGCGAGATCTTCCCCGAGCTGTCGGTCATGGACAACCTGCGCATGGGGCTCGCCGCTGCGCCGACCGAGGACCTCTCGGTGATCGACGCGGTAATCGAAGACTTCCCCCGGCTGACGCCGCTGCTCGACCGTCGCGGCGGGGCGCTGTCGGGCGGCGAGCAGCAATTGCTGGCGCTGGCGCGCTGCCTGTGCACCAAGCCCAGGCTGGTGTTGCTGGACGAACCGACCGAGGGCATCCAGCCCTCGATCATCGAGGAGATGATCGAAACGCTGCTGACACTTAAGAAACGCTGGTCGCTGTCGCTGGTGGTGGTCGAACAGAACCTCGAATTCATCACCTCGCTCTCCGACCGGATCCTGAAGATCCAGAAGGGGCGCATCACGGGCGAAACCAGCAGCGCAGAAATCCTGTCCGGGCAGGTCGGCATGGAAGCGATCTGACCCGGGGCCCGGTCGGGCCCGCTCCCCACCCGAAATTCAGACCTGAAGCAACCTAGTTTGATAGGAAAGGATACCTCATGGCTATCACCCGCCCCACTGTCGAGGACGTCGTCGACCTGGCGAAGTCGCTGCACATGACCATGTCGCCCGAAGAGGCCGCCGAGTATCACGCCCTGATGGGCGGCATGTTCGACATGTATGACGTGATCGACGCGCTGCCCAACCCGACGCCGCCGGTCAGCTATCCGCGCACCCCGGGCGCCAAGCCCGCCCCGGCCGACAACCCCTACAACGCCTGGGCCTGCAAGAGCGAGGTGACCGGTGCGGCCGAGGGCAAGCTCAAGGGCAAGACCGTGGTGCTGAAGGACAACGTGGCGCTGGCCGGTGTGCCGATGATGAACGGCTCGACCACGCTGGAAGGCTTCGTGCCCTCGGCCGACGCGACCATCGTGACCCGCATGCTCGACGCTGGCGCCACCATCGTCGGCAAGGCGACCTGCGAGCATTTCTGCCTGTCGGGCGGCAGCCACACCTCGGACCCCGCTCCGGTCCACAACCCGCGCAAGATGGGCTATTCGGCCGGCGGCTCGTCCTCGGGCAGCGCCGCGCTGGTGGCCGCGGGCGAGGTCGACATGGCGATCGGCGGCGACCAGGGCGGCTCGATCCGGATCCCGGCCTCCTATTGCGGCATCTACGGCATGAAGCCGACCCACGGGCTGGTGCCCTATACCGGCGTCATGCCGATCGAGAACACCATCGACCATACCGGCCCGATGACCGCTTCGGTCGCCGACAACGCGCTGCTGCTCGAGGTCATCGCCGGGGCTGACGGGCTCGACCCGCGCCAATACGCGCCGCAGACCGCGCCCTATACCGAGGCGCTGGACAAGGGCGTGAAGGGGCTGAAGATCGGCCTGCTCAAGGAAGGCTTCGAACTGCCCAACATGCAGGCTGCCGTGGCCGAAAAGGTGCGCGCGGGCGCCGACAAGCTCGCCGGCCTGGGCGCCGATGTCGCCGAGGTCTCGCTGCCCGAGCACCTGACCGCCATCGCCGCCTGGAACCCGGTCACGCTGGAAGGCTTCGTTGCCCAGATGATGCATGGCAACGGCATGGGCTTCAACTGGAAGGGCCAGTATGATGTCGGCCTGCTCGACGCCCACGCCGCCTGGCGCGAGAAGGCGGACGACCTGTCGGAGACGCTCAAGCTGTGCATGCTCGTCGGCCAATGGGGGCTGAGCCACTACCGCGGCCGCTACTACGCCAAGTCGCGCAACGTCGCGACCCAGGTCAAGGCCGCCTACGACGCGCTGTTCGGCGACTACGATCTGCTCTTGATGCCGACGCTGCCCTGCGTCTCGACCAAGCTGCCCGAGCCGGGCGCTCCGCTCGAGGAGATCGTCACCCGCGCCTTCGAGATGACCAACGCCACCAGCCCCTTCGACGTCACCGGCCACCCGGCGATGTCGATTCCCTGCGGCTTGGCCGACGGGCTGCCGGTGGGCCTGATGCTGGTCGCCCGTGACTACAACGAGGCCACGATCTACCAGGCCGCCAGCGCCTTCGAGGGACTGGGTGACTGGACGACCTTCTGAGTCGATGCCCGACAGGCGGCCCGGCACGACGCCGGGCCGCCGCCGTTTCGAACCGACCGGACAGGAGCCTGCGATGCTGACGATTACCGCGGTGATCCGCGCCACGAAGGGGGCCGAGCAGACCATGCGCGACGCGCTGCTGGAGGTTGCCGAGCATGTGCGTGCCAACGAGCCGGATACGATCGGCTTCCACATCTCGCAAGACCTCGAAGATCCGTCCGTCTTCACCACCTACGAACGCTTTGCCGATCAGGCTGCCATGGACCGGCACAACGGTTCGGAGGCGGTGGCGCGCTTCTTCGCCATCGCCCAGCCGATCCTCGATGGCGAAGTCGTGCTTGTGGCCGGTTCCGAGATTTCAGCCAAAACCTGACCGCCCGCGGCCAGCCACTTTTATTGGATGCGAAAGCCGGCGCCGCATCCGGCGCCGAGAAAGGACCGACATGAGCACGACATCCGAGAAACCCGCCCTGGCGCTTGGCGCGATGAGCGTCGCCGCGATCCGGGAAGGCCTCGCCAAGGGCAGCTTCACGGCGGAAATGCTGGCCGAAGCCGCGATCGCGCAGATGCACGCGCTGAACGGCACCTACAACGCCGTCATCTTCGAGAACGACGCCGCGCTCGAGACTGCGCGCGACATCGACCGGCGGCTTGCCGCGGGCGAGGCGGTCGGGCCGCTCGCCGGTGTGCCGGTGGTCATCAAGGATCCGATGGACATGGTCGGCTTTCCCACCACCGCGGGTTGGCGGCTGCTCTATTCCGGGACCGGTGGCGTCGATCTGATGCCCGAGCGCGACAGCCCGGTCGTCGCCCGGATGCGGGCCGCGGATGCCGTCATCATCGGCAAGACCAACGTCCCCGTGCTGAGTGCCTCGGGCACCCATGCCAATGACAGCTGGGCCGGCCCGACGATCAACCCGGTCGTCACCGACCGCGTGCCTGGCGCGTCGAGCGCGGGCAGCGCGGCCGCCGTCGCGACCCACATGGCCGTCATCGGGCTGGCCGAGGAGACCGGGGGCTCGATCCAGAACCCGGCCTCGGCGCAGGACCTCGTCGGGATCAAGCCGACGCTGGGCCTTGTCCCCAGCGCAGGGGTGGTGCCGCTGTCGGGCTATCGCGATGTCGTCGGGCCGGTGGCGCGTTGCGTCGCCGATGCCGCCGAATGCCTGACGGTTCTTGCCGGCTTCACGACCGAGGATCCCAAGACCATCGCCTCGGTCGACAAGATCCCGCGCGCCGGCTACGCGGCGGGGCTGAGCCCCGACGCGCTGCGCGGCAAGCGCCTTGGCCTCTACGGGCCGGGATGGCGGCCGAACGAACTGTCGCCCGAGGCCGCCGCGCTCTATGCGAGCGCCAAGGCGGAGCTCGAGGCGGCCGGGGCGATCCTTGTCGAGGATCCCTTCGCCGGCACAGGTTTCGCCGCGCTCCGCCAGGTGACGCCGGGCACGCCCCATTTCGACGGCCGCGGACTTGAATCTCTGCCCTATGACATGTCGCTCTATCTGCGGCGTCTGGGGCCCGACGCGGCGATCAAGACCTGGGACGAATTCGTCGAGGCGACCAAGGAAGAGGACGTGTTCGCCAAGGACGGCCCCCTTGGCTTCCTGCCCGCGCTGGCGGATTTCGGCCCTGCGCGCGCCGATCCCCTGACACCGCCTGCCTTGCCCGAGTTCATCGAACTCAAGCGCAGCTACCTGGAGCTGATCGACGAGGTCTTCGCGCGGCACGCGCTCGATGCGCTGGTCTTCCCGCAGATGTCGCAGGAACTGCCGGGGCTCCATTCCGGCGAGGTGCTGATGGACACCACGGTGGGCGAGATCAACATCGCGGGCATTCCCGGGGTGACGGTGCCGGCGGGCTACTACGCCTCCGGCGCCCCGTTTGAGTTGATCTTCCTCGGCAAGCAATGGAGCGAGGCTACGCTGGTCGGCCTGGCCTATGCCTACGAGCAGGCGACGCTGCACCGCCAGCCGGCGGTGGACTGACCCCGGGCACGGACGCCTGGCCGCGTCGGGGCGATCGCACGTCGAGCCTGTTCGCGGCCGGGAGGCGGTGCCGTGGTGGTGTCAGACAAATGCGAACGTGTCACCACAAGGGCAGTGACGCTGCCCCTTGTTCAGCGCAAAGGCCAGGCCACTCGGCAAGAGCGGCGGCGCGGGTAGTGCCCTTCGCCGTCGACATTCACCAACAGCTTGTCGAGATGCCAGCGCCACCGGCTGAACCGCATGCCCGCGCCCCGCCGCTTGCGGATCTCGGACGCGAATAGCGGCCCGAACCTGTTCCACCGGAACCGCACCGTCTATTGGCTGATGTCGATCCCACGCGCGTGCGGCAGATCCCCGATGTTTCGCAGCGAGAGCGGGAATCGGACTTGCATCATCACCGTCAGGCGAATGACTTCGGGCGACGCCTTGAAATGGCGGATCGGGGAGCGCAGTGCGATTGCCGGACACGACGGCGCCCCTTGGGGCGCTCGTTTCAGCCGTGCCTGGCGCGCGCGGTGGCGAGGGCCGAGAACCAGCGGCGACGGCGTCCCCGCCAGCTTGGCAGAAGGGGGGCGGTTTCCGCCGCACGGGAACGCCCAGCCTTGCCCCGAGCCCGGCGTCGCCGCTGATGCCCCCCGCGAGTTCGGCAAGCCCTGCCACGAGCCCAAACGCTCGGCCGGCCGCCAGGCGGGGTTCATTTCGTCAGGCTCGCGAACAGCTCGGGGAGCTTTTCGGGCAGCCGGCTCACATGCTCGACGATCGTGTAGTTGTTGGCGCCGAAGATGCGTTTGACATAGGCGTCGGCCTCGGGATCGAGGGTGAGGCAGTAGGTGAGGATACCCTTCGCGCGAAGGTCGTCGACCGCCTTGCGGGTGTCGTGGCGCAGGTGCTGGGGATCGCGCTCGTCGATGTCGGCGGGCGCGCCGTCGGTGACGAGGAGGATGAGCTTGCGCCGCTCGGGCTGGCGCAGGAGTTGGGCGCCGGCATGGCGCAGCGCCGCGCCCATCCGGGTCGACAGGCCGCCCTTCATCCCGTCGAGCCGCGCCTTGGCGTCATCGTCGAAGCGCTGACCGAAGTCCTTGAAGCGGGTGTAATGCACGTCATGGCGCCCATCCGAGGCGAAGCCGTGTATTGCATAGGGGTCGCCGATGCCCGAAATCGCGGTGGCGACCAGCGCCGCGGCCTCGCGGGTGAGGTCGAGCACGGTCTTGTCGCTGTCCGCCACCGGATCGTTGGTGCTTTCCGACAGGTCGAGCAGCACCGTCACTGCCAGATCGCGCGACTTGATGACGTTGCGCATGGTGATGCGCGGGTTCGGCTGCGCGCCCATGCGGATCGCGACCATGGCGTCGACGGCGGCGTTCAGGTCGATCTCGTCGCCGTCCTCCATGTTGCGCAGCCGTTGCACGCCGGCGGGGCTGAGCATGTCGATGATCTTGCGGATGCGGTGGGCGACGGGCTTGTGCTCGGCCAGGATCGTCTCGACCGTCGCCGGATCGCCGCGGCGCGCGCGGCGCTCGTAGACCGTCGCCCAGTCGGGGCGGTAGAGCTGGAGTTGATAGTCCCATTCGGGATAGTGGACGGGCGGCGAGATCGGCTCCTTGCCCCACATGTCGTTGAAGCTGGTGCTGGCCTCGCCGGCATCCTCATAGGGCATGAACTCGTCGCGGCAGACCCAGATCTCCTGGGCGTCGTCGCCGGCGAGCTCGGCATCGACCTCCTGCGCCATCTCCAGCACCGAGACATATTTGCGCAGCTGGCGCTGGCTGGCGGGGACATACCCCTCGCTGCTGTCCCAGTCGAATTCCTCGAAAGCCCAGACGAAACGGTTGTCGTCGCGATAGGGGATGCGCAGCGTATTGAGGACGCGAAGGCTCGGCACCTCGCGGCGCGCGGCAAGGATGTGGTAGAGGTCGAGCCCCAGATGCCAGGAGACCCCGTTGTCCTCGGCCCGGTCGGCGATCCCGGCATGGAAGCGCGCGCCCAGAGCGTCGAGCTCGGCATCGCCGGTGGCGGCGCCGGGATCGGCCAGCAGCCGGGCGAAGCGTTCGAGCTGCAGGACTGTCGGATGCTCGACCGCACCCGCGTGCTCAATCGCCAGCAGCCGGCCCCAGAGCTTGGCCAGCCCGGGGAAGTCGCGTGCCGCCAGCCACTCGACGCGGGCGTCTTCGATCAGGCCGATGAAGACCATTTGCGCCGGGCTGAGCTGTTCGGCAGAAATCGCGGCCGCGGCATAGTGCAGATGCGCGGCCTGATGGGCGGCCATCGCGCGGTAGATCTCGGCCCCCGCGACGCCGGCGATGTCGTCCACCGCATCGGGCAGGTGCATCACGTGATGCTCGACATAGGGGCGGAACCCCTCGTAATCGGCGGCGGCGGGGCGCAGGAAGAAGTCTCGCCCCCAGAGCGCGCGCAGGTAGAAGTTGAGCTTGCGCTGGCTGTCGATGAACAGCGTGCCGCGCCGCTCCTGCTGCAGCATCCGGCGGGCGTCGGGGCTTTCGAGCGCGAAATATCGGCTCAGGTTGGGCAGGTCGCGCCGATAGGCATCGGCGCCGAAATTGGCCCAGCGGCGCAGGCCCGACAGGGTCAGCTTGGACAGCAGTTCGTCGATCTGGCCCAGCATCGGGCGCAGCCCGCGCGCGGCCTTGGCCGACAGCTGGTGGATCAGGCCGAGATAGCCGCGCAGCAGCTCCGGGTCGCCCAGCCGGCGCGCTGCCGTCGGCAGCGAGGAGAACAGCAGCGCGATCACCTCGCCCGAGGTCATCGAGCTCAGCTTCATCGCCGCGCCGGCGCAGTCGCGGATCACGTCCTCGCCGCATTCGCGCACCACCGCCGGCATGTTCTCGAGCCAGGCCAGCACGAGGTCGTGGCCGCGGCCGAGATTGCACAGCCCTCTGGCCGCCTCCATGTAATCCGCCAGCCCGGCCGGACTCATCACCCGCACCGCCTCCCGGAAGGACGGTTCGAGCGTGTCGAGGACCTCGGGCGGCGCCTTGGCGAAGCAGGCGCGGTAGTCGTCAAGATCGAGGGGCATGCCGCGCTCCGTCGCTAGCAGACGAAAAAGGTCTCCACCGCCGCCTGCAGCGTCTGGCGCATGTCGGGATCGTCGGTGAGCGGCGTGACCAGCGTCATCTGGCAGGCGGCCTCGGGGGCGACGCCCTGGGCGATCATGTGGCCGGCATAGACCAGCAGGCGGGTCGAGATTCCCTCGTCGAGCCCGTGACCCTTGAGGTTGCGGGTGCGGTGGGCGACCTGGACCAGCTTGTTGGCGGTCTCGGTTGCGACCCCGGTCTCGTGGGCCAGGATCTCGGCCTCCAGCTTCGCTTCGGGATAGTCGAAATCGAGCGCCGCGAAGCGTTGCTTGGTCGACTGCTTGAGGTCCTTCATCAGCGATTGGTAGCCGGGGTTGTAGGAGATCACAAGCTGGAAGTCGGGATGGGCCTCGATCACCTCGCCCTTCTTGTCCAGCGGCAGCATGCGGCGGTGATCGGTCAGCGGGTGGATGACAACGGTGGTATCCTGACGCGCCTCGACCACCTCATCGAGATAGCAGATCGCGCCGATCCGGGCGGCGGTGGCCAGCGGCCCGTCCTGCCAGCGGGTGCCGTCGCGGTCGAGCAGGAACCGGCCGACGAGGTCCGAGGCGGTCATGTCCTCGTTGCAGGCGACGGTGATCAGCGGCCGGCCCAGCTTCCACGCCATGTATTCGACGAAGCGGGACTTGCCGCAGCCCGTCGGGCCTTTCAGCATCACCGGCACGCGCCGGGCATAGGCGGCCTCGTAGAGCGCCACTTCCGAGCCGACGACCCGGTAATGGGGCTCGGTCTTGACCTCGAATTGCTGGATATCGTGCTTGACCATGTTTTCCTCCCCGGTGTCCGCAGCCGGCCCGCGCGGGCGGGCCGGGCGCTCGCGTTCAGACCGGCTTGCCGCGGTGGATCACCATCTCGGCGCCTTTCGACTGGGCGTAGTTGTCGTAGCCGACCAGCCGGACGTGATTGGCCGGATGCGCCTTGTGGCAGGCTTCGGCCTCGGACAGGATGCGGTCGACATCGGTCTCGCCGAACATCGGCAGCTTCCACATGTACCAGTAATGGCTCATCGCGTTCTCCGGCTCGGTATGTTCGACCGCCGGGTTCCAGCCTTTCGAGACGATGTATTCCACCTGCTTGCGGATCTGGTCGGCATCCATCGCCGGCAGGTAGGAGAAAGTCTCGAACTTGCGGCTGGCGACGTCGCCCAGCGACGATTTGTAGTCCTGCATCTCGCTCATTGTGCGGGTCCTTTCCAAATTCGGGTTGGCGGGCCCCCGGGTGCGCCCCGGGGGCGGGGAAGAAGGGATCAGCGGTGTTGCACGTCGAGCTTGTCGACGGTGTCGAACTCGAACTTGATCTCCTTCCAGGTCTCCATCGCGGTGGCGAGCTCGGGGCTCGACCTGGCGGCCTTGGTCAGGATGTCCTTGCCTTCCTTTTCGAGCACCCGGCCCTGGTTGCGGGCCTCGACGCAGGCTTCCAGCGCCACCCGGTTGGCGGCGGCGCCGGCGGCGTTGCCCCAGGGATGGCCGAGCGTGCCGCCGCCGAATTGCAGCACCGCGTTGTCGCCGAAGATCGTCACCAGCGCCGGCATGTGCCAGACATGGATGCCGCCCGAGGCGACGGCGAAGGCGCCGGGCATCGCGCCCCAGTCCTGGTCGAAGAAGATCCCGCGCGAGCGGTCCTCCTTGACGTGGCGCTCGCGCAGCAGGTCGATCCAGCCCAGCGTCGAGGCGCGGTCGCCCTCGAGCTTGCCGACCACGGTGCCGGTATGCAGGTGGTCGCCGCCCGACAGCCGCAGCATCTTGGTCAGCACCCGGAAATGGATGCCGTGATTGGGGTTGCGGTCGATCACCGTGTGCATGGCGCGGTGGATATGCAGCAGCATGCCGTTGTCGCGGCACCAGTTGGCGAGGCCGGTATTAGCGGTGAAGCCGCCGGTCAGGTAGTCGTGCATGATGATCGGCGCGCCCAGCTCCTTGGCGTATTCTGCGCGCTTGTACATCTCCTCGGGCGTCGGCGCGGTGACGTTGAGGTAATGGCCCTTGCGCTCGCCGGTCTCGGCCTCGGCCTTCTGGATCGCCTCCATCACGAAGTCGAACCGCTGGCGCCAGCGCATGAAGGGCTGCGAGTTGACGTTCTCGTCGTCCTTGGTGAAGTCGAGCCCGCCACGCAGGCCCTCGTAACAGGCCCGGCCGTAGTTCTTGGCGCTCAGCCCCAGCTTGGGCTTGATCGTGCAGCCCAGCAGCGGGCGGCCGTACTTGTTCATCACGTCGCGCTCGACCTGGATGCCGTTCGGCGGGCCGCCGCAGGTCATCACATAGGCGAGCGGGATGCGCACGTCCTCCAGCCGCAACGCCCGCACCGCCTTGAAGCCGAAGACGTTGCCGACCAGAGAGGTCAGCACGTTGACCACCGAGCCTTCCTCGAACAGGTCGATCGGGTAGGCGATGAAGGCGTAGAAGGCCTCGTCATTGCCGGGCACGTCCTCGATCGCGTAGGCGCGGCCCTTGTAATATTCCAGATCGGTCAGCAGGTCGGTCCAGACCGTCGTCCAGGTGCCGGTCGAGCTTTCGGCGGCGACGGCCGCGGCGGCCTCCTCGCGCGGGACGCCCTCCTGCGGGATGACCTTGAAACAGGCCAGGAAGTCGGTGGCCCGGGGGGTGTATTCGGGCATCCAGTAGGTTTCGCGATATTCCTTCACCCCGGCGGTGTAAGTCCTGCTGTGGTCTTTCGGCATCTGAGTGGCTCCTCCCTCATCGGCATGCGTTGAGAGAGTCGTAATTGACCGGTGAAATAGAGAAAACTAAATTGTTTTTATCAAAGCTATAGGGGTTTATTTATGGCAAAGCTCATCCTGCCGACCGTGCAGCAGATGCGGCTGTTCGAGGCGGTGGCGCGGCATGGAAGCGTTACCCGGGCGGCCGAGGAGGTTCACCTCACGCAGCCCTCGGTCTCGATGCAGGTCAAGGCGCTCGAGGAAAAGATCGGCATGTCGCTGACCGAGCAGGTCGGCAAGACGCTGCACCTGACCCGTGCGGGGCAGGAGGTGGCGCAGGCCGGCCGCGACATTCTCGACCGGCTGGCCGAGATGGAGACCGCGCTCGAAGACCTGCATGGCGCGGTGGCGGGGCCGCTGTCGGTGGCCGTCGTCTCGACGGCGAAATATTTCCTGCCGCAACTCCTTGGCCGCTTCAAGCGGCGCTTTCCCGAGGTGGCGCCGCGGCTGACGATCACCAACCGCGAGACCGTGCTGGCGCGGCTGGCCGAGAACCGCGACGACCTCTACATAATGGGCCTCCCGCCGCAGGAGGACGCGGTGGTCGCCGAGCCTTTCCTGGAAAACGTGATCGTCTTCGTCGCCCGGCCGGACCATCCGCTGGCGGGGCGCAAGGCGATTCCGCTGGCCCGGATCGCCGAGGAGAACGTGATCCGCCGCGAGCCGGGATCGGGCACCCGCCAGGCGGTGGAAAAGCTCTGCCGCTCGGTCCGGGTGAGCCTTGAGACCCATATGGAGTTCGACGACAGCGAGGCGATCAAGCAGGGGGTGATCTCGGGACTCGGGATCGCCTATCTCTCGCTGCACTCGCTGCGGCTGGAACTGGCGGCGGGCGAGCTCGCGGTGCTGGATGTCGAGGGCTTCCCGCTGCGCCGGCGCTGGTATGCCGCCCATCGCCGGGGCAAGCGGCTGTCGAATGCGGCGCAGGCGTTTCTGGACTACCTTCTTGTCGAGGGCGAGCAGGAAGTCGCCAAGTCGAACCCGTCCCCTGCCGGGGCGTCGCCGCGCGAGATGGGCGGTCTTGCCGGAGAGGCCGCCCGGGGGTGAGCCTTCGCCGCTGAACTGGTCGCGGCAGGCGGGACTGTCCGCCGCGCTGGGCTGCAACGCCTTGCAGGCTTCGCCGCCCTTGGCGTGGCCGCGGTCTTCCTGGTCCTGTCCGGCGACGCCCAAACCATGCCTTGCATGTCCGTGCCGCTCGCAAGCCGGCGCTCCCGAACCGGCTCGCGCATCGCCTCGCCGCGGCCGGGGTTGGGCCGGCCCCTGCCGTCCCGCACCCGCGTCATCCTCGACGAGATCGCCGCCGCCGGGATCGCGCGCGACGATGGCCGCCTCCCGGAGCTGCCGGCGCGGCGATCCTTTCCAGCCCCCCCAACAGTCCTTCCGGGCCAGGGCAGGGCGCGGTTTGTCTCTGCCTCCCCCGGGCCTAGCTGCCGTCTCGCGGAGGGGGGGACACGCCGACATAGCGTGCCCGCGGACGGATCAGCCCGTCCTCGTCGCGCTGCTCCAGCGCGTGGGCGATCCATCCCGCCGTCCGGCCGATCGCGAACAGCGCCAGCGCCGCGCCCCGCGGCAGGGCCAGCGCGCGCCGGATCGCGACCAGTGCGAAGTCGAGATTGGGATGGCGTCCGGCGCTTTCGGCCATGGTCGCGACCAGCGTCTCGCGCCCGGGCTCCGGCGGCAGCAGGCCGAGCAGGGCCCGCGCCCGGGGATCGCCGTCGGGATAGAGGCGATGGCCGAAGCCGGGCACGCCGTCGCCGCGCCGGAACCGGGTCTCGATCAGGCCCGCCACGTCGGCCGGGGCGGAGATCTCGTCCATCAGCGCCTCGACGAGGCTGGTCGTGCCGCCATGCAGCGGCCCGCCCAGGGCCGAGAGCCCGGCGCTCAGGCAGGCCCCGAGCGAGGCGCCGGTCGAGGCCACCACCCGGACCGCGAAGGCCGAGGCGTTGAGTTCGTGATCCGCCGCCAGCACCAGCGCCCGGCGCAGGAGTTCGGCGCCCTGCCGGTCCACGCCCCAGACCTGCGCCAGCCTCTCGTGGGTCGGCATGGCCTGCGGCGGGCTCGCCGTGGCCGCCCCGGTCATCGCGCGCAAAAACTCCGCCGCGCCGGGCCAGAGCCAGCGGCTCTCGCGCTGCCAGGCAATCGCCCGCCCCGCGGCGACCAGCGGCAGCAGCATCTGGCAGCGTTCGCTCAGCGGCAGTTCCGCGGCCCGGGCAAGCAGCGCCTCGTCCCAGGCGGTCCCGGCCTCGGCCATGTCCTTCCCCGCCGCGAACGGATCGGCCTCGCCACAGTCCCAGAGCAGCCGCGCCGTCTCTTCCAGCGTCGCGTGTTCGGCCCATTGCGCCGCATCGTGGCCGCGGTAGTAGAGCCGCCCGCCCTCGATCAGCGTGATCGCCGAGGACAGCACCGGCAGCCCCCAGTCGAGCGTCGCCGCGGCGACCTCGCGCGGGCGGCGCCCGACGGTCTTGCGCCTGGCCAGCGTGGCGATGTCCCCGGCGCTGTAGAGCCGCCGCCGGGGATCGTCCGGGGCAGGGGCCGTGCGGACCAGTCCCCGGCTGACATAGGCGTAAAGCGTGGCGCGGCTGACGCCGAGGGTTTCGGCGGCGGCCTCGGCGTCGAGGAACGGGGAACTGTCGGTCATGGATTTACATTGATTGATTGAATCAAGATTGACGATATATCTTGAAACGCCATCCTCCGCGCTGTCAACCACGAGGATTGCACGAGGATTGCCATGACCGACCAAGCCATTTCCCCCGCGCACAGCACGCCCGGCCTCGACGATGTCATTGCCGCGGAAACCGTTCTCAGCCATGTCGACGGCGCCGCCGGAGAGCTCATCATCCGCGGGCACGCGCTCGACAGCCTGGCCGACTGGCGCTTCGAATCCGTTCTCGCCCTGCTCTGGGCGGGGCTCGCCCCCGAGGCGATGGAGGCCGAGGCGATCCGCGCCGCCCTCGGCCCGGCGCGGGCGCAGGCCTTCGCGCTGATGCAGCCGCTGCTGCCGGCGACGGACGGGCTGTCGCAGGTCGAGGCGCTGCGGCTTCTGCTGTCGGCGCTCGCCGACGGTGCGGAAACGCCCCACCACCTGCTTGCCACCGCCGCCGTGCCGGTCTTCGCCGCCGCGATTGCCCGCCGTCGCGCGGGCGAGGCCGCGGTCGCGCCCGACCCGTCGCTGGGCCAGGCGGCGGATTTCCTGCGCATGCTGCACGGCGTGCCGGCCGCGCCCGAGCAGGTGCAGGCACTCGACAGCTACCTCGTCACCGTCGCCGATCACGGGCTCAACGCCTCGACCTTCGCCGCGCGGGTGATCGCCTCGACCCGGGCGGGGATGTTCTCGTCGGTGATCGGCGCGCTCTGCGCCCTGAAAGGCCCGCTGCATGGTGGCGCCCCGGGGCCGGTCCTCGACATGCTCGACGCGATCGGGACCGAGGACAACATCCGCCCCTGGCTCGCGGCGGCGCTGGCGCGGGGCGAGCGGCTGATGGGGTTCGGCCACCGCATCTACCGGGTGCGCGACCCGCGGGCCGACGTGCTCAAGGGCGCCGTCGCCCGGCTGCGCGACGGGGCGGGGCGCATCCGCTTCGCCGAGGCGGTCGAGGCCGAGGCGCTGGCCCAGCTGGCCGAGAAGAAGCCGCTGCGGCCGCTGCAGACCAATGTCGAATTCTTCACCGCGCTGGTACTGGAGGCGGTGGGCTTCCCGCGCGCCAGCTTCACCAATGTCTTCGCCGCGGGCCGGATGGCGGGCTGGACGGCGCATGTGATGGAGCAGGAACTGGCCGGTCGCCTGATCCGCCCCAAGTCGCGCTATGTCGGCCCGGTCCCGGAAGTCGCCGCCTGACCGCGCGACGGGCCTTGCCACCAGCGCCTCGCGGGGAGACCCGCGAGGCCGCGAACGGTCCTGCTCAGGCCGTGTCGCCCGCCGTGATGGTCCGCAGGATCGAGACCACGCGCCGCTTGAAGGTCTCGCGGTCGGCACCGTCCAGGGCGTCGAACTCGAGCACCTGGAAGGCGATCCCCAGCCCGGCCAGGAACGCCGCCGCCAGCACGACGCCCTCGCGCCCGCCGGAATCGCGCCGCCCCCGCAGCGGATCGAGGAATTCGGTATTGGCGACCTGCCGCAGCGCCGCCATCGCCTCGGGGCTGGCGACCGAGTGGAGCAGGATGCTGAGCCCGGCCCCGAGCTTGCCCGGCACGGCCGCGCGCCGGGCCAGAAGCATCTCGGCCATCGTCGCGGCGAGGTCGTCGCAGTCGCGCAGAACCTCCATGTCGGCGCGGATCGCGCTGCGGAACGCCTCGTTGAACAGCTCGAGCTTCGAGCCGAAGCTGCGATGGGCCTGGGCGACGTCGACACCGGCCCGGGCCGCGATCTCGCGCAGCCCCACCGTCTCATAGCTGTTCTGCGCGAAAGCCTCGCAGGCCGCCGCCAGGATGCGCTGACGCGAGGGCAGGCGGGAGGTGCTGGCAGGTTGGCTGGTCATGTCCGTCATCTTGTGTCTTGCAATGCGCGCCGCGAACGGGGCAATCAACAGCTGTTGACGGCAGAATACACCGATTTTCCGAACCTCTTGTCAATTTGAAGGAATGTCGCAATGGCCCGGCCGAGCAGCAAATGGGGACTGGTCGGCCTGGCGGCGGTCATCGTCGTCGCGGCCAAGGCGGCCGGGCGGATCGGCAGGTTCCTGGTCAAGGAACGCGAGGTCGTCCATGCCGGCCAGCCGCTGGCCGAGCTCGACAGCCGCCAGGTCGGCGTCGCGCTGGTCCAGGCCCGGGCCGAGCGCAAGCGGGCGGTGCTGGCGGTCGACACGGCGAAGAACCGGGTCCGGCAGGCCGAGGCCGAGCAGCGCGCGGCGGCGGCGGCGGCCGAGGAGGCCCAGGCCGCCAACGACGTCGCCCGGAAGCAATACGAGCGCACGGCCAAGCTGGCCGAGAACAGCACCGCCTCGCAGGCGACGCTGGATGCCGCCCGCGCCCGGGCGCTGAGCGCCAAGGCCGCGAGCGCGGCGCGCGGCGGATACGGGACAGCCGTGTCGAGGTGCTGGGCGGCGACATGGCGGATGCCGGCCATCGCGGCCGGATCGGGCCGCGCATCGCCTATATGCCGCAGGGGCTGGGCCGCAACCTCTATGCCTCGCTCTCGTTGCGCGAGAATGTCTATTTCTTCGGCCGTCTCTTCGGCCAGGACGACGCGGAGCGCCGCCGCCGCATCGACGCGCTGCTCACCGCCACCGGGCTCGCCCCCTTCGCCGGCCGGCCGGCTGGCAAGCTGTCGGGCGGGATGAAGCAGAAGCCGGGGCTGTGCTGCGCCCTGATCCACGACCCGGATCTGCTGATCCTCGACGAGCCGACCACCGGCGTCGACCCGCTGTCGCGGCGCCAGTTCTGGGAGCTGGTCGCGCGGCTGCGCGCCACCCGTCCGGGGATGAGCGTCATCGTCGCCACCGCGCTGCCGGCGATGGTGCCGGCGGTGCAGCTCTCCGGCCTGGTCGACCCGGTCTCGTCGCTCGAGATCATGCTGTCCAAGGTCGGGTCGATGGGGCTGGTGGTGGTGGCGACCGCCGCCTCGCTGGTCTTCGTCGTCGAGGGCGTGCTGCAGGTGCCGGTCGCGGGGGCGCTGCCGCTCTACCTGTTCGGCACCGCGCTCGAGCTCTTCGCCGTCACTTCGCTGGGGATCATGCTGGCGACGCTGGCCGGGTCGATGCCGCAATTCGGGCTGCTCCTGGTGATGGTGCTGCTGCCGCTGCAGGTGCTGTCGGGCACCCTGACCCCGCGCGAGAGCATGCCCCGCTTCATCCGCGACCTGATGCTGCTGGCGCCCGACATCCATTTCGCCGCCTTCTCCGAGGCGGTGCTGTTCCGCGGTGCCGGCCTCGCCATCGTCTGGCCGCAACTGCTGGCCATGGCGGTGATCGGCGCCGCGCTGTTCCTGATCGCGCTGGGCCGGTTCCGGGCGTTCCTGAGCTGGAGCGGCCCGTGCCGGCCCGTGCCGGCCCGGGAGGGTCCGGGAGGGCGCGGCGCGCGGCCGCTCCCCTTGACCCTGCGGAAGCCCCGCAGGCAATTCATGCCGCCGATCGGGGCTTCGCCCGCAGGCGCGGGGCAGACGCCCCGGGCGGTCAGGGGGCGTCTGAATATTCCTTGCGCAGCTCGCGCTTGAGGATCTTGCCGGCGGTGTTGCGCGGCAGATCCTCGCGGAAGATCACCCGCTTGGGGATCTTGAACGGCGCCAGCGTTTCCCGGGCGTGGAGCAGCAGTTCCTCTTCCACCACCGCATTGCCGTCGCGCAGCACGACGACGGCGGTGACCGCCTCGATCCATTTCTCGTGCGGCAGGGCGATGACCGCCACCTCCGAAACCGCGGGATGGCTGAACAGCGCCTCCTCGACCTCGCGGCTGGCGACATTGGTGCCGCCGGTGACGATGATGTCCTTCACCCGGTCGACGATGGTCAGGTAGCCCTCTTCGTCGACGACGCCGACATCGCCGGAGTGGAACCAGCCGCCGGCGAAGGCCTCGGCGGTCTCCTCGGGCTTGCCCCAGTAGCCCAGCATCAGATGCGGCGAGCGGTGGACGATCTCGCCATGCGCGCCCGGGGCGACGTCGTTCATCGCCTCGTCCACCACCCGGGTCTCGACATTGAGCACCGGCCGGCCGGCCGAGGCCGGGCGCGCGTCGTGCTCCTCGGGCCGCAGCACGGTGGCGAGCGGGGCGATCTCGCTCTGGCCATAGCAGTTGAAGGGCTGGATGCCGGGCAGCCGCGCGCGCAGCTCCTGCAGCACCGGCACCGGCATGATCGAGGCGCCGTAGAACACCTGTTTCAGCGACGACAGATCGCGCTTGTCGAAATCGGGCGAGCGCAGCAGGCTGATCCACACCGTCGGCGGCGCGAAGAACGAGGTGATGCGGTGCTCCTCGATCAGCTTGAGGCAGAGCTCGGGCTGGGGCGCCTCGATCAGCACCGTGCTGGCACCGACCAGCAGCTGCGGCATGACGAAGACATGCATCTGCGCCGAATGGTAGAGCGGCAGCGCGGCCAGCGCCCGGTCGTCGGGGCCGAAGCCGAGCTCGTGGATGCAGCTCATGTATTCCGCGGTCAGGCCACGATGGGTCATCATCGCGCCCTTGGGCGCGGCGGTGGTGCCCGAGGTATAGAGCAACTGGGCGACGTCGGTATCGTCGGTGGTGCTGTCGATCGGCGGGCCGTCCGCGCCGCCGAGCGCGATGGCGAGGACATCGAAGCCGTCGCCGCCATGGAAGGTGCCGGTCATGACGAAACCGTGGTCGGTGCCGAGCGCCTCGTGCACCTTGTCCCCAAGCGGCAGATCGAAGATCAGCGCCCGGGCGCCGGACTGGTCGACGATGTAATGCAGTTCGTGGTCGGTCAGCGCGTAGTTGATCGGCACGTGGATCAGGCCGATCCGCGTCGCCGCCAGCCAGAGCAGCAGATAGGCGTCCGAGTTGCGGCCGTAGGCGCCGATGCGGTCGCCCGGCTCCAGCCCCGCCGCGGCCAGCGCGGTGGCGACCCGGTTCACGGCGCGGTCGAGCCCGGCGAAGCTCCAGCTGCGGTCGGCGAAGGTCAGCGCCGGGCGCTCGCCATGGCGCAGCGCGGCCCGGCGCACCGCGTCGGAAATCGTGTTGCGGCGGGCGCGGGCGCCAAGCCCGGCGGCCTCGGGATGTCCGGTCGTCATGGCTCCTCCTTCCATGTCCGGGGGGAACGCCCTTTGGCCATGGGGCGGCCCGGGCGCTTGTCTGTCAGCAACTCTAACATCGGCCTTGAGCCGGACAACGTCCTCCGCGGGCTTCCGTGGCGTCAGCGGGGGAACGGCACGACATGAGACGCGTGCCCCGGCCGCCGCTCATATCGACGAGATCTTGAGCAGTTTCTCTATCTCGCCGATGACGCCGCGCCGGAACAGCAGCACGCAGGCGATGAAGGTGGCGCCGATCACCACCTGGACCCAGGAGCCGATCGAGCTCAGCACCTGCTGCAGCGCGACCACGATGAAGGCGCCGACGACCGGCCCGAAGATCGTCCCGAGCCCGCCGAGCAGGGTCATCAGGATGACCTCGCCCGACATCTGCCAATGGGCGTCGGTCAGCGAGGCGAACTGGAAGACGATGCACTTGGTCGAGCCGGCGAGGCCCGAGAGCGCGGCCGACAGCACGAAGGCGATCAGCTTGTAGCGGTCGACATTGTAGCCCAGAGACAGCGCCCGCGGCTCGTTCTCGCGCACCGCTTGCAGCACCTGGCCGAAGGGCGAGTGGATGATGCGGTAGATGAACAGGAAGCCGGCCATGAAGATCGCGGCGACGAAGTAATACATCGCCAGCGGCCGGTTGAGGTCGATGAAGCCGAGAAGATGGCCGCGCGGGATGCCCTGCAGCCCGTTCTCGCCGCCGGTGAAGGGCAGTTGCAGGGCGAAGAAATAGACGATCTGGGCCAGCGCCAGGGTGATCATCGCGAAATAGATCCCCTGCCGGCGGATCGCCAGCGCGCCGACCACGTAGCCCAGCACCGCGGCGAAGGCGGTGCCGGTCAGGATGCCGAGCAGCGGCGGGAAGCCCCAGACGGTCAGGGCGTGGCCGGCGACATAGGCGGCGCCGCCGAAGAAGGCGGCATGGCCGAAGGACAAGAGCCCGGTGAAGCCGATCAGCAGGTTGAAGGCGCAGGCGAAGAGCGCGAAGCACAGGAGCTGCATCACGAAGACCGGGTAGAGCACCGCCGGCGCCGCCAGCACGAAGCCCAGCAGCAGCAGCCAGAGCACGGTCTGGGTGACGCGGGTGCGGGCCAGGCTCCTGGCCGAGATGTGGTCGTCGAATTCGCCGATTTCGGAAACCGTCACTGCTCTTGCCCCCGTCCTATCGCGTGCGCCCGAAGAGTCCGGCCGGCCGCACCAGCAGCACGACCACCATCAGGAAGAAAATCACCGTGTTTGCCGCCGGCGCGTAGAAGACCTTGGTGATCCCCTCGATCAGCCCGAGCGCGAAGCCGGTCACCACCGCTCCCATTATCGAGCCCATGCCGCCGATCACCACCACCGCGAAGATGATGATGATCAGGTCCGCCCCCATCAGCGGGCTGACCGAGTAAATCGGCGCGGCGAGCACCCCGGCGAGGCCGGCGAGCCCCGAGCCGAAGCCGAAGGTCAGCGTCACCATCAGCGGCACGTTGATGCCGAAGGCCTTCACCAGTTCCGGATTCTCGGTCCCGGCCCGGAGCAGCGCGCCGATGCGGGTGCGCTCGATCACGTACCAGACCGCCAGGCAGACCGCGATCGAGAACAGGATCACGAACAGCCGGTATTTCGGGAACATCATGAAGCCGAGGTTCACCACCCCGCGCAGCGCGGCCGGCTGGCCCGGATAGGGCGTGCCGGAGGCGTTGAAGAAGTTGATGAACAGGCCCTGCAGCACCAGCGTCACGCCGAAGGTCAGCAGCAGGCTGTAGATCGGGTCGAGCCCGTAGAGCCAGCGCAGCATGAAGCGTTCCATCAGCATGCCGAAGCAGCCGACGATCAGCGGCACCAGCACCAGCGCCGGCCAGAAACCGATATGCAGCCATTCCATCCCGATCCAGACACCGAAATAGGAATAGAGGATCAGCGCCGTGAAGGCGCCGGTCATGTAGAGCGCGCCATGGGCGAAATTGACCACGTTCAGCAGGCCGAAGATGATCGCCAGCCCGAGGCTCAGCATGGCGTAGAACACGCCGTTGTTGAGCCCGAGCATGCCCTGCGCGAGTATCAGCCTGATCATCGGATCCATGTTGCGCCCCGTTCTCCTGGCCTGCCGTTTCGGTTTCCTGCCGCCATCCGCCGCCTCACACGCTGAGGTAATGGTTGAGCCGGTCCATGCTGGCCTCGACCTCCGCGCCCTCGATCCGGTCGATCACCTTGCCATGCTCGATGACGTAGTGGCGATCGGCCAGCGGCGCCGCGAAGCGGAAGTTCTGCTCGACCAGCACGATCGTGTAGCCCTTGTCCTTGAGCCGGCGGATCGCGGAGCCCAGCGCCTTGACGATGACCGGCGCCAGCCCCTCGGTGATCTCGTCGAGCAGCAGCAGCCGGGCGCCGGTGCGCAGGATGCGCGCCATCGCCAGCATCTGCTGCTCGCCGCCCGACAGCCGGGTGCCCATCCGCCCCTGCACCTCGCGCAGGTTGGGAAACATGGCGAAGATCTCGTCGAGGCTCATGCCGCCTTCGCCGACCGCCGGCGGCAGCATCAGGTTCTCGCCCACCGTCAGGCTGGCGAAGATGCCGCGCTCCTCGGGGCAATAGCCGATGCGGCCGAGCGGCGCGATCCGGTGCGCCGGCTTGGAGATGAACTCCTCGCCGCCGATCTCGATCGAGCCGGTGCGGCGGTCGACCATGCCCATGATGGCGCGCAGCGTCGTCGTCCGTCCGGCGCCGTTGCGGCCGAGCAGGGTGATCAGCTCGCCCTCGTTCAGCTCAAGGTCGAGGCCGTGCAGGATGTGGGATTCGCCATACCAGGCGTGCAGGTCGCGGATCCGCAGCAGCGGCGGCGCGGCCGCGGTGGCGGCCGGGGAGGAGGCGGGGGAGGAGGCGGGGGAGGAGGCGGTCGTCGTCCGGGTCATGCGCTGGCCTCCTCTGCGCTGACGCCCATATAGGCCTCCATCACCGCCGGGTCCTTCGATACCGTCTCGTAGGGGCCTTCGGCGAGCACCTCGCCGCGGTTGAGCACGGTGATGGCGTCGGCGAGCTTCGCCACCACGCCCAGGTTGTGCTCGACCATGACGATGGTGCGGCCGGCCGAGACCTTCTTTATCAGATCGGTGACCGCGCCGACATCCTCGGTCCCCATGCCCTGGGTCGGCTCGTCGAGCAGCATCAGTTCGGGTTCGAGCGCCAGCGTCGTCGCGATCTCGAGCGCCCGCTTGCGACCATAGGGCATCTCGACCGCGCGGCGCTGGGCGAAGCCCTGCAGTCCGACCTGGCCGAGACGCTCCATCGCCTCCCGGTCGAGCGACTGCAGCACCTTGCGCGAACGCCAGAAGTGATAGCTGACGCCCAGCCGCCGCTGCAGCGCCAGGCGCACGTTCTCGAGCGCGGTGAGATGCGGGAAGACGGCGGAGATCTGGAACGAGCGGACGATGCCGTGATTGGCGATCTCGGCGGGCTTCCAATGGGTGATGTCGGTGCCGTTGTAGACGATCCGGCCGGCGGTCGGGGCGTGGAACTTTGTCAGCAGGTTGAAGACCGTGGTCTTGCCGGCGCCGTTCGGCCCGATGATCGCGTGGATCGTGCCGCGCGCGATCTTCAGGTCGACGCCGCGGACGGCGAGAAAGCCGCCGAAGTCGACCTGCAGATCATGGGTTTCGAGAATGTAGTCGCTCATGCCGGCATCCAAAGGGGGCAGGGGCGGAAGACCCGCCCCTCGAGAGGGGGGAGGCGGCGGAGGGTCCCGCCGCCTCCGCGGTGTTACTTGACCAGCGGGCAGCCGCCGTCGGCAAGGGAGAAAAAGGCGTCCTTGCCCGGGATCTCGCGCACCACCTCGGCCACGTCCCAGGGCCCGTCCTTGGGCGACTGCACCTTCAGCAGGTACATGTCGTGGACCAGAAGGCCGTCCTTGCGGATCGTCCCGCCGTGGGCGAAGAAGTCGTCGATCTTCATCTTGCCGAGTTCGGCGCGCACGGCGTCGGGATCGTCGGTGCCGGCCGCCTTGATCGCCTTCAGATAGGCCATGGTCAGCGAATAGTCGGCCGCGTGCGGGAAGGTCGGCGCCGCGCCGTTCGAGAACTTCTCGTATTCCGCCTTCCACTTGCGCGAGGCGTCGTCGTGGTTCCAGTACCAGGCCGAGGTGAATTGCAGCCCCTTGGCGATATCGGTGCCGAGGCTCTTGACGTCGGAGATCAGCACCAGCATCCCGGCAAGCTGCTGGCCGCCCTCGACGATGCCGAACTCATGCGCCTGCTTGACCGCGTTGACGGTGTCCTGGCCGGCATTGGCGAGCCCGATCACCTGCGCCCCCGAGGATTGCGCCTGCAGCAGGTAGGACGAGAAGTCGGTCGTCGCCAGCGGCACGTCGGAAGAGCCGACCACCTTGCCGCCGAGCGACTTGACCACCGAGGCGGTGTTGTCCTGCAGCGAATGGCCGAAGGCATAGTCGGCGGTGATGAAATACCAGCTCTTGCCGCCGTTCTTGACGATCGCGGTGGCGGTGCCGACCGGCAGGGCGTGGGTGTCGTAGCCGTAGTGGATGCCGTATTTCGTGCAGTCCTTGCCGGTCAGCGCGGTGGTCGCGGCGCCGGTGGCCATGGTGATGACCTTCTTCTCGGAGGCGAGCTTCTGCACCGCCAGCGCCACCGCCGAGTTGGTCAGGTCGGTGATCATGTCGACGTGATCCTCGTCGATCCACTTGCGCGCGGTCGACGAGGCGACATCGGCCTTGTTCTGGTGGTCGGCCGAGATCACCTCGATCGGCTTGCCAAGCACCGTGCCGCCGAAGTCGCGCACCGCCATCTTCACCGCAGCGACGGCGCCGTCGCCGCTGAAGCCGGTCGAATAGACGCCGGACATGTCGCCCAGCACGCCGATCTTGACGACCCCGTCCGAAACGCCGCCCGACCAGGCGACACCGGAAGACAGCGCGAGCGCCGCCGCCGTCATTCCCAGAGTTCCGATGAACTTCATTTCAGTTCCTCCCTTGCTAACGCCGTCTCCACGGCTCGTGTCTCCCGCAGGCCCCCGTCGCGGCTGGGGGCTGTCGGGTGCGATCCTGTTAAATCGGGCCCCGCGAGTCACCGGTCCTGCCGACGCTTCGGAGCGATCTCGCGAGCATTTGATGGCGGCCGAAACGCTCCGGCCCGCGCCGCCCCCCCCCGGCGGAGACGGCCCGATGCTGCCGCAAGCCGGGCTGCCACGCCGCGTCGAAGACGGGCTCTCCCTGTCCCGCCCGGCCGAGCGTCCTCGCCCTTGCCGGGCCCGGGGCGTCCTGTCCGATGCATGCGAGAAGGCTCACTGTCCGGCCTTCCGCCGCGACATGAAAACGCGGCACGGATGACTTGACATCGCGGCAGTTCCTCCCCAGCTCTCCCACGCTGCCGAAGCTATGCGATTACTTCCGCATGTCTATGCTATTGATTGCCCAACGGTTGTGCGGATATGCTCATGTCCGATGGCTTTCGACTGGAACGACCTGCGCTATTTTCTCTCGGTGGCCCGCACCGGCCGCCTGACGGCGGCCGCCCAGCGGATGCGCACCGATCACGCCACGGTCAGCCGCCGGGTAAAGGCGCTCGAGGAGCAGCTCGGCGCCGCCCTGTTCACCCGCTCGCCCCGCGGCTATGCGCTGAGCGAGCAGGGCGAGGCGCTGCTGCGCCATGCCGAGGCGATCGAAAGCACCGCGGCGCAGATCCAGAACGACATCGCCGGCGAGCGTTTCTCGCTCAGCGGCGCCGTCCGCATCGGGGCGCCGGACGGCTTCGGCGCCTTCTTCCTGGCGCCGCGGCTGGGGCAACTGGCCGAGCAGCATCCCGAGCTTGCTCTGCAACTCGTCGCGACGCCGCGGATCTTCAGCCTGTCCAAGCGCGAGGCCGATATCGCGATCGTCCTGTCGCGGCCGGAACGGGGCCGGCTGTTCTCGCGGCTGCTGACCGAATACAGCCTGCACCTGTATGCGTCGCGCGACTATCTCGCGGCGCAGCCGCCGGTGCGGAGCAAGGAGGACCTGAGGCAGCACTTGCAGATCGGCTACATCCCCGACCTGATCTACACGCCCGAACTCGATTACCTTTCCGGCCTGATGGCCGATCTGCAGCCGCAGTTCTCCAGCACCAACCTGTTCGCGCAGATGCGGGCGGCCGCGGCCGGCACCGGCATCTGCATCCTGCCCGATTTCATGGCGCAGCATGTCCCGGCGCTGGTTCCGGTCCTGCCCGACAGCGTCGAGATCCGGCGGACGTTCTGGTTGGTGGCCCACGAGGATTCCCGGGACGCGGCGCGGGTGCAGGCCGTCATCCGCTTCGTCGTCGAGCAGGTGGAACTCGCCAAGGGCGATTTCCTGCCCGGTCCCGGAACGGCGCCGGCGTCTGCCGGCACCGAGCTTTCGGGGCGCGCCGGCTGACCATGCCGCCGCCCCGCCTCAGAGCGATGCCGCCGCGCGTGACGCCTGGTCGTAGAGGCCGGAGAGGCTGCGCAGCACCGCGGCGACATGGCTGAGTTCGTCGAAGTCGCGCCCGCCCGCCCTGGCCGCCTCAAGAAGGCAGGCGCGCCGCAGCTTGCCGTAGCGTTCGCAAAGATCGGCCCCCTCCGCGGTGGTCTGGTAGAACATCTCCTTGCCCATCTTGCGCCCCTCGACGAGCCCGGCCTTCACCAGCTTCTTCAGCGCGTAGTTCACCGTATGCGTGTCGTCGATGTTGAGCATGAAGGCGATGTCGATCAGCCGCTTTTCCTTGGTGCGGTGATTGACGTTGTGCAGGATCAGGATGTCGAGCGGATTGAAGTCCTTGTGCCCCAGCGCCGCCATGCAATGGATCATCCAGCGCGAGAAGGCGTTGTTGGCCATCGTCAGCGCGTATTCCAGCTCGCTCATCTGCCAGCCGGGGCCGCCCTCGGCGAGATGGGCGGAGGAGACGATGGCGGTGTCGGGCGTCTTCGGGGTCGAGGGCATGGCGGGCTCCTTGCAGGGGGCCTCCACTATAGCCGTCCATGCGCCTGATGTGCAAGAAACGCGCGCGTTTCGCTTGTGAAATGCGGTCGTTACCGCCCGCATTCTTCCGTTCCTGCGGTCACATGTGGTTCGGCAGGTAGGTCGCGATGCCGGGGAAGACGACGACCAGCGCCAGCGCCACAAGCATCAGCAGGAAGAAGGGCAGCGCGGCCCGGGCGACCGTCAGGATGTTCCGCCCGGTCAGCGCCTGCAGCACGAACAGGTTGAAGCCCACCGGCGGCGTGATCTGGCTCATCTCCACCACGATCACCACGAAGATGCCGAACCACATCGTGTCGATCCCGGCCTTCTCGACCATCGGCATGATGACGGAGGTGGTCAGCACCACGACCGAGATCCCGTCAAGGAAGCATCCCATGACGATGAAGAAGACGGTCAGCGCGGCCAGCAGCGCATAGGGCGACAGGTTCAGCCCGCCGATCCATTCCGCCAGCAGCGAGGGGATGCCGGTGAAGCCCATGGCGACGGTCAGGAAGGCCGCGCCGGCCAGGATGAAGGCGATCATGCACGAGGTCATCGTCGCGCTCATCAGCCCCTCGGTGAAGCTTTGCCGGTCGAGCGAGCCCGAAAGCCAGGACAGCAGAAGCGCCAGCGCCACGCCGACGGCGGCCGCGTCGGTGGGGGAGGCGATGCCCGCGTAGATCGAGCCGATGACCCCCGCGATCAGCAGCACGATCGGGATCAGCCGGCGCGAGCGGCGCAGCTTCTCCGCGAAGGACAGCCCTTCTCCCGTCTCGGTCGGCAGCTTGTCCTTGTTGAGCAGGCCCCAGATCACGACGTAGCCGACGAAGAGCGCGACCAGCAGCAGCCCCGGCAGGATGCCGGCGATGAAGAGGCGGGCGATGGATTGCTCGGTCGCCGCGCCGTAGACGATGAGGATGATCGAGGGCGGGATCAGGAGGCCCAGCGTGGCCGAGCCCGCCAGGGTGCCGATCATCATCCGCTCGGGGTAGCCGCGGCGCTTGAGCTCCGGGATCGACAGCTTGCCGATGGTCGCGGCCGTCGCCGCGGAAGAGCCGGAGACGGCGGCGAAGATGCCCGAGCCGAAGATGTTGACATGCAGCAGTCGGCCCGGCAGCCGCTCCATCCAAGGGGCGAGGCCCGTGAACATGTCCTCCGACAGGCGCGAGCGGAACAGGATCTCGCCCATCCAGATGAACAGCGGCAGCGCCGCCAGCGCCCAGGAATTCGAGTTGCCCCAGATCGTGGTCGCCATGACCGTGCCGAGGGGCGAGGAGGTGCCCATGGTCATCGCCGCGATGCCGACGCCCATCAGCGAGAAGGCGACCCAGAGCCCGAGGCCCAGCATCAGGAACAGGATGGCGAGCAGGATCGCCGAGATGGTCAGGATCGACATGCGTTTTACTCGCTCAGCAGGCTTTCGTCCTTGCCCTCGAAGCTGGGCGCGCGGCCCGCGAGGAGCTGGAGGAGGTCATCCACGAGGGCAATGGCCAGGATCGTCAGCCCGAGCGCCAGCGGCGTCTGCGGGATCCAGATCGGCACCGGCACCATGCCCGGGGACATGTCGCCGTAGGACCAGCTGTCGTGGACGTAGAGGATCATGTGCCAGGCGGCGAAACCGGTCATTCCGGCCGCGGCCGCCAGCACCAGCGCCTCGACCGCCCGGCGCAGGGCGCGCGGCATGAACTGGATCGCCAGCGTCACACGGATATGACCGCCGCCGCGCAGGGTGTAGGCCAGCGCCAGGAAGGTCGAGGCGGCAAGGAAGTAGCCGGTGAATTCGGCATAGGACGGGATCGTCAGGCCCAGCGCGCCGAAGCCGAGCGCCGCCATGACCTTGTCGGCGGCGTTCAGGCAGACCTGCGCCAGCACGACCGCGACGATCGCCACGATGAAGAAGGCGGCCAGCCCGCCGCTCAGCCGGTAGAGCGCGTCCAGGAGCTTGCGCATCTCGATCTCCCCGGTTTGGGATGGGAAAGGGGCGGCCCCTTCGGAGCCGCCCGGTCGCTTACTTCTGGTAGGCTTCGAGAAGCGCCTTGCCCTCGGGGCCGGCCTTTTCCTTCCACTGCGCCAGCATCTTGACGCCGATCTCCTTCAGCCCCTGCTCCAGCTCGGGGGTCGGTTGCTCGACATGGATGCCATGGGCGGCGAGCGCCTTGGTCTGCTCGACCGTCTCCTTCTTCGACATCTCCCAGCCGCGGGCCTGGGCCTTGGCGGCGGCGTCGAGAACGGCCTTCTGCTCCTCCTTCGACAGGTGGTCGAAGGCGCGCTTGTTGGCGACCACGATGTTCTTGGGCAGCCATGCCTGGATGTCGGTGTAGTAGCTCAGGTAGTCCCACGCCTTCGAGTTCACGCCGGTCGAGGGCGAGGTGATCATCGCCTCGACCCGGCCGGTGGAAAACGCTTGCGGGATGTCCGGCACCTCGACCTGCGTCGGCGCGGCGCCGGCGAGCTTGGCGAAGCTTTCGAGGGTCGCGTTGTAGGAGCGGAACTTGAGCCCCGCGAGATCCTTGACCGAGTGGACCGGCTTCTTGGTGTAGAGCCCCTGCGGCGGCCACGGCACGGCGTAGAGCACCATCATCCCCTGCTTCTCGAGCAGTTTCTCGACGATCGGCTTCTGCGCCTGCCACAGCTTTTCGGCCTGATCGTAGGAGGTGGCCAGGAACGGCAGCGAATCCGCGCCGAAGGCGGGGTTGTCGTTGTTCATGATCGACAGGAAGAACTCGCCGATCTGGACCTGCCCCGAACGCACCGCGCGCGGGATCTCGGGATGCTTGAAGAGCGATCCGGCCGAGTGGATCTTGATCGTCAGCTTGCCATCGGTCGCCTTGGCCACGTCGGCCGCGAAATCGCGGTCGTTCTTGGTGTGGAAGGTCGCGTCCGGATAGGGGGTCGGCATCTGCCAGGTGTCGGCCTGCCCCTGCGCGGCACAGGCAAGCGAGACGGCGAGGGCGCCGCCCAGGTTTTTCCAAAAGCCCATGATTTTCTCCCTGTTGGTTTGCACTATGACTATACGATGTCGTCTCATTGACAATTTGTCAACGTTTTACTAGCGTCCTGAGGCACGATGCGGCGCGGCTCGGGCTGGGCCGCGCGCACGGGATCACGGCAACACTCACGAGGCGGGAACGATGGCAGAGGATGCGGGCAAGGGCAAATGGCAGTTCTGGCTGGACCGGGGCGGGACCTTCACCGACATCGTCGCGCGGCGCCCGGATGGCGGGCTCTTGACCCACAAGCTGCTGTCGGAGAACCCCGAACGCTACGCTGACGCCGCCGTGCAGGGGATTCGCGATCTCCTCGGCCTGGCGGCGGATGCGCCGATCCCCCGGGGCATGATCGGCGCGGTGAAGATGGGCACCACGGTGGCCACCAACGCCCTTCTGGAACGCAAGGGCGAGCGAACGCTCTTCGTCACCAACCGGGGGCTCGGGGATCTGCCGCGCATCGGCTACCAGAGCAGGCCGGCGCTCTTCGATCTCGACATCCGTCTGCCCGAGACGCTGGCCGTGGAGGTGATCGAGGTTTCCGCCCGCCTCGCCCAGGACGGGACCGAGGTGGCGCCGCTCGACGAAACGGCGGTGGCCCGGGCGCTTGCCGAGGCCCATGCCAAGGGCTTCCGCGCGGTCGCGGTGGCGCTGATCCACGGCTACCGCTACCCGGAGCATGAGCAGCGCATCGGCGCGCTGGCGCGGGCGGCGGGCTTCACGCAAGTGTCGCTCAGCCATCAGGCGAGCCCGCTCATCAAGCTCGTGGCGCGGGGCGACACGACGGTGGTCGACGCCTATCTGTCGCCGATCCTGCGGCGCTACGTGGCGCAGGTGTCGGAGGCATTGCGCGCGGATGAGAACGGCTGCGAGCGGCTGATGTTCATGCAGTCGAACGGCGGGCTGACGGATGCGGCGCTTTTCCAGGGCAAGGACGCGATCCTGTCGGGCCCCGCAGGCGGCGTCGTCGGCATGGTGCGCACGGCCGAGGCGGCGGGCTTCGACCGCCTGATCGGCTTCGACATGGGCGGCACCTCGACCGATGTCTGCCATTACGCCGGGAGCTATGAGCGCAGCTTCGAGACGGAAACCGCGGGCGTCCGGGTGCGCGCGCCGATGATGAACATCCACACCGTGGCGGCGGGGGGCGGCTCGATCCTGACGTTCCGCGACGGGCGGCTGCAGGTCGGCCCCGAAAGCGCGGGCGCCAATCCCGGTCCCGCCAGCTATCGCCGCGGCGGCCCGCTGACCGTGACCGATTGCAACGTCGTGCTGGGCAAGATCCAGCCCGACCATTTCCCCGCCGTCTTCGGCCCGAACGGCGACGAGCGGCTGGATGTCGGGGCGCCGCGGGCGCTCTTCGCCCGGATGGCGCGGGACATCGCGGCAGAGACCGGCGACGCCGAGATGAGCGTCGAGGCCCTGGCCGAGGGCTTCCTGCGCATCGCGGTCGAGAACATGGCCAACGCGATCAAGAAGATCTCGGTCCAGCGCGGCTACGACGTCACCGAATACGCGATGAACTGCTTCGGCGGCGCGGGTGGTCAGCATGCCTGCCAGGTCGCCGATGTGCTGGGGATGACGACGATCTTCGTGCATCCCTTCGCGGGCGTCCTGTCGGCCTTCGGCATGGGGCTGGCCGATGTCCGGGCGATCCGCGAGCACCAGTTCTCGGGCCCGCTCGACGCGCCGGAAGCGGCGGCCGCGCTGGAGCGGATCGCGGCCGAGGCCTGCGCCGAGGTCACCGGACAGGGCATCGCGGCCGAGGCGGTGAGGATCCTGCGCACCGCCCATGTCCGCACCTCCGGCGGCCACCAGACGCTGCCGGTGCCCTTCGGCCCGGCCGCCGACATGGCGGAGGCCTTCGTCGAGGCCCACCGTCAGCGCTTCGGCTTCTCGCCCGCCGGCGACGACCTCGTCCTCGATCTGCTGACGGCAGAGGCCGTGGGCGCCACCGGAGCCGCGGTGACACTGCCCGATGCCGCGCCTTCCGCTGCCGCGCAGGGCGTTGCCCGGATGCACACCGGCGGCGCCTGGCAGGATGTGCCGCTGGTCGACCGCGCCGGCCTTGCCGCCGGGGCGACGGTGGACGGGCCGGCCATCATCACCGAACCGACCGGCACCAACGTGGTCGAGGCGGGCTGGCGGGCCGAGGCGCGGCCCGGCGGCAATCTCGTGCTCAGGCGGGTCGTGCCGATGGCCCGGCAGGAGGCGCTGGGGACCAAGGCGGATCCGATCATGCTGGAGGTCTTCAACAATCTCTTCATGTCGATCGCCGAGCAGATGGGGGCGACGCTCGCCAACACGGCCTATTCGGTGAATATCAAGGAACGGCTGGATTTCTCCTGCGCGATCTTCGACGCGGCCGGAGACCTTGTCGCCAACGCGCCGCATGTGCCGGTGCATCTGGGCTCGATGTCGGAAAGCGTCCGCGCGATCCTGCGCAAGAACGCGGGCAGGATCCGCCCCGGCGACGTCTTCATGATGAACAACCCCTTCGACGGCGGCACCCACCTGCCGGACGTCACGGTCATTTCCCCCGTCTTCGATGCGGCGGGGGAGGAGATCCTCTTCACCGTGGCCTCGCGGGGCCACCATGCCGATATCGGCGGCAAGACCCCGGGCTCGGCCCCGCCCGACAGCCGCCATATCGACGAGGAGGGTGTGCTGATCGACAATTTCCGCCTGATCGCGGAGGGCCGCCTGCGCGAGGCGGAAACCCGTGCCCTGCTTGCCTCGGGCCCCTTTCCCTGCCGCAACATCGACCAGAACATGGCCGACCTTGCGGCCCAGGTTGCCGCCAACGCGACCGGCGCGGCAGAGCTTCACCGCATCATCGGCCAGTTCGGGCAGGAGGTGGTGCAGGCCTACATGCGCCATGTTCAGGACAATGCCGAGGAAAGCGTGCGGCGGGTGATCGACGTGCTCTCGGACGGGGCGTTCACCTATCCGCTCGACAGCGGGGCAGAGCTGAAGGTGGCGATCCGGGTCGATCACGCGGCGCGGCGCGCGGTGGTGGATTTCGCCGGCTCGGCGCCGCAGGACGCGCTGAACTACAACGCGCCGCTGGCGATCTGCCGGGCGGTGGTGCTCTATGTCTTCCGCACGCTGGTGAGGGCCGATATCCCGATGAACGAGGGCTGCCTGAAGCCCATCGACATCCGGGTGCCCGAGGGCAGCATGATCAACCCGGCCTATCCGGCGGCGGTGATCTCGGGCAATACCGAGGTCAGCCAGGCGATTGCCGATACCCTCTACGGCGCGCTGGGCGTCATCGCCGGCAGCCAGGGCACGATGAACAATTTCGTCTACGGCAACGACGTCTATCAGAATTACGAGACGATCTGCGGCGGCACCGGCGCCGGTCCGGGCTTCGACGGGGCGAGCGCCGTGCACAGCCACATGACCAACACCCGCATGACCGATCCCGAGGTGCTGGAAACCCGCTTCCCGGTCCGGGTCGAGGAATTCCGCATCCGCCACGGCTCGGGCGGTGCCGGGCGACATCGCGGCGGCGACGGCATCGTGCGGCGGCTGCGCTTCCTCGAGCCGATGACGGCGACGGCCCTGTCCTCGCACCGGATCACCCGCGCCTTCGGCGTGGCCGGAGGGGCGCCCGGCGCGGCGGGCCGGAACGCGGTGGAACGCGCCGACGGGCGGGTCGAGGCGCTGCGGGGCAACGATGCCGCCGAGATGGGCGCGGGCGATGTCTTCGTGATGGAGACGCCGGGCGGCGGCGGCTACGGCGCGGCATAGCGGGCCGGCCCGGGCTGCATAGCGGGCCGGCAATGCCGCGCCCCGCATTGCTGCGCCGGGCGGCGAAGGTCCGGCGGGGCGAGGCCGGTCGGTGCCGACCTGCCACGCCTGCCGGCTGCAAGGGCGGTCTCGGCCGCGACCGCCCCTTCGCCGTCAGGCCCGCATCATCTGCGTGGTGACGCTGTTCAACTCGATCGCGCCGTCCTCGCCGGCGATGACCGTGCCGCCGAGATTGACGAAACGCCGGCCGAACAGGCAACTCGGCTCGAAGGCGAAGGTCATGCCGGCCCGGATCTCGACCTCGGCGCCGAAGGTCGGCACCTCGGCCGCGATGGCGTAGCGTTCCGCCCCCGGCAGGCGGTTGAAGCCGGCGCCGAAGCCGCAGACCAGCCCGAAAGGGTTGATCGAGTGGACCAGAGGGTGGACATTGTCGCCGCCCGCCGCCTTCAGCGGCGCCTGCATCGCCTCGACGAGCGCGCCGAAGGTGTTGCCGGGCCTCAGCGCGGCCAGACCGGCCTCGTAGGAGGCGCGCGCCACGGCCTCGGCCCGCAGGTAGTCCTCATGCACCTCGCCCACGGCCACGGTCACCTGGTGCTGGGTCTCGAGCATGCCGAGCGACGAGAAGATCTCGCCGATGACGATATCGCCGTCCTCGATCACGCGGGGCGCCTGCGGCCGGTAGTTCCAGCGCGGCGGGCCGAAGCTGACGATATCCTTGCCGGAACCGAGCAGGATTTCGGCGGTGAAGCCGACATTGCGCGAACAGGCCGCCATGACGGCGGAATAGAGCTCGGCCTCGGTGACGCCCGGCCGCGTCGCGTCGCGCAGGGCCTCGGCCATCGTCTCGCCGACATTCGCCGACCATCTCAGCACCTCGAGCTCTTCGGCGCTGCGCGCGGCGGTCAGGTCGAAGAAACGATCTCCGAGCTGGACGAAATCGGCCTCGGGGAAGCTGTCGAGCACCGTCTTCCACATATGGTAGGGGATCGCCCCGTCGAAGTAGAACGGCGGATAGGGATCGAGCCCGATCACGCCGACGCGCTTCTCGCCGATACCGACCTCCTTCATCAGCAGGCTCAGCAGCATGCCGTTCGGCGCGCCGGCATAGACGTTCTCGGGCCGGACCCAGACCTCTTCGCCGCGGTCGATGGCCTGCAGGTGGTCGTTGGCGGCCAGGGCGAAGGCCAGCACGCGGGGCGCGCCCGCGCGCGGGAACACGACGATGGCGCCGGGCCGGTCGTTGGTGAAGTAGGTGTCCATCGCGAAGGGCGCCGGGAAGGCGCCCTCGCGCGAGCCGAAGACGACGAGGCCTTCGAGATCCATCTCCTCCATCATCTGGCGGGCGATGGCCCAGCGCCGGTCGCGCTCGGCGAGAGAGAAGCCGGGGACGATCGCCTGTCCGGGGGCGGCCTGGATGTTCATGTCGGTATCCTCCTCGGGGTCACGCCAGCTTGGCGCCTTCGATCTGGGCCGAGCCGAGCGGCAGCTTGGCCTTGCCGCTGAACTGGTCGCCGCTGACGGTGCCGCTGACATGGGCCTTGAGGCGGCCGATCGGGGTCGGGATCCGGGTGTCGAAGGCGATCGCATCGCCGGTGACGGTGCCGCCCGAGAATTCGGTCGTGCCGAGCGGGTTGACGAGCGTGCCAGACAGCGACGCGCCCTCGGCCTTCAGGGTCATCTCGCCGTCCTGCACGCCCACCGGGGTATGGACCTTCACCTTGTAGGTTCCGTCGATCGTCATGAGGCTTCTCCTTCGTTTCGCTTGTTCGTGGGGAAATTGCGGCGTGCCGGCGCCGGCCACGCGGCCGTCCGAGCAATGGATTTCACGGCGGTTCCGGCCGTGGTTGAGCCGGGCGGGAAGGCCGAGGCGGGCCCTCCGCGGCGTGCGATTGCGGAAGGGGCGCAGCTCGGGGCCATCGTCACCGTCCTCCTTGGCCAAAGCGGGAATGGCGCCGGGGCCGCCCCTTGCGTGTTCGGCGATGTCGGGCATCGCGATGCGAAGCCGGAAGCAGGACGGGGGTGTCCCTTTTGGCTTTAGCGCGAACGTAGATCAAAAATGAATAGTCGTCAATAACGATGAAAAATCGTAAACGACATGGGGTCAGGTCGGCGCTGACGACCCCGGTCCCGTCTTCCAGCCCGCTGGCAAAGGGGCGCCCCCGGCCCCGGCATGCGCGCGGGGGCCGGGAAGCCGATCGGATCGGAAAGCAGGGAAGGTGGCGGCCGGAGCGAAGGCGAGGGCGACAGGCCGCAAGGAGGTTGCAGGCTGGTCGGGGCCGCCCTCCAAGACCGTCTTCATGCGGGCGGCGCGGCTGCGGTTCCGTCGCGCCGGCTGGCTTTGCCCGGCGCCGCGCCTTCCGGGCGAGCCCCATGAAGCCGCCGCAGGTTCCGGGGACAAGGCGGTGGACGGGGCGGCCCGGCGCCCCGGGTCTGGCCCCGCGCGGTGGGCCGGGCCCGCCGCCCTGTCAGGGCTTGCCGCGCAGCATCTCCTCGACCAGCCGTTGCACGTCCAGCGCCTCCTGCGGGGTCGCCAGCCGGTGCGGCCGGCCCGCGATGCACAGCAGCAGGTCGTCGAGCTGCGCCCGCAACGCGACGGCGCGGCGGTCCCCCGGCTCGGGGCCGACCGGGGTGAACGCGGCGCCTTGCGAGACGGATTCGTCCGAGAAGTTCGAGACCCGGTGGCTGGCCTTGCTGCCCTTGACGGTGAATTCCTGGCGGTCGGGCTGGGCGCCGCCGACCGAGGCCAGGATCGACACCGGCAGGCCCCGGGCGTTTTCCAGCCGGGCGAGCAGGGCGGTTTCGCACAGGGCCGGGTCGGCGGGGTAGGACGGCCGCGCCCAGACCACCGAGAGCGGGCCGAGAATGCGCTGGGTGAAGAACAGGAAATGCGACAGCACCTCCCGCGTCATGCCGCCCTCGGCGCGGAAGCGCAGCCAGTCGGCAGCCTGCTGCCAGGCGCGCGGCCAGGCGGCATAGGTGACGACCATGTCGACGCCGGCCAGATCGCCCATCTCGCCGGCCTGCGCGGCATGGGAGATATGGGCCAGCGCCTCGCCGGCGGCCTGGGTGAAGTTCACCGCCGCCGGCACGCCGCTGTCCCGCAGCCCGGCCACCAGCGCCGCGCTTTCGGCCTCGTCGACGCCGAGCGGCTTCTCCAGGAACACCGCCTTGCCGGCCGAAGCCGCGGCCAGGGCGTAGGCCTTGCGCGGCACCGGCGGGCAGGCGAGGTAGACCAGGTCGGCCCCGGCGATGGCCGCTTCCACCGAGCCCGCGACCCGCGCCCCGGGGGCGAGGTCCTGCGCCGCCGCGCAGGCTGCCGGGTCCGGGTCCCACAGCGCCACCGGATCGTAGCCTTCATGCGGCACCATGTGTTCGAGCATCCGCCGCCCCATGATCCCCAGCCCGATAACTGCCGTCTTCACCGCCATGTTCGCTCCTGTTCTCGTGCTTCCCTGCCTGGCCCGGCAGCGCCGGGCCGTCCATCGGCCATCGTGGTGCAGAGGCCAATAGCAGTTGGCGGCCGCACTGGACATAGGGGGCGCATTATAAGCGCCCGTAATAATCCTTCCCGTGGGTTTTATTGGGCAGGGCGGCAGCTCCTCGGCTAAGCCCGTCGCACCGTCCCGACGGAGCGCGGACCGGCGAAGGGGAGAGATCTGATGCAAGACCAGGCGAACAGGTTCGACTATGTCGTGATCGGCGCGGGGACGGCGGGCTGCCTGCTGGCCAACCGGCTGAGCCGCGATCCGGCAACCCGCGTGCTGCTGATCGAGGCGGGCAAGAAGGACACCTCGCCCTGGATCCACATCCCCGTCGGCTACCTTTACTGCATCGGCAATCCCCGCACCGACTGGATGTTCAACACCGAGCAGGAGCCGGGGCTGAACGGGCGCAGCCTGCGCTATCCGCGCGGCAAGACGCTGGGTGGCTGTTCCTCGATCAACGGCATGATCTACATGCGCGGCCAGGCGCGCGACTACGACGGCTGGGCCGAGGCGACGGGCGATCCCGAATGGCGCTGGGACAATGTCCTGCCCGCCTTCAAGGCGCACGAGGATCATTATCGGCTGGACGGCGGCGAGAACCCGGCCTCGCGCGGGAACCTGCGCTTTTCCGACCTGCACGGCCATGGCGGCGAATGGCGGGTGGAAAAGCAGCGCCTGCGCTGGGACGTGCTCGACAGTTTCGCCGAGGCCGCGGTCGAGGCCGGCGTGCCCCGGACCGACGATTTCAACACCGGTGACAACGAGGGCGTCGGCTATTTCGACGTCAACCAGCGCTCGGGCTGGCGCTGGAACGCCTCGAAGGCCTTCCTGCGCCCGGCCAAGGGGCGGCCGAACCTGACCGTCTGGACCGAGGCCCAGGTCGAGGCGCTGGAGCTGGAGCAGGACGGCACGGCCGGGCTGCGCTGCACCGGCGCCCGGCTGAACCGGGCCGGCGGCGCCGTCAGCGTGCGGGCGCGGCGCGAAGTCGTCCTCTGCGCCGGCGCCATCGGCACGCCGCAGATCCTGCAGCTGTCGGGGCTCGGCCCGGCCGAGGTGCTGCAGGCCAACGGCATCACGCCGAAGCGCGACATCCCCGGCATCGGCCGCAACCTGCAGGACCACCTGCAGATCCGCACCGTCTACAAGGTCGAGGGCACCCGCACGCTCAACCAGCTGGCGGCGACCCTGACCGGCCGGGCGATGTTCGGTCTGGAATACGCCCTGCGCCGCACCGGGCCGATGAGCATGTCGCCCAGCCAGCTCGGCGCCTTCACCCGTTCCGATGACAGCCGGACGCATCCGAACCTGCAATACCATGTCCAGCCGCTCAGCCTCGACGCCTTCGGCGAGCCGCTGCATACCTTCCCGGCGATCACCGCCAGCGTCTGCAACCTCAACCCGAGCTCGCGCGGCACGGTCGAGATTCGCTCGTCCCGGCCCGGCGACGCGCCGAAGATCGCGCCGAACTACCTGTCGACCGAGGATGACAGGCTGGTCGCGGCGCAGAGCCTGCGCCAGGTGCGCAGGATCATGGGCCAGCCGGCGATGGCGAAATACAACCCCGTCGAATGGAAGCCGGGGCCGCAATACCAGACCGACGAGGAACTGGCGCGGCTGGCCGGCGACATCGCCTCGACCATCTTCCACCCGACCGGGACGACGAAGATGGGCCGCGAGGACGACCCGATGGCGGTGGTCGACAGCCGGCTGCGGATGCGCGGCGTCAAGGGGTTGCGGATCGCCGATGCCGGGGTGATGCCGGCCATCACCTCGGGCAACACCAATTCGCCGACCTTGATGATCGCCGAGAAAGCGGCGAGCTTCATTCTGCAAGACGCCTGAGCCCCGGACGGAGACGCGCGATGTCCAGCACCCCCACCGCCAAGCTGCCCCTGCACAATGTCAAGGTGCTCGATTTCGGCCAGTACATCGCCGGTCCCGCGACGGCGATGATCCTGGGCGATCTGGGCGCCACGGTCGTGCATGTCGACCCGCCCGGCGGGACGATGTGGAAAAGCCCCGCCAACGCGACCCTCAACCGCAACAAGCTGATCGTCTCGCTCGATCTGAAATCCGAGGAGGGGCTGGAGCGCGCGCGCGAGCTGGTCGCCGAAGCCGACATCGTGATCGAGAATTTCCGCCCCGGCAAGATGGCGGCGCTGGGGCTCGATCCGGCCGAGCTGCGCAAGCAATACCCGGAGCTGATCACCGTCTCGATCCCCGGTTTCGCCTCGGCCGACGAGGAACGCCGCGAGCTGCGCGCCTATGAAAGCATCATCGCCGCCAGTTCCGGGGTCTTCACCGACATGGGGCTGAACCGGGTGCTGATGGGCGTCAACCCGTCGTTTTCGCCGCTGCCGCTGGCCTCGGCATATGGCGCGACGATCGCCGCCTCGGCCGCCGTGCTGGCGCTGCAGGCGCGCGAGCGTAACGGCCTGGGCGACCAGATCGAGGTGCCGTTGGCCTCGGCGGTGATGGAGGGGCTGTGCTACAACTCGATCCGGATCGAGAACCTGCCCGACCGCTACCTGACCCAGCGCGAGCGCGAGATCAGCCGGCGCCGGATCGAGGGGCTGCCGATGAATGTCAGCTACGAGGAGTTGCAGGAACTGCTCGACCCGTTCTACCGCAGCTACCTGTGCAAGGACGGGCGCATGTTCTACGTCGTCTGTCCCAGCCACAAGAACCACGCCCGGCGCTGCCTGCAGACGTTGGGCATCTACGACGAGCTGGTCGCCGAGGGGCTGAGCGAGGAGGACGACACCTACAAGCCGACCTCGGAATGGTCGTCCGACGTCTCGCTCGGGGTCTACCCGCTGCCGAAATTCTGGGCCGACAAGATCGCGGCGCGGATGAAGGAGGTGTTCCTCACCCGCACCGCCAAGGAATGGGAACGGATCTTCGGCCGCAACAAGTTCCCCGGCGCGCCGCAACGCTGGCTGCAGGAATGGATCAACGACGACCATGCCGAGACCTCGGGGCTGATGATCGATGTCGAGGACCCGGAATTCGGCACCATGATCCAGCCCGGCCCGGTCGCCTGGCTCGAGGAAAGCGGCGAGGCGGCGCTGTCGCCGACACCGCGCCGCTGGGTCGATTACAGCACCGCCCTGCACGCCTTCAAGCGCATCCGGACCAAGCTGCCCCGGGTCGCCGACCCCGCCGACCGCTCCGGCTGGCTGGAGGGGGTGCGCATCCTCGATCTGTGCAACGTCATCGCCGGGCCGCATTCGGTCAGCTACCTGACCCGCTTCGGCGCCGAGGTGATCAAGCTCGACCCGGCCTCGCCCCGATACGACGCCTGGAACACGGTCATCTTCGGCCTGTCGCATATGCGCGGCAAACGCTCGGCCCTGATCGAGATGACCACGCCGGAGGGGCGCGAGGCCTTCGACGAGCTGGTGCGTTCCGTCGACGTCATCGTCTGGAACGCGCCCGACAACCAGATCCGGGCGATGGGCCTCGATGCCGACAGCCTGGCGCGGATCAACCCCGACGCGGTGTTCTGCAAGCTCGACTGCTTCTCGGGGGTGCGGCGCGGGCCGCGCACCGATTACGTCGGCTACGACGACGTCGTGCAGGCGACGACAGGGATCATGCTGCGCTTCGGCGGCTCGATGAGCGAGCCCGAGGAGCACGCCCATGTCGGCACCATCGACGTCATGTGCGGCTTTGCCGGAACCGTCGCCATCGGTGCGGCGCTCTACCAGCAGCTCAAGGTCGGCGTCACCGGCCGGGCGCGCACCTCGCTTTGCGCCAATTCCGGGCTGCTGCAGGTGCCGTTCTGCTACGACTATACCGGCCGCGGCCTGTTCGACGAACCCTCGGGGCGCCACGTCAACGGTTACGACGCGCTGACGCGGTTCTACTACACCGCCTCGGGCGACTGGCTGCTGCTCTCGGCCTACGAGGGCGACGTCGAGAAGCTGGCGGCGGTGCCCGAATTTGCCGGCTTCGCGGAAGTGCCGCGGGAAGAGCGCGAGGCCTTCCTGTCCGAGATATTCGCCAACGACACCTCGGACTACTGGATCGGGACGCTGCGCGGCCACGACATCGCCGCCGCGGTCTGCGACAATATCGACGCGCTGCGGGCGAAACACACGCGCGAGCCGGACGGGACGCCGGGCATCGACCGGGGCAGCTATTCCTTCTCGGTCTGCGCCGATCACCCGTCGGGGCATGTGGTCACGCAGCTCGATTGCATCGGCGTCCGTCCGGCGCGGGGCCGCGTGATCCTGCCGAAGCCGGCCGAGAAATACGGCGCCTCGACGCGGCAGGTGCTGCGCGAGCTGGGCTATGACGACGCCCGCATCGACGAGATGATCGCGGCTGGCGCGATCAGCGAAAGCTGGTCGCGGGAATACCTGCCGAGCTAGCGCCCCCAGACGTCGTCGATCGCCTTCAGCGCCGCGGCGACGACCGGGTCCTCGGCGCGGGCGGCGAGGCAGAGGAAGCTCAGCTCGGTTTCCAGCGGCGGGTGATCGAGCATCACCACCGTGCCCGACTGCGCCTCGTGCAGGGCGATCGACTCGCGGCACAGGCTGAGCCCGACGCCGGTGCGCGCCATCGCCAGCATCGAGGATTCCTGGTCGACCTGCGCGACCACGTTCTGTTCCACCCCGCAGGCGGCGAAACGCCGGGCCAGCAGGCGGTTATGCACCGAGCTTGGCGGCGTGCCGACCCAGGGCAGGCGGGCAAGCTCGGCCCAGTCCATGTGGCGCGCCTTCTGCGCCAGCGCGGGCGGGGCGACGACGCGGTAGCCCAGCCGCGACAGCGGCCGGAGGTGATAGCGGCTTTCCGCGCCCTCGGGCAGATCGCCCAGGTAGAAGCCGACATCGAGCGCCCCGCGCGTGATCTGGTCGAGCACCTCGCCGCTGACGCCGTGGCGCAGCGAGGTCGACACCCCCGGCGCGGTTTCCAGCAGTCGTTGCAGCAGCGCGCCGAGGCGGGTGAATTCCGGGTCGATGATGGTGCCGATGCTCAGCTTGCCGCGCAGCTGGCTGCGCATCGTCCGCAAGAGCTGGTTGAAATCCTCGACCGAGGCCAGCACCAGCTCGGCCTTGACCGCCAACATCGCGCCGTCGGCGGTCAGGTCCATGCCGGTGGCGCTGCGGCGGAACAGGGTCAGGTCGGTCAGCTCGGACAGCTTGCGCAGCTGGATGCTCAGCGCCGGCTGGGTGAGGTGCAGCAGCTCCGCCGCCCGCGTCACGTTGCCCTCGCGCGCGACGGCGACCAGGGCCCGCAGCAGCCGCAGGTCGTGGACCGCAAGGTTTTCGACCCCGCCGCTCATGGGCGCAGGCCCCGCACCGGCCGCGACGGATGGGGCTGGGCCGCGATTTCCGAATTTCCGCACATGAGGAACTCCCTGTTCCCGCTTTAGGAGCGCAGGAGGGATTCGGCCAGCCCGTGCTTCGTGCGCTGCGCCGGAGGGACGGGGCGGCGCGCGGGTCTCTAGGCGATCCCGCGGCAGAAGATCTCGATCGCCCGGTCGCGGCGGGCGGCGCGGGCGTTCCGGCGGTCGGAGGCCGGCCGGGTCGGGTCGAGCAGCGCGGCGACGGGGTTCTCGCACACCATGTCGCGCAGGATCTCGGCCGCCAGCGGGATGTCGTCGAGCGCCAACGCGCCGCGGTCGACCTCGCGTCTCAGTTCCTCCTCGATCCGCCCGGACAGTTCGCTGAAGCCGTTGTCGAGCAGGTGCCGGGCCAGCGCCGGCTGGCGCCGGGTCTCGGCGATGGCGGCACGGAGAATCTCCAGCGACCGGTCCTCGATCCCCGGCGCCCAGTGCATGGTCAGGATGATCCGCAGCCGCTCGGGCAGCGGCAGTGCCGCCTCGTCCGGTGCGAGCGGCCGGAACACCGAGGCCAGCATCCGCCGCAGGCAGGCGCCGATCAGCTCCTCGCGGCTGGCGAACAGCTCGTAAACGGTGCGCTTCGACATGCCGGCGGCGCGGGCGATGGCGCTCATGCTGATCCGGTCGACGCCCTGATCGGCCAGGAGCGCCTCGGTCGCGTCGAGCACCCGCGCGATCCGGGTGTCGGGATCGAGCTGGACCGGCCGGCCGCGACGGCGGCAGGGCACTTCGGCCCCCTCCGGGGGCGGCGAATGCGGATCGGTCATGCGCGTCTCCCTCCTCGCGCTCGGCGCGCGTCTCTACGCGCCTCGCCTTACAGCATTTCGCCGCTTTACAAAACCCACTGGTTTCCTTAATTCGGCAGCAGGCCGCCAATATGCGGCCGCGATTCCCGTGCCGCCCTCCGTCACCGCGGACTTGTCAGGAGTGCCCGACCATGCCGGCCCCAGCAATTTCCCTACGCAATCTCGTCCGTGCGGCCGCGCTGGCGCTGGGCGCAGCCAGCGCCGTTGCCGTCACGGGGGCGTCGGCGCAGCAGGCCGGGCGTCCGCCCGCCGCCGTCACCGTGGTGACGCTGAAACAGGCCTCGGTGACGCTGACCTCGGCGCTGCCCGGCCGGGTGGCGGCCTCGGCGGTGGCCGAGGTCCGGCCGCAGGTCAACGGCATCGTCACCGAGCGGTTGTTCAAGGAGGGCAGTCCGGTGCAGGAGGGCCAGCCACTCTACCGGATCGACGACGCGACTTATCAGGCGCAGGTGGCGGCGGCCGAGGCCAGCGTCGCCCAGGCCAGGGCGCAGCTGCGCCAGGCCCAGTCCGAGGCCGACCGGCAGAAGACCCTGATGGGACGCAGCGTGGTCAGCCAGCAGAACCTCGATGACGCGCTGGTCGCGCGCGACGTCGCCGCGGCGGCGGTGCAGGTGGCCGAGGCCAACCTGCGCAAGGCCAAGATCGACCTCGACCACACCACGATCCGGGCCCAGCTCTCGGGCACCATCGGCCTGAGCCAGACCACCAAGGGCGCGCTGGTGACCTCGGGCCAGGCGACGGCGCTGGCGGTGATCCGCACCCTCGATCCGGTCTATGTCGACGTCACCCAGTCCGCCGCCGACCTCGTGCGCTGGCGCCGCAACCTGGCCGCGGGCACCGCCGGGGCGGGCGACATGGCCACCGCGCCGGTGACGCTCAAGCTGGCCGATGGCACGGTCTATGCCGAGAAGGGTCACCTGTCGGCGGCCGAGCCCCATGTCGACGAACTGACCGGCGTCGTCGTGCTGCGGCTGGAATTTCCCAATCCCGACGGGCTGTTGCTGCCCGGAATGTATGTGCAGGTCGAGATGCCGCAGGGCCGGGCCGAGAATGTCGTGCTGGTGCCGCAGGAGGCCGTCAGTCGCGACCGGCGCGGCGAGCCGGTGGCGATGGTGGTCACTGCCGAAAACAAGGTCGAACAGCGCCAGCTGCACGTGCTGCGCGACAGCGGCGCGAACTGGGTGGTCGATGCGGGCGTCAAGCCCGGCGACCGGGTGATCGTCGCCGGGCTGCAGAAGATCGCGCCGGGCGCCACGGTGAAACCCGAGGAACGCAAGGCCGCCGACACCACCGGGGCCGCGGCCCCGTCCGGCAACTGATCGAGCCGCGGGGAGCACGCGCATGGCACGTTTCTTCATCGACCGGCCGGTCTTTGCCTGGGTGATCTCGATCCTGATCATGGGGATCGGGCTGTTGTCGATCTCGACCCTGCCGGTTGCGCAATATCCGCAGATCGCGCCGCCGGCGGTGCGCGTCACCGCCAGCTATCCCGGCGCCTCGGCCGAGACCGTCGCCAACACCGTCACCCAGGTCATCGAACAGCAGATGACCGGGCTCGACGGGCTGCGCTACATGAGCTCCAGCTCGACCTCGGCCGGGCGGGCGACCGTGACCCTGACCTTCGACACCGGCACCGACCCCGACATCGCCCAGGTCCAGGTCCAGAACAAGCTCGCCGGGGCGACGGCGCTGCTGCCCGAGGCGGTCCAGCGCCAGGGCGTGCGGGTCGAGAAGACCTCGTCCGGCTTCCTGATGGTCGTCGCGCTGATCTCGGACAATCCCGACCTGACCCAGGTCGACCTGTCGGATTACATGAAGACCCACATGTCCGACACGCTCAGCCGGGTGAAGGGCGTCGGCGGCGTCCAGGCCTTCGGCGCCCAATACGCGATGCGGATCTGGCTCGACCCGTCCAAGCTGGCGGCCTACCAGTTGACCCCCTCCGACGTGGTCGCCGCCGTCTCGGCCCAGAACGCCCAGATCTCGGCCGGGTCCTTCGGCAGCCTGCCGACTGTCAAGGGCCAGCAGCTCAACGCCACCATCACCGCGCAGTCGCTCTTGCGCACGCCGCAGGATTTCGAGCAGATCGTGCTGCGGGCCGAGACCGATGGCGGCCTGGTCCGGCTCAAGGACGTCGCCAAGGTCGAGATCGGGGCCGAGAACTACTCGACCATCGCCCGCTTCAACGGCAAGCCGGCGGCCGGCCTGGCGATCCAGCTCGCCTCGGGCGCCAACGCGCTCGACACCGCGACGCGGGTGCGGGCGCAGGTCGAGGAGATGGCGCAGTATTTCCCCGAGGGCGTGCATTACGTCGTGCCCTACGACACCACGCCCTTCGTCCGCATTTCGATCGAGGAGGTGGTGCGGACCTTGGTCGAGGCGATCGGCCTCGTCTTCCTCGTCATGCTGCTGTTCCTGCAGAACTTCCGCGCCACGCTGATCCCGACGCTGGCGGTGCCGGTGGTGCTGCTCGGCACGTTCGGCATCCTCGCCGTCGCCGGCTTCACCATCAACACGCTGACCATGCTGGCGATGGTGCTGGCGATCGGCCTGCTCGTCGATGACGCCATCGTGGTCGTGGAGAACGTCGAGCGGATCATGGAGGAGGAGGGCCTGCCGCCGCGCGAGGCGACGCGCAAGTCGATGGGGCAGATCACCGGCGCGCTGATCGGCGTGGCGCTGGTGCTTTCGGCGGTCTTCGTGCCGATGGCCTTCTTCGGCGGCTCGACCGGGGTGATCTACCAGCAGTTCTCGATCACCATCGTCTCGGCGATGCTGCTCTCGGTCGTCGTCGCGCTGACCCTGACGCCGGCGCTTTGTGCCACGCTCCTGCGCCGCAAGGACGCCCATCACAGCCGCCGCGGCGTCTTCGGCTGGTTCAACCGCGGCTTCGGCGGGCTGACCAGGGGCTATGGCGCCACCGTCGGCTATGTCATCAAGCGGCCGTTGCGGGTCGGGGTGATCTATCTCGCGCTCGGCCTCGGCATGGGCTGGATGTTCGTCCAGACCCCGACCGGCTTTCTGCCCGACGAGGATCAGGGCGTGCTGATGACGCTGATCCAGGCCCCGACCGGCGCCACCGCCGAGCGGACGCTGAAGGTGGTGCAGCAGGTCGAGGGCTATTTCAACAGCGCCGAGAAGGACAATGTCGAGTCGGTCTTCGGCGTCGTCGGCTTCAGCTTCGCCGGGCAGGGCCAGAACATGGGCCTGACCTTCGTCCGGCTCAAGGACTGGTCCGAGCGGACCCGGCCCGACCAGAACGTCAAGGCCATCGCCGGCCGGGCCTTCGGCGCGCTGAGCCGGATCAAGGACGCGATGGTGTTCCCGATCGTGCCGCCGGCGGTGATCTCTCTCGGCAACGTCTCGGGTTTCGACTTCTACCTCCAGGCCCAGGGCGGCCAGAGCCACGAGCAACTCCTGGCCGCGCGCAACCAACTTCTCGGCATGCTGGCGCAGGACCCGAAAATCGCCTCGGCCCGGCCTTCGGGGCTCGAGGACGCGGCCCAGTTCGACCTCAATATCGACTGGCGCCGGGCCGGGGCCTACGGCATCACCCCGAGCCAGGTGGCGAACACGCTGTCGATCGCCTGGGCCGGTTCCTACGTCAACGATTTCAACGACAACGGCCGGATCAAGCGGGTCTACGTCCAGGGCGAGCCCTCGGCCCGGGCGGTGCCGTCGGACCTGCAGAAATGGCGCGTCCGCAACGCCTCGGGCGGCCTCGTCCCGTTCTCGAACTTCACCACGGCGAGCTGGAAATACGGCCCCCAGGGGCTCGACCGCTACAACGGCGTCGCGGCGATGCATATCCAGGGCAGCCCGGCCTCGGGCGTTTCCTCGGGCGAGGCGATGGCCGAGGTCAAGCGGCTGGCGGCGCAACTGCCCGGCAGCTACCGCGTCGCCTGGACCGGCATCTCGCTGGAGGAACAGCAATCGGGCGGCAAGGCGCCGCTGCTCTACGGGCTGTCGTTGGCGGCGATCTTCCTCTGCCTCGCGGCACTTTACGAAAGCTGGGCGATCCCCTTCGCGGTGATGCTGGCGATGCCGATCGGCGTGCTGGGCGCGCTCCTGGGCGCCTGGCTGGGCGGCTTCGACAACGGCGTCTTCTTCCAGGTCGGGCTGCTGACCGTGATCGGCCTGACCGGCAAGAACGCGATCCTGATCGTCGAATTCGCCCGCGACCGGATGCAGGCGGGCGAGGGCGTGTTCGAGGCGGTGCGCGTGGCAGCAGTCCAGCGTTTCCGGCCGATCATCATGACCTCGATGGCGTTCTCGCTGGGCGTGCTGCCGCTGGTGCTGAGCACCGGTGCGGGTTCCGGCGGGCGCCGGGCGATCGGCGCCGGGGTGCTGGGCGGCACCATCGCCGCCACGGTGCTGGGGGTGATCTTCGTGCCGCTGTTCTTCGCCACAATCCGCCGGATCTTCGCCCGCCGCGCCGGCGGCTGATGGGCGGCGTTTCGCTGTTCTCCGGCGTCGGGTGGCCGGGTCAGCTCTCGACCGGCAGGCCGCGGATGACGCAGACCTCGTGGTAGAGCGGCGCCTCCGGCTCGGCGTCGATCCGCGCCTGGGCCTCGCAGGCCGAGAGCGGCTTCCTGCCCTCGGGATCGGCGAAGAACTCGCAGCTGAAATCCGCCTCGAACTCGGTGCCGCGCAGCGCCTTTTCCAGCGCGACGAAGAACGAGATGTCGGTGCCGGCATCCTGGCGCACGACCTGCGAATGCAGCTTCTCGGGCTCGTAGCCGTTGGCCTCGAAGAACGAGAACAGGATCGCGCTGCCGACCCGGCTGCCGAAGTTGAGCACCACCTCGGCTTCCGGCGCGCTGGCCCGCAGCCGGCGCAGCAGCGCCTCGTTCAGCCCCAGCCCGACCGAGTTGAACGGGTAGTCGTCGAACTCGGCCCAGGGGTAGTAATGGGCGATGTGATCGTCGCTGCGCTCGTCGGCGCCCTCGGCCAGGTCGGCACGCTGGGCCTCGCGGAAGGCGGCGAGGCGCAGGTCGGTCGGATCGCCGACCTGGGGCAGGCAACCGACCACGACATCGCTGCGCTTGATCTCGGCCAGCGCCTCGGGCGTGTCGATCAGGCTGACCGAGCCGTGGATGGGGTGGAAGCGGTCGGCCTCCTGCGGGGCGAGGCTGCGGACATTGCGCGCGGCCAGTTCGGCCAGGCGCGGGTCGAGGTCGCTGCCCGAGACGCTTTCGGCGCCGCAGATATGCAGCATGAAGGCGACGTTGGTGCCGGTGCCGATGCCGACCTCGTAGATCCGTCGGCCCCGCAGCCCGGCCCGTTCGAGGCCTTTCTGGAAGGTCTCGGTCCAGGGGTCTGTCGGGTCGAAGGCGAAGCTGGGGGTTTCCGGGGTCAGGGCGCTGTCGTCCTCGATGCGGTCCGGGCGGGGATCCAGGGGCGCGGTCATGTGTCTTCCTCTTTCTCGGCCGTCAGGCGGGCCTTTGGCGGTCGGGTTTGGTGCGGTCGGATGGGCGGCGGTCAGTCGACCAGCAGCACCTCCTGCACGGCGCCGCGCAGGCAATGGTCCGAGCGCATCGCGGCGGCATAGCCACCGGCGTTGATCAGGGCGATGACGTCACCGTCCTGCGGCGGCGGCAGCGGGTGATCCTCGGCCCACTTGTCCAGCGCCTCGTTGACGTTGCCGACCACGGTATAGCGCCGGGCCGGGCCGTCGCGCGGCACCGCCGGCACCGGCTCGCAGGGCAGGCCGTAGAAGGCCGGCTCCATCGCCAGGTTGAAACCGGCGTCGAGGCCGAGGAACGCGACCTCCTTGCGTCGCTCGGCATAGGTGACCGAGGTCAGCAGGATGCCGGCATCCTTGGCGATGAAATCGCCCGGCTCGACCGCGACGCTGAGACCGCTGTCGCCATAGGCCGCGGCGACGGTCGCCGCCCAGCGGTCGAGGTCGAGCGGCCGGTCGCTGGCGCGATGCGGCACGCCCAGCCCGCCGCCGATATTCACCTCGGTCAGGTCGGGCAGCCGGGCGATGAAGTCCCGGCTGGCCGCCAGCACCCGTTCGAGCTGGTCGAGCTCGCGGTCGAGATAGCCGCAACCGGCATGGAAATGGACCCGGGTGATCCGCAGCCCGTGCTCGCGCGCGATCTCGATCGCCTCGGGCAGGCGGTCGAGATAGATGCCGAACTTGGTCGCTTCGAGGCCGCTGTATTGCAGCATGTCGTTGCCGCCGTAGCCGATGCCCCGGTCGGGATTGATCCGCAGCCCGACATCGCGGCCCGGGCAGGCGCGGCCGAAGCGGCGTAGCGCGGCCAGCGAGTCGAAGTTGATCCGCAGGGTGTCGAAGCGGGACAGCACGTCGATATCGGCGGCGCTGAGCGAGGTGCCGGTGAACGAGATCTCGTCCTCGCGGAAGCCGCAGGCCAACGCGTGCATCAACTCGCCGGGCGAGCAGATATCGGCGCCGCAGAGGCCCTGCGCGGCGAGGTAGGACAGCAGTTGCGGGGTGCGGTTGGCCTTGATCGCGTAATAGACGCGGTGGTCGAGCCCGGCGCCGTCGAGCGCGGCATGCAGCCGGCGCAGGTTGTCGGCGACGCGGGGGGCGCGGATCACGTAGGCCGGTGTGCCGACCTTGCGCGCCAGGCTGTCGAGGTCGCAGCTGCCCAGATGCAGTCGGCCGTGGCGGTGGCACAGGTCGTCGCGTTGCCACCAGGGGGGCGTAGTGTCGGGGTCTTCCGTCTCGGGCGCGGCCCGGGCGATATCGGCGCTGTCAGGCATGGGGCCGCCGGGACGTCGGTCGCTCGGTCGTTCCGGTCATCGCGGCGGCCAGGCCCGGCACGACATCGGGCGCGACGCCCCCGGCGACATGCAGCAGCCGGACCGCGCCGCAATCGTCGCCCAGGCAATCCGCGACCAGGCTGCCGTCGCAGCAGCTGTGGTCGATGACGACGTCGAGCGGCAGGCTGTCGGCGCGGCCGGTCATCGCCTGCTTGATGCGCAGTACCGTCAGCGGGGCGGACAGCCCGCGGCAATCCATGAAGGTCAGGGTCTGGCTCATGTTCTCTCCTCTGTTTCGCAGCCGTGTTCGGCCCTCCCCCAGGGGGGCTCTGTGGTCCGGTCTTGCGCCGGTTTGCCTTGCGCAGGCCCTGACGCATCGCGACGGGCCCGGAAGGGGCGGGCTAGCCGATGGTGCCGGCCCGAAGATCCTGCGTCGCGCGGTCGAGCGCCGCGCCGAGGATCGCGACGATGCGGTCGATGTCTTCGCGGGTGATGACCAGCGGCGGGGACAGGATGCACAGGTTCTCGTAGGGCCGGACCAGCAGCCCGGCCTCCTGGCAATACTGGTCGACCCGCTGCGCCAGCGCCATGTTGCGCGCGGTCGGCCCGGCCTCTTCGCCGGTCCAGCATTCGACGCAGGCCATCAGGTGATCGCCGCGCACGGTGTAGACGATGGACTTGTCGGTCAGCGCCCGCAGCCGGTCGATGAAATAGGGCCCGACCTCGCGGACATGGCCGCAGATGTCCTCGCGCTGCATGATCTCGATATTGGCGATCGCGGTGGCGCAGGCGACGGGGTGGCCCGAATAGGTGAAGCCGTTCGAGAAGACCGGCTTGTCCTTCGGCGCCGCCGCGCTGATCGCGTCGGAGATGCGGTCCGAGATCAGCACCGCGCCCAGCGGCTGGTAGCCCGAGGTCAGGCCCTTGGCGGTGATGATCATGTCGGGGGCGAGGCCGAAGCGGACCTCCGAGGCGAAGAAGTGCCCCAGCCGGCCGAAGCCGGTGACGACCTCGTCCGAGATATAGAGGATGTCGTGCTTGCGGCAGAGGTCGAGCGTCGCCTTCTGGTAGCCCTCGGGCGGCGTCAGCACCCCGCCCGAGGCGAGGATCGGCTCGGCGATGAAGCAGGCGATGTTCTCGGCCCCGATGCGGGCGATCTCGGCCTCCATCTCGTCCAGCAACTGCCGCAGACGTTCCTCGGCGCTGATTTCCGAGATGTCAGGATCGTAGCCGGGGCTCGACAGGTGATGGACGAAATCGGCCTCGTAGTGGAAATGGGTCCGGTCGGCGGCCTTGCCCGACAGCGACTGCGTCAGGTAGGTGCCGCCGTGATAGGCATTGATCCGCGACAGGACGTGGAACTTCTCGGGCCGGCCCTGCGCGGCGAAGAAGTAATGCGCGGTGCGGATCGCGGATTCGACGGCCGTCGAGCCGCCGGTGGTGAAATGCACCCGGTTGATGTCGCCCGGCGCCAGTTCTGCGAGCATCTCGGCCAGCCGCGTCGCCGGCTCGCTGGTGATGTCGCCGAAGGGGGTGTAATAGGCCATCTGCCGGGCCTGTTCGGCCATCGCCTCGGCCAGTTCCTCGCGACCGTAGCCCAGCGTCATGCACCACATGCCGCCGATCGCGTCGAGATAGCTTCGCCCGTCAGCATCCTTGACCCGGACGCCGCCAGCTTCGCTGATGACCAGCGATCCGGCCTGGCCTAGGGCGCTGAGATCGGCCCAGGGATGCAGCACGTGCCGGGCATCCGCTGCGATCAGGGATTGATGGTCCCGCCGATTGGAATGATCGACGACGGTTTCGGCAAGATTGACCAACGGGTCGCACCCTCCTTGTTCTTTCGCAGCCTGCGGCGGGCATGGTCCCGCGACGCCCCGGCCTTCGGCGCGAAGCGTAGCCCTGCCCGGGGCCCGGAGACCGAAGCAGGTGAAGCTGTCTTGTTTGATCCGCCGGCCCGGGCACCCTCATGGCGCGCGCGCTGGCCTGGCCCGACGGGCCGAGGCGGAGTGATTGATGCGCCCGGCAGGGGCCGGCGCTGCTGCCAACCTAATAAAGACCGTGAGCGGAATTCAAGAAAGGTCCGCGGGGAAACTATTACGGAAACTTCAAATTCGCCCGGCCGGGCGGGTGAGGAATGCCCGTTAGGTGAGCGGACTGCGCAAGATATAGGCCCGTCGCAGCGAATCGCCCCGTGAAAGCTCCCGTTTCCGGGGCGAGGGGCCGGGTATCGCGCTGCCAGCGCGGGCAAGCGAACAGGTATGGTGGGCGGCGCGTCCTGCCCGGGCCTGCACGAAGCGGACGCAGACCCGTGTTCGGATTTGCCGCGGCGCGCCGGGGGTCAGCCGGGCTCGCTGCCGGGCTGCGGCCCGCCGGCGGCCCCTTCGCGGGTGGCCTTGCGGACGTTGTAGAAGGCGTATCCCACCCCGCCGAAAAGCAGCACATGCGCAACGATGAGCCCCAAGCCGATCACGAAGCCTGCCGTCATTTTCCTGGTCCTTCTTCCAACTCATAGCCGGCCCGGCGTCATCGCCGGGGGCAGGTCTCTCCCTAAGCAGACCGGGGCAGGGGCGGGAAAGGGTGGCGGGCCGTGAAAATTCGTCGCAAGGCGGGCGCGGACGGTTTCGCCCGGCTCCCGCGATTGTGCGTTGCCCTGTCACCGCAAGCGCCCAGAATGGCTGCATAAGCGGGGTGGCGGCGGCGATTTCGCCCGTTTCGGGGCCCTGGGCTGGCCGCGAGAAAGGCGGGCCTGGGACCTGCCGCGTCGCGGCAAAGTGAAGGGGGCGTGATCGGATGGCGCGGCGGCGAAATAGTTTGCTGTCAAACTAATATCGTCCTATCGTTCGCCCGGGAGGGCCGCCGACCGGCGGCACCGGCAGGCACCGGACCACGGAGAAGGACGGATCGGCACGATGGGACGGCCGGGTACGGGAGAGGCCGGGTCAGGGCCCACGGTCGCGCGACGGGGCCGCCCAAGGACAACGGAGGAGGAACCAAGATGAAGAGAAGAGACTTTCTGATCGTGGCCGGGGGCACGCTCGCCGCCCCGGCCCTGGTCCGCAGCGCCTATGCGTCGAGCCCCGAGGTGACGCTCAAGCTGCACCATTTCCTGGGGCCGAAATCGCCGGCCCAGGTCAAGATGCTCGAACCCTGGGCCAAGGCGGTCGAGGACGAGACCGGCGGCCGGGTCAAGATCGACATCTATCCCTCGATGAGCCTCGGCGGGCGGCCGCCGCAGCTGTTCCGCCAGGTTGCCGACGGCGTCGTCGACATCGTCTGGACGGTGAACGGCTACACGCCCGGCCTGTTCCCGCATTCCGAGGTCTTCGAGCTGCCGACGATCTTCACCAACAACATCGTCGCCACCAACCTGGCGATGCGCGACATGTTCAACGACTACCTGGCGCCGGAATATGAGGCGGTCCACGTGCTGTTCAACCACGTCCATGCCGGCCAGGCGCTGCACATGGCCAAGGACCCGGTGCATTCGATCGCCGACACCAAGGGCAAGAAGCTGCGCGTGCCGGGCCCGACCGGCAACGACGTCGTCCGCGCCATGGGCGCGACGCCGGTGACGATGCCGGTGCCGGCGCTGCCGCAGGCGCTGTCGACCAATGTCGTCGACGGGGCGCTGATCCCGTGGGAGATCATCCCGGCGCTGCAGCTGCAGGACGTCACCACGTACCAGATCGAGGGCCCGGACAAGAACCGCTTCGGCACCACCACCTTCCAGGTCTCGATGAACAAGGCGCGCTGGAACAGCCTCGATGCCGAGATCCAGGCCGCCTTCAACAAGCATTCGGGCGAGGACTGGCTGCGCGAGGTGGGCAAGATCTGGCGCGAGGACGACGATCACGGCATCAAGGTCGCCATCGACGCGGGCAACAAGTACATCGTGCTGACCGACGCCGAGATGAAGACCTTCAACGACGCGCTGGGCCCGGTGGTCGACAAGTGGATCGCCGCCCATCCCAAGATCGACGGCAAGGCGCTGGTCGAGACCGCGCGCAAGACGATCGCGAAATACGCGTGAGCAGGGACCGTCAGACCGCGCCGGGGCAGGACCCCGGCGCCGCTCCGGGGGCGCGACGGCTCGTCCTCGGCGCGGCGACATTCATTCGCTGGTGGGCGCTGGGCGGTGGCCTGGTGGTCTGCGGGCTGGCGGTGATGACCGCCTACAGCGCCTCGTCGCAGGTGCTGTTCAACGCCCCCTTCGCCGCCGATTACGAACTTTCCAAGCACCTGATGGCGATCGCCATCTTCATGTTCCTGCCCTATTGCCAGCTGACCGGCGCCAACGTCACCGTCGACATCTTCACCGAACGGCTGAGCGAGGCGCGGAAGGCGCTGATGAGCGTGCTCTCGGCGCTGCTGGCGCTGGGCTTCGCGCTGCTGCTGCTGCGGCAGATGTCCTACGGTTTCGTCAGCTACATGCAATATCCCGAGGTGACGCCGGTGCTGCAACTGCCGCTCTGGACCGCCTTCCCGCCGATCCTTCTTTCCCTCGCCCTGCTGATCGTGGCGTCGCTCATCACCCTGAACGACTGCATCCGCGTGGCCCGCCACAAGCGGCCGATCTTCGAGGCCGGGGGGCTTCAAGTCAGCGAGTAATCCATGATCGACACCTTTTCCTTCGGGCTCATCGGCCTTGGCGTGATGATCCTGCTGATCGTGGTGCGGGTGCCGGTCGCCTATACCATGATCCTGGTCGGCATGGCCGGCACGATCTTCACCTCGGGCCCGGCGATCCTGCTCAACCAATTGAAGGACCTCGCCTATTCGCAGTTCTCGATCTACGACCTGACGGTGCTGCCGATGTTCATCCTGATGGGCGGGCTGGCGGCGCGGTCGGGGCTGTCGACCGACCTGTTCCGCGCCGGCAACGCGCTGCTGGGGCGGTTCCGCGGCGGCGTGGCGATGGCCGCCGTCGCCGCTTGCGCCGGCTTCGGCGCGCTGTCGGGCTCGTCCACCGCCACCGCCTCGACCATGGCCCGCGTCGCCCTGCCGGAGTTGCGGCGCTACAAGTTCTCGCCGGCACTCGCCACCGGCACGATCGCGGCGGGCGGGACGCTGGGCATCCTGATCCCGCCCTCGGTGGTGCTGATCGTCTATGCCGTCATCGTCGAGGCCAACATCGTCACCATGTTCGCCGCCGCGCTGATCCCCGGCATCCTGGCGACGGTGCTGTTCATGCTCGCCATCGCCGTCTATGTCCGCCTCGTGCCCGGCTCGGGGCCCGAGGGCCAGGCGGTCTCGCGCCACGAACTGGTCGCCAGCATGGTCGCGGTGCTGCCGGTGGTGGTGATCTTCGGCATCGTCATCGGCGGCATCTACGCCGGCATCTACAACCCGACCCCGGCGGCCGGGATCGGCGTCTTCCTCGTCGCCCTCTACGGTTTCGTCACCCGGCGCATGGGCTGGGGCGATTTCCTCGACTCGCTGCTCGAGACGGCGCGGACCAGCGGCATGATCTTCCTGATCCTGCTCGGCGCCGAACTGCTGAAGATCTTCATGGCCCGGGCCGGGGTGCCGCAGGCGGCGGCGGATTACCTGCAACACAGCGGGCTGCCACCCTATGTCATCCTGGCGATGATCATCGTCGTGTTCCTGATCTTCGGCTGCCTGATGGACAGCCTGTCGATGGTCATCCTGGCGATCCCGTTCTTCTGGCCGGTAGTGATGGGGCTCGATTTCGGGCTCGGGCCGAACGAGCTCAAGGTCTGGTTCGGGATCATCATCCTGGTGGTGGTGGAACTGGGGCTGATCACGCCGCCGGTGGGGCTGAACGTCTTCATCATCAACGCGCTGGCGCCGGACGTGCCGATGCGCAAGACCTTCGCCGGGGTGATGCCGTTCTTCGCGGTCGAGATCCTGCGGGTGACGCTGCTGGTGGCGTTCCCGATCCTGACCCTCGGCCTGCCGCGGCTGCTGCTGGGCGGCAAGTTCTAGGGCGGGGCGACCTGCGGCCGGACTGCCGCTAGGGGGCGTTTCGGGTCAGAGCTTCATCCGCTTGAACAGCGGTTCGGGGATGTTGCGGATCACCGCCATGATCAGCGCCCAGACCGGCCGGACATGGATCACCGAGCGGCCGCGCCGCACCGCGCCGGCGATGGCGTCGGCCACCTCCTCGGGCTGGGCGGTCAGGCGCGCGGGCAGGTCCATGTCCTCGGTCATCCGCGTGGCGACGAAGCCGGGCAGCACGGTGACGACATGGACGCCCCTGGCCGCCAGCCGGTTGCGCAGCCCCGACAGGAAGGCGGTGAAACCGGCCTTGGCCGAGCCGTAGACGTAATTCGTCGCCCGGCCGCGTTCGCCGGCGACCGAGCTGACGCCGACCAGCGTGCCGCTGCCGCGGGCCTCGAACCGGTTGGCGAGCAGGGCCAGCAGGCTGGCCGGCCCCTCGTAATTGCTGCGCATCACCGTCGCCGCCTTCTGCGGGTCCTGCTCCGACACCGCCTGGTCGCCCATCAGCCCGATCACCGAGATCGCGATGCCGGGCAGTTCCGGCAGGCCGTCGATGAAGGCGGCATGGCTGGCGAGGTCGAGCGCGTCGAGCTCGTGCAGGCTGACATGGACGCGGTGGCGCAGTTCGAGATCGGCCTTGTCGGCGGCGAGGTCCTCGGCATGGCGGGCGGCAAGCTGGATGTCGTGGCCCTCGGCGGCAAAGCGTTGGGCGATGGCGCGGCCGATATCCGAGCGGCCGCCGAGGATCAGGACCGGTTTCTTGCTCACAGCTTCAGCCTTTCCGATTGGGCCGAGCGGAAGGTCTCGGCGCGGGGGTCACGGGCGCGCAGGGCGCGGAAGGCCGCGGCCCGGGGATCGCTGGCGGTCAGGGTCTCGGCGCGCATCCGGCCGTCCTTGGCCAGGTAGAAGCGGCCGCCATGGCCGAGGGTCAGGCGGTCGAGCAGCTCCATCAGCTGCAGGCTGGCGCGGCTGGCCGGGAAGTCGAGCGCCAGCGTGTAGCCCGGCATCGGGAAGGAGAGGGCGCCGCGCTCCGGTCCCATCCGCTTGAGCACCGCCAGAAACGAGGGTTGACCATGCGCGGCGATGGCCTGCAGCAGCGCGGTCAGCCCGGCCTGCGCGCTGTCCAGCGGCAGCACGCACTGGAACTGGACGAAGCCGCGGCGGCCGTAGATCCGGTTCCAGCCGAGGATCGAGTCGAGCGGGTAGAAATAGCTGTCCCAGTCGATCAGGCTGTCGCCGGCATGGCGGCGGCCGTTCCAGTCGTAGAGGGCGTTGAAGGCGCGCACCGTCAGCCGGTTGAGCAGGCCGGGCGGTGCGTCGAACGGCACCCGCAGCCGGCGCCGGTGCGGCACCTCCAGCGGGGTGTCGCGGCGGCGCGCGTCGAGCGCGTCCCGCGTCGCGTGTTCGCCGACCATCACCAGCGAGCGGCCCAGCGCCGCCCCGCCGGCCAGCGCGTCGATCCAGGCGACGGAATAGGTGGCGTCGCGGGCCTCTTCGAACAGGGCGCAGGCGGCGGCAAGGTCGGGCGCCGGGCGCAGGCTCTGGCGGATCCAGCCGCTCTCGACCCGGCGCAGGCGGAACGCGGCGCGCAGCACGATGCCGGTCAGGCCCATGCCGCCGAGGGTCCAGTCGAACAGCTCGGCATTCTCGTCGCGCGAGCAGCGGCGGACGGTGCCGTCGGCCCCGACCAGGTCGATCCAGTCGACGAAATTGCCGAAGCTGCCGTCGCGGTGGTGGTTCTTGCCATGGACATCGGCCGCGATCATCCCGCCCAGGGTGACGAATTTCGTCCCCGGGGTGACGGCCGGGAACCAGCCGCGCGGCAGCATCGCCGCGATGATGTCGGCCAGCAGCACCCCGGCCTCGGCCACCAGCTGGCCGGAGGCGTCGTCGAAGGCGATCAGGCGGTTGAAATGGCGCATCTCGATGGTGTTGTCGGGGCTGATGGCGCTGTCGCCATAGGCGCGACCGTTGCCGCGCGCGATGGCGTTGCCGCGCCGGACCTGCGCGATCAGCCCGGCCTCGTCGCGCGGCGCCGAGACCTGCGCCTCGACCACCGGATAGCGTCCCCAGCCGCTCAGCTTCATGGCGCCGCCCTTCCGTCCAGGCGGGCATCGGTGAAGACGAAGCGGCGGTCGAGATTGTATTTCACCACATAGCCCACCGTCAGCCCCAGCACCGCGCCCAGTTCGCGCGCCTGATCGGTGCCCCAGGTCAGCCAGAAGGCCGTCTCGCTGCCCCAGAAGATCGCGGTGGTGACCACGCCCATCACCGTGTAGAGGGTGAACTTGCGGCCATGGGCCTTCAGCCCGGTGGCGCTGTCGTAGAAGATCCAGCGCTTGTCGAGCGCGTATTTCAGCAGCAGCCCGACCCCGGTGCCCGCCGCCACCGCCAGCGCGTAGAGCGTGCCCGTCTCGCCCGCCATCAGTACCAGCCGCTGGGTGGCGAGGTTGGCCAGCGTCGCCAGCGCGGCGAAGAAGGCGTAGCGCAGGACCAGTCCGCGCAGGCTCATAGCATTGCCCCCGCGAGGATCAGCGCCAGCACCGCCGCGCCGCAGACCAGGCTGACCCGGTCGCGCAGGGCATAGAGCATCGGGTCGTCGGCCATGCCGCCGCGATGGGTGACCATCTCCATCCGGGTGATCCAGTAGAGCAGCACCAGGCAGATGCCCCAGAGCGCGGCCGGGGCGCGATAGAGCGCGGCGACCTCGGGCGAGTTGACATAGAGCGCCATCACCAGCACCGAGACATAGCCGGCGCCGAGCGCCATCACCGGCAGGATCGGCAGGTCCTTGACCAGGTAGCCGCGGCCGACATCGTCGAGCTTGCCGTGGCGGGCGCTGTCGACCAGCTCGGCCTGGCGCTTGAGCACGGCGAGGGCGAAGAAGAAGAACAGCGAGAAGGCGATCAGCCAGACCGACAGCGCCAGCCCCGTCGCGGCGGCGCCGGCGGCGATGCGCAGGGTGTAGAGGCAGGCGAGGGCGCAGACATCGAGGATGACCTGCCGCTTGAGCGCCAGCGAGTAGAGCAGGGTGAGCAGGTAATAGGCCAGCATCACGGCGAGGAATTGTCCCCCCAGCGCCAGCGCGACGCAGAGGCCGGCCGCGAGCAGCAGCGGCGCCATCACCGTGCCATGGGCCAGCGGCACCGCGCCCGAGGCGAAGGGGCGCGTCCGCTTGCGCGGATGGGCGCGGTCGGCGGCGAGGTCGAGCAGGTCGTTGAGGACATAGACGCTCGAGGCGACCAGCGCGAAGGCGACGAAGGCGGTGAGGCTGAGGGCGAGCACGCCCGGGTCGAGCCGGTGGGCGGTGATCGCCGGCACGAAGATGAGGATGTTCTTGAGCCACTGATGCGGCCGCGCGGCGGTCAGGTAGGGGCGCCAGTCCTGCCCCCGGGTGGTCAGGTGCTCGGCTTCGGGCGCCGCCGCCGCGGCCTGTTCCCGCAGCCCGGGCGCGGCATTGACGGTGATCGCCCTGGCCGCGCCCTGCCAGGCCGGCAGGTCGGCGGCGGCATCGCCGAGATAGGCATAGTTGCCGGCGCCATATGCCCGGCTCAGCAGCGCCGCCTTGGCCGCGCCCTTGAGGTTGGTCGTCCCGTCCGAGCCGTGGACCTCGTCGAAGATGCCGAGATGGTCGGCGATACGGCGGGCAATGGTCTCGTCGGTCGCCGTCACCAGCGCGGTGCGGCCGCCGCGGTCGCGCCAGGCGCGGATATAGGCGATCACCTCGGGGTCGTAGGGCAGGGTGGCGACGTCCAGCGCCTCGGGTCGGGCGAAGGCGCGCTTGAGCGCGGCGCGGCCGTGGCGCCCCGCCGCCAGCGCCGCCGGGACCTTGAGGGCGTTATGGCTGAGCAGGCCCCAGACACTCTCATGCAGCGCATTCGAACGCAGCAGGGTCCCGTCGAGGTCGACGGCCAGAATCTCGGCCTGGTCCACGGAGCCGTCCGCCATGTCCGTTCTGCATCCTTGCGCGCGGGTTGCGAGGTCCGGGCAATCTCACATACCCGCCGCGCAAGTTCCAGCGCCCCGGGACGGCCCGGGGCGCGCAATGCGCAAGGCTGGCCGCCGGGTCACACCTGGCTGGGCAGCCAGAGCACGATCTGCGGCAGCGCGACCAGCGTGGCGATGGTGATGGCGTCGGCGATGAAGAACGGCGCCACGCCCTTGAACACGTCCTGCACGCTGAGGTCGTCGCGCACCCCGGCGACGACGAAGCAGTTCAGCCCGATCGGTGGCGTGATCAGGCAGAACTCGGCCATCTTCACCACTAGGATGCCGAACCAGATCGCGCACATCGGCCCCGACATGCCGAAGGCACTGTCGGCGGCCGAGACGAACTCGCCCCCGTTGAGCGCCATCACCGCCGGGTAGACCACAGGCAGGGTCAGCAGCAGCATCCCGATCGCGTCCATGAACATGCCCAGCACGGCATAGGCCAGCAGGATCATCACCAGCGTCATCAGCGGCGGCTGGTGCAGCGAGGTGATCCATTCGGCGAAGGCGCCGGGCAGGTCGGCGAAGCCGAGGAAGCGGACATAGATCAGCACGCCCCAGATGATGGTGAAGATCATCACCGCCAGCTTTGCGGTCTCGAGCAGCGCATCCTTGAGCTGGGTCCAGCGCATCCCCTTCCATAGCGCCATGCAGAAGACGACGAAGGCCCCCAGCGCGCCGCCTTCGGTCGGCGTGCCCCAGGCGTCGCCGCCGAACGGGTTGTAGATGAAGAAGATGATGATGACGATGACGAAGGCGATCGGCAGCGCGCCCGGCAGCGCGGCGAAGCGCTGGCGCCAGGAGAAGCCGCCGACCGGCGGGCCGAATTTCGGGATCGTCAGCGCCAGCCCGACGATCAGGGCCGCGTAGATCAGCGCCGAGACCATGCCGGGGATGAAGCCCGCCAGCAGCAGCTTGCCGACATCCTGCTCGACGATGATGGCGTAGATCACCAGGATCGCCGAGGGCGGGATCATCGAGGCCAGCGTGCCGCCCGCCGCCACCACCCCGGCGGCGAATTTCTTGTTGTAGCCGACGGAGATCATCTCGGGGATGGCGATGCGGGCGAAGACCGCGGCGGTGGCGACCGAGGCGCCCGAGACCGCGGCGAAGCCGGCGGTGGCGAAGATGGTCGAGACGGCGAGGCCGCCGGGCAGCCAGCCGACCCAGCGCTTGGCGGCCTCGAACAGCGCCTTGGTCAACCCGGCGTAATAGGCCAGGTAGCCGATCAGGATGAAGGTCGGGATCAGGCTGAGCGCCTGGCTGGCGATCTTGGAATGCGGCACCTGGCCGGCGGTCTTGACCGCGACGGTCAACGCCCAGAAGAACTCGTCGCCGGCGTAGCCCTTCTTGGACCAGAAGATCCAGATCAGCCCGATCATGCCCGACAGCGCCGCGGCGAAGGCGACGCGCATGCCGACCAGCACCATGACGAACATGATGATGGTGACGATGATACCGATGTCGATGGCGGCCATGTGTCAGTCCTCCCCGTCCGAGACGGTCTCGGCCTCGGCGGCGGCCTGTTCGGCAGCCGATTGCACCAGCGGCACCGCCACCGGTTCGACCAGCCCGAGCACGAAGGCGCGGCCGTAGCCCCAGAGCTGCAGCACCAGCCGGACGCAGAGCACCGAGAAGGCGACCGGCGCCAGCAGCTTGGCGGGCCACAGCGGCAGGGCGATGTCCATCGAGCTGTCGCGGCTCCACAGCGGGGCGTTCCAGTCGAAGCTGCGCTGGAAATGGGCCCAGCTGCCCCAGACCAGCAGGATCATCAGCACCAGGATCAGGAAGGTGCCGACGAATTCGGCCGCCCACAGCCAGCGCCCCGACAGGGTGCCGATCACCATGTCCATGCGGATATGGCCGCCCAGCCGCTGGGTATAGGCGATGCCCATGAAGGCGATCAGCGGCATCGCCTGCTCGATCCAGTCGATATAGCCGGGCACCGGCTGGTTGAAGAAGTTGCGCCCGCCGACCGAGATCACCGCCAGCACCATGAGGAAGAAGACGGCGATCCCGCTGATCAAGGCGAGCAGGGTTTCCAGTTTGAACAGGGTTCGTTCGAGACGGCTGAGAAGACTGTCGTCTTCCAGAACGGCGGCGTGGCCGGCCATGGTCGGGCCCTCGTGTCTAGCAGGCGGATATCGGGAATGGCCGCACCCGCCTCGCGGATGCGGCCCGGGTCAGGTCGCGGGGCCGGCTTAGTTGGGCGCGGTCTTGGCGATCTCGGCCTCGACGAAGTCATAGAGCTTCTGGGCCGGCAGGCCGCGGGCGCTCATTTCCTTGATCCAGGCGGCGGCCACCGGGCCGGCAGCCTCCTTCTTGAACGCGGCGATGGCCTCGGGCGAGTAGGTGATCCGCTCGATGCCGTGGGCGTCCAGCGCCGGGCCCCACTTCTTCATCGTGTTGTTGTTGTAGTAGTCGATGTAGTAGTCGAGCGCCTCGTCGACCGAGCCCAGCAGCGCCTCGCGCTCGGTGTCGGTCAGGGCGTTGAGCGCGTCGGTGTTCACCACCACCGGGCAGTTGACGGTGCCGGGGTTGAGGTTGGTCGTCCACCACTTGCCGGTCTCGATCGTGCCGAAGGCCATGTGGGCGTGGGGCGCGAAGGCCACCGCCTTGACGACGCCGCTGTCGAGCGCCTGGCGCACCTCGGTCGCCGACATCGAGGTCGGAACGGCACCGATCTTCTCCATCGCCTGGCCGATACCGCCGGTGGCGCGCACCGCCATGCCCTTGAAGTCCGCCAGCTTGGTCGGGGCCGGGCCGACGCCGACGAAGTTGTATTGCGGCAGCGGCGAGGGCATCAGCAGGGTGGCGTTCCAGCGGGCGAGGTCCTTGACCACCGCCGGCTGCTTGTAGAGCGCCTGGCTGACCTCGCGCTCCTGCTCGAGCGTGCTGACGCCGAGGAACGGCAGTTCGAGCACGGTGATGGTCGGGTTCTTGTCGCGGTGGTAGCCGGCGCAGAACTGCGCCATCTCGAAGGCGCCGATCGAGATGCCGTCGAGGTTCTCGGTGTTCTTCGACAGGCCGCCATAGGAAATGTTGAGGGTGAATTCGCCGTTGGTCTTCTTCGAGACCAGCTCGGCGAGCTTTTCGATATGCTCGGTGAAGGCGCGGCGCTTGCCCCAGACCGAGACGTTCCATTCGGTGGCCATCGCGCTGGTGGCGACAACGGCGGCGAGGCCGGCGAGTGCCGACCGGACAACAAGTTTACGCATATTTCTCCTCCCAGGCTCCGTTTGGACCGGATGGCGGAAGTCTGCCCTCCCTTCCGGCGCTTGCCTAGGAAGAAAATCGCGCGGATGTGATCGGGTGCCTTGCGGATTTCCGCAGGGGCCGGCAAGGGCCGGCCTCATCTTCCGCTGTCGCGCTCGAGACGCGTCGCCCTACAGCAACGAGTCCTTGTCGAGCCCCAGCTTGACGATCTTCTCGTTCAGCGTCCGCCGGCCGATCCCCAGCGCCTCGGCGACGGCGTCCATCCGGCCCTGATGGGCGCGGATCGCCTTGCCGATCAGCTCCTTCTCGAAGGCGGCGACGGCCTCGCGCAGGGTGTCCGGCACCTCCTCGGGCGGCGGATCGGCGCGTAGCGCCTCGGCCACCGAGCCGCCGCCGCGCCGCGCCGCCAGCACCCGCCGCTCGGCGACGTTGCGCAGCTCGCGCACATTGCCGGGCCAGTCATGGGCCAGGAGCGCGGTGACGTCGTTCTGGGTCAGGTCGGGCGCCATGATTTCATAGACTTGCGCGTGGTTGTGCAGGAAATGAGTGAACAGCAGCACGATGTCGTCGCGGCGCTGGCGCAGGGGCGGCAGGGTCAAGACCATGGTGTTGAGCCGGAACAGAAGATCGGCGCGCAAGTGCCCGTCGGAAATCGCCTTTTCCGGGTCCTCGTTGGTGGCCGAGACGATCCGGGCGCGCAGCGCGACCGGGGTGCTGCCGCCCAGCGGCGTCACCTCCTGCTCCTCGATCACCCGCAGCAGCTTGGCCTGCACCGGCAGCGGGCAGGCGCAGATCTCGTCGAGGAACAGCGTCCCGCCATCGGCGGCGGCCAGCTTGCCCGGATACTCGCCGGCGACGCCGAACATCTCGCTCTCGAACCGGTCGGCGGGCAGGGTGGCGCAGTTGAGCGCGACGAAGGGCCCGTCGGGGCGCGGGCCGAGATCGTGCAGCGCCCGGGCGACGAGGTCCTTGCCGGTGCCGGTCTCGCCCTGCAGCAGCACCGGGGTTTCGGTGCCGGCAAGGTCGAGCACGTCGGCTCGCAGCCGCGCCGTCTCGCCGGTCCGGCCCAGCAGCAGCCGGTCGAGCCCGGAAAGCCGCGCCAGCCGCTCCTTGAGCCGCTCGGCCCCCTTGCGCATCCGGTGCTGGTCGGCGGCATGGCGCAGGATCGACAGCAGCCGGCGCGGCTCGCAGGGTTTCTCGACGAAGCTGTAGGCGCCGTTCCGGATCGCCTCGACCGCCATCGGGATGTCGCCATGGGCGGAGATCAGGACCAGTGGCGGGGCGAGGCCGGACGGCAGTTCGCTCAGCAGTTCCAGCCCCGACATGCCGGGCATGCGGACATCGGACAGGATCACGTCGGGCTGGAGATCGGCCAGCCGCTCGGTCACCTGCGCCGCCCGTCCCAGCGCCTCGGCGCGCCAGCCCGCCGCCTCGCACAGGTCGACGAGGGAGGCGCGCATCGAGCGGTCGTCATCGACGATCAGGATGCTGGGCGGCAGGTCGGCAGTTGTCATGCGGCGGTCTCCTCGGCGGTATCCTCTGCGACGGCAAGGGGAATGGCGATGCGGAAGACGGCGCCGCCGCCGGGGCGGTTGGCAGCCTGCATGCTTCCGTGGTGTTCGCGCACGATGGCGGCCGAGATCGACAGGCCCAGCCCCATGCCGCGGCCCGACTCGCGGCTGGTGACGAAGGGCTCCTGCAGATCGGCCAGCGAGGTGTCGCCCAGCCCGTGGCCGCGATCGGCGACCGCGAACCAGCCCGTCCCGGCTCCGGTCCCGGCTCCCGTCCCGGATCCGGCGCCGGCTTCGGTGCCAATCGTCACTCCCAGCCTCCGCTCGGCGCTGTCCTCCATCGCGTCGACGGCATTGCGCAGCAGGTTGGTCATCACCTGTTCCAGCCGCAGCTGGTTGCCGCGCACGATCACCGGGGCCTCGGGGAATTCGGTCTCCAGCGCCACCCCGGCGGCCTCGATATTCGGCGCGACCAGCGCCAGCGCCGCCCGCATCGCGGCGCGCAGGTCGACCTCGCCGATCTCGGCGCCCTCGGTGCGGGCGAAGAACTTGAGCTGGCGGGTGATCCCCTCCATCCGCGCCACCAGGCCCGATATCCGGCCGATCAGCTCGGGCCCGGCCTTGCCGCTCATCTCGGCCGCGGCGAGGTGGTTCGACATCGCCGCGATCGGCTGGCCGAGCTCATGCGTGACCGAGGCCGCCAGTTCCCCCAGCGCCGCCAGCCGCCCGGTGCGGGCGAGTTCGTCCTGGGTACGCTGCAGCCGGCGCTCGGCGGCGCGGCGTTCCTCGATCTCGACCGCGAGCTGGGCATTGGCGCGGCGCAGCCCGGCCTCCTCGGCCTCCGAGCGGCGCAGGGCGGCGCCGATCCGGGCGGTGCGCCGCAGCTGGGTGACCAGCACAAACGCCCCGGCCAGGATCACCGCCGCCCCGGTCACCAGCCAGCTGCGGGTATAGGCCGGCTCCTCGCTGGCGAAGTAATGCAGCACCCAGTGATGGGGCAGGTCGCTGGCGGTGACGTGGATCATCTCGGCCCCGCCGATCCGGGCCGCGTGGTCGGCGGCGGGGCGCCAGTCCAGCGCCGGCAGGGTCTGGCCGGCGAATTGCCGCGCCGCGACGATGCGACGGCGCTGGTCGGCGTCCAGCGGCCCAAGCGTGCGGTAGCGCCAGGCCTTCTCGGAGGCCAGCAGCACGACGCCGTCGCTATTCGCCAGCAGCACCGACTCTCCCGCCGCCCGCCATGCCTGTTCCAGCCCGGACAGTCCCAGCTTGATGGCGATGACGCCGATGATGCGGCCGCCGCTGTCGCGGACCGCGTCGGCGATGAAGTAACCCGGCTGGCCGGTGGTCGAGCCGATGCCGTAGAACCGCCCCTGGCGGCCCGCCACCGCGTCGCGGAAATAGGGCCGGAAGGAGTAGTTGTGGCCGATGAAGCTGGAGGCGGTGCCGGCGTTCGAGGCCGAGATGGTCTCGCCGTCCGGCCGCATGACGTAGATCGCGTCGAGCCCGGCCTTGTCGGAAAAGGCGGCGAGGCGGCGGTTGAGCGTGGCGGCCGAGGCGCCACCGGCCGTGGCAATGACGTAAGGGTCGCGGGCGAGCACGTAGGTCAGGTGCGAGAAGCGCTGCAGCTCGGCCACCACGGTGCTGCGGTAGAGCGACAGCCGGCCCTCGGCCCGGGCCAGCTCCTCGGAGCGGAAATAGCCATGCGACAACATGAAGAGCCCGACCGCCCCGGCGATGGGGAGCAGCAGGTATATCAGCAGGTTTCGCAGGCGCATCCCAAATCGATTGGCCGAATTGGCGCCGATTGCAAGCTTTTCGGTGGCGCGGGGGCTGCGGCATATCCGGTGCGTCGCCGCAACGACCGCAGGGCAGAGCCGCCGGCCCGCGCCCGGTTCGGACCGGGCGGACGTTCCGCATCCGCGATCGCGGGCCGGCGGGCGAAGAACAATGTTCCGAATTCGCCGTGGGGCGACAACCGGGTCCGTGCCGGCGCGGCCGGGACGGACCATGTTCCCGGCCTGGCCCGCGCAGGGCGAATGTCCGACCTATTTATATTCAGTTACTTCAATATGTTAGCTCATTGCTCTAGATTGGTTTCAACGACGTTCTTAGCTCATTGCTCTAGATTGGTTTCAACGACGTTCCAAGCCACGGGAGGCGCAGGCCATGGCTCTTTCGCAGATTCCGCAGGACTGGCTGTTCGGCCTTGCCGGCGGCCTGATGATCGGCGCCGCGGCCGCGCTGCTGCTGCTGTTCAACGCCCGCATCCTTGGCGCCAGCGGCATCCTCGGTGGCCTTGTCGACGGCGCCGGCCAGCGCGGTTCGGGCGACAAGGCGACCTTCCTCGCCGGGCTGATCGGGGCGCCGGCGCTGGCGGTGGCGCTGTTCGGCGCGCCCGCCACCCATGTCTCGACCGACCTGCCGCTGCTGGTCGGGGCCGGGCTGCTGGTCGGCTTCGGCACGCGGCTGGCCAATGGCTGCACCTCGGGCCACGGCGTCTGCGGCATGTCGCGCTTCTCGCCGCGCTCGATCGCGGCGACGCTGGTCTATCTCGCGGTCGGCATGATCACCTTCTTCGTCGCCCGCCACATGCTGGGAGCCATCTGATGCGCCTGTTCATCTCGACCGTTTCGGGGGCCCTGTTCGGCCTCGGCCTGCTGCTTTCGGGCATGACCGATACCGCCAAGGTGCAGGGCTGGCTCGACATCGCCGGCAACTGGGACCCGACGCTGGCCTTCGTGCTGGGCGGGGCGGTGCTGCCGATGGTGCTGGCCTGGCGCCTCGCGGCGCGGCGCCGCCGGGCGGTGCTTGGCGAGGCGATCCCGCCGATGCCGGCGCAACGCATCGACGGCCGGCTGCTGGGCGGCTCGGCCCTGTTCGGCGCCGGCTGGGCGCTGGCCGGCTTCTGCCCCGGCCCGGCGCTGGCCGCGCTGGCCTGGAGCGGGCTGGGCGGCAGCGTCTTCGTGATCGCCATGATCGGCGGCATGGTGCTGTTCCGGGCGGCGGAGCGGCGCGTCGAGCGGCGGGCGGCGGCAGCCGCCTGAGCTCAGCCGGTCGCCGCCGGCTCGCCGTCGAGCGGCAGCCGGACCAAGGCCTCGAACCCGTCGCCGCGACCGGCGGCGGGCGAGCGCAGATCCAGCGATCCCTGCACCCCTTCGGCGATGGCGCGGGCGATCGACAGGCCGAGGCCGCTGCCATCGGCGGCCGAGGTGCCGCGGGCGAAGCGGGCGGTGAGCCGGGCGAGGGTTTCCGGCGGCACCACCGGGCCGGCATTGACCACCTTCAGGAAGCCTTGGGCCTGCAAGGTCACCTCGACCGGCGCCGCCGCATCGCCGTGGCGCAGGGCGTTCTCGATCAGGTTGCGGGCGAGGATGGCGAAGGCGTCGGCGTCGATCGGGGCCGGCAGCGGCGTCTCCGGCAGCGTGAGGGCGATGCGGCCGGGGGCGTCGCGCCCGGCCTCCTCGACCACCAGCCGCAGGATCGGGCGCAGGTCCTGCGCCTCGGCGCTGCGCAGCCGCCCGCCCTCGGCCTTGGCCAGCTGCATCAGCTTCTCCGACAGCCGGGTCAGCCGCTTCAGCGTCGCCTCGATCTCTGCCGCCCGCCGGCCCGCCGGGCTGTCGCCGGCCTCGGCGATCAGCCTTTGCGCCTGGGCCAGCGCCGCCGCCACCGGGGTGCGCAATTCGTGCGCGGCATTGGCGGTGAAGCTGCGCTCGGCCTCCAGCGCCCGCCGCAGCCGGTCGAGCAACTGGTTGACCGCTGCGGCGACGGGGGCGATCTCGTCGGGCAGGCCTTCGGCCGGGACCGGGGTCAGGTCGCCGGCGCCGCGGGTGGCGATGGAGGCGCCGAAACGGGTAACCGGGCGCAGGGTGGCGCGCACCAGCGCCCAGATGCCCAGCAGGCTGAGCGGGACCAGGATCAGCAGCGGGATCGCCAGTTGCATCCGGATCTGCCGCGCCGCCGCCGCCCGGTAGGAAAGCGGCTCGGCCACCGTGACCGTCACCGCCCCGCGCAGGGCGGAATCGGAATAGAGCCGGTGGGTCGCGGTCTGGCTGAAGCCGGCGGCGCCATAGGGCGGGAAATCGGCCGGGTCGGCATTGTGCGACCGGATCAGGATGCGGCCCTGCCGGTCGCGCACCAGATAGGTCAGCAGCTCGTCATGCGGGCGCAGCTGCGCCATGTGCTGGCTGATCCCTTCCTCCTCGCGTCCGACGATGTCGAGCACGGCCAGCGGCAGGATGCGCTGCGCCGTCTCGGTCAGGGCGCTGTCGAGCACCGAGGCCATGCGGCGGTTGACGATCTCGGCGGTGATGGTGGCGGTGACGACCCAGAGCAGCGTCAGCCCCAGCCCGGCGAACAGCGCCAGCCGGCCGTGGAGCGACCTCGGCAGCCTCACGCCGCGCCTCCGAGCCGGTAGCCCAGCCCGCGCACCGTCTCGATCACCGCGCGGCCCAGCTTCTTGCGCAGCCGGCTGACATGGACCTCGATCGTGTTGCTCTCGATCTCGGTGTCGAAGGAATAGAGCCGCTCCTCGAGCTGGGCCTTCGACAGCAATTGCCCGGGACGCTGGACGAAGGCCTCGAACAGCACCCATTCGCGGGCGGTCAGCGGCACCGGCTTGCCGCCGCGCCGGACCGAACGGGCGGCGAGGTCGATCTCGAGCTCGCCGAGCGTGACCAGTGGGTTGGGGTTGCCGGCATAGCGCCGGGCGACGGCGTTGAGCCGGGCGGTGAGTTCCGACAGGTCGAAGGGCTTGACCATGTAGTCGTCGGCGCCGGCGTTCAGCCCCGCGATCCGGTCGCTGATCTGGTCCATCGCGGTCAGGATGATCACCGGGGTGACATCGCCGTGGCCCCGCAGCGCCTGCAGGAAGGGCAGGCCGCGACCGTCGGGCAGCATCAGGTCGAGCAGGACCAGGTCATAGGCAGCGGTGCGCAGGTAGTCGCCGGCCTCGTCGAGCCGGGTCGCCCAGTCGGCCGAATGGCCGTCGGCGACGACCTGGTCGCGCACCGCCGCCCCCAGCACCGTGTCATCCTCGATCAGCAGCACCCGCATGGTCGTCCTTTCCTTGCCCAGCCGCCGTTTCCCAGCCGCCGTTTCCCAGCCGCCGTTTCCCTGCCGCCTTTCTGCGCCGCGAAGCTGACGGCAGGCTGAAGCACTCAACCGCCATGCTTCAGCTATGCGTCAGGATAGGGGGGCAGAAGAGGCCATCACAACCCGAAACGGGAGAGCAAGAGATGCGGAAACTGCTGACGATGACGACGGTGCTGACCGGCCTGTCGCTGGCGGGCATGGCCGTGGCCGAGGATCGCGACTGCACGGCGCCGATGGCGAACTGGCAGCCGCGGCAGGCAGTGCAGAAGATGGCCGAGGAAAAGGGCTGGACCGTGCGCCGGATCAAGACCGACGACGGCTGCTACGAGATCAAGGGCCGGGACGCCAGGGGCCGCCGGATCGAGGCCAAGGTCGATCCGGCGACGCTGGCCGTCGTCGATATGGAATACGAGGACGACGACGATGACGACAAGGGCCGCAACGCGGCCAAGGCGGCGCCGGCCGGCACCGTCGCACCGCCGGATAACGGGCTGTTCAAGAAGGGCGGTGCCGGGGTGGTGGTGAAATGACCGTCCGCGTCTGGGACCCGATGATCCGCTTGTTCCACTGGGGGCTGGTGGCGGCCTTTGCGACCGCCTGGCTGACCTCGGAAGGCAACGAGGCGCTGCACCAGACGGCGGGATATGTCGTTGCCGGGCTGATCGCCTTCCGCCTGGTCTGGGGGCTGGTCGGCGGGCGCTACGCGCGCTTCACCCAGTTCCTGCGCGGGCCGGGCGCGACGCTGGGCTATCTCGGCGCGATGCTGAAGGGGCGCGAGACGCGTTATCTCGGCCACAACCCGGCCGGGGCGGCGATGATCGTGGCGCTGCTGCTGGCGCTGTCGGGCACCGCCTATACTGGCTGGCTGATGGCCGAGCCGGCGCGGATCGCCGCGCTGCCGACGCTGCCCGCGATCGTCTCGCCGGCCTTTGCCGACAGTGACGAGGGCGAAGAGGGCGCGGAATACGGCGCGGGCGCCGAGGGCGGGATCGGTGGCGAGGCCGTCGAGGACCTGCACGAGGTGCTGGCCAACCTGACCCTGCTGCTGGTGGCGCTGCATGTCGGCGGCGTGGTGCTGGCCAGCCTACGCCATCGCGAGAACCTGGCCCGGTCGATGGTGACCGGCCGGAAACGGGCCCCGGAGCCAGGCGACATCGCCTAGAGCCCCAGTCGCGCATCGTGTGGGTGGTTGCGTCCCCATCGGCCCGCACGCCAGGCCCCGCCATTCGTCCCGATGGCGGGGCCGCTTTCTTTCATGGCGAGGGACTGGAAGGCGCGCTCGCGCGGGATGAGCGCACACCATGCGCCCTGCGGAAACCGCCCGGAGCACGTGAAACGCGCAGGGCGAGCGCCTGCCCGTCCCGGCGGGCTGGCGCTTTGGACATCGGCGCGCAACGCTCGTGTCGGGGAGGGGCCTGGCTGCCATGAAGCGCGACGTTCGACGGTGGCGCGCGCCCCCCTCGGGCAGGCACGCGCCCTGCTCCTGTTCCGCGGCAGCCATTTGAGGCGGGGCGCCAACGCGGACCTATGCCGCATCGCGGCTGCGCCGGCTGACGCGGCCCCGGCCATTTCCCGCCACCCCACCGAATTTCCTCCCGAACCTGACGACGGGCTGAAGCTCTTTTGCCGTTTCAGTCAGGTGGGGATCAGCCTCGCCGCGCAGAACGGGACCGAAGACAGCTCAACCGGAGACCGAAAGATGAAGACCACGCTTTCCGCCCTCGCCCTGACCACGGCGCTCACCGTGCCGGGGCTGGCGCTTGCCCAGCCCGTCACCTTTACCACCACGCTCAGCCAATATGGCGGCGACGGCGCCTATCTGGCGCTCTACGTCACCGATGCCAAGGGCGCCTACAGGGGCAGCCTGTGGATGGCCGGCGGCAAGTCGAAGTATTACCAGCATCTTTCCGACTGGTTCCGCGCCACCAATGGCGACCTGGCCCAGATCAACGGCATTACCGGGGCCAGCGTCGGGGCGGGCCAGAACCTGACCATCACGCTCGACCTCGCCGACGCGCTGTTCGACGCGGGCTACGAGCTGCATATCGACGCCGCGGTCGAGGACATGCGCGACAGCCCGTCGGAAGTGGTGCTGCCGCTGACCCGCGACGGCGCCGGCAAACCGGCCCGCGGCCGGCGCTACATCGCCAGCGCCTCCTACGACTTCTGATCGGGAGGCCGGCCATGTTCCGCGCGCTGCACAAGCTTATCGGCCTCGCTGCCGCCCTGCTGATCGTCGCGCTGACGCTCAGCGGGACCGCGCTGTCGGTCTTCCCGGCGCTGGAGCGCGCGCAGACGCCCGCCGCCGTCGAGACCAGCGTCGCGGAGCTCGCCGGCCGGGTTGCCGCCCGATATCCCGGGGTCGAGCAGATCCGGCGCGCACCCTCGGGCCGGATCACCGCCTTCTATTTCGAGGACGGTCGGCCCGGTTCGGTGGTGATCGACCCGGCGACGGGCACCGGGGTGGCGGATTATGCGCCGTCCGCCACCGAACGCTGGCTGACCAACCTGCATCGGTCGCTGTTCCTCGGCGATGTCGGGCGTTGGGCGGCGGCGACGGGGGCGGCGGCGTTGCTGTTGCTGTCGCTGTCGGGTTTGCAGCTGACGGCGCGGCGGACGGGCGGCTGGCGCCACCTCTTCGGCCGGCTGCGCGGACCGTTCTCGGGCCGGCTGCATGTCGAGGTCGCGCGGCTGACGGTCGCGGGCTTGGTGCTGTCCTCGGTGACGGCGCTGTTCATGACCGCGAGCACCTTCGATCTGATCCCCTCCGATGCGGCGGCGCCGGCTTTCCCCCGGGAGGTGAGCGGCCAGACCGGCGCGGCGCCCGGGCGGATGGCGCTGTTGCAGGACACGCCCGTCAGCGCGCTGCGAGAACTCGCCTTTCCCTATCCGGGCGACGCCACGGATGTGTTCACGCTGAAGACCGATGCCGGCACCGGTTATCTCGACCAGGGCAGCGGCGCTTTGCTGGTCTGGGCCGGCAACGGGCCGTGGCAGCGGCTGACCGAGACGATCTACAGGCTGCATACCGGGCAGGGGGCCTGGCCCCTGGGACTGCTGCTCGGCCTGATGGCGCTGGGCGCGCCGGTGATGGCGGGGACCGGCGCGCTGTTGTGGCTGCAGGGGCGGCGCGGCCGGCCGCGGATCCGGGGCAACGTCGCAGCCGGGCAGGCCGACACCGTCGTCCTGGTCGGCAGCGAGGGCGGCACCACCTGGGGCTTCGCCGCCACCTTGCATGCGGCGCTGACGGCGCAGGGCCACAAGGTCCACACCACCGCGATGGCGCGCTTCGCCCCCGCCCGCTACGGCCGGGCCGAGCGGATCGTCGTGCTCACGGCCAGCTATGGCGACGGCGCCGCGCCGGCCTCGGCCACGGGCTTCCTCGACCGGCTGGCGGCGCTGCCGCGGGCGCCCGAGGCGCGGCTGGCAGTGCTGGGCTTCGGCGACCGGCAATTCCCCGATTTCTGCGGCTACGCAAGGCAGGTGGCCGAGGCGGCCGCGGCCAGGGGCTGGGCGCCGCTGATCCCCTATGACACCGTCGACCGCCAGTCGCCGCAGGATTTCGCCCGCTGGGGCCGGGCGCTGGGCACGGCTTTGGGCACGGCTTTGGGCCTCGAGCTGGAGCTGAACCACCAGCCCGCCCGGCAGCGCAGCCACGCCCTGACCCTGGTCTCGCGCCGCGACTATGGCGCCGAGGTCCAGGCGCCGACGACGATCCTGCGCTTCGCTGTGCCGAAGGCGGGGCCGTGGGCGCGACTGACCGGCCGGGCCTTGCCGCGCTTCGCCGCCGGCGACCTGCTGGGGGTGCTGCCCGAGGGCAGCGAGGTCGCCCGGTTCTACTCGCTCGCCTCGGCCCGCCGCGACGGCTTCCTCGAGATCTGCGTCAGGAAATGCCCGGGCGGGCTGTGCTCGGGCCAGCTCCACGCCTTGCAGCCGGGCGACCGGATCGAGGGCTTCATCCGCCGCAACCCGGAGTTCCGCCCGGCGCGCGGCGGTCGGCCGGTGATCCTGATCGGCGCCGGCACCGGGATCGGGCCGCTGGCCGGTTTCGCCCGTGCCAACAGCGCCCGCCGGCCGATGCACCTCTATTTCGGCGCCCGCGATCCGGAGAGCGACCTGCTCTACGGTCCCGAGATGCACGACTGGCAGGCGGAGGGGCGGCTGGCCTCGGTGACCACCGCGTTCTCGCGCGTCGCCGCCCGGGCCCATGTCCAGGACGCGCTGCGCCGCGACGCCGTCCGGATCGCCAGGCTGGTGGGCGAGGGGGCACAGGTTCTGGTCTGCGGCGGGCGCGGGATGGCCGACGGGGTGCGCGAGGCGCTGGCCGAGATCCTCGCCCCGGCCGGGCTCACCCCCGCGATGCTGAAAGCCGAGGGACGATATGCCGAAGATGTCTACTGATCCGCAGGCGGGCACCCGTGCCGACCCGACCCGCTTCGCGCTGAGCGGGCCGACCATGGGCACGCGCTGGTCGGTGCTGTTCCACGGTGCAGCGGATACCGAGACGGCGCCGATCGAGGCTGCGCTGGCGGCGGCGGTGGCGCAGGTCGACGGCCAGATGTCGCCGTGGAAGCCCGACAGCGCGCTGATGCGGGTCAACCGGGCGCCGGTGGGCGCGTGGATCGAGGTTCCGGCGGCGTTTGCCGAGGTGCTGGCAGCGGGGCTCGAGATCGGCCGCCGTTCCGACGGCGCCTTCGATGTCGGCATGGGCGACGCGGTGAATGCCTGGGGCTTCGGGCCGCAGCCGGCGGATGCGGGCAAGGTCAAGGCGGTGCTGGGCCGGGGCCGGGCGCCGGCGCATGAGCTTGTCGAGCTCGACCGGCAGGCGCTGCGGCTGCGCAAGCGCGGCCCGGTGGTGCTCGACTTCAACGGCATCGCCAAGGGCTACGGCGCCGACCGGCTGATGGCGGTTCTGGAACGCTTCGGCATCCGCGCCGGGCTGGTGGCGATCGACGGCGAGTTGAAGGCACGCGGCCTGCGCCCCGACGGCAGCCCCTGGACCGTCGCGGTCGAGCGGCCCGACTACGCGCGCCGGGCGCCGCATTCGATGCTGGCGCTGCAGGACGCGGCGGTGGCGACCTCGGGCGATTACCGCCACTGGGTGCAGCTCGGCCAGCGGCGGCTGTCGCACACGATGGACCCGCGCCGGGGCGGCCCGGTCGACGGAGCGCCGGCCTCGGTGACGGTTGTCGCCGCAAGCTGCATGGCGGCGGATGCCTGGGCGACGGCGCTGATGGTGCGCGGCGCCGAGGCGGGGATGGCGCTGGCCGCCCGGCAGGGGCTGAACGCGCTGTTCCTGGAGCGCGCCGGCGCCGGGCTGCGGCCGCGGGCGGTCGGGCCGCTTTTCGCCGGGCCGGCGGGGCGGTAGCTTTCAGGCCTCGGCGTTGTCGGCCTGCACCGCCTCGCGGATCAACCGCAGGATATCCGGGTTGGCCGACTGCACTCGGCTCCAGTTCGAGATGAACGGCGTCTCCATCGGGTTCTCGAGGAAGACGTTGCCGGCCTCGACGATGTTCTGGGCGAAAAGCTCGACCGATTTCTCCTCGGTATGGCGGTCGAGCGTCAGCCCGTTCATCTTGGCGTCGTTGTAATACATCTCGATCAGGTCGAGCGCGATGCGGTAGAAGGTGGCCTTCAGGGTGCGGAACTGCTCGTTCGAGAAGGTCACGCCATCGGTCGCCAACTTGCGGAACAGGGCCTTGGAAATGTCCATCGACATCCGCGACAGGCCGGAATTGGCGTCCTCCTCGGACAGCGGCTGGTGCTTGTGGTCGTAGTTGTCGGCCAGGTCGACCTGGCAGACGGCGTGGCGCGACAGGTTGCGCCAGACCTCGGACAGCACGCCGATCTCCAGCCCCCAGTCGGACGGGATGCGCATGTCGGGCAGCATCGCCGTGCGCATCGCGAATTCGCCTGCCAGCGGATAGCGGAAGGCCTTGAGGTATTCGAGGTAATCGTTTGGCCCGAAACACTTTTGCAGCGCCAGGATCAGCGGCGTGACCAGCAGCCGCGTCACCCGCCCGCCAAGCTTGTAATCGGCGATGCGCGGGTAATAGCCCTTGCAGAACTGGTAGGGGAATTCCGGGTTGGCGACCGGGTAGATCAGCCGGGTCAGCATCTCGCGCTTGTAGGTGACGATGTCGCAATCATGCAGCGCGACGACGTCGGAATTGGCCGAGGCGAGCACATAGCCGATGCAGTACCAGACATTGCGGCCCTTGCCGGGTTCCTCGGGCGCCAGCTTGACCTCGGACAGCGTGTCGTGGATCGCCCGCAGCCGCGGCCCGTCGTTCCACAGGATGCTGTGGGCCTGCGGCAGGCGCGCGAAATACTCCTTGGCATGGGCGAACTGGTCGGCATCGGCGCGGTCGAGGCCGATGACGATGTGGTTGATGTAGGAGGCGCCCTGCAGCTCGTCGAGGATGCCGGCGAGGGCGTCGGTTTCCAGCTCGGAGAACAGCGAGGGCAGGATCAGGGTGATCTTGCGATGCTCGGCGAAGAGCTGCAGCCGGCGCTCGAGTTCCTCGATCGGGCGTTGCTTGAGATTGTGGAGCGTGGCGACGCCGCCGGACTGGTGGAAATCGGACACCTGTTTTCCTACTCGCTGGTCTGGCGGAGCTCCGCCAGCAATTGGCCGAGCCCTGCGGCCCAGCCGGCGGGGCCGGGACAGGGGGCGCGGCGGATGCGGCCCGTGGCCTCGCCGGCCAGAGGCGGCAGGGCGGCATGGGCCGGATTGGGGACGACGACAGCGTAATCCGCGGCCTGTAACATCGCAATGTCATTGGGCGCGTCGCCAAGCGCCACGGTCGTCGCCCCGGGGTAGCGCGCCGCGACCTCGGCCATGCGGTCGGCCTTCGCGGCGCCGAAGGACAGGGTCAGGAAACGGCCGCCCTGCACCGCGGTGATGCCGGCCTCGGCCAGCACGGCGGTGAATTCCTCGCGCTCGGCCGCGCTGCCGCTGAACAGGCCGGGTTCCGAGAAATCCCGCTGCGCCGCCAGCGCGGCGGCTTCGGGTGTCAGGCCGGTGCGGCGGGCGATCTCTGCCGCCGACCAGTCCGAGAAGCCCCGGAAGAGGGCGCGGAGCTCCCCGGGCAGGGCGTCGAGCGCAGCGCGCAGCCGGTCATGGGTGCGGGCCGCTGCAGGGCGCTCCTGCCCGGGCGGCAGCAGTCCGGCGCCGTTCTCGACGATGGCGGGGCAGGCGGACAGGCCCAGCTCGGCCCGCAGCGGCGCGATCTCGGCCGCCGTCTTGCTCGAGGCGAGCACGACCGGGATGCCCTCTGCCGTCAGCAGCTCCAGCAGCGGCCGGGCCGCCTCGTAGCTGTAGCTCTCGTGGTCCAGCAGGGTGCCGTCGAGATCGGTGAAGACGACGAATTCGGCCCCCATCACACCCGCCCGTTGGTGATCCAGCGCGACTGGTAGGGGGCCAGCACGATCTCGCCGTGATGCTCGTCGATCTGGTCGCCGCTCAGCAGGTCGTACCAGTCGTGGCCGTCGATCAGGTTGAGCGAGACCGACGGGATCGCCACCTCTTCGTCGGTGACGTTGGCGAGGATGAAGATGCTCTGCGCCCGGTCGATGCTCTGGCGCCAGAAGCCGAAGATGGCGTCGCCCAGTTGCAGCGTGAACTGGGTGGCGTTGGGGTGGAAGGCGACCTGCCGGGCGCGGATGCGGATCATCCGCTTGAGCTCCTCGAAAACCCGCGCCGTGGTGCTCTCGGGATCGGCCAGCCGCTCCTGCAGCGCGGCGTAATCCCAGCGGTGGCGGTTGATGGCGCGGTTGTAGCCCAGCTTCTCGACCCCGTCGTAATCGTTGCCGGTGGCCAGCAGCGAATGGATGTAGAAGGCGGGGATGCCCTCCAGCGCCATGGCGATCGCCTGGCTGCACAGGAAGCGCGGGACGTTGAGCTCGTCCTTGCCCCTGACTGTGCCCTTGAGCGCGTCGAACAGCGAGACGTTAAGCTCGTAGGGTTTTTCGCTGCCGTCCGGCATCCGCCGCATCGACACCCGGCCGCCGAATTCCTCGACCGTGCCGATCATCTGGCCGATCTCCTGGTCGGGGATCAGCCCCTCGGCCGGGCGCAGGCCGATGCCGTCATGCGAGGCGGTGAAGTTGAAATAGGCGCAGCCGAGCTGGGCCGGCGGCATCGCCATCTGCCACGTCCGCAGATATTGCGAACTGCCGGTGAGCAGCGCGTGCAGGATCAGCGGCGGCAGCGAGAAGTTGTAGACGACATGGGCCTCGTTGCGGTTGCCGAAATAGCTCAGGTTCTCGGCCTTGGGCACGTTGGTCTCGGTGATCAGCACCACCGGCACCGCGTCGTAATCGACCAGCAGCCGCATCAGCCGGACGATCTCGTGCGTCTGGCGCAGGTGGATGCAGGGGGTGCCGACCTCTTTCCACAGGAAGGCGACGGCGTCGAGCCGGACCGTCCGGACGCCCCGGTCGATATGAAAGCGCAGCACTTGCAGGAAGGTGCGCAGCACCTCGGGGTTGGCGAAGTTGAGATCGACCTGGTCGTGGCTGAAGGTGCACCAGACATGGCGCGTCCCGTTCGCCGTCTCGACCTCGCGCAGCAGCGGATGGGCGCGGGGGCGGACGACCTGGCTCAGGTCGTCGGCGGGATCGGCCTCGAAAAAGAACGTGTCGTAGGGCTCGTGGCCCTGGAGATATTCGCTGAACCACATCGACTGGCTCGAACAGTGGTTCAGCACCAGGTCCGACATCAGCTTGAACTCGCCGGCGATGCGGCTGATGTCCTCCCAGGCGCCGAGCTGGCTGTTGACCGCGAAATAGTCGGTGACGGCGAAACCGTCATCCGAGGTGAAGGGGAAATAGGGCAGGATGTGGATGCCGCGGATGGTGTCGGACAGGTAGCGGCTGGCGAAGTCGCGCAGCAGGTCGAGCGGCTTGTGTTCGCCGTCGGTGATCGAGTTGCCATAGGTGATGACGTAGCTGTCGCGCTGGGTCCACAGCGTGTTGCCGGTGACCCGGCCGCGGCGGCGCGGCCGGTGCTCTCCGGGCCAGAAGCTGCGGGCGAAGCTCTCGGCCAGTTCCTCCGCCCCAGCGTCCGGGTAGATCGACGCGACCAGCTGGGTCAGCCGCTCGCGCAGCTTGCGCGGCATCTGCCAGTCCTGCGGCGCCTGTTCGGAGGTATCGGCCGCGGTGGCGGCCGTCGAAATGTCTTGCTGCATGACAGCATATTCGACCTGCGCCCCGGCGATGGCAAGCGATCCGGCGGCGGGATGCGGACGATCTCGCGCGGGTTTTTTCGGCACTTGGCGGGGCGGCTATTTTCGCGGCAAGGCGCCTGTTTTCCGGGCGGTTGCGGAGGTGGTGCCGGGGAGGTCGGCGCGGGGCATTCCGCGGTGCAGGACAGGGGCGGCGACTGCGGCCACCGCGCTTCTCGTCCCGGCCGTGATCCGTCTGGAAGCTGACGATCCGTTCCGAGGCCTTTGCTGACATTGCTCATAGGCACTGAAACAGCCCGGTGCGCGCGTGAAACGCGCAGGGCAAGCGCCGGCCCGTTCCGGCGGGCTGGCGCTTTGTCATCCGCGCGCGACGCTCTTTCGATAGAGGGGTTTGGTTGCCATAAAGCGCCGCCGTTCAGATGGGGCGCATGCCAGCCCACGGGCCGGCGCTTGCCCTGCTCGGGTCACGCCCGAGAAGGACCGCTTCGTCCGCCACGCGGCCAGCCGGCGCGTAGGTCGCGCTTCGCGGCAAGCTCCGGACTTCAAGTCGAGCAGTCTCACGACACATCATGAGCCGGGCATTCCGAGGGGCCAGCGGCCAGGCCGACGATGCCCTGCGCCTGGGACTGCCCAAGCCTAGCCGCGCGGCATTTCCAGCCGCCAGCTCAGGTTGGCCTTCACCGCGGGCCATTCGCTGGCGATGATCGAATAGGCGGCGGTGTCGCGCACCGTGCCGTTCGGGCTGATCTGGTTTGCGCGCAGCACCCCGTCCAGCTTGGCGCCCAGCCGCTCGATCGCGGCACGGCTCTGGTGGTTCATGAAATGGGTGCGGAACTCGACGCAGATGCAGTCCAGCACCTCGAAGGCATGGCCGAGCAGCATCAGCTTGCACTCGGTGTTGATCGGGCCGCGCTGGACCGAGCGGGCATACCAGGTCGAGCCGATCTCGAGCCGGCGATGCGGGGCGGCGATGTTCATGTAGGTGGTCATGCCGACCGCGCGGCCCGAGGCCTGGTCGATCACCGCGAAGGGCAGCATGGCGCCGTCTTCCTGCAGCGCCAGCCGCCGCGCGATCTCGGCGCCGACCTGCCCGGGGGCGGGAACCGAGGTATACCACAGCCGGTGCAGGGCGCCGTCGGCGCTGGCCTGCGCAAGGTCGGCCTCGTGCGCGGGCGCAAGCGGGACAAGTGCCGCATGGCTGCCGGAAAGGGTCACGGGGCTGGGCCAGGTGGTCATCGACGGTCCTCCGAACTGGAACGGGCGCACTGGAACGGGGGGCCGGGATGCGCCACGGCCCGGAAATGAAACGGGCACCGCCCGGCGGCGATGCCCGTCTGGTCAGCGTCGCGACAAGGCGGGCTCAGGCCTTGGCGGCCGGGGCCGGATCGGCCTTGGGCGCGGCCGGCTTGGCCGCCGGCGCCGCGGCGGGCTTGTCGCCGCCGCTCGACAGCGGATCGTCCTGGCGCTGGACCGAACCCTCGAAATGGGCGCCGCTCTCGATCGCGATGGTCTTGTGGATGATGTCGCCCTCGACCCGGGCGGTCGAGGTCAGCCGGACCTTGAGGCCGCGGACCCGGCCGATGACCCGGCCGTTGACGACGATGTCGTCGGCCATGATCTCGCCCCGGATCGTCGCGCCTTCGCCGACGGTCAGAAGATGGGCGCGGATATCGCCCTCGACCACGCCTTCGACCTGGATGTCGCCGGTGGTCTTGAGGTTGCCGACCACGGTCAGGTCGGAGGACAGGACCGAGGCCGCCGGTTTCGACTTCGGCGTGCTGGGCGCGTAGTCGGTGCTCGGCTTGGCCGCAGGCGCCTCCGGCTTGTCAGCCTCGGCTGCCTTGGGTCCGGGTTCGTTGATGCGGCTTTTAGAAAACATGAGCTGCTGCCTTGATGTAGGTCATGGGGTTGACGGCTTTGCCAGCGGTCCGCACCTCGTAGTGCAGGTGCGTTCCGGTCGAACGGCCTGAATTGCCCATATCACCGATCCGCTGCCCGCGCGAGACCCTTTGCCCGACCTTGACGCGGATTTGCGACATGTGGCCGTAGCGGGTCGAGAAGCCGAAGGCGTGGCGGATGACGACAAGGCGGCCGTATCCGTGCGACCAGCCGGCCCGAACCACCACGCCGTCGGCGGTGGCATAGATCGGCGAGCCGTAGCGGCCGGCCATGTCGAGCCCTTCGTGGAAACGCTTGGTGCCCTTGATCGGGTCGGAGCGCCAGCCGAAGGGCGAGGTGAAGCGGAACGAGGTCTTCAGCGGCAGGCCGACCGGTACCTTCTGGGCGGCAAGCCGGTAGAGGTTCATCTTGTCCAGCCCGGCCAGGATCTCGTTGGCGCGGATCTCGTCGGCGGTCGGCGGCTCGCCCTTGGTGGTGAAGGTGATCGGGGTCAGCGGCCCGCCCTGGCCGGAATAGCCGCGGCGGATTTCCTTGAGCACCTTGTCGGTCGAGAGCCCGGCGGCGCGGAACATCTTGTCGAGCGGCTTCATCGACACCGTCACGGCCTGTTCCAGCTTGTCGAAGATCTGGTTGTTGCGGTCTTCCATCAGCCGCTTGTCGAGCGCGATCTGGTCGGCCTGGCGCTTGGCCTCGGCGGCATCGGCGGCGATCTGGTCGCGCTGGGTCGCGGTGGCGGCGAGGGTGCGGGTCAGCACGTCCAGCGTCGCCTCGACATCCTTGATCCGGCCCGCCCGCGTGTTCGGCGCCTTGGCCTCGGCCACCAGCTTCGCCCTGGTCGCGGCGAGGTCGGCGCGGGCGGCATCCCGTTCGTGGATGGCGCGCTGCAGGGTCTTCTGGATCACCTCGATGCCGGTTTCCAGCTCCTCGCGCCGGTCTTCCGAGGCCAGAAGCGCCGACTGCATCTGCGAGACCTGGGCCAGGGCGACGTTGAAGCGCTGCTGGGCGCGGGCGGCTTCCTCGGTGCGGCTGTCGCGGTCGGCGGAGAGCGCGTTGAGCCGCGCCTCGTAGGCCAGCTGTTCGCGCCGGGTCTGCTCGCGCGCGTTGCCGGCGCCGATCGAGTCCATCATCAGCATGGCGGTGGCGAGGATCGTCCAGGCGATCACCAGCGCGCCGGTGGCGAAGGTCAGGGCCTGGGTGGTCGGACTGAGGCGGATGAAGCGGGTCTCGGTGTCGGAGCGCAGGAACAGCCGTTGTTCGGGCAGGTAGCGTTCCAGCGCCGCATTCAATCGGTAGGTGATCCGTCCCGTCACACGTCTGTCCCCGTCTTGTCCTTGTCGGTGCCGGTTTCATCCCCGAACCGGCGATCCGTGTCCTGATTAGCCAGCGCGGCGGGGCTGCTGCAAGTTTTTTGGCCCTTATGTTGCGGTCTCGGCACATTCGCCGCCGAAATAGGCGGGATATTGCCGATCCGGGCGGCCTCGGGACGGGGGCGAGGCCGGGTGTGGCGGTGGCGGGGTGCCCTTGGGGAAGGAATGGGCGCGGGGCACGCGCAGTGAACAGGGGGCGGTCAGTTCCAATCTGCGCCCGGGCTCAGCCCGCCTTCACCGGCGTCTCCTCGGCCAGCGGCCAGTAGAAATCCGGCGGCAGGCCGGCCTCGGCGCGCTTCTCCTCGTTGAAGGGCGGTTTCAGCGCGCCGTGGAAGTAGTGCCGGACGAGGCGGTGGAACTCGTCCTTGGGATCGGCGCCGGCGCGGCCGCAGAGCCAGTTGAACCATTTCGAGCCATAGGCGACATGGCCGACCTCCTCGGCATAGATCACCTCGAGCGCCGCGATGGTCTCGGTCTCGCCGGCCTTGCGGAAGATCTCGATCATGCCCGGGGTCACGTCCAGCCCGCGCGCTTCCAGCACCATCGGCACCACGGCGAGCCGGCCGAGCAGGTCCGCGGCGGTGTCCTCGGCGGCGCGCCACATGCCGGCATGGGCGGGCAGGGCGCCGTAGAAGCTGCCCATCGCTTCAAGACGGTCGCAGACCAGGTTGAAATGCTTCGACTCTTCCGCCGCCGCCTTGACCCAGTCGTCGTAGAAGCCGAGCGGCATGCCGGCATCGCCGAAGCGGGCGATGATGTCCCAATGCAGGTCGACGGCGTTGAGCTCGATATGGGCGACGGCATGGAGCAGGGCGATGCGGCCGGCGGGCGTGCCCGGGCGCCGGCGCGGCACGTCGCGCGGCGCCAGCAGTTCGGGCTTTTCCGGCCGGGCCGGGCGCAGCGGCGGGCTGGCGGTGCCGACTTCCATCGGTTTGCCCGAGTCGCGCGCCGCGACCCAGGCCTCGGCATGGGCCTTGCTGATCGCGGTCTTCTCGCGGCCGTCGGCGCAGGTCAGGACCTCGACCGCGCGCTCGGTGAGCGTCTTTCCGCTCACAGCGCGCGCACCGCGTCGAGCACCTCGTCGACATGGCCCTTCACCTTCACCTTGCGCCAGACGCGGGCGATTTTGCCGGTGCCGTCGATCAGGAAGGTGGCGCGTTCGATGCCCATCGATTTCTTGCCGTACATGTTCTTCTCGACCCAGACCCCGTAGCGCTCGCAGGTGTCGCCCGCGGCATCCGAGGCCAGCGCCACGCCCAGCGAATGCTTGGCGATGAACTTGTCATGCTTGGCCACGCTGTCCTTGGAGAGGCCGACGACCACGGCGCCGGCGGCCGCGAATTCCGCCGCCTTGGCGGTGAAGTCGATCGCCTCGGTGGTGCAGCCCGGGGTATCGTCGCGCGGGTAGAAGTAGAGCACGACCTTTTGCGGTTTCAGCGCCGACAGGGTAATCTCGCCGCCGCCATCGCGGGGCAGGGTGAAGTCGGGAGCGGTATCGCCTATCTCGGCCATGGAATTTCCTTGCGACAGTGTGATGAGACTTTGTGTTTTAGTTGCCGTCGCGCGAAGATAAACACAAGCCGCAGCCGCAAACCACCGCCAGGGCAGAATTGAACGAGACCCAACCAGCAGAACCCAGGGCCCGGCCGGCGCGCCGGCGGCGCGGGCGTTTCGGGCTATGGCTGCTGCTCAGCCTGGCGCTGCTGGTGGCCGCCGGCGGCTTCGGCGTGCTGGCAGTGACCGGCCGGCCGCTGGTGGCGCCGGACTGGGCGGTGCAAAGGGTGCAGGCGCGGCTGAACCAGGTGCTGCAGGGGCGCGGCCGGATTTCGCTGGGCAGCGCCGCGGTGGTGATCGATTCCAACTACCTGCCGCGGGTGCGGCTGCGCGATGTCCGTTTTCTCGACAGCACCGGCAACGCGGTGGCGGCGCTGCCCGAGCTGCGGGTGACGCTGGCGCTGGAGCCGCTGCTGAAGGGCCAGATCCGGCCGGTGCGGCTGCGGGTTTCCGGCGCCAGCCTGACCCTGCGCCGCGATGCCTCGGGCGGCTTCAACCTGGCGCTCGGCTCCGACATGGGCGGCGACCGGCCGCCGGTCGGGTCGCTGTCGCAGCTGCTCGACGCGATCGACGGCGTTTTCGCCCAGCCGGAACTGGCCAGCCTGCGCCGGATCGACGCCGACGCGCTCAGCCTGACGCTGATCGACAACCGGGTCGGCCGGACCTGGGAGGTCAGCGACGGCCGGGCGACGCTGGTGCAGGACCCGCGCAAGATCTCGATCGAGCTGGGCTTCGGCCTTGCCGGCGGCGCCGAGGAACCGGCCCGCGCGGTGCTGACCTTCGTCTCGCAGAAGGGCTCGCCCGCCGCCCGGATCGCGGCCCGGGTCGAGGGCGTGGCGGCGCGCGACATCGCGGTGCAGTCGCCGGCGCTGGCCTGGCTCAAGCTGCTCGAGGCGCCGATCTCGGGCGACCTGCGCGCCTCGATCGACGGCGCCGGCCAGATCGGCACGCTCGAGGGCGCGCTGCAGATCGGCAAGGGGGCGCTGATCCCCGGCGCGGCGGTGCGCCCGGTCGCCTTCAACAAGGGCTCGCTCTATTTCACCTACGATCCGCGGGCCGAGAAGATCAGCTTTTCCGAGGCGACGGTGGACAGCAAGGTGCTGCGCATCCACGCCTCGGGCCATGCCTATCTCGAGGATCTGGAGAACGGCCTGCCGCGCGGTTTCCTCGCCCAGGTCAAGTTCGAGAAGGTGATGGTCGATCCCGAGGGGCTGTTCCAGGAACCGGTGCGGTTCTCCCAGGGCGCGCTCGACCTGCGGCTGCGGCTCGACCCGTTCGAGGTGACGGTCGGCCAGCTCGCCCTGATCGAGGGCGACCGGCGGATCGACAGCCATGGCAGCATGCGCGCGACCCCCAAGGGGCTGGCGGTTTCGCTCGACACCACGGTGAACGCGATCCGCCATGACCGGCTGGTGGCGCTGTGGCCCGTCGGGCTGGTGCCGAATACGCGGCAATGGGTGGACGAGAACGTCCAGACCGGGGTGCTGAGCAACGTCAAGTCGGCATTGCGGATCCAGCCGGGGCAGAAGCCCCACCTGGCGCTGGGCTACGACTTTTCCAATGCCGATGTCCGGGTGATCAAGACCCTGCCGCCGGTCGAGGGCGGGCGCGGCTATGCCACGATCGACGGCGACACCTACACGATGGTGATCGAGGAGGGCCATGTCACGCCGCCCAGGGGCGGGGTGGTGGACGTTGCCGGCTCGGTCTTCCAGGTGCCCGACATCACCCTCAAGCCGGCGCCGGCGGTGGTGCATCTGAAGACCGACAGCTCGGTGACCGCGGCGCTGTCGCTGCTCGACGAGCCACCGTTCGAATTCCTGACCAAGGCCGGCCAGCCGGTCGACATCAGCGGCGGCCATGCCAGGGTCGAGGCCACGATCCGGCTGCCGCTGGTGCCCAAGATCGAGCTGCCCGACGTCACCTACACGGTCAGCGGCGAGATCAGCGATGTCCGCTCGACCAAGATCGTGCCGGGCAAGGTGCTGACGGCCGACCTGCTGCACCTGCATGCCGACAATTCGGGAATCGAGATCGCCGGCGCCGCCCATCTGGGCAAGGTTGGCTTCCACGGCCGCTGGACTCAGGGTTTCGGCCCCGAGGCCAAGGGGCGCAGCCAGGTCAGCGGGCTGGTCGAGCTGTCGCAGAATTTCATCGACGAATTCGGCATCGGCCTGCCGAAGGGCGCGGTGGCGGGCAGCGGCGTCGGCGATCTGACCATCGACCTGCGCAAGGATGAGGCGCCGCGCTTCAGCCTGGTCTCGGATCTCAACCGGCTGGCGCTGAAGATCCCCGAGATCGGCTGGTCCAAGCCGCACGCCACTCTCGGCAAGCTCGAGGTCGCCGGGCAATTGTCCAGCCCGCCGAAGATCGAGAAGCTGCGGCTTTCGGCGCCGGGGCTTTCGGCGGCGGGGCGTGTCGAGCTGAACAAGGACGGCTCGCTCAGGGCGGTGCGGCTGGCGCGGGTCCAGGTCGGCGGCTGGTTCGACGGGCCGGTCGACCTGCTGGGCCGGGGCAAGGGCCGGGCGGTGGGGATCGCCATCGGCGGCGGCAGCCTGAACATGGCGAAGTCGAATTTCGGCGCCGGGGCGGCGCAGGGAGAAGCGGTGCCGATCACCGCCAAGCTCGACCGGCTGCGGATCTCGGACAGCCTGTCGCTGACCGGGGTCGACGGCAATTTCACCACCGCCGGCGGCTTCAACGGCACCTTCAGCGGCCTGGTCAACGGCAAGGCGGCGATCAGCGGCACCGTCGCTCCGGCAAGCAACAAGCGCGGCGCCCGCAGCGCGGTGCGGATCACCGCCAAGGATGCCGGCGCCGTCTTCGCCGCGGCCGGCATCTTCACCAAGGCGCATGGCGGCTCCCTGACCATGACCCTGCGGCCGAGGGCGGAGCCACAGCAATATGACGGCCATCTTGCGGTGACCAGGCTGCGGGTCCGCGACGCCCCGGCGCTGGCCGATCTGCTGGGCGCGATCAGCGTCGTCGGGCTGCTGGAGCAGCTGTCGGGCGACGGCATCGCCTTTTCCAATGTCGATGGCGACTTCCGCTTGACGCCCAAGGCGATCGAGGTCACGAGGGGCGCGGCCGTCGGCGCCTCGCTGGGCGTGTCCATGGCCGGGCTCTACACTTTCGACGACGAGAAACTCGACATGCAGGGCGTGGTGTCGCCGGTCTATCTGCTCAATGCCATCGGCGGGGTGGTCTCGCCGCGCAGGGGCGAGGGGCTGTTCGGCTTCAATTACCGGCTGCGCGGCACGGCGGACGATCCGCAGATCTCGGTTAACCCGCTGTCGATCCTGACGCCGGGCCTGTTCCGCGACATCTTCCGCCGGCCGCTGCCGAAACTGCCGGAGTGACCACGACGATGAAACTGTCGGATTTCGATTTCCACCTGCCGGAAGAGCTGATCGCCACCCGGCCCGCCAAGCCGCGCAGTTCGGCGCGGCTGCTGCTGGCCGAGGGCGACGCGATCCGCGACCTGATCGTGCGCGACCTGCCGGAGCTGCTCGGCCCCGGTGACCGGCTGATCCTGAACAACACCAAGGTGATCCCCGCCCGCCTGTCGGGCCGGCGCGTCCGCGAAGGCGCCGCCCCGGGCGAGGGCGTGGCCAGGATCGAGGTGACGCTGCTCGAACCGCGCGCCGGCGGCGACTGGCTGGCGCTGGCCAAGCCCGCCCGCAAGCTGCGCGAGGGCGAGACCGTCACCTTCTCGGACAGCCTGTCGGCCGAGCTGTTGTCACGCGACGGCGGCGAGGTGGTGCTGCGCTTCAACCTGACGGGCGAGGATTTCGATGCCGCGCTGGCCGAGGCCGGGGCGATGCCGCTGCCGCCCTATATCGCCGCCCGCCGCCCGGCCGACGACCGGGACCGCGAGGATTACCAGACCATCTTCGCCCGCAATGCCGGCGCGGTGGCGGCGCCGACCGCGTCGCTGCATTTCGACCGGGAGCTGCTGGCGGCGCTGAAGGCGCGCGGGGTCCAGTTCACCGAGGTGACGCTGCATGTCGGCGCCGGCACCTTCCTGCCGGTGACGGTCGAGGACGTGACGACGCACAAGATGCACTCCGAATGGGGCGAGGTCAGCGAACAGGCGGCGGCAGAGATCAACGCCACCCGCGCCGCCGGCGGCCGCATCATCCCGGTCGGCACCACCGCGCTGCGCCTGATCGAGAGCGCGGCGGAAGAGGACGGCACGATGAAGCCGTGGTGCGGCAGCACCGACATCTTCATCTATCCCGGCTACCGCTTCCGCGTCACCGACGCGCTGATGACCAATTTCCACCTGCCGAAATCGACCCTGCTGATGCTGGTCTCGGCACTGATGGGGCAGGGGCGGATGCGGCGGGTCTACGACCACGCCGTCGCCGAACGCTACCGCTTCTTCTCCTATGGCGACGCCTCGCTGCTGATCCCGGAAGCCGGCAAGCGACAGCAAAATGTCGCTGGCGAGGGGTGACCCGAATCCGGCGATGGCCTAGGTCTGGACAGGTGGAAATGCGGAGCGTGCGATGATCCGGGTGATGGCGACATCATGGCCCCTGCTGACAGGGGTCATGCTGCTGATGGTCGGCAACGGGGTGCAGGGCTCATTGCTCGGCATCCGCGGGGCGCTGGAGGGGTTCTCGACCTTCCAGCTCTCGGTCGTGATGTCGGCCTATTTCCTCGGCTTCCTCGGCGGATCGCGGATGGCGCCCGACCTGATCCGCCGAGTCGGCCATGTCCGCGTCTTCGCCGCGCTGGGCTCGCTGATCTCGGCGGTGCTGGTGCTCTACCCGGTGCTGCCGCAATGGCAGAGCTGGGCGATCATGCGGGTGCTGGTCGGCTTCTGCTTCTCGGGCGTCTACGTCACCGCCGAAAGCTGGCTCAACAACGCCGCCACCAACGAGACCCGGGGCCAGTCGCTGTCGCTCTACATGATCGTGCAGATGATCGGCATCGTCGCCTCGCAGGCGCTGCTCAACGTCGGCGATCCCTCGGGCTTCACCCTGTTCGTCATCCCCTCGGTGCTGGTGTCGCTGGCCTTCACCCCGATCCTGCTGTCGATCGCCCCGGCGCCGGTCTTCGAGACCACCCAGCCGCTGTCGTTCCGCAAGCTCTACCAGGTCTCGCCGCTGGGCTGCGTCGGCATGTTCCTGACCGGCGGCGTCTTCTCGGCGATGTTCGGCATGGCCTCGGTCTGGGGCACCCAGGCCGGGCTGAGCGTGCGCGACATCTCGATCTTCATCGGCGCGATGTATGTCGGCGGCATGCTGATGCAGTATCCGGTGGGGCGGATGTCGGACCGCATCGACCGGCGCAAGCTGATCCTCGGGCTGACCGCGGTCGGCGCGGCGGCGATGGCGGCGACTGCCTTCGCCACGCTGCCCTTCCTGCTGATGATCGGCGTCGCGCTGGCGCTGGGCGGCATCGCCAACCCGCTCTACTCGCTGATCCTGGCCTATACCAACGACTTCCTCGAGGCCGACGACATGGCCGCCGCCTCGGGCGGGCTGATCTTCATCAACGGGCTGGGCGCGATCCTGGGGCCGATGATCACCGGCTGGATGATGGGAATGGTGGGGCCGGGCGGCTTCTTTCTCTATATCGCGGTGCTGATGGCGGCGCTGGCCGCCTATGCCGCCTGGCGCATGACCCAGCGCGCCGCCACGCCGACCGAGGAAACCGGCGCCTTCGCCACCATCGCGCCGACGGCCTCGGCCTACGCCGTCGAGGCGGTGATGGAATATGTCCAGGAGGAAGCCGAGGCCGAGGCGGAGGCCCGCGCCGAGGAGGAGGCCCGCGAGGAGGCCGCCGTGCACGAGACGCCGGCAGCCTGATCGCGGTGGCCCGGTTTGAGCGGCCCGGTTGCTGTGCCCCGGTTGCTGTGCCCCGGTTGCTGTGCCCCGGTTGCTGTGGCCCGCCGCTCCAAGCCGTGATCCCGGGCGCCGCCATCTTCGGTTGCGCCGGGCGGCAACTGCTGCCACGCTGAAGCAAAGGGAGGGCGCGCGATGTCCGACGATGTGCAGGCCGTGCTGGATTACTGGCTGGGCGATGTCGGCCCCGAGGGCTGGTATGCCGGCGGCGAGGAACTGGATGGCGAGATCCGCGACCGCTTCGCCGATCTCTGGACCGCGGCCGAGGCCGGCGGGCTCGAGCACTGGATCGGCGGCACCGCGCCGACGCTGGCCTATATCGTGCTGACCGACCAGTTCCCGCGGAACATGTGGCGCGGCTCCGGCCGGGCCTTCGCCACCGACCCGATGGCGCGTGCCGCCGCCGGCCGGGCGGTCGAGGCCGGCTGGGACATGGCCGCGCCCGAGCCCGACCGGCAGTTCTTCTACATGCCCTTCATGCATTCCGAGGCGCCCGAGGATCAGGCCCGCTGCGTCGCCCTGTTCGAGGAGCGGATGCCCGAGACCGGGGCGCAGAACCTGCTCCATGCCCGCGCCCATCAGGAGGTGATCCGGCGCTACGGCCGCTTCCCCTATCGCAACGAGGCGCTGGCGCGCGAGACGACGGCAGAGGAACGCGCGTTTCTCGGCGATGGCGGCTACGGGGCGATCGTTCAGTCGTTGAAGGAATAGGGCCCGGAGCCAGGCGGCGCCCGCGTTGCCCCCGGGCGCCGGGAATGGATTTTCCCAGCCATGCGCCCGGCGCAAGGGCCTATGTCGCGGAGCGGATTGCCCTGCCGTTCGGAATAGTTTAGTGCTGAACTAATTTTTCACGAGGAGGAACTCGCATGGCGGGCAAAGCCTTTGACATGATCGTGGTCGGCGCCGGTCCGGGCGGCTATGTGGCCGCCATCCGCGGCGCCCAGCTGGGGCTCAACGTGGCCGTGGTCGAGCGCGAGCATCTCGGCGGTATCTGCCTCAACTGGGGCTGCATCCCGACCAAGGCGCTGCTGCGCTCGGCCGAGGTTTTCCACCTGATGCACCGGGCCAAGGAATTCGGCCTGTCGGCCGAGAAGATCGGCTACGACCTCGGCGCCGTGGTCAAACGCTCGCGCGGGGTGGCGAAACAGCTGTCCTCGGGCGTCGGCCACCTGCTGAAGAAGAACAAGATCACCGTGATCATGGGCGAGGCGGTGCTGCCGGCCAAGGGCCGGGTGAGCGTCAAGACCGACAAGGGCGCCGAGGAACTGACGGCGAAGAACATCGTCCTGGCCACCGGCGCCCGGGCGCGCGACCTGCCGGGGCTGGAAGCCGACGGCAAGCGGGTCTGGGCCTACAAGCACGCGCTGCAGCCGCCGCACGAGCCGAAAAAGCTGCTGGTCATCGGCTCGGGCGCCATCGGCATCGAATTCGCCAGCTTCTACAACACGCTCGGCGCCGAGACGACGGTGGTCGAGGTGATGGACCGGATCCTGCCGGTCGAGGATGCGGAGATTTCGGCCTTCGCCAAGAAGCAGTTCACCAAGCAGGGGATGACGATCCTCGAGAAGGCGACGGTCAAGAAGCTCGACCGCGCCGCCGACAAGGTGACGGCGCATATCGAGCAGGGCGGCAAGCTGACGACGGCCGAATTCGACACCGTGATCTCGGCGGTCGGCATCGTCGGCAATGTCGAGGACCTCGGTCTCGAGGCGCTCGGGGTCAAGATCGACCGCACCCATGTCGTCGTCGACGAATATTGCCGCACCGGCGTCGACGGGCTCTACGCCATCGGCGACATCGCCGGCGCGCCGTGGCTGGCCCACAAGGCGAGCCATGAGGGCGTGATGGTGGCCGAGCTGATCGCCGGTCAGAAGCCGCACCCGGTCCGGCCCGAGAGCATCGCCGGCTGCACCTATTGCAGCCCGCAGGTCGCCAGCGTCGGCCTGACCGAGGCCAAGGCGAAAGAAGCGGGCTATGAAATCAAGGTCGGCCGCTTCCCCTTCATCGGCAACGGCAAGGCGATCGCCCTGGGCGAGCCGGAGGGGATGGTGAAGACGATCTTCGACGCCGGGACCGGCGAACTGCTGGGCGCCCACATGGTCGGGGCCGAGGTGACCGAGCTGATCCAGGGCTATGTCGTCGGCCGGACGCTGGAGACGACCGAGGAGGAGCTGATGAACACCGTCTTCCCGCACCCGACGCTGAGCGAGATGATGCACGAGAGCGTGCTCGACGCCTACGGCCGGGCGCTGCATTTCTGATCTCTCGCCGGCCGTCCGCGCGGACGGCCGGCGCAAACGGCTCCTCCCGCCGGGCAGCCCGGGTTCGCCTTCATCGGCGGGCCGGGGCTGCCCTCTTTCAATCCGTCCTTGAAGCTCCTGCAGCGCGGGCATGTTCTTTCCCTCTGGCCGACCCGCATGGGCTGGGCTAGCTGTGACGGCATGACACAGGACAACCCGCCGGAACGCACCCGCAGCCTGCTGATCCTGGTGATCTGGGGCGCCGGCCTCGGGGCGGCGGCGCAATTCGCCAAGATCAGCGTGATCTACGACCGCATGGCCGCGATCTACGGCGCCGCCGGCGGCGCCGGGATCGGGCTGATGGTTTCGGTCGTCGGCATCGTCGGGCTGCTGTTCGGCACCACCGCCGGGCTGCTGGCCGAGCGGATCGGCTATCGCCGGGTCTTCGTCGGCGGCATGGCGCTGGGGGCGGTGCTGTCGGCCTGCGAGGCGCTGCTGCCGCCCTGGCCGCTGATGATGGCGGCGCGGGCGCTGGAGGGCTTTTCGCAACTCGCCGTGGTCGTCGTCGCGCCGGTGATGATCGCCCAGGTCGCCCAACCGCGGCACCAGGGGCTGGGCATGTCGCTCTGGGCTACCTTCTTCGGCGTTTCCTTCGCCCTGACCGCGTTCGCCGCCCCGCCGCTGGTCGCCGCCTTCGGCCCGCCGGGGCTGTTCCTTGCCCATGCCGGCTGGATGGCGGTCTTCACCTTTCTGCTGGCGCTGATGCTGCCCGCCGACCCGCCGGGCGCCCAGGCGCCGCGGTTGCGCCTGCCCGAACTGGTCCGCCAGCACGGTGCGATCTACGGCTCGCCCTATATCGCCGCGCCGGCCGCCGGCTTCATCTTCTACACGCTGATGTATGTCGCATTGCTGACCCTGCTGCCGCTGCTGGTGCCCGGGGCCCAGCGGGTCTGGGTGGCCGAGGCGATGCCGCTGACCTCGATCGTCGCCTCTCTCAGCCTCGGCGTCTGGCTGCTGCGCTTCGTGCCGGCGATCCGGGTGGTGCAGCTCGGCTTCGGCCTGTCCGCGCTGGCCGGGCTCGGGTTCTGGGCCTTCTGGGGCCAGGCGGCGGCGGTGCTGGCCTGCGTCGTGCTGCTGTCGGCGGGGCTGGGGCTGGTGCAGGGGGCGAGCATGGCGGCGATCCCGCAGCTCAATGCCGCGCCGGGCGACCGCGCCCGCGCCGCCGGCGCCATCGCCCAGCTCGGCAACCTGGGCACGACCACCGGCACGCCGCTGCTGGCGGCGCTGATCGCCGGGCAGGGGCCGCGGGCGGTGCTGTTCTTCGTGCTGCCGCTCAGCCTGGCCGGGATCGCCATCCACCAGTGGATGGCGGCGCGGCGGGCGCGGCAGCTTGACGCAAATCAATGGGGGGCGTCCGCGCCGGACCTATAGTCGGTTCATTGTGAATTTCCCGTGGAGGCGTTCCATGTTCAAGACCAATGTCGGCGGCACCGATCGGGTGCTGCGCATCATCGTCGGCGTCGCGCTGCTGGTGCTGTTCTTCCTGCTGCCCAATGCCGGCTATCGCTGGTGGTTGCTGCTCGGCATCATCCCGCTGGTCACCGGGCTGATGTCCAGCTGCCCGCTCTACTCGATCCTCGGCATCAATACCTGCTCTAGGAAGTGACGCCAAAGACCTGATATCAGATGGTAAATGATGGGTGGCGGTCTATTCGGCCGCCACCTTCTTGCGCGCCGCCAGCATCGGCTTGAGATAGCGGCCGGTATGGCTGCGCTCGACCTCGGCGACATCCTCGGGCGTGCCGGTGGCGACGATCTCGCCGCCGCCATCGCCGCCCTCGGGGCCGATATCGATGATCCAGTCGGCGGTCTTGATGACGTCGAGGTTATGCTCGATCACCAGCACCGTGTTGCCCTGGTCGACCAGTTCGTGCAGCACTTCCAACAGCTTGCGCACATCCTCGAAATGCAGACCGGTGGTCGGCTCGTCGAGGATGTAGAGCGTCCGGCCGGTCGCGCGCCTGGCCAGCTCCTTCGACAGCTTGACCCGCTGCGCCTCGCCGCCCGACAGCGTCGTCGCCTGCTGGCCGACCTTGATGTAGCCAAGGCCGACGCGCATCAGCGCATCCATCTTCTCGCGGATCGAGGGCACGGCCTGGAAGAAGCCTTGCGCGTCTTCGACCGTCATATCAAGAACGTCGGCTATGCTCTTGCCCTTGAACTTGATTTCCAGAGTCTCGCGATTGTATCTCTGGCCCTTGCAGGTCTCGCATTCGACATAGACGTCGGGCAGGAAATGCATCTCGATCTTGATCACGCCGTCGCCCTGGCAGGCCTCGCAGCGGCCGCCCTTGACGTTGAAGCTGAAGCGCCCGGGCTTGTAGCCGCGGGCCTGGGCCTCGGGCAGGCCGGCGAACCAGTCGCGGATCGGGGTGAAGGCGCCGGTATAGGTGGCGGGGTTCGAGCGCGGCGTGCGGCCGATCGGGCGCTGGTCGATGTCGATCACCTTGTCGAGATGCTCGAAGCCCTTGATCGTCTCGCAGGGGGCCGGGGTCTCGCGGGCGCCGTTCAGCCGCATCGCCGCGGTCTTGTAGAGCGTCTCGATGGTCAGGGTCGACTTGCCGCCGCCCGAGACGCCGGTGACGCAGACGAACTTGCCCAGCGGGAACTCGGCCGTCACCTCGCGCAGGTTGTTGCCGGTCGCCTTGACCACGGTCAGGGTCTTGCCGCTGCCCTTGCGCCGGACCGCGGGCACCGCGATCTCGCGCTCGCCGGACAGGTACTGGCCGGTCAGGCTGGCCGGGTCGGCGGCGATCTCCTCGGGCTTGCCATGGGCGATGACCTGGCCGCCATGGACGCCGGCGCCGGGGCCGATGTCGAAGACGTAATCGGCGTGGCGGATCGCGTCCTCGTCATGCTCGACCACCAGCACGGTGTTGCCCTGGTCGCGCAGGTTCTTCAGCGTCGTCAGCAGCCGGTCGTTGTCGCGCTGGTGCAGCCCGATCGAGGGCTCGTCGAGGACGTAGAGCACCCCGGTCAGGCCCGAACCGATCTGCGAGGCGAGGCGGATGCGCTGGCTCTCGCCGCCCGACAGGGTGCCGGCATTGCGGCTCATGGTCAGGTATTCGAGGCCGACATTGTTGAGGAAGCCGAGCCGCTCGCGGATTTCCTTGAGGATGGCGCGGGCGATCTCGTTCTTCTGCACCGTCAGCGCCTCGGGCACCGTGTCGATCCAGCGATAGGCCTCCTTGATCGACATCTCGACCACCTGGCCGACATGCAACCCGGCAATTTTCACCGCCAGCGCCTCGGGCCGCAGCCGGTAGCCGCCGCAGGCGTGGCAGGGGCGGTTGTTCTGGTAACGCTCGAATTCCTCGCGCACCCAGGCGCTGTCGGTCTCGCGGTAGCGCCGCTCCATGTTCGGGATCACGCCCTCGAAGACGCGGCTGACCTGGTAGACCCGGCCGCCCTCGTCGTAGCGGAACTGGATTTCCTCGTCGCCCGAACCGTAGAGCAGCACCTGCTGGACGTTCTTCGGCAGGTCCTTCCACGGCTTGCGGCGGTCGAAGCCGTAGTGTTTCGCCAGCGCCTCGATGGTCTGGAGGAAATAGGGCGACTTGCCCTTGCGCCAGGGGGCGATGGCGCCGTCGGCCAGTTTCAGTGCCGCGTCGGGCACGACGAGGCGCTCGTCGAAGAACAGCTCGACCCCGAGACCGTCGCAGTCGGGGCAGGCGCCGAAGGGGGCGTTGAACGAGAACAGCCGCGGCTCGATCTCGGGGATGGTGAAGCCCGAGACCGGGCAGGCGAACTTTTCGCTGAAGGTGATGCGCTCGGGGTCGTCCTCGCGCGGGGCCGTCTCGAGGATGGCGATGCCGTCGGCGAGGTCGAGCGCGGTGCGCAGCGAGTCGGCCAGTCGCACCTCGAGCCCCTCGCGCACGACGATCCGGTCGACGACGACGTCGATGTCGTGGCGGAACTTCTTGTCCAGCGTCGGCGGCTCGTCGAGCTCGTAGAACTCGCCATCCACCTTGATCCGCTGGAAGCCCTGCTTGCGCAGTTCGAGGAATTCCTTGCGGTACTCGCCCTTGCGGTCGCGCACGATCGGCGCCAGCAGGTAGGCGCGGGTGCCGTCCTCCATCGCCATGATCCGGTCGACCATGTCCTGCACCTGCTGGGCCTCGATCGGCAGGCCGGTGGCGGGCGAGTAGGGGGTGCCGACGCGGGCGAAAAGCAGCCGCAGGTAGTCGTAGATCTCGGTCACCGTGCCGACGGTCGAGCGCGGGTTCTTGCTCGTGGTCTTCTGCTCGATCGAGATCGCCGGCGATAGGCCCGAGATATGGTCGACATCCGGCTTCTGCATCATGTTGAGGAATTGGCGGGCATAGGCCGACAGGCTCTCGACATAGCGGCGCTGGCCCTCGGCATAGATGGTGTCGAAGGCGAGCGACGACTTGCCCGAGCCGGACAGGCCGGTGATCACCACCAGTTGATCGCGCGGGATGTCCACGTCGATGTTCTTGAGATTGTGCTCGCGCGCGCCGCGCACTTCGATCTGCTTGAGCTCGGCCATTGCCAGTCCCCGTTCACCAAGAACGACAGATAGGGGATGCGCGCCGAGTCTCCAATGGGAAAATGAGAACGGAGCGCGAACATCTGGCGTGGAATCGCCATTCGGGCAATCTGTCGCCGGGATTTCCGCGCCTGCCCGAATTCACGGCACCGCGCCCTGCACTGCGGCACGGTTTCGCATATGCGATATTTCATATTCACAATATCGAATAAGTTACCTATCTGCCCTTGCAGGGCGCGGTGGAATCCCCCACCTGTCGCCAGCAGATGACGGCAGCCAAAGGATGATGCCATGTTTTCATTTCTGAAACCGTCGGGCCCCCGGGTCGAGCGGATCAATCCGGCCGATGCGGTCGCCAAGGCGGCGGCGGGCGAAATGACGGTGATCGACGTGCGCGACGCCAGCGAGATTCGCGCCTCCGGCAAGGCGAAAGGGGCGCTGCATATCCCGATGGTCGTGCTCCAGTCGAAGGCCGACCCGAGCCATCCCGAGCATGACAAGAACCTCAAGACCGACAAGCCGGTCGCGCTCTACTGCGCCAGCGGCGCGCGCTCGCAGATGGCCGGCCAGCTGATGCTGCGGCTGGGCTATGGCGAGGTCTACAACATCGGCGGACTGGGCGACTGGCGCGCGGCCGGTGGCAAGGTGGTGCGCTAGGCACCGCTTCGGGCGCCGGCGCCTCCTGCGCCGTGCCCGGTCGGGCCGCGCCGCCCGTGCCGGCATCGCGCCGGGGCACGGGCCGCGCCGGCGATGGATTTCTCAGCAGATCGGGGCAGGGGCTAGTTGAGCAGGTCGCGCACCAGCCCGACCACGCCCAGCACCTTCAACGTGTCGGCATCGACGCGCAGCAGCTGGCCGCCGAGCGAGACATAGACCGCGCCATCGGGCAGCGGCGGCAGGCCGTAGCGGCGGTAATCGCGGAGGATGACGTAGTCGGAGCGGCCGATCCGGTCGCCTTCGCGCCAGCGGTGCCGCTCCTCGCGGTGACGGGGTTTCTTGGCCAGCCCCGGCGGCCGGCAGCCGTTGTGCTTCTTCTGCAGCCCGGGCGGGCAGCCGCCCGCCGCCACCGGGGCGGCCCCCAGGGCCAGGCCGCCGAGGCCGAGCAGGGCGGCGGCAAGAAGGGCGCGGGATGTGATCTGTCGCATGCTGTCTCCTGTCTTGCCGGAGACCCTAGACCGCGAGGGCCCGGAGGTCTCCCCCCGGGCCCTGTCATCGGCATAAGCCGGCCGGCCGCGTCGGCCCGACCGGCGAAGATCGGCCGTCAGCCGCGGTGGCGCTTCTCGAAGCGCGGCAGCATGGCCGAGAAATCCTTGCCCAGCCCGTCCTCGGCTTCGACGAAGGTCTCGTAGAGCTTCTGCGCCATCTGGCCCATCGGCGTGTCGGCATCGACCGCCTCGGCCGCCTGTTGCGACAACCGCAGATCCTTGAGCATCAGCTCGGCGGCGAAGCCGGGCTTGTAGTCGTTGTCCGACGGGCTTTGCGGGCCGACGCCGGGGGCCGGGCAATAGGCGTTCATCGACCAGCTGTAGCCCGAGGAGGTCGAGACCACGTCGAACATCTTCTGCCGGTCGAGGCCGAGCTTGTCGGCCAGCGCGAAGGCCTCGCAGGTCACGATCATGGTCGCGCCGAGGATCATGTTGTTGCAGATCTTGGCCGATTGCCCGGCGCCGGCGCCGCCGCAATGGACCGCCTTCTGGCCCATGATGTCGAACAGCGGCTTGACCGTGGCGAAGGCCGCCTCGCCGCCACCGACCATGAAGGTCAGGGTGCCGCCCGAGGCGCCGCCGACGCCGCCCGAGACCGGGGCGTCGAGCGCGCCCAGCCCGGCGGCCTCGGCCTTCTCGGCCACCGCGCGGGCGCTTTCGACATCGACCGTCGAGCAGTCGCAGAGCACCGCGCCCTTTTCCATCGCCGGGATCACCTGATCGGCGACCGCGCGCAGGATGGTGCCGTTGGGCAGCATGGTGATCACCACTTCGGCCCCCTTGGCGGCCTCGGCGGCGCTGGCGGCCTTGGTCACGCCCTCCGGCATCGGCGCGGCGGTGTCGAAGCCCGTCACCTGGTGCCCCGCCTTGACGAGATTGGCCGCCATGGGCGCACCCATGTTGCCCAGTCCGATGAAACCGATTTTCATGATCACTCCTCCTCGAATGTCAGTTCCGCCTCCCCGAGCGGCGCGAGCATCGCGTCCACCTCCTCTTCGGGGACGTCTTCGCCGGCATGGCGCCAGTGCGGATCGCGGTCCTTGTCGATGATCTGGGCCCGGATCCCTTCCAGGAAATCGGCCTCTTCCATCGCGCGGTAGGTAAAGCGGTATTCCATCGCCAGCGCATCGCGCAATCCGTCGCCGCCGCGGACCTCGTTCAGCAGCTCCAGCGTCGCCGCCATCGACAGCGGCGCATTGCGCATCATCGCGGCCAGCGCCGCCATGGCGAAATCGCTGCCATCGATCTCGAGCGCCGTGGCGATGGCCGAGAGATCGCCCTTGGAGAAGGCCGAGTCGATCTGCGGCAGCACCGCTTGATAGCGGCCCTCGGGCGGGTCTTCCGCGACCTCGTCGATGACGTCGACATCGCCGCTGTCGACCAGCGAGTCGCGCAGGATCTGCCAGCGGTCCGCGGGCACGAAGCGGTCGGCGAAGCCGGCGAGGATGGCGTCGGCCGGCCCCATCCGGGCGCCGGTGAGGCCGAGATACTCGCCCAGGTGGCCCGGCGCCTTCGACAGCAGGTAGCTGCCGCCGACATCCGGGATCAGGCCGATGCCGCATTCGGGCATGGCGATCTGGCTGCTTTCGGTGACGAGGCGGTGGCTGCCATGGCAGCCGACGCCGACGCCGCCACCCATGACGAAACCGTGCAGCCAGCTGACGATGGGCTTGGGATAGTCGCCGAACAGGGCGTTCATGCGGTACTCGTCATGCCAGAAACGGCGGCCGTAATCGTAATCGCCGGCCTTGCCGCTGCGGTACATCTCGGCGATGTCGCCGCCGGCGCAGAAGGCGCGCTCGCCTTCGCCCTCGACGATCACCAGCGCGATCTCGGGATCGTCCCGCCATTCGCGCAGCGCGGCGTCGATCTCGAGGCACATCTCGTAGGTCAGCGCGTTCAGCGCCTGCGGCCGGTTGAGCGTGATGACGCCGGCGCAGCCCTCGATGTCGATCACGACGTCCGACATCAGCCGCGCTCCGCCAGCAGGGCGCGGCTGACGATCAGGCGCATGATCTCGTTGGTGCCTTCGAGGATCTGGTGCACCCGCAGGTCGCGGACGATCTTCTCGATCCCGTAATCGGCAAGGTAGCCGTAGCCGCCGTGCAACTGCAGGCACTGGTTGGCGACGTCGAAGGCCGCGTCGGTGACGTACATCTTGGCCATGGCGCAGAACTTGGTCGCATCGGGCGCCTTGTTGTCCAGCTTCCATGCCGCCTGGCGCAGGAAGGTGCGGGCCGATTGCAGTTTCACCTCCAGCTCGGCGACGCGGAACTGCAGCGCCTGGAACTGGTCGAGCGAGCGGCCGAAGGCCTTGCGCTCGCCCATGTAGTCCAGCGTCGCGTTCAGCGCCGCCTGCGCCCCGCCAAGGGCCGAGGCGGCGATGTTCAGCCGGCCGCCGTCGAGCCCGGCCATGGCGTAGGAAAACCCCTTGCCCTCTTCGCCGACCAGGTTGTCCCCGGGGATCTTGCAGTCGTCGAACTGGACCTGCGCGGTCGGCTGTGCCCGCCAGCCCATCTTGTCCTCGAGCCCGCCGAAGCTCAGCCCCGGCGTGCCGTCCTCGACGATCACCGTGCTGATGCCCTTCGGGCCGTCATCGCCGGTGCGGCACATGACGACATAGACGTCGGAATAGCCGCCGCCCGAGATGAAGGCCTTGGTGCCGTTCAGCGTGTAGCCCTCGTTGGTCTTCTCGGCCCTCGTCCGCAGCGCGGCGGCGTCCGAGCCCGAGCCCGGCTCGGTCAGGCAGTAGGAGAAGACCTTCTCCATCGAGGTCAGCGACGGCAGCCAGGCGGCCTTGGTGGCGTCGCTGCCGAACTTGTCGATCATGCCGCCGCACATGTTGTGGATCGACAGGAAAGAGCCGACGGCGGGGCAGGACATCGCCAGCGCCTCGAAGACCAGCGTCGCGTCGAGCCGGGTCAGGCCCGAGCCGCCGTATTCCTCGGACACGTAGATGCCGCCGAGGCCGAGTTCGGCCACCTTGCCCCACAGCTCCTTCGGGATCGTGCCCTCGGCCTCCCAGGCCCGGGCGTTGGGGGCGATGTGTTCCTGCCCGAAGGCGAAGGCCATGTCGAAGATGGCCTGTTGTTCCTCGCTCAGCGCGAAATCCATGATCTCCTCCAGGGGTCGAATTGAACGCCCGTTTAATTCACAAATCTTGCAGGAGTATTGCAAGGGGGAAAGGCGAAATCCTGCACGGTGGATTTGCGCGGATGCGCGCACGGTGCGGGGCAGGATGCGGTCCGGTTCTAGAGATCGGCATGATACTCCTCGACCAGGTGGCGCACCACCGCGCGCAACGCCTGATCGTGGGTGTCGCCGGCCTCGACCGCATCGACCAGCACCTGCCGCTGGCGGTCGGCGCTGGTGCCCTCGGCCAGCAGCGCGGGCAGGGCCCGCACTTCGGCCAGGCATCCCAGCGCCTCGGCATCCTCGGCCACCAGTTCCAGCAACTCGACCAGCAGGGTGGGGAAATCGACGATCTCGTGGCGGGCGAAGTCGATCAACCCGGCCGAGATGCCGTAGCGCTGCGCCCGCCAGCGGTTCTCGGCCAGCAGGAACAGGTCGTGCAGGCGCCAGCTCCGGTTGCTCCGGTGCAGCCGCCACAGCGCCCGGGCAAGGGCCTGGGTCAGCGCCGCCAGGGCCAGCGTCATCTCGAGCCGGGGCGAGACGTCGCAGATCCGGGTCTCGAGCGTCGGGAAGCGGGAAGAGGGCCGCAGGTCCCACCAGATCTTGGTGCCGTCCTCGATCACGCCGACATCGGTCAGCGCCGCCACCGCGCTGTCGAAGGCCGACCAGTCGGCCAGCCGCGGCGGCAGCCCGGTGCGGGGCAGGTTGTCGAAGACGGTGAGCCGGTAGGAGGCGAGCCCGGTATCCTCGCCCTGCCAGAACGGCGACGAGGCCGACATCGCCAGCAGATGGGGCAGGAAGTAGCTCAACTGGTTCATCAGCGCGATGCGCAGTTCGCGGTCCTCGATGCCGACATGGATATGCATGCCGCAGATCAGCATCCGCCGCACCACCGCCGCCAGGTCGCGGCGCAGGCCGTCGTAGCGTTCCTTGCGGGTGTGGTGCTGGTCCTGCCAACGCGCGAAAGGGTGGCAGGAGGCGGCGATCGGCGCCAGCCCGTGCTCGGCGGCACGGCGCGAGATGGTGGCGCGCAGCCGGCGCAGATCCTGCCGCGCCATCGGCAGGTCGGAGCAGACGCGGGTGCCGACCTCGACCTGGCATTGCAGGTATTCCGGGCTGACCTGGCCCTCGAGATCGGCCCGGCAGGCCTCCATCATCGTCGCCGGCGCGACGGCGAGGTCCAGGCTGTCGGCATCGACCAGCAGGTATTCCTCCTCGATGCCGATGGTGAAGCCCGGCTCGTTCATCCTGCCCGTCCTCCTTCGCCGCCGGCGCCTCTCCGGGCGTCCGGCCTATTCCGCCCGGGCCATCAGTTCGTCGAAGCTGCGCTCCGGCTGGCCGAGCAGTTCCAGCGCCTCGGCCTCGCATTGCAGGACGCGGCAGACGATTCCGTCAAGCCCCTCCCAGGAATTGCGAATCCAGCCTGCCATCTCGTAGGTCTCGGCCGTCGGCGCGTAATAGACGACGAGGGTCTGGACGCCGTCACGCAGGAAGGTGTCCGCCTTCTGTGCCTGCATGTTCATCAGCCCGGCGAAATCGTCGTCGAAGCCGGTGACTTCGGACAGGTCGACCAGCTGTTTCTGGCCCGGCCTGCAATCGGGATGGCGGGAATATTCGGCGAAGACGGCAAGGGTTTCTCGAAACCGGGTGAACCCGACATAGCGCACATAGACCAGTCCGCGACGGGGAAAGACCGTGAACGTGACGGACATTCCTGCTCCTGCAATGCGTAAAATAAAATAGGGGCGCCCAGCGGCTGCCAGACGCCCCTTCACATAAATGTTAGCGGCTCAGTCCATCTGTTTGAAGTGGAATTCGCCACCTTCCTTGATGCCCGAGAACCAGCGCGCGGTCACGGTCTTGGTCTTGGTGTAGAAGCGGAAGGCGTCCGGGCCGTACTGGTTGAGGTCGCCGAAGGCCGATTTCTTCCAGCCGCCGAAGGTGAAGTAGGACAGCGGCACCGGGATCGGGAAGTTGATGCCGACCATGCCGACATTGACCCGGCTGGCGAAGTCGCGCGCGGTGTCGCCGTCGGCGGTGAAGATCGCCGTGCCGTTGCCGTATTCGTTGTCCATCACCAGCTTGAGCGCGTCGTCATAGGTCTTCGAGCGCACCATCGACAGCACCGGGCCGAAGATCTCTTCCTTGTAGATGTCCATCTCCGGGGTGACGTTGTCGAACAGGGTCGGGCCGACGAAGAAGCCGTTCTCGTAGCCCTGCAGCTTGAAGTCGCGGCCGTCGGCGACCAGCGTGGCGCCCTGTTTCTCGCCCGAGTCGATCAGCCCCTTGATCCGGGCCAGCGCCTGGCTGGTGATGACCGGGCCGTAATCGACGTCGTCGCCGGCGGTGTAGGGGCCGACCTTGAGCTTCTCGATCCGCGGGACCAGCCGCTCGATCAGCGCGTCGGCGGTCTTGTCGCCCACCGGCACCGCGACCGAGATCGCCATGCAGCGTTCGCCCGCCGCGCCGTAGCCGGCGCCGATCAGCGCGTCGGCCGCCTTGTCCATGTCGGCGTCGGGCATGATCAGCATGTGGTTCTTGGCGCCGCCGAAGCATTGCGCCCGCTTGCCGTTGTTGGCGGCGCGGCCGTAGATGTATTGCGCGATCGGGGTCGAGCCGACGAAGCCGACCGCCTGGATCGTCTCGCTGTCGAGGATGGTGTCGACCGCCAGCTTGTCGCCGTTGACGACCTGCAGCACGCCGTCGGGCAGGCCGGCTTCCTTGAGCAGCTCGGCCAGCATCAGCGAGCAGCTCGGGGTGCGCTCGGACGGCTTGAGGATCATCGCGTTGCCCGAGGTCAGCGCCGGGGCCATCTTCCACATCGGGATCATGGCCGGGAAGTTGAACGGGGTGATGCCGGCGACGACGCCCAGCGGCTGGCGCATCGAGTAGAGGTCGATGCCCGGGCCGCCGTTGTCGGTGAACTCGCCCTTCAGCATCGCCGGCCCGCCCATGCAGACCTCGACGACCTCGAGGCCGCGCTGGACGTCGCCGCGGGCGTCGGGCAGGGTCTTGCCGTGCTCGCGGCTGATCGCCTCGGCCAGCTTGTCCATGTTCTCGTTGACCAGCGCGCCGAAGCGCATCATCACGCGGGCGCGGCGCTGCGGGTTGGTCGCGGCCCAGCCCTTCTGCGCCTCGGCGGCGGCGGCGATCGCGGCCTCCATCTCCTCGACCGAGGCGAGCGGCAGCTTGGCCTGAACCTCGCCCGTCGCCGGGTTGTAGACGTCGGCGAATTTGCCCGACGTGCCCTTGACGTGCTGGCCGTTGATCCAGTGGGTGAGTTCGGTCATCAGTTCCTCCCGGAGAAATTCGAGCGCAGCATAGGCTTGCGTTTTTGCCTGATAAAGGGGCAAGTTCTCAAAAGCGTTTTGCATTTGTGCAATAGGCGGGCGATGGCCGACTGGGATGATCTGCGGGTGTTTCTGGCGGTGGCGCGGGCGGAAAGCCTGAGCCGCGCCGCCAAGCTGCTGCGCATCGACCCGGCGACGGTCGGCCGCCGCATCGCCCGGCTGGAGGAGGCGCTCGGCGCCCGGCTCTTCGCCAAGTCGCCGCAGGGCTATGCCCTGACCGATGCCGGCGCCCGCCTGCTGGCCCATGCCGAGCGGGCCGAGCAGGCGGTGATCGGGGGGCTGGAGGAGCTGCGCGGCGATTCCGGCCAGCTCTCCGGCCAGATCCGCATCGGCGCGCCGGATGGCTGCGCCTCCTACGTCCTGCCGCAGGTGGTGGCCGAGATCTGCAACGACCATCCCGGGCTCGAGGTCCAGATCGTCGCCCTGCCGCGGGTCATCAACCTGTCCAAGCGCGAGGCCGACATGGCCATCGCCGTCAGCCCGCCCGAGGCCGGCCGGCTGACGGTGCAGAAGATCACCGAATATCACCTCCACCTCGCCGCCAGCCGCGACTACCTCGCCCGCCACGCCCCGATCACCAGGCCGGGCGACCTGATCCATCACCGTTTCGTCGGCTACATCGCCGACATGATCTTCGACAAGGAACTCGATTACCTGGGCGAGGTCGGCGCCGGGGCGGTGCAGCTGGCTTCGAATTCCATCGCCGTCCAGCTCCACTGGGTGCAACTCGGTGCCGGCGTCGCCGTGGTCCATGACTTCGCCCTGCCGGCCGCGCCCGAGCTGGTGAAGATCCTCGAAGACCGCATCGGCCTGACCCGCGCCTTCTACCTGATCCGCCATTCCGACGACCGCCGGGTCGAGCGACTCAACCGCTTCGCCGACCTGCTGACGGCGGGCATCCGGCGCGAGGTGGCGCGGCTGGAAGGGCGAAAGTGATCGCCCTGATGCTCACGAAAACTTGACAGATTGTCGCAGGGGGCTGACCCTTGGAGCATATTGGAGGAGGACCATTATGCTCGTGCAACAAATCCTTAGGTCGAAAGGCGATGACGGGGTGGCGACGATCGCGCCCGACGAGACGGTGTCGAAGGCGGTCGAGGTGCTTGCGGCCCGGCGGATCGGGGCGCTGGTGGTCTCGACCGACGGCAAGCACGTGCTGGGCATCGTTTCGGAACGCGACATCGTGCGCGAGCTGGGGCGCCGCGGGCCGGCCTGCCTGAGCGACCGGGTCGACCAGATCATGACCGCCAAGATCGTCGGCTGCTCGCGCGACGAGACCGCGCGCGACGTGCTCCAGCACATGACCGACGGCCGTTTCCGCCACATGCCGGTGCTCGAGGGCGACGAGATGATCGGGCTGGTCTCGATCGGCGACGCGGTCAAGGGCCGGCTGGCCGAGCTGTCGATGGAGAACGAGGCGCTCGAGGGCATGATCAAGGGCTTCTGACGTCGAGATCTGGCGTCGAGATCTGACGTCGAGATCTGACGTTGGGGGCTGACGCTGGGGTCTGACGTCGGGTTCCGGGGCCGGATTCCGGGGTCGGTCGCGGAAAACCGCCTTGCAAAGCCGGACGCAATATTGTTGCGTGCGGCTGAAGTAAACGGAGGGCACCCATGCGCATCGGCCTCTACCCGGGCACCTTCGACCCGGTCACCCTCGGGCATCTCGACATCATCCAGCGGGCGTCGAAGCTGGTCGACCGGCTGGTGATCGGCGTCGCCATCAACCGCGACAAGGGCCCGCTGTTCCCGCTCGAGGACCGGGTGCGGATGGTCGAGGAAGCCTGTGCCGGGCTCGAGGGCACGAATTGCGAATTCGTCGTCCACCCGTTCGAGAATCTGCTGATCGACTGCGCCCATGACGTCGGCGCCACGGTGATTGTCCGCGGCCTGCGCGCGGTGGCCGATTTCGAATACGAATTCCAGATGGTCGGCATGAACCGGGCGCTCGACGCCAGTGTCGAGACCGTGTTCCTGATGGCCGATGCCCGGCGCCAGGCGATCGCCTCGAAACTGGTGAAGGAAATCGCCCGGCTGGGCGGCGACGTGTCGAAATTCGTCAGCCCGGCGGTGAAGGACGCGCTTTACGAGCGGCTCGGCCGCAACGGGCTGAGCCAATCCGCGCCTGCGGCGCAAGCCTGATTGCTTGCGCTGCGCGCGAGGGGGCGCTGCCCCCGCCGCCCTGCGGGCGACTCCCCCGGGATATTTGCGCTCAGGTGAAATGGGGAAGGGCGCGCTCCGCATTTCATCTTCACGCAAATATCCCGGGGGTCCGGGGGCAGCGCCCCCGGCCTTGCCTTCGGTGCTACTGCGCGGTCCAGCCGCCGTCGACCGGGATCGCGGTGCCGGTGACGTTATGGGCGATCGGGGCGCAGAGCCACAGGGCAAGGGCGCCGATCTCGGACGGGTCCGAGGTCCGCAAGCTGGGCTGCTTTTCCGACAGCAGCTCGGCGATGCCGGCGTCGCGGTCGCCGCCAAGGGCGGCGGCGCGGGCGTCGATCTGGGGCTGGATGATCGCGGTCTCGGTCCAGCCCGGGCAGATGCAGTTGACCGTCACCCCGCCCTGCGCCTTGGTCCCGGCGGCGGCATATTCCAGCGCCGCCACCCGGCTCATGCCCACGAGGCCGAACTTGGCGGCGACATAGGGCGCCTTGTCCTTCGAGGCGACGAGGCCATGGACCGAGGCGATGTTCACCACCCGTCCGTAGCCCTTCTGCGCCATCGCCGGCAGCGCCGCCTGCATGGTGTAGAAGGCGGCCGAGAGGTTGATCGCCAGGATCGCCTCCCATTTCGCGCGCGGCATGGTCGCGATCGGCGCGGTGTGCTGGATGCCGGCATTGTTGACCAGGATGTCGGCGCCGCCCCAGTCGGCGACCCGCTGCATCATGGCGGCGATCCGGTCGGGGTCCGAGAGGTCGGCGTCGAAGAACTTCGCCTCGGGCGCCCCGGCCGCGCGCAGCTCGGCGCAGGCGGCTTCGGCCTGCTCGGGGCTGGCCAGCCCGTTGACGGCGATCCGGGCGCCGGCGCCGGCGAGCGCCTTGGCGATGGCCAGGCCGATGCCCTGGACCGAGCCGGTGACGAGGGCGGTCTTGCCGTTGAGATCGGTCATGTTTCCTCCAGTTTTGCGCGAAGATCGGTCTTCAACACCTTGCCGTAATTGTTTTTCGGCAATTCCCCGATCTCGAAATAGGCTTTCGGCCGCTTGAAGCGGGCGATCTGCGACAGGCAATGGGCGTCGAGCTTGGTCGGGTCCATCCCGGCCCCCGCGCGCGGCACCACGAAGGCGACGACATCCTCGCCCCATTCGGCCGAGGGTCGGCCGACGACGGCGACTTCCAGAACGTCGGGATGGGTCAGCAGCGCCTCCTCGACCTCGCGCGGGTAGATGTTGGTGCCGCCCGAGATGATGACGTCCTTCGAGCGGTCCTGCAGGGTGACGTAGCCGTCGCCATCCATGAAGCCCATGTCGCCGGTCATCAGCCAGCCGTCCCGCAGGGCCTTGGCGCTGGCCTCGGGGTTCTGCCAGTACCCAGGCATCACGTTCGGGCCGCGGACCATGATCTCGCCGGTTTCGCCCGGCGGCAGCGGCGTGCCGTCCGCGGCGCCGATGCGCAGCTCGCAGACCGCCTGGGCCCGGCCGACCGAGGCGAGGCGCGCGCGCCAGCGCGGATGGCTGCGGTCGGCGACCTCGGCGCGCGACAGGGCCGAGATCGACATCGGGCATTCGCCCTGGCCGTAGATCTGGATGAAGATCGGGCCGAACAGCTCGACCGCCTCGACGATGTCGGCGACATACATCGGCCCGCCGCCATAGACGATGCTGCGCAGGCCTTCGCCGCTTTCGCCGGTCGCCTTGGCGGCCTCGGTCAGGCGCTTGACCATGGTCGGGGCGGCGAACATGTGGATATTGCCGTGATGGCGGGCGAGGGCGAAGATCTCCTCGGGTTCGAAGCCGCCCGAGACCGGCACCACATGGCGGGCGCCGACCAGCACATGCATCAGGTTGTAGAGCCCGGCGCCGTGGCTGAGCGGGGCGGCATAGAGCGCGGTATCCACGGGCCGGACCTGGTCGACATCGGGGAAGTAGCTCAACGCCATCTGGGCCAGCATGCCATGGGTGATGGTCACGCCCTTGGGCCGGCCGGTGGTGCCCGAGGTGTAGAACAGCCAGGCGAGGTCGTCGCCGCCGCGCGGCTCGAGCGGGCAGGGGGCGTGGCCGCGCATCGCGGTGAACTCCGCCCCGGCGATGTCGACCAGCGGCGTCCCGGTCTCCTTGGCCAGTTCCGCCCCCAGCGCCGTCGTGACGAAGCACAGCGTGGCCTCGGAGGCCGCGAGAATCCAGGCCGCTTCCTTGGCGTGGAGTTTGGCGTTGATCGGCACCACGGCGGCGCCGGCGATCCAGGCGCCGTAGAGGGCGATCAGGTAATCGGGGCAGTTCTTCATGAACAGCGCGACGCGGTCGCCCGGCCGGACGCCGCGGGCCTTGAGGGCGCCGGCGACGCCGGCGGCGGCGGCGTGGAAGCCGGCGTAATCGGCGACCAGTTCCTCGCCGAGGAACAGGGCCGGGCGGTCACCGCCGGTCGCGGCGCTGCGTTCGAGCCAGAGCGCGAGGTTCATCCCGCCCGCTCCGCTTCCAGCACGCTGGCATAGTTGGCCACGCCGGAGCCGCCCATGTTGAACACCAGCCCGAGCCCGGCGCCCGGGCGTTGCATCTCGCCCGCCGTGCCGGTGACCTGCCGCGCGATCAGCGCGTGCATCGAGACGCCGGTGGCGCCGACCGGGTGGCCCTTGGCCTTGAGCCCGCCCGACAGGTTGACCGGCAGCCGGCCCGAGGGTAGCACGGTGCCGTCGCGCAGCACATCGGCGCCGCGGCCGGGGGCGGCGAGACCCATCGCCTCGTAGACCAGCAGTTCGGCGATGGTGAAGCAGTCATGGACCTCGGCGACGTCGATGTCGCTGACCTTGATCCCGGCGCTGGCATAGGCGCGCTGGAAGGCGGCGCGCGGGCCTTCGAAGGCGGTCAGGTTGCGGCGCGACATCGGCAGCAGGTCGTTGACCTGCTCGGCGGCGCGGAAGGCGACCGCGCGCGGGGCGGTCTTGGCCACGTCGGCCGAGGTGATGACCAGCGCGGCGGCGCCGTCGGAGACCAGCGAACAATCCGAGACCTTGAGCGGCGCGGCCACCATCGGGTTCTTCTCGCTCACCGCGCTGCAATGCTCGACGGTCAGCGGCTTGTGCATCTGCGCCAGCGGGTTGGCCATCGCGTTGCGGTGGTTCTTGGCGGCGATCATCGCCAGCGCCTCGGTGGCGTCACCGAATTCCTCGAAATAGGCCCGGGCGAAGCCGGCGAAGACCTGCGGGAAGGTCAGCCCGGCCTCCTCGGCCTGGTAGGAGGCGTGGCCGAGCGCGGTGCCGACATCGGCGGTGCCCAGATGGGTCATCTTCTCGGCCCCGATCACCAGCGCGACCCTTGCCTGGCCGGCGAGGATGGCGTTGCGGGCGGCATGGACGGCGGCCGAGCCCGAGGCACAGGCGTTTTCCAGCCGCGTCGCCGGCTTGAAGCGCAGGTCGGGATGGATGTTCAGCGCCAGCGAGGACGGAAAGCCGTCGCCGACCATGCCGCCGTTGAAATGGCCGACGTAGATCGCGTCGACGTCCGCGGGCGCGATGCCGGCATGGGCCAGCGCCTCGCCGCCGGCCTCGACGATCAGATCCTCGAGCGTCTTGTCGGAAAGGCGGCCGAACTGGGTATGCCCCCAGCCGATGATGCGTGTCATGGATGTCTCCTCCGTTTGCATGGTGATGCCGCGTTGGCGCGCGCCGATCAATTGGTAGAACTACGAAGGGCATCGGGCTGGGGGCTTGGCCTTCGCCGCCGGACGGGCCAAGGTTCGGCATGGATATCGCCACGCTCGCCTTCACCCACGCCCCGGTCGGCCTGGCCTATGCCGAGGACCGGACCATTCGGCGCTGCAACCTGCGTTTCGCCGAGATCTTCGGCGGGGCGCCGGAGGATTTCGCCGACCTGCCGCTGAAGCGGCTCTACCCCAGCGCCGAGGACTATGAACGGATCGGGGCGCAGGGGCTGGAGGTCATGCGGGCGACCGGGCGCTACGACGACGAGCGGATCATGCAGCGGCTGACGGGCGTCGCGTTCTGGTGCCGGGTACGCGGCGAGTCGCTGACCCCGGAGGCGCCGTTCCGGCGCTCGGTCTGGTCGTTCTCGGACCTGTCGGCGGCGCGGCCGGTGGTCGAGTTGACGGCGCGCGAGCGCGAGGTGGCGATGCTGACGGCGCAGGGCCGGACCTCGAAGGAGATCGGCCGCGAGATCGGGCTGTCCTACCGCACGGTCGAGCTCTATCGGGCGCGGCTGCAGGAGAAGTTCGGGGCGAGGAACCTGGCCGACCTGGTGGCCAAGTTCTCGGGCCTGCCCCATTAGGGCGCGCACCGCGCGGCTCCATCCGCGGCACGCGATGCCTCGAAGGCGGGCACGTATTGGCCCGGAATCAAGGGCGTAGCCCGCCGGGCCGCGCCCTCCCTTCCCCTTGGGAGGGCGTAATGGCGATGTCGTTTGCCGTTCAAGCGTGGTTCGGGGTGTCGGGATAGTGCGCGGACCACCAGCGGCGCGGGCGCCCCCCCGAGGGAGGGCACGGCCCTCTGTTGGGAACCTCCTGACGGGCGCCGCCCCGTCACGGTCCCGAAACGCAAACGGGCGCCCGAAGGCGCCCGCGCGGTCCACCGAGAGGCAGAGATCAGATCAGCTTGCCCATCGCCACGGCGGTGTCGCCCATGCGGTTCGAGAAGCCCCATTCGTTGTCGTACCAGCTCAGGATCCGGCACATGTTGCCTTCCATCACCTTGGTCTGGTCCATGTGGAAGATCGACGAATGGCTGTCGTGGTTGAAGTCCATCGACACGTTGGGCTGGTCGGTATAGCCGAGGATACCCTTGAGCGGGCCGTCGGCCGCGGCGCGGATGGCGGCGTTGATCTCCTCGACGGTGGTGTCGCGGGCGGCCTCGAACACCAGGTCGACGACCGAGACGTTCGGCGTCGGCACCCGGATCGAGACGCCGTCCAGCCTGCCGTTCAGCTCGGGCAGCACCAGGCCGACGGCCTTGGCGGCGCCGGTCGAGGTCGGGATCATGCTCAGCGCCGCGGCGCGGGCGCGGTAGAGATCCTTGTGCATCGTGTCCAGCGTCGGCTGGTCGCCGGTATAGCTGTGGATCGTGGTCATGAAGCCCTTGGCGATGCCGATCGAATCGTTCAGCACCTTGGCCACCGGCGACAGGCAGTTGGTGGTGCAGGAGGCGTTCGAGACCACCAGGTCGTCCTTGGTCAGCGTGTCGTGGTTGACGCCGTAGACGATGGTCTTGTCGGCACCCTTCGACGGCGCCGAGACCAGCACCCGGCTGGCGCCGTTCTCGAGATGGATCTTGGCCTTCTCCTTGTCGGTGAAGATGCCGGTGCATTCCATCGCGATGTCGATGTGATCCCAGGGCAGCTCGGCCGGGTTGCGGATCGCGCTCACCTCGATCGGGCCGCGGCCGACATCGATGGTGTTGCCCTTGACGGTCACCTCGGCCGGGAAGCGACCGTGCACGGAGTCGAAGCGCAGCAGGTGGGCGTTGGTCTCGACCGGGCCGAGATCGTTGATCGCCACGACCTCGATATCGTCGCGGCCCGACTCGATGATCGCCCGCAGAACATTGCGCCCGATGCGCCCGAACCCGTTGATGGCTACTTTGACAGTCATTCTCTCTCCCTCTGGCAAGGTGGCCCGAAAAAGGGCCGTTGTGGCACCCGAATTCGGCGCGCGACAGCGCGTCATCTGGGTGTTTGACGCCAGACTAGGGAAAAGATCAACCGCTGGGGATGCGACCTAACGCCAAAATTCCAGATAATCGACCAGATCGGCGACTTTCCGGAGCAGGAAGATGGTGGCGTCCCCGTGGTTCAGGCCGAAATCGAGCCCGAAGGCGGCCAGGACCACGATGGCGAGGATGAGGGCGAGGCGATCGGTAATGAAACTGCTCCGTTACTGCGCAAGCCTCCCCATTGCGCCGGCCACGTCGGCCATGCGGCAGGAAAAGCCCCATTCGTTGTCGTACCAGGCCAGCACCCGGACGGTGCGGCCGCCGACCACCTTGGTCTGGTCGGGGGCGAAGATAGACGAATGCGGCGTATGGTTGAAGTCGATCGAGACCTTGGGTTCCGGGTCGTAGGCCAGCACCGCGCCCATGTGGCCGGCGGCGGCCTCGGCGACGATCTCGTTGACATCGGCGACGGTGACGTCGCGGCCGGCCTCGAAGGTCAGGTCGACGGCCGAGACGTTCGGCGTCGGCACACGCATCGCGGTGCCGTCGAGCCGCCCGGACAGTTCCGGCAGCACCTCGCCCAGGGCCTTGGCGGCGCCGGTCGAGGTCGGGATCATCGCCATCGCGGCCGAGCGGGCGCGGTAGAGATCGTTGTGGCGCCGGTCCAGCGTCGGCTGGTCGCCGGTATAGCTGTGGATCGTGGTCATGATGCCGCGCTCGATGCCGATGGCGTCGTTGAGCACCTTGGCCAGCGGCGCGAGGCAGTTGGTGGTGCAGGAGCCGTTCGAGACGACAAGGTGCTCGACGCCCAGGTCGCGGTGGTTGACGCCGTAGACCACGGTCTTGTCGGCGTTCTTGGCCGGGGCCGAGACCAGCACCCGCTTGGCGCCGCGGCCGAGGTGGACGGCGGCCTTGTCGCGGGCGTTGAACTTGCCGGTGCATTCGAGGACGACGTCGACGCCGTCCCAGTCGAGTTCTTCCGGGTCGTAGGTCGACATCATCTCGATCGGGCCGCGGCCGAGGTCGAGGGCGCCGTCGCGAACGCTGACCTCGCCGGCGAAGCGGCCATGGATGCTGTCGTATTTCAGCAGGTGGGCATTGGTCTCGACCGGGCCGGTGGCGTTGATCTTGACGACCTGGACGTCGTTGCGCGCCGCTTCCGCGATATGGGCGAGGGTGCAGCGCCCGATGCGGCCGAAGCCATTGATGCCGAGGGTGACGGTCATGTTCGCTCTCCGTAATGCGGAGGCCACGCGGGCCGGGTCGGTTTTCGGCGGTATACGCAGGCATACCGTTTAGGGAAAGCCCAAAAATCGCTTGTTATCAGCATGTTAGCGATAACATGCGGTGATGGCGCTAACGGGGCGCCAGGGCGTTCTGCCCCTTGCCTTGGCGCCGGGAAGCGGCGACCCTGCGACAGGGAACACAGGACGGACAGGCATGAGCGGATTGCTGGCATTGCTGGACGACGTGGCGACGATCGCCAAGGTGGCGGCGACCTCGGTCGACGACATCGCCGGTCAGGCGGCCAAGGCCGGGGCCAAGGCGGCGGGGGCGGTGATCGACGACGCGGCGGTGACGCCGCGCTACCTGCACGGCTTTCCCGCGGCGCGCGAATTGCCGATCGTCGGCCGCATTGCGATGGGCTCGGTACGCAACAAGTTGGTGATCCTGCTGCCGCTGGCGCTTCTGCTCTCCGCCTTCGCGCCGGGCGCGATCCAGCCGCTGCTGATGCTGGGCGGGCTCTATCTCAGCTACGAGGGGGCCGAGAAGCTCGCCCATGCCTTCTCCGGCGGCGGACACGCGGCGGGGCACGGCGGCAAGCCGGCCGATGCCGCCCATCTCGAAGAGGCCAAGGTGGCCGGCGCGATCAAGACCGATTTCATCCTCTCGGCCGAGATCATGACCATCATCCTCGCCGCGCTGCCCAAGAGCAATTTCTGGTACGAGGCGGGGGGGCTGGCGCTGGCCGGGCTCGGCATCACCGCGGTGGTCTATGGCGGCGTCGCGCTGATCGTGAAGGCCGACGATGTCGGGCTCTACATGGCGCAGACCGGCCGCTTCGCCGTCACTCGCAGGGTGGGCCGTGCCGTCGTGCGCGGGATGCCGCATTTCCTGACCACCCTGGCCAATGTCGGCACGGCGGCGATGCTCTGGGTCGGCGGCGCCATCATCGTCCACGGACTGGAAAGCTTCGGCCTCACCGCCCCGGGGCATGTCATCGAGACCTGGGCCGAGGCCGCCGCCCATCTGGGGCCGGAGATGCTGGCCGGGACGGTGCACTGGACCGTCACCGCCGTTTGCGACGGGGCGATCGGCGTGGTGCTGGGCTTCGTGCTGCTGCCGGTGGTCGGTTTGGCCGGCCGGGGCTGGCGGGCGCTGCGCGGGCAGGGCGGCGCCGGGCACTGAGGGGGGCGAGCGCAACAGGGGGCGCGGCCCGGCGGGCGACGCCCCTGGGGCCGGGCCATTGGGGCGCCTCTCCGGCGCCTCGGCAAGGAAAAAGCCGCCGCACCCCTCGGCGCGGCGGCTTTCCGTCTCGCTCAGACCGGGCTCAGCCCAGCAGTTCCTTGACCTTGGCGGCGGCGGCTTCGGCGGTGATGCCGAACTCCTTGTAGAGCGTCGGCGCCGGGGCCGAGGCGCCGAAGCCGTCCATGCCGATGAAGGCCGCCTTCGCCGCCCGGCCGCGTTCGCCGCTCAGCCAGCGGTCCCAGCCGAAGCCGGTCGCCGCCTCGATCGCCACCCGCACCGGGCCGGCGGGCAGCACCCGCTTGCGATAGCTCTCGGGCTGTTCGGCGAAGAGCTCCTGGCACGGCATCGAGACGACGCGGGTGCCGATGCCCTCGGCCTCGAGCAGCGCGCGCGCGGCCAGGGCGATCTCGACCTCCGAACCGGTGGCGATCAGGATCGCCTGGCGCTTGGCCGTCGCCTCGGCCAGGACATAGGCGCCCTGGGCGGTCAGGTTCTTCGTCGTGTGCTTGGTGCGCACCGTCGGCAGGCCCTGGCGGCTGAGCGCCAGCACCGAAGGCGTCTTGGTCGAAGTCAGCGCCAGTTCCCAGGCCTCGGCGGTCTCGACCGTGTCGGCGGGGCGGAACACCCAGGTGTTCGGCGTCGCCCGGCTGATCGCCAGGTGCTCGACCGGCTGGTGGGTCGGGCCGTCCTCGCCCAGGCCGATCGAGTCATGGGTCATGACATAGACCGTCGGCACGCCCATCAGCGCCGACAGCCGCATCGCGCCGCGGGCATAGTCGGTGAAGCACATGAAGGTGCCGCCATAGGGCCGGATGCCGCCATGCAGGGCGAGACCGTTCATCGCCGCGGCCATGCCGTGCTCGCGGATGCCGTAATGGATGTAGCGTCCCTTGCGGTCCTCGGGGCCGAAGATGCCGAGATCGGCGGTCTTGGTGTTGTTCGAGCCGGTCAGGTCGGCCGAGCCGCCCATGGTCTCGGGCATGATCGGGTTGACGACCTCCAGCACCAGCTCCGACGACTTGCGCGTCGCCACCTTGGGCGCGGCTTCCGAGATCTGCTTCTTCAGCGCGCGGATCGTCGGCGCCAGCTTCTTCGGCGCCTCGCCGGCCATCATCCGGGCGAACTGCTTCCGGCGCATGTCCGACAGCCCGGCCAGCCGGGCCTCCCACTCGGCCCGGGCGGCGGCGCCGCGGCTGCCGATCGCTTCCCACTGGCCCTTGATCTCGGCCGGGATCTCGAAGGCCGGGTAGGGCCAGCCGTAGATCTCGCGCACCTTGGCGATCTCTTCCGGGCCCAGCGGCGAGCCGTGGGCGCCCGAACTGTCCTGCTTGGCCGGCGAGCCGAAGCCGATATGGGTCTTGCAGTCGATCAGCACCGGGCGGGCGGATTTCTTGGCCTCGGTCAGGGCGCGGTCGATATCGGCCGGGTCATGGCCGTCACAGGACAGCACTTTCCAGCCCGAGGCGGCGAAGCGCGCCCGCTGGTCGGTGACGTCGGACAGGCTGATCGAGCCGTCGATCGAGATGTCGTTGTTGTCCCACAGCACGATCAGCTTCGACAGCTTCTGCTTGCCGGCAAGGCCGATGGCCTCCTGGCTGATGCCCTCCATCAGGCAGCCGTCGCCGGCGATGACATAGGTGTAGTGATCGACCAGTTTCCTGCCGAAGCGCGCCCGCAGCGCCTCTTCCGCCATCGCGAAGCCGACCGCGTTCGAGATCCCCTGGCCGAGCGGGCCGGTGGTGGTCTCGACGCCCTTGGCATGGCCGTATTCCGGATGACCGGCGGTGATCGCGCCCCATTGGCGGAAGTTCTTGATCTGCTCGATCGTCATGTCCTCGTAGCCGGTCAGATGCAGCAGCGCGTAGAGCAGCATCGAGCCATGGCCGGCCGAGAGGATGAAACGGTCGCGATCAGCCCAGTCGGGATTGGAGGCGTCGAACTTGAGGTGCTTCTCGAACAGCACCGTGGCGACGTCGGCCATGCCCATCGGCATGCCGGGATGGCCCGAATTGGCGGCCTGAACCGCGTCCATGGCAAGCACTCGAATGGCGCAGGCCTTCATCCAGTGATCGGGGTGCGTCTCACGCAGGGTCGCGATATCCAAGGGCTGGCTCCTCCGCTGGTGGTTTTCGCCGTTTCGGGCGGTTTACAGGGCCTGATAGCAGGCCTGAACGATAGATCAAGCGCGCGGGACGCCGCAGGGGCCGATCCGGGACACGTTTTCGGGGGGCGCAATCGGTTTCCGCTTTGGTTTAAGATCGCGGAAGGGGGCGCCGGGCTGCGATTCGCCGCGCGGACGCCCCCGACCTGCGCGAGACAGGGACAGGAGGATCAGGCAGATGACCGAGATTGCCGAGCTCGAGCGGCGCATCACCGCCGCGCTGGAACGGATCGGGCAGGGGGTGGCCGCGCTGTCGGCCACGCCCGGAGAGGCGTCCGCCGGCACGTCCGACGGGGCCGCGATGGCCGAGGCGACCGCCAAGATCGCCGCGCTGGAACAGGCGCTGGCGGCCGAACGCGGCGCCAATGCCCAGCTGACCGAGCGCGTCGGCGCGATCAGGCAGACGCAGGAGACCACCGTTTCCCAGCTCGAACAGCGGGTCCAGGACCTGACCCGCCAGCTCGACGTCCAGGGGCTCGAGCTGCAGCGGATGAAGAAGACCAACGTGCAGTTGCGCGAGACCGCCCGCACCCTGCGCGAGGCGCTGGAAGCCCAGGTCGCCGAGCCGCAGCTGATCAACAAGACCATGGTGGCCGAGCTTGAGGCCCTGCGCGCCTCGCGCCTGTCCGAGATCGCCGAGATGGACGAGATCCTCGACGGGCTGGCGCCGCTGATCGGAGAGGTTGCCGCCGCCGGGTCGCAGACGGGGGAGCAGAGCGATGCCTGACGTCACGATCGCCATCGCCGGGCGCGAATTCGCCGTCGGCTGCCAGGAGGGCGAGGAGCATTTCCTCCAGGCCGCCGCCAAGATGCTGAGCACCGAGGCCGAGGCGCTGGCGGCCCAGACCGGGCGGCTGCCGGAAAGCCGGATGCTGCTGATGGCCGGGCTGATGCTGGCCGACCGCACCGCCGGGGCTGAGGACCAGCTGCGCGCCGCCGAGACCCGGATCTCGCGGCTCGAAGCCGAACTGGCGCAGCTCAAGGCCAAGCCAGCGCCGCCGCCCGAGAAGGTCGAGGTGCCGGTGATCCCGCAAGCGGTGGGCGACACCCTGGCCGAGATCGCCGCCCGTGCCGAGGCGCTGGCCGACGCGGTCGAGGAGAAGGCAGCGGGGTAGGGGACGCACGACACTTGGCAACTTGGGTGCACCGGTCTGCCTTGGAGGGCAGTGCCACTGAATGTCGATGCTGGTACATCTCGGCCACCGCTGCTTCCGAGCGGGGGCTGGTTTAAGGTGATCCGTCTTCGCGAGGCATGACAGTGGGCAGCGGCTTGGCGCGCTTTCCCCTTCTCTGGGTACGGCGATACTGGCTCTGATATTCGCGCCTCTGCTTGGCAACCTCGTAAAGCACGATCCCGGAGCTGGTTCCGAGATTGAGGCTCTCGATCATTCCGAACATCGGGATCGACACGCACATATCGCTGTGATCGACGGCGATCTCGCTGATGCCGCGACGCTCGTTGCCGAACCAGACGGCGAGTTTCGTGTGCTGGGTATAGTCCCCCTCGCTCAAAAGGACGTTGGTCTTTCCCTTGACGTGGGGCGAGGTGACGATCGAGACGAAGCCAAGATTTTCCAGATGAGCAATGCAGGCTTCGGTGCTGTCGAAGCGTTTCACGAATGTCCATTTGCTCGCGGACACGGATGTCCTCGAGAGCGATTTCCATTCGCGCATTTCCTGCCAGTCCTCGGGAAGGGACTGGCGTGGATCAACGACGTACACTCTCTCGACACCGAGCGCGTTTGCGTTTCGGACCACTGTTCCGATGTTCTTGATGTCACTGGGGTCTTCTATGACAGCGATCAGGTTCTTGCAACGAAACGGCTTGATCGCATCGGCACGTTCGCGCACCGAAGACTTGGATTTCTTGTGCTCAACATTGTCCATGATCGTTTCGTAGCACGGGACACATGAGCTTCAAGATACAATCCGGGGTGGAATGCCGAAAGCAGGGCGGAAAATGGCTTTTGGGAAGCACCGCAACGAAAAGGCCCGGCAGGCTCTCGCCCCCGGGCCTTGACCTCGCGCCGCGCGTCCCGCTCAGGCGTTGGCTTCGCGGATCTTGTCGGCGGCGTCCTTGTTGTAGGTCACGCCCTTGCTGTCGAAGAGCTGGTCGAGCTCGCCCGACAGCGTCATCTCGGTGATGATGTCGCAGCCGCCGACAAACTCGCCCTTGACGTAGAGCTGCGGGATCGTCGGCCAGTCCGAGAACTCCTTGATCCCCTGGCGGATCTCCGGATCCTCCAGCACGTTGATATCGGCGAACTCGACGCCCATGAAATTCAGCACCCCGGCGACGCGGCTGGAAAAGCCGCATTGCGGCATCGACTTGGTGCCCTTCATGAACAGCACCACGTCGTTGCTGCCGATGGTCTCGCGGATCTGGTCTTCAGCGCTCATGAGAGCCCCTTTCTGCTTGGCGCGCCGCGGCGGGCGGGCCGGTGTTCGTTGAAATCAGTCGGGCGCCTTGGTGGTCAGCGCCAGCGCGTGCAACTCGCCATGGGCGCCGTCCATCTTGCCCTTCAGGCTGGCATAGACCGCGCGCTGCTGCTGGACCCGGTTCATGCCGCGGAAGCTCTCGTCGATCACCTCCGCCGCCCAGTGATTGCCGTCGCCGGCCAGGTCGGTGATCGTGATCTTGGCCTCGGGAAACTTCTCCCGGATCAGGGCCTCGATGTCATGCGCTTCCATCGCCATGTTCTGCTGCGTCCTCCTGCTGCTGGTGCAAATCTAGGCCGGGCCATCGCCGCCTTCAAGCGGTTCCGAAAACCCGGCCTCTCGGCACTTTCTGTTCGAAAATATCCTCGGGGGTGAATTGGCCGTCAGGCCAAGAGGGGGCAGACAGCCCCCTCCGCCCGCTTTCGGTCAGCCGACCGCCGCTTCGAAGGCGCCGCGGTAGAGCGCCGACAGCTCGGCCAGCGGCGCCTCGCTCGACCCGAACTTGACCACATCGCCGCCGAAGCGGCCGACCATGTGCAGCGGCACCCCGGCCTGGCCGGCGGCGACCATCAGCGCCTCGGCCTGGTCGAAGGAGCAGGCGACGAGGTAGCGCGCCTGGTCCTCGCCGAAGAGCTGGGCCATGTCGTCGCCGTCCAGGGTGACGCCGATCCCGGCGGCCTCGGCCATCTCGAAGGCGGCCAGCGCCAGGCCACCGTCGGAGAGGTCGGTCGCCGCGGTCACAAGGTCGCGATTGGCGCGCAGGAACTCGCCGTTGCGGCGCTCGGCCGCCAGGTCGACCGCGGGGGCGTCGCCCTCTTCGCGGTTGAAGACCTCGGCCAGCAGCGCCGACTGGCCCAGATGGCCCTCGGTGTCGCCGATCACCACCGCCAGGTCGCCCTCGACCGGCAGGCCGGCGATCAGCTCGTCCAGCGTTTCCAGCAGGCCGACGGCGCCGATGGTCGGGGTCGGCAGGATGCCCTCGCCGTCGGTCTCGTTATAGAGCGAGACGTTGCCCGAGACGATCGGCATGTCGAGCGCGATGCAGGCCTCGCCGATGCCTTTGATGGCGCCGACGAACTGGCCCATGATCTCGGGCTTCTCGGGATTGCCGAAATTCATGTTGTCGGTCGAGGCCAGCGGCCGGGCGCCGCAGGCGGTGAGGTTGCGATAGGCCTCGGCCACGGCCTGCTTGCCGCCCTCGAACGGGTTGGCCTTGACGTAGCGCGGGGTGACGTCGGAGGTGAAGGCCAGCGCCTTGCCGGTGTCGTGGACCCGGACGACGCCGGCGCCGAGGCCGGGCGCGCGCACCGTGTCGGCCATCACCGAGGTGTCGTATTGCTCCCAGACCCAGCCCTTCCAGGCGTAGTTGGGCGAGGAGATCAGCGCCTTGAGCCCGTCGATCAGGTCGACCGCCGGCACCGGGGCCAGTTCCTCGGCCGGGGCGGTTTCCTGCCACGGCCGGTCGTATTCCGGCGCGGTGCCCGACAGCGCCTTGAGCGGCAGGTCGGCCTTGGTCTCGTTGCCGTGCAGGATCAGGAAGCGGTCCTCGGCGATGGTCTCGCCGACGATGGCGAAGTCGAGGTCCCACTTGTCGAAGATCGCCTTGGCCTCGGCCTCCTTCTCGGGCTTGAGCACCATGAGCATCCGCTCCTGGCTTTCCGACAGCATCATCTCGTAGGCGGTCATCGCCTCTTCGCGGCAGGGCACGCGGTCGAGGTCGAGACGGATGCCGAGATCGCCCTTGTCGCCCATCTCGACCGCCGAGCAGGTCAGGCCGGCGGCGCCCATGTCCTGGATCGAGATCACCGCGCCCGAGGCCATCAGCTCGAGGCAGGCCTCCAGCAGGCGCTTCTCGGTGAAGGGGTCGCCGACCTGCACCGTCGGGCGTTTCTCCTCGATCGTGTCGTCGAATTCGGCCGAGGCCATCGTCGCCCCGCCGACGCCGTCGCGGCCGGTCTTGGCGCCGAGATAGACCACCGGCATGCCGACGCCCGAAGCGGCGGAATAGAAGATCTTGTCGGCATCGGCGAGGCCGGCAGCGAAGGCGTTGACCAGGCAGTTGCCGTTATAGGCGGGGTGGAAACGGACCTCGCCGCCCACGTTCGGCACGCCGAAGCAGTTACCGTAGCTACCGACGCCCTCGACCACGCCCTTCACCAGATGGGCGGTCTTGGGGTGATCGGGCGCGCCGAAGGACAGGCTGTCCATCGCCGCGATCGGCCGGGCGCCCATGGTGAAGACGTCGCGCAGGATGCCGCCGACGCCGGTCGCCGCGCCCTGGTGCGGCTCGATGTAGCTGGGGTGGTTGTGGCTCTCCATCTTGAAGACCACCGCCTGGCCGTCGCCGATATCGACGACGCCGGCATTCTCGCCCGGGCCGCAGATCACCTGGCTACCCTCGGTCGGCAGCGTCCGCAGCCATTTCTTCGACGACTTGTAGGAGCAGTGCTCGTTCCACATCGCGCTGAAGATGCCCAGCTCGGTGAAGGTGGGCTCACGGCCGATGATCTCGAGGATGCGCTGGTATTCGTCGGGCGTCAGCCCGTGCGCGGCGATCAGATCCTCGGTGATCTTCGGTTCGTCCATCTTCCATCCCCTGGCTGGCCTGCGGCCGGCGCCGGCCGCGCAGATAGGGGCCTCATAAGATATGGGGGCCGCGCGGGAAAGGGTCGAATTGGCGCAAGGGCCGCGAAACGGGCGCCATTCGCCCCGTTCGTGGCCCGTCTGTCCCCCGTCTGTCCCCCGTCTGTCACCCGTCTGGGGCCGCTCTGGGCCCCGGACCCGTCCGCGCGCCGCTCGCTTCTTGGCCGTCGCCGCTCTGCGTTGCGGAAAAAACGGGCAAGAGAGGTCTGGGCGAAAAAAAAGGCCGAGCAAAGCTCGGCCTAAGTCCAACAGGGAGGTAAAAGACGCTAGGAACAGTCTCCGTTGCGCCTTCGAGAGTGCATCTAGGGGCTGGGCCTCATCGGATCAAGAGGAAACATGCTGCGGGCGCAGCATGTCCGCCATGCGTTGCGCGCATGTCTCAATCCTGGTGCCGTTCCTGCTGCCTTTTGCGGTAGGCGAAAATCTCTTCGGTGACGAAATCCCGGAAGGCGGCGATCCGCTTGGAGTGGCGCAATTCCTCGGGATAGGCGAGGAAAACCGGCACCTCGTTCGATTCCACATCCGGCAACACGCGCTGAAGATTGGGAAAATCATGCGTCAGGTAGTCGGGCAACACCCCGATGCCGAGATTGCTGAGCACCGCCTGCAGCACGCCGAAATAGTTGTTCACCGTCAGCGTCGAGGGCACGTCGAAGGCCAGCAGTTGCTGGACCAGCGCGGCGCCGGCGGCGACCTGGTTGGAATTGGTGTTCTGGCAGATCAGCCGGTGATGCGACAGATCGTCCAGCGTCTCGGGGATGCCGCGCTCCTCGAGATATTCATGCGAGGCGTAGAGGCGCATGTTGACCCCCATCAGCCGCTTGCGGATCAGGTCGGCCTGGCTCGGCTCCTTCATCCGGATCGCGACATCGGCCTCGCGCATCGGCAGGTCGAGCACGCGCTCTTCCAGCATCAGGTCGATCTTGAGGTCGGGATACTTGGCATAGAGCGCCGACAGCCGCGGCGCCAGCCACAGGGTGCCGAAGCCGGTCGTCGTCGTCACCCGCAGCTCGCCGAAGACCTCGTCCTCGCTGTCGCGGATGCGGGCGGCAGCGGCGTCGAGCCGTTTGACCATCGCCGAGGTGGCGTCGAACAGCAGCTCGCCCTGCTCGGTGAGAATCAGTCCCCTGGCGTGGCGGTGGAACAGGGTCGCCGAAAGGCTCTCCTCCAGCGCCCGGATCTGGCGCGAGACCGCCGATTGGGACAGGTGCAGCGCCTCGCCGGCATGGGTCAGGCTGCCCGCATCGGCCACCGCGTGAAAGATTCTGAGCTTGTCCCAATCCATTTCGAAACCATTTCACGTTTGGCGGAGCCGTTGCTTTAAGGCTCTTATAAGGGCGCATATCTGGCATGTAAAAGACGCATAGGTAAAAATATTTCTTTGTAGGTCAGTAATTGTGACCTATAATGGGCCATGGCTCAGACAGCGACGGGAGGTGCCCAATGAGCAGGCAGGACGTGAAACTGTCGGATCGTTTCGATCTTGAGAAATCCCCGGTTCTGCTCAACGGAACGCAGGCCCTGGTGCGGCTGATGCTGATGCAGAAGGCGCGCGACAAGGCGGCGGGGCTGAACACGGCCGGCTACGTCACCGGCTATCGCGGCTCTCCGTTGGGCGCGGTCGACCTGCAGATGGGGCGGGCGCAGAAGGTGCTCGAGGCCTCGGACGTGCTGTTCCAGCCCGGCCTCAACGAGGACCTGGCGGCGACCGCGATCTGGGGCAGCCAGCAGGCCGAGCTGCGCGGCGAGGGCAAGTATGACGGCGTCTTCGCGCTGTGGTACGGCAAGGGGCCGGGCGTCGACCGCTCCGGCGACGTGATGCGCCACGCCAACATGGCCGGCACCGCGCCCAATGGCGGCGTGCTGATGGCGATGGGCGACGACCATACCGGCGAAAGCTCGACCACGCTGCACCAGTCCGACTGGGCCATGGTCGATGCCTACATGCCGGTGGTCAGCCCGGCCGGGGTGCAGGAGATCCTCGATCTCGGCCTCTACGGCTGGGCGCTGAGCCGCTTCGCCGGCGTCTGGGTCGGCCTCAAGACGATGAAGGACACGATCGAGGCGACGGCCGTGGTCGACGGCGATCCCTTCCGCCTGAACTTCGTCACCCCCGATTTCAAGATGCCCCAGGGCGGGCTCAACATCCGCCTGGCCGACACCCCGGTCGCCCAGGAAACCCGGATGATCGACTACAAGCGTTTCGCCGCCGAGGCCTTCGCGCGGGCGAACAAGATCGACCGCCGCGTCTTCGGCAAGCCCGGGGCCAAGATCGGCCTCGTCGCCGCCGGCAAGAACTGGCTCGACCTGACCCACGCGCTGTCGCTGCTCGGCATCGACGCGGCCGAGGCCGAGCGGCTGGGCATCACCACCTACAAGGTGGCCCAGACCTTCCCGCTCGACATGGCGTCGTTCCACGAATGGGCCGAGGGGCTCGACCTGGTCATCGTCGTCGAGGAAAAGCGCAAGCTGATCGAGGTCCAGGTCAAGGAGGCGATCTTCGACGACCGCCGCGGCCGCCGCGTCTATGGCTGGCACAAGGGCGACAGCTGGGAGAACGGCCGCCAGGTCGAGCTGTTCCCGACCCGCTACGCGCTCGACCCGATCATGATCGCCGAGAAGCTGGGCCGGATTTTCATCGAGGAGGGCCGCGGCACCGAGCGGATCAAGGCCGGGCTGGAAAGCCTCGACCAGGTCCGCAAGGCCGACAACGCCCAGGATTTCGCCGCCCGGCTGCCCTATTTCTGCTCGGGCTGCCCGCATAACAGCTCGACCAAGGTGCCCGACGGCAGCCGCGCCTATGCCGGCATCGGCTGCCACTACATGGTGCAATGGATGGACCGCAACACGCTGGGCTTCACCCAGATGGGCGGCGAGGGTGCCAACTGGGTCGGCGAGGCGCCGTTCTCGAAACGCGACCACGTCTTCCAGAACCTCGGCGACGGCACCTACAACCATTCCGGCGTCCAGGCGATCCGGGCGGCCTTGGCGGCCGGCACCAACATCACCTTCAAGATCCTGTTCAACGACGCCGTGGCGATGACCGGCGGCCAGCATAACGAGGGCGACCTCTCCGCCGACCGCATCGTGCGCGAGATCCAGGCGATGGGCGTCGAGCACATCGCCGTGGTCTATGACGAGAAGGAAGACGTCGACCCGAAGAAATTCCCCGCCGGGGTCGAGACCCATGAGCGGGCCGAGCTCATGCCGGTGCAGGAGAAGTTCAGCAAGATCAGGGGCGTGTCGGCCATCGTTTACATCCAGACCTGCGCCGCCGAGAAGCGCCGCCGGCGCAAGCGCGGCACCTTCCCGGACCCGGACAAGCGGGTCTTCATCAATACCGATGTCTGCGAGGGCTGCGGCGATTGCGGCGTCCAGTCGAACTGCGTCTCGATCGTCCCGGTCGAGACCGAGCTGGGCCGCAAGCGGGCCATCGACCAGTCGAGCTGCAACAAGGATTTCTCGTGCCTCAAGGGCTTCTGCCCGTCCTTCGTGACGCTGGAGGGGGCCAAGGTGAAGAAGGCGGCGACGGTCGAGATCGACCTGCCGGACCTGCCCGAGCCCGAGCTGCCGAAGATCCACGGCACCCATAACGTGGTCATCACCGGGGTCGGCGGCACCGGCGTCGTCACCATCGGCGCGATCATGGCGATGGCGGCCCATGTCGACGGCAAGGGCGCGGGGATGATGGAGATGGCGGGCCTGGCCCAGAAGGGCGGCGCGGTGCATATCCATTGCCGCATCGCCGAGCGGCCGTCCGACATCAGCGCCATCCGCGTCGCCGTCGGCGAGGCCGATGCGGTGATCGGCGGCGACCTCGTCACCACCGCCGGCTCGAAGACGCTGGGCCTGATGACGACGGGCCGTACCGGCGCCGTGGTCAACAGCCATAGCATCATCACCGGCGAGTTCACCAAGAACACGGAATTCCGTATTCCTGTCGATAGGTTGGAGCTTTCTCTTGAGGCAAAGCTGAAAGCGGATCTGGCGCTGTTCGATGCCTCGGAACTGGCCCGGGCGCTGCTTGGGGACTCGATCTACTCGAACATGATGATCTTCGGCGCCGCCTGGCAGCGCGGGCTGGTCCCGATCAGTCACGAGGCGATCATGACGGCGATCGAGCTCAACAAGGCCGCCGTCGACGGCAACAAGCGCGCCTTCGAGATCGGTCGCTGGGCGGTGACCCATCCCGAGGAGGCCGCGAAGCTGCTGACGCCGAACGTGGTCGAGAAGCCGAAGACGCTGGAGGACAAGATCGCCTTCCGCGCCGACCACCTGACCGCCTACCAGTCCGGCCGGCTGGCCAACCGCTACCGCAAGCTGGTCGACAAGGCTGCCGATCCGCGGCTCAAGGAAGCGGTCGCCAAGGGCTACCACAAGCTGCTGAGCTACAAGGACGAATACGAGGTCGCCCGGCTGCACCTGGAGACCGAGGCCAAGGCGCGGGAGCAGTTCGACGGCGATTTCCGCATGACCTTCCACCTCGCCCCGCCGATCCTGTCGAAGGAGGGCCCCGAGGGCCGTCCGGTGAAGCGCGAATTCGGCCCCGGCGTGATGCGGCTCTACCGCATGTTGGCGAAGATGAAGAAGCTGCGTGGCACGCCGCTCGACATCTTCGGTCGCTCCGAGGAACGCAAGATGGAGCGGGCGCTGATCAGGCAATACGAGGCCGACATGGCCGAGGTGCTGGACAAAGTGACGCCCGAGACCATGGATGTCGCGGTCGCGCTGGCCGAACTGCCGCTGCAGATCCGCGGCTTCGGCCCGGTGAAGATGGCGAACGCGGAAAAGGCCGCCAAGCGCCGCGAGGAGATGCTGGCGACGTTCCGCTCGGGCGGCGCGCCGCTGAAGCAGGCGGCGGAGTAGGGGGCGCCCACAGCGTTCCAGGACGACACTGGCTCCGCCCGGCCTTCGCGCCGGGCGTTGCCTTTGGATGGCACGCTGCAGTGTCCCCGGGGGGGGGCGTCGCGAAACTGTGATCTTCGCTGGCCAGACTCGGCAAAACCCGCTATGGCCGCGCGCGACGGCGGCGGCGCAACGAGGAGCCGGGATGGACAGACGAGCCACGCGCGAGATCAGCTATGCCTATTCGGCGCAGAGCCGCGGCGGCCGGGCGCTGATCCGGGCGATCGAGAACACGACCGGCCGGATCGGCCTGATCCGCCGCGCCGAGGGCTACGAGCACGAGGTCGCGCGGGGCCGCAGCTTCTGGGAGGTGATCGCCGACCGCTACGGGCTGAGCCTCGAAGTCACCGGCGGCGCGCTCGATCACATCCCGGCCAACGGCCCGCTGGTGCTGATCGCCAATCACCCCTACGGCATCCTCGACGGGCTGATGATGGGGCTGCTGCTCGACCGGGTGCGCGGCGATTTTCGCATTCTCGCCCATAACGTCTTCCGCCGCGCCGAGGAACTCGACCGCGTCGTGCTGCCGATCTCCTTCGACGAGACCAAGGAGGCGATGAAGCTCAACCTGCAGACCCGGGCGACGGCGCTGAGCTACCTCGGCGAGGGCGGGGCGATCGGTATTTTCCCGGGCGGCACCGTCTCGACCTCGGCCCGGCCCTTCGGCCGGCCGATGGACCCGGGTTGGCGCAATTTCACCGCCAAGATGATCGCCCGGTCGAACGCCACCGTCGTCCCGGTGTTCTTCGAGGGCCATAACAGCCGGCTGTTCCAGCTGCTCAGCCACCTCCACCCGACGCTGCGGATGGGGCTGCTGATCAAGGAGTTCCGCCGCCGCATCAACCGCCCCGTCCGCATCGTCGTCGGCGCGCCGATCGCCTCGGCCCGGCTCGACGCCTTGAAGCCCGACCCGAAAGCCATGATGGATTTCCTGCGCCGGGCGACGTATGACTTGTCCCCGACTCCCTTGAAGTCCGACGAATACGGCTTCGAGTTCGAGGAGAAATACAAGGCCTGACAGGGTCTTGGCGGATTTTCAGGGGGCGTGGCCCCGGTTTGGCGGGATTGGGCAGATGGCGGTTGGCGTTTTCGATTCTGGCCTCGGCGGGCTGACCGTGCTCGACGCGGTGGCCAAGCGGCTGCCCGAGATCCCCTTCGTCTATTTCGCCGACAGCGCCCATGCGCCCTATGGCGTGCGCGATGCCGACGACATCTTCAACCTGACCTGCGCCGCGGTCGAACGGCTGTGGGACGAGGGCTGCGACCTCGTCATCCTCGCCTGCAACACCGCCTCCGCCGCTGCCCTGCGCCGGATGCAGGAGACCTGGCTGCCCGAGGGCAAGCGCGTGCTCGGCGTCTTCGTGCCGCTGATCGAGGCGCTGACCGAGCGGCAATGGGGCGACAATTCCCCGCCGCGCGAGGTGGCGGTCAAGCATGTCGCGCTGTTCGCCACCCCGGCCACCGTGTCGTCCCGCGCCTTCCAGCGCGAGCTGGCCTTCCGTGCCATCGGCGTCGATGTCGAGGCCCAGCCCTGCGGCGGCGTCGTCGACGCGATCGAGGAGGGCGACGAGATCCTGGCCGAGGCGCTGGTGCGATCCCATGTCGAGGCGCTCAAGCGGCGGATGCCGACGCCCGAGGCGGCGATCCTCGGCTGCACCCATTACCCGCTGATGAAGGCACAGTTCCAGGATGCGCTGGGGCCGGAAGTCACCCTGTTCTCGCAGGCCGACCTGGTGGCCGACAGCCTGGCCGATTACCTCGACCGCCATCCCGACATGCTGGGCAGCGGCACCGAGTCGAAGTTCCTGACCACCGGCGATCCGCGCCGGGTGTCGGACAAGGCGGTGCAGTTCCTGCGACGAAAGATCGAGTTCCAGGCCGCCTGATTGCCGCGGCCGCCGCTTTGATCTAAACAACACCCCGACTTTGCAGAGGGCATGAGATGACCCACAAGATCGCCATTCTTGGCGCCTCCGGCTATACCGGCGCCGAACTCGTCCGGCTGATTGCCACCCACCCGTCGATGGAGATCGTCGCGCTGACCGGCGACCGCAAGGCCGGGATGGCAATGGCCGAGGTCTTCCCCTTCCTGCGCCACCTCGACCTGCCGACGCTGTGCAAGATCGAGGAGGTCGATTTCTCGGGCGTCGACCTCGCCTTCTGCGCCCTGCCGCATGCCACCAGCCAGGCGGTGATCTCCAAGCTGCCGCGCGACCTCAAGGTCGTCGACCTGTCGGCCGATTTCCGGCTGCGCGATCCGGCGGAATATCAGAAATGGTACGGCAAGCCTCATTCGGCGGTCGAGCTGCAGAAAGAGGCCGTCTACGGCCTGACCGAGTTCTACCGCGACGAGATCCGCGCCGCCCGGCTGGTCGCGGGGACGGGCTGCAACGCCGCCACCGGCCAATATGCGCTGCGGCCGCTGATCGCGGCCGGTGTCATCGACCTCGACCAGATCACCATCGACCTCAAGGCCGGGGTCTCGGGCGCGGGCCGCAGCCTGAAGGAGAACCTGCTCCATGCCGAGCTCTCCGAGGGCACCCATGCCTATGCCGCCGGCGGCAAGCACCGGCATCTGGGCGAGTTCGACCAGGAGTTTTCCAAGGTCGCCGGCCGGCCGGTGCTGGTCCAGTTCACCCCGCACCTGCTGCCGATGAACCGGGGCATCCTGGCGACGGTCTATGTCCACGGCGATGCCGAGGAGATCCACGCCACCCTGGCCGCGGCCTACGAGCGCGAGACCTTCCTCGAGGTGCTGCCTTTTGGCGCACTCCCCTCGACACGGGATGTCCGCGGCTCCAATTTCGTTCATATCGGTGTGACTGCGGACCGGATCCCGGGCCGTGCCATCGTGGTCGCCGCGCTTGACAACCTTGCCAAGGGGTCGTCAGGTCAAGCGATCCAGAACGCGAACCTTATGCTGGGGGCGGAGGAGACCGCGGGCCTGATGCTGGCGCCGGTGTTCCCGTGAGGAGGCCATGAAGGGACTGAAGAAGAAACGGCGGGTGCAGATCATCATCGTCGCGGCGGTGGCGCTGGTCCTGTCGACGGCGATGATCGGCTACGCGATGCGCGACGGGATCAATTTCTTCCGCTCGCCGACCCAGGTGGCCGAACACATGCCGCCCGCCAACGAGGTGTTCCGCATCGGCGGGCTGGTCGAGAAGGGCAGCCTGGTGCGCGGCCAGGGCAAGACGATCACCTTCCGCGTCACCGACACCAAGTCCTCGATCCCGGTCCATTACACCGGTGTGCTGCCCGACCTGTTCTCGGAAGGCACCGGCATGGTGGCGACCGGCCGGATGCAGGACGGCGTCTTCAACGCGACCGAGATCCTTGCCAAGCATGACGAGAACTACATGCCCAAGGAAGTCATCGACGCGCTGAAGGAGCAGGGCGTCTACGAGGCGCCGGGCGGCTCGAGCTGAGTCCGCGGATCAGCTGAGAAATCGAATAGTGAAGGGGGTGCGGGAAACCGCGCCCCTTTTTCATCTTCACCCAAATATCCCCGCCGGAGGCATCCGGCCTCTTCGCCGCGCCGCCGCCTGGCCACCGCACGCCGCTCTCAGCTGATCTTAACCGTCGCGCCGCAGCCTTCCCCGCAGCCACCAGCCGGGGAAGCCCATGCAGACCGTCCAGGACATCGCCGCCGAAATCGTCGCCCGCGAGGGCGGCTACGTCAACGATCCCGCCGATCCCGGCGGGGCGACGAAATACGGGGTAACGCTGGCGACGATGCGCCGGCTCGGCATCGACCTGACCGGCGACGGCCAGGTGACCGAGGCCGATGTCCAGCGCCTCAGCCGCGGCCGGGCGACCGAGATCTTCGTCGATCACTATTACAAGGGACCGCATCTCGACGCGCTGCCGCCGGTGCTGCAGCCCTCGGTCTTCGACATGTATGTCAATGCCGGTGCCAACGCGGTGCGCATCCTGCAGCGGCTGGTGACGCGGATGGGTTATGCCTGCGCCGATGATGGGGCGATCGGGCCGAAGACGACCGCCGCCGTGCAGGCGGCGGCGCGGGCGGCGCCGGATCACATCGCCGACGCCTATGCCATCGCGAGGCGCAACTACTACTTCCGCCTCGCCGATGCCCGCCCGGCGAGCCGCAAATACGCCCGCACCAGGGCGGGCGGCAAGGGCGGGTGGATCACCCGGGCCGAAACCTTCATGGCGCCGAAATACCGCCTGACCGCGGCCCAGTTCCAGGAAAGGACAGCGCAATGGGGCTGATCTCGCGCCTTTTCGGCGGCCCGGCCGCCACCGCCGCCCTCGGCAACGCGATCACCGGTGTCGCCGAGACCTTCACCCCCAGCGCCACCAAGCGCATGGAGTTGAGCCAGCAGGCCTATCTGGCGGCACAGCAGGAGGCCGGGGCCGAGTTCGCCAGCCCCGGCGCCGGCGGTTTCGACCGCTTCGTCAACGGCCTCAACCGCCTGCCGCGGCCGCTGCTCGCCTTCGGCACGCTCGGCCTGTTTGTCGACGCGATGGTCGATCCGGCCGGCTTCGCCACCCGCATGACCGGGCTCGCCGCGGTGCCGCAGCCGCTGTGGTGGCTGCTCGGCGCCATCGTCTCGTTCTATTTCGGCGCCCGCGAGGCGCATTACTTCCGCCTCGACCGCAGCGCGCGCCCCGGCGTGCCGGCCTCCGCCGCCTCGCGCCCCGTCGCGGAAGACGAGCCAAACGCCGCCCTCGACAACTGGCGCAACGACCAGGGGCGCTGAGCTCTCTCTTCCAACCCCTTTCATCTTCATGCAAATATCCCGCGGGGGCCCGGGGGTGCGAACCCCCCGGCGCCCTCCGCCGGCGCCACCGGCAGTCCTTGTCAATCACCCCGACAAAATCGTGATCCGAGCCTTGCGACATCGGCGCGCAGGGATATTGGCGGGATGCGCGAGAACGAATATGATCGCCGCATGTTTACAGAACTCGGCCACTTCGCCCTCGCCCTGGCGCTCGTCGTAGCGATCGTCCAGACCATCGTTCCCCTGATCGGCGCCCACAAGGGGTGGTCGGGCTGGATGGCGGTGGCCGATCCCGCCGCCACCACGCAGTTCCTGCTGGTCGCCTTCTCCTTCGTCGCGCTGACCTGGGCCTTCGTCAGCGACGACTTCTCGCTCAAGCTGGTGGCCGACAACTCGCACACGCTCAAGCCGTTGATCTACAAGATTTCCGGCGTCTGGGGGAACCACGAGGGCTCGATGCTGCTCTGGGTGCTGATCCTGTCGATGTTCGGCGCCTGCGCAAGCTGGTTCGGCGGCAACCTGCCGCCGTCGCTCAAGGCCCGCGTGCTCTCGGTCCAGGCGCTGATCGGGGTGGCCTTCTACTTCTTCATCCTGCTGACCTCGAACCCGTTCCTGCGCCTCGCCGTGCCGCCGATGAACGGGCAGGGGATGAACCCGCTGCTGCAGGACCCGGGCCTCGCCTTCCACCCGCCCTTCCTCTATCTCGGCTATGTCGGCCTCTCGATGTCCTTCTCCTTCGCCATCGCGGCGCTGATCGAGGGCCGGGTCGACGCCGCCTGGGCGCGCTGGGTGCGGCCGTGGACGCTGGCGGCCTGGCTGTTCCTGACCATCGGCATCGCGCTCGGCTCGCTCTGGGCCTATTACGAACTCGGCTGGGGCGGGTTCTGGTTCTGGGACCCGGTCGAGAACGCCTCGTTCATGCCGTGGCTGATCGCCGCCGCGCTGCTGCACAGCGCCATCGTGGTCGAGAAGCGCGAGGCGCTGAAAAGCTGGACCATCCTGCTTGCCATCATCGCCTTCGGCTTCTCTCTCATCGGCACCTTCATCGTCCGTTCCGGCGTCATCACCTCGGTCCATGCCTTCGCCTCGGACCCGCGGCGCGGCGTCTTCATCCTGGCGCTGGTCGCCATCTTCATGGGCGGGGCGCTGACCCTCTATGCCGCCCGCGCCAGCAGCATGGAGGCCAAGGGCGTGTTCTCGACCGTCAGCCGCGAGACGGCGCTGGTGATGAATAACGTGCTGCTGGCCGTCGCCGCCTTCGTCGTCTTCATCGGCACGATCTGGCCACTGGTGGCCGAGATGGTGTTTCACCGCAAGCTCTCGGTCGGCGCGCCGTTCTTCGATCTCGCCTTCACCCCGTTCATGGTGGCGCTGGCGATGATCCTGCCCGTCGGCGCCCTGCTGCCGTGGAAGCGCGGCCGGCTCGACCGGGCGATGCGTCCCTTGTGGGGCGTGCTGGCGCTGTCGCTGGCGCTCGGCGCGCTGGTCTGGGCGCTGCAGACCGACCGCTCGGCGCTCGGACCGCTTGGCGTCATCCTCGGCATCTGGCTGGTCGGCGGCTCGCTGGCCGACCTGTGGCAGCGTTCGGGCCGCGGCGACCTGGGCAGCAAGCTGCGCCGCGTCACCCGCCTGCCGCGGGCCGACTGGGGCAAGGCCGTGGCCCATGCCGGGCTCGGCATCACCATCTTCGGCATCGCCGCCATCCTGGCCTGGCAGACCGAGGATATCCGGGTGGCCAAGATCGGCGAGACCTTCAGCGTCGGGCCCTATGACATCACGCTCAAGGACGTGCGGCCGGTCCAGGGGCCGAACTACCGTTCGAGCATGGCCGACATGGTGGTCAGCAAGGCCGGGCGCAAGGAATTCACCCTGCATCCCGAGAAACGCTTCTACCCGGTCGCCGGCATGCCGACCACCGAGGCCGCGATCAAGAGCGGGCCGTTCGGCGACGTCTACCTCGTCGTCGGCGATCCGCAGGATGGCGGCGGCTACGCGGTCCGGACCTATATCAAGCCCTTCGCCGACTGGATCTGGGGCGGGGCGATCATCATGGCCTTCGGCGGCTTCCTCAGCCTGTCCGACCGGCGCTACCGCGTCGCCGCCGGCGCGCGCAAGACGGCGCCTGCCAATGCGGTGGCGGCGGAATGAGCGCCCTTGCCCTCCTGCGTCGCGCGGCGCTGATCCTGGCGCTGCTGCTGCCCGGCGTCGCCGTGCTGCCGGTGGTCACCGCGACCCCGGCTCTGGCGGTGCAGCCGAGCGAGATGCTCAAGGACCCCAAGCTGGAAGCGCGGGCGCGCGAGATCTCGGCCGGGCTGCGCTGCCTGGTCTGCCGCAACGAGTCGATCGACGATTCCAACGCCAAGCTGGCGCATGACCTGCGGGTGCTGGTGCGCGAGCGGCTCACCGCCGGCGACACCAACCAGCAGGTCGTCGATTACATCGTCGCCCGCTACGGCGAATACGTGCTGCTCAAGCCGACGACCCGGGGCGCCAACCTGATCCTGTGGATCGCCGGGCCGGTGATGCTGCTGCTGGGGCTGCTCATTGCCTTCCTCTACCAGCGCCAGCGGCGCGGCAAGGGCGAGGGCGCGGCAGAGCTGAGCCCCGAGGAAGAGGCGCGGCTGGCCGAGCTCCTGAAAGAGTGAGCCAGCGACTGAATCGTCCCATGTGACGCGCCGTTCCCCTTTCCTCTGGCGCCCGGGGGCCTATTCTGGCCACCGGTTTGCGGGAGGAACGGATGGCCTATAAGACGATCAGCTACGCGGCGGAGAACGGCATCGGGGTGCTGACCCTGAACCGGCCCGACGTGATGAACGCCCTCAACAGCACGATGCGGGCCGAGATGCGGGCCGCGGTCGAGGCCGCGCCCGAAACGGCGCGGGTGCTGGTGATCACCGGTGCCGGGCGCGGCTTCTGCGCCGGCCAGGACCTGACCGACCGGGCCGGGGACGAAGAGCTCGATCTCGAGACCACGCTGCGGGACGAATACGAGCCGCTGTTGCGGGCGATCGCCGACAGCCCGATCCCGACCATCGCCGCGGTCAACGGCGCCGCCGCCGGGGCGGGGGCGAATATCGCGCTGGCCGCCGACGTGGTGATCGCGGCGCAGAGCGCGGTGTTCCTGCAGGCCTTCACCCGGATCGGGCTGATCCCCGATGCCGGCGGCACCTATACCCTGCCGCGGCTGATGGGGATGGCGCGGGCGATGGGGGCGGCGCTGTTCGCCGACAAGATCACCGCGCGCCAGGCGGAAGACTGGGGCATGATCTGGGAATGCACCGCCGACGACGATTTCGAGGCCCACTGGCAGGCCCGGGCCGCCCATCTGGCGAACGGCCCGACCGGCGCCTATGCCCGCGTCAAAGAGGCGCTGCGGGCCAGCCTGGGAAACGACCTCGACGCGCAACTGGCGCTGGAGGCCAGGCTGCAGGGCGAATGCGGCCGCAGCGACGATTTCCGCGAGGGCGTCGCCGCCTTCCTGGAAAAGCGCAAACCGCGCTTCACCGGGCGCTGAAACCCGCTGACCGCCCAGTGACCGCCTTGTGACGCCGCCGGCCCCTTGTGTGGGGCGGCGGCCTTCCCATCTTGTGGGCAAGGAGGTGCGGCAATGAAATCACCGATCGTAGAGAGTTTCTGGGACGAGGCCACGGGCAGCTGGCAATATGTCTTCCACGACCCGGCGACGATGCAGGGCGCCGTGGTCGACCCGGTATGGAACTTCGACCCGCTGGCCTGCGCCACCCGCACCGACAGCGCCGCGGAATTGCTGGACTACATCCGCGCCACCGGCATCGAGGTGGCCTGGATCCTCGACACCCATCCCCATGCCGACCATTTCTCGGCCGCGCCCTGGCTGAAGGAGAAGCTGGGCACGCCGACCGCGATCGGTGAACACGTGGTCAAGGTGCAGAAGCTGTGGCAGGAGATCTACCACCTGCCGGACCTCCCGGCCGACGGCGCGCAATGGGACCGGCTGTTCGCCGATGGCGAGGAATTCATGGTCGGCGAGATCCCGGTCAGGGTGATCCATTCGCCCGGCCACACCCTGGCCTCGGTCACCTATGTCGCCGGCGATGCCGCCTTCGTCCACGACACGCTGATGATGCCCGACAGCGGCACCAGCCGGGCCGATTTTCCCGGCGGTTCCTCGGCCGAGCTCTACGACAGCCTGCAGCGCATCCTGGCCCTGCCCGGAGAGACCCGGCTCTATGTCGGTCACGATTACGCCCCGGGCCGGCCGGCGCAGTGCATGGCGACGGTGGCCGAGCAGAAGGCGCGCAACATCCATCTCAGGGACGCCCCCGACGCCGCGACCTACCGCGCCCGGCGCGACAAGCGCGATGCGACGCTGCCGCTGCCCAAGCTGATGCTGGCGGCGCTGCAGGTGAATATCCGCGGCGGCCGGCTGCCCGAGCCGGAAAGCGACGGCCGCAGCTACCTCAAGCTGCCGCTGAACTATTTCGAGCCGCGCTGAGCGGGGGCTGCTCGTGCCCTTCTGGGCGGCGTCGCGCAGAGGCGCCGCAGGACAGCGATGAGCGGAACCCGTAACGAAAACGGCCGCCCCGGGGGGGCGGCCGCTGTCATTTCGAGATGTGCCGGTCAACGCTTGGCGACGTCGACATAGTCGCGCCGCGGGGCGCCGACATAGAGCTGGCGCGGCCGGCCGATCTTCTGGTGCTGGTCGGCGATCATCTCTTTCCACTGCGAGATCCAGCCGACGGTCCGCGACAGGGCGAAGATCGGGGTGAACATCGAGGTCGGGAAGCCCATCGCCTCGAGGATGATGCCCGAGTAGAAGTCGACGTTCGGGTAGAGCTTCTTGGAGACGAAATACTCGTCCTCGAGCGCGATCTTCTCGAGCTCCTTGGCGACCTTCAGCGTCTCGTTGTCGTGGATGCCGAGCAGTTCCAGCACCTCGTCGGCGCTTTCCTTCATCACCTTGGCGCGTGGGTCGAAGTTCTTGTAGACCCGGTGGCCGAAGCCCATCAGGCGGAACGGATCGTTCTTGTCCTTGGCCCGGGCGATGAATTCCGGGATCCGGTCGACGGTGCCGATTTCGCGCAGCATTTCCAGGCAGGCCTGGTTGGCGCCGCCATGGGCCGGGCCCCAGAGGCAGGCGATGCCGGCGGCGATGCAGGCGAAGGGGTTGGCGCCCGACGAACCGGCCAGGCGGACGGTCGAGGTCGAGGCGTTCTGCTCGTGATCGGCGTGGAGCATGAAGATGCGGTCCATCGCCTTGGCCAGCGCCGGCTCGATCTTGTAGGGCTCGGCCGGGACCGAGAAGCACATGTTGAGGAAGTTCGAGGCGTAGTCGAGATCGTTGCGCGGATAGACGAAGGGCTGGCCGATCGAATACTTGTAGGCCATCGCCGCGATCGTCGGCATCTTGGCGATCATCCGGATCGCCGCCACCTCGCGCTGCCACGGATCCGAGATGTCGGTCGAATCGTGGTAGAAGGCCGACATCGCGCCGACGACGCCGACCATGGTCGCCATCGGGTGGGCGTCGCGGCGGAAGCCGCGGAAGAAGTTGTGCATCTGCTCATGCACCATGGTATGGCGCGTGACGCGGGTCTCGAACTCTTCAATCTGGGTCGCATCCGGCAGCTCGCCGTAAAGCAGCAGGTAGCAGACTTCGAGGAAATGCGACTGGTCGGCGAGCTGCTCGATCGGGTAGCCGCGATAGAGCAGCTCGCCCTTGTCACCGTCGATATAGGTGATCGTCGAATCGCAGGACGCGGTCGAGGTGAAGCCCGGGTCGTAGGTGAAGACATCGCCCTGGGCATAGAGCTTGCGGATGTCGATCACCTCGGGGCCGGCCGTCGGCGCGTAGATCGGCAACTCGATCTTCTTGTTATCGAGCAGCAGGGTCGCAGTCTTGTTGGTTTCCGCCATCGTCATCCCTCTTCTGGAAGCCGCCGCGGACGGTCCGCGCGGCTGTGAACGTCTCAGTCCGGGGCGCGAGGCGGAGATCCGCCTCAGCCCGCCGCGTCGGTCAGCCGCGCGATGGTTTCCTCGCGGCCGATGACGAGCATCATATCGAAGACGCTGGGGGTCACCGTTCGGCCGGCAAGCGCGGCCCGAAGCGGTCCGGCGATCTTGCCAAGGCCGAGCTCATGCGCCTCGGCCACGGCGGCGACGACAGCCTCCAGCCCGTCCCGCGTCCAGCTAGCATTTTGCAGCTGCGGCGTCAATTCTGTCAGTATACCACGGGATACAGCATCCAGCGCCTTGGCCGATTTCGCATCCGGCTCGATCGGGCGCGAGGCGAGGACAAAGTGGCCCTTTTCAAGAAGTTGCGGGAAGGTTTTCGCGCGATCCTTGAGGTGCGGCATGGCCCGCAACAGGCCATCACGTTGTGGTTCCGTCAGCGCCGGAAGCCCCGCCGCGACCAGGTAGGCCTCGATCTCGCGCAGCAGCGCGGCATCTTCCGTCACCGCGATATGCTGGCCGCAGATGTTTTCCAGTTTCTTGAAGTCGAGCCGCGCCGGCGCGCGGCCGATTCCGTCGAGATCGAACCAGTCCAGCGCCTGCTCGGTGGTGAAGAACTCGTCGTCGCCATGGCTCCAGCCGAGTCGCGCCAGGTAGTTGCGCATCCCCGCCGCCGGGTAGCCCATCGCCTGGTATTCCTCGACCCCGAGCGCGCCGTGGCGCTTCGACAGCTTCTTGCCGTCGGGGCCGTGGATCAGCGGGATATGGGCCCAGACCGGCTCGTCCCAGCCCATCGCGCGGTAGACCATCGCCTGGCGCGCGGAGTTGTTCAGGTGGTCGTCCCCGCGGATCACGTGGGTCACGGCCATGTCATGGTCATCGACGACAACGGCCAGCATGTAGGTCGGCGTGCCATCGGACCGTAGACAGATCATGTCGTCGAGCTGGTCGTTGCGGAATTTCACCGTGCCCTGAACCTTGTCCTCGATCACCGTCTCGCCGTCGCGCGGGGCCTTCATCCGGATCACGTAGGGCGCGTCGGGGTGGGTCGCCGGATCGGCGTCGCGCCACGGGCTGCGGAACAGGGTCGAGCGGCCCTCGGCCCGTGCGGCCTCGCGGAAGGCCTCGATCTCGTCCTGGGTCGAGAAGCACTTGTAGGCGGCGCCGCTGGCCAGCATCTGCTGCGCCACCGCGACATGGCGGTCGGCGCGGGCGAACTGGCTGATCGGCTCGCCATCCCAGTCCAGGCCGAGCCAGCGCAGCCCGCGCAGGATCGCCTCGGTCGCCTCGGGGGTCGAGCGGGCGCGGTCGGTATCCTCGATCCGCAGCAGGAACTTGCCGCCGCGGCCGCGGGCATAGAGCCAGTTGAACAGCGCCGTGCGGCCGCCGCCGATATGCAGGTAACCGGTCGGCGAGGGCGCGAACCGGGTGACCACAGGCTTGTCGGAAGACCGCCGGGGCGCGGCGTCGGACATCGGGGCGGACGTCGAGGCGGACATGGGAATTAACCTTTCGGAAACCAGGGGAGAGCTAGCGTCGGCGCTTGTCTAGGCAATAGGGGGGGCGAGAACAAGGGTGCCGCGCTGGAGCCATCCGCTCGACGCGCTGCTGGCGGCGCGGGGGCTGTTATTCCCCTGGCTGGCGGTCTGCCTCGGGCTCGGCATCGGCGGCTATTTCGCCCTGCCGCGCGAGCCGACGGGCCGGGAATGGGCCGGGCTGGCCCTGGCCTGGGCCGCGGCAGTGGCAATCTGGCGCTTGGCGGGCGCGCGCTGGCAGGCGCCGGCGCTGGGGCTGGCGGCGCTGCTCGCCGGGGCGCTGGCGGCCGGGGCGCGGGCCCATCTGGTGGCGGCGCCGGTGCTCGGCCACCCCTATTACGGCGCGGTGCAGGGCCGGATCGTCGCCATCGACCGCGCCGCCAGCGGCAAGCTGCGGCTGGTGCTGGACCAGGTCGTCCTCGACGGCCCGGACCGGGGCGCGACCCCGGCGCGGGTCCGGATCGCGCTGTCCGACCCGCCGCGCCACCTTTCGCCGCTGCCGGGCCAGGTCGTTCTGCTGACCGCTCACCTGTTGCCGCCGCAGGGCCCGGCCGAGCCCGGCGGCTTCGATTTCCGCCGCCTCGCCTGGTTCCGGCAGCTCGGCGCGGTGGGCGATACGCGGGTGCCGGTGCTGCTCTGGGCCCCGGCCGGGCGCGGCCTGCTGTCGGGCGGCTGGCTGGCGCGGCAGCGGCTGGGGCTGGCGGCGGCGATCCGGGCCCGGATCCCGGGCGATCCCGGCGCCTTTGCCGCCGCGGTGGCGACCGGCGACCGGTCCGGCATCGGCGCCCAGGCCGTCACCGATCTGCGCGCCGCCAACCTGGCCCATCTGCTGGCCATTTCCGGGCTGCATATGGGGCTGCTGGTCGGCTTCGTCTTCGCGGTGCTGCGCTACGGCCTGACCCTGGTGCCGCCGCTGACGCTGCGGCTGCCGGTGAAGAAGATCGCGGCCGCCGGGGCGCTGCTGGCCGCCACAGCCTACCTGGCGCTGTCGGGTGGCAATATCGCGACCCAGCGGGCCTTCGTCATGGTCGCGGTGATGCTGGGCGCGGTGCTGGCCGACCGGCAGGCGCTGACCCTGCGCGCGGTCGCCATCGCCGCCTGCCTGCTGCTGCTGACGCGACCCGAGAGCCTGCTGTCGCCGGGTTTCCAGATGTCCTTCGCCGCCACCACCGCGCTGGTCGCCGCCTTCGGCGCGCTGCGCGGCCTGTTGAGCGCCGTGCCCCGGGTCCCGCGCACGGTGCTGGCGATGGCGCTTTCCTCGGCGGTGGCCGGGCTGGCGACGGCGCCGATCGCGGCGGCCACCTTCGGCCGGGTGGCGGAATACGGGTTGCCGGCCAACCTGCTGGCGGTGCCGGCGATGGGGTTGATCGTCATGCCGGCGGCGGTCGCCGCCGCGCTGCTCGCGCCGCTCGGGCTGGCGGGGCCGGCGCTCTGGCTGATGGGGCGGGGCGCGGCCTGGGTGCTGGCGGTCGCCGCCTGGGTGGCGGGGCTGCCCGGCGCGGTGCTGCCGGTGAAGCAGCCCGGTGCCGTCGTCTTGCCGTTGCTGGCGCTGGCGGGGCTTTGGCTGGTGCTGTGGCGCGGCTGGCCGCGCTGGCTCGGGCCGCCGGCGATGGCCGCGGCGCTGCTGTTGTGGAGCCAGGCCGGCCGGCCGCTGCTGCTGGTCGCGGCCGATGGCGGGCTGGTCGGGCTGATGACCCCGGCTGGCCGCGTGCTGTCGAAACCCTCCGGCGCCGGCTTCGTCGCGCGAAGCTGGCTGCAGGCCGATGGCGATGGCGCCAGCCAGGGCGCAGCGGCGGCCCGGCCGGGCCTGTCCGGACCGCCGGGCCGACGCCGGTTCCGCCTTGCCGGACTGCCGGTGGCGCAGCTGACCGGGCGTGGCGCGGCCGAAGCCTTCGACGCGGCCTGCGCGCAGGCACGGCTGGTGATCCTGTCGGTCGAGGCGCCCGATCGCCCGGCACCGGTGCCCCGAAGGGCCGCGCATCCGGCCGCAATCCCGTCCGTCCGGCCGGGGCAGGGAGAGGCCACCGCCGGGCGCTGCCGCGTCATCGACCCGCGCCTGCTGCGCCGCAGCGGCGGCCTGGCGCTTTCGGTCGCGGCGGGAACGCTCACCTTTACCAGCGCCGCACAACTGGCCGGCCGCCGGCTCTGGACCCCGGCCATGCGCCAGGGGAGTGGGAGCACGGCCGCCCTGGCCCCGCTGCGGCTGCCGGGCAGGGAGCGCGGGCCGCCCCGGGATGGCCCGGCGGCTCAGTAGCTGCGGATCAACCCGACCAGCCGGCCCTGCACCTTGACCTGGTGGTCGGGCAGCATCCGGGTCTCGTAGGCCGGGTTGGCGGCCTCGAGCGCGATCATGCCGCCCTTGCGCCGGAAGCGTTTCAGCGTCGCCTCTTGATCCTCGATCAGCGCGACCACGATATCGCCGTTATCGGCGGTGTTCTGTGAGCGGATCACCACGATGTCACCATCGTTGATCCCGGCCTCGATCATCGAGTCGCCGCGCACCTCGAGCGCGTAATGCTGGCCCGCGCCCGACAGCATGCTGCCCGGCACCGCGACGTGATGCGAGACATGCTCGATCGCCTCGATCGGCGTGCCGGCGGCGATGCGCCCCATCACCGGCAGGTCCAGCGCCGCCGCCTCGACCGGCCGCGCGGCGGCCGGCGTTTCGGGCCGACTGCCCTCGACCAGCTGCGGCGTGAACCCCGGCGTTGTGGTGGCACCGGCGGCCCCGGCGAGGGACTCGGGCAGCTTGATCACCTCGATCGCCCGCGCGCGATGGGCGAGGCGGCGGATGAAGCCACGTTCCTCCAGCGCCGTGATCAGCCGGTGAATGCCCGATTTCGACTTCAGGGCCAGCGCGTCCTTCATCTCGTCGAAAGAAGGCGGCACCCCGTCCCGCTGCAACCGCTTGTTGATGAAATCGAGCAGTTCCAACTGCTTGCGGGTCAGCATAGGATGGCCTCCGGCATCGTGACATCTGGGTGTTCGGGGTATGTTCTAACCGCGTTCCCGTTTTGTGTCAATCCTGCCGCGAGTCGCGGCAACCGGCTCCGGCCGCCTTCGGCTTCTTCTTTGTGGAAATACTCCGGGGGTCCGGGGGCAGCGCCCCCGGCCTTGCCGGCGATTGAACTGGGGGCTGGAATCGGGTTGGCTGGGCCGGCTGCCCTGGGAGCGAACAAGATGACCGAGTTGCGCGATGTTCTCACCGTCACCCTGAACCCGGCGCTGGACCTGTCGACCATGGTCGACGAGGTCCGGCCGGGCCCGAAGCTGCGCTGCGCCCCGCCGCTGACCGATCCCGGTGGCGGCGGCACCAACGTCTCGCGCGCGATCCGCTTCCTGGGCGGCAGCAGCCGGGCGCTGGTGGCGGCGGGCGGGGCGACCGGCGAGCGGTTGTTGGACCTGCTGGCCGAGGCCGGGATCGGCACCCTGGCGCTGGCGGCGCCGGGCGAGACGCGGCAGAGCCTGTCGGTGACGGATCGCGGCACCGGCGAGCAGTATCGCTTCGTGCTGCCCGGGCCGGTCTGGGGGCCGGCGGATGTCGGCCAGGCGCTGGGGGCGATCGCCGGCGCTGCGCGCGACATCGTCGTGCTCTCGGGCAGCCAGCCGCCGGGCGTGCCGGAGGATTTCCCGCTCCGGCTGGCGCGCCGGCTGGCCGGGCGATCGGGGGGCCGGGTGCGGCTGATCGTCGACACTTCGGGCGGACCGTTGCGGGCGCTGGCGGCGGCCGGCCGGGGGCCGGCGCCCTGGGTGCTGCGGATGGATGGCGAGGAGGCCGAGGAACTGGCCGGCCGGCCGCTGCCGAGCGATGACGAGGCGGCCCGTTTCGCCGCCGGGCTGGTCGATCGCGGCGTCGCCGAGGTGGTGATCCTGGCCCGCGGTGGCGACGGCGCGGTGCTGGCGGCGCCCGGGCTTCGGCTGCACGCGGCCTCGGCCCCGGTCAAGGTGGTCAGCAAGGTCGGCGCCGGCGACAGCTTCGTCGGCGCCCTGACCCTGGCGCTGGCCCGGGACGAGGGGCTGGAGATGGCGCTGCGCAAGGGCAACGCGGCGGCCAGCGCGGCGGTGATGACCGAGGCGACCCGTCTGTGCCGGCGCGAGGATGCCGAGGCGCTGCTCGCGGCCTGCGTCGCCCGCCGGCTGCCGGACTAGGGTCTGGCCGGCCGGGCAGGGGCGCTGGCCCTGTCCCGGACCGGGGGGCCGGGATCCCCCCGCGGGACTTTCTGTCCGAAAAGGGCCGGAACCGTCAGGTGCCGAGGCTGTCCAGCCGGGCCTGCTGGCGGTCGATCAGGGTGGCGATCTCGGCGAGCGTGTCGGGGCTGAGCGCGGGACCGGGCCGGCGCAGGGTCGGATGGGCGATGGCGCCGCGCAGGGCCAGGATATGCTTGCGGATCGCCAGGCCGAGGCCGGGCTGGGCTTCGTAGCGGATCAGCGGCAGGTAGGCGTCGAAGAGGTCGCGGGCACGGTCCGGGTCGCCGGCGGCATCGGCGGCGGTGACGCCCGCCATCATCTCGGGGAAGGCGAAGCCGGTCATCGCCCCGTCGGCGCCGCGGCCCAGCTCCTCGGGCAGGAACTGGCCGCCATTGCCGCACAGGATCGAGATCCGGCGGGCGCCTCCGGCCTCGGCCCGGCGCAGGGCGGCGATCTTGTCGAGCCCGGGCCAGTCCTCGTGCTTGAGCATGACGCAGCTCGGGATCTCGGCGAAGATCTTCAGCAGCACCGGGACCGGGATCGTCACCCCGGTGACCAGCGGGAAATCCTGCAGCACGAAGGGCGTGTCGCCCAGCACCTGCGCCACCTGGGCGTAGTAATCGAAGATCTGGGCGTCGGCGCGCAGGCTGGCCGGCGGCGCGACCATGACCCCGGCGGCGCCGGCCTCGACCGCGCCGCGCGCCAGCTCGGCCATCGCGGCGAAGCCGGGCGAGGAGACGCCGGCGACGATCGGCACGCGCCCCGCCACCGCCTCGGCGGCGCGGCGGATCACGGCGAGGCTTTCCGCCTGCGTCAGCTTGGGCGCCTCGCCCATGACGCCGAGCAGGGTCAGCCCGGTGGCGCCGCGGGCGAGGTAGAACTCGACCATCCGCCCGACGCTGTCGAGATCGAGCCCGCCATCGGGCAGGAACGGGGTGGCGGCGATGGTGAAGACGCCGCGGGCGGTCGCGTCGAGCATGTCGGCCTCCTGTCGCTGGCGCGATCATGCGGCAGGCGCGGGGATGCGGCAAGCGTCGGGGCGGCGGCAGGTGTCGGGGCGGCGGCGGGTGTCGGGACGGCGGCGGGTGTCAGGACGGCGGCGGGCGGGCCCGCGGCCCCCGGGTTGTGCCACCGGCCGCGCATCCCTATCTAGAACGAAACCCCGCCATTGGGACGCGCGGCGGGGAAGGGGACGCAGGATGAGAGCAGCAATGCAGCATTTCCGCTGGGCCTTCGTGGCCACGGCGGCCGGGCTTGTCCTGGCGTTCTGGCTCGGCTGGCGCTTCACCGGCACCCTGTCCGGCGCGATGTCGGCGCTGATCATCGGCGCGGTGCTGGCGGTGCTGGAAATCTCGCTGTCCTTCGACAACGCCATCGTCAATGCCAACAAGCTCAAGGACATGACGCCGGTCTGGCAGCGTCGTTTCCTGACCTGGGGCATCGTCATCGCCGTTTTCGGGATGCGGATCGTCTTTCCGCTCGCCATCGTGGCCGTCGCCGCCCATATCGGCCCGCTGGCGGCGATCAAGCTGGCCGCCACCGATCCCGAGACCTATGCCGACATCATCGGCCATGCCCACCTGTCGATCGCGGCCTTCGGCGGCACCTTCCTGATGATGGTCGGGCTGAGCTATTTCGTCGACGAGCACAAGGAGGTCGACTGGTTCTGCACCCTCGAATGCCGGCTGCGCCAATGCGCCAGCGTGCGCGGGCTGGAGATTGCCTTCGTGCTGGTGCTGATGCTGGGCTTCGCCTCGGCCCTGCCGGGGCCGGCGGCGCGCGAATTCCTGTTCGCGGCGCTGTTCGGGCTGCTGACCTTCACCGCGGTCGAGCTGCTGGGCCACGTGCTGGATGCCGGCGACGCGGCGCGCGACATCGCCCGCGCCGGCGGGCTCGGCGCCTTTCTCTATCTCGAGGTGCTGGACGCCTCGTTCAGCTTCGACGGCGTCATCGGCGCCTTCGCCCTGACCCAGAACCTGTTCCTGATCGCCATCGGTCTCGGCATCGGCGCGATGTATGTCCGCTCGCTGACGCTGATGCTGGTCGAGCGCAAGACCCTGGCCCAGTTCCGCTATCTCGAGCACGGCGCGTTCTACTCGATCCTGGCGCTGTCGGTGATCATGTATGCCCAGACGCTGATCCATATCTCCGAACTGGTGACCGGGGCGCTGGGGGCGGCGCTGATCGGGCTCTCGCTGTGGTCCTCGATCCGCTACAACCGGCGCATGATGGCCGCGGCCCGGAGCCATGACGCGGACGAGGAAAAGCCGCTGTCGCAGAAGGCCTGACGGGCGCTCCGCTGCCGCGGCGCTCACCGAGCGTTGAAAGCGGCCGCCGCCCGGAAGGCCGCATTCCGCTTGCAAACCGCGGCGAAGGACGGGATTCTGGCGCCATGAGCCAGGATGCGCCAGAGACATCTTCAGAGACTTCCCCGGACCGGCCCGACGCAAGGCAGGCCGAGACCGGGCAGGCCGAGACCGGGCAGGCCGACACGGCGACCGCAGCGGCCGCCGACCCGGAGGCGCCGCGGCTGCGGCTGCGGCTGGTCTTCGGCTCCGACCTCGTGCTCGGGCCGGGCAAGGCCGACCTGCTGGAACTGATCCGCGACACCGGCTCGATCTCGGCCGCCGGCCGGCGCATGCGGATGAGCTACAAGCGCGCCTGGCTGCTGGTCGAGGAGATGAATGCCGCCTTCCGCAGTCCGGTCGTCGAAAGCACGCGCGGCGGCGCCCAGGGCGGCGGCGCGCAGCTGACCGAGACCGGCGAAACGGTGTTGGCCGCCTTCCGCGGTTTCGAGGCCGAGGCGGCACGCGCCGGAGCCGAGCAGATCGCCGCCTTGCGCGGGTTGTTGCGGCCGGCAGAGGGCGACGCGGCCGGGGACGGCGGATCGGGCTGAACGGCGGCGGGACGACACTTCTTCACGAACAGGACTGTGGCGCGGTGGCGCCGGGAGGGTGAGATGCGCAGAGCAGGATGCGGGCTGATCGGAATTGTGCTGGCCGTGCTGGCCGCGATGCCGGGGCAGGCGGCTCAGCAGCCGCAAATGCAGCCGCAGGCGCAACAGCCGGCGGCCGCCGCGGCCAGGGTGGCGGTGGCGGCGGATTTCGCGCCCTGCGCCCGCGCCATCGCCGCTGCCTTCGCCAAGACGACGGGCGAGACGGTGACTGTGGTGGCGGCACCGACCGCCGAGCTGCGCCGCCAGATCCTCAAGGGCGCGCCCTATGACGTGCTGCTTTCGGCCGATGCGCGGACGCCGGAGGGGCTCGAGGCCGCCGGGCTGGTGGTGCCGGGCAGCCGCTTCACCTATGCCACCGGCAAGCTGGTGCTGTGGAGCCCGCGCCCCGGCGCCTTCGACAACGGCGCGATCGAGGCGCTGAGCGCACGGGGGATGGGCCGCGTCGCGGTCACCGATCCCAGGACCAGCCCCTACGGCGCCGCCGCGCGCGAAACGCTCGAGGCAATGGGGCTGTGGCGCAAGCTGCATTTCCGGCTGCGCCGCGCGCCGACGCCGGGCGCGGCCTTCGACCTGGCGCAGAGCGGCAAGGCCGGGGCGGCGCTGGTCCCGGCGGCCGAGCTGCGCGGGCCGCACAAGGGGGCGGGCGGCACCGCCTATCCCGTGCCCGCGGACGACTATGCCCCGATCCGCCAGGTGGCCGCGCTGCTCAAGCAGGGCCGGGGCAACCCGGCGGCGCAGGATTTCCTCGCCTTCCTCGCCGGCGCCGAGGGCCGCAAGATCGTGCGGCGCTTCGGCTTCGGCACCAGCTGACCGGGCTGCCGCCGGCGGGCTGGATAGACGCCCGACTGGCGGGATCGAGCGGCCGCGGTCTGCCGTCCGTGCGCGACGCTCGTATTGCGGAGGGGCGTGGCTGCCACAAACCGCGAAGCTCGACAGTCGGGAGCGCCATCCCACGGGCAGGCGCCCGCCCCGCTCACGTCTCGCCCCGCTCATGTCTCGCCAAGCGGAGCCGCCGCCAGGAGGCCGCCGTTTCCGGCCGCGGCCCGCCTCAGATCGAGGCCGGCACCGTCGCCAGCAGGTCGCGGATCTTGACCGGCACCTTGTCCATGTCGCGCAGCCCGCATTCCCGTGCTGCGGCGATGCCGGCGGGCAGGCCCGGCGGCAGCCGCTCGAGGATGCTGAAGGACAGCCGCCGCATCCCGATCAGCCGCCGCCGGGTCAGGAACGAGATCCCGCCGAGGAAATCGGGCCGGCCGCCGAGGCTGTATTCGAAGAAACCGATCGACATCATCCGCGCCGCATGGGTCGCGCAATAGAGCGATACCCCGTCGTCATGCTGCAGGAAGACGCCGTAATAGACCGATTCCGCCGGGGTCTGGCGCGCCGCCTGGCTCAGCATCGGGTTGGGCAGCTCGTAGCCCTTGAACAGCTTGACCCCATCCTGGGTGTAGACCCGGCACATGTCCGAGATCACCTTGTCGGGGAAATTGAAGGAATTGCGCCAGAACCGGTAGAGCCCGTCCGGCAGCCGCTCGTGATCGATGCCGAAATCGTTCTTCGACAGCACCAGATCGGCGGCGACCCCGGCGATCATCTCGGCCGGGCCGGGGCGCTGCACTTCGAGCGGTTCGAGCAGGATGCGGGCGTCGACATCGAAGTAGCGGCAGATGCGGTCGAGCACGTCGGGGCGCGGGAAGGTCTCGCCGGCGAGGTAGCGGTTGAACTGGGTGCGGTTGATTCCCAGCTTGGCGCAAAGCGCGGTGACCGATTCCTCGGCCGCGGCGAGTCGGCGCAGGTTGGTGCCGAAGACCGACCGCAGGTCGGCGGGTGTCGACGAGGCCCGCTTTCTTGATACGCTCATCTCTCTTTCCGTTTTCGCGGCAAGGTTGTGGCCGGAATCGCGCCTGACGCTAATTAACGTCACCCTGACGCTTTTCGCAATTCCCTGCGGTGCCGCGTGACACAAAATCGTGGCGCATCAGCCGAAATGCGACCTCGGCAGCCGTCTCCCCCGGCGCTAGCCTTTTCGACAAGCGAAGTGCTTGAGCGGCGAGAAGGAGAACGGTGATGAACGGTATCGTGCTTTGGAGCTGCCCTGAGACCTGGCGGGCGATTATCTGGTGCGAGGATCATGCGGATCTGGTCCAGGCGCGGGGCGAGGCGTGTTTCGTGGCCGGTGCGGCCTTTCCGGAAGAGGGCGACCTGATCGCCTGCGAGCTGTCGGCAGGCGCGGGCGGTTACCAGGCCAGCGCGGTGCGGGTGCTGCTGCGCGGCGCCATCCCCGACGCCGCCGCCATCCTGCGCGCTGCGGTGCCGCAAGCGTCGGAAGAGGCCGGCCATGCCGCCGTCCCGGCGCCGGTCACGGCCCCGGTTCCGGCCTCCGAGACGCGCCCGGAGATGCGCCCCGGGGCCCATCTGGCCGTGGTTTCCTCGGCGCCTGGCCGCCGGCCGCGCCTCGCGGCGACGGCCAAGGGGCCGCGGCCGGCCCTGCAACTGGCCGTGGCCAGCTGAGGCCGGGAAGGCGCGGCGCCCTGCCGGAGGCCGGGGCCGCGCCTAGCAGCCGCGCGACAGCGCCGCGACGCCGGTGCGGGCGATCTCCTTCAGGCCGAGCGGCCGCATCAGGTCGGCGAAGGCGTCGATCTTGTCGGCGGTGCCGGTGATCTCGAAGACGAAGCTCTCCAGCGTCGAATCCACCACCGAGGCGCGGAAGATGTCGGCCAGCCGCAGCGCCTCGACCCGCTGGTCGCCCTTGCCACAGACCTTGAACAGCGCCAGTTCGCGCTGCACCGCCGGGCCCTCGACCGTCAGGTCGTGGACCTCGTGCACCGGCACCATGCGGGCAAGCTGGGCCTTGATCTGCTCGATCACCTGCGGCGTGCCGCTGGTGACGATGGTGATCCGGCTGCGATGGCCCTTGTGGTCGACCTCGGCCACGGTCAGGCTCTCGATATTGTAGCCCCGGCCCGAGAACAGCCCGATGACGCGGGCCAGGACCCCGGCCTCGTTATCGACCACCACGGCCAGGGTATGGACCTCGATCACCTCGGCATTGGGATCGCGCAGGTCATAGGCGGAATGGCTGCTCGCGCCCTTCTTGATGTTCAGTGCCGACATCTTCTGCCCTTCATCTTCACAAATTGTCCCGAAAGGGCCGGGGGCGGGCCCCGGCCTCGGTCTTAAACCAGCGCCGCGCCCTGGCCCGAGATCACCCCCTGGGTCTCGGCCTCGCCCAGCAGCATCTCGTTATGCGGCTTGCCCGAGGGGATCATCGGGAAGCAGTTCTCGTGCTTCTCGACCAGGCAATCGAAGATCACCGGACCGTCATACTCGATCATCTCCATGATCGCGTCGTCCAGGTCCTTGGGGTCCTTGCACTGGATGCCCTTGCAGCCGAAGGCCTCGGCCAGCTTGACGAAATCGGGCAGGCTCTCGCTCCAGGAATGGCTGTAGCGCTCGCCATGCAGCAGTTCCTGCCACTGCCGGACCATGCCCAGCCGCTCGTTGTTGAGGATGAACTGCTTGACCGGGGCGCGGAACTGCATCGCCGTGCCCATCTCCTGCATGTTCATCAGCCACGAGGCCTCGCCCGCGACGTTGATCACCAGCGCCTCGGGATGCGCCACCTGCACCCCGATCGAGGCCGGCAACCCGTAGCCCATCGTGCCCAGCCCGCCCGAGGTCATCCAGCGGTTCGGCTCCTCGAAGCCGAGGAACTGGGCCGCCCACATCTGGTGCTGGCCGACCTCGGTGGTGATGTAGCGGTCGCGGCCCTTGGTCAGGGCTTCCAGCCGCTGCAGCGCGTATTGCGGCTTGATCAGCGTTTCCGAGCCGCGATAGGCGAGGCAGTTGACCTTCTTCCACTCGCCGATCCGGCTCCACCATTTCGCCAGGCCGTCCTTGTTCACCTTGCGGCCGCGCGCCTTCCAGATCCGCAGCATGTCCTCGAGCACATGGGCGACGTCGCCGACGATCGGGATGTCGACATGGATCGTCTTGTTGATCGACGAGGCGTCGATATCGACATGGGCCTTGCGCGACCGCGGGCTGAAATCGGCGACGCGGCCGGTGATCCGGTCGTCGAACCGCGCCCCGATATTGATCATCAGGTCGCAATCATGCATCGCTAGGTTGGCCTCGTAGAGCCCGTGCATCCCCAGCATGCCCAGCCACTTGTCGCCCGAGGCCGGGTAGGCGCCCAGCCCCATCAGGGTCGAGGTGATCGGAAAGCCGGTGGCCTCGACCAGCTCGCGCAGCAACTGGCTGGCGGCGGGGCCCGAGTTGATGACGCCGCCGCCGGTGTAGAAGATCGGCCGCTCGGCGGTCTCCATCAACTCGACCAGCGCGGTGATCGCCTCGGTGTCGCCCTTGACCCTGGGCTGGTAGTGGTCGGTCTGCGCCTTCTGCGGCGGGGTATAGGCGCCGGTGGCGAACTGCACGTCCTTGGGAATGTCGACCAGCACCGGGCCGGGGCGGCCCTTGGTGGCGACATGGAAGGCCTGGTGGATGGTCTCGGACAGCTTGTTGGGATCCTTGACCAGCCAGTTGTGCTTGGTGCAGGGCCGGGTGATGCCGACCGTGTCGGCCTCCTGGAAGGCGTCGTTGCCGATCAGGAAGGTCGGCACCTGGCCCGACAGCACGATGACCGGGATCGAATCCATCAGCGCGTCGGTGATGCCGGTGACGGCGTTGGTCGCGCCCGGGCCCGAGGTGACGATGACCACGCCGGGCTTGCCGGTCGAGCGGGCATAGCCCTCGGCCATGTGCACCGCGCCCTGCTCGTGGCGGACGAGGACGTGGCGGATCTCGTTCTGCTGGAAGATCTCGTCATAGATCGGGAGTACGGCGCCGCCGGGGTAGCCGAACACCACCTCGACCCCCTGGTCCTTCAGAGCCTGAACAACCATCCTCGCGCCGGTCATCGCCTTCGTCATCGTCTTCTCCATCCGCCGCACCGCGCGGCTCTTCGGCAATCGCTCATCTTCGCAACAAAAAGCCCCCGGTTTTGAAGCGGGGGCGCATGGGGGGATATTCAGGTGTCCGTTACCGGCCCATGCACCACGTTCCCACAAGTACGAGAATGACGTTCATTCCCCGAGTCCTTTCGCTGCTGCGCGGCGGAGACTAGGGGGCCGGCCAGAGGCCGTCAACCGCGAAAACGCCGCTTGTCGATAACGAATATGTCGCACCGGGCGGGTTCGCTTGCCGAATCTTGCGTGAGGTGGCGGAAATGACGCAAGAAGCGTAAAAAATGCTGACCTATTTTGCGGCTGCGACAGCGGCTTCCGCGGCGGTCCTTTCCGAAGCCGGCCGCTGCGAAGCCGGGATCGCGAAACCGGGATCGCGAAACCGGGGATGTGACCGGAGCGGGCCGCGGGCGATGCCCTGTGAGGGGCAACTGCCGTTTTGCTTTGCGCCGTCGGGGCCGGCGGGCGGCGGCCGACCTCGGGGAAATACGTGGTTTCGGGGCGCAAAAGTATGTAATTGTCGTGCCGTGCTGGACAGGCGAAAAGGGGTGTGTAAAGTGCGGGCCATCAGTCGAAGCCCGGGCAGCAAGTCCTTGGGCCGTCTGGCCAAAGCTAAACTCAGGGGAGGAACCCAATGGATCGTCGTTCATTTCTGAAGAAGGCCGCCGTCGGTGGCGTGGGCGCCGCCGGTGCCGCCACGCTGGCCGCGCCCGCGGTCGCTCAGTCGATGCCGAAGATCAACTGGCGTATGACCTCGTCGTTCCCGAAATCGCTCGACACCATCTACGGTGCCGCGGAAACGATGGCGAAATACGTCGAAGCCATGACCGATGGCAATTTCAAGATCCAGGTCTTCGCCGCGGGCGAGATCGTCGGCGGCCTGCAGGCGGCTGACGCGGCCGCCGCCGGCACCGTCGAGGCTTGCCACACCGCCTCGTACTACTACTGGGGCAAGGACCCGACCTGGGCCCTGGCCACCGCGGTGCCGTTCAGCCTGAACTACCGTCAGATGAATGCCTGGTACTACTACGGCAACGGCATCGACCTGACCAACGAGTTCTTCAACGCCCAGGGCCTGCAGGCCTATCCGTGCGGCAACACCGGCGCCCAGATGGGCGGCTGGTACCGCAAGGAGATCAACTCGCTGGCCGACGTCAAGGGCCTGAAGATGCGGATCGGGGGCTTCGGCGGCAAGGTCATGGAAGCCATCGGCGCCGTGCCGCAGCAGATCGCCGGCGGCGACATCTACCCGGCGCTGGAAAAGGGCACGCTCGACGCCTGCGAATGGGTCGGCCCCTATGACGACGAGAAGCTCGGCTTCTACAAGGTCGCGCCCTACTACTACTACCCGGGTTTCTGGGAAGGTGGCCCGACGCTGTCGTCGATGTTCAACCTGGACGCCTGGAACAAGCTGCCCGACGGCTACAAGGCCGTGCTGAAGACCGCCTGCGAGGCGGCCAACGGCAACATGATGGCCAGCTACGACTGGAAGAACCCGCCGGCGCTGAAGCGTCTGGTGGCCAAGGGCACCAAGCTGCGCCCGTTCTCGGTCGAGATCCTGTCGGCGGCCTACGATGCGTCGCAGTCGATCTACTCGGACATCTCGGCCAAGAACGCGTCGTTCAAGAAGATCCGCGACAGCCAGGTCGCCTTCATGCGCGACTCGTTCCTGTGGACCCAGCTGTCGGAGTACAACTACGACACCTTCATGATGCAGATGGACAACGCCGGCAAAATCTGAGCCGACGTTCCCGACTGACACGGATCCCGGGGAGGCGACTCCCCGGGGTTTTTCTTTGCCGATGTCACAAACGCGCGCTGGCCGGCTTCGAACCCATAGCGGGCTTTGGCCTGCCCTCCTTGGCCTGCCCCCCGGCCCGGAAACAAGGCGCTCCGCGCCGTCGTGCCGGGGCGGGGAACCGGGTCGTTCCGTTGAACCGGCCAATGCAGAGGTGTCGCCGGCGTGTCAGCCCGTGCCGCCAAAGGCATGTCGACGATCGGCGGCGCAGCTTGCTGCGCGCGACGGGCAGGCGCTGACCGGCCGCCTAGAACCCCAGCCGGTCGCGCAGGGCGAACCAGGTCATCGCCAGCACCAAGAGCGGCGTGCGCAGGGCCGGGCCGCCGGGGAAGGCGGGCATCGGCAGCCGCGCCATCAGGTCGAATCGTTCCGACTGGCCGGCGATCGCCGCGGCCATCACCTTGCCCGCCAGCGTCGCCAGCGCGACGCCGTGGCCGGAATAGCCCGAGGCCGACAGCACGTTGGGCCGCGGCCGGATGAAACAGGGCATCCGGTTCATGGTGATCGCCAGCGTCCCGCCCCAGGCATAGTCGATCCGGGCGTCGGCGAGCTGGGGATAGACCTGCAGCATCGGCTTGCGCACCGTCCTGACGATGTCGGGGAAGCGGTAGCCATAGCTCTCGCCGCCGCCGAAGAGCAGCCGGCCATCCTCGGACAGGCGCCAGTAATTGACCACGAACTTGGTGTCATGCGCGGCGACGTTCTGCGACAGGATTTCCTGCGCGCGGTCGCCCAGCGGCTCGGTGGCGATGACGAAGTTGTTGATCGGCATCACCCGGGCGGCGACCTTCGGCTCCAGCCCGCCGAGATAGCCGTTGGCGGCGAGGATGACGTGATCGGCCACCACCCGGCCCTCGGCGGTGTGGATCACCGGCCTGGTGCCGTCCTCGATCCGCGTCACTTCGCTCAGCTCGTGCAGTTTCGCCCCCGCTTTCGCCGCCGCCGCGGCAAGGCCGATGGCGAAGTTGAGCGGGTGGACATGGCCGGCGCCATGGTCGAGATCGCCGCCCTGATAGGCCTCGGAACCGATCAGCGCCCGGATGCCGGCGCGGTCGAGCGGCTCGATCTGGTCGTAGCCGTAATCGCGCGCCATCTTCTCGGCATAGGCGTGGGTGTGGCCGACCTCGCGCGCGCGCCAGCAGCCATGGGCGATGCCGGAATGGTATTTGCACGCCATGTCGTGGCTGTCGATCAGCTCGCGCACCAGCGCCTTGGCGTCCTCGCCCATCTGCCACAGCCGGCGGGCATCGTCGAGGCCGACCATCTTTTCCAGCGTGTCCTGCTCGAGCCGCTGGCCCGAGCCGACCTGGCCGCCATTGCGCCCCGAGGCGCCGAAGCCCATGCGATGGGCCTCGAGCAGCACCACGTCATAGCCGCGCTCGGCCAGGTGCAGCGCCGCCGACAGGCCGGTGAAGCCGCCGCCGACGACGCAAACATCCGCCCGAACCTCGCCCGCCAGCGCGGGGAAGGGGGCGAGCGGGGTGGCGGTGGCGGCATAGTAGCTGCCGGGATATTCGCCGCGTCGGTCGTTGCTGTGCAGGAGATTCATACGTTCAACAGCAGATGTTCGCGTTCCCAGGGGCTGATGACCTGAAGGAACTCTTTGTATTCGTTGCGTTTCACCGCCTCGTAGACGGCGCAGAAATCGGGCCCCAGCACCTCGCGCATCGGCGCGCTCTCGGCCATGGTGTCCAGCGCGTCGCCAAGGTTGGTCGGCAGTTCGTCGGCCGACATGTAGGCGTCGCCGACGCATTCCGGCCGCGGCGGCATCTTGCCGTCCTTGAGCCCGAGATAGCCGCAGGCGAGCGAGGCGGCGATGCCGAGATAGGGGTTGCAGTCCATTCCGGCCAGCCGGTTCTCGAGCCGCCGCGCCTCGGGGCCCGAGATCGGCACCCGCAGCCCGGTGGTGCGGTTGTCGCGGCCCCATTCGAGGTTGATCGGCGCGGCGAAGTCGGGGACGTAGCGGCGGTAGCTGTTGACGTAAGGTGCCAGCAGCGCGATCACCGCCGGCAGGTGGTTCTGCATCCCGGCGATGAAATGCATGAAGGCCGGGGTCTCGCCGCCCTCGGCATCCGCGAAGATGTTCTTGCCGGTCACGCTGTCGACCACCGAGTGGTGGATATGCATGGCGCTGCCCGGCTCGCCCTCGATCGGCTTGGCCATGAAGGTGGCGAAGCAGTCATGGCGCATCGCCGCTTCGCGGATCAGCCGCTTGAAATAGAAGATCTCGTCGGCCAGCTTGATCGGATCGCCGTGGTTGAGGTTGATCTCGATCTGGCCGGCGCCGCCCTCCTGCAGGATGCCGTCGATCTCGAAGCCCTGGAGTTCGGCGAAATCGTAGATGTCGTCGATCACCTTGCCGTATTCGTCGACGGCGGACATCGAATAGGCCTGCTTGGCGGCGGCGCGGCGGCCCGAGCGGCCCATCGGCGGGATGATCGGCTGGTTCGGGTCGGTGTTGCGGGCGACGAGGAAGAACTCCATCTCGGGCGCGACGATCGGGGCCCAGCCCTCGGCGGCATAGAGCTCGACCACCCGGCGCAGCACGTTGCGCGGGGCGTAGGGCACCGGGTTGCCGGCCTGGTCCTGGGCGTCGTGGATGATCTGCAGCGTCCAGTCGGCGGTCCAGGGCGCGGCGGTGGCGGTCGAGAAATCGGGCACCAGCACCATGTCGGGCTCGGTGAAATTGCCGACGGGGTTCTCGGCCCATTCGCCGGTGATGGTCTGGAGGTAGATCGAGTTGGGCAGGAAGAACGACGATTGCTTGGCGAATTTCGAGGCCGGCATGGCCTTGCCGCGCGCCACCCCGGCGATGTCGGAGATGATGCATTCGACCTCGTCCAGCCGCCGCCCGGCGACGTAATCGCGGGCGGCTTGCGGCAGTTTCTCGGTCCAGTCTGACATGGTTTGCCTTTCGGGCTTTGCCCCGGTCGGGGGCGGTCTGGTTTCGCGCGGCCCGCCTTGATCGGTGCGGGCCGGCGGGGGCGGGGCAGGGGAACCGCCGCCGCCCGCCTTACTGGGTCGCCGCCGCTTCCTCGCGCAGCCGCCGCGACACCTGGCGCCGCGACATCAGCGAGGCGGTGACCACGGCGACGGTGACGATCGCGATCATGATCGTCGACAGCGCGTTGATCTCGGGATTGACGCCCAGCCGCACGGCGCTGAAGATCTTGATCGGCAGCGTGGTCGAGGACGGGCCGGTGGTGAAGGAGGCGATCACCAGGTCGTCGAGCGACAGGGTGAAGGCCAGCAGCCCGCCCGAGATCACCGCCGGGGCGATGTTCGGCAGGGTGACGAGGAAGAAGGCGCTGAAGGGCGAACAGCCGAGGTCGAGCGCCGCCTCCTCCAGCGAGCGGTCGAAGCTGGTCAGCCGGGCCGAGATCACCACTGCGACATAACACATGCAGAAGGTGGTATGGGCCAGGACGATGGTCAGGATGCCGCGGTCGAGGCCGATGGCGATGAACAGCAGCAGGAGCGACAGGCCGATGATGACGTCGGGCATCACCAGCGGCGCGTAGATCATGCCCGAGAACAGCGTCCGGCCCCGGAAGCGGCCGTAGCGCACCAGCGCCATCGCCGCCATCGTGCCCAGCACGGTGGACAGGATCGCCGTCGAGAAGGCGACCCGCAGCGTCACCCAGGCGGCATCGAGGAAGGCGGTGTCGTGGAACAGCTCGACATACCACTTGGTCGAGAAGCCGGCCCAGACCGTCACCAGCTTGGATTCGTTGAAGCTGTAGATCACCAGGATGACGATCGGCAGGTAGAGGAAGGCGAAGCCGAGCGCCAGCGCGGAGCCGTTGAACCAGCTGAAGCGATGTCTCATTGCTCGGCCTCCCGCTGCGCCTGCTCGTTGCGCTGGAACAGGATGATCGGGATGATCAGGATCGCCAGCAGCACCACCGCCACGGCCGAGGCCGTCGGCCAGTCGCGATTGGCGAAGAACTCGTCCCACAGCACCTTGCCGATCATCAGCGTGCGCGAGCCGCCCAGCAGCGACGGGATGACGAATTCGCCGAGCGCCGGGATGAAGACCAGGAAGCAGCCGGCGATGATGCCGGGCCGTGACAGCGGCAGCGTGATCAGCCAGAAGGCGGACAGGCGCGAGCAGCCCAGGTCCTCGGCCGATTCCAGCAGCGAGACGTCCATCTTCTCGATCGTCGAGTAGATCGGCAGGATCATGAAGGGCAGGTAGGCGTAGATGATGCCGATGAAGACCGCGATATTGGTGTTGAGGATGGTCAGCGGATGGTCGATGACGCCGATCCATTCGAGGAAGTTGTTGAGCAGCCCGTCGCGGCTGAGGATGCCCATCCAGGCGTAGATCCGGATCAGGAAGCTGGTCCAGAACGGCAGGATCACCAGCATCAGCAGCGTCGGCCGCCATTCCTGCGGCGCCCGCGCCATGCCATAGGCGATGGGATAGCCGATCAGCAGCGTGCCCGCCGTCGCCAGCAGGGCGATCCGCAGGCTCGAGACATAGGCGCGCCAGTAGAGATCGTCCTCGGTCAGCAGCTTGAAGCTGTCGAGGGTCAGGCCCTCGAAGAAGTGCTTGATCCCTGCCCAGCCGGCGGTGATGTCGAGCGTCGGGGTATAGGGCGGGATCGCCAGCGCGATCTCGGAAAACGAGATCTTCACCACGATGATGAAGGGGATCAGGAAGAGCGCGATCAGCCACAGGTAGGGAACGGCGATGACGAGGGCGCGGCGGAAGTTCATGGCATCCCCCTCAGCTCGTCAGGAGGACGCCGGCGGTGGCGGTCCAGGACAGCCAGACGGTGTCTTCCCAGGTGAAGCTGCGTCGGGCGACGCGGCGCGAGTTGGCGGTCTGCGCCTTGATCACCGTGCCGTTGGGCAGCTCGACGTGGTAGGTCGAGAGGCTGCCGAGATAGCCGATGTCGAGCACCTTGCCCTGGAAGGCGTTGGCGGCGTCGGCCGGGCGTTCCTCGCTCAGCGTGATCTTCTCGGGCCGGATGGCGAAATAGACCTGGCTGCCGGGGGCGATCTTCTCGGCCGCGGCGCCGTTGGTCCGGCGGGCATGGATCGGCTCGTAGCCCTCGGCCCAGGCGATGTCGTAGGCGGCCTCGTCCTCGCTGGCGTCGGGGCGCGGCGTGGCGCGGCCCTCGAGGATGTTCACCGCGCCGATGAAGTCTGCGACATAGCGGCTGTTCGGGGTCTCGTAGATGCGGTCGGGCGTCGAGGTCTGGACCAGCTGGCCCTCGTTCATCACCCCGATCCGGCTGGCGACGGTCATCGCTTCTTCCTGGTCGTGGGTGACGATGACGAAGGTCGTCCCGGTCTTCTCCTGGATGTCCATCAGCTCGAACTGGGTGTCCTCGCGCAGCTTCTTGTCGAGCGCGCCGAGCGGTTCGTCGAGCAGCAAGAGCTTGGGCGACTTGGCGAGGGAACGGGCGAGGGCGACGCGCTGGCGCTGGCCGCCCGACAGCTGGTGCGGCTTGCGCTTGGCGAAGCGGCCGAGCCGGGTCAGGGTCAGCATCTCCTCGACCCGGGCCGCGATCTCGTCCTTGGGCTTCTTCTCGCGCCGCAGTCCGAAGGCGATGTTGTCCCAGACCGACAGGTGCGGGAACAGCGCGTAGGACTGGAACATCATGTTCACCGAGCGTTTGTTCGGCGGCACCGCGCCGATATCCTTGCCGTCGAGCAGGATCGTGCCCTCGGTCGCGTCCTCGAAGCCGGCCAGCATCCGCATCAGCGTGGTCTTGCCGCAGCCCGAGGGGCCGAGCAGGGCGAAGAACTCTCGCCGGTAGATGTCGAGATTGAGATTGTCGATCGCGGTATAGGTGCCGAACCGCTTGGTCACGCCCTTGAACTGGATCAGCGGCTTTTCGTTCGCGTCTTCCCAGGGGGCAAAGATTTTCTGGCCTGTCGCTTGCGCCATCTTGTCCTCGTTGTGCTCGTAGAGATGCCCGGGTCGTCGCTGGGACGGCCCGGGCGCAGATCGAGCGGGATGGCTCAGGTGCCCGACTTGATCCGGGTCCACAGACGCGTCACGACGCGCTGGACCTTCGGCGGGTAGGCCTTGATGGTGTAGAGGTTCTTCATCGTCGCGGCATCCGGGTAGATCGCCGGATCGTCGAGGACCTCCTTGTCGATGTATTTCTGCGACTCGAGGTTGCCGTTGGCGTAGTAGACGTAGTTCGACGCCAGGGCGATGTTGTGCGGGTCCATCATGAAGTTGATGAATTTCAGCGCGCCCGACGGGTTCGGGGCGTCGGCCGGGATCGCCATCATGTCGAACCACATCACCGCGCCTTCCTTCGGCGCGTGATACTGGATGTGGACGCCGTTATCCGCCTCGTCGGCGCGGTCGCGCGCCTGCAGCACGTCACCCGACCAGCCGACGGCGACGCAGATGTTCCCGTTGGCGAGGTCGTTGATGTATTCCGAGCTGTTGAATTTCTGGACGTAGGGGCGCACCTTCTCGATCACCTCGGCGGCCTTTTCCAGGTCGGCCTTGTCGGTGCTGTTGGGATCGAGCCCGAGATACTTGAGCGCCGCCGGGAACATTTCGGCCGGGGCATCGAGGAAGTCGACGCCGCAGGATTTCAGCTTCTTCATGTTCTCGGGGTTGAAGACGAGGTCGAGCGAGTTGACCGGCGCGTCTTCGCCCAGCGCCGCCTTGACCTTGTCGATGTTCACGCCGATGCCGGTGGTGCCCCACATGTAGTTGACGGCATATTTGTTGCCCGGATCGAACTTGGCCGTCTGGTCGGTGATGTCCTTCCACATGTACTTGGCGTTCGGCAGCTTCGAGTAATCGAGCGGTTGGAACACGCCGGCGGTGATCTGGCGCTCGAGGAACGAGGCCGAGGGCACGACCACGTCATAGCCGGTCGAGCCGGCCAGCAGCTTGGTCTCGAGCACCTCGTTGGAGTCGAAGACGTCGTAGATGACCTTGATGCCGGTTTCCTTCTCGAACTTCGTCAGCAGCGACGTGTCGATGTAGTCCGACCAGTTGTAGACATGAATTTCCTCGGCCGACGCGACGCCGGCCCCCATCAATACGGCCGCGGCCAGCGGCAACCACTTCATCTTCATGTCGGGAACCTCCTGTTGGTTCTGTTGATTGTTGTTGGGAGACTCGCGCTCCCCTTCTTTCAATTTGATCAAATTAGGGGTTAAATACAATGAAAATGTGTTGGGCCAGCCCCGGGCGTCCCTCGGACCCTATGCTCCGGGGCCGCCCGGACGGCGGATCGAGGACGGGAGCGAGCGAAAATTGAGCGATACGACGGCAAAACTGCCTGCGCATGAACTCGTTTACCGCCGGCTGCGCGAAATGATCCTGTTCGGCGAGTTCGCGCCGGGGCAGGGGGTGACGATCCAGGGAATCACCGCCGCGCTGAACAGCGGCATGACCCCGGTGCGCGAGGCGATCCGCCGCCTGACCGCCGAGGGGGCGCTGGAATTCATGGGCAACCGCCGGGTCTGCGTGCCGCTGCTGACGCCCGAGGGGCTTGACGAGCTGAGCTTCGCCCGGCTGTCGATCGAACCGCACCTGGCGCGGCTGGCGACCGGCCATGCGACCGAGGCCGATATCGACTACCTGGCCGGGATCGACGCGCTGGTGAACCTGGCGATCCAGATGGGCGACGTCGGCGCCTACCTGCAGCACAATTACCGCTTCCACGCCGGGCTGTACGAACTGGCCGAAGCGCCGATGCTGATGTCGATCGCCAACATGCTGTGGCTGCGCGGCGGGCCGTCGCTGCGCGTCGTCTGCGGCCGCTACGGCACGCTCAACCTGCCCGACAAACATGCCGAGGCGTTGCAGGCGCTGCGCGACGGCGATGCCGACGGGGTCGGGCAGGCGATCTCGGACGATATCACCCAGGGGCTCGAGCAGATCCGGGTGTCGCTCGCCGGCTGATCGTCGCGGCGACGGCGCAGGAGGGTTCGGGATAATATTTGATCAAATTGATTGACGGCGCCGTCGCCGGTCCTATGCTGGCCCTCGATCCGCCCCGCCCGGGGATGGAAAAAAGACGCGATTCACGGCGGATTCCTCGCCCGACCCGCAACACAACGCACGCCAGGATGGAGGCCAGGGATGGTGTATGTCTCGAATCAAATGCGCACGGAGGAGCTGGCCGCGCTGGATGCGGCGCATCACCTGCACCCGTTCACCAACGGCGACGAGCTCAACGCCAAGGGCGCCCGGGTCATCCTGCGCGCCAAGGGCGTGACGCTGACCGATTCCGAGGGCAACGACATCCTCGACGCCATGGCCGGGCTGTGGTGCGTCAACATCGGCTACGGCCGCGAGGAACTGGCCGAGGTCGCCGCCCGCCAGATCCGCGAACTGCCCTATTACAACACCTTCTTCCAGACCACGCATGTGCCGGCCATCGCGCTGGCGACCAAGCTGGCCGAGCTGGCGCCGGGCGACCTCAACCATGTCTTCTTCGCCATGGGCGGCTCGGACGCCAACGACACCAATATCCGCATGGTGCGGCGCTACTGGGCGGCCAAGGGCAAGCCCGAGAAACAGGTCATCATCTCCCGCAAGAACGCCTATCACGGCTCGACCATGGGCGGCGCCTCGCTTGGCGGCATGGCGGCGATGCACAAGCAGGGCGGGCTGCCGATCCCGAATATCGTCCATATCGGCCAGCCGCACTGGTATGCCGAGGGCGGCGAGATGAGCCCCGAGGAATTCGGCCTGATGCGGGCGCGCGAGCTGGAAGAGAAGATCGCCGAGCTGGGCGAGGGCAAGGTCGCCGCCTTCATCGCCGAGCCGATCCAGGGCGCCGGCGGCGTGGTGATCCCGCCCGAGAGCTACTGGCCCGAGATCCAGCGCATCTGCGACGCCCACGAGATCCTGCTGATCGCCGACGAGGTCATCACCGGTTTCGGCCGCACCGGCAACTGGTTCGGCAGCCAGACGCTCAACATCCGCCCGCATATCATGACCATCGCCAAGGGCCTGTCGTCGGGCTACGCCCCGATCGGCGGCTCGCTGGTCTGCGACGAGGTCGCCGAGGTGCTGAACGGCTCGGGCGAGTTCGCCCATGGCTATACCTATTCGGCCCATCCGGTGGCGGCGGCGATCGCGCTGGAGAACCTGCGCATCCTCGAGGAGGAGAAGATCGTCGAGCATGCCGGCACCGTCGCCGGCCCCTACCTGGCCGAGAAATGGGCGGCGCTGGCCGACCACCCGCTGGCCGGCGAGGCGCGCTCGATCGGGATGATGGCGACGCTGGCGCTGACGCCGGACAAGGCCAGCCGCGCCGCCTTCGCCTCGGACGAGGGCACGATCGGCCTGATCTGCCGCGAGCGCTGCTTCGCCAACAACCTGGTCATGCGCCATGTCGGCGACCGGATGATCATCGCCCCGCCGCTGATCATGCAGCCCTCGGACATCGACGTGATGATCGAGCGCGCGGTCAGGTCGCTCGACGAGACCTATGACAAGGTCAAGGCCGAAGGGCTGTTGAAGGCCAGGTGAGGCCCGGACAGCGCGGGCAGTCCCGCCGGATCGGAGCGGCCCCCGGGCCGCTCTTTTCATTGCCGCCGGGATCACGTTCCCGTGTGCCGGCCGGTCCCCGGGGCGTGAGGACGGCGGATGGCGGATGCGGTCGGCTTTTCAGCCTTGCGCAAGCCGGCGCCGCGGTGGCACCTTGGCCGGAAGGGTCCGGACAAGGCCGCGCCGCGCGCGGGGCCGGGCCAGTTGTCCCGGCCAGAGCGGCGATCCGGCGCGACGGCCCCGTAGAATGGATGCGAATGGATGCGTGTCATGACCAAGCCTTCCCTCTCTGCCCTGGCCACCGCCGTCCTGGTCTCGGCCAGCCTGCTTTCCGCGCCCGCCGCCGAGGCCGGCAGCAAGAAAATGTGGGACAACCTGTCGACCGGGCTGGCGCTTGGCGTCGGCGCGGTGGCCGGGGTCACGACGCTGAAGAAGCAGGACAACACCGGCCTCAAGCAACTGAGCTGGACCCTGGGCTCGACCCTGCTGATTACCGAGGCGCTGAAGGCGACGGTGCATGAAAACCGCCCCGACGGCTCGGGCAATGACGGCTTCCCCTCGGGCCATACCTCGATGGCCTTCGCCGCGGCGACCTATTTCGGCATCCGCTACGGCGACCAGTACCCGCAATACGTGCCCTACGTCTACGGCGCCGCGGCGCTGACCGGCATCGCCCGGGTCGAGGCCAAGAAGCACTATGCCCGCGACGTGCTGGCCGGCGCCCTGCTGGGCTGGGGCATGGGCAAGCTGATCACTACGCCGCAGAATGCCGAGCTGATGGTCGCCCCGACCGCCGGCGGCGCCTCGGTCACCTACACCAAGCATTTCTGAGCTGCATGGACTGGCTGCGCGCCCGGGCATCTTCCTTCGTTTATGCCGCGCGCGGGCTGGTCGTGCTGGCGCGCCAGCCCAACGCGCAGATCCACCTGGCGGCGACCTTCGTGGTGGTCTTCGCCGGCTTGGCGTTGGGGGTCGGCGCCCGGGACTGGATCGTGCTGGTCTTCGCCATCGCCCTGGTCCTGGCCGCCGAGGCGATCAACACCGCGCTGGAGCGGGTGGTCGACCTTGCCAGCCCCGACTGGAGCCCGCTGGCCCGCGATGCCAAGGACGTCGCTGCCGCCGGTGTGCTGATCTGCGCCATCGGCGCGGCCGTCATCGGCTGCGTGGTGTTCTGGCCCTATCTCTTCGGCTGACGTTGCCCGGCGCCGGACGCGGCTGGCGAGGGTTGACAGCGCCTCCCGTATTTAACAAGTTAAGGTAATTCCGAGGGGAGGCGGGATGCCGCATCTGAGCATAGACTATTCGCCCGGGCTCGAAGCGCGGGCCGATATCGCCGCTTTGTGCCGCGAGCTGCATGGCGCGATGGTGGCGGCGGGGATTTTCCCGCGCGCCGGCATCCGCGTCCGCGCCCATCGCGCCGACCATGCCATCACCGCCGACGGTCTGGCCGAGAACGATTACGCCGCGCTGACCCTCTCGGTCGGGGCGGGGCGGACGAAGGAGGCGCTGGCGGCCGCCGGCGACCGGATCTTCGCCGCCGCGCAGGCGGCGCTGGCCGGGCCGCTCTCGAGCCCGCATTTCGCCCTGTCGCTCGAGATCCGGATCATCGACCCGGATCTGAGCTGGAAGGACACGCCGATCCACGCCCGGCTGTCCGGCAGGACCTGAGAAAAGGACCGTAAATGACCGTTCTGGAAGACAATATCGCCCGCGCGCAAGGCTACCTCGCGCGCTTCCGCGAGACCGGCGTGCTGAACCATATCGCCGGCGTATCGGTCCCGGCGGCCTCGGGCGCAACCTTCGACAGCCTGTCGCCGGTCGACCTGACGGTGCTGGCGCCGGTGGCGCGCGGCGGGGCCGAGGATGTCGACCGGGCGGTCGCGGCGGCGCAGGCGGCGTTCAGGGGTTGGTCGCAGACCCCGGGGGCCGAGCGGCGGCGGATCCTGATCAAGGTGGCGGAAGCGATCGAGGCGCGGGCCGAGGAGATCGCCTTCACCGAATGCCTCGATACCGGCCAGGCGCTGCGCTTCATGTCCAAGGCGGCAATCCGGGGTGCGGCCAATTTCCGCTATTTCGCCGACCAGGCGCCGGGGGCCGAGGACGGCGCGGTGACGCGGACGCCGACCCAGATGAACACAACCTCGCGCCGGCCCATCGGCCCGGTCGGCGTCATCACGCCGTGGAACACGCCTTTCATGCTGTCGACCTGGAAGATCGCCCCGGCGCTGGCGGCGGGCTGCACCGTGGTCCACAAGCCGGCCGAGTTCTCGCCGCTGACCGCCAAGCTCTTGGTCGAGATCGCCGAGGCGGCCGGGCTGCCGCCGGGGGTGCTCAACGTCGTCAACGGGGTCGGCGAGGAGGCCGGCAAGGCGCTGACCGAGCATCCCGGCATCCGGGCCATCGCCTTCGTCGGCGAGAGCCGGACCGGCAGCCGGATCATGGCCCAGGGGGCGGCGACGCTGAAGCGGGTGCATTTCGAACTCGGCGGCAAGAACCCGGTCATCGTCTTCGACGACGCCGATCTCGACCGCGCCGTCGATGCCGCCGCCTTCATGATCTACTCGCTCAACGGCGAACGCTGCACCTCGTCCTCGCGCCTGCTGGTGCAGGAGACGATCTACGACGCCTTCACCGCCCGCGTCGCCGAGGTGGCGGGGCGGATCAAGGTTGGCCATCCGCTCGACCCCGAGACGGTGGTCGGGCCGCTGATCCACCCCGAGCACGAGGCCAAGGTGCTGTCCTATTTCGACACCGCCCGGAAAGAGGGCGCCACCATCGCCGCCGGCGGGGAGAAGCTGGGCGCGGAAGGCTGCTACGTCGCGCCGACGCTGTTCACGCAGGCCCGCAACGACATGGCCATCGCGCAGGAGGAGATCTTCGGCCCGGTCCTGACCGCGATCCCTTTCGCCGACGAGGCCGAGGCGCTGGCGCTGGCCAATGGCACGGACTACGGGCTGGCCGCCTATCTCTGGACCGACGACCTCAACCGGGCGATCCGGATGACGGACGCGCTGGAAGCGGGCATGATGTGGGTGAATTCCGAGAATATCCGCCACCTGCCGACCCCCTTCGGCGGCGTCAAGGCCAGCGGCATCGGCCGCGACGGCGGCGACTGGTCGTTCGATTTCTACATGGAAACCGTCAATGTCTGTTTCCCGCGCCAGCCGCACCGGATCCCGAAACTGGGCGGCTGAGCCCGCGCCGGACCGAACACCCGAGGGAGTGAGACCATGCCGATACCGCCCGCCAACCTCTATCCGCCCTTCAACATCGTCCGGCTGAGCCATGTCGTCTTCGGCGTCACCGACCTGGCGGCGTCGAAGGCGTTCTATGTCGACCTGCTCGGGCTGCAGGTCACCGACGAGGACGACGACCACGTCTACCTGCGGGCGATGGAGGAGCGCGGCCACCATTGCGTCGTGCTGCGCCGCTCGGCCGAGGCCAATGTCCGCTCGCTCGCCTTCAAGGTCTATGACGAGGGCGAGCTCGACAAGGCGCATGACTGGTTCAGGGCCAAGGGCCATGACGTGGGCTGGGTCGAGCGTCCGTATCAGGGCCGGACGCTGCGAACCCATGACTGTTTCGGCATGCCGATCGAGCTCTATTTCCAGATGGAACGCCTGCCGCCGATCCACCAGAAATACGCGCTCTACAAGGGCGTCAAGCCGCTGCGCATCGACCATTTCAACGTCTTCGCCTCGGATGTCGATCAGGCGGTGGCGTTCTACAACGAGATCGGCTTCCGGGTCACCGAATATACCGAGGACGAGGAGACCGGGCGGCTCTGGGCGGCCTGGACCCACCGCAAGGGCGGGGTGCATGACATCGCTTTCACCAACGGCAGCGGGCCGCGGCTGCACCACACCGCCTTCTGGGTGCCGACGCCGCTCAACATCATCGACCTGCTCGACCTGATGGCGACCACCGGCTACCTGGCGAATATCGAGCGCGGGCCGGGGCGGCACGGCATTTCCAACGCCTTCTTCCTCTATATCCGTGACCCGGACGGCCATCGGATCGAGATCTACTGCTCCGATTACCAGACCGTCGATCCCGATCTCGAGCCGATCAGGTGGGACCTGAAGGACCCGCAGCGTCAGACCCTGTGGGGCGCCCCGGCGCCGCGGTCGTGGTTCGAGGAGGGCTCGCTGTTCCAGGGCATCGACCCGGTCGCGGCGACGCTGAAGGCGACGCCCATCGTCGCGCCGTGAGGGGGAAGGAATGACCGAAATCGCCCGCATCGCCGCCTTCCGGGCCAACGGCGCCAACCGCTACGGCGTCGTCACCAAGGCCGGAATCGTCGACCTGACGCCCGAATTCGGAAGCCGTTTCAAGGGGCTGAAGGAGGTTGTTGAAGCCGGGGCGCTGGAAGAGCTGATCGCCGCGGCCGCGGGCCGCGCACCGACCTACCGCACCGAGGACGTCACCTGGCAGATCCCCGTCGCCAACCCGGAAAAGATCCTCTGCGTCGGCGTCAACTTTCCCGACCGCAATGCCGAATACAAGGACGGGCAGGAGGCGCCCGGCCGGCCGTCGCTGTTCATCCGCTTCCCGCGCAGCTTTACCGGCCATGGCGAGAACCTGGTCCGGCCGCCGGAAAGCGAGAAGCTCGACTACGAGGGCGAGATTGCCATCGTCATCGGCAAGGCCGGCCGCCGGATCGCGCGCGAGGACGCCTATGACCACATCGCCGCCCTGACCCTGTGCAACGAGGGCACGATCCGCGACTGGGTGCGGCACGCCAAGTTCAACGTCACCCAAGGCAAGAACTGGGACCGCTCGGGCGCGATGGGGCCGTGGCTGGTGCCGTTCCGCGAGGCCGCCCAGCTCGACGATGTCGCCCTGACGACGCGGGTCAACGGCGAGGTCCAGCAGCAGGACCGGACCGGCCGGATGCTCTACGATTTCCGCTACATCGTGAACTACGTCTCGACCTTCACCACGCTGGTGCCGGGCGACATTCTCGTCTGCGGCACGCCGACCGGGGCGGGGGCGCGGTTCGATCCGCCGCTCTGGCTGAAACCGGGCGACGTGATCGAGGTCGAGGCCGAGGGGATCGGCGTGCTGCGCAACGGCGTCGAGGACGAGCCATGCTGAGCCCGGACCAGATCGAGCGGGCGGCGGCGGACCTGCTGCAGGCCGAGGATACGCGGCGCCAGGTCGGCCTGCTGACCCTGCGCCATCCCGGCATCACGCTCGACGACGCCTACGCGATCCAGACCGCGCAGATGGCGCGCAAGCTGGCGGCGGGGCGGACGATCCTGGGCTGGAAGATCGGCCTGACCTCGAAGGTGATGCGCGACGCGCTGGGGATCGACACGCCGGATTCCGGCGTGCTCTACGACGACATGGCCTTCGATGACGGCGCCGAGGTGCCGGCCGGCCGCTTCATCCAGCCGCGGATCGAGGTCGAGATCGCCTTCGTGATGAAGGCGCCGCTGGAGGGGGCGGTGACGCGGGACGAGGTGCTGGCGGCGACCGATTACGTCGCCCCGGCGCTGGAAATCCTCGACACCCGCATCCTGCGCCAGGACCCCGAGAGCGGCCAGCCGCGGCGGATCTGCGACACCGTCGCCGACAACGCTGCCAATGCCGGTATCGTGCTGGGGTCGCAGCGCCACGCTCCGGACGCCTTCGACCTGCGCTGGATCGGGGCCATCGTCAAGGCGGGCGGAGAAGTAGCGGCGACCGGGCTGGGCGCGGCGGTGCTGGACGATCCGGCAATGGGGCTGGTCTGGCTGGCGCGGCGGATGGGACAATACGGCCAGCGGATCGAGGCCGGACAGGTGGTGCTGTCGGGCTCCTTCATCGGGCCGATCGAGTGTCCGCCGGGGACCGAGATTGCCGCTGACTTCGGAGCGTTCGGCGGCGTGTCGGTTAAATTTCAATAACCTGACGGAATAAGCTAATCTTTCGCGTTAGGTTCGGACCACCCACGGTGCATGCGACAGGGCAGCGTCCCAAGCCTTCGCTCCGCCGGCGAGCGTGCCGCGCACATTCCCGTGTTCTCCATTGATTTCCGCCGTGCGCAGGCGGACATTCTGCGGTGCAGCAACGGCCTTCCGGCCGAGTCGCCCGGAGGGCGGAAATGAGCAAGGCGCAGCAGAAGAAATACGAGCATAGCGTGCCCTGGTTCTGGCCGATGGCGGCCGGGCTCGAGATGGAGGAGGCCGGGCTCCAGGCCTTCCAGGACAACCTGAAATTCCTCGAGGTCGCGGCCGAGGTCGAGGCGCCGCCGGAACCGGACTGGGCGACGGAGAACACCGTCCTTGCCGAACTCGACACGATGCGGCTGCGCGATTTCTCTCCGGGCGCGCCCGGAGACACCGTGCCGGTGCTGGTCGATGCGCCCTATGCCGGCCACAGCTCGACCATCGCCGATTACGAGAAGGGCCAGAGCCTGGTCGAGGTGCTGTTGAAGGCCGGGCTGGGCCGGGTGCTGGCGACCGACTGGAAGCCGGCGACGGCCGAGATGCGCGATTTCGACATCGACAAGTACCTCGCCGAGATCAACGTCGTGGTCGACGACCTGGGCGGGCAGGTCAACCTTGTCGGGCTGTGCCAGGGCGGGTGGATGTCGGCGATGTATGCCGCCCGATTCCCGCACAAGGTGCGCTCGCTGGTGCTGGCCGGGGCGCCGATCGACACCGATGCCGGCGACGGCCCGATCAAGCGCCTCGCCCACAAGACGCCGCTGAGCTTCTACCAGGAGATGGTCGCCTCGGGCGGCGACCGGATGCTGGGCCGTTACATGCTGGCGGGCTGGAAGGACATGCACCCGGCGGTGCAGTATGTCGGCAAGTTCGTCGACCTCTACCAGCATATCGAGGACGAGAATTACATCGAGCGGACCGAAGCCTTCGAACGCTGGTACGAGAACCCGATCGACCTGCCGGGGCGCTATTACCTGCAGGCGATCGAGCTGCTGTTCAAGGAGAACCGTTTTGCCAAGGGGCGGTTCACCGGGCTCGGCCGGACCCTGTCGCTGAAAGACGTCACCTGCCCGGTCTACCTGCTGGCCGGGGCGGGGGACGACATCACCACCAAGGAACAGGTCTTCGCCGCCGAGCATCTGCTCGGCACGCCGCGGGCGAAGATCGCGAAACGGCTGGTCGAAGGCGGGCATATCGGCCTGTTCATGGGCCGCCGGACCCTGACCGAGGCCTGGCCCGGCATCGCGGACTGGATCGCGCGGGAGGGGCGCGCTTAAGCTGGCGGAAGGATGGCGAGATGAAGACCATGGCCAAATCCGAAACCGAGACTGCCACCGAGGCGGCGCTGGCCGCGCTGCCCAAGACCGATCCGACCACGGGGCTGAGCGCCGCCGAGGCCGCCAAGCGGCTGGAACAGTTCGGGCCCAACGTCCTCGAAGAAACCCATGTCAGCCTGCTGGCCCGGATCGCCGGCTATTTCTGGGGCCCGATCCCGTGGCTGATCGAGGCGGCGGCGGTGCTGTCGCTGACGCTGTCCGACTGGGCCGATTTCGCGGTGATCTTCGCCATGCTGCTGATCAACGCCACCGTCGCCTTCTTCGAGGAGAACAAGGCCGACAACGCCATCGCCCTGCTCAAGCAACGTCTGTCGCCCTCGGCCCGGGTGCTGCGCGACGGCGACTGGCAGACCCTGCCGGCGCGCGAGGTGGTGCCGGGCGACGTGGTCGACCTCGAGATCGGCAATATCGTCCCCGCCGACATGGTGCTGACCGGCGGCGACTACCTCAGCGCCGATGAGGCGGCGCTGACCGGCGAATCCCTGCCGGTCGACAAGACCGCGGGCGACACGGTCTATTCCGGCTCGGTGGTCAAGCTGGGCCAGATGAGCGGCGTGGTCACCGCCACCGGCATGCACAGCTATTTCGGCCGCACCGCGGCGCTGGTCCAGAGCGCCGGGCACCATTCGCATTTCCAGCAGGCGGTGATCCGGATCGGCAATTTCCTCATCGTCAGCGCGCTGGCGCTGGTGGCGCTGATCCTCGCGGTCTCGATCCTGCGCCACGATCCGTTCTGGAAGACCGTCGAATTCGCCCTGATCCTGACCGTCGCGGCGATCCCGGTGGCGCTGCCGACGGTGTTGTCGGTGACGATGGCGGTCGGGGCCGAGCGGCTGGCGAAGATGAAGGCGATCGTCGCCCGGCTGGTCTCGATCGAGGAGATGGCGGGGGTCGATGTGCTGTGCTCGGACAAGACCGGGACGCTGACGCTGAACGAGCTGACGGTCGAGGCGCCGCGCCCGGCCGAGGGCGTTGCCGAGGCCGAGCTGCTGCTGGCCGCCGCGCTGGCCTGCAACGGCACCGAGCCCGACGCCATCGACCGCGCCGTGCTGGCCGCCGCCAGTGAGATCGCGGCGAAGGGGGCGTATGAGGTCACCGGCTTCACCCCCTTCGATCCGGTCTCGAAACGGACCGAGGCGACGGCCCGGCACGGCGATCAGACCTGGCATTTCGCCAAGGGCGCGCCGCAGGTGATCCTTGATCTGGCCGGGCTCGACGGCGCGCGGCGGGCCAAGCTGGAAGCCGAGGTCGAAGGGCTGGCCGAACAGGGCTTCCGGGCGCTCGGCGCGGCGCGGCGGCAGGGCGAGGACGGCTGGGAGTTCCTCGGTCTGATCCCGATCTTCGACCCGCCGCGCCCCGACGCCGCCGAGACCATCGCCACGGCGCGCGCGATGGGGCTGTCGGTGAAGATGATCACCGGCGATCACGAGGCCATCGCCCGCCAGATCGCGGGCCAGCTCGGCCTTGGCGACCATATCGCCCCGGCCGCCGACCTGCTGGAGGGCTCGGACGGCGACGTCTCCGACCGGATCTATGCCGCCGACGGCTTCGCCCGGGTCCTGCCCGAGCACAAGTTCCGCATCGTCGAGGCGTTGCAGGCGCGCGGCAGCATCGTCGCCATGACCGGCGACGGGGTCAACGACGCCCCGGCGCTGAAACAGGCCGATGCCGGCATCGCGGTCAGCGGCGCCACCGATGCCGCCCGGGCCGCCGCCGACCTGGTGCTGACCGACAAGGGGCTGTCGATCATCACCGAGGCCATTGCCGAGGCGCGGCGGATCTTCGAGCGGATGTCGAGCTATGCCACCTTCCGCATCGCCGAGACGGTGCGGGTGCTGCTGTTCATGACCCTGACCATCCTCGCCTACAATTTCTTCCCGGTCTCGGCGATCATGATCGTGCTGCTGGCGGTGCTGAACGACTTCCCGATCATGATGATCGCCTATGACAACGTCGCCGTGGCGCCGAGGCCGGTGCGCTGGGACATGCGCCGGCTGCTGACCGTCGCCGCCACCCTGGGGATCATGGGCGTGGTGGAAACCTTCCTGCTGTTCTGGGCGCTCGACTCGGTGTTCCATGTCGGCCGGGCCGAGATCCAGACCGTGATCTTCCTCAAGCTGCTGGTCTCGGGCCACATGACGCTTTACGTCACCCGCAACCAGGACTGGTTCTGGCGCCGGCCGTGGCCGGCAATGCGGCTGTTCCTGACTACCGAGACGACGCAGGTGATCGGCACGCTGGTCGCGGTCTACGGCGTGCTGGTGACACCGATCGGCTGGTCGATGGCGCTGATCGTCTGGGCCTATTGCCTGGCCTGGTTGCCGATCGAGGGCGGGCTGGCGATGCTGGCCCGGCGCCTCTACGACCGCCGGGCAGGGCGGCCGGCCACCGCCTGAACACGGCGGCCGGGCAGGGCGCTATTCGACGGTCACCGACTTGGCGAGGTTGCGCGGCTGGTCGACATCGGTGCCCTTGGCGATGGCGGTGTGATAGGCCAGCAGCTGCGCCGGGATGGCATAGAGGATCGGCGCCAGCATCGGGTCGACCTCGGGCAGGGTGAGGCTGGCCCAGATGCCGTCGCCGGCCTCGTGAACGCCGCGCGCATCGCTGATCAGCAGCACCTGGCCGTGGCGCGCCATCACCTCCTGCATGTTCGACACGGTCTTGTCGAACAGCGCGTCGCGCGGCGCCATCACGATCACCGGGACATGGGAATCGATCAGCGCGATGGGGCCGTGCTTGAGTTCGCCCGATGCATAACCTTCGGCATGTATGTAGCTGATTTCCTTCAGCTTCAGGGCACCCTCCAACGCCAGGGGGAACATCTGGCCGCGACCCAGGAACAGGATGTCCTGCGCCTCCGCCAGCTGGCCGGCAATGCGGGCGACGTCATCGCCCATCTGCAGCGCGTGGTTCATCACCCCGGGCAGGTTGCGCAGCGCCGCAAGCCGGGCCGCCAAGGCCTCGGGGCTGAGCCGGCCGCGATCGGCCGCCGCCTTCAGCGCCAGCAGCGCCAGCAGGGTCAACTGGCAGGTGAAGGCCTTGGTCGAGGCGACGCCGACCTCGACGCCGGCCAGCGTCGGCAGCGCCAGGTCGCTTTCGCGCGCGATCGAGGAGGTCGGCACGTTGACCACCGAGACCACCTTGGCGACCTTGCCCTGGACATGGCGCAGGGCGGCGAGGGTGTCGGCGGTCTCGCCCGACTGACTGACGAACAGGGCCCAGGACTTGGGCGACAGCACCGGGTCGCGATAGCGGAATTCCGAGGCGATATCGACATCGACCGGCAGGCCGGCGATCTGCTCGAACCAGTATTTCGCCACCTGGCAGGCAAGGAAGGCGGTGCCGCAGGCGACCAGCGTGACACGGTCGACGCCGGTGAAATCGACCTCCGCGGGCAGGGCGAGGCCGCTGTCGTCACTCGCCAGGTAATGGTTCAGCGCGTCGGCCAGCACGCCCGGCTGCTCGGCGATCTCCTTGGCCATGAAATGCTTGTAGCCGCCCTTCTCGACCTGGGTCGCCTCGCGCGTGATGGTGGCGACGGCGCGGTTGACATGGCGGCCGGCGGCATCGAGGATCTCGACGCCCTTGCGGGTGACGACGGCGCGGTCGCCCTCTTCCAGATAGGTGATGCGGTCGGTCATCGGCGCCAGCGCGATCGCGTCCGAACCGACGAACATCTCGCCCTCGCCATGGCCGACGGCCAGCGGCGAGCCCTTGCGGGCGGCGATGATCAGGTCGTCCTCGCCATCGAACAGGAAGCACAGGGCGAAGGCGCCCTCGAGCCGGTCGAGGGTGGCCATGGCGGCGGCACGGGCGTCCAGGCCCCGGTCCATGTAATGCCGGGCGAGCAGGGCGACGACCTCGGTGTCGGTCTCGGTCTCGCAGCCGATGCCCTGCTCGGTCAGCTCTGCGCGCAGCTCGCGGAAATTTTCGATGATGCCGTTATGGACGATGGCGACCGGCCCGGCCTTGTGGGGATGGGCGTTGCCGACCGTGGCGGCGCCATGGGTGGCCCAGCGGGTGTGGCCGATGCCGGCCTTGCCGGGCAGCGGTTCGTGCACCAGCAGGTCCGACAGGTTGGCCAGCTTGCCCACCGCGCGGCGGCGGTCGAGCCGGCCGCCATTCACCGTGGCGATACCGGCGCTGTCATAGCCGCGATACTCGAGCCGCTTCAGCGCCTCGAGCAGGATCGGGGCCGCTTCGTGGTTGCTCAGGACGCCGACAATACCACACATCAGGATTTATCCTTGTTCTGCTCTGCCTTGCGGGCCCGCAAGCGCGCGAAGAAGCGGGTCGCGAAGCCGGGTTTGTTGACCTGCTTGGCGCGGGCCACGGCCATGGCGCCCTCGGGCACGTCCGCCGTCACCACCGCGCCGGTCGCGGTCATCGCCCCGGCCCCCACCGTGACCGGCGCCACCAGCATTGTATCCGATCCGATGAAGGCGCGGGCACCGATTTCGGTGCGGTGCTTGAAGACGCCGTCGTAATTGCAGGTGATGGTGCCGGCGCCGATATTGCTGTGCTCGCCGATATGGGCGTCGCCGAGATAGGTCAGGTGGCCGACCTTGACCCCCTCGTCGAGCACCGCATTCTTGATCTCGACGAAATTGCCGACATGGACGTCTTCGGCCAGCTCGGCGCCCGGGCGCAGCCGGGCGAAGGGGCCGACATCGGCGCCGCGGCTGATATGGCAGCCTTCGAGATGGCAGAAGCCCTTGATCTCGGCGCCCGATTCGACGGTGACGCCGGGGCCGAAGATCACGTTGGGGCCGACCACGGCGTCGCGGCCGATCACCGTGTCGAGGGCGAAGAACACCGTTTCGGGCGCGGTCAGGGTGACGCCGTTGTCGAGCGCCTCGACCCGGGCGCGGGCCTGGAAGGCGGCCTCGGCCTCGGCCAGCTGGGCGCGGGTGTTGACCCCCATCGTCTCGGCCTCGTCGCAGATCACCACCCCGGCCGAAAGGCCGCGGGCGCGGGCCAGTTCGACGACGTCGGTAAGGTAGTATTCGCCCGAGGCGTTGGCGTTGCCGACCTGCTCGATCAGTTCGGAAAGCACCTTGCTGTCTGCGCAGAGAACGCCGCTGTTGCAAAGGGTTATGGCGCGCTCTTCATCCGTCGCATCCTTGAACTCGACGATCCGCTGCAGCACGTCGCCCTCGGCGACGAGGCGGCCGTAGCGACCCGGATCGGCGGCCTGAAAGCCCAGCACGACCACCGCGTGACGCGCCCGCGCCTCGGCCATCGCCGCCAGGGTCTCGGGCCGGATGAAGGGCGTGTCGCCGTAGAGCACGACCGCATCGCCCGCGGCCCCGGCCAGCGCCGGCAGGGCCTGGGCGACGGCATGGGCGGTGCCGAGCTGCTCTTCCTGCACCACCACCGTGGCTTCGGGGTCGATTGCCGCGACCGTCGTGGTCACCGCCTCGGCACCGTGGCCGGCGACGACGACGGTGCGCTCGGGCGCCAGAGCGGCGCCGGCTCTCATGGCATGGGCGACCAGCGGCGCCCCGGCGACGCGGTGCAGCACCTTGGGCAGATCGGAATTCATCCTGGTCCCCTGTCCGGCGGCGAGGATGATGAGGGATATGGCCATCGTTACGCTCTTTTCTTCCTGTCGCGCCCGTTTTACCCAGTGGCAGGGGCGTCGCAAGGCCGCAAGGCTTCAAAAGACCTTTCGCTTTGTTGCAGGACGCGGGACAAGACGGCGAATACCCGCCGGAGGGATGCGATGCGCACGGTAATCTTCGATCTTGACGGCACGCTGGCCGATACTTCCGCCGACCTGATCGCGTCGGCGAACAGTTGCTTCCGGGGCCTCGGCTATGGCGACGTGCTGAGCGTGCCCGAGGATGCTTCGACCGCCTTCCACGGCGGCAAGGCGATGCTGCGGCTGGGGTTCGGCCGCGTTCTGCCGGGCTGGAGCGAGGCCGATGTCGAGGCCCAGTATCCCCGCCTGCTGGCCGCCTACGAGGCCGATATCGACCGCCATACAACGCTCTACCCCGGCGTTGTCGCGGCCGTCGAGGCGCTGCTCGCGGCGGGCTACGTCACCGGCATCTGCACCAACAAGCCCGAGCGGATGGCCGACACCCTGCTGACCCGGCTCGGCATCCGCGACCTCTTCGCCTCGCTCGTCGGCGCCGACACGCTGCCGGTGCGCAAGCCGGACCCGGCGCCTTACCGCGCCGCGGTGGCGGGGGCGGGCGGCAGCCTGGCCCGCTCGATCCTGATCGGCGACACCGAGACCGACGCCAAGACCGCCCGCGCCGCCGGGGTGCCGGTCGCGCTGGTCACCTTCGGCCCCGAGGGGCGCGGTGTCGAGCGGTTCGCCCCCGACGCGCTGCTCGATCATTTCGACGCGCTGCCGGCGCTGATGGCGCGGCTGCTGCCGGAGGGCTGAGGATGGAACGCTTCGAAGGCAGCTTCACCCAGCAGGAGCCGATCCCCGAGGACGCCATCGCGGCCGCCGTCGCGGTGATGCGCCACGGCCGGCTGCACCGCTACAATACCGAACCGGGCGAGGCCGGCGAGGCGGCGCTGCTGGAACAGGAATTCGCCGCCGCGATGGGGGCGAAATACGCCCTTGCCGTCGCCTCGGGCGGCTATGCCATGGGCTGCGCCCTGCGCGCCCTCGGCGTCCGGGCCGGCGAACCGGTGCTGACCAACGCCTTCACCCTGGCCCCGGTGCCCGGCGCCATCGCCGGCATCGGCGCCCGCCCGGTCTATGTCGAGACCACCGCCCAGCTGACCATCGACCTCGACGATCTTGCCGCCCGGGCCGGTGACAGCGGCGCCAGGGTCCTGCTGCTCAGCCACATGCGCGGCCATATCTGCGACATGGACCGGCTGATGGCGATCTGCGACGGCGCCGGGATCGCGGTGGTCGAGGATTGCGCCCATACCATGGGCGCGGCCTGGCGCGGCACGCCGTCGGGACGGCACGGGCGGGTCGCCTGCTACTCGACCCAGACCTACAAGCACCTCAACTCGGGCGAGGGCGGGCTCATGATCTCGGACGATGCCGACCTGATGGCGCGGGCGATCCTGCTCTCGGGCTCCTACATGCTCTACACGCGCCACCGCGCCGCGCCGCCGCCCGAGGCGTTCGAGCGCGCCAAGTGGGTGACGCCGAACATCTCGGGCCGGATGGACAACCTGCGCGCCGCGATCCTGCGGCCGCAGCTGCGCCGCCTGGCCGCGCAATGCGCCGCCTGGAACGACCGCTACCGCACGGTCGAGGCCGGGCTGCGCGGCACGCCGGGCCTGACCATCATCGAGCGGCCCGAGGCGGAGGCCTATGTCGGCTCCTCGATCCAGTTCCTGCTGCAGGGCTGGTCGGCCGAGGCGGTCAACGCCGTCATCCGCCGCTGCGCCGGCCGCGGGGTCGAGCTGAAATGGTTCGGCGCCGAGGAACCCGCCGCCTTCACCTCGCGCTATGACAGCTGGCGCTACGCCGAGGCGCCGCGCCTGCCGCAGACCGACCGGGTGCTGGCCAGCCTGCTCGACATGCGGCTGCCGCTGACCTTCAGCCTCGACGATTGCGCCCTGATCGCCCGCATCATCCGCGCCGAGGTCTCGGCGGTGTTCCAGGCGGAGGGGCAGGGCGGCTGAGCCCTGCTTGCTTCCGCAAGGATTTGTCCTCCGGGGGCGGCGGACGTTACCGTCTTGTGATTTCTGAGCATGGGGCGTCGGGGGGGTACGTGGGACGAAGCGGGCATTCGTGCAGCGCGCCACTTCCGCCCGGTGCGCGTGTGAAACACGCAGGGCGCGCGCCTGCCCGTCCCGGTGGGCTGGCGCTTTGGGCACCCGCGCGCAACGCCAAGATTTGGGAGGGATTTGGCTGCCATCAAGCGCGAAGCTCTTCGGTTGCGAGCGCCACTCCACGGGCAGGCGCGCGCCCTGCGTCTGGCGTTCTGGGGGCAATGCTGGATCAGGGCCCGATGCCGTCCGTTCCTCAACGCCAGCGAGCGAAGAGACAGGCAGCCGGCGGCCCCCTGACGCCGCGTCCCGCGACGCGACCCCATTGACCCGACTCGCCCATGTCGCTAAGGAACTGAACAAGCGTTCAATAAATTTCGGAGGAGGCCCCCATGTTCACCGCATCGCTGCGTTTCGACCTGGGCGAGGACATCGACGCCCTGCGCGACATGGTGCATCGCTGGGCACAGGAGCGGGTCAAGCCGATGGCGGCCGAGATCGACGGCTCGAACACCTTCCCGCCCGCGCTGTGGCAGGAGATGGGCGAGCTCGGCCTGCTCGGTATCACCGTGCCCGAGGAATATGGCGGGGCCGGGATGAGTTATCTCGCCCATGTCATCGCCACCGAAGAGATCGCTCGCGCCTCGGCCTCGGTCTCGCTCAGCTACGGCGCCCATTCCAACCTCTGCGTCAACCAGATCAAGCTCAACGGCACCGACGAGCAGAAGCGGAAATACCTGCCCGGGCTGATCTCGGGCGAAAACGTCGGCGCGCTGGCCATGTCCGAGGCCGGGGCCGGTTCCGATGTCGTCGGCATGAAGCTGCGGGCCGAGAAGAAGAACGGTTACTACACGCTGAACGGCAACAAGTACTGGATCACCAACGGGCCGGATGCCGACACCCTCGTCGTCTACGCCAAGACCGATCCCGAGGCCGGCTCGAAGGGCATCACCGCCTTCATCGTCGAGAAGTCGATGAAGGGCTTTTCCACCTCGCCCCATTTCGACAAGCTGGGCATGCGCGGCTCGAACACCGCCGAGCTGATCTTCGACGATTGCGAGGTGCCGTTCGAGAACGTGCTGGGCGAGGAGGGCAAGGGCGTCCGCGTGCTGATGTCGGGGCTGGACTACGAGCGCGTGGTGCTGTCGGGTATCGGCACCGGGATCATGGCCGCCTGCCTCGACGAGGTCATGCCCTACATGCACGAACGCAGGCAGTTCGGCGAGAAGATCGGGAACTTCCAGCTGATGCAGGGCAAGATCGCCGACATGTATGTCGCGATGAACACCGCCCGCGCCTATGTCTACGAGGTCGCCCGCGCCTGTGATCGCGGCCAGGTGACCCGCCAGGACGCCGCCGGCTGCGTGCTCTACGCCTCCGAACAGGCGATGGTGCAGGCCCACCAGGCGGTGCAGGCGATGGGCGGGGCCGGCTTCCTGAACGACAGCGCCGTCAGCCGGCTGTTCCGCGATGCCAAGCTGATGGAGATCGGGGCAGGGACCTCGGAAATCCGCCGGATGCTGATCGGGCGCGAACTGATGGGGGCGACGGGGTGAACCTCGCCTCCCGCATCGCCGGCTATGCCTGCCCGGCCTGCGGCGCCGAGCTGCCGTTCCGCGCGGTCAACAAGACCATGCGGCGGCCGCTGGGCGGGCGGCCGGGACAGGCGCCGCCGCTCTGCACCTGCCCGGGCTGCGGCGCCAGGGTGCGGATCGCCGATACCGGCGCGCAGGCGGTGGTGAAGTTCCTGCTGCTGCAGGCGCCGGTGGCGCTGGCGCCGCCCTTGCTGCTGGCCGACATGCTGCGCCGGCTGCCGGTCTTCGGTTCCGTCGGCGCCGAGGGCGGCCATGACCTCGCCCTGCCGGGGCTGCTGGTGGTGCTGCCCGTGTTCCTTCTCTTCGGCCTGCTGTCGCGCCGTTTCACCACGCTCGAGGTCGTGCCCTAGGCCCGGCCCTCTTCCGACGATGACAAAGGGGACGTCATGAGCCGTCTTGTATCGCAAGCCCTGCCGACATCCGAAACCTTCCGCGCCAATGTCGCGGCGCATGAGGAGATGCTCGACCGGATCGCCGAGGCCGCCGCGGCGGCGGCTGCCGGCGGCGGCGAACGTTCGCTCGCCCGCCATGTCGCCCGCGGCAAGCTGCCGCCGCGCGAACGGGTCGCCGACCTGCTCGATCCCGGCTCGCCCTTCCTCGAGATCGGGGCGACGGCGGCGCATGGCATGTATGACGGCGCCGCGCCCTGCGCCGGGGTGATCGCCGGCATCGGCCGGGTCGAGGGCCAGGAAGTCATGGTGGTGTGCAACGACGCCACCGTGAAGGGCGGCACCTATTACCCGATGACGGTCAAGAAGCACCTGCGGGCGCAGGAGATCGCCGAGGAATGCAACCTGCCCTGCATCTACCTCGTCGACAGCGGCGGCGCCAACCTGCCCAACCAGGACGAGGTCTTCCCCGACCGCGACCATTTCGGCCGCATCTTCTACAACCAGGCCCGGATGTCGGCCAAGGGCATCCCGCAGATCGCCGTCGTCATGGGGTCCTGCACCGCCGGCGGCGCCTATGTCCCGGCGATGTCGGACGTCACCATCATCGTCAAGGAACAGGGCACGATCTTCCTCGCCGGCCCGCCGCTGGTGAAGGCGGCGACGGGCGAGGTGGTCAGCGCCGAGGACCTCGGCGGCGGCGACGTCCATACCCGGCTCTCCGGCGTCGCCGATTACCTGGCCGAGGACGACGCCCACGCGCTGGCGCTCGCCCGCCGCGCCGTCGCCGCGCTCAACCGGGCCAAGCCCGAGACGGTGGTCTGGCAGAGCCCGGAAGACCCGGCCTACGACCCGGCGGAAATCCTCGGCGTCGTCCCGCCCGACCTGCGCACCCCCTACGACATCCGCGAGGTCATCGCCCGGGTGGTCGACGGCAGCCGCTTCGACGAGTTCAAGCCGCGCTTCGGCGAGACGCTGGTCACCGGCTTCGCCCATGTCATGGGCTGCCCGGTCGGCATCGTCGCCAATAACGGCGTGCTGTTCTCGGAAGCCGCCGTCAAGGGCGCCCATTTCGTCGAGCTCTGCTCCCAGCGCAATATCCCGCTGGTCTTCCTGCAGAACATCACCGGCTTCATGGTCGGCCGCAAATACGAGAACGAGGGCATCGCCCGCCACGGCGCCAAGATGGTGACGGCGGTGGCGACGACCAACGTGCCCAAGATCACGATGCTGGTCGGCGGCAGCTTCGGCGCCGGCAATTACGGCATGGCCGGCCGCGCCTATTCGCCCCGCTTCCTGTGGAGCTGGCCCAACAGCCGCATCAGCGTGATGGGCGGCGAGCAGGCGGCGGGCGTGCTGGCGACGGTGAAACGCGACGGCATCGAGCGTTCGGGCGGCAGCTGGTCGGCCGAGGAAGAGGCCGAGTTCAAGCGCCCGACCATCGAGATGTTCGAGCGCCAGAGCCACCCGCTCTATGCCTCGGCGCGGCTCTGGGACGACGGCATCGTCGACCCGCGCCGCACGCGCGAGGTGCTGGCGCTGTCGCTTTCCGCCGCGCTCTGCGCGCCGATCGAACCGACGCGCTTCGGCGTGTTCCGGATGTAACTTTCTTGCCTCCGGCGGGAATATTTGGACAAAGAAGAAGCCGCCTTTTCTTCTTTGCGAAAATACTCCCGGGGGTGCGGGGGCAGGCAGCCCCCGCCGACCGAGGCCACAGGGAGATGAGGATAGGATGTTTGCCAAGATCCTGATTGCGAACCGGGGCGAGATCGCCTGCCGCGTCATCGACAGCGCGCGCCGGCTCGGCGTCGCCACCGTTGCCGTCTATTCCGACGCCGACCGCGCCGCGCGCCATGTCGCGCTGGCTGACGAGGCCGTGCATATCGGCGGCCCGGCGCCGGCCGACAGTTACCTCAAAGGCGGTGAGATCATCGCGGCCGCGCTCGCCACCGGGGCCGAGGCGATCCACCCGGGCTACGGGTTCCTCAGCGAGAACCCCGATTTCGTCGACGCGGTCGAGGCGGCCGGGCTGGTCTTCATCGGGCCGTCGGCCAGGGCAATCCGGGCGATGGGCCTCAAGGACGCCGCCAAGGCGCTGATGGAAAAGGCCGGGGTGCCGGTGGTGCCGGGCTATCACGGCGACAACCAGGACGACGCCCATCTCGCCGGCGCGGCCGAGGCGATCGGCTATCCGGTGCTGATCAAGGCGGTCGCCGGCGGCGGCGGCAAGGGCATGCGCAAGGTCGACCGGGCCGAGGAATTCGACGAGAAGCTGCAAAGCGCGCGGGGAGAGGCGCGGACGGCCTTCGGCAACGACGCCGTGCTGATCGAGAAATTCGTCGCCAAGCCGCGCCATATCGAGGTCCAGGTCTTCGGCGACGGCACCGACGCCGTCCACCTGTTCGAGCGCGACTGCTCGCTCCAGCGCCGGCACCAGAAGGTGATTGAGGAGGCGCCGGCGCCGGGCATGACCGAGGCGATGCGTGCGGCGATGGGCGAGGCGGCGGTCAAGGCCGCCCGCGCCATCGGCTACAAGGGCGCCGGCACGGTCGAGTTCATCGTCGACGGCTCGCAGGGGCTGCACCGCGACCGGTTCTGGTTCATGGAAATGAACACAAGGCTGCAGGTCGAGCATCCGGTCACCGAGGCCGTCACCGGCATCGACCTGGTCGAGTGGCAGCTGCGGGTGGCGGCGGGCGAAGCCCTGCCGGCGACGCAGCAGGATCTGACCCTCACCGGCCATGCCTTCGAGGCCCGGCTCTATGCCGAGGACGTGCCGGCGGGCTTCCTGCCGGCGACCGGCACCCTGTCGCACCTGGCCTTCGCGCCCGGCGCCCGGGCCGATACCGGGGTGCGGACGGGCGACACGATCAGCCCGTGGTACGACCCGATGATCGCCAAGATCATCGTTCATGGCCCGACCCGCGCCGCCGCGCTGCAACAGCTGTCGCGGGCGCTGGCCGAGACCCAGGTGGCGGGCTCGGTCACCAACCTCGCCTTCCTCGGCGCGCTGGCCCGCCATCCCGGCTTCGCCGCCGGCGATGTCGATACCGGGCTGATCGAGCGCGACCTCGACGCGCTGGTCGCGGAACCGGAACTGCGGCTGCCGGTCAAGGTGGCGGCAGTGCTTGCGGCGGCCGGGCTGTGGCAGGGCGGCGAGGCGCTGACCGGCTTCTCGCTCTGGGCGCCGCTCAGGCGCAAGATCGGGCTGAAGCGCGGCGATGACGAGCTTTCGGCGCTGGTCGCCGTCACCGGGCCGGATGCGGCGCGGGTCGAGCTGGACGGCATGCTGTGCCTTGCCGAGCGGCGCGACGGCAGCTGGTGGATCGACGGCGAGAAGGCGCCGGCGCTGGTCCGGGCCGGCGGCCTGATCCATGTCTTCTGCGGCGGCAGCGCGGCCAGCTTCGCGCCGCTCGATCCGCTCGACCGGGCGGCGGCAGCGGCCGAGGGCGGCGACGTCACCCTGTCGCCGATGCCGGGGCTGGTGAAGGCGGTCTTCGTCGCGCCGGGGCAGAGTGTGGCGCAGGGCGACAGGCTGGCCATCCTCGAGGCGATGAAGATGGAGCACACGCTGGTCGCCGGCCGCGACGGTGTCGTCGCCGAGGTGCTGGCGGCGCCCGGCACCCAGGTCGAGGCCGGGGCGGCGCTGGTCCGGCTGGAGGACGCGGCATGATCCGACTGCATCACTGCGCCCAGGCGCGCTCGTTCCGGATCCTCTGGCTGCTGGAGGAGATGGGGCTGAAATTCGAGCTCGTGCCGCACAGCTTCTTCGACAAGTCGCTGCGGGCGCCCGAGTACCTCGAGCTGTCGCCGGCCGGCCGCGTGCCGGCGCTCGAGATCGACGGCATCGTCATGCACGAGAGCGGCGCCATCGCCGAGTACCTGTGCGAGACGCGCAACCGTCTCGGCCGCTTCCCGGGCGAGGACGAGCGGGCGGAATGGCTCGAATGGCTGCATTTCTCGGAAACCGTCGGCCAGCATATCGCGGCGCTGACCCAGCAGCATATCGTGCTGCGCGAGGACTGGATGCGCAGCCCGACGGTGATGCAGCTCGAGGCCAAGCGGCTGGAGAAGGTGCTGGGCGTGGCCGACAGGGCGCTGGAGGGGCGGAACTACCTGCTCGCCTCGGGCTTCTCGGCGGTCGACGTGACGATGGGCTACGGCGCCCTGATCGGCCGGCGCTTCGTCCGGCTCGACGCCATGCCGAACCTGACCGCCTGGCTTGCCCGGCTCGAGGCGCGGCCGGGCTACCAGCGGGCGCTGGCCCGCGACGGCAAGGCCGAGATCTACATCCGCGACTTCTACGAGGTGCCCGATGCCTGAATTCGTCGAGATCTTCGAAGTCGGCCCCCGCGACGGGCTGCAGAACGAGAAGCGCCAGATCCCGACCGCCGACAAGATCGCGCTGATCGACCTGCTGTCGACGGCCGGCTTCCGGCGGATCGAGGTGGCCAGCTTCGTCAGCCCGAAATGGGTGCCGCAGATGGCCGACAGCGCCGAGGTGCTGGCCGGGATCAAGCGGGCGCCGGGCATCTCCTATGCCGCGCTGACGCCGAACATGAAGGGCTACGAGCGGGCGCGGGCGGCCCGGGCCGACGAGGTGGCGATCTTCGGCGCCGCCTCGGAAGGGTTTTCCCGGGCCAACCTCAACTGCACCATCGCCGAGAGCCTCGACCGTTTCGCGCCCGTCGCCGAGGCGGCGCGGGCCGACGGCATCAGGGTGCGCGGCTACATCTCCTGCGTCACCGATTGTCCCTATGACGGGCCGACGCCGCCGGCGAAGGTGGCCGAGGTGGCGGCGCGGCTGCGCGACATGGGCTGCTACGAGATCAGCCTGGGCGACACGATCGGGCAGGGGACGCCGGAAAGCATCACCGCGATGCTGGAGGCGGTGCTGGCCGAGGTGCCGGCGCCGCAGCTGGCCGGCCATTACCACGACACGGCGGGCCGGGCGCTGGCCAATATCGAGGCTTCGCTGGCGCTCGGGCTGCGGGTCTTCGATGCCGCCGTCGGCGGCCTGGGCGGCTGCCCCTACGCTCCCGGCGCGGCAGGCAATGTCGCGACCGAGGCGGTGGCGGCGCGGCTGGCGGCGCTCGGCTACGAGACCGGGCTGGATCTGGAGGTGATTGTGCGCGCCGGAGAGATGGCGCGGGCGATGCGCGAGGGAGAGTGACGATGTACGAGACGATCAAGATCGAGAGCGACGACCGCGGGGTCGTCACGCTGCGGCTGAACCGGCCGGAGAAGCACAATTCGCTGTCGGCGACGATGATCGGCGAGCTGACCGCGGCGGCCGAGCGGCTGGGCCGCGACCCGGCGGTGCGCGTCGTCGTGCTGACCGGCGCCGGCGAGAGCTTCTGCGCCGGCGGCGACCTGGGCTGGATGAAGGAGCAGATGGCCGCCGATGCCGCGACCCGCGGCCGCGAGGCGACGCGGCTGGCGATGATGCTGAACGCGCTCAACGAGATGCCCAAGCCGCTGATTGGCCGGGTCCAGGGCCAGGCCTTCGGCGGCGGCATCGGCTTGATCTCGGTCTGCGACGTCGCCATCGGCGTCACCGGGCCGAAATTCGGCCTGACCGAAACCCGGCTCGGGCTGATCCCGGCGACCATCGGGCCCTACGTCGTCGCCCGCATGGGAGAGGCGATGGCGCGGCGGGTCTTCATGTCGGCGCGCCTCTTCGGCGCCGAGGAAGCGGTGACGCTGGGGCTGCTGGCCAAGACGGTGGCGCCGGAAGAGCTGGAGGCGGCGGTCGAGGCCGAGGTGAAGCCCTATCTGGGCTGCGCCCCCGGCGCCGTCGCCGAGGCCAAGAAGCTGACCCGGACCCTGGGGCCGCGAATTGACGAAAGCGTGATCGCCGAGACGATCTCGGCGCTGGTGACGCGCTGGGAGAGCGCCGAGGCCGAGGAGGGCATCGCCGCCTTCTTCGAACGCCGCAAGCCGAGCTGGAGCCGCAAGCCCTGAGCCCGCGCAAGCCTGCGGCCGCAATCGCCCGGCCCCGGCCGGGACGCGCCCGCCCCGCAGACCGGGGCGGGCGTTTGCTATCGGTGGGCCGGGCCTGCCACGGGCCTTGTTCGCAAGGCCGGGCAGGGCACAGTGCCGCAGCCAGGCGGGACGGGGAGGCGCCGCCGCCCGGCATTTCCGCACCCGCATCCTGCCGGAGCGGGCAGTAGCCGTTCGGCCCGGCGAACCCGTCGGCCCGGCGCCAATGAGTCGCTTCCGGCCGCGAAACCCGTCCGATCCGCCTCCGCAGTGAGTCGTCGCGACAAAGCCGCACTGCGGCAATTGGGGCCGATTCCTTTGAACACAATAGTATACAAAGGATGCAAAGGCCTTGTTTCACGAGGGGCTTTCCGGGCCAGCTTCGGTTGACCACGCCGGGGTGGAAGAGTAAACGGGGCGGGCCAACGCGACGGTGCGGGTCCGGTCCCGTGAGCCGCCCGCCAACCCGAAGGAGCCGCCAGTGGACGATCTGCTGAGACAATACCTTCCCATCCTTATTTTCCTTGCTATGGCGGTCGGGCTTGGCCTTGTGCTGATCCTCGCCGCGGTGGTCCTGGCGGTGCGCAACCCGGACCCCGAGAAGGTTTCCGCCTATGAGTGCGGCTTCAACGCCTTCGACGACGCACGGATGAAATTCGACGTGCGCTTCTACCTGGTCTCGATCCTGTTCATCATCTTCGACCTCGAGGTCGCCTTCCTGTTCCCCTGGGCGGTGGCCTTCGGCGGCCTCAGCATGGTCGCCTTCTGGGCGATGATGATCTTCCTGGCCATCCTGACCATCGGCTTCGCCTATGAATGGAAGAAAGGAGCGCTGGAATGGGAGTGAGCACCGCTGCCAACCACGCGGGCGCCGACCGCGAGGTCGCGACCGAGGCGCTGAACCGCGAGCTGCAGGACAAGGGCTTCCTGCTGACCTCGACCGAGGACATCATCAACTGGGCCCGCACCGGCTCGCTGCACTGGATGACCTTCGGCCTGGCCTGCTGCGCCGTCGAGATGATGCAGACCTCGATGCCGCGCTACGACGTCGAACGCTTCGGCACCGCGCCGCGCGCGAGCCCGCGCCAGTCCGACCTGATGATCGTCGCCGGCACCCTGACCAACAAGATGGCGCCGGCGCTGCGCAAGGTCTACGACCAGATGCCCGAGCCGCGCTACGTCATCTCGATGGGCTCCTGTGCCAATGGCGGCGGCTACTACCACTACAGCTATTCGGTGGTCCGCGGCTGCGACCGGATCGTGCCGGTCGATGTCTACGTCCCCGGCTGCCCGCCCACCGCCGAGGCGCTGCTTTACGGCATCCTGCAGCTGCAGCGCAAAATCCGCCGCACCGGCACCATCACCCGCTGAGGAGGCGCCCGCATCATGAGCGTAGCCCTGAAAGAGCTGGCCGCCCATATCGAGATGAAGCGCCCCGAGGCGGTGCTCTCGACCCAGGTGGCCTTCGGTGAGCTGACCGTCGAGGTCACCCTGGCCTCGATCCCGTCCTTCATCGAGTTCCTGCGCAGCGACAGCGCCTGCCAGTTCTCGACCCTGGTCGACGTCACCGCGGTCGACCACCCCGAGCGCCCGGCGCGCTTCGACGTCGTCTACCACTTCCTGTCGATGTACCAGAACCACCGCATCCGGGTGAAGGTCGCGGTGCGCGAGGACGAGATGGTGCCGTCGATCACCGGCGTCCATCCCTCGGCCGGCTGGTTCGAGCGCGAAGTCTTCGACATGTTCGGCATCCTGTTCTCGGGCCATCCCGACCTGCGCCGGCTGCTGACCGATTACGGTTTCCGCGGCCACCCGCTGCGCAAGGACTTCCCGACCACCGGCTATACCGAGGTCCGCTATGACGAGGCCGAGAAGCGCGTCGTCTACGAACCGGTCAGCCTGGTGCAGGAATACCGCCAGTTCGACTTCATGAGCCCGTGGGAGGGTGCCGAATACATCCTGCCGGGCGACGAGAAGGAAGGGGCCGCGAAATGATGGACGGCAAGTTCGGCGACGCCCAGACCGGCGAGCAGAAGATCCGCAACTTCAACATCAACTTCGGGCCCCAGCACCCGGCCGCCCACGGCGTGCTGCGCATGGTGCTCGAGCTCGACGGCGAGATCGTCGAGCGCGCCGACCCGCATATCGGCCTGCTGCATCGCGGCACCGAGAAGCTGATGGAAAGCCGCACCTACCTGCAGAACCTGCCCTATTTCGACCGCCTCGACTACGTCGCGCCGATGAACCAGGAACACGCCTGGTGCCTGGCGATCGAGCGGCTGACCGGGGTCGAGATCCCGCGCCGCGCCTCGCTGATCCGGGTTCTGTTCTCCGAGATCGGCCGCGTCCTCAACCACCTGCTCAACGTCACCACGCAGGCGATGGACGTCGGCGCGCTGACGCCGCCGCTGTGGGGCTTCGAGGAGCGCGAGAAGCTGATGGTGTTCTACGAGCGCGCCTGCGGGGCGCGGCTCCACGCCGCCTATTTCCGCCCCGGCGGCGTCCACCAGGACCTGCCGCCCGAGCTGCTCGACGATATCGAGGAATGGGCCCACGCCTTCCCGAAGGTGATCGACGACCTCGACGGCCTGCTGACCGAGAACCGGATCTTCAAGCAGCGCAACGCCGATATCGGCGTCGTCAGCGAAGAGGAAATCCAGCAATGGGGCTTCTCGGGCGTGATGGTGCGCGGCTCGGGCCTGGCCTGGGACCTGCGCCGCGCCCAGCCCTACGAATGCTACGACGAGTTCGAGTTCCAGATCCCCGTCGGCAAGAACGGCGACTGCTACGACCGCTACCTGTGCCGGATGGAGGAGATGCGCCAGTCGACCAGCATCATCCTGCAGGCGATCGAGAAGCTGCGGGCGCCGGAAGGCAAGGGCGACGTGCTCGCCCGCGGCAAGCTGACGCCGCCGAAGCGTGGGGACATGAAGACCTCGATGGAGGCCCTCATCCACCACTTCAAGCTCTATACCGAGGGCTTCCACGTCCCCGAGGGCGAAGTCTATGCCGCCATCGAGGCGCCCAAGGGCGAGTTCGGCGTCTATCTCAAGGCCGACGGCAGCAACAAGCCGTACCGCGCCAAGATCCGCGCCCCGGGCTACCTGCACCTGCAGGCGATGGACCATGTCGCCAAGGGCCACCTGCTGGCCGACGTCGCCGCCATCATCGGCACCATGGATATCGTGTTCGGAGAGGTCGACCGGTGATCCGCTGCGCCGCCCTTGTCCTGATGCTCACCGCGGGCACGGCCGTCGCCGAAGGCGGGCCGACGCCGGCGCAGGTGAAGGCGTTGGCCGATGCCATCGCCTCCGCCGGCTGCGTGGTGAACGAGGACAACCAGGCGCAGGTGCTGAAGGCCGCCGGCATGACCGAGGATCAGGGCGCGGCGGTGATCGACCGGCTCGCCTGGGAGGGCCGGATCAAGCCGGTCGGGGTCAAGCAGCTCAGGCTGGTCGGCGGGGAGGTGTGCAAATGAGCGTGCTGACCGTTGCCACCACCGCCGGCGCCGTCGGCGGCGTGCTGGTCACCGGCACGCTGGCCGGGCTGTTCCTGCGCGACCCGCAGCGCGGGCTGGAGCTGACCACCCACCGGGCCGAGAAACTGCCCGAGGTGATGACCGACCGCTACATCGCCTTCACCGTGCTGGCGGTGCTGGCACTGATCTACCAGGATCTCAAGGTGATCACGGCGCTCTATGCCGTCTTCGCCTATGTGGCCTTCCATGACGCGGTGATCTACGCCCGCGCCGGCCACCCCATGTTCAAACACCTGATCGCGGGCATCGCGGCGGCAGTGGTCGCCGTCATCGCCCTTGCCGCGATCGTCCAGACCGGAGCCGCCGCCTGATGCTACGCCGCCTGCATAGTGAACAGCCCGAGAGCTTCGCCTTCACCCCGGCCAACCAGGCCTGGGCCGAGGCGCAGATGACCAAGTATCCGGAGGGCCGGCAGGCCAGCGCGATCATCCCGCTGCTGTGGCGCGCGCAGGAGCAGGAAGGCTGGCTGTCGAAGCCGGCGATCGAATATGTCGCCGACATGCTGGGCATGCCCTATATCCGGGCCCTGGAAGTCGCCACCTTCTACTTCATGTTCCAGCTGCAACCCGTTGGTTCCGTTGCGCATATCCAGGTCTGCGGCACCACGTCCTGCATGATCTGCGGCGCCGAGGACCTGATCGGCGTCTGCAAGGAGAAGATCGCGCCGAACCCGCATCAGCTGTCGGAAGACGGCAAGTTCAGCTGGGAAGAGGTCGAATGCCTGGGCGCCTGCGCCAACGCGCCGATGGCCCAGATCGGCAAGGACTACTACGAGGACCTGACCGCCGAGCGGCTGGGTGAGATCATCGACGAGCTTGCCGCCGGCAAGGTGCCGACCCCGGGGCCGCAGAACGGCCGCTATGCCTCGGAACCGCTGGCCGGGCTGACCGCGCTGAAGGAATTCGAGAGCGGCCGGACCCAGTTCAACGCCTCGGTCGAGGCGGCGACGCGGATCGGCGACACGGTCAAGCGGATCGACGGCACCGAGGTGCCGCTGGTGACGCCGTGGCTGGGCAAGGGCGCCAAGACCGCCGCCAAGACCGCCGCCAAGCCGGCGGCCGAAAAGGCGGCCCCGAAAGCCGCGCCCAGGGCCGAGGCCAAGCCGGCGGACGCCGCGGCCGAGACCGCGACCAAGCCGGCGCTGCTGAGCGCGGCGCGCGAGGGCGGGCCGGACGACCTGAAGCGGATCAAGGGCGTCGGCCCCAAGCTCGAGGCGCTGCTGCACGAGATGGGCATCTTCCATTTCGACCAGATCGCGGCCTGGACCGAGGCCGAGGTCGCCTGGGCCGACGAGAACCTCGTCGGCTTCAAGGGACGGGTATCGCGCGACGACTGGGTCGCGCAGGCGAAACTCCTTGCGGCGGGTGGCGAGACCGAGTTCTCCAAGCGCGTCGACAAGGGCGATGTGTATTGAGGCCTGACGGGGGATGAAACCGGAGACCGACCCACAGGAAAAGGCCATGGCCGCGCAGGCGCGGCTGGCGGCGATCGTGATCGCCGTCACCATGGTGCTCTGGGTCGGGTTGAGCTGGATCGGCGGCAAGCTGGGCTGGGACCCGCGCTACGCCTTCCTGTTCGACTTCGCCGCGCTGGCGGCGTTCTTCTGGGCCCTGGTGGTGGTCTGGCGGGTCTGGCGCAAGCGCCAGTGAAACAAGGGATGGACGGATGCTGAAGGATCAGGATCGGATCTTCACGAACCTCTACGGGATGCATGACCGCACCCTTGCGGGGGCGAAGAAGCGCGGCCATTGGGACGGCACGGCGGGCATCATCGCCCGCGGCCGTGACAAGATCGTCGAGGAGATGAAGGCCAGCGGCCTGCGCGGCCGCGGCGGCGCCGGCTTCCCGACCGGTCTGAAATGGTCCTTCATGCCGAAGGAGAGCGACGGCCGGCCTTCCTATCTGGTGGTCAATGCCGACGAATCCGAGCCCGGCACCTGCAAGGACCGCGAGATCATGCGCCACGATCCGCATACGCTGATCGAGGGCTGCCTGATCGCCTCCTTCGCCATGGGCGCCCACACCGCCTATATCTACCTGCGCGGCGAATATATCCGCGAGCGCGAGGCGCTGCAGGCGGCGATCGACGAATGCTACGACGCCGGGTTGCTGGGCAAGAACGCCGCCGGCTCGGGCTGGGATTTCGATCTCTACCTGCATCACGGCGCCGGCGCCTATATCTGCGGCGAGGAGACCGCGCTGCTCGAAAGCCTCGAGGGCAAGAAGGGCATGCCGCGGATGAAGCCGCCGTTCCCGGCCGGCGCGGGCCTCTACGGCTGCCCGACCACGGTGAACAACGTCGAGAGCATCGCCGTCGTCCCGACCATCCTGCGCCGCGGCGCCGAGTGGTTCGCGGGCTTCGGCCGGCCGAACAATGCCGGCACCAAGATCTTCGCCGTCTCGGGCCACGTCAACAATCCCTGTGTCGTCGAGGACGCGATGTCGATCTCGTTCGAGGAACTGATCGACAAGCATTGCGGCGGCATCCGCGGCGGCTGGGGCAACCTCAAGGCGGTGATCCCGGGCGGCTCGTCCGTGCCCTGCGTGCGCGGCGAGAAGATGAAGGACGCGGTGATGGACTTCGACGCCCTGCGCGAGGTCGGCTCGTCGCTCGGCACCGCCGCGGTGATCGTCATGGACAACTCGACCGACATCATCAAGGCGATCTGGCGGCTGTCCAAGTTCTATAAGCACGAGAGCTGCGGCCAGTGCACCCCGTGCCGCGAGGGCACCGGCTGGATGATGCGGGTGATGGACCGGCTGGTGCGCGGCGAGGCCGAGATCGAAGAGATCGACATGCTGTTCGACGTCACCAAGCAGGTCGAGGGCCACACCATCTGCGCCCTCGGCGACGCGGCGGCCTGGCCGATCCAGGGCCTGATCCGGAACTTCCGGGACGAAATCGAAGACCGCATCAAGGCTCAGAAGACGGGCCGGATCAGCGCGGTGGCGGCGGAATGATGGGTGGACGAGAAATGTCCATACTGCGGCGGCCGAGAGCCGAACAGGAGCCCGGAACCCGGGGAAGAGTTGCGATGCGGCCACTGCGGCGAACCGATGGACGGGGAGGATACGAAAACCGTGTCCTTTCGCGTGTGGACCATCTTGGGGGCGATCGTGCTGTTCGCGGTGCTGCTCTCGATTCCGTTCGTTGCGGATCGGATGGGGCTGTAGTGACCGGAATGAAATCAATCGGCCACATGAACGCGGTGGCGGCGGAGTAAGATCATGAGCGACCTGAAGAAAATCGTCATCGACGGCCAGGAACTCGAGGTCGACGGCGCGATGACCATCATCCAGGCGGCCGAGCAGGCGGGGATCGAGATCCCGCGCTTCTGCTACCACGAGCGGCTGTCCATCGCCGGCAACTGCCGGATGTGCCTGGTCGAGGTCGTCGGCGGTCCGCCCAAGCCCGCTGCCTCCTGCGCGATGCAGGTGCGCGACCTGCGGCCGGGCAAGAACGGCGAGCCGCCGGTGGTCAAGACCAACAGCCCGATGGTCAAGAAGGCCCGCGAGGGGGTGATGGAGTTCCTGCTCATCAACCATCCGCTCGACTGCCCGATCTGCGACCAGGGCGGCGAATGCGACCTGCAGGACCAGGCGATGGCCTATGGTGTCGACTTCAGTCGCTACCGCGAGCCGAAGCGGGCGACCGAGGATCTCGATCTCGGCCCGCTGGTGGCGACGACGATGACGCGCTGCATCTCCTGCACCCGCTGCGTCCGCTTCACCACCGAGGTCGCCGGCATCACCCAGATGGGCCAGACCGGCCGCGGCGAGGATGCCGAGATCACCAGCTACCTGAACCAGACGCTGGACAGCAACCTGCAGGGCAACATCATCGACCTCTGCCCGGTCGGCGCGCTGACCTCGAAGCCCTACGCCTTCACCGCCCGTCCCTGGGAGCTGCGCAAGACCGAGACCGTGGACGTGATGGACGCGCTCGGCTCGAACATCCGGGTCGACACCAAGGGCCGCGAGGTGATGCGGGTGCTGCCGCGCAACCATGACGGCGTCAACGAGGAGTGGATCAGCGACAAGACCCGCTTCATCTGGGACGGGCTGCGCCGCCAGCGCCTCGACACGCCCTACATCCGCGAGAACGGCAAGCTGCGCAAGGCGAGCTGGCCCGAGGCGTTGTCCGCTGCCGCCAAGGCGCTGAAGGGCAGCAAGGTTGCCGGCCTGGTCGGCGATCTGGCCCCGACCGAGGCCGCCTTCGCGCTCAAGCAGCTGGTCGAGGGGCTGGGCGGCAACGTCGAATGCCGCACCGACGGCGCGCGGCTGCCGGCGGGCAACCGCTCGGCCTATGTCGGCACGGCGGCGATCGAGGATATCGACGCGGCCCGGGCGATCTGGATCGTCGGCTCGAACCCGCGCGACGAGGCGCCGGTGCTGAACGCCCGCATCCGCAAGGCCTGGGCCAACGGCGCCGATGTCAGCCTGATCGGCGAGGCGGTCGACCTGACCTACGATTACAGCCATCTCGGCACCGACCGGGCGGCGCTGGTGAAAGCCGCCGCCGAGGCCGGCAAGCTGGACGTGCCGGGCGTGGTCATCGTCGGGCAGGGCGCCCTGAACGAGGCCGACGGCGAGGCGGTCCTGGCCCAGGCGATGAAACTGGCCGAGGCCACCGGCGCCGGGCTGCTGGTGCTGCACACCGCGGCGAGCCGGGTCGGCGCGATGGATGTCGGTGCCGTCACCGAGGGCGGCATGGCCGCCGCCATCGACGGGGCCGAGGTGATCTTCAATCTTGGCGCCGACGAGGTCGACATCGCCGCCGGACCGGTCGTGATCTACCAGGGCAGCCACGGCGACCGCGGCGCCCACCGCGCCGACATCATCCTGCCGGCCGCCGCCTATCCCGAGGAGAACGGCCTCTTCGTCAATACCGAGGGCCGGCCGCAGCTGGCCTTCCGCGCCGGCTTCCCGCCGGGCGAGGCGAAGGAGAACTGGGCGATCCTGCGGGCGCTGTCGGCCGAGCTCGGCGCGACCCAGCCCTGGGACAGCCTGGCCGAGCTGCGCCGCGAGATGGTCGCCGCGCATCCGCTGCTGTCCGGCATCGACGAGGTGGCGCAGAACGACTGGCAGCCGCTGGAGCTGCGCGAACCGGCCAAGGCCGACTTCCGCAACGCGGTGGGGGATTTCTACCTCACCAACCCGATCGCCCGCGCCTCGGCCCTGATGGCCGAGCTGTCGCGGCTGGCAGCGGCGCGCCAGGCGCCGCAGATCGCGGCGGAGTGAGAGCGATGGCGCGCGCCCAACCCATCGCGGCCGGCCTGACCGCCCTGGCGGTCATGGGCGGCTGCGCGGGCGGCGCCGAGGTTTCGAAGGGGTCGTTCAAGCCGGATTACCTGGGCATCGACACGGTGCTTCTGGACGGCAGCCTGGTGAATATCCGCGTCGCCATGAAGGGCGCGCGCGGTGACAAGGATGTGATCGCCTATGCGCGTTGCGGGGCGGCTCAATATGCGTTGATCCGGGGCTTCGGATTTGCGCGCAACGTCCGCACGACGGTGGCGGAACGGGGTGGAATCTGGCGGGGCGATGCGGTTTACACCATCTCGCCTGCGCTGCCCAAGGGAGTCGACACGATCGACGCCGAAGTGACGGTGAGCGATTGCGGCGCCCAGGGCATACCAACAGTTTAAGGACGGGCGGTCTGAAGGTGAGGCAAGATGGCTGAATTTCTGCAAACGGGACTGGGGACGGCGCTGCTGATCGCGCTGCAGGGCCTGCTGATCATCGCTTTCGTGATGATCTCCCTGCTGTTCCTCGTCTATGGCGACCGCAAGATCTGGGCCGCGGTCCAGATGCGCCGGGGGCCGAACGTCGTCGGCGCCTTCGGGTTGCTGCAATCGGTGGCCGACGCGCTGAAATACGTGGTCAAGGAGATCGTCGTGCCGGCCGGCGCCGACAAGCCGGTGTTCTTCCTCGCCCCGATGCTCAGCTTCGTGCTGGCGATCCTCGCCTGGGCGGTGATCCCCTTCGCCGACGGCTGGGTGCTCAGCGACATCAACGTCGCCATCCTGTTCGTCTTCGCCGTCTCCTCGCTCGAGGTCTACGGCGTGATCATGGGCGGCTGGGCCTCGAACTCGAAATACCCGTTCCTCGGCTCGCTGCGCTCGGCGGCGCAGATGATCTCCTACGAGGTCTCGCTCGGCCTGATCATCATCGGCATCATCATCTCGACCGGCAGCATGAACTTCTCGGCCATCGTCGAGGCGCAGCGCGGCCATCTCGGGCTGCTGAACTGGTACTGGCTGCCGCACCTGCCGATGGTGGTGCTGTTCTTCGTCTCGGCCCTGGCCGAGACCAACCGCCCGCCCTTCGACCTGCCGGAGGCGGAATCGGAGCTGGTCGCCGGCTTCATGGTCGAATACGCCTCGACCCCCTACCTGCTGTTCATGGCCGGCGAATACATCGCCATCTTCCTGATGTGCGCGCTGATCTCGCTGCTGTTCTTCGGCGGCTGGCTGAGCCCGATCCCGGGCCTGCCCGACGGCGCGCTGTGGATGGTCGGCAAGATGGCGTTCTTCTTCTTCATGTTCGCCATGGTGAAGGCCATCGTGCCGCGCTACCGCTACGACCAGCTGATGCGGATCGGCTGGAAGGTGTTCCTGCCGCTGTCGCTGGGCTGGGTGGTGATCGTGTCGTTCCTGGCGAAATACGAAGTGCTCGGCGGCCTGTGGGCGCGCTGGACGATCGGAGGCTGAGATGGGCATCGATATCAACCGCGCCGTCAAGTATTTCTTCCTGGCGGATTTCATCAAGGGCTTCGGTCTGGGGATGCGCTACTTCTTCGCCCCCAAGGCGACGCTGAACTACCCGCACGAGAAGGGCCCGCTGTCGCCGCGTTTCCGCGGCGAGCACGCGCTGCGCCGCTATCCCAGCGGCGAGGAACGTTGCATCGCCTGCAAGCTGTGCGAGGCGATCTGCCCGGCCCAGGCGATCACCATCGACGCCGAGCCGCGCGACGACGGCAGCCGCCGGACCACGCGCTACGACATCGACATGACGAAATGCATCTATTGCGGCTTCTGCCAGGAGGCCTGCCCGGTCGATGCGATCGTCGAGGGGCCGAATTTCGAATTCTCGACCGAGACCCGGGAAGAGCTGTTCTACGACAAGCAGAAGCTGCTCGATAACGGCGAACGCTGGGAAGCCGAGATCGCCCGCAACCTGGAACTGGATGCGCCCTACCGATGAACGAGGAATTCACCAAACTGTTCCAGGCGATGGTTGAGCAGGGCCAGGAGATGGTCCGCAACTTCAACCCTGCGCTCGAGAACATGCAGGTGAAGGGGTTCGAGAACTACTTTCCGACCATGTCCAAGGACATGATGGAAATGTGGTTCGGCCGCACCTTCAACCGCGAGGGGCTGGACGCCAAGACGCGTCTGCTGGTCACGCTCGCGGCGCTGGTGGTGCTGGGATCGCAGGCCGAGCCGCAGATGCGGCTGACCATTCGCCACGCCGTCGCGGCGGGCGCGACCAAGCGGGAGATCGCGGAAGTGATCTACCAGATGAGCATGTTCGGCGGGATGCCCGCCATGACCAAGGCGCTGGAAATCGCCCAGAGCGTCTTTGACGAATCCGAGGAGGACAGCGAATGACTGTCGCGGCTTTCACCTTCTACGTTTTCGCCATCACCGCGGTGGCGTCCGGGCTGTTCGTGACGATCTCGCGCAACCCGGTCCACTCGGTGCTGTGGCTGATCCTGGCCTTCCTGTCCTCGGCCGGCCTCTTCGTGCTGCTGGGGGCCGAGTTCGTGGCGATGCTGCTGATCATCGTCTATGTCGGCGCCGTCGCGGTGCTGTTCCTCTTCGTCGTCATGATGCTCGATGTCGATTTCTCCGAGCTCAAGGCGGAGATGGCGAAATACATGCCGCTGGCGCTGCTGATCGGGGTCATCCTGCTGATGCAGTTCGGCATGCTCTACGGCAGCTGGGTCAGCGCCGACGGCGCCATGGGCTTGCGCAAGGCGGTCACGCCCGATCTGGCCCAGGTCCAGAACACCAGGGCGCTGGGGCTGCTGATCTACGACAAGTACGTCTACCTGTTCATGGCCGCGGGCCTGATCCTGCTGGTCGCGATGATCGGTGCGATCGTGCTGACCCTGCGCCACCGCACCACCGTCAAGCGCCAGAACGTGCTGCAGCAGATGTGGCGCGATCCGGCCAAGGCGATGGAACTGAAGGACGTGAAGCCGGGGCAGGGGCTGTAAGCCCCCCGCCAGGGACAAGAAATTGATGGGCTTCCGCCCGGGCGGGAGCGACAGGACGAAAGACAACGGGCAAGGGCCCGGAGGGACGCGAATGATCGGATTGACACATTACCTGGCGGTGGCGGCGGCTTTGTTCGTCATCGGCATCTTCGGCATCTTCCTCAACCGGAAGAACGTGATCGTCATCCTGATGTCGATCGAGCTGATGCTGCTGGCCGTGAACATCAACTTCATCGCCTTCTCCAGCGCCCTCGGCGACCTGGTCGGGCAGGTCTTCACCATGTTCGTCCTCACCGTCGCCGCGGCCGAGGCCGCCATCGGCCTCGCCATCCTCGTCTGCTTCTTCCGGGCGAAGGGCACCATCGACGTCGAAGACGTCAACGTCATGAAGGGGTAAGAGACCATGACAAGCATCATCCTCTTCGCCCCGCTCGTCGGTGCGATCATCGCCGGCTTCGGCTGGCGCCTGATCGGCGAGAAGGGCGCGCAGCTGGTCACCACCGGGCTGCTGTTCCTCGCCTGCCTGCTGTCCTGGATCACCTTCCTGACCTTCGACGGCCATACCCACACCGTCGAGATCCTGCGCTGGATCAACTCGGGCAGCCTCGACGCCAGCTGGGCGATCCGGCTCGACCGGCTGACGACGATCATGCTGGTCGTGGTCACCACGGTCTCGGCGCTGGTCCATCTCTACTCGTTCGGCTACATGGCCCATGACGAGAACTGGACCGAGACCGAGAACTACAAGGCGCGCTTCTTCGCCTACCTGTCCTTCTTCACCTTCGCGATGCTGTCGCTGGTGACCTCGGACAACCTGATCCAGATGTTCTTCGGCTGGGAAGGCGTCGGCGTCGCCTCCTACCTGCTGATCGGCTTCTACTACAAGAAGCCCTCGGCCAACGCCGCCGCGATCAAGGCCTTCGTCGTCAACCGGGTCGGCGATTTCGGCTTCGCGCTGGGGATCTTCGGGCTCTACTTCCTGACCGACAGCGTCAACTTCGCCGACATCTTCCCCAAGATGCCCGACCTGGCGAGCACCAACATCACCTTCCTCTGGACCCAGTGGAACGCGGCCAACCTGATCGGCGTGCTGCTGTTCATCGGCGCCAGTGGCAAGTCGGCCCAGCTGTTCCTGCACACCTGGCTGCCGGACGCGATGGAAGGCCCGACCCCGGTCTCGGCCCTGATCCACGCCGCCACCATGGTCACCGCCGGCGTCTTCCTGGTCTGCCGGATGTCGCCGCTCTACGAATACGCGCCGGCCGCGGCGACGCTGATCCTGGTGATCGGCGCCTCGACCGCCTTCTTCGCCGCCACCGTCGGCCTGGTGCAGAACGACATCAAGCGCGTCATCGCCTATTCGACCTGTTCGCAGCTGGGCTACATGTTCGCCGCCGCCGGCGCGGGCGTCTACGGCGCGGCCATGTTCCACCTGCTGACCCACGCCTTCTTCAAGGCGATGCTGTTCCTCGGCGCCGGCTCGGTCATCACCGCGATGCATCACGAGCAGGACATGCGGAGCTATGGCGGTCTGCGCAAGAAGGTGCCCTTCACCTTCTGGGCGATGATCATCGGCACCCTGGCCATCACCGGCGTCGGCATCCCGTTCTCGGGCGAGGTCTTCGGCATCCCGATCGGCTTCGCCGGCTTCGACAGCAAGGACGCGATCATCGAGGGCACCTGGGGCGCGGCCGGGGCCGGCTATGCCTTCTGGCTGCTGGTGATCGCCGCCGCCTTCACCGCCTTCTATTCCTGGCGGCTGATCTTCATGACCTTCTACGGCGAGCCCAAGGGCGACAAGCATGCGCATGACCACGCCCATGAAAGCCCGATGGTGATGCTGATCCCGCTCGGCGTGCTGGCGCTGGGGGCGACCTTCGGCGGCATGATCTGGTACAACAGCTTCTTCGGCGACCATGCCAAGATGACCAGCTTCTTCGGCTTGCCGCACCAGGTCGAGATGGCGGCCGAGGGCCATGCGGCGCCGGCCGAGGGCACGGCGACGACCGAAGGTCATGCGACCACCGAGGCGCCGGCCGAGGGCGGCCATGCCGCCGCGGCGGTGCCGGGGCAGGGGGCGATCTTCATCGCGCCGACCAACCACGTCATCGAGAAGGCGCACGAGGCGCCGACCTGGGTCAAGCTCTCGCCCTTCATCGCCATGCTGCTGGGCTTCCTGACCGCCTGGGTGATGTATATCCGCAAGCCGGAGCTGCCGGCCAAGATGGCCGAGACCAACCGGCCGCTTTACCTGTTCCTGCTCAACAAGTGGTACTTCGACGAGATCTACGATGCGGTCTTTGTCCGCCCGGCGCTGGCCCTCGGCCGGTTCCTGTGGCGGCGCGGCGACGGCAACGTGATCGACGGCACCATCAATGGCGTCGCGCTGGGGATCGTTCCGTTCTTCACCCGGCTCGCGGGGCGGCTGCAGTCCGGCTACCTGTTCCACTACGCCTTCGCCATGGTGATCGGCATCACCGCTCTCGTTACCTGGATGACGCTCACCGGAGGGGCGCACTAATGGACAACCTGCTCTCCATCATCACCTTCCTCCCGCTGGTCGCGGCGCTGGTGCTGGCCGTCTTCCTGCGTGGTGACGACGAGGCGGCGCGCCGCAACGCCAAGCTGATCGCGCTGCTGGCGACCACGGCGAGCTTTCTGGTCTCGCTGTTCCTGTGGGCGGGCTTCGATCCCGCCAACACCGGCTTCCAGTTCGTCGAGAGCCGGCCCTGGATTCTCGGCCTCAACTACAAGATGGGCGTCGACGGCATCTCGATCCTGTTCGTGCTGCTGACCACCTTCCTGATGCCGCTGACGATCCTGGCCTGCTGGAATGTCGAGCACCGGGTGAAGGAATACATGATCGCCTTCCTCGTGCTCGAGACGCTGATGCTGGGCGTGTTCTGCGCGCTCGACCTGGTGCTGTTCTACCTGTTCTTCGAGGCCGGCCTGATCCCGATGTTCCTGATCATCGGCATCTGGGGCGGGGCGAACCGGATCTACGCCTCGTTCAAGTTCTTCCTCTACACCTTCCTCGGCTCGGTGCTGATGCTGGTGGCGATGATCGCGATGTATTACGACGCCGGGACCACCGATATCCCGACGCTGCTGAACCACCAGTTCAGCGCGACGCCGATCACGCTCTTGGGCTTCCACATCGCCGGCGGGCTGCAGACCCTGCTGTGGCTGGCCTTCTTCGCCAGCTTCGCGGTCAAGATGCCGATGTGGCCGGTGCATACCTGGCTGCCCGACGCCCACGTCCAGGCGCCGACGGCCGGTTCCGTGGTGCTGGCGGCGATCCTGCTGAAAATGGGCGGCTACGGCTTCCTGCGCTTCAGCCTGCCGATGTTCCCGGTCGCCTCCGAGCAGCTCTCGACCTTCGTCTTCGTGCTCTCGGCCGTCGCCATCGTCTACACCTCGCTGGTGGCGCTGGCGCAGGAGGACATGAAGAAGCTGATCGCCTATAGCTCGATCGCCCACATGGGCTATGTCACCATGGGCATCTTCGCCGCCAACCAGCAGGGCGTCGACGGCGCCATCTTCCAGATGCTCAGCCACGGCTTCGTCTCGGGCGCGCTGTTCCTCTGCGTCGGCGTGATCTACGACCGGATGCACACCCGCGAGATCGCGGCCTATGGCGGTCTGGTCAACCGGATGCCCGCCTATGCGCTGGTCTTCATGCTGTTCACCATGGCCAACGTGGGCCTGCCGGGTACCAGCGGGTTCGTCGGCGAATTCCTGACCCTCGCCGGCATCTTCCAGGTCAACACCTGGGTCGCCGCCTTCGCCGCCACCGGCGTGATCCTGTCGGCCTCCTACGCGCTGTGGCTCTATCGCCGGGTCGTCTTCGGCCAGCTGATCAAGGAGAGCCTGAAGGGTATCACCGACATGACCACGCGCGAGAAGGCGATCTTCGCGCCGCTGGTGGCGATGACCCTGCTGCTGGGCGTCTATCCGAGCCTGGTGACCGACGCGATCGGCCCCTCGGTGCAGGCGCTGGTCTCGAACTATGACACGGCCGTCGCCCAGGCGCAGACGGCGCCGGCCGCCACGCAACTGGCGCAGAACTGAAGGACCCCGAGATGACTTCTGCCGATTTCTCCACTGTCCTGCCCGAGGTTGCGATCGCCGTCTACGCGATGGCCGCGCTTCTGTTCGGCGTCTACACCAACAAGGACCGGACGACGGGCCTGCTGGTCTGGGGCACCGCCGCGGTCTTCGCGCTGGTCGCGATCTGGATCGGGCTGGCCCCGCCCGGCACCCATACCGCCTTTGGCGGCATGTTCATCGATGACGGTTTCGCCCGTTTCTCGAAGGTGGTGATCCTGCTCTCGGCCGCCGCCGTGCTGCTGATCGGCCAGGATTACATGATCCGCCGCGGGCTGGGCCGGTTCGAATACCCGATCCTGATCTCGCTGTCGGTGGTCGGGATGATGATGATGATCTCGGCGGGCGACCTGATGGCGCTCTACATGGGGCTGGAGCTGCAATCGCTGGCGCTCTACGTCGTCGCGTCTCTGCGCCGCGACAGCGCCAAGTCGACCGAGGCGGGCCTGAAATACTTCGTCCTCGGCGCGCTGAGCTCGGGCCTGCTGCTCTACGGCGCCTCGCTGGTCTACGGCTTCGCCGGCACGACGCTGTTCTCGGGCATCATCACCACCGTGCATGGCGGCCAGATGTCGCTCGGCCTGCTGTTCGGCATGGTCTTCCTGCTCTCGGGCCTCGCCTTCAAGGTCTCGGCGGTGCCGTTCCACATGTGGACGCCCGACGTCTACGAGGGCTCGCCGACCCCGGTCACCGCCTTCTTCGCCACCGCGCCCAAGGTCGCGGCGATGGGGCTGATCGCGCGGCTGGCGCATGACGCCTTCGGCACCGCGCCGGGCGACTGGGGCCAGATCCTGGCCGCGCTCGCCGTGCTGTCGATGTTCCTCGGCGCCTTCGCCGCCATCGGCCAGCGCGACATCAAGCGGCTGATGGCCTATTCGTCGATCGCCCATATGGGCTATGCCATGATGGGCCTCGCCTCGGGCACCGCCGAGGGCGTGCAGTCGATGCTGGTCTACATGGCGATCTACGTCACCATGAACGTCGGCACCTTCGCCTTCATCCTGTCGATGGAGAAGGACGGCCGGCCGGTGACCGATATCGGCGCGCTGAACATGTATTCGAAGAAGGAGCCGCTGAAGGCGCTGGCGCTGCTGGTGCTGATGTTCAGCCTCGCCGGGGTGCCGCCGATGGTCGGCTTCTTCGCCAAGTTCTACGTGCTGAAAGCGGCCGTCGATGCCGGGCTGACCTGGCTGGCCATCGCCGGCGTGATCGCCTCGGTGATCGGTGCCTTCTACTACCTGCGCATCGTCTTCTACATGTATTTCGGCGAAGAGCGCGAAGGCCTCGACAGCGGCACCATGGGGCTGATGCCCTGGCTGGCGCTGATGGGCTCGGCCGCGGTGATGGTGCTGGGCGTCATCAACTTCTTCGGCATCGACGGGCTGGCGCAGGCCGCCGCGGCGACGCTTGTCCCGTAATCCGGACTGGCCCGAGGGCGTGGCGCGCCACGTCCTCGCCTCGGTCGACAGCACGCTGACCGAGGCCGCCCGCAGGGCCCCGCATCTCGCGGGGCCTGCATGGATTCTGGCCCATGAACAGACTGCCGCCCGCGGCCGCCGCGGCCGCGCCTGGAGCATGCCGAAGGGCAATTTCGCCGCCACCCTGGTGATGCGCCCGACCGAGCGGCCCGAGCAGGTGGCGCTGCGCAGCTTCGTCGCCGCGCTGGCGCTCGACGACGCCTTCGCCGCCGCCAGCGGCCGGCCGCAGAGCTTCGCGCTGAAATGGCCCAACGACGTGCTGCTCAACGGCGGCAAGGTCGCCGGCATCCTGCTGGAAAGCGCCGGGCAGGGCGGGGCGGTCAGCCACCTCGCCATCGGCATCGGCATCAACCTGGTCGCCGCGCCCGGCGCCGACCAGGTCGAGCCCGGGGCGCTGCGCCCGGTCAGCCTGCTGTCCGAGACCGGGGCGATGGTGACGCCGGAGGAGTTCCTCGACCTGCTCGCCCCCGCCTATGCGGCGCGCGAGGCGCAGTTCCGGACCTACGGCTTCGAGCCGATCCGCACCGCCTGGCTGGCCCGTGCCGCCCGGCTGGGCGAGCGCATCGTGGCCCGCACCACGTCGGAAAGCCACGAGGGCACGTTCGAGACGGTGGACGCCGCCGGCAACCTTGTCCTAAACACCGCCCAGGGCCGCCGGGCGATCCCGGCCGCCGAGGTCTTTTTCTGAAGGGGAGATGCCGATGCTCCTGTGCATTGACTGCGGCAATACCAACACCGTCTTCTCGGTCTGGGACGGGAGCCAGTTCCTCTGCACCCTGCGGACCTCGACCGAACACCAGCGCACCGCCGACCAGTATTACGTCTGGTATTCGACCCTGATCGCCCATCACAAGATCGACGCGATGATCACCGATGTCATCATCTCGTCGACGGTGCCGCGCGTCGTCTTCAACCTGCGCGTCTTCGCCGACCGCTATTTCAACACCCGGCCGCTGGTCGTCGGCCGGCCCGACTGCCTGCTGCCGGTGCCGCCGCGCGTCGATCAGGGCACCTCGGTCGGACCCGACCGGCTGGTCAACACCGCCGGCGCCTACGACCGCCATGGCGGCGACCTGATCGTCGTCGATTTCGGCACCGCCACCACCTTCGACGTGGTGGCCGAGGACGGCGCCTATGTCGGCGGCGTCATCGCGCCGGGCGTCAATCTCAGCCTCGAGGCGCTGCATGCCGCCGCCGCCGCGCTGCCCCATGTCGACGTCACCAAGCCGCAGGCCGTGATCGGCACCAACACCGTCGCCTGCATGCAGTCGGGCATCTTCTGGGGCTATATCGGCCTGGTGCGCGGTATCACCGACCGGATTCGGGGCGAATATGACCGGCCGATGCAGATCATCGGCACCGGGGGGCTTGCGCCTCTGTTCGCGACGGGCGATGTGCTGTTCGACACCATCGAAGACGACCTGACGATGCACGGCCTGACCGTGATCCACGCCTACAACAAGGAAAACGGCACGCTATGAGCCCCAAGAACCGCCTGATCTATCTTCCCCTCGGCGGCGCCGGCGAGATCGGGATGAACTGTTACGTCTACGGCTACGGCCCGGCCGGCAAGGAACGGCTGATCGTGGTCGATCTGGGCGTGACCTTCCCCGACATGGACACCACGCCCGGGGTCGACCTGATCATGGCCGATGTCGACTGGCTGGAGCAACGCGCCGACCGGATCGAGGCGATCTTCATCACCCATGCCCACGAGGACCATGTCGGCGCGCTCGGCCTGCTCTGGCCCAAGCTCAGGGCGCCGGTCTATTGCCGCCGCTTCACCGGCCTGCTGGCCGCGATGAAGATGGAGGAGCGCGGGCTGCCGGTCGACGACCTCCACATCGTCGACCCGCGCCCGGAGACGGTCGCGGCCGGGCCGTTCAAGGTGCAATATGTCCCCGTCGCCCACTCGATCCCGGAAAGCGCCGGGCTGCTGATCGAGACCCCGGCGGGCAAGGTGTTCCATAGCGGCGACTTCAAGCTCGACCGCGACCCGGTGGTCGGCGAGGCCTACGCGCCCGAGGTCTTCACCGCGATCGGCGACGAGGGCATCAAGGCGCTGGTCTGCGACTCCACCAACGTCTTCTCGCCCGCGCCGGGGCGCAGCGAAAGCTCTCTGCCCGAGGCGATCACCGGGCTGGTGGCGAATGCCGAGGGCATGGTGGTGGCGACCACTTTCGCCTCGAACGTCGCCCGGCTGAAGACGCTGGCCGAGGCCGGCCAGGCCGCCGGGCGCTCGGTCTGCCTGCTGGGCCGGGCGATGAACCGGATGGTCAAGGCGGCGGTCGAGTCCGGCGTGCTGAGCGACTTTCCCCCGGTGCTCACGCCGGAACAGGCGGCGGAGGTGCCGCGCGAGCATCTGATGCTGATCGTCACCGGCAGCCAGGGCGAGCGCCGGGCCGCCAGCGCCCAGCTGGCGCGCGGCAAGTATCTCGGCCTGAAGATGGCGGCGGGCGACCTGTTCCTGTTCTCCTCCAAGACCATCCCGGGCAACGAGCGCGGCGTGATCCGGATCATGAATGCCTATTCCGAGATGGGTGTCGACGTCGTCGATGACAGCGGCGGCAAGTACCACGTCTCGGGCCATGCCAACCGGCCCGATCTGGAAGAGATCCACGCCGCGCTGCGGCCCGAGATCCTGCTGCCGATGCACGGCGAGCACCGTCACCTGCGCGAGCATGCGAAGATCGGCAGCGACAAGGGCATCGCCAGCGCCGTCGTCACCAACGGCACCATGGTCGAGATCGGCGGCGAGGCGCCGAAGGTGGTCGAGCATGTCGAGGCCGGCCGCGTCTATCGCGACGGCCAGGTGCTGATCGGGGCGATGGACGGGGTGGTGCGCGACCGCATCCGCATGGCGCTGAACGGCCATGTGCTGGTGACCGTGATCGTCGACGAGGATGGCGAGCTTCTGGGCGATCCCTGGGCCGAGCTGATGGGCCTGCCCGAGACCGGCAAGTCCGGCACCGCGCTGGTCGAGGCGATGGAGGGCGAGATGGTCGAGTTCCTTGACCGCGCCGGGCCCAAGGTGATGACCGACGACGACAAGATCGACGACGCCCTGCGGCGCATCGCCCGCCAGGTGGCGATGGAGCAGATCGGCCGCAAGCCCGAGGTGACGGTGGTCGTCAGCCGGCTGTCGGAATAGGCGCACGCGGGGCGGTCGCGAACCGCCCGGCAGACGGCAAGGGGCGGGCAGCCGCCAAGGTGACCGCCTCGAGGTTTTCGCGATCTTGGGGGCGGGCCTGTGTCGCGCGGGGTCAAGCCTCTGCGCGGCTCGCGGTCCATCTGCTGCAAGACCGACGGCCTCGTCCGGCCTCGTCTCCGGCCTCGTCTCCGGCCTCGTCTCGGGGCGCGGGCCGAGGGAATTTCGCGATCCGGAAACGAAAAAGCCCCGCACCGGGCGGGGCTCTCCGGTCGTGAACCGCGGGCCGCTTACTCGCTTTTCACCTTGGCGAAGCTGCGGGTCAGGAATTCGGGCACGTGATCGCCCATGCCGACCACGACCTCCTCGTCGCGGCCGCCGCGGCGGCCACGGCCGCCCTTGCGCTCTTCGCGACGGTCTTCGCGGGGCGCGCGGCGCGGCTCTCGCGCCGGGCGCTCTTCCTGCGGCTCCGGCGCCGCGGCCTGAACCTGCTGCTCCTCACCGCTTTCCGGCGCCTCGCCGTCCTTGCGCCGGCTCCGGCCGCCGCGGCTGCGCTTGCCCTTCTCGCGCTCGCCGTCCTTGCGCCCGTCGTTGCGGTCGTCGCGCTTGCGGCGCTCGGGCGAGGCCTCGAATTCCGGCACCTCGCCGCGCGGGATCTCGGCCTTGATCAGGCTCTCGATCGCCGAGAGATACTTGTCGTCGGCCGGCGTCGCGATGGTGATCGCGCGGCCCTCGCGCCCGGCCCGGCCGGTGCGGCCGATGCGGTGGACGTAATCCTCGGCATGGCTGGGCACGTCGAAGTTGAAGACGTGGCTGACCGCCGGGATGTCGAGCCCGCGGGCGGCGACGTCGGAGGCGATCAGGAACTGGATCGTGCCGTCGCGGAACCCGTCCAGGGTCCGGGTGCGCACCGACTGGTCGAGGTCGCCATGGATCGGCGCGGCGTTGAAACCGTGCTGTTTCAGCGACTTGGCGACGACATCGACATCCATCTTGCGATTGCAGAAGACGATGGCGTTGGTGCAGGCCGCGCCCTCGGCCCTGATCAGTTCGCGCAGCACGGCCCGTTTTTCGGCGAAGGAACGGTCGCGGCGGCTGGGGGTGAAGGCGATCAGCCGCTGCTCGATGGTTTCCGAGGTGGTCGACTGGCGCGCGACCTCGACCCGGACCGGGTTGTGCAGGAAGGCGTTGGTGATGCGCTCGATCTCGGGCGCCATGGTGGCCGAGAAGAACAGCGTCTGGCGGGTGAACGGGGTGAGCTGGAAGATCCGCTCGATATCCGGGATGAAGCCCATGTCGAGCATCCGGTCGGCCTCGTCCACGACCATGATCTGGACGCCGGTGAGCAGCAGCTTGCCGCGCTCGAAATGGTCGAGCAGGCGGCCCGGCGTCGCGATCAGGACGTCGACGCCGCGGTCGATCAGCTTGTCCTGTTCGGCGAAGCTCACGCCGCCGATCAGCAGCGCCTTGGTCAGCTTGGTGTGCTTGGCATAGATGTCGAAATTCTCGGCCACCTGGGCGGCCAGTTCGCGCGTCGGGGCGAGGACCAGCGAGCGCGGCATCCGGGCCCGGGCCCGGCCCTTGCCCAGCATGGTGATCATCGGCAGCGTGAAGCTGGCGGTCTTGCCGGTGCCGGTCTGGGCGATGCCCAGCACGTCGCGGCCTTCGAGCGCCGGCGGAATGGCCTGGGCCTGGATCGGAGTCGGGGTTTCGTAGCCGGCATCGGCCACGGCCTTCAGCACCTTGGGGTCAAGGGCAAGATCGGTAAACTTCGTCATTCGCGTCCTGTCGGCGCGGCGTCGGACCGCGCGGGGTTCAAGGGACGCATACTCCCGGGCGTCCCGGCGTCATTCAGCCTCCAGATGAGGCAGGGTCGGGGTAACGGAAATTTGCCACCGCGTCAATGTGCCGGGGAATTGGTCCGCAAATTGGGCCGGTTGCGGCCGAAACCTCACCGGCTGCGGCAAGGATGACGGATCACCGGCGCGGGCTATGTTGAAGCGGGGCGCCGCAGGGCGCGCTGCAAGGGGAGGCTACCATGATCGAGAAATCCGGATCGGCGGTGTGGAGCGGCGGGCTGAAGGCCGGCAGCGGCACCGTCTCGACCGAGAGCGGGGCGCTGGACGGGATCGCCTACAGCCACGCCAGCCGTTTCGAGGGCAAGGCGGGCTGCAATCCCGAGGAGCTGATCGGCGCCGCCCATGCCGCCTGCTATGCGATGTTCCTGTCGGCGCTGATGGAAGGCGCCGGGATCAAGCCCGGCACGATCGCCACCACCTCGACCGTCACGCTCGACGCGACGACCGAGGGCGGGCCGACCGTGGTCGCCGCACATCTGGTCGCCACGGTGACCGGCGACGCGCCGGAGGAGAAGCTGCTCGAGCTGGCCGAGCAGGCCAAGGCGGGCTGCCCGATCTCGAAGCTGCTCAGGGCCGAGGTGACGCTCGAGGTTAGCGTCGGCTGAGGCGGGGCGGGCGGGTCGCTCGGGGCCGCGCGAGGGGCTGTCTGCCCCGCCGCCATTGCGCTTGGGCTATGGCGCAAGGAAAGGGCGAGGGGCTTTCTGCCCCGCCGCCATTGGCCTTGGACAATGGCGCAGGAAAGGGCGAGGGGCTGTCTGCCCCGCCGCCATTGGCCTTGGACAATGGCGCAAGGAAAGGGCGAGGGGCTGTCTGCCCCTCGCGCTCCCCGAGAGTATTTTGGCAAAGAAGACGGGGACGCGCGCTTCTGTCTTCTTCCGAGCTGAAGATGTCCCGCGGGTCCGGGGGCCGCGCCCCCGGCCTTGGCTCAGACCATCATTTCCTTGGTCGCGCTGAGTTTCAGCTCGGGATAGTCGCGCTCGACGCGGTCGATGTCCCATTGCAGCCGCGTCAGGTAGACGATGTCGCCGTCGTGGTCATGGGCGATATGGCCCTTGTTGACGTTGATGAACTTGTCGAGCTCGGCCTTGGGGCCGGTGACCCAGCGCGCCGAGGTGAATTGCGACGGCTCGAAGCGGACCGGCAGCGAGTATTCCTGCTCGATCCGGCTGGCGAGGACGTCGAATTGCAGCGCGCCGACGACGCCGACGATGAAGCCCGAGCCGACCGAGGGCTTGAACACCTTGGCCGCGCCTTCCTCGGCGAATTGCATCAGCGCCTTCTCCAGGTGCTTGGCCTTCATCGGATCGCCGGCGCGCACGCCCTGCAGCAGTTCCGGCGCGAAGCTGGGGATGCCGGTGAAGCGCAGTTGCTCGCCCTCGGTCAGCGCGTCGCCGATGCGCAACTGGCCATGGTTGGGGATGCCGATGATGTCGCCGGCCCAGGCCTCTTCCGCCAGCTCGCGGTCGGAGGCGAGGAACAGCACCGGGTTCGAGATCGCCATCGGCTTCTTCGACCGGACATGCAGCAGCTTCATGCCGCGGGTGAAATGGCCCGAGGCGAGGCGGACGAAGGCGACCCGGTCGCGGTGCTTGGGGTCCATGTTGGCCTGGACCTTGAAGACGAAGCCGGTGACCTTGGGCTCCTCGGGCGCGATCTGGCGCTCGCCGGCGTTCTGGGGCTGCGGCGGCGGGCCGTAGTTGCCGATCCCGTCCATCAGCTCCTTGACGCCGAAGCTGTTGATCGCGGACCCGAACCAGATCGGCGTCAGGTGACCTTCGAGGAAGCTCTGGCGGTCGAAGGGCGGCAGCAGGGCGCGGGCCATCTCGACCTCCTCGCGCAGCTTCTCGAGCTGGTCGGCGGGGACGTGCTCGGCCAGCTTGGGGTCGTCGAGCCCGTCGATCTTGATCGATTCCGCCACCTTGTTGCGGTCGGCCCGGTCCATCAGCTCGAGCCGGTCGTTGAGCATGTCGTAGCAGCCGAGGAACTCGCGGCCCATGCCGATCGGCCACGACGCCGGGGTGACGTCGATGGCGAGGTTTTCCTGGATCTCGTCGATGATCTCGAAGGTGTCGCGCGCCTCGCGGTCCATCTTGTTGCAGAAGGTGAGAATCGGCAGGTCGCGCAGGCGGCAGACCTCGAACAGCTTGCGGGTCTGGCTTTCCACCCCCTTGGCGCCGTCGATCACCATGATCGCGGCGTCGACCGCGGTCAGGGTGCGATAGGTGTCCTCGGAGAAATCCGAGTGGCCGGGGGTGTCGACGAGGTTGAAGCGGTAGTTGCCGAAATCGAAGGACATCGCCGAGGCCGAGACCGAGATGCCGCGATCCTGTTCCAGCTTCATGAAGTCCGAGCGGGTCCGCCGGGCCTCGCCCTTGGCGCGGACCTGGCCGGCCATCTGGATCGCGCCGCCGTAGAGCAGGAACTTCTCGGTCAGCGTGGTCTTGCCCGCATCCGGGTGCGAGATGATCGCGAAGGTCCGGCGGCGGCCGATCTCCGGGGGCAGGGCGGGGCGGTTCGATTGGTCCAGCATGGCCGCGCCTATAGCGTGGTGCGCGGCGCCGGGCAAGCAGCCGTGGCGCGCCTTTCCGCCGGCGGTGGCGGTGCGTTCACGCAATCGCGCGTTGATCGTTCCGTGGCGACCTCTAGGGTCAGGACGCGGCTCCGCGACTGGGGCGGGTCGCGTTCCGGGGTGCGAGTGGGGGAATGTGCGATGGCGCTTGGCGCGGGCAAAGTGATCTCGGGCGCGGGCAACGTGATCTGGATGGTCTTGGCGGCGGCCGCTCTGGCCGGATGCGGCGGCGGTGGCACGCCGACGGCGCAATCCAGTCCGGCAACCTATTACGACAGTTTCCTGCAGCCCGGATACGAGGCGCAGCGCGTATTCCTGGACGGCGACAGCGCGACCGGGCAGGCGGCGCTGCCGAACACCGCCTACAAGCGGATGCCGACCAGCGGCCACGCGACCTACAAGGGCTATGCCCTGCTCTATGCCAACCAGACCGGCGCGGTCGGCGCCGCGCCGCGCATCAGCCTCATCGGCGAGACCACGCTGACTGCCGATTTCGCCAATGCCAGGATGACCGGTGAGGCCAAGAACTTCGTCGGCGGCGAGATCACCGACAATGCCACGAACAGCAGCTATGTCTTCACCCGCCCCCCGGTCTACTACGACGGCAAGTTGACGATGTCCGACGGTTGCATCGGGACGTCGGGTGGGTGCGCCGACGTCACCCGTCCGAACCAGTTCGCCGGCACCATGAAGGGCAAGCTGACCGGCACGGATGGCAACACCGTCGTGACCACGGCGCGGGTCCAGGGCGATTTCCGCGGCACCCCGATCAAGGGCGTCTTCGGCCAGGCGATCAACGGTCCGATTACCGTCAACGGCACCCCGGTCAGCGGCGCGCTGACGATCACCGGAAAGCCGTGAGCGGCGGCCTTCGCGCTAGCCCGCCCGGCGCTTGAACAGCGCCGCGGGGCCAACCGTGTCGAGCATCCGCCGCCCGGCCTCGGTGCCGAAATGCTGGTGCTGGGACAGGCCGGGGAAGCGTGCCTTGACCTCCTCGGCCAGCTCGTCGGGCAGGTGGGTCAGGGTGGCGTCGTTGATCATCAGGCTCTCGGCCGGGATGCCCTCGGCATAGACGATCTCGTGGCGGTCGAAGACCAGGCTGAAATAGTCGACGAAGCCGCCCTCGCGCAGGAAGACCCGCTCGCCGTCGACCAGGTGCTTGGCCTGGACCAGCAGCTCGGCGGTCTCGGTCAGGCGCTGGCCGCGCTGGTAGAGGAACATGCGATGATGCTGGCCGACGATCAGGTCGCCGGCATTGCCGAGCGTCCCGGCGGTGATGACGACGGGGGCGAAGGCGCCGACGGCGCGCAGCGTCGCCTGGCCGAGCCAGCGCAGCGGCTGGGCCCCGTGATCGCGGGTCAGGATGCGGTCACCGGGGGCCAGGCTCTCGATCGGCACCTGGCGGCCGCCGGCCAGCGCGATCATCGTGCCGCGGGCGAAGGAGATGCAGACCAGGTCGGCCAGTCGCACCTCGCCCGGGTCGGCGGTCGCCCGGATCAGCGTGTAATCGGTGCGCGGCGCCATCGGCGACAGCGGCAGGGCATAGGTGTCCGAGGCCGTGGCGCGACTCCCGGCTTCGGCCGGGCAGGACCGGTGGCGCAGCACCAGCAGCTCCACGGTATCGCCGTCGGGCGCCATCAGCGTCATCCGCCCGCTCAGCGTCACCGGTTCGCCGGGGCGGCCGATCGAGGATCCCTCCAGCAGCCGCAGCCCGCGGCCCGGCGCCTCGGCTTCCGGGGCCAGCACCAGCCGCAAGGGCCGGGACTCGGGCGCAAGCTGGTAGACATCGCCCGGGCAGACCGCGTCGACCTCGCCGATCGGGTCGCCCAGATTGGCGCCCGACTGGACGTAGATGTCGTCGGCCCGGAACACCTGGCAGGCATAGCCGGGAACGGGGGCGGGTCTGTCGGTCGAGCGGGGCTCGGAACGCGTCATCGGGGTCGTCCGTCGGTTGTCGGTCTTCGCGGCCGGGATAGCTTTCGAATGCGGCGGGATAAAGTCAACGTCGGGGCGGTTTTGCACCGCACCGGGCGACTGTGGCGCCGGAAGCGCCGGCAGGGCCTTCCCGTGCCCCGGCGGCGATGCTAGGCCATGGGGCGCCGGCCGCGGCGGCCGGGCAGAACGAGGGAGGATGCGATGGATCTGGGAATTCGCGGCAAGAGGGCGCTGGTCTGCGCCTCGTCGAGGGGACTGGGCCGGGGCTGCGCCGAGGCGCTGGCCGCGGCCGGGGTCGAGCTCGTGCTCAACGCCCGTGGCGCCGAGGCGCTCGAGGCCACCGCCGCCGGGCTCGGCGCCGATCACGGCGTCTCGGTCACCGCCGTCGCCGCCGACATCACCACCGAGGACGGCCGCGCCAGGGTGCTCGAAGCGGCGGGCGATATCGACATCCTCGTCACCAATGCCGGCGGCCCGCCGCCGGGCCTGTGGTCGGACTGGGACCGCGACGATTTCATCGCCGCGCTCGACGCCAACATGCTGACGCCGATCGCGCTGATGCAGGCGGCGCTGCCGGGGATGATGGAACGGGGCTGGGGCAGGGTGGTCAACATCACCAGCCAGTCGGTGAAATCGCCGATCCCGGTGCTCGGCCTGTCGAACTCGGCCCGCGCCGGGCTGACCGGCTTCGTCGCCGGCACCGCGCGCCAGGTCGCGCCCTCGGGCGTCACCATCAACAACCTGCTGCCCGGCATCCACGCCACCGACCGCGCCGATGCGCTCGACGGCGGGGTGGCCAAGGCGGAAGGCATCAGCCTCGACGAGGCCCGCGCCCGCCGCGCCGCCACCATTCCCGCCCGGCGCTACGGCACGGCGCAGGAGTTCGGCGCCGCCTGCGCCTTCCTGTGCTCGCAGCACGCCGGCTTCATCGTCGGCCAGAACATCCTCCTCGACGGCGGCGCCCTCAACTACACGCTCTGAACCCGACCGCTCTTCCTTTCTGCTCGCAAATATCCTCGGGGGGGGGCGGGGGGCAGACAGCCCCCCGCCTTCCTTGCGCGCGCCATTGTCCAAGGCCGCTGGTGCCGGGCCGGGCAGCCCGCCGGCCGCGCGGCGCTTGCCGCCCGGGTCGCGCCCTGCTATGCGGAATAATCCCGAGGGAATTGATCGGATTAAAGGCAGGCCGGCGTGAGCAGCACCCCATCCAACCCGTCCCCGCGGCTGCAGGTCGAGGGTCTGACGCGGCGCTTCGGCGGCACCGCGGTGGTCGATGACGTCTCGCTGACCGTGGCGCCGGGGCAGGTCACCTGCCTGCTCGGCCCCTCGGGCTGCGGCAAATCGACGACGCTGCGGATGATTGCCGGGGTCGAGCATCCCGATGCCGGCCGGATCGCGCTCGACGGAAGGGTGGTGTCGGAAGGCGGGCTGCACCTGCCGCCGGAGCAACGCGCCGTCGGGCTGATGTTCCAGGACTTCGCCCTGTTCCCGCATCTGACGGTGGCCGGCAACGTCGCGTTCGGCCTCGGCGGCAGCCGCGACGACAAGGCGCGGCGGGTCGGCGAGCTGCTCGAGAAGGTCGACCTCTCCGGCTTCGGCGACAAGCACCCGCACGAGCTGTCGGGCGGCGAGCAGCAGCGGGTGGCGCTGGCCCGGGCGCTGGCGCCGCGGCCGCGGATCATGCTGATGGACGAGCCGTTCTCGGGCCTCGACAATCGGCTGCGCGACGGCATCCGCGACGCCACCCTGGAGGTGCTGAAGGAAGAGGGCACGGCGGTGCTGCTGGTCACCCACGAGCCGGAAGAGGCGATGCGCATGGCCGACGAGATCGCGCTGATGCGGGCCGGGAGGATCGTCCAGCGCGGCGCGCCCTACAATGTCTACAACGCGCCGGTCGACCGGGCGGCGGCGGCCTTCTTCTCGGATATCAATGTGTTGCGCGGCGAAGTTCGGGGCGCGCTGATCGAGACCGCCTTCGGTCGCTTCCTCGCGCCCGGCCATGCCGATGGCAGCGCGGTCGAGATCGTGATCCGGCCGCAGCACCTCAAGATCGACTTCGACCGCAGCGGCCGCGGCCCCGACCCGACGCCCGAACATGGCAGCCCGGCGCGCGGGGTGGTGGCGCGGGCGCGGTTCCTCGGCGGCCAGAGCCTGGTCGAGTTCCGGCTGGAATTCGACGGCTCGCTGCTCAAGGCCACGGTTCCGGGCGTCTTCCTGCCGCGGCCGGGCACCGCGCTGTGGCTGATGTTCCGCCGCGACCGCTGTTTCGTCTTCCCCGCCGGCTGAGGGGCGAGCTGAGGCGCCGGCAGCGAGGCAACGGGCGCACGGCCGGCCCGCGCCGGAACACATTCGCGTGAGACGGCCGCATCGCCGGGCCGGCTGCGACCTTTCGGCGCTGCGGCGCGGCGCGGTCGGCTTCCGGTGGCGGGCGGGCCGCGTTCCAACGGCAGATCGCGAGAAGTCGGCGAAAATCCGGTGCTTCGCCCTTGGGCAGCGGCCGCGCCGCAGCGCCGAAACGGGCATCACGGGCACAAAGAAATGCGTCCGGCGGACGGATTCGGGCTTTGATCTTGGCGCGCAAGTCAATAAATGGAAGCAACGTGAACCATAAGGGGGCGGGTCCGCACCGGGCCCGCGAAGGGAGAAATCCATGCTCAACAACATCGGCATTCCCGGCCTGCTGCTGATCGCCGTGGTCGTTCTGGTCCTGTTCGGACGCGGCAAGGTCAGCTCGCTCATGGGCGAAGTCGGCAAGGGCATCACCGCCTTCAAGAAAGGCATGAAGGACGGCACCGAGGAGCTCGAGAAGGCCGACGCCGAGAGCGCCCGCGACGTGACGCCGGAAGAAGAAAAGAAAGACAAGGTCTGATTGTCCGGAGCCGTGGCGCGGCCCGCGAGGGCGCGCCGGCCGGCGGGCGCGGAGTGAGATCGCATGTTTGATATCGGCGGGTCCGAGCTTCTCGTAATCGGTGTGGTGGCGTTGATCGTGGTCGGTCCCAAGGACCTGCCGCGGATGTTCCATGCGCTCGGCCAGGTGACCGCCAAGGCGCGGAGCATGGCGCGCGACTTCCAGCGCGCGATGGAGAGCGCCGCCGACGAGGCCGGCGCCGGCGACGTCGCCCGCGACCTCAAGGCGCTGACCTCGGCCAAGTCGTTCGGTCTCGACGCGATGAAGTCGGCGAGCGAGCGGCTGGAAAGCTGGGACGAGGTCAAGCGGTCGAACAAGGACGGGCTCAAGCCCGATCCCGAGGCGCCGCGCGGCCCGGCCACCGAGGCGCTGGCCAAGGAACGGGCCGAGAAGGCCGAGGCCGAGATGGCCAAGCTGGACGAGCGCCGCAAACCCGGCGAACAGCTGGACGGCGATCCCGAACCGGCCAAGCCGGCGCGCAAGCCCGCGGCCAGGAAATCGACCGCCAAGGCGGGCACCAGGTCGACCACCGCGAAAGCTTCGTCGGCGAAGTCGACGGCCTCGAAGTCGGCGGCCTCGAAAGCGACGGCGACGAAGAGCGCCGCGGCCAAGACCGCGACCCGCAAGACGACCGGCGCCGCGGCCAAGCCGGCGGCGAGCAAGGCAACCGCCGGCAAGGCGACCGCCAGCAAAACGGGCGCCAAGACGACCAAGACCGCCTCCACCCGGGCCAAATCCACCAAGCAGAGTGACGCATGAGCACCGAAGAGATCGACGAAAGCAGCGCGCCCCTGATCGAACATCTGGCCGAGCTGCGCACCCGGCTGATCTACTCGGTGCTGGCCTTCGTCGTGGGCATCGTGATCTGTTACACGGTCGCCAACCCGATCTTCAACTTCCTCACCCGGCCGGTCTGCGGCGCGCTCGCCGATCGCGGCCAGGATTGCAGCCTGACGATGATCAAGCTGCAGGAGGGCTTCTTCGTCGCCATCCGCATCTCGGCCTTCGGCGGCTTCGTGCTGGCCTTCCCGGTCATCGCCTACCAGCTGTGGCGCTTCATCGCCCCGGGGCTCTACAAGTCCGAGCGCGGCGCCTTCCTGCCGTTCCTGATCGCCTCGCCGGTGATGTTCTTCTTCGGCGCGGCCTTCGCCTATTACGTCATCCTGCCGATGGCCTTCCGCTTCTTCCTCGGCTTCCAGCAGGGCTCGCCGGTGCCGATCGACGATGGCACGGTGGCGGCCGGTAAGGCGGCGGCGAGCCATGCCGGCAAGATGCTCGAGACCGCGGGCATCACCTTCCACGGCTCGATCGAGGAATACCTGGCGCTGACGACCAAGTTCATCATCGCCTTCGGCCTCTGCTTCCAGCTGCCGGTGCTGCTGACGCTGATGGGCAAGGCCGGGCTGGTGACCGCCAAGGGCCTGGCCGGCGTGCGCAAATGGGCCGTCGTCGGCATCCTGGTGCTGGCTGCCGTCGTCACCCCGCCCGACGTCGTCTCGCAGTCGATCCTGTTCGTCGTCGTCTACGGGCTCTACGAGGTCTCGATCTTCCTGGTCGGCCGGGTCGAGAAGCGGCGCGAGGCTGAGCTGCGCGCTCAGGGCCTGTGGTTCGACGAGAGCGAGTTCGACGAGGACGAGGACGAAGAGGGCGAAGAGGCCGCTGAGGGCGGCGACACGGACGACGACGCGGACCGCAAGGAATGATTGATCCGCTGATCCGCATCGCCGAGGCGCTCGAGCGTCTGAGCCCGCCACCGCAACAGGCGCCGGATTTCTCGGGCGCCGAGGCCTTCGTCTGGCATGTCTCGCCCGACCGGCTGGCGCCGGTGCCCGATGTGGCGCGGGTCGAGATCGGCCTGCTGATCGGCGTCGACCGGGCGCGCGACATCCTGCTCGAGAACACGCTGCAATTCGCCCGCGGCCTGCCGGCCAACAACGCGCTGCTCTGGGGCGCGCGCGGCATGGGCAAGTCGAGCCTGGTCAAGGCGGTCCATGCCGAGGTGCTGGCACGCGGCGAGAAGCTCAAGATCGTCGAGATCCAGCGCGAGGATCTCGGCTCGGTCTCGCGCCTGCTCCACCTGTTGCGCGACAGCGAGGAACGCTTCCTGCTGTTCTGCGACGACCTGTCGTTTTCCCATGACGACCAGCATTACAAGAGCCTCAAGGCGGTGCTCGATGGCGGCATCGAGGGCCGGCCGGCGAACGTGGTGTTCTACGCCACCTCGAACCGCCGCCACCTGATGCCGCGCGACATGATCGAGAACGAACGCTCGACCGCGATCAGCCCGTCCGAGGCGACCGAGGAGAAGGTCTCGCTGTCGGACCGCTTCGGGCTCTGGCTGGGCTTCCACCCCTGCAGCCAGGACGACTATCTCGACATGATCCGCGGCTATTGCGACGCCTATGGCGTCGAGATCAGCGACGCCGATCTGCGCGCCGAGGCGATCGAGTGGCAGGCGACGCGCGGCGCCCGTTCGGGCCGCGTCGCCTGGCAGTATTTCACCGATCTCGCCGGCCGCCGCGGCGTGCGGCTCTAGCGGCCAGCCTCGCCCGGTCCAGCCTTTCGCCCGGCGCCCCGCCGGGCGGCATCCGACCCTTCCCCCGAGAGGGCGCATTCCGTGATCGGCCAAGGGGCACGGCTGGCAGGCGGGTCTTGACCGACCTCTCAAGGCGACCGTTGCAAGCGCCCACCCGGGGTCGGGCGTCACCCGTCACCGTGGCGTGTCCGCCCCGGACAACTCCAAGGCCCCTTGAGAGTCGCCCCGATAAGCCTTATCGGAGAGCCCTGATTTCTCAGGGGCCCATCATGAAATTCCTCGATCTCGCCAAAGTCTACATCCGCTCGGGCGGCGGCGGCTCCGGTTGCGTCAGCTTCCGGCGCGAGAAATATGTCGAGTTCGGCGGCCCGGATGGCGGCGACGGCGGCACCGGCGGCTCGGTCTGGGCCGAGGCGGTCGAGGGGCTCAACACCCTGATCGACTTCCGCTACCAGCAGCATTTCTTCGCCAAGTCCGGCCAGCCCGGCATGGGCAAGCAGCGCACCGGCAAGTCGGGCGACGACATCGTGCTGCGGGTGCCGGTCGGCACCGAGATCCTCGAAGAGGACGAAGTCACCCTGATCGCCGACCTGACCGAACCGGGCCAGCGCGTGCTGCTGGCCAAGGGCGGCAATGGCGGCTGGGGCAACCTGCATTTCAAGACCGCGACCAACCAGGCGCCGCGCCGCGCCAATCCCGGCCAGGAGGGTATCGAGCGCACGATCTGGCTGCGGCTCAAGCTGATCGCCGATGCCGGCCTCGTCGGCCTGCCCAATGCCGGCAAGTCGACCTTCCTCGCCGCGACCTCGAACGCCCGGCCCAAGATCGCCGATTACCCGTTCACCACCCTGGTGCCGAACCTCGGCGTCGTCGGCGTCGACGGCAAGGAATTCGTCATGGCCGACATTCCCGGCCTGATCGCCGGTGCCAGCGAGGGCCGCGGGCTGGGCGATTTGTTCCTCGGCCATGTCGAGCGCTGTTCGGTGCTGCTCCACCTCGTCGACGGCACCTCCGAGACGATGATGGAGGATTACCGCACCATCCTCGCCGAACTCGCCGCCTATTCGCCGGCGCTGGCCGAGAAGCCGCGCATCACCGCGCTCAACAAGATCGACGCGCTCGATCCCGAGACGCTGGCCGAGCGCCGCGCCGCGCTCGAGGCCGAGGCCGGTCGGGTGATCCCGATGTCGGGGGCGAGCGGGCAGGGCGTGCAGGACGTGCTGCGCGCCCTCTGGGCCCGGATCGCCGAGGGCCGCGAGGTCGACGGGGATCAGGAGGACGCGCCGTGGCGGCCGTGACGGCGGCCCGGCCGCAGCTGGCTCAGGCCAGGCGGCTGGTGATCAAGATCGGTTCGGCCCTGCTGGTCGAGGGCAAGCCCGGCGAACGCGAGGCCGGGCCGCTGCGCGCCGCCTGGCTCAGGGCGCTGGCCGAGGACGTGGCGATGCTGCGCGCTCGCGGCACCGATGTCATCCTGGTCTCTTCCGGCTCGATCGCGCTCGGCCGCGCCGTGCTCGGCCTGCCCGCCGGCGCCCTGCCGCTGGAGCAGAGCCAGGCCGCCGCCGCTGTCGGCCAGATTCGCCTCGCCCGCGCCTACGAGGAGGCGCTGGCGCCGCATGGCATCACCACCGCCCAGGTGCTGATGACGCTCGAGGACACCGACAGCCGCCGCCGCTACCTCAATGCAAGGGCGACGCTGGAGACGCTGCTGGGGCTGGGCGTGGTGCCGATCGTCAACGAGAACGACACCGTGGCCACCGACGAGATCCGCTTCGGCGACAACGACCGGCTGGCGGCCCAGATCGCGGTGACGGTGGGGGCCGACCAGCTCGTGCTGCTGTCGGATGTCGACGGCCTCTACAGCGCCAATCCGCAGACCGACCCGCACGCCCGGCATTTCGACCTGATCGACGAGATCACGCCCGAGATCGAGGCGATGGCCGGCGATCCGGTCTCGGGCGTCTCGAAGGGCGGGATGAAGACCAAGCTTTTCGCCGGCAAGACGGCGACGGCGGGGGGCTGCGCCATGGCGATCACCGCCGGGATGGGGATGCGCCCGCTCCAGGCGCTGGAGGCGGGCGCGCCCTGCACCTGGTTCCTGCCGCAGGGCGATCCTCATGCCGCCCGCAAACGCTGGATCGCGGCGATGAAGCCGCGCGGCGCGCTGGTGGTCGATGCCGGCGCCGCCCGGGCCCTGGCCCAGGGCAAGTCGCTGCTGCCGGCCGGGGTGACCGCCGTCACCGGTGCCTTCGGCCGTGGCGATCCGGTCGAGATCCAGGGCCCGGACGGCGCGGTGCTGGGCAAGGGCCTGACCCGCTACACCGCGCCCGAGGCCCGGGCGATCAAGGGCCACCGCTCGGGCGAGATCGAGGCGCTGCTCGGCTACCCGGGCCGTGCCGCGCTGGTCCACCGCGACGACATGGTGGTCTGAGCCGGAGATCTGCGCTATCTAGCCTGGCGCAGGGAACGCCCGCCACGGCGGGCGTGGGCCTCCGGCGGGAGGATTTGGACAAGGAAGAAGGGCAGGGGCGCTTCTGATTTCTTCTTTGTCCAAATACTCCGGGGGTCCGGGGGCAGCGCCCCCGGCCTTGGCAGCTTGTGGGACGGCGGGGCCTTCGATGGAGACGGCGATGAAGGACATGGATGACGTGACGGCGATGATGGCCGGGATCGGGGCGCGGGCGAAGGCGGCGGCGGCGGAACTGGCCTTTGCCCCGGCCGAGGCCAAAACGGCGGCGCTGAATGCCGCCGCCGACGCGGTCTGGGCGGCGCGGGCCGAGATCATCGCGGCCAATGCCAGGGATCTCGAGTTCGGCCGCGCCAAGGGGCTATCGGCCGCGATGATGGACCGGCTGATGCTGGACGAGGGCCGGATCGAGGGCATCGTCGCCGGGCTGCGCGCGGTGGCGGCGCAGGCCGACCCGGTCGGCGCGGTGATCGCCGAATGGGACATGCCCTCGGGCCTGCATATCCGGCGCGTGCGCACGCCGCTCGGCGTCGTCGGGGTGATCTACGAGAGCCGGCCCAACGTCACCGCCGATGCCGGCGCGCTCTGCCTCAAGGCCGGCAACGCGGTGATCCTGCGCGGCGGCTCGGAGAGCTTCCATTCCTCGACCGCGATCCATGCCTGCCTGGTCGCGGGGCTCAAGGCCGCCGGCCTGCCCGAAGACGCGATCCAGCTGGTGCCGACCCGCGACCGGGCGGCGGTGGCCGAGATGCTGAAGATGACCGACTTCATCGACGTCATCGTGCCGCGCGGTGGCAAGGGGCTGGTCGGGCTGGTCCAGCGCGAGGCGCGGGTGCCGGTCTTCGCCCATCTCGAGGGCATCGTCCATGTCTATGTCGACAAGTCGGCCGACCCGGAGAAGGCGCGCAAGGTGGTGCTGAACGCCAAGACAAGGCGGACCGGGATCTGCGGCGCCGCCGAATGCCTGCTGATCGACCGTGCCATCGCCGGGACGCTGGGCGCGCAGCTGGTCGCCGACCTGGTCGCGGCCGGGGTGCGGGTCCATGCCGACGCCACGCTGGCACAGGTGCCCGGCACCGTGCCGGCGACCGAAGAGGACTGGGGCCGGGAATATCTCGACATGGATATCGCGGCCAGGGTGGTCGACGGCGTCGACGCGGCCATCGCCCATATCCGGCGCTACGGCTCGAACCATACCGACGCGATCCTGGCCGAGGACGATGCGACGGCCGAGCGTTTTTTCGCCCGGCTCGATTCGGCGATCCTGATGCGCAACGCCTCGACCCAGTTCGCCGATGGCGGCGAGTTCGGCATGGGCGCCGAGATCGGCATCGCCACCGGCAAGATGCATGCCCGCGGTCCGGTCGGGGCCGAGCAGCTGACCAGCTTCAAGTACCTGGTGACCGGCGACGGCGCGACCCGGGGCTGAGCTGCGCCGGGCTACCAGCGCAGCCGCAGCGCGCCGTCCTCCAGCTCGGCCGTCAGCCGCCGCTGCTGCCGCGCCAGTTCGAGCGGCAGCAGCGCGTATTGCACTTGGGCGGCGGAGAGCTCGGCCGCTTCCGGCGCGGCGGTGCCCTCCAGCAGCTTCCAGAGCGCCGGGTCGGGCTGCAGACGGGGCGCCCGGCCCCGTGCCTCCCAGCCGCGCGCATCGGCCGAGAAGGTGACGCGGCCGCCGAAGGGCATCGCGGTTTCGAGGCATTGCAGGGCCAGGAAGGCCAGCTTGACCTCGCGCCGCGGCAGGTCGCCCGGCACGTGCCAGTCGGCCTTGAGCCGGCCGGTCGCGGTCAGGTCCGCGAGGATCGCCACGATCTCGGGCCGGCCCAGGCGCGCATCGGCGGCGGCGGCACCGAAGGCGATGCGGAAGAAGCGGATGCGGGCATGGGCGTTGCGCACGCTCTGCGTGATCAGGTCGAGTTCGGCCCCGCCGCCGGCGCCGTCGAGGCCGAGCAGTTCGATCCCGTTGCCGATCGCGCCGAGAGGGCCGATAAGGTCATGGCAGATGCGCGAGCCGACAAGGGCCGACAACTGCGGGGCGGGAGGAACGGCGGGAACGGTCATGGCAAACACTCTCGAATTGACGCACTGGTTACGAAGGGATCGGCAATGGCGGACCTGAACGACATCCTCGAACCGGGCATGCTCGTCCGCCATCCCGACCGGCCCGAATGGGGGCTGGGCCAGGTCCAGTCGAAGATCGGCGACAGGATCACGGTGAATTTCGAACATGCCGGCAAGGTGGTGATCGACGGCCGGCACGTGTTCCTGCAGCTGCATTCCGACACGTGACGCCAGCTTAGGTTGCATCTCGCGCCCGATGCAATCGTCTTGTGCCGCGCCATCAAGATCCCTCTGCCGCGTTGTTGTTGCAATCGCGCCGGCCAGCGCCTACAACCCGGCGACCCGCAGGACCGAGCATGACGCCCCGTTTCGATGATCGCTGACGATCCCCATTTCGAGCTCCGCCTGGCCCGCGACGCGCAGGACCTGGAGGCCGCGCAACGGCTGCGCTACCGGGTCTTCGTCGAGGAGCTGGGCGGGTCGGGCAGCCTGGTCGATCACGAGCGGCGGCTGGAGCGTGACGCCTTCGATCCGGTCTTCGACCACATGATCCTGGTCGACACCCGCCGCGACGCCGCGGCGCTGGATCACGTCGTCGGCGTCTACCGGCTGCTGACCGGCGACCGGGCCGCGGAGTTCGGCCGCTTCTATTCGGAAACCGAATACGATCTGGCGCCGCTGAAGGCCAGCGGCCGGCGGCTGCTGGAGCTGGGCCGCTCCTGCGTCGATGCCGACTATCGCGGCGGCACGGCGATGTTCCATCTCTGGAACGGGCTGGCGGATTACGTGCTCGACCACGGCATCGAGGTGCTGTTCGGCGTCGCCAGCTTCCACGGCACCGATATCGAGGCGCTGCGGATGCCGCTGGCCTATCTCCATGCCAGGCATCTCGCGCCCGAGGAGCTGCGGGTGCGGGCCCGGCCCGAGCATTTCCAGCGCATGGACCTGGTGCCGGAGGACCAGATCGACCGCCGCGCCGCCATGGTCGGCACGCCGGCGCTGATCAAGGCCTATCTGCGGCTCGGCGGGGTCGTCGGCGAGGGCGCCTTCGTCGATCACGACTTCAACACCACCGATGTCTGCCTGCTGATGGACACGGCATTGATGTCCGAGAAGCACAAGGGCTTCTATACCCGCAAACACGCCGAGGGGCGCAAGGCGGGCGGAGGCAAGGCAGGCGGGCGCGAGGCGGACGGGGGCAAGGCGGAGGCGCCCAGGTGAGCGTCTGGCAGGGGGTCGAGGAGCCGGCGCCGCAGCCCCTGGGCGCTGCCGGCTGGACCCGGGCGCTGCTGCGCGGGGCGGTGCTGGGCACGGTCACCTATGGTTGCCTGCTGCTGCTCTTGCTGGTGCGGCTGGTCGAGCGGCCGCTCTGCGGTCTCAACCGGCCGCTGACGCCCCATATCACCCAATTCGTCTGTCGCGCGGCGCTGGTGATCCTCGGCATCCGGCTGACGGTGCGCGGCCGGCCGATGCAGATGAAGGGGGCGGTGGTCGCCAACCATGCCTCCTGGCTCGACATCTTCACCCTGAACGCGGTGCAGCGGATCTATTTCGTCGCCAAGGCCGAGGTTGCTGGCTGGGCCGGGATCGGCTGGCTGGCGCGGGCGACCGGGACCGTGTTCATCGCCCGGCGCGGGCGCGAAGCAAAGGCGCAGAAGGAACTCTTCGAGGCCCGGCTGCGGGCCGGCCACAAGCTGCTGTTCTTCCCCGAGGGCACCAGCACCGACGGGCTGCGGGTGCTGCCGTTCAAGTCGACCCTGTTCGAGGCGTTCTATACCCACGGGCTGGAACACGTGATGCATATCCAGCCGGTGTCGGTGGTCTACCGCGCGCCCGAGGGCGCGGACCGCCGCTTCTACGGCTGGTGGGGCGAGATGGACTTCGCGCCGCATCTGCTCAAGGTGCTGGCGGCGCGGCGGCAGGGCGCGGTCGAGATCGTCTTTCACGACCCGGTCAATGTCGATGATTTCCCCGGCCGCAAGGCGCTGGCGGCCCATTGCGAGGCCGCGGTGCGCGGGCCTCTGGCGGGGCTGGCGGAGGACTGAACCTTGCCGAAAGGGTGGCGCCCGACCCTGGGTGGGCGCTCGCGACGGCTGGATTCGGCGCAGGCTGTTAAGCCTTACGGTCGTTCCACTTGACCGACATCGGATTGCGCCCTCCCGGGGGGGAGGGGCGGGCGCCGCCCGGCGTGCCGCCGGGCGAAAGGCAAGTGCTGAGAGACCGCGCTGCCTGTCTCAGCCCAGTGGCGCCAGCAGCTCCTTGAGCGCCTGTGCCGCATCCTCGGCGGCCCAGATTTCCTCGCCGATGGCGAAGAAATCGGTGATCGGCGCCAGGGCCGCGACCCGCTCGACCGTCAGCGCACCCTCGGCGACGACGGGGACCTCGATCATCTCCGACCACCAGGCGAAAAGCTCGTCCGGCGCCTGGCTGCCGTCGCCCAGCGGCGAGGCGCCGACCGGGCCGAAGGCGACGTAATCCGCCCCCATCTCGCCTGCCGTCATGCCGTCATGGCGCGAGCCGCCGCAGAAGGTGCCGACGATGGCATCGTCGCCGAGCGCCTTGCGCGCCTTGCGCACGCTGCGCGCGCCGTCGGTCAGGTGGATGCCGTCGAGCCCGTGGCGCTCGACCAGCAGCTGGTGCTTCTCGATCACCAGGGCGATGTCGCGGGCATGGGCGACCTCGCGCAGGGCATCGGCGGCGCGGCCCAGTTCGCCCTCGTCCTGGCTCGCCAGCGCCAGCCGGATGCAGGCGGTCTCGACCGCGTCGAGCACGGCGGCGAGGCGGTCGGGAAAGCTGTCCAGCGAAAAGGCGGGAGGGGTGATGAGATAGATCTGCGGGCGCTCGGTCTCGGCCATGGCGATATCCTAAGGTCTTTGGCGCCGCTGTAGCGGTTTTTCACGGCTTTGGCCATGGGGGAAGGGCCGCGGGCGCGGCTGGAGAACGCCGGGGGCGCTGCCCCCGGACCCCCGGGATACTTGCATGAAGATGAAAGGGAAAAGGCTTGGCGCTTGAACCACGGGGGCGGGCGGCGTATCAGGCGCGGGTCTTTCAGGGAGCGATCATGAGCCAGCCAGCCTTCATCCTCGTGCGGCCGCAGATGGGCGAGAATATCGGCGCCGCGGCGCGGGCGATGCTGAATTTCGGCCAGCAGCGGATGCGGCTGGTCGATCCGCGCGACGGCTGGCCCAACCCCAAGGCGGCGGCGATGGCCAGCGGCGCGGGGCGGGTGCTGGACGGGGCCGGGCTGTTCGGCTCGGTGGCCGAGGCGATCGCCGATTGCCATTACGTCTTCGCCACCACGGCGCGGCCGCGCGGCATCACCAAGCCGGTGCTGACGCCGGAACGGGCGATGGAACAGGCGCGGGCGTTGATGGCCGAGGGCAAGACCGTCGGCGTGATGTTCGGGCCCGAGAGGGCCGGGCTGGAGAACGAGGACGTCGCCCTGGCCAACGCGATCATCTCGGTGCCGGTCAACCCCGACTTCGCCTCGCTCAACCTCGGTCAATGCGTGCTGCTGGTGGCCTACGAGCTGGGCCGGCAGGGCTCGGAGGTGGCGCCGGAGGTGATGGCGCTGGCCAATACCGATTTCGCCGAGGGGATCGAGATCGAGAAGCTGGGCGACCACTTCGAGGAGGATCTCGAGGCGGCCGGCTTCTTCTTCCCGCCGCAGAAGGCGCCGGGGATGAAGCTCAACCTGCGCAACATGTGGGCGCGGCTGCCGCTGACCCGGGCCGATGTCCAGACCCTGCACGGCATGCTGCGCCAGATCGCCCGGGCCAGGCGCCGGGACTGATCCGGCGGCGCCGGGGCCGGCAGGTTCACGAAGACGGGATCGCCGCCTGAGGCGATCGCCGCGCCGAGGCGGCGATGGCGGCGATCGGCGCTCTTGCGGCGCCGTGGCGGGGAGCCTAGTGTCCGCGCGCGGAACGGAGGGGTGCATGGCGGAAAAACGCAGCATTTTCGAAGAGGTCGGCGCCGAGGGCGCGGCGACGAAACAGGCGCCGAAGGGCGGCATGATCAGCCGCGACACCAGCGGCGCGCGCAAGGCGATTCGGCTCTGGCTGATGCTGATCTTCGCCCTGGTCGTGACCATGATCGCGGTCGGCGGCCTGACCCGGCTGACGGATAGCGGGCTGTCGATCACCCAGTGGAAGCCGATTACCGGGGCGATGCCGCCGATGAACGCTGCCGACTGGCAGCACGAATTCGCCCTCTACAAGCAGAGCCCGCAATACGAGATCCTCAACAAGGGCATGACCCTGAGCGAGTTCAAGTTCATCTACTGGTGGGAATGGAGCCACCGCCAGATCGGCCGTTTCATCGGCCTGGTCTGGGGCCTGGGCTTCCTGTTCTTCTGGCTGACGAGGAAGATCCCCACCGGCTGGACCAAGCGGCTGCTGTGGCTGGGGGCGCTTGGCGGGTTGCAGGGCGCGATCGGCTGGTGGATGGTGTCGTCGGGGCTGACCGGGCGGATGATCTCGGTCGCCTCCTACCGGCTTGCCACCCACCTTGGCATCGCCTTCATCATCCTCGGCTTCACCGCCTGGTACATCCTGCTGCTCGGCCGCTCCGAATCCGAGCTGATCCAGGCCCGGCGCTCGCGCGAGAAACGGCTGTTCGGCATGGCCACCGGGTTGATGCACCTCGCCTTCCTGCAGATTCTGATGGGCGCGATGACCGCCGGGATCGACGCCGGGCGCTACTTCCCGACCTGGCCCGACATGAACGGCCAGTTCTTCCCGGCCGACGCCTTCTACGTCCCCGACAGCCCGTGGTTCTACGCCTTCTTCGAGAATGCCGGCCTGGTCCAGTTCATCCACCGCATGGTGGCCTATACGCTGTTCGCCTACGGCCTCTTCGTCTGGACCCGGGCACGGCGCTCGTCCCATGCCTCGGTGCGGCGGGCGTTCTCGATGGTCGCCGGCATGCTGCTGATCCAGGTCACGCTGGGGATCTTCACCGCGCTCAATGCCGCGCCGCTCGACATCGCCATCACCCACCAGCTGGGCGCGGTGCTGCTCTGGGTGCTGGTGCTGCGCGCCCGCAATCTTGCCCAGTACCCCCGGCTGGGGTCGATCCGGAAAGGAACCGCCTGATGAGTGCAATGCAGGAACTGATGGCCTACCAGCGCGATACCGAGGCGCTGGGACAGATCGCCGGCCGGCTGGGCTGGGACCAGGAGACGGTGATGCCGCGCGGCGCGACCGAGCAGCGCGGCGAGGAGATCGGCGCGCTGGAAGGCGTGCTGCATGCCCGCCGCACCGATCCGCGGATCGGCGACTGGCTGGCCAAGGCCGAGCCCGCCGACGAGGTCGAGGAAGCCCATCTGCGCCATATCCGCCGCAGCTACGAACGCCAGACCCGGATCCCGGCGCGGCTGGCGACCGAGCTGGCCCGCGTCACCAGCCTGGCCCAGGGCATCTGGGCCGAGGCACGCGGCCGCAACGACGTCGGGATGTTCCTGCCGACGCTGAAGCAGGTCGTCGCTCTGAAGCGCGAGGAAGCGGCGGCGCTGGCGAATGGCGGCGACCTTTACGATGCGCTGCTCGACGATTACGAGCCCGGCGCCACGGCCGAGAGCATCGGTGCGATGTTCGACCGGCTGCGGCCGCGGCTGGTGGCGCTGCGCGAGGCGGTGCTGGGGGCGGCGCATCAGCCGGCGCCGCTGGAGGGCCATTTCCCGGCCGAGGCGCAGATGCGGCTGGCGCGGATGCTGGCCAGCGCCTTCGGCTACGACTGGACGCGCGGCCGGCTCGACCTCGCCGTGCACCCGTTCTCGTCGGGCTCGGGCAACGACGCCCGGATCACCACCCGCGTGGTCGAGGCCGAGCCGCTGAACTGCATCTACTCGACGGTGCACGAGACCGGCCACGCCTGCTACGAGCTGGGCATCGACCCCGATTACCTGCTGACGCCGCTGGGCAATGGCGTCTCGATGGGGGTGCATGAAAGCCAGAGCCGGATCTACGAGAACCAGCTCGGCCGCTCGCGCGCCTTCACCGGCTGGCTGTTCCAGCGCATGACCGAGGAGTTCGGCGCCCTGTCGGTGGCCGATGCCGAGGCGTTCTACGGCACCGTCAACCGGGTCCAGCCGGGCTATATCCGGACCGAGGCGGACGAGGTGAACTACAACCTCCACGTCATGCTGCGCTTCGATCTCGAGCGCCAGATGATCGCCGGCACGCTGGAGGTGGCCGACCTCGAGGAGGCATGGAACGCCCGCTTCCTGGCCGATTTCGGCGTCGCGGTCGACCTGCCGGCCAACGGCATGCTGCAGGACGTGCATTGGTCGGTCGGCCTGTTCGGCTACTTCCCGACCTATTCGCTGGGCAATGTCTATGCCGGCTGCCTCAACAAGGCGCTGCGGGCCGAGGTGCCGGATGTCGACGCGGCGCTGGCGCGCGGCACCGCGGCGCCGGCCACCGAATGGCTGCGCGACAAGGTCCAGCGCCACGGCGGCCTCTACCAGCCGCGCGAGGTGATCGCCCGGGCTTGCGGCGAAGAGCCCAGCGAGGCGCCGCTGCTCGACTATCTCGAAGCCAAGTTCGGCGACATCTACAAGCTGTGAGGGCAGGGGGCTTCGGCCCCCTGTTCGATGACGGACCACCCCCAGGGAGGAAGCGAATGCGAGCCATCTTCGACGACCGCCAGGCCGCCCACGACCCGCAGAACTTCATCGCCGCCGGCGAAAGGCGGCCGAACCCGGAAACGCCGCGGCGGATCGAGATCCTGGGCGCAGCGGCGCGGGAAGCGGGCTGCGGTTTCGAGGCGCCCACAGATCACGGCCTCGGTCCGATCGCGGCGGTGCACTCGGCCGAGTACCTGACCTTCCTGCGCACCATCCACGCCCGCTGGAGCCGGCTCAACGGCGCCTCGGACGAGGTCATTCCCAACGTCCATCCCGACCGCCGCACCGTCTCCTATCCCAGCGGGCCGGTGGGGCAGGCCGGCTATCACCAGGCCGACACCGCCTGCCCGATCTCCTCGGGCACCTGGGAAGCGGCCTACTGGTCGGCCCAGACGGCGCTGAGCGGCGTCGACGCGGTGCTGGGCGGCGCGCGCGCGGTCTATGCGCTGAGCCGGCCGCCGGGGCACCACGCCTTCGCCGATCTTGCCGGCGGCTTCTGCTTTCTCAACAATTCCGGCATCGCCGCCGAGGCGCTGCTGCGGGCGGGCAAGCGGCCGGCGATCCTCGATGTCGACGTCCATCACGGCAACGGCACCCAGGGCATGTTCTACCACCGCCGCGACGTGCTGACGGTATCGATCCATTGCGATCCCGACAATTTCTACCCGTTCTTCTGGGGCCACGCGCAAGAGCGCGGCGAGGGCGAGGGGCTGGGCTACAACCTCAACCTGCCGCTGGCGCGCGGCACCGGCGACGCGGACTACCTGCGCACGCTCGACAGCGCGCTGGCGCGGATCGCCGATTTCGGCGCCGACGTCATCGTCGTCGCGCTGGGGCTGGACGCGCATGAGAACGACCCGTTCAAGGCGCTGCGGGTGACGACGCCGGGCTTCGCCCGCATCGCCGCCGCCATCGCCGGGCTCGGCCTGCCGGCGGTGATCGTGCAGGAAGGCGGCTACGTGCAGGACGACCTGGGAAAGAACCTGACCAGCTTCCTGACCGGCTACGACAAGGCGCTGGGGTAACGCCCGCGCCGCGAGCCGGGCGATTTGCCAGCGGTTGAACAGCAGAACCGGGCAGCGCCCGGCCCGGCGGGCCGCCGGGCGAAACAGGTGGACGGGTGACCCGTCCTCACCCCATCGCCGACCAGCCGCCGTCGATGATCAGGGTCTGCCCGGTCATCCAGCCCGCTGCCGGCGAGGACAGGAACACCGCCGCCCCGGCAATGTCGTCGGGATCGCCGAGGCGGCCGAGGGCGTAGCTCTTCGCCACCTTCTCGGCCCGCTGCGGGTCCTCCCACAGGGCGCGGGCGAAATCGGTCTTGACCAACGCCGGCGCGATGCCGTTGACCCGGATGTTGTCGCCGCCATAGGCGACGGCGAGGTTGCGCACCAGCTGGGTGTCGGCGGCCTTGGTCACGGCATAGATGCCGAGCATGTCCGAGCCCTTGAAGGCGGCGATCGACGAGATCACCACGATGGCGCCGTCGCGCTTGGCCTGCATCCCCGGGATCACCCGCTTGGCCAGCCGCATGTTCGCGCGGATATTGACCCGCACCGTCTTGTCGAAGGCGTCGTCGGGCGTGTCGAGGAAGGGGCCGTAATAGGGGTTCACGGCGGCATTGCAGACCAGGATGTCGACCGGGCCCAGCTCGGCCTCGCTGCGGTCGACCAGCGCCTCCAGCTCGGCATCCTCCGAGATGTTCGCCGCGATCGCCACCGCCGTGCCGCCGGCTGCCCGGATGCCCGCGGCGACTGCGTCGCAGGCCTCCTGCCGGCGCGACGAGATCACGACCTGCGCCCCGGCCTCGGCCAGCGCCTCGGCCGTCGCCCGGCCGATGCCCTTGGTCGAGCCGGTCACCAGCGCCACCTTGCCCGTCAGATCGAAAAGCCGCATCCTGTCCTCCCTGTCTGTTTTCGGCGTTTCCCCCCGGTCAACCGCCGATCCCGGGGCTTCCGCCCAATCTCCCCTTGTCATCTGCATTGATGCGAAACTAAGTTCTGCAATGCAAAACATTTTCCGGTTCTGGGAGGAGGGACTCGTGAAAGGCATGATGATGATGCGTCCGCTGAAGATCGCGGACATTCTGGAATACGCGGCACTGGCCCACCCGACGAGCGAGATCGTCTCGGCCCGGACCGAGGGCGACATCCATCGCCAGAGCTACGAGCAGACCGCGCGCCGGGTGCGCCAGCTGGGCCATGCCCTGCGCGGGCTGGGGATCGAGCCGGGCGACCGCGTCGCCACCCTGGCCTGGAACGGCTATCGCCATTTCGAGCTCTACTACGCGATCTCGGGCATCGGCTCTGTCTGCCACACGATCAACCCGCGGCTGGCCGCCGAGCAGCTGACCTATATCGTCCATCATGCCGCCGACAAGCTGCTGTTCCTCGACCTCACCTTCGTGCCGATCATCGAGAGGCTGAAGGGCGAGCTGCCCGCCGACCTGCGCTACGTCATCATGACCGACCGGGCGCATATGCCGGAAAACAGCCTCGACGCGCTGTGCTACGAGGAGCTGCTCGAGGGCCAGCCGGAGGTGATGGACTGGCCCGAGTTCCCCGAGGATACCGCGGCCGGGCTGTGCTATACCTCCGGCACCACCGGCCACCCCAAGGGCACGCTCTACACCCAGCGCTCGACGGTGCTGCACGCGATGATGATCGCGGTCTCGCTGCCCGGGGCGCTGCAGGAGGGACGCAAGATCCTGCCCGTTGTGCCGCTGTTCCACGTCAACGCCTGGGGCCTGCCCTACTCGGCGCCGCTCGCCGGGGCATCGCTGGTGATGCCGGGGCCGCATCTCGACGGCGCCAGCCTGTTCGAGCTGATGGACAAGGAGCAGGTCTATTCGGCCTGGGGCGTGCCGACGGTCTGGCTCGGCCTGCTGGCCGAGATCAAGAAGCGCGACCGGCTGCCCTTGGGCTTCGGCGATGTCGTCGTCGGCGGCTCGGCCGCGCCGCGCTCGATGATCGAGGCGTTCGAGGATGCCGGCGTCAACGTCTGCCACGCCTGGGGCATGACCGAGATGAGCCCGGTCGGCACCCAGGGCAACCTGCCGAGCTACCTCCAGGACGCGCCGCGCGAAAAGCGCATGGCGCTCAAGGCCAAGCAGGGCCGGCCGGTCTTCGGCGTCGACCTCAAGATCGTCGACGAGGACGGCAACAGGCTGCCGCATGACGGCCAGCATTCCGGCATCCTCTACGTCCGCGGCAACACCGTCACGGCGGGCTACTACAACAACGAGGAGGCCACCAGGGAGGCGTTCGACGACGAGGGCTGGTTCGGCACCGGCGACATCGCGACCATCGACGAGCACGGTTTCCTGACCATCACCGACCGGGCCAAGGACCTGATCAAGTCGGGCGGCGAGTGGATCAGCTCGCTCGACCTCGAGAACGTGGTGATGTCGCACCCGGATGTCGCCAATTGCGCGGTGATCGCGGTGCCGCATCCGAAATGGGACGAGCGGCCGCTGCTGATCGTGGTCCCCGAGGAAGGCAAGAAACCGGCGGTCTCGGATCTCATGGACCTGCTGTCGGAGCATTTCGCCAAGTGGCAGCTGCCGGACGACGTGGTCTTCGTCGACGCGCTGCCGCTGACGGCGACGGGCAAGGTGTCGAAGCTGACCCTGCGCCGGCAATTCGCCGAGCACGTGCTGCCCGATGCAAAGTGAGGCGCTGAAACCCGTCGAGTTCAGCCTCGGCGGCAAGCCCTTCCACGCGCTGACGGCCGGGGAGCCGGGCAAGCCGCTGCTGCTGTTCCTGCACGGCTTCCCGGAATATTCCGGCGCCTGGGAGGAGATCCTGCCGCAGCTGGCCGACCGCTACTATTGCGTCGCGCCCGACCAGCGCGGCTATGGCAAGTCGTGGAAGCCCGAGGGGATCGAGAGCTACAAGGTCTCGGCGCTGGTGGCGGACGCGGCCGCGATGATCCACCATTTCGCGCCCGAGGGCCGGGCGGCGGCGCTGATCGGCCACGATTGGGGGGCCTCCGTCGCCTATGCGCTGGCGATCCGTCTGCCCGAGCTGATCGACCGGCTGGTGATCCTCAACAGCGTCCATCCGGCGGTGTTCCAGCAGGTGCTGGCGCGCGGCGGGGCCCAGACGGCGGCCAGCCAGTACATCACCTGGCTGCGTGCCGAGGGTTCCGAGCAGGTGCTGGCGGCGGAGAATTTCGCCAAGCTCTTCGAGCTGTTCAGTGCCGAGATGGACCTGTCCTGGATGACGCCCGAGCGCCGCGCCGCCTATGCCGAGGCCTGGGGCGGGGTGGAGGGCCTGAAGGCGATGATCCACTGGTATCGCGCCTCGCGCATCACCGTGCCGGCGCCGGGCGAGCGGCTGGCCGAGGACCCGCTTGCGGGGATCGATCCGGCCGAGCTGCGCATCACCATGCCGCATCTGCTGATCTGGGGGCCGGAGGACACCGCCTTCGTGCCCGAGGTCCGTGACGGGCTGGCGGACTATTGCGACGACCTGCGCGTGCGCGAGATACCCGGCACCGATCACTGGCTGGCGCATCAGCGGCCCGAGGCGGTGGTCGAGGCGATCCGCGGGTTCCTGGAGGAGGGATAGCGGCGACCCTCGGTCCGGTCTGAACGGGGCGAGAAGGGCGGCGCCCGACCCCGGGTGGGCGCGGGAAACGCCCCTGTTGCGGACGACGCTTCCCGTCGTCTTGCCGGACGAGCCCCTTGGCCGGCCGCGGAATGCGCCCTCCCGTCGTGCTGCAAGCACGCCTTCGGCGTGACGGCGAGGTGCTGGAAGCACGCCTTCGGCGTGACGGCGAGGGTCGGGCGCCGCCCGGCGTGCCGCCGGGCGAAACCGATGTCAATGGCGCCTACACCTCCAGCCACTCCTTGCGGATATCCTCGCGCGTGGCGAAATCGGCGGGCGTGCCGTTGTAGACGATCTCGCCATGGCCCATGACATAGACCCGGGCGGCGATCTTGAGCGCGATCGACAGCTTCTGCTCGACCAGCAGGATCGAGACCCCGGCGCGGGCGATCTCGGCGATCAGCTCGCCGACCTGGTGGACGATGCGCGGCGCCAGCCCCTCGGTCGGTTCGTCGATCATGATCAGCTGCGGGTCGCCCATCAGCGTCCGGCAGATCGTCAGCATCTGCTTCTCGCCGCCCGACAGCACCCCGGCGGCGGTGTCGGCCCTCGCGGCCAGGTTGGGGAACATCTCGAGCATGTGGTCGATGGTCCAGCGCCCCGGCTTCTTCATGTCCTTGATGCCGAGGATCAGGTTCTGCCTCACCGTCATCATCGGGAAGATGTCGCGGCTCTCGGGCACGTAGCCCAGTCCGCGCAGGGCGATCTCGTGGCTTTGCAGCCCGTCGATCCGTTCGCCGCGGAAGCGGATCTCGCCCTCGGGCTCGACCTCGCCCATGATCGCCTTGACCGTGGTCGAGCGGCCGACGCCGTTGCGGCCGAGCAGGGCGACGACCTCGCCCTCGCCGATCTCGAGGTCAACCCCGCGCAACACGTGGCTCTTTCCGTAATAGGCGTGCAGGCCGTGGACGGACAGCATCGGGTCACTCATGCGGCGCCTCCGGTCAGGGGTAGGTCTTCGGCCTCGTCGCCGAGATAGGCCTCGCGCACCTTCGGGTCGCCGCGGATCTCGTCCGGCGTGCCCGAGGCGACGATCTCGCCATAGACCAGCACCGAGATCCGGTCTGACAGGCCGAAGACGACGCTCATGTCATGCTCGACGATCAGCAGCGTCTTGCCGCGCGTGGTCTTCTCGATCAGCGCGACGGCACGCTCGGTCTCGGAATGGCTCATCCCGGCGGTCGGTTCGTCGAGCAGGATGACATCGGCGCCGCCGGCGATGGTGATGGCGATCTCCAGCGTGCGCTGGTCGGCATAGGGCAGGGCGGCGGCGGGCAGATGCGCCTTGTCGATCAGCCCGACCAGGTCCAGCACCTCGGCGGTGCGCCGCTGCGCCGCCTTCAGGTTGCCGATGTTGCGCCAGAAGCTGTAGCCGGTGCCCAGCGACCACAGCACCGCGCAGCGCACGTTCTCGCGCACCGTCATGTTGGCGAAGATGTTCGAGACCTGGAAGCTGCGCGACAGGCCCATGCGGTTGACGACATGCGGCGCCAGGCACGAGATCGTCTGACCATGCAGCGCCACCGTGCCGCCGGTCGGCCAATGCAGCCCCGAGATCAGGTTGAACAGGGTCGACTTGCCGGCGCCGTTGGGGCCGATGATGGCGTGGCGCTCGCCCGGCTGGATGTCGAGGCTGACGCCGCGGATGATCTCGGCCGGGCCGAAATTCTTGGTCAGGTTCCGGATCGAGAGGGCAGGGGTCATCGCCGGCCCTCCCGCTTGCCAGGCAGCCACAGCCGCAACAGCCCCAGCCCGGCGACCAGAAGCACCGCCGCCAGGCCCCAGGTCAGGGCGCTATCGGGCGGCAGCGGCTGGCCGAAGGGGGTGAAGACCTCGCCATAACCGTCGGTGATCCTTGTGACGACCTCGATCACGATCACCAGCCCGGCGGCCGCCAGCAGCGCCGCGACGGTGACCTTGAGCCAGCCGAGCAAGCGCGCCCCGGCGCCCGGGCTGCGCATCCCGGTCCAGATCGCGCCGAAGATCCCGGCCAGGCCGGCCGGGGCGAAAAGGACGATCGAGACGAAGAGCAGGCCGAGATAGAGCTGCCAGGCGGCCGAGAAATCCGACAGGTTCGACTGCATGTAGGTCAGGGCGACGGCGCCCAGGATCGGCCCGGCGAAGAAGCGGATGCCGCCGACATAGGCCATCAGCAGCACGAAGCCGGAGGGCAGCAGCGACAGCGACTCGGGCGTGAAGATCTCGTAGGTCACGGCCGCCATGCCGCCGGCCAGCCCGGCGAAGCCGCCGGCGGCCATGAAGATCAGGTAGCGCACGCGCTGCGGGTCGTAGCCGACGAACTCGACCCGCTGCGGGTTGTCGCGCACCGCCTCGCCGATCTTGCCCAGCGGCGTGCGGGTGAAGGCGAACATGGCGACGGTCGCCAGCAGGGTCCAGAAGGCGATGAACCAGTAGACATTGCCGATCGGCCCGAGGTCGAAGCCGAACAGCAGCGGGCCGTAGGTCCGATCGCCCGAGATGCCCTCCTCGCCGCCGAACAGCGAGACGAACATGAAGCCGGCCGAGGCGATCAGCTCGGCGATGCCGAGCGAGATCATCGCGAAGGGGATGCCGGCGCGCTTGCAGGAGGGCCAGCCGATCACCGCCGCCGCCAGCAGCCCGCCGGCGAAGCCGACCAGCGGCAGGGCGACCATCGGGAAGTGGGCCCACAGGCCGTTGCCGTCATCGACCGCCTGCATGACATGCATCGCGGCATAGCCGCCAAGGCCGAAATAGACCGCGTGGCCGAAGGACAGCAGTCCGGCCCGGCCCAGCAGCATGTTGTAGGACAGGGCGAAGACGATGTTGATGCCGATGGCGTTGAACAGCGTCAGCAGGCTGCGCGACGGCCCCAGCGCCGGGATCAGCGCCAGGATCGCCGCCATCGCCAGAAACGGCAGCACGCGGGTGCGGAATTTCTCGGCCGCCGAGGGCGCGAGGCTGGCCGGGGTGAAGGTGTCGGTCAAAATTCACGGTCTCCCATCAGGCCGCGCGGGCGGATCATCAGCACCAGCACGAGAAGCAGGAAGGGCAGCATCGGCGCGATCGAGGCGATCGAGATGCCGCCGAGTTCGGAGCTCGGGCTGAGGCCGGCGAAGCCGAAGATCTCGCCGAAGGTGGTGTCGATCGAGATCGCGAAGGTCTGCAGCAGGCCGATCAGCAGCGAGGCGATGAAGGCGCCCTCGAGGCTGCCCATGCCGCCGACGACGACGACGACGAAGACGATCGGCCCGATCGAGGTGGCCATGCCCGGCTCGGTGACGAGGTAGTTGCCGCCGATGACGCCGGCGAGGCCGGCAAGGCCGCAGCCGAAGCCGAAGACGGTCATGAAGATGCGCGGCACGTTGTGGCCGAGATGGCCGACCATGTGCGGATGGGTCAGCGCCGCCTGGATGATCAGCCCGGCGCGGGTGCGCTTGAGCAGGTACCACAGCGCCGCCAGCATCGCGACCGAGATCAGCAGCATGAAGCCGCGATAGGCCGGGTACTGGGTGCCGAACAGGGTGAAGAGCGGGAAGTCGAGCGCGGCGGGCACTTCATAGGCCACCGGCAGCTTGCCGAAGACGATCTTGACCAGCTCGTCGATCAGGTAGGCGAGGCCGAAGGTGAACAGCAGTTCCGCGACATGGCCGCCGCCATGGACCCGCCTGAGCCCCCATTTCTCGACCCCGGCACCGACCAGTCCGACAAGGACCGGGGCGAGGAACAGCGCCACCCAGAAACCGGTGACCGAGCCGACGGCGAAGGCGAAATAGGCGCCCAGCATGTAGAAGCTGGCATGGGCGAAGTTGAGCACGCCCATCATGCTGAAGATCAGCGTCAGGCCGCTCGACAGCATGAACAGCAGCAGCCCGTAGATGACCCCGTTGAGGAGCGAAAAGAGAATGGTTTCCATGATGTCCCCGGCTTGCACGGGTCCGCCCGAGGGCGCCCCGGTGGTCGCGCGCCCGGAGGGCCGGGCGCGCGGCTCTAGAGTGCAGGCGTCAGGCCGGTCAGCCCGGACGCTTCATCTTGCAAGTGGTGGCCATCTTGGTATCGGCCGCCGGGATCTCTCCGCCCGGATCGGTGACGAAGCCGTAGGGCAGCCCCTCGACGCCGTATTTCGCCTTGTCCGAGAAGGTCGAGATATAGAGGTTCTGCAGCAGCTGGTGGTTGTCAGCCCGCATGCTGACCGGACCGTAGGGCGTGTCGTAGGTCATGCCTTCGAGCGCCTTGGCGACCTTTGCCGGATCGGCGCTGCCGACCTCGTTGACCGCCTTCTCGAACATCCCCATCAGGGTGAAGACGCGCAGGTAGTAGTAGTCGACCCCGTATTTCTTCTGGAAGTCGTCCATCACCGCGCGCTGTTCCGGCGAGGTCGGGATGTTCGAGTTGAACTCGGACACCTGCTTGACCAGGCCGACGCCGGCCTTGCCCATCGCCGTCGGCGTGCCGAGGCCGCCGCCGTAGAAGGTCAGGTAGGGGATCTTCTGGCCCGCATCGGCCGCCGCCTTGATCAGCAGCGACAGGTCCTGGCCCCAGTTGCCGGTGATGACGACCTGGGCGCCCGAGGCGGTGATCTTCTGCACGTAGGGCGTGAAGTCCTTGACCTTGCCCAGCGGGTGCAGCTCGTTGCCGACGATCTCGATGTCGGGCCGCTTGGCCTTGATCATGCTGACGGCCGCCTTGGCCACCGCCTTGCCGAAGGAATAGTCCTGGCCGATGATATAGGCCTTCTTGATGTCCTTCTGTTTCGCCAGCCAGTCGGTCAACGCCGCCATCTTCATGTCGGCATCGGCGTCGAAGCGGAAATGCCAGAAGCTGCAGCGGTCATTGGTGAAGGCCGGGTCGACCGCGGCGTAGTTGAGGAACACCACCTCGTCGCCCGGGTTGCGGCGGTTGTGCTTGTCGATGGCGTCGATCAGCGCCGAGGCTACCGAAGAGCCGTTGCCCTGGGTGATGTAGTGGATGCCCTGGTCGATCGCCTTCTGCAGCTGGATCAGGCTTTCCTTGGGGTTGATCTTGTTGTCGAAGGGTACGATCTCGACCTTCATCCCCGCAGCGCCGCCCTTGGCGTTGATCATGTCGGCGGCATAGGTGAAATGCTTGAGCCCGGCATCGCCGACATTGGCGAAGGGCCCGGACAGCGGGTCGATATAGGCAATCTTGATCGTGTCGGCTTGGGCCATGGTGGCCGCGCCCAGACCGGACAGCGCAACAGCGGCTGCGGCCCCGAGCATCTTCAGGAATCGCATGGGTCTCCTCCCTATTGGTTGGGCCGGCAGGGGACGATCTGCGTCGCCTTGCCCGTGCGCCGGCTGGCAACTCCGATACCAATGCAAAAGGGGGAAGGGCTCTCTTGTCAAGGATTTTGCGGAACTCTATTCTGCTATGCGAAAAGCAACTCTGCATCGGCAGCAGGGGACGCGACGGGCAGGGAGGCCGCGCGTCAGGCCCGTTCCGGGTCCGGCCGGGCGCTTTGATACGGAATTTCACACACCGCGGCAGAGGGATGCGGGCGAAGGCCCGGCCGCGCCGCGGGCAAGGGAGGACACAGCCGAATGACACCCCAAACCCTGTTCGATCTCAGCGGCAAGGTGGCGCTGGTCACCGGCGGCGCCACCGGAATCGGCCGGATGGCGGCCGAGGGACTGGTGCGCGCCGGCGCAAGGGTGCTGATCGCCAGCCGCAAGGGCGATGCCTGCACCGCCGTGGCCGAGGAGCTGAACGTGCTCGGCGCGCCGGGCAGCGCCGAGGGATTCGCTGGCGACGTGGCGAGCGAGGACGGGGTCAAGGCGCTGGCGGCCGAGGTCGGCGAGCGCAGCGACGCGCTGCACATCCTGATGAACAATGCCGGTCGCAGTTGGGGCGCGCCGCTGGACGAATTTCCCTACGACGCCTGGGACAAGGTGCTGCGGCTCAACCTCACCGGCCTCTTCGCCCTGACCCAGGCGCTGCTGCCGCGGCTGGAAGCGGCCGCCAGCGACGACGACCCGGCCCGGGTGGTCAACCTGGGCTCGGTGATGGGCGAGGTGCCGATGGGCGACGGCGCCTACAGCTATGCCGCCTCGAAGGCGGCGGTGCATCACATGACCAGGATCCTCGCCAAGGAACTGGCCGACCGGCGGATCACGGTCAACGCGCTGGCGCCGGGGCCGTTCGTGTCGAAGATGACCGCCTTCGCCACCGCCGATCCGGGGATGCGCGAGAAGGTCGGGGCCGGCGTGCCGCTGGGCCGCGTCGGCCGGCCCGAGGACATCGCCGGCGCGATGCTGTTCCTCTGCGGCCGGGGCGGCGCCTACGTCACCGGCGCGGTGCTGCCGATCAGCGGCGGCGTCAACGTGATGACCGGCCCGGCGCTGTTCGACGAGGCCACGGCATGAGCGAGTCGGCTGTCGTGGAACTGACCCCGGCCGAACTGGCCGGGAAGGTCGGGCAGGAACTGGGCGTCTCGCGCTGGTTCACCGTCGACCAGGCCCGGATCGACGCCTTCGCCGAGGTCTCCGAGGATCACCAGTTCATCCATGTCGATCCCGCCCGTGCCGCCGCCGAAACCCCGTTCGGCGGCACCATCGCCCACGGCTTCCTGACCCTGTCGCTGCTCTCGGCCATGGCCTATGACGCCCAGCCGCAGCTCAAGGGCATCCGGATGAGCGTGAATTACGGCTTCGACCGGGTCCGCTTTCTGTCGCCGGTGCCGGCCGGCGCCCGGATCCGCGGCCGCTTCACCCTGAAATCGGCCGAGGAGCGGGTGCCGGGCGAGGTCACCGTCTGCTGGAGCGTGGTGGTCGAGATCGAGGGCCAGGAGAAACCCGCGCTGGCGGCCGACTGGCTCGGCCGGCGCTATCTGGAGGGAACCGCATGAGCATTCGATTCGACGATCGCGTCGCCATCGTCACCGGCGCCGGGGCCGGGCTGGGCCGCGCCCATGCGCTGGGGCTGGCCGAACGCGGCGCCAGGGTCGTGGTCAACGATTTCGCCGATCCCGAGGCCGTGGTCGCGGAGATCGAGGCCGCCGGCGGCGCGGCGATGGCCGACAGGGGCGACGTCTCGAAGGTGGCCGACGTCACCGCGATGGTCGAGGCGGCGAAGGCCAAGTGGGGCCGGATCGACATTCTGGTCAACAACGCCGGCATCCTGCGCGACAAGAGCTTCGCCAAGATGAGCCTCGAGGACGTGCAGAAGGTCCTCGACGTCCACCTGATGGGCTCGACGATCTGCACCCATGCGGTCTGGCCGATCATGCGCGAACAGGGCTACGGCCGCGTCGTCTTCACGTCCTCGGCCTCCGGCCTCTACGGCAATTTCGGCCAGTCGAACTACGGCGCGGCCAAGGCCGGGATGCTGGGGCTGATGAACGTGCTGCACCTCGAGGGGGCGAAATACGGCATCCATGTCAACATGCTGGCGCCGACGGCGACGACGCAGATGACCGAGGACCTGCTGCCGCCCGACGCCGCCGAGCTGCTCCAGCCCGAGACCATCACCCCGGGCCTGCTGTGGCTGGTCTCGGATCACGCCCCCAGTCGCTTCATCCTCGCCGCCGGCGGCGGCTGTTTCGCCCGCACCCGGATCTACGAGACCCGCGGCATCTGCCTGACCGGCGACGAGCTGACGCCGGAGATGGTCGGCGAGCTGGCGCACCAGATCTCCGACCCCAAGGGGCAGGAGGAGATCGAGACCGCTTTCACCCAGACCCGAAATTTCGCCCGCCGTGCGGCCGAGGCCAAGGGCCTGACGCTGCACTGGCACGAGGAGAAATGAGATGAGAGACGCCGTTATCGTTTCCACCGCCCGCACCCCGATCGGCAAGGCCTATCGCGGGGCGTTCAACGACACCCAGGCCCAGACGCTGGCCGGCCACGCCATATCCCAGGCCGTCGCCCGCGCCGGGATCGACCCGTCCACGGTCGAGGACGTGGTGGTCGGCGCCGCGCTTCAGCAGGGCTCCACCGGCGGCAACATCGCCCGCCAGGCGGCGCTGCGGGCCGGGCTGCCCGTCACCGTCGCCGGCATGTCGGTCGACCGCCAATGCGCCAGCGGCATGATGGCCATCGCCACCGCCGCCAAGCAGGTGCTCTACGACGGCATGGAGGTCGCGGTCGGCGGCGGGGTCGAATCGATCTCGCTGGTCCAGAACGACAAGATGAACCGCTTCCGCGGCTCGGATGCCGAGCTGGTGGCGATGCACCCGGCGGTCTACATGTCGATGCTGGAAACCGCCGAGGTGGTCGCCGAGCGATACGGCGTCAGCCGCGAGGCGCAGGACGCCTATGCGCTGCAGTCGCAGCAGCGCACCGCCGCCGCGCAGGAGGCCGGGCGATTCGACGCCGAGATCGCGCCGCTGAAGACCGTGATGAAGGTGCAGGACCGCGAGACCGGCGAGATCTCGGATCGCGAGGTGACGCTGGCCAAGGACGAGGGCAACCGGCCCTCGACCACGCTGGCGGGGCTGCAAGGGCTCAAGCCGGTGTTCAAGGACGGGCTGCGGGTGAAGGAAGGCCGCTTCATCACCGCCGGCAATGCCAGCCAGCTTTCCGACGGCGCCTCGGCCGCGGTGGTGATGGAGGCCAAGGCGGCCGAGAAGCAGGGGCTGCAGCCGCTGGGCCGTTATGTCGGCATGGCCGTGGCGGGCTGCGAGCCCGACGAGATGGGCATCGGCCCGGTCTTTGCGGTGCCCAAGCTGTTGCAGAAGAACGGCCTCAAGATGGACGATATCGGGTTGTGGGAACTCAACGAGGCCTTCGCCGTCCAGGTCCTCTATTGCCGCGACAAGCTGGGGATCCCCGACGAACTGCTCAATGTCGATGGCGGCGCCATTTCCGTCGGCCATCCCTATGGCATGTCGGGCGCCCGCATGGTCGGCCACGCCCTGATCGAGGGCAAGCGGCGCGGCGCCAAGTATGTCGTCTGCACCATGTGCGTCGGCGGCGGCATGGGGGCGGCCGGCCTGTTCGAGGTGTTCTGAATGGCGCGCAGCCCCCTCCCGGCGGCCCTTCGGGGCCTGCGGATCCCGGCGGTGGCCTCGCCGCTGTTCATCGTTTCGGGGCCGGATCTGGTCATCGCCCAGTGCAAGGCCGGCATCGTCGGCTCCTTTCCGGCGCTGAACGCGCGGGAAAAGGACGGCGAGCCGGTGATGCTGGAAGCCTGGCTGAAACGGATCACCGAGGAACTCGACCGTCACAACCAGGCCAATCCGGACCGGCCGGCGGCGCCCTTCGCCGTCAACCAGATCGTCCACCGCTCGAATGCGAGGCTGGAGCGGGATCTGGAAATCTGCGCCCGCTGGAAGGTGCCGATCTGGATCACCTCTCTCGGCGCCCGGCCCGAGGTCAACGAGGCCGCCCATTCCTGCGGCGGCATCGCCCTGCATGACGTGATCAACAACACCTTCGCCCGCAAGGCCATCGACAAGGGCGCCGACGGTCTGATCGCGGTGGCGGCGGGGGCGGGCGGCCATGCCGGGCCGCAATCGCCCTTCGCCCTGGTGCGCGAGATCCGCGCGTGGTTCGACGGCCCACTGTTGCTGTCAGGCGCCATCGCCACCGGCGAGGCGCTGCTGGCGGCGCAGGTGATCGGCGCCGACCTCGGCTATATCGGCTCGGCCTTCATCGCCACGGACGAGGCCAATGCCGACCCGGACTACAAGCGGATGCTGGTCGAGAGCGGGGCCGAGGACATCGTCACCTCGACCCTCTTCACCGGCATCTCGGGCAACTACCTCAAGCCGTCGATCGCCCGTGCCGGGCTCGACCCGGACAATCTTGCCCATGCCGATCCTTCGTCGATGAATTTCCGCGAGGGTTCGGCCAAGCCCAAGGCGTGGAAGGAAATCTGGGGCGCCGGGCAGGGAATCGGGGCGATCGATTCGATCGGCCCGGCCGCCGGCGTCGTCGACCGCATCGAAACCGAATATCGCGCGGCTTTGGCCCGCACCGCGGCCCTGGCGGCCGAATATGGAAAAGGAGAGTGAGATGGATCTGGGGATGACATCGAAGGTCCGGCCGCTGGTCGAGAAGGTCCGGGCCATGGTCGAGACCGAGATCGCGCCGCTGAACGAGGAGTTCGAGGCCGAGGTCGGCCGCCACCCCTCGGGCGACCGCTTCAAGCATACCGAGCGCCAGCTCGAAATCCTCAACGGCCTCAAGGACGAGGCCAAGAAGCGCGGGCTGTGGAACTTCTGGCTGACCGACAGCGACCGGGGCTACGGGTTGACTACCGTCGAATATGCCTACCTGGCCGAGGAGATGGGCAAGGTCGGCATCGCCGCCGAGGTCTTCAACTGCTCGGCCCCCGATACCGGCAACATGGAGGTGCTGGAACGCTATGGCAGCGAGGCGCACAAGGAACGCTGGCTGACCCGGCTGCTCGAGGGCGAGATCCGCTCGGCCTACCTGATGACCGAGCCAAATGTCGCCTCTTCCGACGCCACCCAGATCTCGCTCCGCGCCACCCGCGACGGCGACGGCTACGTGCTCAACGGTGAGAAATGGTGGGCCTCGGGCGCCGGCGACCCGCGCTGCGCGGTCTATATCGTCATGGCCTGCACCGACCCGGAGGCGCCGAAGCACGCCCGCCATTCGATGTTCGTCGTCCCCGCCGACACGCCCGGCATCGAGGTGCTGCGGCCGATGGAGGTGTTCGGCTCGGACGACGCGCCGCACGGCCACATGCATATCCGGATGACGAATGTGAAGGTGCCTGCCGAGGACCTGATCCTGGGCGAGGGCCGCGGCTTCGAGGTCGCGCAGGGCCGGCTCGGGCCGGGGCGGATTCACCATTGCATGCGGGCGATCGGCCAGGCCGAGAAGGCGCTTGAGATGCTCTGCCGCCGGGCCACCACCCGCACCGCCTTCGGCAAGAAGCTGGCCGAACTGGGCGCGAACTACGACATCATCGCCAATGCGCGGATGGAGATCGAGATGGCGCGGCTGCTCTGCCTCAAGGCGGCCTACATGATGGATACCGAGGGCGTGCGCGCCGCCCAGCCCTGGATCAGCCAGATCAAGGTGGTGGCGCCGCTGACGGCGCTCAAGGTGGTCGACGAGGCGATGCAGATGCATGGCGGCGGCGGCATCAGCCAGGATTACCCGCTGGCCCGGATGTGGACCCATATCCGCACCCTGCGCCTGGCCGACGGCCCCGACGCCGTCCACCGCCGCCAGGTGGCGCGGGCCGAGCTGCGCAAATACGTCAACGAGAAGGTCTGAGCGTGGTCGAACTGATCGTCATCCGCCACGCCCAGGCTTCTTTCGGCGCCGACGACTACGACGTGCTCTCGGAGCTGGGGCACGCGCAGTCGCGGGCGCTGGGGCAGGCGCTGGCGGCGCAGGGGGTGAAGCCCGATGCGCTGTGGATCGGCGAACAGCGCCGCCATCGCGAGACGCTGGAAGGCGTGGCCGAGGGGCTGGGGCTGGATGCCGCCACGGCGCAGGTCCATCCCGGCCTCAACGAATTCGACTTCCACGGCCTGCTCGAGGCGCGCTATCGCGGCAGGGACCGGCCCGAGAACCTGCATACCGACCGCACGACCCATTTCCGCATCCTGCGCGAGACGGTGCTGGAATGGCAGCAGGGGAAGATCGCCGATCCGCCGGAACCCTGGTCCGACTTCACCGCCCGCATCCGCGCCGCCCGCGCCGCGATGCTGGAAGGGGCGGGACAGGTGCTGGCGGTCAGTTCCGGCGGCGCCATCGGCCGGATGGTGGCCGAGACGGTCGAGGCGCCGGAGGAGCAGATGGTCCACCTGCAGCTGCAGATCAAGAACTGCGCCGTCAGCCGCTTCATCGCCGGCCGTTCGCGGCTCTACCTGACCGGCTTCAACGAAACCCCGCATATCGGCGCCGCCACGGCCCATCTGCTGACCTATAGCTGAGAAGGAGGGGCGCATGAGTGACACCGCCCAACAGCTTGATACCGAAGCCGTTTCGCGTTGGCTGACCGAGAAGCTTCCGGGCTTCCGGGGGCCGGTGACGGCCGAGAAATTCGCCGGCGGCCAGTCGAACCCGACCTTCAAGCTGCAAAGCGCGTCCGGTGCTTACGTTCTGCGCCGCAAGCCACCGGGAACGTTGCTGAAATCGGCCCATGCGGTCGATCGCGAGTTCCGCGTCCAGAAGGCGCTGGCGGGAACCGACGTGCCGGTCGCCAGGATGCATCTGCTCTGCGAGGACGACAGCGTCATCGGCTCGGCCTTCTACGTCATGGATTACGTCGCGGGCCGCAATTTCGACGACCCGACGCTGCCGGGGCTGGACCCGGCGGAGCGCAGCGCGATCTTCGACGAGATGAACCGGGTGCTGGCGGCGATCCATTCGGTCGACCTGCAGGCCGCCGGGCTCGACGATTACGGCCCGGCCGGCAACTACTACCGGCGCCAGATCGACCGCTGGACCAAGCAGTACCGGGCATCGGAGACCGAGACCATCCCGGCGATGGACGAGCTGATGGCCTGGCTCGACGTCAACCTGCCCGAGGATGACGGCCGCCGGACCCTGGTCCACGGCGATTTCCGCATCGACAACATGCTGTTCGCCGCCGACAGCGCCGATTGCGTCGCCGTGCTGGACTGGGAGCTGTCGACCACCGGTCACCCCTTCGCCGACCTCGCCGCCGTCATCATGCAGTGGCAGCGCCCGCCGGGGCGCGACGGCCGCGGCCTTGCCGGCGTCGACCGCGCCGCGCTCGGCATTCCCTCGGACGAGGCGTTCATCGCCGCCTATTGCCGCCGCATGGGGGTGGAAAGGATCGAGCGTTTCGGCTTCTACCTCGCCTTCTGCGCCTTCCGCATGGCGGCGATCCTGCAAGGGGTCAAGAAACGGGCCCTTGACGGCAATGCCTCGAACCCGGAAAGGGCAATGCAGATCGGCGCTTACGTGCCGCAATTCGCGCAAGGCGGGCTGGAGGCCGCGCAAGATGGCTGAGCGTTACGACGGCAAGGTGGTGCAGATCACCGGCGCGGCCAGCGGCTTCGGCGCGCTGGCGGCGCAGCGTTTCGCCCATGAAGGCGCCCGGCTGGCGCTCTCCGACGTCAATGCGGAGGCCCTGGCCGAGACCGCCGACAACCTGCGCGCCGCCGGGGCCGAAGTCTGGGAGGCGCCGCTCGACGTCTCCGACGCCAGTGCCGTCGCCGCCCACCTGGCCGAGATCGGCGCCCAATTCGGTCGGCTCGACGTCGCGATCAACAATGCCGGCGTCGGCCATGACATGGCGCCGCTGCACAGGCTGGATGAAGCCGAGTTCGACCGGATGATGGCCGTCAACGCCCGCGGCGTCTTCCTCGGCATGAAGCACCAGCTGCCCCTGATGCTGGCGAATGGCGGCGGCGCGATCCTCAATGTCGCCTCCGCCGCCGGGCTGGTCGGCGCCGGCTACCTGTCGGCCTATGCCGCCTCGAAACACGCCGTCGTCGGCCTGACCCGCGCCGCCGCCGACGAGGTGGCGCGCAAGGGCATCCGGGTCAACGCGCTCTGCCCCTCCTTCGCTTCGACGCCTCTCTTCGACGAGATGGCCGACCAGGTCGCTGCCCGCCACGGCGCCAGCCGCGACGAGGCCTACACAAGGATCGCCGCCCGGGTGCCGATGGGCCGGGTGGCGCGGCCCGAGGAGGTGGTGCAGGCGATGCTGTGGATCTGCGATGCCGAGAACAGCTTCATGACCGGACAGGCGATCTCGATCGACGGCGGACTGACGGCGGTGTGACGAAAGGGGAGCGGATGGAAGAGAGCGAACTGGAAACCGGCGAGGACCGCAACTTCGTCACCGCGCTGGCCCGCGGGCTCGAGGTGCTGCGCTGCTTCCGGCCCAACGAGATGACGCTGACCAACCAGGACATCGCCACCCGCACCGGCCTGCCCAAGCCGACGGTGACGCGGCTGACCTATACCCTGCGCAAGCTGGGCTACCTGGTCCATTCCGAGCGCACCGGCACCTACCGCCTTGGCGCCGGGGTGCTGTCGCTGGGCTATGGCGTGCTGGCGGGGATGGAGATCGGCGACCGCGCGGCGGAAGAGATGCGCGGGCTGTGCGACGGGCCCAACCCGCATGTGACGGCGGCGCTGGGGGAGCGCCACCGGCTCAAGGTGGTCTACATGGCGGTGCGGCGCTCGCATCAGGCGGTGTCGCTGACGATGAATGTCGGTGCAAGGCTGCCGCTGTTCCACTCCGCCATCGGCCGCGCCATCCTCGTCGCCATGCCCGAGCAGGAGCGCGCCCACATGATCTATCTCGCCGAGCAGGAGCATCCCGAGGACAGCCGCAAGATCCGCGACAGCGTCGCCCGGGCGCTGGACGACTTCGCGCGATACGGCTTCTGCACCTCCTTCGGCGACTGGCGGGCCGAGGTCAACGGCATCGCGGTGCCGGTGATGTCGCTCAACGGCGACCGGATCTACGGCCTCAATGTCGGCGGCCCGTCCTTCCTGGTGGCGCCGGAGCAGCTGATCGCGGATTACGGCGACCGGCTCAAGGCGGCGGCGGAACTGCTCAGCCGGCAGGGGGTGCAACCGTGAGCGTGCCGCCGATCGACCCCGGCCTGGTCGAAGAGCCGTACGCGCTTCAGCGTCATCTCGGCTTCCGCATCACCCACTGGGCGCCGGACTACGCCCGCTTCGAGCTGCCGCTGGAGCCCGTCCTGATGAACCGCTACGGCATCCCGCATGGCGGCATCTACGCCACCCTGCTCGACACGGTGATGGGCTTTGCCGGCTGCTACACCGGCGATCCTGAGCGCAAGGTGCTGGCGATGACCCTGACGCTGAACACCAGCTTCCTCGCCCGGCCCGAGGGGGACCTGCTGATCGGCGAGGGCAAGCGCACCGGCGGTGGCCGCAGCACCTTCTTCGCCGAGGGCACGATCAGCGACGTGACCGGCACTCCCTGCGCCAGGGGTTCCGGCGCCTTCCGCTACAGGAAAGGCGTCTAAGCTCTTTCATCTTCACGCAAATATCCTCGGGGAGCGCGAGGGGCAGACAGCCCCTCGCAGCCGCCTTCAGGCCGCCTGCAAGTCGGCCATCACCCGCGCCAGGTGCCAGTCGGTATCGCCGAGCTGGTGGTCGATCATCACCAGCCGCTTGGCGTAATGCGACACCGCCGCCTCCCAGGTCATGGCGATGCCGCCATGCATCTGGATCGCCTCTTCCGCCACCAGCTTGGCCGTCCGGCCGATCAGGTTCTTCGCCATCGACACGCGGCGCGATTGCTCGGGCCCGCCCAGGGCATCCGCCGCCAGCACGGTGATCGAGCGCGCCTGCTCGATCTCGGTGACGAGGTCGACGGCGCGGTGCTGCAAGGCCTGGAACGAGCCGATGGCGCGGCCGAACTGCTTGCGGGTGCGCAGGTAGTCGACCAGCAGCTCCCGGGTCGCGTCCATCGCGCCCACCGCCTCGGCGCAAAGGGCCAGCGTCCCGGCGTCGAGCGCGTCCTGCAAGGCGTCGGTGGCGTCGGCAAGCAGCAGCCGGGCCGGGCTGGCGTCGAGGAAGAGCTCGGCCGCGCCGCCGCCGTCGATCATGCCGTAACCGGTGACCTCGGCGTCCCCGGCCGCGACCGCGAACAGGGCCAGCTTGCCCTCGGCCTGGGCGGCGACCAGCAGGGTCTCGGCGACGTGGCCGCCATAGACCACGCTCTTGCGGCCGCTCACGGCCCAGCCGTCACCCGATTTGCCGGCCGTGGTCGTCAACCCGTCCAGCCCCCAGGGCGCCTCGGGCTCGCCGATCGCCACCGCGTAATGCGTCGCGCCGGTCAGCAGCGCCTCGGCATCTGCGCCCGCCGCCGCCAGGAGACGCTGCGCCATCAGCGCCGGCAGCACCGGTTCCGGGCACAATGCCCGGCCCAGTTCCTCGAACACCGTGGCGATGTCGAAGCCGGCGCCGCCGAAGCCACCCTGGTCCTCGGGCGCCAGCGCCTGCAGCAGGCCCAGCTCGGCCAACTCGCCCCAGCGCGCCGGGGCGTGGAACGGCGCCTCGTAGGCCACCGCGTTGCGGGCGGCGATGTCGTATTGCTCGGCCAGGTAGCGGCGCAGGGTGTCGGCCAGCATCCGGCGGTCTTCGCTCTGTTCGAAGTTCATCGCTTACAGCTCCAGCATCGCCTTGGTCAGGATATTCCGCTGGATCTCGTTCGATCCGCCGAAAATCGACAGTTTGCGGTTGTTGAAATAGCGTCCCGCATCGCGGGCGTGATCCTCGGGGGCAACGGCGGCATTGCCGGCCAGCGCCTCGGCCGGGAAGGGCACGGCGGCCGGCCCCAGCGCCCGGCGGGCGAGGTCGTTCAGGGTCTGGCGAATGACGGTGCCCTTGATCTTGAGCATCGAGCTTTCGACGCCGGGATGGCCGGTTTTCTGGGCCTCGGAAATCATCCGCAGGTTGGTGATCTTCATCGCCTCGAGGTCGATCTCGACCTGCGCCAGCCTCGCGGCGAAAAGCGGGTCGTCGATCAGCCGCTGACCGTTACGGCGGATCTGCCGGGCCAGCGCCTTCACTTCCTCGAAGGCCTGGACCGAGAAGCCGGTGCCGGCGATGTTGGTGCGCTCATGCGTCAGCAGGAACTTGGCGATGGTCCAGCCCGCGTTCTCCTTGCCGACGAGATTCGCCGCCGGCACCCGGACATCGGTGAAGAAGACCTCGTTGACCTCGTGCCCGCCCTCGATCAGCCGGATCGGCCGCATCTCGATGCCCGGCGTGTCGAGGTCGACGAGCAGGAACGAGATGCCTTCCTGCGGCTTGCCCTCGAACCTGGTGCGGACCAGGCAGAAGATGCGGTTGGCGTGCTGGCCCAGCGTCGTCCAGGTCTTCTGGCCGTTGATGACGTAATCGTCGCCATCGCGCACCGCCTTGGTGCGCAAGCTGGCAAGGTCCGAGCCGGCGCCGGGCTCGGAATAGCCCTGGCACCACCAGTCGCTGCCGTCGAGGATGCGCGGCAGGATTTCCGCCTTCTGCGCCTCGGTGCCGAAATTGATCAGCACCGGCCCCAGCATGTTCAACCCGAAGGGCACGATGCGCGGGGCCGAGGCGCGGGCGGTCTCCTCGTCGAAGATGTGGCGCTGGACCGGGGTCCAGCCCGGGCCGCCATATTCCTCGGGCCAGATCGTCGCCAGCCAGCCGCGCCTGTTCAGGATCGCGTGCCAGCGGTCCATGTCGTCCTTGGTCAGCGTCGCGCCGCTGCGCACCTTGGCCGAAAGGTCCTCGGGCAATTCGGCGGCGAGGAAGGCCCGCACTTCGTCGCGGAAGGCGATTTCCTCTGGGGTGTAGCTCAGGTCCATCTAGGCCTCCTTGTTGAGGCTGGCGAAATCGCGGCCCTCGTCCGCAAGGCGGCGGAGCAGGGCGGGGACGCGCCAGTAATGGGGGTCTTCCTTGGCGTAGGCCTCGATCCGGCGCAGCAGTTCCGCCGGGCCGAGCGTGTCGGCATAGAACATCGGCCCGCCGCGGAAGCGCGGGAAGCCGTAGCCGAACAGGAACACCGCGTCGATATCGACCGGGCGCAGGGCGATGCCGTCCTCCAACACCCGCGTCGCCTCGGCGATCATCGCGGTCATGTAGCGGCTGACGATCTCGTCATCGCTGAAGGCGCGCGGGGTGATGCCCTTCTCGGCGCGTTCCTCTTCGATGAAGCGGGCGACCTCGGGGTTGGGGCGCGGCCCGTCGGCGTCGTGGATGTAGAAGCCCTGGCCGGTCTTGCGCCCGAACCAGCCGTTCTCGCAGACCCGGTCGGCGACGGCGACGTAGCGTTCGGCCGGGTCGCGGGTCGGCGCCAGCCGCTTGCGCGTCGCCCAGCCGATATCGAGCCCGGCGAGGTCGAGCACGGCGAAGGGGCCCATGGCGAAACCGAACTCCTCCAGCGCGGCGTCGATCTGCTGCGGGCTGGCGCCGTCGAGCATCAGGTAATCGGCGACCTTCTTGTAATGGCCGAGGATGCGGTTGCCGATGAAGCCGTCGCAGACCCCGGCGCGCACCGCCACCTTGCCCAGCTTGCGGGCGAGCGCGAAGCCGGTCGCCACCACCTCGGGCGCGGTCTTGCCGGCGACCACGACCTCGAGCAGCCGCATGACATGGGCCGGCGAGAAGAAATGCAGCCCGATCACTTCGGCGGGGCGCGACGTGACCGAGGCGATCTCGTCGATGTCGAGGTAGGAGGTGTTGGAGGCGAGGATTGCGCCCGGCCGGGCGATGGCGTCGAGCCGGGTGAAGATCTCCTTCTTCACGTCCATGTCCTCGAACACGGCCTCGATCACGAGGTCAACCTTAGAGAAATCTTCAAGCTTCAGCGTGGTTTGCAGGGCGTCCTTGAGAATGGCGTCGCGTTTCTCCTCGCTCAGCTTGCCGCGCTTGACGGCGCCGGCGAGGTTCTTCTCGATCGTCGCCTTGCCGCGGCTCAGCGCCTCCGCGTCGCGTTCGTTCAGGGTCACCTTGAGCCCGGCCAGCAGCGCCGCCGTGGCGATGCCCGAGCCCATGGTGCCGCCGCCGATCACGCCGACATGGCCGATCTGGCGCGGCGTCGCCCCGGCCTCGGGGATCTTGGCCACGGCGCGTTCGGCGAAGAAGGCGTGGATCAGCCCGGCGCGCTGCGGGCTGTCGAGGCATTGCTGGAACAGGGCGCGCTCGGTGGCGAGGCCCTCGGCCAGCGGCTGCACGCTGGCGGCGACGGCCTCGACGCATTTGAATGGCGCGAAGAGGTGTTTCTGGCGCTTGGCCAGCTTGGCGGTCGTGGCCTGGATCGCGGCCGCGTCCGGGGCCACCGCGATCTCGCCGGTGCGGCGCCGGGGCAGGGCGCCGGTGCGCAGGTCCTCGGCCGCCTGCAACGCCGCGTCGCGCGGCGCGCCCGCGGCAAGGCGGTCGATCAGGCCCAGCCTGACCGCCTCTTCGGCGTCGATGCGGCGGCCGGTGGTGATCAGCTCGAGCGCGGCGGCGATGCCGGCCAGGCGCGGCGCCCGCTGGGTGCCGCCGGCGCCGGGCAGGATGCCCAGCGTGACCTCGGGAAAGCCGACCGTGGTGTCGGGTAGGGCGACGCGGGCATGGGCGGCCAGCGCCACCTCGAGCCCGCCGCCCAGGGCGACGCCGTGCAGCAGCGCGACCACCGGGGTTTCACAGGCTTCGATCCGGTTGCAGACATCGGGCAGGCCGGGCGGCATCGGCGGCTTGCCGAATTCGCGGATGTCGGCGCCGGCGATGAAGCTGCGGCCCTTGCCGTAAAGCGCGATCGCCTCCACGCCCTCGGCGCCGTCCAGTTGCTCCAGCGCCTCGACAAGGCCCTGGCGCAGGGCCTGGCTGGCGGCGTTGACGGGCGGGTTGTCGACCGCGACCAGGGCGATCGGCCCGACGCGTTCGATGCTGACGATGCGGCCCTCGGGGCCGGCGCTACTGGTCATCAGGACTGTCCTCCCTGGCCCCGCGACCATTGAAGCGCGCGGGATTGCATTGCGAAATCAAGTTTCGCTGTGCGATTTTCGAGGGGCAGACCCGGAGAGTCAAGCGCCAATGAGCAGGGGGGGCGGGCCTGACCTCAGCGCGGCGTGATCGGGCGCACCAGTCCTTCCTGGGCCACGCTGGCGACCAGCAGGCCGTCGCGCGAGAAGATCGTGCCGCGGTTGAAGCCGCGGGCGCCGCCGGTGAAGGGCGCGTCCATGACGTAGAGGTGCCAGTCGTCGAAATTCACCGGCCGGTGGAACCACAGAGCGTGGTCGAGGCTGGCGGTCATCACCTGCCCGGTCAGCCAGCTTTCGCCCAGCGGTCGCAGCGAGCTGCCCAGCAGGTACATGTCCGAGGCATAGGCGAGCAGGCATTGCTGCAGCCAGGCCGCGCCGCCGGCCGGCCGGGCGAGGCGGAACCAGACCGCGTGGCCGTCGGGCGCCGGCTTCGGCTCGGCCATGTCATAGGGCACGACCTCGCGGATCTCGACCGGCGAGGGGCGCAGGAAATCGGCGCGCAGCTTGTCCGGCGCGATGTCGCGCAGCCGCTCGGCCAGCGCGGCGCGGCTCTCGGCCCGGCTCGGCAGGCTGTCGGGGTCCGGCATGCCGGGCGGCATCCCGTGCTGGTGGACCGGGCTTTCCTCCTCGACATGGAACGAGGCGGCGAGGTTGAAGATCTGGCGCCCGTGCTGGATCGCGACCACCCGGCGGGTGGTGAAGCTGCCGCCGTCGCGGGCGCGGTCGACCTCGTAGATCACCGGGATCGACGGGTCGCCGGGACGGATGAAATAGGCGTGCAGCGAATGGCAGGCGCGGTCGTCGACGGTGTGATAGGCGGCGGCCAGCGCCTGGGCGATGACCTGGCCGCCGAAGATCCGCTTCGAGGTCTCCCCGCCCGAGCCGCGGCCGCGGAACAGGTTGATCTCCAGCGGCTCGATATCGAGCAGGTCGAGCAGGGTGGCGACGGGATCGGGCGCGGCGTCGGTCATGCTGTCTCCGGCAATAGGGTCGGGAAAGGTATAGGGGGCCGGGCAGGGCCGCGCAATCGGGACAAGGCCGGGGGCGCTGCCCCCGGACCCCCGGGATACTTTCGTGAAGATGAACTGCGGGGCGTTCTTTCCCGGTCGCCTGAGTGAAATCATCCCGGGGGCGCTGTTGGGCGATCGGGCTGCGGCCCCGGCCCGTTGATGCAGCGAGGCGCTTGACGCCGGCGCCGACCGGCGCCACATTTCCGCACAGCGAAATCGCATTTCGGGGAGGAACTGCGGTGAGGGAGGAATTCCGGCTCGAGCCGGCGCAGGTGCCGGGCGCGCAATTCGTCGACATGCCGGCGCGGCTGCGGGCGGCCGCGGCGGCGCATCCACTGGAGATCGCGGTGATCGACGGCGCGGCGCGGCTGCGCTGGGGCGATTTCGTCGACACGATCGACCGGATCGCGGCGGAACTGGCGGAGCGCGGGCTGCGGCGCGGCGATGTCGTCGCCAGCCTGGCCGGGGTCTCGGCCGATCACCTGCTGCTCTACATGGGCGTGCTGGCCGCCGGGGCCTGCATGGCGCCGCTGCCCGTGGGCGCCCATCCCGACGCGTTGCGGGCGATGCTGGCCGATAGCGGCGCGGCGCTGGTCTTTGCCGATGCCGCCAACAGGGCGGTGCTCGCGGGGCTGGGGGCGCCGGCGGACAGGCTCGAGGAGCTGCGCCCGGCGGCGGCGCGGCGGGCCCCGGCCGCGCCGGTCAGCCCGGCAGAGACCGACCTGTTCGACATCATCTACAGCTCGGGCACCACCGGCACGCCGAAGGGCATCCAGCACGATTGCCGCTTCCGCGACCGCCAGATGGCGCGGCTGTCGGGCTATGGCTTCCGGCCCGGCGCCGTGTCGCTGGTCTCGACCCCGCTCTATTCCAACACCACGCTGGCGGCGCTGCTGCCGGCGCTGGCCTATGGCGGCACCGTGGTGCTGATGCGCAAGTTCGACGCGCGCGGTTTCCTCGAGCTGGCCGAGGCCCATCGCGTCACCCATGCCATGCTGGTGCCGGTGCAGTACCGCCGCCTGCTGGCCCATCCCGAGTTCGACCGCTTCGAGCTGTCGGCTTTCGAGGTCAAGCTGTCGACCAGCGCGCCGCTGCCCGAACCGGTGATCCGCGACGCCTTGAAGCGCTGGCCCGGGCGGCTGGTGAACATCTACGGCATGACCGAGGGCGGCGTCAGCGTCATCCTCGACTGCACAGAACATCCCGACAAGCTGGACACTGTCGGCACCCCGGCGGCGGGCGGCGAGCTGCGGATCATCGACGAAGAGGGCCGCGAGCTGCCGCAGGGCGAAACCGGCGAGATCGTCGGCCGCTCGGGCGCGATCATGGTCGGCTATCGCAACGCGCCCGAGAAGACGCGCGAAGCGACCTGGACCAGCCCCGAGGGCCATACCTTCATCCGCACCGGCGACATGGGGCGGCTGGACGAAGACGGATTCCTGACCCTGCTCGACCGGCGCAAGGACATGATCATCTCGGGCGGCTTCAACATCTTTGCCGCCGATCTCGAGCTCGTGCTGTGCGGCCATCCCGAGGTCCACGAGGCCGCCGTCATCGGCGTGCCGAGCGAACGCTGGGGCGAGACGCCGCTGGCGCTGGTGGTGCGCGAGCCGGGGGCGGCGGTTGCGGCGGAGGAGCTGCGCGACTGGGCCAACGCGCGGCTGGGCAAGCTGCAGCGGCTGTCGGCGGTCGAGTTCCGCGACAGCCTGCCACGCAGCGACATCGGCAAGGTGCTCAAGCGGGAATTGCGGGAACCCTATCTGAAACAGGCGCAGGAGGCATGATGGAGGCGCGTCACCACGCGGTCTGGCCCGAGGGCGTGCCGCATCGCATCGCGGTGCCGGAGCGGTCGCTGGCCGAGAACCTGATCCTGACGGCGGCCGAGAAACCCGAGGCGCCGGCGATCCACTATTACGGCAGCACGATAACTTACGGTGAGCTGGCGGCGCAGGTCGCGACGCTGGCCGGCTGGCTGCAGCAGGTCGCCGGGGTCGGGAAGGGTGACCGTGTCCTGCTCTACATGCAGAACAGCCCGCATTACGTTGCCGGCTATTACGCCATCCTGCGCGCCGATGCCGTCGTCGTGCCGGTCAACCCCATGAACCGGGTCGCAGAGCTGGCGCATCTGGTCGCCGATACCGGGGCGCGGGTGGCGCTGGCCGGGCAGGACCTGCTGCCCCATGTCGCGCCGCTGGTCGGGGAGGGGCTGACCCATATCCTTGCCGCCGCCTATGCCGAGGCGACCGACCCGGCCTTTCCCTTCCACCTGCCGGCGCCGCTCGACCAGGGGCCGCCGGACGACTACGGCCTGACGGGCGTCACCCGCTGGCGCGACGCGCTGGCGGCAGATCTTGCGCCGGGGCCGATCGCGGCCGGGGCGGATGATCTCGCCGTCATCCCCTACAGCTCGGGTAGCACCGGCCATCCCAAGGGCTGCATGCACAGCCACCGCACGGTGATGACGACGGCGGCGGTCAGCATCGAATGGAAGAACGGGCCGCCATCGGACAAGCCCTGCCTGGTTACGCTGCCGCTGTTCCATGTCACCGGGATGCAGAACTCGATGAACGGGCCGGTGATGGCGGGCCACGCCATGGTGATGATGACGCGCTGGGACCGGCGGCTGGCGGCCGAGCTGATCCAGCGTCACAAGGTCGGGCGCTGGCGCTCGATCACCACCATGGCGATCGACTTCGTCAACGATCCCGAGATCGAGGGCTACGACCTCTCCAGCCTCGACGCCATCGGCGGCGGCGGGGCGGCGATGCCGGCGGCCATCGCCGAGCGGCTGCGCGACCTGACCGGGCTCGACTATATCGAGGGCTACGGCATGTCGGAAACGATGGCCGCGACCCATATCAACCCGCCGCACAGGCCGCGCCGGCAATGCCTCGGCATCCCGGTCTTCGAGGTCGACGCGCGGGTGATCGAGCCCGAGACCGGGCGCGAGCTGGGGCCCGACGAGGTCGGCGAGATCGTCATGCACGCGCCGCAGAACTTCCTTGGCTACTGGAACAACCCCGAGGCCACGGCGGCGGCCTTCCTGCAGATCGAGGGCAAGCCCTTCCTGCGCACCGGCGATATCGGCCGCTACGACGAGGAGGGCTACTTCTACATCACCGACCGGCTCAAGCGGATGATCAACGCCTCGGGCTTCAAGGTCTGGCCGACCGAGGTCGAGGCGATGCTGCACGAGCATCCGCAGGTCGCCGAGGTCTGCATCACCGCCCGGCCCGATCCGCGCCGGGGCGAGACGGTGATGGCCTGGGTGGTGCCGCGCGGCGATCTGGACGAGGCCGACCTGGTCGCTTGGTGCCGGCAGAAGATGGCGGCCTACAAGGTGCCGCATGTGGTGCGCTTTCTCGACGCGCTGCCGCGTTCGCCCAGCGGCAAGGTGGAATGGCGGAAACTGCAGGAGCGGGCGGCGGCGGAGTAGGGGCGCCGCCTGCTCTTGTCCCTCGAGGGAAGCCGTTGCGCCGCGCCGCCCGGCTTAAGAATTTGTCGGATGCAGTCTTCGGCCCTAGGTCCTAAGGTCGCGCGAAACGTGAACAGGAGACCGAAATGCCAGAACAGGCGCTTACCGTGAACACCGAGGACGGCACGGTTCCGGCCACGCTCTACGGCGAGCCGGGAAATCCCGGGGTGCTGATGCTCATGGACGCCTTCGGCCCGCGCCCGGCGCTGGCTGACATGGCGCGGCGGCTGGCCGGGGCCGGCTATGTCGTGCTGCTGCCCGACCTGTTCTACCGCTTCGGCCAATACGGCCCCTTCGACGCCGCCACCGCCTTCCAGGACGAGGCCAAGAAGGCCGAGCTGATGAAGATGATCAAGGGCACGACGCAGGCGATGACGGCGCGCGACACCGGCGCCTTCCTCGACGTCCTGGCCGAGCATGGCGGCATCGGCCCGGTCGGCGTCGTCGGCTATTGCATGGGCGGGGCCCGGGCCCTGACCGTGGCCGCCGAATACCCGCTGCGCATCGCCGCCGCCGCCAGCTTCCACGGCGGCGGGCTGGCCAGCGAGGCCGAGGACAGCCCGCATCTGCGCGCGGCCGAGATCAGGGCCCGGGTCTATGTCGGCTGCGCCGGGGTCGATCGCAGCTTCCCGCCCGAGCAGTCGGCGCGCCTTGCCCAGTCGCTGCGCGAGGCCGAGGTCGACCATATCATCGAGAATTATGTCGGCATGTCCCATGGCTGGGCGGTGCCCGACCATTCGGTCCATGACCCGGCCGGGGCCGAGCGTCACTGGACCCGTCTGCTGACCCTGTTCGACGAGACACTGCGCTAGTTGCGCCACGCTTCCGAGCCGGCTGCGCGCATCCGTTGGATTTCGCGTGCGGATTTCGCTATGCTTGCGCGAAGCCCGCAAAGGGCCGGCCCCGGCATCGGGGCGCGAGGTATGGGAAGCAGGATCGGGAACGAGGCTTGATGCGCCGGATCACCAAGGCGGATCGGATTACGCTGTCGCTGGTCGCCTTCGTGGCGACCTTGCTGCTCAGCCATGGCTACTACGCGGCCGCGGCTGCCTCGCTTGTCCTGCCGCTGCTGCTGCGCGCCTGCGTCATCGTCGCCGATGTCTTCTGGACCTCCTTCACCGGAGCGCCGCTGATCCGGGCGCGCGAGCGCAGGCCGGGGCACGGGCTTTCCGCATTGCTGCCGGCCATCCTGCATGCCGGGCCGCGACCGCGGGCGCGCGACCTGTTCTCGACCCCGGCAGCGAACCAGAGCGCGCCGCCCAAGCCCAGCCGCCGGCTCAAGAGCACGCGCGAGCGGTTGGGCCGCCGGGTGCCCGAGAACGTCGACTGAGCGGCCAAGACTCCGCGCTTCACGGAGATGTGCGCGCGCGCGATCCCGCCTGCGGCGCCGTGTCACTGGCCGCGCCTGCCCCCGGGCGCTAGCTGGGCGCCGGAGTGCCGCCTCGCGGCCATCCGGCGACAATAGGGAGACCCGCATGTTCGACCGCAGAGACGTCCTGAAACTGGGCCTCGGCCTCGGCACCGTGCTGCTGCTGCCGACGGCGGTGCTGGCCGAGCAGCCGGACTTCGCCCGCAAGATCGAGTTCGATCCCGATGCGCCGGTGCTGGGCAATCCGAAGGGCGACGTCTCGGTGATCGAGTATTTCGACTACCAGTGCCCCTACTGCAAGGCCAACCACCCGATGGTGTCCAGGGTCGTCGCCGAGGACGGCAACATCCGCTACGTGATGAAGGACTGGCCGATCTTCGGCCCGGCCTCGGTGCGGGCCTCGGCGCTGGCGCTGGGATCGGTGGCGCTGGGGAAATACCCGCAGGTCAATGCGGCGCTGATGAAGACGAGAAGCCCGCTCAACACCGCGATGATCGACGCCGCCCTGCGCTCGGCCGGGGTCGATCCGGCGCAGGCCAAGGCGTCCTTCGACCGCGAGGGCGACAAGTGGCGCGCGCTGCTGGGCCGCAACGACACCCAGGCGCGCGGCCTCGGCCTGCCGGGCACGCCCGGCTACGTCGTCGGCCGCGACGTCTTTCCCGGCGTGATCCACGAGCCGGCCCTGCGCGACGCGGTCGCCCGGGCGCGGGGCTAGGCCATGGCCTTGCGCGATTTCCGGTGACGGAGGCGGTTGCCGACCGCCCCTGACCGCCTCGGCTTCGCGCCGAAAATAAAACGCCCCGCGAATGGCGGGGCGTTCTCTTGTTCGGCCTGAAGGCGCCTACTGGCCGACCTTCTTGATCCGGCCGCTGACCTTGGTCGTCACCTTGCCGGTCTTGGCGATGTAATCCATCACCTCGTTGGCCATCAGCTTGCCGTTGCCGGCATTGACCAGCACCTTGCCGCCGCCGAGCGCGGTGTAGCCGTCGCCGCCGCCCAGCATGTAGTCGTTGGTCGCCACGGTGTAGAGCTTGTCCGGATCGAGATCGGCGTCGCCGATCTTCACCGAGGCCACGCGCGCGCCGGCCGGCGCCGTCGGGTCGTAGACCATGGTCAGGCCCGAGACCTGGGGGAAGCGGCCGGCGCCCTTCTCGACCTGGCTGACGCCGTTCTCGAGCGCCGCCAGCACCTGGCTGCCGGGCAGCTGGGTCACCACGGTGACGTTGCCGAAGGGCAGCTCGGTCAGGATGTCGCGCCGGGTCAACTTGGTGCCGGCGTCATAGGTCCGGTCGGCGCGGATGCCGCCGCCATTGGTGATGGCGATATCGGCGCCCGTCGCCGCCCGCATCGCGTCGGCGATCAGGTCGCCCATCGCCGATTCCTCGCTGCGCACCACGTTGCGGCGCGAATCCAGCGGCACCTCGGTCACCCCGACCTCGACATTCAGGCTCTTGTCGAGCTTGGTCTTGAAGCCCTCGACCATCTTCTGCGATTCCGGATCGGGCGCCACCGTCGCGGTGTCGATGAAGCGGAAATCGGGCGTCCACTTGACCTTGCGCTTGCCGTCCTTCTCGCTGATGTCGACGGTCAGGTCGACCGGCGACAGGAAGCGTGCGTCCATCGAGGTTTCGACATAGGCGGTGATGCCGTCGTAATAGGTCGAATAGAGGTGGTCGTCGCCCGACATGATGACGTCGAAGGCGTGGCTGGCGATCAGCTTTCGGTCGTTCGACATGTCGGTCTGGACGACGCCGATCACCAGGTCGGCGCCGTCGCCGCGGGCCTTGCGGGCCGCCGCGATCGCGGTCTTGACCGTGGGCAGGAACTTGAGGTCGCCGGGGCTGGAAACCTCGGGCGTGGTGTCCTGGGCGACCGGGATCAGGGCGATCTTCAGCCCCGCCATCTCTTTCATCATCACCCCGCCCAGGCCCTTTACGGCCGTGCCGTCGGCATTGGTGATGTTGATCGCTGCCCAGGGATATTTCGACGCGCCCATCTTCTGCAGGAAGTTCTCGGGCCCGAAGTCGAATTCGTGGTTGCCCGGCACGGCGATGTCGAACGGCACCAGGTTGGTCAGGTCGATCGTGTTCTCGCCCTTGTCGAAGCCCGACAGCAGCGAGGGCGAGAGCATGTCGCCGTCGAAGACGTAGAGCGTGTTCGGATTGGCGGCCTTCTCGGCCTTGGCGACGGCGTTCATCCGGGCGAAGCCGCCGCGATGGCCGTCGCCGGCGAAGGCGTAGACGTCGCCGACGCCGAGGATGGTCAGCTTGACGGTCTCGGCCGCGGCGGGCGAGAGCGCCACGGCGCCAAGCGCGGTGGCCCCGGCAAGTGCGGCGGCAAGGCGGCGGGGAAATGTGGTCATCGAATGTCTCCCTGTCTGTGATCTGAATGAATGCGTCGGCCGTCCGCGGATCACGCGCGGCGGTCCCTCCCTATTTGAATAATCCATCGGCCGGATCCGGCAAGAGCTTCTTGCAACCTGCAGTGTTGCCGCCGCGTCAAGCGGGCCGGGCCACGCTTTTCTTCTGGGCAGAAAAATCCCGGGGCAGCCCGGCAGGGGCGGGGCAGGGCCCGACGATCGGGCTTGCGCGCGCAGCGCGCGCCACGGGATCGGCTAGAGCGCGCTGCGGCGCCGGGCGCGGTCTTCCATCCGGGCGAAGAGCCGCGACAGCAGGAAGCAGAGCGCGAAGTAGAAGGCGGCGACGGTGATGTAGATCTCGAAACGCCGCATCGTCGAATTGGCGATCTCGGTGCCGGCGAAAGTGAGCTCCTGGACCGAGATCAGCGACACGATCGAGCTGTCCTTGACCAGCATGATGAACTGGTTGGCCAGAGGCGGCGTGACCGCGCGCAGCGCCTGCGGGAAGGTGACCAGGCGGAACACCTGGCCCGGCCGCAGCCCGACGCTCTTCGCCGCCTCGATCTGGGTCTCGGGCACCGCGGCGATGCCGGCGCGGATGATGACGGCGATATAGGCGGCCTCGAACATCGCCAGGCTGATCGTGCCGGCGGCGAAATTCTCCAGCGTCTCGGGCGGGCCGAGGAAGATGCCGACGATCCGCGCCGCGCCGGGGCCGAGGGTGCGGGCCCAGGCGTCGAGGCCGATCAGCGGGATCACCTGCGACGAGATGAAGAAATAGAAGATGAACAGGAACACCAGCGGCGGGATGTTGCGGATCAGCGCGACATAGGCCGAGGTGGTCAGCCGCGGCAGCAGCCGTACCCGGCTGGCCATGACGCCGAGCGCGGTGCCCAGCAGGCTGGCGATCACCATCGCCCAGATCGACAGCCGGATCGTGGTCAGGAAGCCCAGCAACAGGTTGTTGGGCTCCCACCAGCCGGTCTCGGGGTTCTGGCGCACCAGCACCCGGGGCAGCACGCTCCAGTTCCACTTGTAGACCAGCACGTCCGAGACCCGGTACCACAGGAAACCGACAAAGCCGATCGCCAGCGCGATCAGGACGGCGTCGAGCAGGCCGAAGCGGCGCTTGCGATCTGGGTCGGGATACATGCGGGCCTCGGGGCTTGCAGAGAGGGGCAGGGGCGGACGGGCCGCCCCCGCGCTTGGCGTCGTGCCGGCTTACTGGGGGCCGGCTTACTGGCCGACCTGGTCGGCCCAGGGGCGGCCGCCGAACCAGTAGTCGTGACGCTCCTTGAGCCAGCCGTCATTGGTCCGCAGCAGGATCCAGTTGTCGAAGAAGTTGAGCGCGTCCGGATCGCCCTTGCGCACGGCGAAGGCTTCGGACGACGCGTCCATCAGCTCCTGCGTCGGGGCGAAGACCACCTTGGGGTTGTCGTAGATGGTGAAGGCCGGCAGCGGCTGCGACGACAGCATGATGTTGGCATTGCCGTTCAGCACTTCCTGCACGACCTGGTTCTGGTCGTCGAACAGCCGGACGACGGCCTTGGGAAAACGCTTCTTGACGTAGTCGCAGGGCGCCCCGCCGCGGCGGCAGGAGAAGGTGATGTCGGGCGCGTTGTAGTCGTCGGGCCATTTCAGGTCCTTCGAGTTCTTGATATTTGCCATCGCGCCCAGCGAGCTGTGGGCATAGGGCGTGGTGAAGTTGACCGTCAGGTTGCGCGACGGGGTGATCGACATGCCGCCGATGATGACGTCGAACTTGCCGGCGATCAGGGCGGGGATGATGCCGTCCCAGGCGGTCGGCACGAATTCGACCTTCACGCCCATGTCCTCGGCCACCTTGGTGGCGACGTCGACCTCGAAGCCGATCAGGTTGCCGTTGATGTCGCGCATCGCCCAGGGCACGAAGGTCGACAGCCCGACCTTGAGCACGCCGCGCTTCTTGATCGTCTCGATCACGCTTTCCTTCGACAGGCCCTGCTGGATGCCCTCGGCATGGCCGGGCTGCGGGGCGGACAGCCCCAGCGCGGCCACGGCCGCGATCATCAAGGAACGGAATATCTTCATCTGTCTCTCCTGTTGGCGGGGTTTGTTATTGCTTGGTCGTTGAACGGGTTACGGCGGGCACGGGCATGGGGCACGGGCATGGCGGTCGGCTCATCGTCGCTGGGCCCGGCGCGCCCGGCGTTCGAGCCAGGCGGCCAGCGTCGAGAGCGAGCCGGTGAGGACGAGGTAGATCGCCGCGACCGTCAGCCAGACCTCGAAGGTCATGAAGGTATCGGCAATGATGTTGCGGCCCTCGTTGGTCAGGTCGAATATCGCGATGGTTGAAACGATGGCCGAGCTCTTGATCAGGTTGACCATCGACGAGGTCAGTGGCGGCAGCATCAAGGGCACCGCCTGCGGCAGCACGACGAGGCGATAGACCTGGGCCTGTTTCAGCCCGACCGAAGAGGCCGCCTCCCATTGCCCGCGCGGCACCGACAGGATGCCGCCGCGGATGATTTCCGAGATGAAGGAGGCCTCGAAGAAGGCCAGCGCCAGCACCCCGGTCCAGAACCGGTCGATCCCCAGGATCGGGGAAAGAACGAAGTAGAACAGGTACATCTGGACCAGAAGCGGGGTGTTGCGGATCAGCTCCAGATAGGCGGTGGCCAGCGCGTGGCCGGCATAGGAGCGCGACAGGCGCAGCAGCGCCGTCGCCAGCCCGATCGCCAGCGACAGCACCATGCCCCAGGCCGTGATCTGCAGCGTCACGAGCAGCCCGCGGATCAGCGGGCCGCGATACCATTCGCCGTCGATTTCACGGTAGAAGAACTGCGGCACGCGATACCACTGCCAGTTGTAGCCCATCGCCGTGGCGCCGTTGACCACCGCCCAGACCAGCAGCACCAGACCGGCCGCGAACAGCCCGAGGTCGAGCGTGTTGCGGCGCAGCCGCCGGCGCCGCTCGGCGTGCAGGTAGCGCGCCAGCGCCGCGGCCGGATCTTCCGGCGCCACCAGCGTTTCGGCCGCCGGTTCGGGCGGCGTTCCGGGGGCGATCACGGTCATTGCCGCCGCGCCCCGGCCGGGGGATGTGCGCTCTCTCTCACCGCGTTTCCTGCGTTCTCGCGTCTCACACGAGGAATTGAATAGCCCCGTGTCAGCGCCGTCAACGAAAACGGCGTCGCGCATAGGGCGGCGGCATTCTGTTCGATTAATGGGCGAAAAGGCGCGGGATGCCCGAATGATGGGCGGGCCGTGCACGTATTGCCGGCGGAATCACCCGCCACTTTCTTGCAAACGCGGGCGCGATGGGCGATTCAGGGTCGTGGACGGCAGGGAAGGGCGCGGCGATGGAGCAACCGGCGGCGGAGAGGGCGCAGAAGCGCGGGCTCGACCTTCTGGTCGGGCTGGCGGTGCGCAACGAGCGCAGCATCGCCGGGATGACCCTGTCGGAACTCTCGGCCAAATCCGGCGTCTCGAGCCCGATGATCTCGAAGATCGAGCGCGGCCACGTCTCGGCCTCGCTGTCGACGCTGAACGCGCTGGCCGGCGCCATCGGGGTGCCGATCATCAACTTCTTCGCCGAGACGGTCGAGATCGGCGAGGTCGCCTTCGTCCGCGCCGGCGAGGGCGTGACGGTGCGGCGGGCGGGCTCGACCTACGGCCATGTCTACCGCCAGCTCGGCCGCGTCAGCACCGGCCACCTCGATTTCGAGACCTACCTGATCACCCTCGACCGGCCGGTCGCCGGCACGCCGTTCTTCCAGCATTCCGGCGTCGAACTGCTGCACCTGCTGGAGGGCAGCCTGAGCTACCGCATCGGCGAGGAGAGCTATGAGCTCGGCCCCGGCGACACGCTGACCTTCGAATCCGAGGCGCCGCACGGTCCGGTGCGGATGACCAGCGCACGGGCGGTGTTCCTGACCGTGATCGCGCGGCCGAAATAGCGTCCGGGTGCGCGGTCCCGGGTTTTCAAATTGCCCGGAATTTAACCTTGAAGAAAGTATTTTCCCGGAAGTAAACTGGCGCCGAGCAACCGGAGACCCGGCCGATGGCCAGTACCGTTCTGACCCCGATCACCCAGGCGCTGGAGGACGGCGCCCTGACCCGGCGCGAGCTGAAGGCGCTGATGCGGCGCTCGGACGGGCCGGCGCTGTGGCGGTTGGGTGTCTGGATCGTCGCCATCGGCGGAACCGGTTCGCTGGTCTGGGCGGCGATGGGCACGGCCTGGGTCTGGCCGGCGATGTTCGTCCACGGCATCCTGATGGTGCATCACTTCGCGCTGCAGCACGAATGCGTCCATTACACCCCGTTCAAGACCCGCTGGCTGAACGACGTCACCGGCAATATCTGCGGCTTCCTCATCGCCCTGCCGCACCAGTTCTTCCGCTACGAGCATTGCGACCACCACACCCATACCCAGCTCAAGGGCCAGGACCCCGAGCTGATCGAGTTGCCGATCTCGCTGGGCAAATACCTGTGGTACGTCTCCTCGGTGCCCTATTGGCGCGCCAAGGTGCAGGAATTCGCCCGCCATTCGCTGGGCCGGGTGTCCGAGCACGAGAAGGCCTTCCTGCCGAAGGAGGCCTATGGCGCGGTGTTCCGGGAGGCGCGGATCATGCTGGCGCTCTATGCCGCGATCCTGGTCGCCTGCATCGCCACCGGCTGGTGGGCGCCGTTCTGGTACTGGTGGGGGCCGGTGCTGCTGGGCGAGCCGGTGATGCGCTGGATCCGCCTGACCGAGCATGTCGGCCGCCCCAACACCCGCGACATGCGCGAGAATACCCGCACCAACCTGATCTCGCGCCCGCTCGCCTTCCTGAGCTGGAACATGAATTACCACGCCGAGCATCACTATGCCGCCTCGGTTCCCTTCCACGCCCTGCCCAAGCTGCACGAGAAGCTCGACGGCTATGTCCATGTCGAGCCGCGCGGCTATCTCGGCGCCCATCTCGACATCCTTGCCCAACTCACGGGACGCAAGCCGCGCAGCGACGCGATCGGCGACGGGGCGCGGGGCGGTCAGGAGGCATGACCGCCGCGATGCGCGAGAAGACCTGGACGGACCTGATGGCCGTCGCCGACCTGGAGCCCGGGGACGCGACGCCGGTGACGCTGGGCCGGCGCGAGCTGGCGGTCTACGACACCGTCGACGGCATCTATGTCAGCTACGCCCGCTGCACCCACGGCGCGGCCAACCTGTGCGACGGCTATTTCGACGGCCGCCATATCGAATGCCCGCTGCACCAGGGCCTGTTCGACGCCCGCACCGGCCAGCCCAAGGCCGCGCCGGCCCGGCTGCCCTTGCGGATGATCGCGGCACGGGTGGTCGATGGCCGGGTGCAGGTGTTGATCTGAGGAGGAGACATGTCGGCCTGGATCGAGATGATTTCGGACGAGGACGCGGATGCGGATCTGCGCGCCGCGCTCGACTTGGCGCGGACGCCGCATGGCACCGTCGACAACGTCATGCGGGTGCATTCGCTGCGCCCCAACACGATGCGTGGCCATGTCGTGCTCTACCGCGCCGCCTTGCATGACGCCGCCAACACCCTGCCGACCTGGCTGCAGGAGACCATCTCGTCCTATGTCTCGTTGCTCAACGACTGCGGCTATTCGCTGGCCAATCACTGGAAGAATGCCCGCCACCTGATCGGCGACGACGCCCGGGCCGACGCGATCTGGGCGGCGCTCGAGGCGCGGGCGCCGGAACGGGTGTTCGCGGGCGCCGAGCTGGCCTTGATGCGCTATGCCGAGAAGCTGACCCTGGAGCCGGGCAGGATGGTCGCGGCCGACGTGCAGGCGCTGAAGGCGGCCGGGCTCGACGACGGCGCGATTCTCGAAGCCAACCAGATCGTCGGCTATTTCAACTACGTCAATCGTTGCCTGAACGGGCTGGGCGTCAGCACCGCTGGCGATATCGTGGGCTATTACGCCGAGAACGAAGCCGAATAGGGCCTTGCGCGCGGTTTCTCCTTGAGCGGTTTCCTTGAGGGAAATATATTTCCTGACAGGACATCACAGGAGGCCGCCATGTCTTATGCCACAGCCCGCAAGGTCGATGCCGACGTGATCCCGGTGATCGACATCACGCCGTTGCGCGACGGCAGCGACCCCGAGGGCGTCGCCCGCGCGCTCCATGCCGCCAGCACCGGGCTGGGTTTCATCTATGTCAGCGGTCACGGCATTCCCGACGCGGTGATCGAGGGCGCGCGGGCGGCGGCCTACGATTTCTTCCATGCCGATCCCGGGCTGAAGGCGACGGTGAAGGTGTCCGAGCGCCATCGCGGCTGGCTCGGCCAGGGCGGGGCGAAGATGCAGGATGGCGCCCGGGCCGACCTGAAGGAGAGCTTCATCTGGGGCTGGCAGGACTTCGCCGGCAACACGCCCGAGGACCACCCGCTACGCGGCCGCAACCAATGGCCCGATTTCCAGCCCGGTCTGGAACCGGCGGCGATGGCCTATTTCGACGCCGCCGACGAAGTCGCCCATCACCTGATGCGCGGCTTCGCCCTCGGCCTCGGACTGGCGCCCGACTTCTTCCTGCAAAGCGCCGACCGGCCGCTGTCGCGCGCTTCCTTCGTCTATTACCCGCCGCAGCCGGAAGAGGCCGGGGCCGACCAGTTCGGCGTCGGTCCGCATACCGATTTCGGCGTCTTGACGGTGCTGTGCCAGGACGATGTCGGCGGGCTCCAGGTCGAGGATGTCAACGGCGACTGGATCGAGGCGCCGCCGATCCCCGGCACCCTGCTGGTCAATGTCGCCGACCTGCTGTCGCGCTGGACCGACGGCGCCTATACCTCGACGCCGCACCGGGTGGTCAACGCCTCGGGGCGCGAGCGGCTGTCGCTGGTGCTGGCCTTCGATCCCAACCCCGAGACGATGATCGACCCGGGCGCCGTCTTCGGCCCGGGCCACGAGGCGAAGTCGGAACCGATCTATTGCGGCGACTACCTGATCTGGCGCTTCGCCAAGGCCTTCGCCTATCGCAAGGGCTGAGACGATGGAGGCGGCACGCGAGGCATTGGCGCAGGGCGCGCGCAACCTGCTGGTCAATTGCGCCGGGCTGGGCGCGGGCGACGCGGTGGTGATCTGCCACGAGGCGCCCGAGCACGGCTGGTACGACGACACGGTGGCCGAGGCGGTGGCGCACGAGGCGCTGCGGCTGGGGCTGACCGTCTCGCTGCGCCCCGCGCCGCCCCCGGGGGAACCCGCGCCGGAGCCGCTGCGCGCGGCGCTGACCGGCGGCAATGTCATCTATTTCGCCCGTATCGGCGACCAGGGCCGCTTTGCCGAGGCGGCGGCGCCGGGGCGGCAGGTGATGGTCTATGCCCGCCGCGCGCCCGACCTGGCCTCGGAGTTCGGCCGCGTCGATCACCGGGCGATGGCGGCGCTGAAGGCGGCGGTCGACGCGGTGCTGTTCGCGGCCGCGGAGATCGAGATCACCTGCCCGCTGGGCACCCGCGTCACCGGCCGGGTGACGGAGCGGGCGGCGGAGGCACCGCCGGCGGACGTCTCGGTCCGGCGCTTTCCGCTGGGGGTGCCGGCGCCGGTGCCGGCGGCGGGGTTCGAGGGCCGGGTGGTGCTGGCGGGGACGCTGACCTCGACCGGCAACCGCCCCTACAGCCCCGCCGTGCTGCCGCTGCCGCGCCCGGTGACGGCCCGTTTCGCCGCGGGGAGGATCACCGGCTTCGAGGGCGCCGACGAGGATGTGGCGGCGGTCGAGGCCCATTACCGCCACGTCGCCGGCCTGTTCGGGCTCGACCCGTTCACGGTCCATTCCTGGCATGCCGGGCTGCATCCCGGCTGCCGCTATTTCGAGGATGACGGGCGCGATTCGGAGCTGTGGTCCAACGCCATCTTTTCCAATCCCAAAGTGCTGCATTTTCACTCATGCGGTCGTGAAGCGCCGGGAGAGGTCTGCTGGAACGTGATCGACCCGACCGTCACCGTCGACGGCTGCCCGCTCTGGCGTGACGGGCGTTTGTTTCCAAGGAAATTTGCTGCGATTGCACAATGCCTGGACGCGTGGCCCGAACTTGATTCGCTGTTCACCTAGAGCTCAACCGTTCAATCCCCAAACACAAATCTTTGATCCAGATCAAGCCTGGTGCGACATGTCGCAGGCTTGCGTTGTCGCACCCCACGGCGTTGTAAGAACCCCAAATTTTTCCGCTACTTGATGGAGGGAGTCAGATGAGGGGTAACGCAACGCCGGGGATGCGCCTGCGGCGTCCCGGGCTGCGTAGGGGGGCCGCGCTCTTGCCGTTGGCCGCGGTTACGCTGCTATCGGGATGCGTCGAGGACGGGACCAGTTTCCTGACTCCGCACGGCCCTGTCGCTGCGCTGCAGCGCTACCATCTCTGGGAGGTCACGCTGATCTCGATGATCGTGGTGCTGCCGGTGCTGGTCGGGGTGCCGCTGCTGGCCTGGCGCTATCGCTACGGCAACGCCAAGGCGCGCTACACGCCGGAATGGGACTTCTCGCATACCCTGGAATGGGTGATGTGGGTGGTGCCGGCGCTGATCGTGCTGGCGCTCGGCGCGCTGCTCTGGATCGACACCCACAAGCTCGACCCCTACCGCCCGATCGCCTCGGCCGAGCCGCCGCTGCGCGTCCAGGTCGTCGGCCTCGACTGGAAATGGCTGTTCATCTATCCCGACTACCACATCGCCACGGTCGGCCAGATGGCCTTCCCGCAGGATCGCCCGGTCTCGATGCAGCTGACCACGGACACGGTGATGCAGTCCTTCACTATCCCGGCGCTGGCGGGGCAGATCTACGCCATGCCGGGGATGCAGACCAAGCTGAACTTCAAGGCCGACAAGCTGGGCAAGTTCGAGGGCATGAACACCCAGTTCACCGGCGACGGCTTCGACAAGCAGCATTTCACCGCGGTGTCGATGTCGAAGGGCGATTTCGACAACTGGGTCAAGAGCGTCCAGGACAAGGGCGTGGCGCTGAACCAGGCCGCCTATGCCAAGCTGTCGGTCAGCTCGACCCCGGCCGAGGTGCGGGCCGAGTTCGGCACCCAGGCGATGCCGCCGAAAGCCGTGTTCTTCAACAATGTCGCGCCCGGTTTCTACATGGGCATCATGAACCGCTACATGAAGGGCACGACGGCGAAGTCCGTCGATCAGCCCGGCTCCGTAGCCTACAACGCCGCGCATAGCTGAGGAGGGGCCGCAGACTATGACCCACGATTTGACAACCGCGGTCTTCGGCCGGCTGACGCTTCAGTCGCTCGATTTCCTCAAGATGGTCTTCCATCCCAGCCTCAACAACGTCATCGCCTCCGGCGCCGCGCTCGCGGTGCTGGCCGGCGGTGCGGTGCTGGTGGCGGTGCTGACCTATTTCGGGCTGTGGAAGAAGCTCTGGTCGGACTGGCTGATCAGCGTCGACCACAAGCGCATCGGCGTGATGTATATCGTTCTGGCGCTGGTGATGCTGCTGCGCGGGGCGCTGGAAGGCGTGGTGATGCGCGCCCAGCAGGCCGACGGCCTGCATGGCGGCTTCCTCAGCGCCGACCACTTCGCCCAGCTGTTCTCGACCCACGGCACGATCATGATCTTCTTCGTGGCGATGCCGTTCCTGACCGGGCTGATCAACATCGTCGTGCCGCTGCAGATCGGCGCCCGCGACGTCTCGTTCCCGATGCTGAACTCGGTCAGCCTCGGCCTGACCGTGGCCGGCGCGATGCTGGTGATGATCTCGCTGGTGATCGGCGATTTCTCGACCGGCGGCTGGACCGCGTACCCGCCCTATACCGAGCCCAACTTCCAGCCCGGCTCCGGCCCTGACTACTGGCTCTGGTCGGTGGCGATCGCCGGCGTCGGCTCGACCCTCACCGGCATCAACTTCATCGTCACGATCTACAAGGAACGGGCGCCGGGGATGACCTTCTTCCGGATGCCGATGTTTACCTGGACGGCGCTGTGCACCTCGATCCTGCTGGTCTTCGCGATGCCGCCGCTGACCGTCGCCGGGCTGATGCTGGCCGCCGACCGCTATTTCGGCTTCCACTTCTTCACCAACGCCCTCGGCGGCAACATGATGAACTTCGCCAACATCCTGTGGCTGTTCGGCCACCCGGAAGTCTACATCCTGATCCTGCCCGCCTTCGGCGTCTATTCCGAGATCACCGCCACCTTCTCGGGCAAGCGGCTCTACGGCTACGGCTCGCTGGTGGTGGCGACGATGTCGATCGCGGTGCTGTCCTTCACCGTCTGGCTGCACCACTTCTTCACCATGGGCCAGGATGCCGACGTCAACGCCGCCTTCGGCATCGCGACGATGCTGATCGGCATTCCGACCGGCGTGAAGGTCTACGACTGGATGGCGACGATGTATCGTGGCCGGCTGCGCTTCTCGGTGCCGGTCGTCTACGCGCTCGCCTTCATGGTGCTGTTCGTCCTCGGCGGCCTGTCGGGCATCATCCTGGCCAACCCGTCGATCGACTTCCAGGTCCACAACACGCTGTTCCTGGTGGCGCACTTCCACAACATGCTGATCCCGGGCCTGCTGTTCGGCATGTTCGCCGGCTACAACTACTGGTTCCCCAAGCTCTTCGGCTTCCGGCTGAACGAGAAATGGGGCTACATCGCCGCCGGCTGCTGGATCACCGGCTTCACCCTCGCCTTCATGCCGCTCTACGTCGTCGGCCTGATGGGGATGACCCGACGCACCGTGGCCTATACCAACCCGGCCTTCCAGCCGTGGTTCGCCATCGCCATGGTCGGGGCGCTGTTCGTCGTCGCCGCGCTGGGGGCGATGATCATGCAGGTCTACGTCTCGATCCGCGACCGCGAGCAGACCCGCGACATCGGCGGCGACCCCTGGGACGCGCGCACGCTGGAATGGGCCTCGCCCTCGCCGATCCCGGCCTACAACTTCGCCGTGGTGCCGACGATCAACGCGCGTGAGGCCTTCGCCGTCGCCAAGGCCGCCGGCGCCGGCTATCCCGAGGCCGAGGCCTATGGCGACATCCACCTGCCGGGCAACACCTACATGGGCGTGATCATGGCCGTCTTCGGCACCGCGCTCGGCTTCGGCCTGGTCTGGTACATGTGGTGGCTGGCGCTGCTGTCGGTCGCGGTCATCGCCGTCGCCGTCATCGCCCGCGGCTTCGTCGAGGATCCCGGCGTCATCATCCCGGCCGCGCAGGTCGAGGCCGAGCACAAGGCCTGGCTCGAGCAGGTGCGCAAGACCCCGGCCATCACCCGCGCCCAGGAGGGTGCAAAGACCAACTACGGCGTCGCGGCGCCCGAACCGATGGAGCTGACCGCATGAGCAACGCGATGAGTGATGCGATCTACAGCAGTCCCGGCCTGCGGCTCGCGGCCGAGGACCACCACCACCACGACTCGGCCGGCAAGGCGCTTTCGGGCTTCTGGCTGTTCATGATGAGCGACCTGATCATCTTCGGTCTGGTCTTCGCCACCTACGTCACGATGCTGCGGCCGGTCTCGCTGGCCGGCGGGCCGGGGCCGAAGGATCTCTTCGAGCTCTCCGGCGCGGCCTGGGAGACGGCGGCGCTGCTGGCGTCGAGCTTCACCTTCGGCCTGGCCTCGCTGGCGATCAAGTACGAGCGCAGCAAGACCGAGGTCGTCGGCTGGCTGGTCGTGACGCTGCTGCTGGGCCTCGCCTTCCTCGGCCTCGAGGTGCGGGAATTCGCCCACATGTTCGCCGAGGGCGCGGTGCCCCAGCGTTCGGGCTTCCTGTCGGCCTTCTTCGGCCTGGTGCCGCTGCACGGCGCCCACGTCACCGCCGGCAGCCTGTGGCTGATCATCATGCTGGTGCAGATCGCCACCCTGGGCCTGACCGACGCGGTCAAGTCGCGCATGGTCCGGCTGGCGCTGTTCTGGCACTTCCTGGACATCATCTGGATCGGGATCTTCTCGATCGTCTATCTCGCGGGGATCACGCTATGAGCTCTCACGCAACCACTTCGAGCAACATGAGCCCGGAAGAGGCCTACCGCCACGACCTGCGCGGCTATGTCATCGGGCTCGGCCTCGCCATCCTGCTGACCGTCATTCCCTTCGGCCTTGTGGCCTGGGGCGGGGCCAGCGTCTCGGTGGTGATGGCGACGCTGGCGGTGCTCGGCCTGATTCAGGTCGTGGTCCATGTCCGCTACTTCCTGCATGTCGACTTCAGCCCCGAGCGGCGCGAGGACCTGCACCTGATCCTGTTCTCGGCCCTGCTGCTGGTGATCATGGTGGCCGGCACGATCTGGATTATGGTCAACCTCGCCACGCGGATGATGTGATCCGCTGACACAATTGCGCACCGCCCGGCCGCCGGGCGGCGCCATTCCGGAAAATCGCGCGAACATGCCCCGGGCGGCGTCCGGCCGGGGCCAAGATCGGGGGACGGCCCCGCAATCAACCGTCCCCCGAACCCCTGCCTGCCGCGCCTGGCGGGCAGGGGCCTTTCCCGGGCAGGGCCCGGTATCCCTTCTTCCGAAGCTTGCCGGCCGCGCCGTCAGAGTCTCCGCCAGACACAAGGCTGTCACGCGCGCGTGACGCGTTCAAGAGGCCGCGTTGCGTCGCTGCCCGGGCCGTGTTTGCGCAGGATCAAGGTTGAAGGACGGCGTCCCCGCTACCATTTTATCGGGTGGATACACCATGGGGGGACATGCGTGTGCTGCGGAAACTGACATGGGGCGCCCTCGTCGTCGTCACGCCTGTGGCGACGGTTCTGGTCTTGCGCGGTGCCGTCGGCAGCGCGGCAGCGGTGCTTCTCGCGCCGCTCTACATGCGCGCCGCGATCAATGTCGCCGATGTCTTCTGGCTCAGCTTCACCGGCGCGCCGCTGATCGGCCGCGGGGCTGAGCGTGGCCCGGGTGTGCAGGCGGAACCTACTGAAATCGATGAGATTTCCGGGGAAGGCGGCTCATTCTCCCTGCGCCTGCCGTCGAGCGACGAAGCCCTCTACCGCCGCGACCTGGAGATGACGCTGCGAAGCCGCGGCGACGCGGTCGGGCCGCGGCTGTTCCGGATGATGCGCAAGTCCCATATCCGGCAAGCGGCGCTCGATCGCTGGCTGGTCTACGCATTGCGCTACCCGTCGGCGATCGCGAATCACAACGGCCGGCCGGCGCCGCGGGCGCTGCCGCCGCCTGCCGCCGAAAGGACGATCAAGGCCGGCTAGGCCCCGTCCTAGAGCAGCCGCTCGATCAGGCTTGCCTTGTCGTGCAGCGCCTCGGCGCCCTTGCGGATGGCGTGATCGGCCGAGGCGAAATCGAGCGCGTTGAGCCCCACCAGGTCGACATCGATCATCACGTTGGGCGGATCGCCGGCCAGCCGGCTGCGCCGGATCTGGTCGGTCATCACGTCGATCGCGGCGGAAAGCACGTCGAGATAGGCCGGCGGCCGCGGCGTCGGCCGGGCGGTGGCGGCAAGGTAGCGTTCGGCCACCGGGCGCAGCGGCGGGGGCAGGGCGGCCAGCACGTTCTCCAGTCCGTAATCCGGCGGGTGCGGCGTCTCGGGCACGCCGCGGCGCGGGGCGTAGAGCTTGGAATTGGGATTGACCGCGATGATGACGTCGGCCCCCAGCGCCCGGCAGGCCGAGACCGGGATCGGGTTGCTCATGCCGCCATCCATCAGCCAGCGCCCGTCCTTCCAGATCGGCGACAGGATGCCGGGAATGCCGATCGAGGCGCGGATGGCGCCGACCAGGTCGCCCTCGCGCAGCCAGACCTCGCAGCCGGCATAAAGGTCGCTGGCCACCGCGATGAAGGGCTTTTCGGTCTCGGCGAAACTCTCGGCGAACCCCAGCTCGCGCAGCGCCTCGGCGATCGCCTGGCCCTCGATCAGCCCGCCCGAGGTCAGGTTGAGATCGATCATCCGGGCGACGGCCAGCTGGCTCAGCCCGCGCGCGAAGCCCTCGAGCTCGTCCAGCGCGCCCGAGACATAGGCACCGCCGACCAGCGCGCCCATCGAGGTGCCGCAGACGATGTCGGGCACGACGCCGATCTCGTGCAGCGCCCGCAGCACGCCGATATGGCTCCATCCCCGCGCCCCGCCGCTGCCCAGGGCCAGCCCGATCTTCACCGCCATCGCCTCCTGCGCCTCCATCTTCCGCCTGGCGCATCATTTCGCGCCGCGCCGGTCACGGCAAGGTGTCGCGGCCCGTTCCCGTCGCGCCTCGCCCCTTGACCTCGGCGCCGCGCGGTGACTGAAAGGAGGGCAGACCCGTTCCGCGGTCGGGGCGGGCAGCCGGAGGGAATGCCCTTGAACGAATTGCCAGAGACCTCCGCGATCCCCGTCATGTCCTCGGGCATGCCCCCGGGCGCGACCGTCGACAGCCTGCGCGCCGAGGTGCTGCGCCACCTGAGCTTCACCATCGCCAAGGATCCCGGCCATGCCAGCCTGCACGACTGGCGGATGGCGCTGTCCTACGCGATCCGCGATCACATCGTCACGCCGTGGTACGCCTCGACCCGCCGGACCTGGGACGAGGACCGCAAGCGGGTCTATTACCTGTCGATGGAATACCTGATCGGCCGCGTGCTCGAGGATGCCGCGATCAATCTCGGGCTGCGCGACATGGCGCGGGAGGTGATCGAGGGGCTGGGGGTCGATTTCAACGCCCTGGTCGAGGACGAGCCCGACGCCGCGCTCGGCAATGGCGGGCTCGGGCGGCTGGCGGCCTGCTTCATGGAGAGCATGGCGACGCTGGGCTGCCCGGCCTACGGCTACGGGCTGCGCTACGAGCACGGGCTGTTCCGCCAGCGGTTCGAAGGCGGCCGCCAGGTCGAGACGCCCGAGGACTGGCTGGTGACGACCAACCCGTGGGAATTCGACCGGCCCGAAAGCGCCTATACCGTCGGTTTCAAGGGCCATGTCGAAAGCCGCGACGGCCGCGATGTCTGGGTCCCGGGCGAGACCGTCACCGCCTCGGCCCATGACACGCCGGTGGTCGGCTGGCAGGGTCGCTGGGCCAACACCCTGCGACTGTGGTCGGCCAAGCCGACGACGCTGTTCGACCTCGAACGCTTCAACCGCGGCGATTACGCGGCCGCGACCGAGCCGGAACAACTGGCCCGCACCATCTGCCGCGTGCTCTATCCCGACGACACCACCTATGCCGGCAAGGAGCTGCGGCTGAAGCAGGAATTCTTCCTCACCTCGGCCGCGCTGCAGGACATCCTGCGCCGCTACTGCTACACCCACAAGGATCTCGGCCGGCTGCCGGAGCGGGTGGCGATCCAGATGAACGACACCCACCCGGCCATCGCCGGGCCCGAGCTGATCCGGCTCCTGACCGACAAGCATGGCGTGGATTTCGACGCCGCGATGGATGTCGCCCGCAAGGTGCTGGGCTTCACCAACCACACATTGCTGCCAGAGGCGCTGGAGCGTTGGTCGACCTATCTGTTCGGCAATGTCCTGCCGCGTCACATGCAGATCATCGAGCGGATCGACAGCTGGCACCGCCGGACCTATCCGCGGCCGCATTTCGTCGGCATCGTCAAGCATCACGAGGTGCGGATGGGCGAGCTCGCCTTCATCATGTCGCACAAGGTCAACGGCGTCTCGGCGCTGCATTCCAAGCTGGTGAAGTCGTCGCTGTTCCCGGAACTCTCGGCCCTGCATCCCGACCGCGTCGTCAACCAGACCAACGGGGTGACGCCGCGGCGCTGGCTCAACCTGTGCAACCGGCCGCTGGCGGGGCTGATCACCGAGACGATCGGCGACGGCTGGCAGGCCGATCTCGACCGGCTGCACGAACTGGAACCGCATGTCGAGGAGGCCGGCTTCCGCGACGCCTTCGCCGCGGCCAAGCGGGCCAACAAGGTGGCGCTGACCGGCTGGATCAAGGACCGGACCGGGGTGGTGGTCAGCCCCGACGCGCTGTTCGACGTCCAGGTCAAGCGCATCCACGAATACAAGCGCCAGCTGATGAACGTGCTGCAGACCATCGCCCATTGGCACGCGATCCGGCAGGACCCGCAGGCCGACTGGGTGCCGCGGGTCAAGATCTTCGGCGGCAAGTCGGCGCCGGGCTATTTCGTCGCCAAGGAGATCATCCACCTGATCAACGACACCGCCCGGGTCATCAATGCCGACCCGGTTGTCGGCGACCGGCTCAAGGTGGTCTATCCGGCGAATTACAATGTCTCGATGGCCGAGAAGCTGATCCCGGCCGCCGACCTGTCGGAGCAGATCTCGACCGCCGGCAAGGAGGCCTCGGGCACCGGCAACATGAAGTTCATGATGAACGGTGCGCCGACCATCGGCACCCTCGACGGCGCCAATGTCGAGATCCGCGAACAGGTCGGGGCCGAGAACTTCTTTCTCTTCGGCATGACCACCGAGCAGGTGGCCGAGCGGCGCAAGGACCCGGACCACGCCCGCCATGCCATCGAGGCGAGCCAGCCGCTGCAGGACGTGCTGCAGATGCTGGCCGAGGGCCGGTTCAGCCCGGACCACCCCGACCGCTATCACGGCGTGGTCGACCGGGTCTGGCACCACGACTATTTCCTCGTCGCCTCGGACTTCGCCGCCTACCACGCCGCCCAGGCAGAGGTCGACGCCGCCTATCGCGACCCGGCGCGCTGGTGGCGGATGGCGGCCTTCAACACCGCGCGATCCGGGTTTTTCTCGTCCGACCGCACGATACGTGGCTATATGCAGGAGATATGGTCAACGGAATCGGCCCTTTAGCGGGCGGAAAGGAACCATGGCCAAGGGCAGGCAAAAGGGCGGGGTGCAGGGCGCCGAAGGGCTGATCCCGGCGGCGCAGGCACGGGCGATCGCCGATGGCGCCCATGGCGATCCCTTCGCGGTCCTGGGGCCGCACAGGCGCGGCGACAGCGTGGTGCTGGTGGTGTTCGTGCCCGGGGCCGGGCAAGTGACGGCCTTGCAGGACGGGGAAGAGATCGCGCTCGACCCGGTCCAGGCCGACGGCGTCTTCGCCGGGCTGCTGCCGCAGATGGCGCCCTACCGCCTGCGCGCCGCCAATGCCGAGGCGGAATGGGACTTCGACGATCCCTATCGTTTCGGCCCGGTGCTGGGCGAGATCGACGAATACCTGCTGGGCGAGGGCACCCATCGCCGGCTCTGGCAGGTGCTGGGTGCCCGGCCGATGACCCGCGAGGGCGTCGCCGGGGTCCATTTCGCCGTCTGGGCGCCGAATGCCGAGCGGGTCTCGGTGGTCGGCGACTTCAACATCTGGGACGGCCGCCGCCATGTCATGCGCCGGCGCGGCGCCACCGGGGTGTGGGAGATCTTCCTCCCCGGCCTCGATGAGGGCGTGGCCTACAAATACGAGATCCGCGGCCAGGGCGGGGCGCGGCTGCCGCTGAAAGCCGATCCCGTCGGCTTCGGCGCCGAGCATCCGCCGGCCACCGCCTCGATCGTCCGCCGCCTGCCCGAGAAGGGGGCCGATGACGGCGACTGGATGTCCCGCCGCGCCGCGCTGCAATCGGTCGAGGCCCCGATCTCGATCTACGAGGTCCACCTCGGCAGCTGGCGCCGGGCCGACCACGGGATGCGGCCGCTGTCCTATCTCGAACTCGCCGATGAGCTGGTCGACTATGCCGCCGGGATGGGCTTCACCCATATCGAGCTGCTGCCGGTCTCGGAACACCCGTTCGACGACTCCTGGGGCTACCAGCCGATCGGCCTCTACGCCCCCACCGTCCGCCACGGCACTCCGCAGGAATTCCGCGCCCTGGTCGCCGCCGCCCATCGCAAGGGGCTGGGGGTGATCCTCGACTGGGTGCCGGGCCATTTCCCGACCGACGAACACGGGCTCGGCCGCTTCGACGGCACCGCGCTTTACGAGCATGCCGACCCGCGCGAGGGCTTCCACCACGACTGGAACACCCTGATCTACAACTATGGTCGAAGAGAGGTTGCCAACTACCTGATTTCCAACGCGCTCTACTGGCTCGAGGAATACGGCGCCGATGGCCTCAGGGTCGATGCCGTGGCCTCGATGCTCTATCGCGACTACAGCCGGGCCGAGGGCGAATGGCTGCCCAACGTCCAGGGCGGGCGCGAGAATCTCGAAGCGATCGACCTGCTGCAGCGGATGAACACCATCACCTATGGCGAGGTGCCGGGCATCCTGACCGCGGCCGAGGAGAGCACCTCCTATCCCGGCGTCTCGCACCCGGTCGATGCCGGCGGGCTCGGCTTCGGCTACAAGTGGAACATGGGCTGGATGAACGATACCCTGTCCTACATCCAGAAGGACCCGATCTACCGCAAGCATCACCACCACCAGATGACCTTCGGGCTGCTCTACGGCTTCTCGGAGAACTTCATCCTGCCGATCAGCCACGACGAGGTGGTGCACGGCAAGGGCAGCATGATCGCCAAGATGCCGGGCGAGGGCGACGACAAGTTCGCCAACCTGCGTGCCTATTACAGCTTCATGTGGACCCATCCGGGCAAGAAGCTGCTGTTCATGGGCTGCGAATTCGCACAGGGGCGGGAATGGGCCCATCAGCGCAGCCTCGACTGGCACCAGCTCGAGATGGCCCAGCATCGCGGCATCCAGGCGCTGGTGCGCGATCTCAACCGGCTCTACCGCGAGACGCCGGCGCTGCATGTCAATGATTGCCGGTCCGAGGGCTTCGAATGGCTCGAGGCCAACGATGCCGACCGCTCGGTCTATGCCTATCTCCGCCATGGCAGGGCCGGCGACGCGCCGGTCGCGGTGGCGCTCAATTTCACCCCGGTCGAGCGCACGGGCTATCGCCTCGGCCTGCCGGCGGCGGGGGGTTGGGAAGAGATTTTTAACTCCGATGCCGCCTATTACGGCGGCGGCAACCGGGGCAACATGGGCGGCGTGACGGCCGAGGCCAACCCGTGGCACGGCCAGGCCCAGTCGGCCACCGTCACGTTGCCGCCATTATCCGCCGTCATTTTCCGCCAGAAGGCGCCCGCCTGCGAGTGACGGTTTCAAGGGGAGGATTTCATGCAGCCAAGACCGAACCCGCGCCTGTCGAGCCAGGCCATGGCCTTCATCCTGGCCGGCGGCCGCGGCAGCCGGCTGAAGGAACTGACCGACAAGCGGGCGAAGCCGGCCGTCTATTTCGGCGGCAAGGCCCGGATCATCGATTTCGCCCTCTCCAACGCGCTCAATTCCGGCATCCGCAAGATGGCGGTGGCGACGCAATACAAGGCCCACAGCCTGATCCGCCACATGCAGCGCGGCTGGGGCTTCTTCCGGGCCGAGCGCAACGAGTATCTCGACATCCTGCCCGCCAGCCAGCGGGTGAGCGAAAACAAGTGGTACATGGGCACGGCCGACGCGGTGACCCAGAATATCGACATCGTCGACAGCTACGAGGTGAAATACGTCATCATCCTGGCCGGCGACCATGTCTACAAGATGGATTACGAGATCATGCTGCGCCAGCATGCCGAGAGCGGGGCGGATGTCACCGTCGGCTGCCTGACGGTGCCGCGCGCCGACGCCTCGGCCTTCGGGGTGATGGATGTCGACCGCACCGGGCGGATCACCAGGTTCCTCGAGAAACCCGAGGACCCGCCGGGGATGCCGGGCGATCCCGACAATTCGCTGGCCTCGATGGGGATCTACGTCTTCGACTGGGATTTCCTGCGCGACCGGCTGATCGCCGATGCCGAGGACGGCAATTCGAGCCACGATTTCGGCCATGACATCATCCCCGAGATCGTCAAGTCGGGTCGGGCGATGGCGCACAGGTTCTCGGAAAGCTGCGTCATGTCGGGGCTGGAGAGCGAACCCTACTGGCGCGATGTCGGCACCATCGACGCCTTCTGGCGCGCCAATATCGACCTGACCGATTTCGTCCCCAAGCTCGACATCTACGACAATGCCTGGCCGATCTGGACCTATGCCGAGCTGGTGCCGCCGGCCAAGTTCATCCATGACGAGGAGGACCGGCGCGGCAGCGCGGTGTCGTCGCTGGTGGCGGGCGACTGCATCGTCTCGGGCTCGGAGATCCGCAACTCGCTGCTGTTCACCGGGGTGCGGACGCACAGCTACTCGGCGCTCGAATATGTCGTGGCGCTGCCCTACGTGACCGTCAACCGCAAGGCGCAGCTGAGGAATTGCGTCCTCGACCGCGGCGTGGTGATCCCCGACGGGCTGGTGGTCGGCGCGGACCCGGAAGAGGATGCGCGCTGGTTCCGGCGCAGCGCGGGCGGGGTGGTGCTGATCACCCAGGCGATGATCGAGGCGCGGGCGGCGGCGCTGGAGTGAGTTCGGAGCGCCCGGATAGGCCGGGGGGCCAGCCCCCCGGACCCCCCGGGATATTTGCGTGAAGATGAAAGGGAACAGGTATGGCAGGGCGAGTGCTGTCGGTGGCGTCGGAATGCGTGCCGCTGGTCAAGACGGGCGGGCTGGCCGATGTGGTCGGGGCGCTGCCGGGGGCGCTGGCCGGGCAGGGCTGGCAGATGCGGGTGCTGCTGCCGGCCTATCCCGGGCTGGTCGACCGGCTGGGCGGGGCGCAGCAGGTCTGGCAGGAGGCGGATCTGTTCGGCGCTCCGGCGCGGGTGCTGGCGGGCCGGGTGGCCGGGCTCGACATGCTGCTGCTCGATGCGCCGCATCTGTTCGACCGCCCCGGCGGGCCCTATTCCGTCGATGGTCGCGACCATGCCGACAATCCCGAGCGTTTCGCGGCGCTGAGCTGGGCGGCGGCGGCGATCGCGCGCGACGGGCTGGCCGATGGCTGGAAACCGGAGGTGCTGCACGCCCATGACTGGCAGGCCGGGCTGGCGCCGGCCTATCTGCGCTATCACGGCGTCGAGGGGGTGGCCTCGGTGCTGACCATCCACAACATCGCCTTCCAGGGCTTGGCCGATGCCGGCCTGCTGTCCGCGCTGCGTCTGCCGGGCGCCGAATTCCATGCCGACGCCCTGGAATACTACGGCAATATCAGCGCGTTGAAGGCCGGTCTTGTGACCGCGGACGCGATCACCACGGTCAGCCCGACCTATGCCGAGGAACTGATGCGGCCGGAATTCGGCCTCGGGCTGGAGGGGGTGATCGCGGCGCGGGCGGAGCGGATGCATGGCATTCTCAACGGCGTCGACACCGCGGTCTGGAACCCGGAGACCGACCCGGAGGTTCACCCTTTCGGCCTGCGCAGCCTCGGGCGCAAGGCGGCCAACCGGGCGGCGCTGGCGGCGGAATTCGGGCTCGAGGTGCCGGGGCCGCTGGCCATCGTCGTCAGCCGGCTGACCGACCAGAAGGGCATCGACCTGATCCCGCCGGTGCTGGAGGATTTCGTCGCCGCCGGCGGCGGGCTGGCGGTGCTGGGCTCGGGCTATCCGCAGCTCGAGGCGGCGATGCGGGCGGCGGCGGCGCGCTTCCCGGGCCGGGTCGGGGTTCATATCGGCTATGACGAGGCGCTGAGCCACCGCATGTTCGCCGGCGCCGACGCGGTGCTGGTGCCGTCGCGCTTCGAGCCCTGCGGCCTGACCCAGATGTACGGGCTGCGCTACGGCGCGCTGCCGGTGGTGGCGGCGACCGGCGGGCTGGCCGATACCGTGATCACCGCCAACCCGGCGGCGCTGGCGGCGGGGGCGGCGACCGGGATCGCCTTCCACCCGACCGACGCGCTGGCCTTTTCCCAGGCGCTGCGCCGGCTGGTCGCGCTTCATGCGCAACCGAAGCTCTGGCAATCGCTGGTCAGAACGGCGATGAAGCAGCCGGTGGGCTGGGAGATGTCTTCCGCCCGTTACGCCGCCCTGTATGAAAGTCTCTGCCATTGAGCGTCGCGCCGCGAACCGTTCCCAGCAAGTTGCGCACCCATCCGGCGCGGCCCGGCAGGCCGTGGCCGCTGGGGGCGACATTCGACGGCGAGGGGGTGAATTTCGCGGTCTTCTCGGCCCATGCCGAGGCGATGGAGCTGTGCCTGTTCTCCGACGACGGCCGGCGCGAGCGGGCGCGGCTGCCGATCTGCGAGCGGGACGGCGATGTCTGGCACGTCCATGTCGCCGGGCTGACGCCGGGCACCGTCTACGGCTACCGCGCCCACGGGCCCTACGCCCCCGAGGCCGGCCACCGCTTCAACCCCAACAAGCTGCTGCTCGACCCTTACGCCCGGGCGCTGAGCGGGCGGCTGAAATGGTCGGACGCGCTGATGGGCTACCGCGTCGGCAGTTCGCGCGCCGACCTGTCCTTCGACAGCCGCGACAGCGCCTTCGCGATGCCGAAATCGGTGGTCACCGCGCCGCTCCATCCCGCCAACGGTCACCGGCCGGACGTTCCGCTCGAGCAGACGGTGATCTACGAGGCCCATGTCAAGGGCATGACCGCCGGCCACCCGCATGTGCCGCCGGGGCTGCGCGGCACGTTCCTGGGGATGTCGAGCGAGCCGGTGCTCGACCACCTGACGAAACTGGGGGTGACGACGGTCGAGCTGATGCCGGTCCAGGCCTTCCTCGACGACCGCTTCCTGGTCTCGCGGGGGTTGCGCAACTACTGGGGCTACCAGACCATCGGCTTCTTCGCGCCCGAGCCGCGCTACATGAGCCAGGGCGCGGTGTGGGAGTTTCAGGCCATGGTCCGGCGCTTCCATGCCGCCGGGATCGAGGTCATCCTCGACGTCGTCTACAATCATACCGGCGAGGGCGACGAGCTGGGCCCGACCCTGAGCTTCCGCGGCCTCGACAATCGCAGCTACTACCTGCTCAAGCCCGATGACGAACGCCACTACCTCAACCCGACCGGCACCGGCAATGCGCTCAACCTGAGCCACCCGATGGTGCTGCGGATGGTGATGGACAGCTTGCGCTACTGGGCCGAGATTTGCCATGTCGACGGTTTCCGCTTCGACCTCGCCACCGTGCTGGCGCGCGAGGCCGGCGGCTTCGACGTCTCGGGCGGGTTCCTCGACGCGCTGCGCCAGGACCCGGTGCTGGGCCGGCTCAAGCTGATCGCCGAGCCCTGGGACCTGGGGCCGGGCGGCTACCAGCTCGGCTCCTGGCCGCATCCTTTCCTGGAATGGAACGACCGCTTCCGCGACGGCGTCCGGCGCTACTGGCGCGGCGATGCCGGGATGGCGCCGGACCTGGCCAAGCGGCTGCTGGGATCGGCCGAGCGTTTCGACCACGGCCACCGCGCCGCGACCTCCTCGGTCAATTTCATCACCGCCCATGACGGCTACACGCTGGAAGACGTGGTCAGCTATGTCGCGCGCCACAACGAGGCCAATGGCGAGGACAACCACGACGGCCATCACGAGAACTACTCGGACAATTTCGGCATCGAGGGCCCGACAGAAGACAGCAAGATCCGCGCCGCCCGCGATGCGCGCAAGCGGGCGATGCTGGCGACGCTGATGCTGAGCCAGGGCACGCCGATGCTGCTGTCCGGCGACGAGATCGGCAACAGCCAGCGGGGCAACAACAATGCCTATGCCCAGGACAACGCCACCGGCTGGATCGACTGGGACAATGCCGACCAGGCGCTCTGCGCCTTCGTCGCCCGGCTGATCCGGCTGCGCAAGGCCCATCCGGTGCTGCGCCAGCGCCACTTCCTGCATTCGCGCCGGCGCTCGGGCGACGACATGCCTGACCTGCTGTGGCGCCGGGCCGACGGCAGGACGCCGACAGCAGCCGATTGGGACGATCCAGAGTGGAAGACGCTCTGCGTCGAGATCCGGGTCGCCTCCGAAACCCCGACACCCGTGTTGCCCGAGGACGCGGTCTTTGCCATCTTCAATGCCGGGCCGGCGGCGCTGGTCGTGTTGCCCGAACTTCCGGCGCGCCATCACTGGCGCTTCCTGCTCGACACCACGGCGCCGGAGGCGGCCGAGGCGCCGCATCGGGGGGCGAACGTGTCGGTGCCGGCCGGGGCGGTGGTGGTTCTGGCCCGCGCCAGGGATCGATAAAGAAGAATTGACAGGAGAGAGGCAGGATGCCCGCAGTCACCCACGAAACCCAGCCGATCGAGGGCCAGAAACCCGGCACATCGGGCCTGCGCAAGAAGACCCCGGTCTTCACCCATCGCCATTACCTGCAGAACTTCGTCCAGTCGATCTTCGACGCCATCGGCGGTGCGGCGGGCAAGACCTTCGTGCTGGGCGGCGACGGGCGCTTCTTCAACGACAAGGCGGCGCAGGTGATCCTCAAGATGGCCGCCGCCAACGGCGCGGCGCGGGTGATCGTCGGTTGTGACGCGCTGCTGTCGACGCCGGCGGCCTCGCACCTGATCCGGCTCAACAAGGCCGATGGCGGCATCATCCTATCGGCCAGCCACAATCCCGGCGGGCCGCAGGCCGATTTCGGCGTCAAGTACAACATCGCCAATGGCGGCCCGGCGCCGGAAGCGGTGACCGAGGCGATCCACGCCCGGACGCAGCAGATCACCGAATACCGGATCTCGGATACCGACGGCATCGACCTGGGCAGCACCGGCGAGCAGACGCTGGACGACATGGTGGTCGAGGTGGTCGACCCGGTCGCCGATTACGCCGCGCTGATGGAAGGCCTGTTCGACTTCGACGCCATCCGCGAGATGATCGCCGGCGGCTTCACGATGCGCTTCGACGCGATGAACGCCGTCACCGGACCCTACGCGACCGAGATCCTGGAAAACCGGCTCGGCCTGCCCGCGGGCACGGTGATGCATGGCAGCCCGAAACCCGATTTCGGCGGCATGCATCCCGATCCCAACCCGCATTGGGCCAGGGGGCTGATGGACGAGATGATGGGGGCTGAGGCGCCCGATTTCGGCGCTGCCTCGGATGGTGACGGCGACCGCAACATGATCCTCGGCCGCGGAATCTACGTCTCGCCGTCGGACAGCCTTGCCGTGCTGGCAGCCAACGCCCACCTGGCGCCGGGCTACAAGGCCGGGCTCAAGGGCGTGGCGCGCTCGATGCCGACCTCGACGGCGGTCGACCGGGTGGCCGAGGCGCTGGGGATCGAGGCCTACGAGACGCCGACCGGCTGGAAGTTCTTCGGCAACCTGCTCGATGCCGGCAAGGCGACGATCTGCGGCGAGGAGAGCTTCGGCACCGGCTCGGACCACGTGCGCGAGAAGGACGGGCTCTGGGCGGTGCTGCTGTGGCTCAACATCCTCGCCGTGCGCGGCCAGAGCGTGGCCGAGATCCTTGCCGATCACTGGCGGCGCTTCGGCCGCAATTACTACAGCCGCCACGATTTCGAGGCGCTGGATACCAAGGCGGCCGAGCAGATGATGCACGAGCTGCATGCCGACCTGCCGACCCTGATGGGGACCGAGATCGAGGGCATGCGGATCGCCTCGGCGGACGATTTCGCCTATACCGACCCGGTCGACGGTTCGGTCAGCCGCGCCCAGGGGGTACGGATCCGGTTCGAGGACGGCGCGCGGATCGTGCTGCGCCTGTCGGGCACCGGCACCTCGGGGGCGACGCTGCGGCTCTACCTCGAACGCTACGAGCCCGACCCGGCGAAGCACGGGCTCGATCCGCAGGAGGCGCTGGCGCCGGTGATCCGCGCCGCCCATGCCCTGGCCGCCATCCGCCACCAGATCGGCCGCGACCAGCCCAACGTCATCACCTGAGGCGGGGGCTGGGGACGGCAGCGGCGGCCGAGCGGGCCGGGCGTGCTGGCCGGGCGCAGGGGGCCGTCTGCCCCCCCTGCGCCGTGTGCCCGGGGGTGCGCCCGTTCGCAGGCGAAACGCTCCACCGGAGCGTTTCCGGGGCGCCTGCTCACCCCCGGGGATATTGGCGAGCAGAAAGTGGGAAGGGTCTTCAGCCGAGGCTGGCGAGATGGGCGGCGCAGCCGGTCAGGGCGGCGTAGTCGTCCTCGATCACCGAGACCGGGAAGCTTGTCATCAGCTCGGAGAAGCGGCCCTTGTCGCGGAACGCCGCGGCAAAGCCGAATTCGGCCAGGTGCGGGGTGAAGGCGCGGGCGACGCCGCCGCAGAGGAAGATGCCGCCGAAGGGCAGGTGGATCAGGGCGAGATCGCCGGCCACGGCGCCGAACAGGCGGACGAAATGCGCGACCGTTTCCCGCGCGCGCGGGTCGTCCCCCATCGTCGCCATGATCTCGGCCGCCTTCTTCCCGGCCGGGTGGCCGGCCTCGCGGCTGACGAACTGGTAGAGCCGTTCGAAGCCGCGGCCCGACAGCACGTCCTCGACGCCGGGGAAGCCATGCGCGGTCTCGACGAATTGCGACAGGCGCAGGTCGGCCTCGGTCCGGGCGGGCAGGGTGACGTGGCCGCATTCCGAGGCGGCGACGACCCGGCCCCAGCGGGTCTCGTGCACCGGGGCGGCGTTGAAGCCGGTGCCGACGCCGATCACCAGCCTGGCGGCGTCGGCGGCGGGTTCGGGGCCGGTCAGGACCGGGCGCAGCATGTCGGGGGCGAGATGGCCGAGCGTATGGCCCTGGGCCTCGAGATCGTTGAGGATGGCGACGGTTTCCGCCTTCGCCGCCCGCGCCAGCGTCCTGGCATCCATGGTCCAGTCGAGATTGGTCAGCCGGCCGACCCCGTCGCGCACCGGGCCGGCGACGGCGATGCAGGCGCCGGCGCAATCGACATCGCCTTCCTCGTGCAGGTAGCGGCGCAGCACCGACTCGAGCCCCGGATGGTCGGCATTGCGGTAGCGGCGGATGGTCTCGGGCAGCAATTGCCGGCCTTCGGCCAGGGCGACGCGGGTATTGGTGCCACCGATATCGGCGACGAGCGCATAGCGGTCGGCGGCAAGCCTGGGCATCGTGACTCTCCCTCGGGCCGGACCGGCTGCCGGCCCCGGCGTGATAGGACGGTTTCGGGGCGTTTCGCAAGCGCCGGCGGGTGGCAGCGTGAGGCGGCGGGCTTGCGCCGCGCCGCCTGTCGCGCCAAAGCTGGGGCGCAGCAACAGGAGGACGACGATGCCCGCACCGGCGAACCGGCTCAAACAGGCCCTGGCGAAGGGCGAGATGCAGATCGGGCTCTGGCTCGGCATGGGATCGACGGTGGCGGCCGAGATCGCCGCCGGCGCCGGCTATGACTGGTGCCTGATCGATGGCGAGCACGGGCCCAATACCGTGACCACGATCCGCGACCAGTTGCAGGCGATGGCCGGGCGCGGGGTCGCCGCCGTCGTCCGGGTGCCGGTGGGCGAGGACTGGGTGCTCAAGCAGGTGCTGGATGTCGGCGCGCAGTCGGTGCTGGTGCCGATGGTCGACGACGCGGCGCAGGCGGAGGCGGCGGCGCGGGCGGTGCGCTACCCGCCCGAGGGCGTGCGCGGCATGGGGGCGGCGCTGGCGCGGGCCTCGGATTACAACGCCATTCCGGATTACGTGACCACGGCGAACGGCGAGATCTGCCTGATGGTCCAGATCGAGAGCGCGAAGGCGGTCGAGAATGTCGATGCCATCGCGGCGGTCGAGGGCATCGACTGCCTCTTCGTCGGGCCGGCGGACCTGTCGGCCGACATGGGCCATCCGGGCAATCCCGGCCATCCCGACGTGGTGGCGGCGATCGAACACGCCATCGCCCGGACCCTGGCCGCGGGCAAGGCGGCGGGGATCATCACCTTCGACCCGGCGCAGTTCGCCTATTACGCCGGGCTGGGGGTGACCTTCCTCGGCGTCGGCGGCGACGTCACGGTCCTGGCCAAGGCGGTGCGGTCGCTGGCGGGCGAGGCGCGGGAAGCGGTGAAGGGCTGAGCGCATGGCGCGTGCGGGGGCTCTCTGCCCCCCCCCGCCGCCCGCGGATATTTGTGTGAAGATGAAGGGAAAGACAGGCGTCAGCCCCCGGCCTTCCGGGCGTCGAAGATGAAGCCGAGGGTGTTGAGCAGGAGCTGGGCGGCAAGGATCGCAGTCGAGCCGCTCGGGTCGTAATCCGGCGCCACCTCGACCAGGTCGAGGCCGACGATCTCGTGGGCCCGGGCGGCGCCCTGCAGCAGCTCCAGCACCTCGTAATAGAGAAAGCCGCCATGGCTGGGGGTGCCGGTGCCGGGGGCGATCGAGGGGCAGAAGCCGTCGATGTCGATCGTCAGGTAGAGCCGGGCGCCCTTGGGGATCCGGGCCAGCACCGCCTCGGTGCCGAGCTTGCGGACCTGGCGCACCGAGAGGATGTCGGAGCCCATGGCGCGGGCGGCGTCGTAGCCCTCCCTGGCCGTGGACGAGACGTTGCGGATGCCGAGCTGGCTCAGGCCGGTGACGTAAGGTTGCTCGGCGGCGCGGCGCATCGGGTTGCCGTGGCCGTGGCGGACGCCGTGGCGGGTGTCGACGAAATCGAGATGGGCGTCGATCTGCAGGATGTGGATGTCGCCGCGGCCCTCGAAGGCGCGGATGCAGGGGATGTTGACCGAATGGTCGCCGCCGATCACCACCGGGAGGGCCCTGGCGTCGAGGATGGCGCGGACCCCGGTCTCGATATTGGCATGGCTGGTCTCGGTGTCGGTATGGACGATGTCGGCGTCGCCGAGATCGACGATCCGGGTCTCGGGGCCGAGATAGGTGCGGTCGTCCTCGTGGTCGTAGGCGCCGGCATGGCCGAAGGAGAACAGCGTCGAGGCCTCGCGCACGGCGCGCGGGCCGAAGCGGGCGCCGGGGCGGAACTGGGTGCCGAAATCGAACGGCGCGCCGAGGATGGCGGCATCGGCCTCGATCCTGCTCCAGTCCTCGACGTAAGGGCGCTTGCCGAAGGTCGAGATGCCGACGAAGGGCAGGTTCAGCCGCCCGCTGTCGTAGCCATGTCCGCTCATGTCATTCCCCTCTGACTGCTGCGGCGAGACTGCGCGAGGGCGGCGGCCAAGGCAAGAGGCGGAGGCAAGGGGGTGCGGCGGCATTGCGCCTTGTGCGGCCGGGCGCGGAACGGCAGGCTGGGGCGCGCCTGAACGAGGGGCCAGAACGAGGGCCAGAACGAGGGCCAGAACGAGGGAACGACCATGACGCCGAATCTGCAGAGCGGACAGAAACCGGGACTCTGGCGCCGGACGCCACCGGCGATCTTCCCGCCGATCATGGGCCTGTTCGGCCTCGGCCTGGGCTGGCGCCACGGTGCCGGCGCCTTTGGCATCGGGCCCGGCCTGTCGGATATGATCCTTGGCGCCGTTACCCTGCTTTATCTCTTCGCCGTCGTGGCTTACGGGGCCAAGTTCGTCCGCCGCGCGGCGGTGGTGGCCGAGGATCTCAAGGTGCTGCCGGGCCGCGCCGGGCTGGCGGCGATGACCCAGTCGGGGCTGCTGCTGGCGGCGACGGCGCTGGCCTATGCCGTGCCCGCCGCGCAGGTCGTGCTGTGGATCGCGCTGATCGGCCACACGGTGCTGGCGGTGCTGCTGATCCGCGGCCTGATCGCCGCGCCGGCCGAGAGCCGCATGGTGACGCCGGTCTGGCACCTGAGCTTCGTCGGCTTCATCATCGCGCCGCTGGCGGCGATCCCGCTGGGTTATGTGCTGTTGTCGCAGGTCATCTTCTGGGCGACGCTGGCGATCGCCCTGTTCATCTGGGCGGCGAGCGCGGCGCAGGCGCTGCGCGCCCGGGTGCCGGCGCCGCTGCGGCCGCTGCTGGCGATCCACCTCGCCCCTGCCGCGCTGTTCACCATGGTCGCGTCCGGGCTGGGCCTGCACGGCATGGCGCTGGCCTTCGGCCTCGTCTCCCTGGCCATGGTGGCGGCGATGGGGATCGGGGTGCGCTGGCTGATCGCGGCCGGGTTCAGCCCGCTCTGGGGCGCCTTCACCTTCCCGCTGGCCGCCTTCGCCAATGCCTGCTTCGCGCTCGAGCGCAGCGGCGGCGGCGAGGGCTGGCGCTATGCCGGCGGGGTCGGGCTGGTGGCGGCGACGCTGATCGTGCCGCCGATCGCGGTCAAGGTGCTGCAGCTCTGGGCCAAGGGCCAGCTGGCGGTGAAGACCAACGCTGCGACAGCGTGAGCGCGGGAAAGGGCAGATCGGCTCTTTCCTTTCCCTGCCATGCGTGAAATAGGGAACTGCCAAACGAATACCCTCCAAGGAGACCCCCCGATGGAGATTCGCGAGGCGCTTACCTTCGACGATGTCCTGCTGGTTCCGGCCGCATCCTCCGTGATGCCGTCGACGGCCGATACCTCGACCCATGTCACCCGGTCGATCCGTTTGAACATCCCGCTGCTCAGCTCGGCGATGGATACGGTGACCGAATCGCGGATGGCGATCGCCATGGCCCAGGCCGGCGGCATGGGCGTGATCCACCGCAACCTGACCATCGAACAGCAGGCCGACGAGGTCCGCCGGGTCAAGCGTTTCGAAAGCGGCATCGTCTACAACCCGATCACCCTGCGCCCCGACCAGACCCTGGCCGATGCCAAGGAGCTGCAGGCGCGCTTCAATGTCACCGGCTTCCCGGTGGTTGACGAGACCGGCCGCGTCGTCGGCATCGTCACCAACCGCGACATGCGCTTCGCCAGCGACGACAAGACGCCGGTGCGGGTGATGATGACCTCGGACAACCTTGCCGTGCTGACCGAACCGGCCGACCGCGACGAGGCGAAAAGCCTGATGAAGGCGCGGCGGATCGAGAAGCTGCTGGTCACCGACAAGGACGGCAAGCTGACCGGGCTGCTGACCCTGAAGGACACCGAGATGGCGGTGCTCAACCCGCAGGCCTGCAAGGACGATCTCGGCCGGCTGCGCGTCGCCGCCGCCTCGACCGTCGGCAACGAGGGGTTCGAGCGCAGCCAGGCGCTGATCGAGGCCGGGGTCGACATGGTGGTGATCGACACCGCCCACGGCCATAGCGAAGGCGTGGCGATGGCGGTCGAGCGGATCAAGACCTTCTCGAACTCGGTCCAGGTCGTCGCCGGCAACGTCGCGACGGGTGAGGCGACCAAGGCGCTGATCGGCGCCGGGGCGGATGCGGTCAAGGTCGGCATCGGCCCGGGCTCGATCTGCACCACCCGTGTCGTCGCCGGGGTCGGCGTGCCGCAGCTGACCGCGATCATGGATTCCGCCGCCGCGGCCGGCGATACGCCGGTGATCGCCGATGGCGGCATCAAGTTCTCGGGCGACTTCGCCAAGGCGATCGCCGCCGGCGCCTCCTGCGCCATGGTCGGCAGCGCCATCGCCGGCACCGACGAGAGCCCGGGCGAGGTGATCCTCTACCAGGGCCGCAGCTACAAGGTCTATCGCGGCATGGGCTCGCTGGGCGCGATGGCGCGCGGCTCGGCCGACCGCTACTTCCAGAAGGACGCGGCCAGCGACAAGCTGGTGCCCGAGGGGATCGAGGGCCAGGTGCCCTACAAGGGCGGCGCCGGGGCGGTGATCCACCAGCTGGTCGGCGGCTTGCGCGCGGCGATGGGCTATACCGGCAACGCGACCGTGGCCGAGATGCGGAAGAACTGCAAGTTCGTGCGCATCACCGGCGCCGGGCTGAGCGAAAGCCACGTCCACGACGTCCAGATTACCCGCGAGAGCCCGAACTATCGCATTGGATAATCAATGAGTTAAGTGGCGCATCTGAGTTCTTGGTGCTTCAAGAAGTGGGAGAACGATGCGGGAACGATGCAAGAACATGTCGTGTCTGACTGAAGTAAACTGAAGCAAACAGATCAGTTTAACTTCAGTCCGACCTTCAGCTTTCATTGAGAATTTCGATTCCGATGTTGCATTCCACGGCCTCAGCGTGAATCCATTGCGCAACATCAAGTTGTGCGGTGACCATGTTCGAAAAGCTTCTCAAGAATGGATTCGACGTCGCAATCCGGAACCACGCCGGGGCGATCATGGCCGTTGATTTTCCAGATCAGGCGCAGGAACTTGTCGATGCGTTGATGGAAGTCTCAATACCAGCGGAGGAGTTGATCGGCTCCGGAGGTGGCGAGGCGCAGTCTACGCAACGACTTCGCCGGCGTCTCTACGAAGCCGAGTGGCCGAAGCACAACTTCGACTTTCAACTCATCGTCGACGGAAAAGAGACCGTTTCACACAGCCACGAGATCGACCATGTCCGCCGGAGCGATGCAGGGACGATCGCGCTTGAGATCGAATGGAACAACAAGGACCCGTTCTTCGACCGGGACCTCGAAAATTTCCAGCGTCTTCACGGCCAGTCTGCGATCTCGATTGGTGTGATGATCACCCGCGGATCCTCGATGCAGGACGCAATGCAGGGGATCATTCAGCGCTGCATACAGAAGCACGGCATCATCGACGATGCCGACCTGGTTGACCGGTTCAAGATGAAAGACCGGACAAAGCGGCAGAAAGAGGCTGTCGACAAACTGATGCAGCAGCAGATACCGTTTGCTGATGCCTTCGCGAAGCACTTCGTCTCGGACAAGTTCGGGACAGCAACGACGCACTGGTCGAAGCTGAAGGAGCGGATCGACCGTGGCGTTGGCAATCCGTGCCCAATGCTTCTTATCGGCCTGCCTGTCGGCGTAATCGTAGAGTGAACAGCTTCACGCTTCAGCGGCGGCCGTCTCTTCCTCTGCTCCATCACCTGGTGGGACGATGAGTTCGAGATCAGGATAGTAGCCGACGTAGTCTTGGCGGTTTGTGGTCCAAAGTGGGATACCCTCGGCGTCAGCAAGTGCTCCGATGATAAAGTCTGGGAGAACGCCGAGTTTGGGTCCTTTGTTCTCTTGCTTGTATCTTAGGTAGGCTTTTCCTGCTCGAAAAAGAGCCTCGTTGCTGCAAGGTATGCGATCAAGTCCAAGAGAGGAAATTGCCTCGTCCATTTGATCACGGTTGTCCATCGCCACAGATACCTCACAGTAGACGATATCAGAGATAACAGTCGGTCCGTCTGCTTTCAGGTCCTCAAGTCTTTCTGTGGCCCAAGCGTGAAAGTGGTCCTCAGGCTCCAGGAGAGCGATCACGATATTCGTATCAAGCAACGTCGTCATTTTTCGCGTGTCACCCTCAGAAGCTCTTCAAGCGACATAGTCGGCCTGATCCCACTTTCCTTGAGAACGGCAAGCGCAGATTTGGTTCGAGCGGAGATGAACTCCTTTACATCCAAGTCTTCCATCTCGTCTGGAGAGATGACCTCGAAGCCTGCGACCATTGCGAGTTGTGAGCAAATGGGAGGAATGCTCTTGAGAATTCTCGGGTTGGTGAGATGGATGGCTCCCCGTGGGCGAGGGTCATTCGGCTGAGCGATGTATGCGTCAGGAGACAGGTTACGGGTTCTCTCGACAACATCCTCTGCTGAAAGCCGGCTTCGTCCACCAAGTGCGACGTAGAGCCGGATCAGGTGCTTGATCGCGAGCGATTTTTCCAAGTTCGAGCCACCTGTCAACTCGAGGAACCCGCTCCGAGCAAGCAGAGATGAATATGCTGATGGTGATGGGCTGCGTCCGGAGATCTTCTCATCTTCCAGCAATCGGTCGAGTGCAAGAAACAGGCAGTCGACCCACCACCGTTGGACACGCTTGTCATGGAAGTCCTGAATTCGTCCGATTTTGAGCAGGAAATTCAGGTTCGTGGCGAGTTTCCTGGATGTCTCTGCATGGTATCGAGGATCGTTGTCTACGAAGCGCTGGATGTCATCTGCGTTGATTAGGTTTGTTTTCCAATCGAGACTCTCCGCAACATGCTCTCTGACATAGGCATTTGCCCACATTGCTGGCCTGCGTTGGTCCTTCTTGGCCCCTTTCCATCTTCCGGCAAAACTGAATAGGAAGGCAAACAGGGCAATTCTGTCGAATGACTCGCCATGTTCCCAAGACAGCGCCTGAAAGACCAACTCGTCGACGCATATCAGGCTCTCGCCATCTTCTACGCGATTGAAAAGGAAGAAGTTGATCGGGATGTAGTCTGGCCTATTGGTGCGTGAGATTCGCTCCCTGAATAGGTCTCGTGGGATGTCTCTTAGCTCATCATTGAAACCGATGCGAATGACAGAATGAAGTTCTGAAAGGCCCACGTTGGACCTTCCCCAAGAAAAATTCTTGGTGAAGCTACCAGGCCGCCAGATCTCATTTTCGTCTGCCAATGATTGGAGACCTCATTCTGCGGCTGAAATACTCGAGTTGTAGGAATACGTCTTCCAAGTCGGCTTGTAGTCGTCGTCAGCCTGGTTGCCCCAGACAGTCCAGCCGTCGCGCACACCACGGCCGAATAGTTCCAGAAATGGGCCCCATGAGCATGACTCAATGATCGAGTATTGCTCGTCAGGCTTCCGGCTGTGCTCACGTTTTCGCGTCTTCAGAAGGTCACCATCGGGTTCCACTTGCTCAGGAGCCTCGATGAAGTTCACTTGGCGCCTGCCGGGCTGCAGAGTGCGTGCGTTCTTGCCGCGGGTCCCGAACAGAAGGATCTCCGTCACGTTCCTGAAGTAGAAGCCGACGCCACGACCATCCGGGCCACCGTCTTTTCGGATCTTCTCCCACACAATGTGGCTCTTGTAGTCGAAGCCCCACGCTTTCAGCACCTGGAGTCCCTCCGGCAGGAGAGCATTCGGAACCCACAGGTAACAGTGCGCCCGATCCTCCAGGTGGTCAGCAACCGGAAGCTCGCAGATCTCTTCGAGCGTCATGGTCGGGTAGCGTGCGAGGCGCTTGTGTTCCGGCGCGATCTTCCCAGTCCGGTTCTGGAAGCGCCACGGCGGATCGGCCATCACCGTTGCGAACTTGTCGTCACCGAGAAATTCGCGCAGGTCTTTCGCTGCCGTCATTGAGTCGCTCCCCTTGTGTTGTTCTTAGTTTGTAGAACAACACATGGTATACGACAATTGGTTCTCTGGCGAGATGGCGGGAATGGAGGCGATCATGGAACACCGGCTACAGACAGAAGATGAGCAGAGGGTGCAAGAGTTCCTTGATCGCTACAACGAGCTCTGCCGAGAGTTGGGTCTGGTCGTCGCCGGGATTGGGCTTCATGTTGACGATTTGCGACCAGGCCATGAGCATGCCTACATCGTCCGCGAACCCGACAAGTCTCTGAGCCTGCGGCATGCTCGTGAGCTTCCTGATCAGGCGCAGTCGAGGATCCTCCCACGTGTCGGTGATCGTTTCAATGAAGCGTTCAAAGCAGCGCGCGGGAAGCTCGCTGATGTTCAAGAGTTTTTCGTAGAGCGGTCGGCTGAAGAGACAGAGACGAGCAATGAAGCGAGACGCAATACGCGAGACATGGTCAATCGCAAGCGAGAAGAGCGCGGACTCGGTTCGAGAATCCACGGTCGCTTCAAAGACATTCCGGACGACTGAATGGTAGGGGGCTGTATTGCTCTCGAAGCTGATCCGCGGCACTTGATCTCCGAGACCAGTCTGCCGCCGGCCGGGGCAGTGAATGTGCGGGAGATTTGGCGGCCCGCCTCGAGGTATTCGTGGCGGACGGCGCCGGCGGCGACGGGTTAGACATCGACTGTCATTTGCTGACGATCCTGGCCTGGAGCTCGCAGGCGTCTTCCGGGTCCTCTGTGAAGTAATCAGAGATGACTCGGAACAGTCGGTCGTATGTGCGCGAAACGGTCTCTGCCTCGTCGCTGTCGTCTCCCTCGTAAGCGCGGAGAAGCTCTGCTCCGAAGGCAAGCAAATCTTCGCCCTGTCGCCCAAGCTGCTCCTGCTTCATCAGGATCCAGGAAAGAGCCATGAATGCCCCTGGATCAGCGGAGATCTTCGAATTGAGTGTGTCAATGACTGTCATGCCAAGCACTCGCACTTTCCGGAAAACGAGATAGCCTCGAGGTCATGCCGGCGCGTCACCTCTGCGTTGTAATGACCAACAAGACGCACCTCGAACTGCGCATCGAACCAGTCGTATCCCATCTCCGCATACATGCCGATCATCCCAATGAGCTCGTCCGCAGCGCGCTCTGCCGCCGATTTCCAGATGTCTCCGTTCGTGCGGTTTCCGAAGGGTGACGGCCAACTGATTGGGAGGCCGTGGATCGCTTCGACGCGGGCAAGGATCCTTTGCTTGAACTCGCGAGCTGATTTCATCACACAGCCTCACTCGCAAGAGCACGCATCTGATCAATAAGATCAGCAGCATGGATCTCAAGACGGTCGATCTCTTCTTGCAAGTGATCGAGGACAGGATGACCAGGATGATCAAGCCAGAGCTGCAGACGTCTTTCGCGGCGATCTGCGATAGCTTGCCGCGCGTCTCGGTAGAAGAGCTGAAGTGTGTCAAAGCGGTTTGTCATGTGCGTTCTCCTTTGATGAAAAGGAGATGCGCCAAGGCGACTGGGACCAAAGTTTTTTTCAGCATGTTTGAGAAAAAATCTCTGTCAGATGTCAAGCCGGATGCCATGGCTGGCCGCGGCGTGGCTGATGGTGTTGACGGTGTCCCTTGCCTCGGCGAAATCGCTGGCCCGCACTGTCAGAAGGTCGACAAGCAGGTTGGACTTCCGCTTGACGCGAAATGTGTTCTCAGGTTCGTCGATGTCCTCAGGTGCGTCGTCGGGGATGACGGCGAGGATGTCCCAGTCGCTCCCGGGCCGGGCGTCGCCACGCGCCCTGCTGCCGAACAGCCAGACCTCGGAAGCGCCAAGTTCAGACTTGCATAGATCTACGAGGATAGTGAGCTCGACATCGTCATTCATCTCGATGCTCGATGTCGAATTTGCGAGACAGTCGCCGAGCATAAGCTACAGCGAGGATGCTCAGACAGAGTGCCCCGACGGGGATAGACCATTCGTAGAGTGTCATAGGGTGCATGGTAGCGGTTTGGGGTTTGAGGGGAAGGTGCAACCTACTCCCCTTGCTTACTGTCCCCTCCAGGGGCGCCGCCAGGCGCGATGTCATCCTGACAGCGACATAGTAAGTAAGGCCCAGTCAGGATCTGACAGGAAGTTCTCCAAGGCATGTGGAGCGAACACAGATCGAGGGCTCGATCTCCTGGTCAATCCAGGAGTTCGACATGGAACAGAAAGAGCAGATCGCAACCTACGCTGAGCGCCAGCGCGCGGACGGAAAGTTCCCTGCCGTTTTCAGACTTGAGAGTGTTCATCCAGACGATGTCGCAGGCATCATTGGACATGCAGAGCGTCGCATCGGAAACGTCGACCACGTCGATAAGAGCCGCTCACATCTCAACCGGATACTCATCGGCTCGAACGCGATCGCGCGGGAAATTCGCGCTGAAGCTGATGCGATGAGCGAGCACAACTTTGTCTCGAATCTAGAAGGCCTCAAGCGCGCCGGGCGCCGGAAAGAACACTTCGAAGCACTTGCCGCCGGCAAACAAGATCCGTTCGATCGGCAGAAGAAGGGTAGGGGTCCTCTTCGTGAGTTCGTGCTCACGCTGCACCGCGATTTCTTCCTCGCTGGTGAGGATTGCCCATCAGAATTCCGGCTCGAGTTCCTCGACGATACTGGGACCAGTGTCGCGTTCGATCTGCGCAAGGCAAGGGAGTTCGTCAACAGCTCGATGGCGTTTCTCAAGAACGAATTCGGTGACATGCTGCGGTATGCTCGGGTCGATCTCGACGAGCAGTCGGTCCACATTCAGGGGCTCCTGGTCGGCTATAAAGAGCACGAGCCGAGCGTGCGGTTCGCGCATGGTCGCAAGCGTTTCCAGACCTCACAGCACCGGCTAATAGGTGGCGAACCGATCATGAAAATGGTCGACGGTGAGGTCAAGAAACTTGGTCACCGTAAAGGCTACGAGCTCGCACAAGACGCTGTCGGGGAATGGTTCGCTCAGGACCGTTACAAGCATCTCAACATCGTCCGCGGGGAGGCCAGGGCAATGGCTGCGCGTGGCGCCCACGAAAGTGCCGTCCAGTTTTTTCAGGAAGAAGATCTCGCTCTAAAGATGATGGGGCATGGCGGCCTCAAAATCCCGGCCGGCGCGAAAAACGCCCGCCGCATGTGGCTGCTCAAAGAGCAGGCAAAGCAGCGATCGAGGAGTGGAAATCTGCGCAAAGACAATGCCCAGAATCTTGCCCTCGACTATCTCGTCGAGCTCGGTGTCCTGACGTCTGTCGAACGGCATGAATCTTCTTCTCGTCGCGCCAGGACAGAGCTGCTCAAGCGCTATGAGAGCGACTATGGCACAGCAGACGAGATCATCTCGGATCCTGGCTCCGCGGCTCTCAAGCGGCTCTCAAAAACTCGGCGTCAAGTCGACGAGCTGAACAAGAAATCCAAGGAACGGATTGAGGAAGAGCGAGAGAAGCAGCGCCAGTCATGGGAAAGTGAGCGTGCCGATTTCGAGAAGAAGAGGGATGCGGACCTTCTCAAGCTCGTGCAAGAGCGCAGCCGGCTGCATGCTGATCAGCTCGAGCTCGCGCAGGAGCGTCGCGAGTTCGAGGCGGAGTATCAGAAAGGTCGTGACCAGGCGGCTCAGCTCGTTGACACTGCATACGACCTTGCGGAAAGCATCAGAGGTGTCGCTGAAGCAGTCGGCTACTTCAAGTCGAACCCAGGAGGCCGTGAGAAGTTCCGAGTGCTCGAGCGCGTCCGAGGTCCGAGGGTGCGCGGCTGAAGCTCGTCAGGCCTGTCCGGGACAGATATCCCGGCATAGTCACGCCCCGCAACTGTCAAGCAGAAGACATGGAACAGATCCGCCAGGCGCTACGTGATGGAGCCTGGCATATCCTCTTCGAAGCGAGCGTCGTTAACGGATCTTATGCCGGCGTTGCTGTCGATCAGCATAGAATCGGACGCAGATAGTCTTGCCGGGCGTGTCCGTCCGAGCGCGCCAGGATGACGGTATACTTCCGACGCATGTAGTATCCCGCAGCTCACCTCTGCCATCCGAAGATGCTCACCTGGACTTGATAAAGGTCCTTCCGTGCGATCCTACGCGCACGTGTCGCCTCAGCGCTGCTTCGACTCGTCTCTGCTCCGCCGCTCATCGTCCTGGACGATCACGCAGCCTTCGTCCAGCAAGATGCGGTTCCTCTCTTCCGCGCGCGCGGTTTCGTCCTGTATGTCCGGAAGCCCTTCCTCAAGAGGCGCCCAGGCTGCCAGCAGATCGAGAAGGCCTTTCTTCTTCCGCTCATTGCGCTCGCCAGACGACATGGAGACCCCTTTCGTGCATCTCGCATGATGATGCTCTTCGTCTGATACGGCGGTCAAGCCGGGCGGGGAGATTTCCCTGACGGAGAACAGGCACACCACCGCCCTTCTCCCACTGACGCGTCAAGCATGAGAACGTGTGTATACATCCTTGCAAGCTCTACATTGAGGCAGTCACTCTTCTTCGTAGTCGTCTTCACGGACAAGCTGGACAGCGAGCACAGAATGCTTGCACTCGTAGCAATCTGCGAACTGCTCTTCGACAGGGTCTATAACGACGTTCGTAGGATCAACGGTGAACTCTCCGTCGAGAAGCGGGATCTCGATGGTGGTGATGATGCCGATGTTGTCTGACCCACAGTTGGGGCAGACGAGTCCAAGGTGGTTGCTCAAGTCAGGTCTCCTTTGCGATCATCCGTCGCGCAGCTACAGAAGATCGTCAAGGCGCTTGATCCTTGCCGTATGGAACATTTCAGTGGATCGGAATGTCCGCCGTCAGATGGTTTGGGACATGACATGCCCGCTCCCGAGCGGCACCGCCGGCAAACGCAAGATCGAAACCAAAGATCGAAAATCTTCCTCGCATTATCCATATTTTTCTATATCATACAATGTATAAGGCTATTCCAAGGATCGACAAATGATCGAGACTCCCGGTCGCATAGAACCTTGTCTCTTCGAGGAGTTCCTCCCTGCGGAGCTCGCGGACCTCGCCGTCGAAATCCAGCGGGCGGCCGATGCTCTCGGTCGTGGTTTGCATCCCGATAGCGCGAGAGAACTCGCGGACCTCGTCAGGATCATGAACTGCTACTACTCGAACCTGATTGAAGGGCATAACACCCGCCCGCGGGACATCGAGAATGCTCTGCGCGGTGCCGAGCTGGCTGATGAGACAAGGCCACTCGCCCTCGAAGCACGGGCCCATGTAATCGTTCAGCGTCAGATCGACGAGGACTACCTGAGGGGAACGCTCCCTTCGCCGACCGGCCCAGGCTTCCTGTCGTGGGTCCACGAGGGCTTCTATGAGGAGATGCCCGAGGAGTTTCGGTTCGTCGAGTATCCGGATGGCCGCCGGGAAGAGATCGTGCCGGGCAAATTCCGGAGCGAGGGCGATCCAGAGGTTGCTGTCGGTCGGCATTTGCCCCCGTCGTCAAATCGCGTCGGGGACTTCCTCGACCATTTCGCGAAGCGCTATCGCACGGCCGAGAACTCGGCCAGCGGCCGGATCATCGCGATCGCCGGCGCGCATCATCGCCTGAACTACATCCACCCCTTTCCTGACGGCAATGGCCGCGTGAGCCGCCTCATGTCCCATGCCATGGCTCTCAAGGCCGGGATCGGAGGGCAGGGACTGTGGTCCATTTCGCGTGGGCTTGCGCGCGGTCTCGAGGACCGGGGCGAATACAAGCGCATGATGGACATGGCGGACAGTCCGCGCCGTGGGGATCGTGACGGTCGTGGAAACCTCTCCCTTGCGGCCCTACAGAGCTTCACGGCCTGGTTCATGAGGGTGATGCTCGATCAAATCCGTTTCACGACCGGACTGTTCGATCTGGCGGGGCTCGAAGGTCGCTACAAACGACTCGTCCTGGACGTGACCGGCGACAAGCGCGCGCCCGAGCTGATCTCCGCGGTGCTACGGCATGGCCAGCTGAACCGGGGTGAGGCTGGGCTCGTGCTCAAGGTATCGGACGTTACGGCGAGGAAGACGCTCGCTGAGCTTGTGAGGCTCGGCTTCCTAAGGTCGGACAGCCCGAAGACGCCGGTCCGCCTCGCGTTTCCGCTCGACTACCGGGAGCGGCTGTTTCCCAACCTCTTCGCGGAAGAGCCGGTGTAGAGGTCGGGAAAGCCTCTTGGATAGAGATCATGCAGAGTTAGCTTGAGCGCCTCGGCTTCGACACCCACCCAGAGGTATTCCATGAGCCCTTGCTGGAAGGGATCAAGCGCGCGAAATACCTCGACAGCGAGGAGCTGGCCTGCTTGTGGCACTTCAAGGAGCGGAAGGATCGCTTCCAGACCTCGGAGTTCTTCATCGACGTCGAGGCCGTAGTGGAGAATGCCATGCACCAGGTCGTGGACGGCCGCTACGGGCTGACGATTGAGGTAACTCGGGGCGCAAGTCCTCAGGGGCCGATCAAGAGCCTCAGCATCTATCGCTAAGGCCTCTGAAGGGGCTTCCGTTGGGGGCGGTGAACGGGCGGCGCCAGGTGGTGCTGCCCGACGCCTGCATCCAGAATTTTCCGTTGAGGCTCAAGGCGGGCAGCCGAGTCATCAAGCAATCGGTTGACGCCAAAGTTGCATGACAACGGGTTCGACAGTGAGCGGACCCGGCGTGTCGACCTCACACCGCAGTATGTCCGGGATATGGGAAGCATTTTCGAGGGCAAGGCGTCGGCTCTCGAAGACGCGATCATGGATGCCAGAGCGGAGCACCACCCCGATGCCGGGTCATAACTGACAGCAAAACATTTCCCTATTATCCACGAGAAAAAGCTGCAGGCGCGGGAGCCTTGAAGACGACTGCTTCGCAGGACATCCCTATCATTCGCTCGATATCCGCTGCGGCTGCGACGGGGCTTGAAAGCAGAACGGAATCCCGACCATCACCAAGCTGGTCACAAATGATCGCCGGGCGCTTGGAGCTTTCGCTCGGCGCCGCGATCGTCTTCTGGGCCCTGTGCCGCAACCGCCTGAGAAAAGGCGTCACCCGCCTTTCTGGTCTGCCCTAAAGCGCAGGAGCCGCAGCGCGTTCATGGTAACCAGCACGGTTGCGCCGGTGTCAGCCATCACCGCGATCCAGAGGCCGGTGAGGCCGATCAGGGTGGTCACAAGGAACACCCCTTTCAGCCCCAGCGCAATCGCCACGTTCTGACGGATGTTGGCCATCGTCGCGCGGGCCAGCCGGATCTGTCCGGCGACGTCCATCACCCGGTCGCGCAGCAAGGCGCCATCCGCCGTCTCGAGCGCGACATGGGTGCCCGAACCCATGGCAATGCCCAGATGCGCGGTGGCCAGCGCCGGGGCGTCGTTGATGCCGTCACCCACCATCATGACATGGGCCTTGCCTGCGAGGTCGCGCAGCTCCGCGACCTTGTCTTCGGGCAGCAGGCCGGCGCGGGCCTCGATGCCCAGGCCTCCGGCGATGGCGCGGGCCGTCACCGGGTTGTCGCCCGTCAGCATGACCGAGTTGATGCCCATGTCCTTCAGCACTGCGACTGCCTCGGCTGCATCCGCGCGCGGCTCGTCGCGCAGCGCAATCAGCCCCAGAAGACGATCCGCCGTGAAGACGGCAACGACGGTCTTGCCCTCGCGTTCCATCCCCTCGACGGTCGCGCGGTCGGTATCTCTCAGCACCTCCGCCTCTGCGGCCATGCGCGGGGCGCCGACGTTCCACGTCTCGCCCGCGATGTCGGCACGCGCGCCCCGGCCCGGGATCGTCGTGGCCCCGGTGGCCTGCGGAACCGTGACGCCCTCTGCCTCGGCCCGCGCAAGGATCGCCTGCGCCAGCGGATGGCTGCTGCCCATCTCGACCGCCGCAGCGGTGGCGAGGAGCGTGGCGGTGTCGCCATGCAGCGGCACGACATCGGTGATCTGGGGGCGCCCCTCGGTCAGCGTGCCGGTCTTGTCGAAGGCGACGAGGGTGGTCTTTGCCGCCGTCTCCATCACCGCGCCGCCCTTCATGAGCAGACCATGCCGCGCGCCCGAAGACAGCCCGGCGGCGACTGCGGCGGGGACCGAGATCACCAGCGCGCAGGGGCAGCCGATCAGCAGGAGCGCAAGGCCGCGATAGATCCACGTCTCCCATGCCGCGCCGAAAAGGAGCGGCGGCAGGACGGCGGCGAGCAGGGCCACGCCGACCACCGCCGGCATGTAGGCCCGGCTGAACCGGTCGATGAAGCGCTCGACCGGGGCGCGGGCGCTCTCGGCCTCTTCGACGAGCTGCAGGATGCGGGAAATCGTGTTGTCCTCGGCGGACTTCCCGACACGGATGCGCAGCTCCGCCTCGGTGTTGATCGAGCCCGCGAAAACCTCGTCGCCCGGTTCCTTGACCACCGGCACGCTTTCCCCCGTTACCGGGCTCTCGTCGACGCCCGAGGTGCCGCGCACGATACTGCCGTCCGCGGGGATCCGGTCCCCGGGACGGGCCTGCACGATCTGCCCGATGGCAAGGCTTTCCGCCGGGACCTCGCGGATGCGGTCGCCGACGACCAGCCGCGCGGTCTTGGGCACCAGGTCGGCCAGCGCCCGGATGGAGCCGCGCGCGCGGGATGCGGCAAGGCCTTCCAGCATCTCGCCGACCGCGAAGAGGAAGACCACGAGCGCGGCCTCTTCCGCGGCGCCGACGAAGAGGGCGCCGGTGGCGGCGATGCTCATCAGCATCTCGATGGTGAAGGGCATCCGCGCCCGGGCCATCAGGGCGGCCCGCTTCGCCACGGGGGCGACGGCGATCAGGGTGACCAGCACGAAGACCCAATGCGCGACAGGGCCACCGACAAGGAGCTCGACGATCCATGCCGAGGCGAGCAAAGCCCCGGTGCCGATCAGGTGGCGCCCCTTGGCCGTCGCATACCAGGTGGGATCGGGCTTCGGGGTGGCACCGTGCCGAGGGGAGATGTCAGCCGCTTCCACGGACTCGCCCGCTTCCGGAAAGGCCTCGTCCGGCAGCACGAACGCGCCCTTGGGCTTTTCCGGCGCGGCGCCTTTGGCCGAGATGCCGTAGCCAAGGCGGCGCACCGCCTTCTCCACCGTTTCGCGGGAAGTCCTGTCCGCGTCGAGCCACAGCCGCAGCCGTTCGTTCATCAGCGTCACCTCGACGGCGTCGACACCTGGGAGCATCTCGACCGCGCCGCGCACCTTTGCCGCGCAGGACCCGCAATCCATCCCCGTCACGCGCCATTCGTGAAGCTCCGCTCTGTCCATCATCTGCTGCCTTCCGCTCGCTTCGTTTTCTCGACAGCGGACAAGATAGGAGCTACAGTTACTGTAGCTTCAAGGGGAAAGTTCAGACTTTCTTCACGGCGATGGAGGGATGACATGCATACGATCGGAAACCTTGCACGTCGGACCGGCACCAAGGTGCAAACCATCCGATACTACGAACAGATCGGCCTGATGCCGGAACCGGGGCGCACCGAGGGCGGGCAGCGGCGCTATGGCGATGCCGATCTCGACCGGCTTGCCTTCATCCGCCATTCGCGCCAGCTCGGTTTCCCGCTCGACGCGATCCGCGAGCTCCTGGACCTCTCCGATCATCCCGACCGTGACTGCGGCGCCGCGGATTCGATCGCCCGGCGTCAATTGCGCGAGGTCGGGAACCGTTTGGCGCGGCTCGAGGCGCTCAAGCAGGAGTTGGAGCGGATGATCGGCGAGTGCAGGGGCGGAACGACCTCCGACTGCCGAGTGCTGGAGGTGCTGCGCGACCATTCGGAATGCCTTGCCGACGACCATGACGAAGTCGGCTAATATGGGCCGTCCGCGACCTGCCGCGCCACACTGCATGTGCGAACTTGACCCGACATGTTGCAGGCAGAGTGGGGTCGAAGGCGCCCTCCGCCATGAAGGGCTCATGGCCAGCGTAGCCCCCACGACGGTGTCCGCCGCATCTGACGCCCCACGGCGCAACGGAGCAGTCCCCGCATCTGATCGACGACCGGGATGGGCTTCCAGACCGTCGTCGTTTCAGCGGATGCATGTCCCGAGGCCGACTTCTGGGTCCGGACCTTCGTCGTCGGCACACGGTGGTTCCAACGCTACAGGATCTCATCGAGATAGCGCTGGAGGTGTTGTCTCCCCAGCCGGTGGTAGACCCCGATCAACGCGCGCTGCACGACGGCATTCACCGCTTCTGCGGTGTTGATATGCGCCCCGGTCCTGCGGTCGGCATATTCGTGCTTGTTGTGCTGCACCGTCATGTGCCCGGCGAAGGCGGCGCCGATCTTCCTGTAGGTCGAGTTCTTGTCGGTGATCATCACTGAGTCCAGGTCGAGCCAGTCTCGGATGATCGGGCCCATCGTGCGCCCTTGGGCATTCGGGACGAGGACGGCACGCGCCTGACCATTTCGGGCGGCGGCAACCAGGACAATCGGCTTACCGGTGCCGCGGCCCCGCTTGTTCTTCACCCCATGCTTGAACTTCGGCCTGCCGCCGACGAAGGCCTCATCGACTTCGACGACGCCCGACAACTGACCAGCAAACCCCTCGCGGTCGTCCATCAGCTCCCGGATTGCGTGGCCGAGCTTCCACGCCGTTTTCTGGTTCACCCCAAGGATGCGCGCCATGACGACGGATGAAATCCCCTTGGACGAAGTCAGCACGAGAAATATGGCGGCGACCCAGATGCGCAGGTCGAGCTTCGTCGCGTGGAGCGGCGTCTTCGTGGTGACGGTGAACTGCCGCCGACATTCCTTCTCAGCGCACTGGTAGAGACCGGCGCGCGTGGTGTCGCCCCGAAGCCGTGTCGAGCGCAAGCTGCCGCAATGCGGGCAGAATCGGTCCCCGGCCCAGATCGCCTGCTCGAGGAAGATCCGGGCATGGCGTTCGGTCGGCATCTTCTTCCAGACATCACGCACGGACTTGAGTTCGGTGATCATGATCGAGCCTCGCTTCGGGGAACCCCATAGATTGGCTCTTTCCTGAAAAGGCGAAGCGACTACGTGATGGCAGTCGTTAGGCGTAGATATGGCAACCTATGTTGGACCTGCCGGAGACGCGGCTTTGTTTCGTGGATAATGGCGAAACATTTCGACGCCCCGGTCTGAGACCGGTGAATTGGTCGAGGCATGTGCTGATTGCATTCGGCTCAGGAGAACCGAGGAAAATGAATGGCCTGACGAGATCCGGGTGGTAAAAGAAGTCGATACAACCCGCGGACGAGAATGGCCCAGATTCGAAAACTCGAAGTTCTGAATTTTAGGTGCATCAGAAGCCTGTCCTGGTTCCCGACGCCGGGCATCAACTGCCTGGTGGGTCCTGGCGACAGCGGCAAGTCGACCATCCTCGACGCCATTGATCTCTGCATGGGGGCCAGGCGCACGATCCAGTTCACCGACGCGGACTTCACCGAACTCGCCGTCGACGCGCCGATCGAGATAACCATCACGCTCGGCGCATTGTCCGACCGATTGAAGAACCTCGACGCCTACGGCCTCTTTCTGCGCGGCTTCGATGCCGCAAGCGGAGAAATTGAGGACGAGCCGCAGGCCGCTCTCGAAACGGTATTGTGCCTCAGGTTGACGGTGGGTGCGGATCTCGAGCCTGTCTGGACACTGGTCTCCGATCGCGCGGCTGCACTCGGGAGCGAGCGCTACCTCGCTTGGTCAGATCGGCAGGACATCGCCCCGACGCGGATCGGCTCCTTTTCGGACGTGAACCTCTCATGGAGGCGTGGCTCCGTCTTGAACAAGCTATCCAATGAGAAGGCCGACGCATCCGCGATCCTGCTCGCTGCGGCGCGTGACGCCAGGGCACAATTCGGCGACACGGCGGACGAGCAGCTGTCGGAAGGGCTGGCAAAGGTCAAAGAAGTCGCGGACGGGTTGGGCATTGGAGACGGGAACGACCTCCACGCCGAATTGGATGCCCACTCGGTATCCGTGTCGGCCGGCACGATCTCCCTCCACAATGCAGACGGCATCCCGCTGAAGGGAATGGGTATCGGATCGACGCGCCTTCTGATTGCCGGTTTGCAGAAGGAGGCTGCGGCGGGATCGGCGATCGTGCTGGTCGATGAGGTAGAACACGGGCTCGAGCCGCACCGGATCATCCAGTTCCTGAACGCGCTCGGTGCGAAGGACGCCGAACCTTCCCTCCAAGTATTTATGACCAGTCATTCGCCTGTGGTCGTTCGGGAGCTCGGCCTGACACCTCTGACAATCGCGCGGCGGGGCAATCATGGTCCAGACCTGAAACGAGCTGGAGATCATCCTGAGCTGCAGGGGACGGCACGGCTCTTCCCTGAGGCGTTTCTCGCCAAGTCTATCTTGGTCTGCGAAGGCGCAACAGAGGTCGGGTTTGTTCGGGGCATCGACCAGTGGTGTGATGACCAAGGAAAGGGCACGTTGCACGCGGCCGGGGCATGCCTTGTCGATGGCGGTGGGGGGAGCGATCAGATGCTCAGCCGAGCGCAGGCCTTCCGCACCCTCGGTTACCGATCCGCCCTTTTTCGGGACGACGACAAGCGCCCATCTGAAGCGAAGGAAACCGATTTCCAACTGGACGGGGGGTGCGTCTTTACTTGGCGGGAAGGCAAGAAGATCGAGGTGGAAATATTCGACTCAATTCCACCGGACGCCGTGAGACCGCTCCTGGACATCGCATTGGAGGAGCGAGAGGAGCAGTCGATCAATGATCAGCTGAAAACGGTCTCCGAAAACAAGGTCACCTTGGCCACGGTCCTCGCCGAAGTTGCGGCAAGCGAACTCAGCGATGCCTCACGTCACGCGCTCGGGGAAGCGTCCGGGAAGGGTTGGTTCAAAAACATTTCGACCATGGAGCGCGTTGCCCGGGATGTCATCGCCCCGAGGGCCACGAAATTGGACAAGGAATTTCGTAAGTCGATCAACACCATCCGAAAATGGTGCCTGAATGTCAGATGACTTTGACCTACTTCAGGTCACTAAGGGTGCGGTGGAAGCGCCGGCAGGCTGCGGCAAGACAGAGCTGATCGTCTCCGCACTCCGCCGCCATTCCGCCCCGAAACCTGTCCTTGTCCTGACTCACACTAATGCAGGGGTCGCCGCGCTTCGGCATCGGTTGTCGCGACATCGGGTGCCGCATGATCGTTACCGGTTGTCGACGATCGACGGCTGGGCCCTTCGCATCCTAAAGACCTTTCCTGCGCGGTCCGGGATCGCGCCCGCTCACCTCGACCTCGAGGATGCCAGACGGGACTACCCAGCCATCAAGGCGGCGATCGCGCGTCTTCTCGCCGGTCGGCATATAGACGAGGTGCTGTTCGCAAGCTTCAGTCGGGTCATCGTCGACGAGTATCAGGACTGCGACCCCGATCAGCATGCCGTGGTCTGTCATCTCGCGAGCATTCTGCCGACCGTCGTCCTCGGCGATCCGATGCAGGAAATCTTCAACTGGCGGGGCCACCACCCGGATTGGGATGACGACGTGGTCGGCAACTTTCCATTGGTCGCGGAACTGACCCGACCGTGGCGATGGGAAAATGCCGGCGCCCATGAACTCGGGGCCTGGCTGCTCGAGGCGCGTCGCACGCTGAAGGCCGGTGCCCGGATCGACCTGCGAACGGCACCCCCCGATGTCTCCTGGATTCATCTGGACGGCGTGACCGATCACGAAAAGCAGCGCCTCGCTTGCCTCACTCGGTCCCCGCGGGCCGGAGGAGAAGTCCTGATCATGACTGGTGGAATTCAGAAGGATCTGCAACGGAAGCTGGCGAAGCAGACACCGGGCGCTGTGACTGTCGAAGCCGTCGATCTTACGGAGGTCACGGACTTCGCACGCGAGGTCGACCTCGTCGCCCCGGGAAATCTGGAAGCCGCTCTCGACTTCGCCTTCGCAGTCATGACGGGCGTTGATCGGAAGGGCATCGCGGCCCGGGCGGCAACAATCGCCGCGGCTCGGCACCGGGCACCGCCCGAGGCGCACGAACTTGCGGCCATCCGATACCGGGAAGTTGGGGATGCCGCCTCCCTCATCGCCCTGTTCGATGCGCTCGAGGCCGCACAGGGTGCTCGGACGTTTCGGCCGGAGATCCTGCGCACCTGCATCAAGGCCCTCCGATCGTCCGGCCCCGATGTAAGCTTTCTGGAGGCCGCCAAGCGCATCCGCGAACAGCAGCGCGTGCTCGGGCGACTCCTCCCAACGAAAGCCGTGGGAAGTCCACTCCTGCTCAAGGGGCTCGAGGGCGATGTCGCGGTCATCCTGGATGCGAGCGACTTCGACCGTGACGCAGCAAAAAACAGGAAGAACCTCTACGTCGCGTTGACCCGGGGCTCCAGGAAGCTGGTGGTCTGCTCGCCGACGCACCTCTTGGGATGATATCACCGGGCAGCATTCCGGGGGGCGAGACCTGACTATTCGTATGAAAAGCGCGCGAGGGCGCGTTGGGGCGGAAGATCATGCTGGGTTCCCCTGGTGTCGAAGCTGCGAAGCGCTCTTCGAGTCGACGAAGGCGCTCACTTGCTCGTCGGCGATGGCCGCGGGTTGGGCGGTGAAGCTCAAGATGCTCGCCCTTATTCCCATATTCTCGCTTCGGCGGGTCTTTTCCGTTGAGCCGACGCGCTGCCATATGCCATCATGGGACACTGGAAATGAGGAAAAGTGATGACTTCGATTGTTCAGGACTACCCCATCCCGAAGGGCTGGCTTCCCGAGCGCGACTCGGAAGAGCGCAAGAAGTGATCTGCCGTTTTCTGGTCTCCAAGCACGAGGAGATCAGAGCATGTCGAAACACAGGACCAGCGGGCCTCAAGGCTCGTATGGCGCTGGAAGCTGTAAAGGGCGTGGGCACCGTGTCGGAGCTGGTTGCGGAATACGGCGTGCAGCCGCGGGCCATAGTCTACCTCAACCAGATTGAAACCGGCCAGCAGGGTCAGAGAGTAGCTTAAATCACCCCGAAAACTATCGAAGGATCGGGGGTGTAGGTAAGTGCCACGTTGCCCCGGGGCGCACGGGATCACTCGGCAGCGACAATACGGACAGCAGGACGCCAGGTGTCTGGGTTGTGGTGACCACGCAGCGACGCGACCTTGCGACCTTCAACCGTCAGACCAACGCCGCGCCACATGCGGATGCCCCTGACCTTCACCTCGGTGACACCCTGACCGCGCAGGGCATCTTCGAAGGCGCTTTTCTCCCTGTCCTTCGGTCTGCCTCCGAGATGATCCGAAAGCAGCGACGAGATAGACGATTTAGTTACGTCGGCCCGCGGCGAGAACTCGAGCCAGTTCTCGAACATCTCACGGTATGGGTTCGCGTTTTTCATGATCTGCTCACGCAGTTCAGCCACACGAGCACTGTCCGGGAAGTTGCCAGCCTTGCCGTCGTTCGCCGCGTAATATTTCATCGCTCCGCTGACGACGTAGAGCGCGAGAGCCTTCTGACCGTCTTCACTCTCGAGCCACTCCTTGAGTCCGAACTCCTTCTCCTGGCCACCTTCTGGCGCCGTGCCAGGGTCATAGAACGTCTCAGTGAACGGGAACGGGGTAAGTCGAACCCTTGTCGCACGATCGAAGCTCTTGAAACGCGGCATGTCATTGAGAGACATCCAGAACGAGGCAAAATTCACGAATTCGACCGCGTGCTCCGCGTGCGGCGGGCGGGCTGACTGGACGTCCCCGCCGGAGAGGCGCTTGAACTCTCCGGCCTCAATTGACGACCCCTTCCGTGGCTCCGACGACATTGCCATGCGACGCCAGATGAGCGGTGTCTTCGCACCGTCGTGGCTGTTTGCATCACGATCTCCAGTGTCGAGGATGATGCCCGGCTTGACTGCGGCGCCCCAGCCTCCAAGACCAATGCCAAAGAGCTTCACGAGCGCGTCTTGGACGAGCGACTTGCCGTTGTCTCCATTCTGAAGGGCATTGTCTTGGTTGCCGACCATGAAGAACGACCGCTTTGCTGCGACCTCCCCGGTGGCGCTGTATCCGATCGCGGTCTGGAACATCTCGGCTGTCTCATGATCTTTCGGCCAGAAGCGAGCGAATGTCCTAAGCACCCTGTCGAGATCGGCATTCTCATCGTAGTCGCACTGAAGGCATCCGGTCATGTAGTGCTCAGGATCATGAGGCATCGTATCTCCGGTGCGGAGATCGACGGTGCAGTTTTGAAACGCGATTAGGTGAGCGACCGCGAACGTGTTGAAGCGATCCCGCGGGACAGTCAGAGCGCCCTTGGCGTGGGAGAGGATGTTTTCGGCAGACTTCGCATTTGAGTTCAGCTTTTCTGCCACTTCACCACGTTCGGCGGCATAGAGACGGCGCACACGATCAAGAAGTTCAGCGGATGGCTTGCGCGAGAACTGCCAGTGTGTCCCAGTCCACTCTCCCCATCCAGCACCTTCCGTATAGCAAGCGCGGCCTGATGCACGCTCAGCAACCCAGGCACCGAGTGCGGAGTAGTTGACTTCGAAGGCCAGAAGAGGATTGTCCTCGGCGAGTTGTTCACGAATTCGGCGTGCCTCAGCGCGCTCGTTCATCGCCTCAAGCTTCGCCTGATCCTTCGCAATCTTCTTCGCTTCCGACTGAGCAGCAGCGAGGTCCTTTTCGGCCTGGCGCAGCCTTGCGTTCACTTCTGTAACGGCTGCACGTGCTTGGGCAGCCTCGATAGCTGCAGCCTCACGATCATGCTTCTGCGCGCTCTGGCGGCGCGCGGAGGCAGCAGCTGCGTGGATTTCTTTCTCGGCTTTTTCGGCGAGGAGTTGGTCGCGCTTCTCTTCGAATGCGCCGACGAAGTTGCCGTGCACGATCATGCTCTTGTCATCCCTGTTCCAGTCTTGGCCTCCTCTCCCGGGCCACCCCCAGGAGGCCAATCCTGGGGGCTTTCACTGGTCCGGGTTCGGAGCGCGACGAGCGTCGCAAGAGGGAATTGGGATCGGCACTCATATCTCAAAAAAGATGTCCAGTCACAGAAGCGTGTGTGTCCGTTTCAGTTTTCTGTTTTTCGCTGGGGGGCAACAGGGGGCACCAGGGGGCAAGAGTGATGCCCTCAAATTGTGTCGCTAAAACAATGCCTTAACTGCCAGTTGGCAGAGGGGGCAGGCAGTAGGTCTTCTCATGTGAGATATTCTTTTTCTTCGCACTGTGATGTCTCTCTTCACGTGTGACTCATCACATCAAGCGAGAATTCTTGCGCGCATTAGAAAAAGTTCCGGAAGAGTGCCCCTCGCCCTCAATGTTGGTAAGGTCCTGATATACAATGAGAAATAGGGGGCGGGAGGCACGCCCCCAGCCTGCCCCCTGGGTGGTTTCCTGGTGGTGATCACGGATTTTCCCTGTCAGGGAGCGATCCCGAGGCTCGAAAAAATGGCGCCGGCTTGACCATGGAAGCCGACTGGGAGCATCATCGCATGATGGCGTCTTGTAGATCAGAAGCAGAAGAGAGGCTCCGCGCCATGCTCGATGAAGGACGCGCGAGCGCCCAGGACGAGCCCATCACACAAGAGGCGATCAAAATCCTAAGGGACAGGGCAGAGAAAGCCTGCCAGAGCTCCACTTATGACACAGCGCGAACGAAAGAGATCCTCTAAGAACTCGAGCGCTTTCGCGGACGTCTCCCAAGCGGTGATCAGCTGAGCCGCGATGAGGCCAATTCCAGGGACAGTTTGGATTAGAATGTCGAAGGCAAGCGCACTCACTCGCGCGATACCGAAAACGTCAGCACGCGTTCGGATGGAACATCATCATGAGCTCGGACTCGTCGTCATCGTAGTATAGCTCCGGATCAAGCTCTACTGCATCCTCGTCACGGATGACGTGGACGACAAGCTGATCGGCGTGCGCGAAGAACGTCCCCATGGTCTCGTCGAATGAATCTGCGATCAGATCAGGAAGGCCCGGGAGCATGAGCATCGGTGATGTCGACGCCTGGAACCGCTCGAAGTCCGCAAACGAGCTCTGATAGAACGTCACCGCGAATTCGTCTCCACCCTCTTTGACGACAGTATTGTCAGGGGTCGACATAGCTGCTTTGACCATCGCCATGTCAAAGAGACCCGGCGCAGCTCTGTAGCTGACGACGATTTTCTTGCTCATCAGTGCCTCGAGAATTTTGGTTTGCACTGGGTTTTACCCAACTTCCTTCTGAAGCAAAAGACAGACGGGGAGATAATCTATAAATACAAAGGCATGGCTCGACATGAAGCGCAACTTGAGCGTCGAGAAGGTCGAGGGCGCGATGGACAAGGTCATCACACCGGAGGACCGCAGCCTGGGCGAGATTTTCACGCGTGAAAATGACAAGCGCTGCCCAGCTTTCGCAGTGATCCATGCGTTCTGACGATTTTCACACGTGAAAATCTGCATCAGATTTCCGATACATTACAAGTGGCCTAGATAGCATTCGAGCCGGCGCGTTCCCCGAAACCGGAGCCGATCCTTTCCTTCTGACACTGCGCGCGTCGGCCATTTTCACGCGTGAAAATAGAACGCGTTCGCCAAGGCGGACTGCTCCCAGATGACATCAACTCCTTTCACCGCTCCACGTCGGCGACAGCTGTCATTGTCTTCTGAGCACTCTTCGCGATTGGGTTTGCCTTCCGGCGCTCTCGCGCGAGACGCTGAAGCTGCGTATTTCGCGCTTCTCTTGACTGCTTGAGCATGTGATCCTCGAGGGACACCTCGTTGCCGATTGGCTTCCGTCCAAGCGCCCCGGCACTGTATTCGAGCGGGACACCATCGCGCCTCGCGAACGGTCCCCTCACGACGGTGAACGTAGCTTGCTTCGCTTGCTCGGCCGTCAGCTTAGGCTTGTCATGCATCTCGAAATTGCCGAGCACGACGTTGCGCGCAGCTTCCTGGCCGACCCTCATCGTTGCCTCTGCTCTTAGATAGAGCTTGCTCTCGTTCTTCCCGGCAGCCTGTCGTCGGATGTATTCCATGTCTTGTCCCTGCCTTCGTGGTTCACGGAAGCCGCGGAACATGCTGAAAAGATTTGACATTCTCGCCTCTCATGCCGCAGCGCTGCTTCCATGGCCACGAAAGGGAAATAGGAGAACGGCAGCGGCACCCAAATCCTGGTCCGCATTTTTTCGAGAAAATCCTCAGATCTGGCAGAAGTGTCTGGAAATACGTAGGAAGTTTACGTCAGCGCATGTCAATGACACGTGTTGCGCCAGCTGCGATCGCAACTTCCTCGTCGATTGGCTTTTCAGAAATGACGAGCTGCGCTTTGAGACCGAGAGCACGTGCTATCTGACGAAGAGATTGCCAAGACGCTTCTCCGGTCCGCTCAATGAGAGACACAGTTTGAGTTGATATCCTGGCTCTTCTCGAGACCTCAAGCTGCGTCAGTCCGCGTGCTTCGCGGATCTCGCGAAGAGCTACTCCAAGCCTGTTGTTATCTATCATGCCTACCTCCGGGAAGGACATCTGTGTTCAATGAGCAACAGCAAGTCAAACTGAATTTCTGATTTTCCTGCGCAGTTCCCTTTCCCTGCGCATGAAAGCACAGCAACTCATGACCGAGGCCCAGGCGGCCGAATTCCTCAGCATAAGCAAGCGCACTCTCTCAGACATGCGCCGCTCCGGGGAGATCCAGCACTCCATCGTCGGAAAGCGTGGAATCCGATACGAGGAGAGCGACATCAGCGAGTATCTGTCCAGGAAGAAAGTCCGAGCGACTCCTCGGATTCTCGCCCAACCACGCAGGGGACAGGCCAGGGCGCAGGCGCTGCTTGACATCATCTGACAACTGACTCATGCATGCCTTTCTTTGACGAGTGAGGCATCGCATGAAGACGCTGGAAAAGGTTGGAAGATTCTCGATTTGTGAGGATCGCGGGAAGCTATACTTGCGCTGGTGGGATGCGTTCGCGAAGAAGACCAAGAGCCAGCAACTCGCGTCGACGAAGCTTCCCGCGGCGAGGAAGGAATCCAAGGAGCTGATCAGGGTCATCATGGACCCGAGCGAGACGATCCTGCCAACAAGTGGATCAGATCCAACTTTCGGAGAGCTATGGCTCAACTACGAGGCAGAGAAGCGGCAGAAGATCAGCAAGGAGAGGATGCGTCTTCTCGGTAATCGTCTCGATCTCTACTACCGGCCGAACCTCTGGCAAGTTCGCATGTCGAGGATGGGGCCTGCGCTGCGCGCGCTTGTGAAGCTCTTGAACGACAAGGGCCTACACCCGAACACCAGCTACGACATCATCTCATCCGCATACGAAGTCCACGCGCTTGCTCACCAGGCCGGATTGACTGGGATTCACCCTGGCCTCAAGCCGTCCGTCTCAGGGACGACTGCACCAGCAGACAGAACCCCAAAGGGGAGATATCTCGAGTTCAGTGAGATCGGAGCTCTGATAGACGCGGCTCGGAACCAGCATGTCCTTGACCAGCTTCTCTTCGCGCTCGGAACTGGCGCCAGGCCTGGGGCGATAGGTGCGCTGAAGTTGAGCCAGATTGACCAGGAACTCGGAGTCATCAACCTGCTCGGGGAAGGGGAGATTGAGTCGAACAAGCGGCGTCCGATTGTCCCTATCACTGGCCCCATGAAGCAGATCATCGAGAGACGAATGTTATCACCTGGGAGTGGCTTCCTAATCGAGTGGGGAGGAGACAGGGCTGTTGCATCGAGGAACAACACTCAAGTCATTCAACGCCTCGTCAAACGAGCTGGGATAAGAAACGACGGGAAGATCAAGGCGAACTGGTATTCAATCCGCAGGACTCTTGCGGACTGGCTCAATGGCCGCGTCAGTGACGCAGCGATCTCAAGCGTGCTCGGCCACTTCGAGATTTCAGCACGTGACAGAAGCCGTCTGTTCGAGGAAGGAAGCCCGACAACTGACATCTACAAGCGCCGGATGCTCGAGCCGATCTATCAGGTCGCAGAGGTCCTCGAAGCAGAGTGGTGGCCGGAAATTCAGAAGCATACGAGCCTGGAACTGAAGCAACTGAAGCAACCGAGCCGGCGCGGCCAAGAAAACAAGGGTAAAGATGAAAACAAAAGCCATGTCCACGACGTCCAGATCACCCGCGAGAGCCCGAACTACCGCGTCGGCTGAGGCGCGGGGCGGCGTCAGCAGGCATCCCGCGCCGGCTCCCGCCGCCGGGCGAAGGCGTCGACGCAAGTCGTGATCCAGGTCTCGGCGGCGCGCTGCTGCGCCGCCACGCTGTCGGGGCCGCGCAGCATGCCCTCCAGCGCCAGCTCGGACAGGTCGTGCAGGCCGATCGTCGCCAGCACGTGGCGCAGGTAGGGGGTGAGGAAATCCGCCTGCCCATGGGGCCCGCTCACGCGGCCGCCGCAACTCGCGATCAGGAAGACCGGCCGGTCGGCAAGCAGGCCCTGCTTGCCGGTCGCCGTGGTGCGGAAGCTCCGCCCCGGGCGGACCACGAGGTCGATCCAGGCCTTGAGGCTGGCCGGCACCGTGAAATTGTGCATCGGCGTGTCGATGACGACGGCGCTGGCGGTCTCCAGTTCGGCGATCAGGCGCTCCGAGGCTTCCAACACCCGCCGCTGGGCGGGGCTGCGCGCGGGTTCCGCGGTCAGCGAGGCCTCGGCGAAGGCGCGGTCGGGCAGGGCGGGCGGTTCGGCCGCCAGATCTCGGCGCAGATGCGTCAGCCCACCCGTGGCGCAGAGCCGGGCCGCCAGCTGGTCGCCGGTGAGGCGGCTATGCGCGTCCGCTCCGTGCGGGCTGGCGCTGACATGAAGCAGGGAGCCGGTCATCGCGTCCCTCTACGCGACCGGGGCCAGGAAGCGCAGCGCCGTTGCCAGCAGCCCCTGCCGGAAGTAGAACCGCTGGCCGAGCGCGTTGCTCATCGGCGTGTCCAGCGCCAGCCGGTCGCAGCCGAGCCGCCGCGCCTCCTGCTTCAGCCGCGCCATCAGCACCGCGCCATGGCCGGCGCTGCGGGCCTCGGCGTCGGTCACCAGGTCGTCGACATAGAGGTGCCGGCCGTGGATCATGTTCTCCTGCACCCGGTAGCCGGCCAGCGCCACCGGCCGGTCGCCCTGCCACAGCGCCAGCAGCCGGTAGCCTGCATCGTGCTGGCGCCGCCAGCGGGCGACGAACTCCCCGGCCGAGGTCAGGTGCGGCCGCAGCTGGCGCATCAGCGGATAGCAGGCGCGCAGCTCGGCCTCGCCGTCGACGGCACGCAGGCCGTCCTCGAACGCCGCCTCCATCACGCCGCCTCCCGGCTGCGCAGGCTGGGGGCGAAGCGCAGGCCGACGCCAAGCCGGTTCCAGGCGTTGATCGTGGCGATCGCGGCGGTCAGGGCGACGATCTCGGTCTCGGTGAACACGGCCCGCAGGGCGGCGTGGAGCGGCTCGGGCACGCCGTCGGGGCCGATCTCGGTCAGGCATTCGGCCCAGGCCAGCGCCGCCTGTTCCCGGGCGTCGAACAGCCCCGCGTCGCGCCAGCAGGCGACGAGGTCGAGCTTGTCCTGCGCCACGCCAAGCCCACGCGCGAGATCGAGGTGGTAGCGCAGGCAGAAGGTGCAGCCGTTGATCTGGGAGACCCGGATTTTCACCAGCTCGCTCAGGGCCTTGTCCAGGCCGGCATCACCGGCCGCCTTGCCGAGGGCAAGCAGCGCCGGCTGGGCGCCGGGCAGGATCCGGGTGAAATCGGCATAGTCGACACGGCTGTCTGTGGTCGTCATGGCTGGTCCTTTCTCCGGCGGTCGCCTAATATCAAAGCACGAACAACATATAAGAGCACTGATAATATGCGCAAGAGGCGAAACATCCCCGATGTCGGCGAGGGCAAGCGGGGCGAGGACGGCCATCTGGGCTACCTGCTGCGCCAGGCGGCGCAGGTCTATCGCAACCGGGCCGACCGGGCGCTGAGCGATCTCGGCATCACGCCGCCGCAATTCTCGGTCCTGACCATGCTGGCGGCCTATCCCGGGCGCTCGGGCGCCGATATCGCCCGGCTGGCGATGCTGACGCCGCAGACGGTCAGCGTGATCATCGGGAACCTGGAAAAGCGCGGCGCGATCCTGCGCCGGCCGCATCCGGTGCATGGCCGGATCCAGACCATCGAGCTGACCGGGGAGGGGCGGGCGCTGCTGACCGCGGCGCGGGCCCGGATGCAGCGGCTGGAAGAGGAACTGACCGCCAATGTCAGCGCCGGGGACGAAGCGGCGGTGCGGCGCTGGCTGGTCGGCGTCGCGGTCGTGGCCGGTGCCGACGATGATGGCGAAGACCCGCCCCGGGCTTGACCCTGCGGGCAAGAGGCGGCATCCGCGTGGCAACCGCCGGAACTCGCGCGGCCACCGGACCCCGGGGCTGCGCCTTGCCCGCCCCTAGCACGAGCACCCGCCATGACCCCAGCCGCCCGCCTTTCCGCCGCCATCGAGATCCTCGACCGCATCCGCGACGGCAGCGCCGCCGAGCCGGCGCTGTCGGGCTGGGCCCGGGCCAGCCGCTTCGCCGGCTCCGGCGACCGGGCGGCGATCCGCGACCTGGTCTTCACCGCCCTGCGCTGCCGCCGTTCCCATGCCGCGCTCGGCGGGGCCGACAGCGGCCGCGGGCTGATCCTCGGCGGGCTGCGCGAGGCGGGGACCGAGATCGACGCCCTGTTCACCGGCGAGCGCCACGCCCCGGCGCCGTTGAGCGAGGCCGAGCGGGCGCATCTGGCGGCGCCGATCGAACTGGACCGGCTGGTGGCGCTCGACTGCCCCGACTGGCTGGCACCGCAGCTCGAGGCCAGCCTGGGGGCGGATTTCGCGCCGGTGATGGAGGCCCTGCGCCAGCGCGCGCCGGTCTTCCTACGGGTCAACACGGCCAGGGCGACTGTCGCCGAGGTGCAGGAAAGGCTGGCGGCGGAGGGCATCGCTACCCGGCCCGTCGCCCTTTCCAAGACCGCGCTGGAAGTCACCGGGAACGCGCGGAAAATCCAGAATGGCGCCTGCTATCGCGAGGGCCTGGTCGAGCTGCAGGACGCCGCCTCGCAGGCGCTGGTCGAGGCGCTGCCGCTGGCGCCGGGGCAGAAGGTGCTCGACTATTGCGCCGGCGGCGGCGGCAAGTCGCTGGCGATGGCGGCGCGGGCGGCGCTGACGCTCTATGCCCATGACGCCGCCCCGCGCCGGATGCGCGACCTCGGCCCGCGGGCCGGGCGCGCCGGGGCGGAGATCGTCCAGCTGGCCACGGCCGAGGTGCCGGGCCGGGCGCCCTATGACCTGGTGCTGCTGGACGTGCCCTGCTCGGGCAGCGGCAGCTGGCGCCGGGCGCCCGAGGCGAAATGGGCGCTGACCCCGGAGCGGCTGGAAGAACTGACCCGGATCCAGTCCGATATCCTCGAAAAGACGGCGCCCTGCGTGGCCGGGGGCGGCACGCTGGCCTATGCCACCTGTTCGCTGCTGGCGGTCGAGAACGGCGCCCGGATCGCCGCCTTCCGCGCCGCCCATCCCGAATGGCACCTGGTCGAGGAACGCCGCTTCACCCCGCTCGACGGCGGCGACGGCTTCTATCTCGCGCTCTTGACGCGCGGCTGAGCGCGGGCCTTAATCAACCCAGAGACGAGTTTCGCGCCGGGATTTCCCTGCGATTAAGGTGTAGTTAATTCTTTTTCACACCGAATGCGGGGCAGGCGATTCACGACGGAGGAAGGGGGCGCCGTGGCCGAAGCCGCATCCGCTCTGCATCCTGTCACCCGCACCGCCCTGACATTGGCGCCGCGGGCCGGGCTGTTGCTGCTTGTCGGGCTGGCCTGCCTCGCCGCGGCGCCTCTGGCCTCGGGGCCGGGGCGGCTGCCGCTGGCGGCGGCAGGGGCCACGCTAGCGGCGCTGGCGGCGCTGATCCGGACCGTGGTGCTGGGGCACCGATGGCACGCGGCCGGGTTGAGCCGGCGGGTTCAGGCGCTGGTCGCGCTCGACGCCGCGCCCAGCATCGGCGCCGACGCCGCGGGCCGGGTGCAATTCCGCAACCGCGCCGCCGAACGGCGCTTCGGTCCGGCGGCAGCCGGGACGCTGGAAGAGGTCATGTCCGACCTCTTCGCCCATCCCTCGGCGGTGCTTCTCCGGCTCCAGAGCCGGGCAACGGCGATGGGGGCGGCACAGGAGGAGGTGGCGACGCGCAACGGGCAGCTGCGCCTCTCGGTGCACGGGATCGGTGCCGGGCTGCTGCTGTGGCGGTTCGAGGAAACGCGGGCGTGGCGGGAACAGGAGCAGGGGCAGGCGCGGGGCAACCACGGGCAGGGCGACGACGCGATCAGCCTGCCGATGCTGGTCGCCGGGACTTCCGGCACCGTGCTCTTTGCCAACGAGGCGCTGCACCGTCTCCTGGGCCACCGGCCGAGGACGCTCGAACAGGTCTTTCCGCATCTGCCGCTGCATTCCGGCGAGGAGACCGAGGTCGCCGCCGCCGACGGGCCGCTGCGCGCTCTGGTGGCCGAACTGGCGAGGCCGGACGGGCGGCGCGAGATCTTCCTGCTGCCGGCCGGCGAGGCGGCCAGTCCCGGCGTCGGGGCGGCGCCGGTCGCTTTCGAGGATCTGCCCGTCGCCCTGGCCCGGATCGACGCCGCCGGCGGGCTGACCGCGGCCAACCGCCTGGCGCGCGAGCTGCTGGGGCTGGCGCCCGAGGAACGGCCGGTTTTCGCCGAGCTGGTCGAGGGGCTGGGCCGGCCGGTGGGCGACTGGCTGCGCGATGCCGTCGACGGCCGCCGCGCCCATCCCGAGATGCTGCGCGCGACTCGGGTCGGGTCCGAGCGTTATCTCCAGGTCGCGCTCCGCCGCACGGTCGCGCATGGCCGGCCCGGCCTTGTCGCGGTGCTCAACGACGCCACCGAGCTCAAGACGCTGGAAGCCCAGTTCGTCCAGAGCTAGAAGATGCAGGCGATCGGCCAGCTCGCCGGCGGTGTCGCCCATGATTTCAACAACCTGCTGACCGCGATCTCGGGCCATTGCGACCTGCTGCTGCTGCGCCACGAGCAGGGTGATCCCGATTACGGCGACCTGGTCCAGATCCACCAGAACGCCAACCGCGCCGCCAGCCTGGTCGGCCAGCTGCTCGCCTTCTCGCGCAAGCAGACGCTGACGCCCGAGACGCTCGACCTGCGCGAGACGCTGTCCGATCTGACCCACCTGCTCAACCGGCTGGTGGGCGAGAAGGTGACGCTGAACCTGGGCCACGACCCCGCGCTCAAGGCGATCCGCGCCGACAAGCGTCAGCTCGAGCAGGTGCTGATGAACCTCGTCGTCAACGCCCGCGACGCCATGCCCGAGGGCGGCGCGATCTGGATCGAGACCGAGAACCGGACGCTGGCGGCCGAGATGCGGCGCGACCGCGCGGTGGTGCCGCCGGGCGACTACGTCATCGTCCGGGTCCGCGACGAGGGCACCGGCATCCCGCCCGAGGCGATGAGCAAGATCTTCGAGCCCTTCTACACCTCGAAGCGCACCGGCGAGGGCACCGGGCTGGGGTTGTCGACGGCCTATGGCATCGTCAAGCAGACCGGCGGCTTCATCTTCGTCGACAGCGTCCAGGGCACGGGCACGACCTTCTCGCTCTACTTCCCGGCCCACGTGGCGTCGGCCCGGGCGAAGCCGGAGGCGCCGGAGGTGCCGGCGCCGGTGTTGCGCCAGGGCGTGGGGGTGATCCTGCTGGTCGAGGACGAGGCGCCGGTGCGCGCCTTCGCCGCCCGGGCGCTGCGGCTGCGCGGCTATACCGTGCTCGAGGCCGAGAATGCCGAGGCCGCGCTCGCGCTGCTGTCCGAGGCGACGCTGGCCGTCGACGTCATCGTCACCGACGTCATCATGCCCGGGCGCGACGGGCCGAGCTGGGTGCGCGAGGCGCTGGAGACGCGACCCGACACGAGGGTGGTCTTCATCTCGGGCTATGCCGAGGACAGCTTTGCCGAGGCCCAGGCGCGGATCCCCAATTCGGTCTTCCTGCCCAAGCCGTTCTCGCTGGCCGATCTGACGGCGACGGTGCAGGGGCAGTTGCCGTGAGGGCGCGCGCGCGGCCGGCGGCGGGCTCAGTCCTCGGCGGCCAGCACCTGCTGGTAGAGCGCGAAATCCTCGGCCCGTTCGGTCCGCAGCCGGGCCTCGATCTCGGGCGACAGCGGCGTGGCGCCCTCAGGCGAGACATTGACCCGCGGCAGGATGATCTCGCAATCCAGCCGGTCCTCGAGGAAATCGATCAGGCTGTCGATCCGCTCGTAGCGGAAGATGCGGTCGATCTTGTCCGGCGCCCCGCCCGCCAGGAACCGCGCCTGGGCGCCGACCTGGGCGAATTCGGGCTGGTCCTCGGCCAGGTAGGCGGTGACGAAATCGTCGAAGCTGAGGGCGCGGGTGCTGCGCGTCGACTCGGCGAGCTCGTCGCGCTGGCGATAGCGATACCAGCTGCCCAGCCAGTCGATCGGCTCGCGCATCAGGGCGACCACGGTGAAGGGGCCGCCGGCGGCGGTCTCGAGCATCGGGCCGAGGAAGCGGCGGTAGCGCCAGACCGTGGTGTGCTTGAGCGTCGGCGGCCGCAGGATGGCCACCTCGGCCAGCGATTCCAGCGCCGTTTCGATCGCGGTCGATCCCGTTTTCGGCGTGGCGAGGAAAACCAGCCGCTGCTCCCAGAATACCAGCATCTTTCTGCGTCGCGTCCTTGCCCGTGTCGTGCCGCCCCTGTCGGGCCGACGGCCAAACTATACCGGCCAGGGCCGTGGCAAAAGCCGCATTCGGGAAAAAATCATTTGCAATGTTCTCGTTTTGATCTCATAAATGGCGGAACAAGGCAGGAACATTGGCGCCGTTGCCAATCTGTTGTCGCCGGGCGTCGGCTATGGAATAAGGGACTGCAAGAATGGCTACTGCAAACCTCCTCGACTTGAACGGAAAGCGCGAAATGGACAAGCAAAAGGCGCTCGACTCGGCGCTGGCGCAGATCGAACGGCAATTCGGCAAGGGCTCGATCATGCGGCTGGGGGCCGACCGCCCGGTGACCGAGATCGAGGCGACCTCGACCGGCTCTCTCGGGCTCGACATCGCGCTCGGCATCGGCGGGCTGCCCAAGGGCCGGATCATCGAGATCTATGGGCCGGAAAGCTCGGGCAAGACGACGCTGACCCTGCATGCCGTGGCCGAGGAGCAGAAGAAGGGCGGCGTCTGCGCCTTCGTCGACGCCGAGCACGCGCTCGACCCGGGCTATGCCCGCAAGCTGGGCGTGAACCTGGACGAGCTGCTGATCTCGCAGCCCGACACCGGCGAGCAGGCGCTGGAGATCGTCGACACGCTGGTGCGTTCGGGCGCGGTCAACCTGGTCGTGGTCGACTCGGTCGCCGCGCTGACCCCCAAGGCCGAGCTCGAGGGCGACATGGGCGACCACCAGGTCGGCGCCCAGGCCCGGCTGATGAGCCAGGCGATGCGCAAGCTGACCGCCTCGATCGGGCGCTCGAACTGCATGGTGATCTTCATCAACCAGATCCGGATGAAGATCGGCGTCATGTTCGGCAGCCCGGAAACCACCTCGGGCGGCAACGCGCTGAAATTCTACGCCTCGGTCCGGCTCGACATCCGCCGCACCGGCTCGATCAAGGACCGCGACGAGGTCGTCGGCAACTCGACCCGGGTCAAGGTGGTCAAGAACAAGGTCGCGCCGCCGTTCCGCGAGGTCGAGTTCGACATCATGTATGGCGAGGGTATCTCGAAGATGGGCGAGGTGCTCGATCTCGGCGTCAAGGCCGGCATCGTCGACAAGTCCGGCGCCTGGTATTCCTACGGCGACGAGCGCATCGGCCAGGGCCGCGAGAATGCCAAGAACTTCCTCAAGTCCAACCCCGGCGTGGCGGGCGAGATCGAGGGCAAGATCCGCGCCACCCACGGCCTGGCCTTCGACGGCGGCGAGGAGGGCGGCGAGGTCGTCGATCTCTGACCCCGGGGCCGCGCCGGCCCGCCTGCGGCGGGCGCGCGAGGACATGACACGGCCGGGCCTTGCCCGGCCGTTTCCATGCGGTGCTTGGCGGTGGACAGGCCCGGCGCACGGGGATAAACCGAAGCGCAACGCCAAGATCCGCCCCGAAGAGGCCCGCAGTCATGCCGTCATTGAACGATATCCGGTCGACCTTTCTCGACTACTACCGCCGCAACGGCCACGAGGTGGTCGACAGCAGCCCGCTGGTGCCGCGCAACGACCCGACCCTGATGTTCACCAATGCCGGCATGGTGCAGTTCAAGAACGTCTTCACCGGGGTCGAGACCCGCGATTACAAGCGCGCGACGACGTCGCAGAAATGCGTCCGTGCCGGCGGCAAGCATAACGACCTCGACAATGTCGGCTATACCGCGCGCCACCACACCTTCTTCGAGATGCTGGGGAATTTCTCCTTCGGCGACTATTTCAAGGAAGAGGCGATTCCCTTCGCCTGGGAACTGCTGACCAGGGATTTCGGCCTGCCGGCCGACAAGCTGCTGGTCACCGTCTACCACACCGACGACGAGGCGGCGGCGATCTGGAAGAAGGTGGCCGGGCTGCCGGACGAGCGCATCATCCGCATCCCGACCGACGACAATTTCTGGAGCATGGGCGCGACCGGCCCCTGCGGCCCCTGCTCGGAGATCTTCTTCGACCACGGCCCCGACATCCCCGGCGGCCCGCCCGGCAGCCCGGACGAGGACGGCGACCGCTTCATCGAGATCTGGAACCTCGTCTTCATGCAGTTCGAGCAGTTCGAGGACGGCAGCCGGCGCGACCTGGCGGCCCAGTCGATCGATACCGGCATGGGGCTGGAGCGGATCGGCGCCGTGCTGCAGGGCAAGCACGACAATTACGACACCGACCTGATGCGCAGCCTGATCGAGGCCTCGGCAAACGCGACGACCACCGATCCCGACGGCACCGGCCGCATCCATCACCGGGTGATCGCCGACCACCTGCGCTCGACCTCCTTCCTGATCGCCGACGGCGTCATGCCCTCGAACGAGGGCCGCGGCTACGTCCTGCGCCGGATCATGCGCCGGGCGATGCGCCATGCCCACCAGCTCGGTGCCCAGGACCCGCTGATGCACAAGCTGGTGCCGGCGCTGGTGCGCAAGATGGGCGCCGCCTATCCGGAGCTGGGCCGCGCCCAGCCGCTGATCGAGGAGACGCTGAAGCTCGAGGAAACCCGCTTCCGCCAGACCCTCGACCGCGGCCTGCGGCTGCTCGACGATGAACTGGACAAGCTGCCCTCGGGCGCGCAATTGCCGGGCGAGGCGGCGTTCAAGCTCTACGACACCTACGGCTTCCCGCTCGACCTGACCCAGGACGCGCTGCGCGAGAAGGGGCTGACCGTCGATGTCGGCGGCTTCGAGGCGGCGATGGCGGAACAGAAGGCCAAGGCGCGGGCGAGCTGGTCGGGCTCGGGCGAGACCAAGGACGCCGCGATCTGGTTCGACATCGCCGAGGAGCAGGGCCCGACCGAGTTCCTGGGCTACGACACCGAGGCGGCCGAGGGCCAGGTGATGGCGCTGGTCGTCGACGGCGCCCGGGTCGAGGCCGCCGAGAAGGGCGCGTCGGTCCAGCTCGTCCTCAACCAGACCCCGTTCTATGCCGAGGCCGGCGGCCAGGTCGGCGATGCCGGTACGCTGAAGACCGAGACCGGCGCGGCGACGATCCTCGACACCAAGAAGTCGCAGGGCGTCTTCATCCATGCCGCCGAGGTCACCGAGGGCAGGATCTCCGTCGGCCAGGGCGCGGAGCTGGAGGTCGATCACGGCCGCCGCTCGGCGATCCGGGCCAACCACTCGGCCACCCACCTGCTCAACGAGGCGCTGCGCCGGGTGCTGGGCGAGCATATCGCGCAGCGCGGCAGCCTGAACGCGCCCGACCGGCTGCGCTTCGACTTCAGCCACGCCAAGGCGCTGACCGAGGAGGAACTGGCGACGGTCGAGAACGAGATCAACGCCTATATCCGCCAGAACGGCCCGGTCGAGACCCGGATCATGACCCCGGACGAGGCCCGCGCCCTCGGCGCCCAGGCGCTGTTCGGCGAGAAATACGGCGACGAGGTGCGCGTCGTCTCGATGGGCTCGCGGCCGGGGTCGGGCAAGGGCACCGACGGCCAGACCTACAGCCTCGAGCTTTGCGGCGGCACCCATGTCCAGCGGCTGGGCGAGATCGGGCTCTGCGTCCTGCTCGGCGACAGCGCCTCCTCGGCCGGCGTGCGCCGGATCGAGGCGCTGACCGGCGAGGGCGCGATGCGCTACCTCATCGAGCAGATGCAGCACCTCAACGAGGTCTCGGCGGTGCTCAAGGCCCAGCCGGGTGAACTGGCCGAGCGGGTGCGCGGGCTCCTCGACGAGCGCAAGGCGCTGCAGAACGAGGTCGCGCAGCTGCGGCGCGAGCTGGCGATGGGCGGCGGCGGCGCGGCCGGGCCCGAGGTGCAGGAGATCAACGGCGTCAAGTTCACCGCCCAGGTGCTCTCGGGCGTCTCGGGCAAGGACCTGCCGCCGCTGATCGACGAGCTGAAGGACAAGCTGGGCTCGGGCGCGGTGCTGCTGATCGCCGATACCGGCGGCAAGGCGGCGGTGGCGGCCGGGGTAACGGGCGACCTGACCGGGACGCTGTCGGCGGTCGAGATGGTGCGGGCGGCGGTGGCCGAGCTGGGCGGAAAGGGCGGCGGCGGCCGGCCCGATATGGCCCAGGGCGGCGGTGCCGACGCGTCGAAGGCCGATGCGGCCATCAAGGCGGCGCAAGCCGTGATCGGAGGGTGAGATGAGTGCTTTGTGGATCGCCAATGTCGAGGTGCTGGACGCCGAGGCCTATGGCAAATATGCGAAAATCGCGACCGAGGCGATCGCCGCCCATGGCGGCGAGTTCCTCGCCCGCGGCGGCCGCTACGTCCAGCTCGAGGGCCGTGACCGGGCGCGCAACGTCGTCGCCCGCTTTCCCAGCGTCGAGGCGGCGGTCGAGTGCTACAACTCGCCGCGCTACCAGGAGGCGCTGAGCCACGCCAAGGGCGCCTCGAACCGCGACCTCGTCGTGGTCGAGGAAGGCTGAGCGGGCCCCGCTCTTCGGAGCCGCGCGGCCGCTCATCGCGGGTGGTGCGCAGGAACAGAGATATCGCAGGTTTTGTCTTGCCGTCCCCGCTGGATGCCTCCGGCGGGGATATTTTTCAGCAGAAAGTGGGGACCGGGTCTCCCACTTTCTGCTCGCAAATATCCTCGGGGGGGCGGGGGGCAGACAGCCCCCCGCAGCCGCGGCGCGCTCGGGCGCGGCGCAATCCCTGCGGATCAGCTCGCGGCGCGGGCCTGGCGCTTGCGCTCGTGCGGATCGAGGAAGCGCTTGCGCAGGCGGATTGCCTTGGGCGTGACCTCGACCAGCTCGTCGTCGTCGATATAGGCGATCGCCTCTTCCAGGCTCATCCGCACCGGCGGGGTCAGCCGCACCGCCTCGTCCGTGCCCGAGGCGCGGACGTTGGTCAGCTTCTTGCCCTTGAGCGGGTTGACCTCGAGGTCGTTCTCGCGGCTGTGCTCGCCGATCACCATGCCCTCGTAGACCGGTTCCTGGGCGCCGATGAACAGCTTGCCGCGCTCCTCGAGGTTCCACAGCGCATAGGCGACCGAGGTGCCGTTCTCCATCGAGATCAGCACGCCGGCGCGGCGGCCGACGATCGGGCCCTTGTGCGGCGCCCAGCCGTGGAATAGCCGGTTGAGCACGCCCGAGCCGCGGGTGTCGGTGAGGAATTCGCCGTGATAGCCGATCAACCCACGCGAGGGCACGTGGGCGACGATCCGGGTCTTGCCGGCGCCGGCGGGCTTCATCTCGATCAGCTCGCCCTTGCGCGGGCCGGTCAGTTTCTCGATCACCGCGCCGGAATACTCGTCGTCGACGTCGATCACGACCTCCTCGATCGGTTCGAGGTTCTGGCCGTTCTCCTCGCGGAAGATGACGCGCGGGCGCGAGATCGAGAGCTCGAAGCCCTCGCGGCGCATGTTCTCGATCAGCACGCCCATCTGCAGTTCGCCGCGGCCCGCGACCTCGAAGGCCTCGCCGCCGGGAGTGTCGGTGATCTTGATGGCGACGTTCTGCTCGGCCTCCTTCATCAGCCGCTCACGGATGACGCGCGACTGGACCTTGGAGCCGTCGCGACCGGCCAGCGGCGAGTCGTTGATGCCGAAGGTGACCGAGATCGTCGGCGGGTCGATCGGCTGCGCCGGCAGCGGCACGTCGATCTCGTTGGCGCAGAGCGTGTCGGCGACGGTGGCCTTGGACATGCCGGCGAGGGTGACGATGTCGCCGGCTTCGGCGGCGTCGATCGGCTGCTGGCCGAGGCCGCGGAAGGCGAGGATCTTCGAGACCCGGAACTGCTCGATCCGCTCGCCGGTGCGGCTCAGCGCCTTGATCGTCTCGCCGGCCTTCAGCGTGCCGGCCTCGACCCGGCCGGTCAGGATGCGGCCGAGGAACGGGTCGGCCGACAGCGTCGTCGCCAGCATCTGGAACGGCTGGTCGCGCTTGTCGACCTGCTTCGGCGCCGGGACGTGGCTGACGATCAGGTCGAACAGGGCATCGAGGTTCTCGCGCGGGCCGTCGAGATCGGTGTCGGCCCAGCCCGAGCGGCCGGAGGCGTAGAGATGCGGGAAGTCGAGCTGCTCGTCATCGGCGCCGAGGCCGACGAAGAGGTCGAAGACCTCGTCCAGCGCCCGGTCGGGTTCGGCATCGGGCTTATCGACCTTGTTGAGCACCACGATCGGCCGCAGCCCCAGCGCCAGCGCCTTGGAGGTGACGAACTTGGTCTGCGGCATCGGGCCCTCGGCGGCGTCCACCAGCAGCACCACGCCGTCGACCATGTTCAGGATCCGCTCGACCTCGCCGCCGAAATCGGCGTGGCCGGGGGTGTCGACGATGTTGATCCGGGTGCCGGCATGCTCGACCGAGGTGCATTTGGCCAGGATGGTGATGCCGCGCTCGCGCTCGATATCGTTCGAGTCCATCGCGCGTTCCGTGGTCGCCTGGTTTTCGCGGTAGGTGCCCGACTGCTTGAGAAGTTCGTCGACGAGGGTGGTTTTCCCATGGTCAACGTGCGCGATGATCGCGATGTTACGAAGGTCCATATGTCCGATGCCTTGATGCTGCGCCGCCGCGATACATGCAAAACGCGCCCATGGCCAGAGGCAAGGCGCCGAATGCGGCGGCGTGTCAGTGCGTGGTGGTATTCGAGAACAGGTTAATGACGACAATGCCGGCGATGATCAAGCCGATACCGAGGGTGGCGGGCAGATCGAGCCGCTGGTTGAAAAGGATCAGGCCCGACAGGGTGATCAGCACGATGCCGACCCCGGACCAGAGCGCATAGGTGATGCCCAGCGGCATGACTTTCAAGACCTGCACGAAGAACCACAGCCCGAAGCCGAAGCCGATGGCAACGCCGACCGACGGCCAGAAGCGGGTGAATTGCTGGCTGGCCTGCAGGCAGGCCGAGCCGAAGGTCTCGAACATCACGGCGATCAGCAGCAGGGCGTAGGTGTTCAGCATCGGTGACCTCGGCGGGTTCAGGTGGCGATGTAGCGGTCGCGGCGGTGGTTGACGGCGATGACGAGGTTGACGACGACGGCGCCGAGCAGGGAAGTCGCGACTTTCACCGGGTCGAGGAAGGTGAAGGCGACGGCGAAGAGGCAGGCGTCGAAAATCAGCTGGGTCAGGCCGGCGCGGAAGCCGGTCTTGTCCTGCAGGTAGAGCGCGAGGATGCCGATGCCGCCGAGCGAGGCGCCGTGGCGGAACAGCGCCAGCAGGGCCGAGCCGGTGATGGCGCCGAACAGCAGCGCGCCGACGATCGGGTTGAGATCGGCGAAACTGACCCAGCGGGGCATCACCATCGTCAGGCCCGAGAGCAGCGCCACCGAGATCAGCGTCTTGACCATGAAGCGCGGCCCGATGCGGCGATAGCCGAGCCAGTAGAAGGGCAGGTTGACGACGAAGAAGACCGGCCCGAAGCCCCAGCCGGTGGCATAGGAGATCAGCACCGCCAGCCCCGCCGTCTGGCCGGTGACGAGCCCGAGATGGGTGAGGATGAGGATGCCGAAGGAGGCCATGCCGGTGCCATAGGCGATGCCCTGGGCATCGTCGGCCAGGCTGTGGCGGATCGGGTCTTCGGCGGGTTCGGTCAGCGTGTGGGTCATGGTCCAGCTAGCAGCGTGTGGGGCATGGTCCAGCTATGCCGCGCCGCAAGGGGAAAGGGAAGCCCGGACAATGCCACCGTGCACACGATGATGGCCTCCCCCGGCAAGACATCCGGTCGCAGAGCCCGGGGCCCGGGAACAAGGCGCTCTGCGCCGCCGGGCGCCGGCCCTGCGATGTGCCTTGAGCGACGGTCCGTTTCTTCCCGTCGGGTGGGGCGACGCGCGGCGCGCAGGATCCCAAAGGCAAAAGGCAGGGCCGAAGCCCTGCCTTTCCGGTTCGCGATGGCGGCGGCCTCAGCCGGCCAGCGCCTTGTTCAGGTACTCGTCGACCTTTTCCAGGTAACCCATCGTGGTCAGCCACTTCTGGTTGGGGCCGACCAGCAGGGCGAGGTCCTTGGTCATGAAGCCGTCCTCGACGGTCTGGACGCAGACCTTCTCGAGCGTTTCGGCGAAGTTCAGCAGCGCCGCGTTGTCGTCGAGCTTGGCGCGGTGCTTCAACCCGCCGGTCCAGGCGTAGATCGAGGCGATCGAGTTGGTCGAGGTCTCCTTGCCGGCCTGGTGCTGCCGGTAGTGACGCGTCACCGTGCCGTGGGCGGCCTCGGCCTCGACGGTCTTGCCGTCCGGGGTCATCAGCACCGAGGTCATCAGGCCGAGCGAGCCGAAGCCCTGGGCGACGGTGTCCGACTGGACGTCGCCGTCGTAGTTCTTGCAGGCCCAGACATAGCCGCCCGACCATTTCAGCGCCGAGGCGACCATGTCGTCGATCAGGCGGTGCTCGTAATGGATGCCCTTGGCCTTGAACTTCTCTTCGAACTCTTCCTCGTAGACCTTCTGGAACAGGTCCTTGAAGCGGCCGTCATAGGCCTTGAGGATGGTGTTCTTGGTCGACAGGTAGACCGGCCAGCCCTTCTGCAGGCCGTAGTTCATCGAGGCGCGGGCGAAGTCGATGATCGAGGCGTCGAGGTTGTACATCCCCATCGCGACACCGGCCGACGGCGCGTCGTAGACCTCCTTCTCGATCACCGTGCCGTCCTCGCCGACGAATTTCATCGTCAGCTTGCCCTTGCCCGGGAACAGGAAGTCGGTGGCCTTGTACTGGTCGCCGAAGGCGTGGCGGCCGACGACGATCGGCTGGGTCCAGCCCGGCACCAGCCGCGGCACGTTCTTGCAGATGATCGGCTGGCGGAAGATGACGCCGCCGAGGATGTTGCGGATCGTGCCGTTGGGCGAGCGGTACATGCGCTTGAGGCCGAATTCCTCGACCCGGGCCTCGTCCGGCGTGATCGTGGCGCATTTGACGCCGACGCCGTATTGCTTGATCGCCTCGGCCGCATCGACGGTGATCTGGTCGTCGGTCGCGTCGCGGCTCTCGATGCCCAGGTCGTAGTATTTCAGGTCGATGTCGAGATAGGGCAGGATCAGTTTCTTCTTGATGAAGTCCCAGATGATCCGGGTCATCTCGTCGCCGTCGAGCTCGACGACGGGGTTATCCACTTTGATCTTGGTCATGGGGCCCTCTCTGTTCGGGATTCGGTTTGGCGGGGTCATAGCCCAAAACCCCGCGAGGGAAAAGATGGTATGCGGTTGTATACCGAAAATGTCGCGCGGTCAGGCGCGCGGCTGGCCGATCCGGCGTGCGGCAAGCTGGAGCGGCACGGCCAGCAGCGGCAGCAGCCAGGCCAGGATCCGGAGATCGAAAAGGGGCCGGGCGCAGTCTTGCAGGCTCGCCGGCGGCCGCAGGCCGGAGGCCAGCACCACCAGCAGGACCGCCAAGGCAACCAGCTGGACGCGGCGCAGGCGGGGCGAGGGCGCGCCGGCGGCGGCGAGGGTGAAAGGCGCGGTCCAGAGCGCGGCCCACCCGGCCAGCAGCGCAAGCGGGAGCCAGGCGACGGGAAGCCGCGGCAGGCCGGCGCAGGCGCGCCACTCGGCCGCGCCGAGATGGCTCGCGGCGGCGACAAGGGTGCCGAGGGCCAGCGCCCCGGCAGCGCCGAGGGCCAGCTCACGCATGGCGGAAGAAACGCTCCGCTCGGGCCCAGATCCAGTCCCACAGCGCCGGGGCGCCGCGGGCGACCTTGGTGCCGACGCGCTGGTGCAGCTGCTCGGCGGTGACGTTGTATTCGGTCCACGAGCCGCCGCCGCTTTCGATGTTGTGCATCAGCGGCTGGACCCGGTCGAGCGACTTGGCGAAGACGGCGTCGGGGCTTTCGGCGGCTTCGAACTCTTCCCACAGGGCGCGGAACGCGGGGCCGATATCGTCGGGCAGCAGGCCGAAGAGGCGCTCGGCGGCGCGGGCTTCGGCGGCCTGGATCTCGGCCGAGCCATGGGCCTGGCCATTCGCGGAGTGGATCGGCACGTCGCCGACATCGATCTCGACCAGGTCGTGCAGCAGCAGCATCCTGATGACGCGGTCGATATTGACGCCGGGCCCGGCCTGGTCGGCCAGCACCATGGCGTAGAGCGCCAGGTGCCAGCTGTGCTCGCCCGAATTCTCGCGCCGCGAGCCGTCGGTGAGAGTCGTCGCCCGCAGCACCTGCTTGAGCTTGTCGGCCTCGTTGAGAAAGGCGAACTGGGCGTCGAGGCGGGCGCTGTCGAGATGGGTGCTGTCGAGACGGGTGCTTTCGAGGGGCGCGCCGTCGGTCATTCGCCGGCCGCCCGGGCGGCCGCCAGCTTGCGTTCCAGCGCCTTGCGGCCGCGCTGCTCGGCAAGGTGATAGCGCATCGCCGTCAGGTAGACCTCCTGCAGCGTCGGCGAGGAGGCGCCGATGATCTGGGCGATCTCTTCGTGCAGCCGATCGTTGCCAAGCTCGTCCATCGCCGCCAGCGTGTCGCGGGCGAGGGCGTCGGCGAGGTCTTCCAGCGCACTCATCGGTTCAGCGCGAGTTCTCGGTCAGCCGCCGTTTCACATAGGCCGTGACCGTGTCCAGCATCGGCTTCATATGCGCCTCTTCGTCCTTGAAGAAGTGATCGGCGCCCTCGATCTGCTCGTGGGTGATGGTGATGCCCTTCTGCTCGTGCAGCTTGGCCACCAGCGCCTCGGTATCCTTGGGCGGCGCCACCCGGTCGTTGGTGCCGTTGATGATCAGGCCCGAGGCCGGGCAGGGGGCGAGGAACGAGAAGTCGTACATGTTCGCCGGCGGCGCCACCGAGACGAAGCCGGTGATCTCGGGCCGCCGCATCAGCAGCTGCATGCCGATCCAGGCGCCGAAGGAGAAGCCGGCGACCCAGCAATGCTTGGCGTTTTGGTTCATCGACTGCAGGTAGTCGAGCGCCGAGGCGGCATCGGAGAGCTCGCCCACGCCCTGGTCGTATTCGCCCTGGCTCCGGCCGACGCCGCGGAAGTTGAACCGCAGCACGGTGAAGCCCATGTTGTAGAAGGCGTAGTGCAGGTTGTAGACGACCTTGTTGTTCATCGTGCCGCCGAATTGCGGATGCGGGTGCAGCACGATCGCGATGGGGGCGTCTTTTTCCTTCTGCGGGTGGTAGCGTCCTTCGAGCCTGCCTTCCGGCCCGGGGAAAATCACTTCGGGCATGCGCCTAGCCTGTCTTTCCTTGGCGGCGGCAGTCCGCATCATTCTTGACGAATTTGCTCGGGCTACCTAGAACCATTCTAAATGCCGGCAGATGCCAGCGGGGTTGACCCGAGTTAAGGTCGCCGCCGCCATTCGTCAATGTCTTTGACAGGGATCGGACCATGAAACTCTCAACCAAGGGGCGTTACGCGATGGTGGCGCTGGCCGATCTGGCGCTGGAAGGCAAGGACGATCTGGTCTCGCTCGCGGCGATCTCGAAACGGCAGGACATCTCCTTGCCCTATCTCGAGCAGCTCTTCGTCAAGCTGCGCCGCGGCGGGCTGGTGGATTCGGTGCGCGGCCCCGGCGGCGGCTACCGGTTGTCGCGTCCCGCCTCGGAAATCCGGGTCAGCGAGATCCTCGAGGCGGTCGACGAGACCGTCAGCGCGATGCGGACCGGGGCCGGCGCCTCGGGCGGAGCGTCGGGGACGCGGGCGCAGTCTCTGACCAACCGGCTGTGGGAAGGGCTGTCGGCCCATGTCTACGTCTTCCTGCACCAGGTGCGGCTGGCCGACGTGATCCGCAACGAGATGCAGCCCTGCCCGGCAGTGCCGGCGATCCTGAACGTGGTGGACGAGGAATGAGCGCGACGGAGCCCTTGGCGGACGTTGGCGGGGGGCTGTCTGCCCCCCGTGCCCCCCGAGGATATTTGCGTGAAGATGAAAGGGCGACGCTTTGAAATCGCGTCTTTATCTCGACTGGAACGCGACGACGCCGCTGCGCGCGGAAGCGCGGGCGGCGATGGTCGCGGCGATGGATGTCGCCGGCAACCCGTCCTCGGTCCATGCCGAGGGCCGGGCGGCCAAGGCCCTCATCGAGAAGGCGCGGGCGCAGGTGGCGGCGGCGCTGGGGGCCGAGGGGGCCGACATCGTCTTCACCTCGGGCGCGACCGAGGCGGCGGCACTGGCGCTGGCCGGGCGCGGCATGTCCTGCGCCGGGATCGAGCATGACGCGGTCCGGGCCTGGTGCGCCGAGGATCTGCCGGTCGACGGCGATGGCCGGGTGACGGTGGCCGATCCGGCGCGGGCGACGCTGCAGCTGGCGAATTCCGAGACCGGCGTGGTGCAGGATCTGCCCGAGGGGCTGGCGGTCTCGGACCTGACCCAGGGCTTCGGCAAGCTGCCGGTCGCCTTCAACTGGCTCGGCGTCGAGATGGGGCTGATCTCGGCCCACAAGCTGGGTGGGCCCAAGGGCGTCGGCGCGCTGGTGATCCGGCAGGGGCTGGACGTGGCGGCGCAGCTGCGCGGCGGCGGCCAGGAGATGGGCCGGCGCGCGGGCACCGAGAATGTCATCGGCATCGCCGGCTTTGGCGCCGCGGCCGCGGCGGCTGCGCGCGATCTTGCCGATGGCGTCTGGGAAAAGGTGGCTCAGTTTAGAAATATTCTAGAGTCAACAATTGCCTCCGAGGCAAATTCGACTATTATTGTCGGGAAAGGTGCGCAGCGTCTGCCGAACACCACCTGCCTCGTCAGCCCGGGATGGAAGGGCGAGACCCAGGTGATGCAGATGGATCTGGCCGGGTTTGCCATTTCGGCGGGCTCGGCCTGTTCGTCGGGCAAGGTGCGTGCCAGCCGCGTGTTGCGGGCGATGGGGATGGACGAGGGCGCGGCCGCCAGCGCCATCCGTGTCTCGCTCGGGCCGGCGGTGACGGAAGAGGATGTGCTGCGCTTCGCCGAGGCGTGGCTGGCCCAATACCGGAAATTCCGGGCGCGGGCTGCATGAGGTGCGGGGCGCAAGCCCCTGATGAGGAACGGATAAATGGCTGCTTTGGACACACCTGAAACCGATGTCCGCGAGGGCGTGGACCGCGAGACGGTCGAAACCGTCCAGGCGATGGCCGGCAAATACAAGCACGGCTGGGAAACCGAGATCGAGACCGAATACGCCCCCAAGGGGCTGAACGAGGACATCGTCCGGCTGATCTCGGAAAAGAACGGCGAGCCGGAGTGGATGACCGAGTGGCGGCTGGCCGCCTTCGCGCGCTGGCAGCAGATGCAGGAGCCCGACTGGGCGCTGCTGGACATCCCGGCGATCGACTACCAGGACCAGTATTACTACGCCAAGCCCAAGAGCATGGTCGAGAAGCCGAAGAGCCTCGACGAGGTCGATCCCAAGCTGCTCGCCACCTACGAGAAGCTGGGCATCCCGCTCAAGGAGCAGATGATCCTGGCCGGGGTCGAGGGCGCCGAGGCGGCGCCGGCGGAGGGCCGCAAGGTGGCGGTCGACGCCGTCTTCGACTCGGTCTCGGTCGGCACCACCTTCAAGGAAGAGCTGAAGAAGGCCGGCGTGATCTTCATGTCGATCTCGGAGGCGATCCGCGAATATCCCGATCTTGTGAAGAAGTATCTCGGCTCGGTGGTCCCGGTGTCGGACAACTTCTTCGCCACGCTGAACTCGGCGGTGTTCTCCGACGGCTCCTTCGTCTACGTGCCGCCCGGGGTGCGCTGCCCGATGGAGCTGAGCACCTATTTCCGCATCAACGCCGAGAATACCGGCCAGTTCGAGCGGACGCTGATCATCGCCGACAAGGGCTCTTACGTCAGCTATCTCGAGGGCTGCACCGCGCCGAAGCGCGACATCCCGCAGCTCCACGCCGCGGTCGTCGAGATCGTCGTGCTGGAGGATGCCGAGGTGAAGTACTCGACGGTCCAGAACTGGTATCCGGGCGACGAGGAAGGCAAGGGCGGCATTTACAACTTCGTCACCAAGCGCGCCGATTGCCGCGAGGACCGGGCCAAGGTGATGTGGACCCAGGTCGAGACCGGCTCGGCGATCACCTGGAAATACCCGTCCTGCATCCTGCGCGGCGACGACACCCAGGGCGAGTTCTACTCGATCGCCATCGCCAACAACATGCAGCAGGCCGATACCGGCACCAAGATGCACCACCTTGGCAAGAACTCCCGCTCGCGCATTGTTTCGAAAGGGATTTCGGCCGGCAAGGCGCAGAACACCTATCGCGGACTGGTCTCGGTTCACCCCAAGGCCAAAAACAGCCGCAACTACACCCAGTGCGACAGCCTGCTGATCGGCGACAAGTGCGGCGCCCACACGGTTCCCTATATCGAGGTCAAGAACAACTCGAGCCGGGTCGAGCACGAGGCGACGACCTCGAAGGTCGATGATGACCAACTGTTCTATTGCCGCTCGCGCGGGATGGACGAGGAAGAGGCGGTGGCGCTGGTGGTCAACGGCTTCTGCAAGGACGTGCTGCAGGCCCTGCCGATGGAATTCGCCATGGAGGCGCAGAGCCTGGTGGCGATCAGCCTCGAAGGCTCTGTCGGCTAAAGGACGCAAAATCAGAGGGTTGCGAGATGATCGTTACAACCACTCCCTCGGTCGAGGGGCAGCTGATCGCCGAGTATCACGGCATCGTCACCGGCGAGGCGATCCTTGGCGCCAACCTGTTCCGCGACCTGTTCGCCTCGATCACCGATATCGTCGGCGGGCGCTCGGGCGCCTATGAGCAGGAACTGGGCAAGGCGCGCCAGACCGCGCTTAACGAGATGGAAGAGCGCGCGGCGGCGATGGGCGCCAATGCCGTGGTCGGTGTCGATCTCGATTACGAAGTCATCAACAACATGCTGATGGTGTCGGCCTCGGGCACCGCCGTCACCGTCAAGTAGGAAAGAGAACATGCTGGAAATCAAGAACCTGCAGGTCAAACTTGAAGAAGAGGACAAGCAGATCCTGAAAGGCGTCGACCTGACGGTCGAGGCCGGCAAGGTCCATGCGATCATGGGGCCGAACGGCTCGGGCAAGTCGACGCTGTCCTATGTCCTGGCGGGCCGCGACGGCTACGAGGTCACCGAGGGCTCGGCGACGCTCGACGGCGTCGACCTGCTCGAGATGGAGCCGGAAGAGCGCGCCGCGGCCGGGCTGTTCCTGGCGCTGCAATACCCGGTCGAGATCCCGGGAGTCGGCAACATGACCTTCCTGCGCACCGCGCTCAACGCCCAGCGCAAGGCCCGCGGCGAGGAAGAGATCAGCGCCGGCGACTTCCTCAAGCTGGTGCGCGAGAAGGCCAAGACGCTGAAGATCGACGCCGAGATGCTGAAGCGGCCGGTCAATGTCGGTTTCTCGGGCGGCGAGAAGAAGCGCAACGAGATTCTGCAGATGGCGGTGCTGGAGCCGAAGATGTGCATCCTCGACGAGACCGACTCGGGGCTCGATGTCGACGCGATGAAGCTGGTGGCCGAGGGCGTCAACGCGCTGCGCGACGCCGGCCGGGGTTTCCTGGTCATCACGCATTATCAACGGCTTCTGGACCATATCAAACCCGATGTCGTGCATATCATGGCCAATGGGCGGATCGTGAAGACCGGCGGCCCGGCACTGGCGCTCGAGGTCGAGCAAAATGGCTATGCCGACATCCTGGCGGAGTTTGCGTGATGGCGGCGACGGCGCAGAAACTGCAGGCGCTGGAGGCCCGGATCGCGGGGCTCAGCCTGCCCGAGAGCGGCGGCTGGCTGGCGCTGGCGCGCGGTCAGGCGCTGAGCCGGTTGAAGGCGATGGGCCTGCCGGCGCGGCGCGACGAGTACTGGAAATGGACCAACCCGGCGACGTTGATTTCGCCCGAGGTGACGCCGGCGGCGATCTTCGAGACGGACGAGGCGCCGATCTTCGATACCATCGACCGCGTCAAGCTGGTCTTCGTCGACGGGGTCTTCGACGCCGAGGCCTCGGACGATCCGGCGTTGGCCGGGGTCGAGATCTCGCGGCTGGCCGAGGCGGGGGCGCAGGATGTCCACTGGGCGCGCGAGGTCTACGGCGTGCTCGAGGCCAATGGCCAGAGCCCGGTCGAGCGGCCGCTGGCGGCGCTCAACTCGGCCTATGCCACCGACGGCGTGCTGATCCGGGCGACCGGAAAGGCGGCCAAGCCGATCAACCTGGTTTACCTTCATAATTCCGAGACCTCCGAGGCGATCCTGCACCATTGCGTGAAGGTAGATGCGGGGGCCGAGGTGACGCTGCTCGAGAACGGGCCGGCGGCGGCGCGGTTCAACAAGGTGCTGGAAGTCGACGTCGCCGATGGCGGTGCCTTCCACCATGTCCGCGCCCAGGGCCGCGACCACGAGCGCCGCGCCGTGACCCATATCTTCGCCCGTCTCGGCGCCGAGAGCCGGTTCAAGTCCTTCACCCTGACCGCCAACGGCGTCATGACCCGCAACGAGGCGGTGATCGCGCTGACCGGCGACGATGCCATTGCCCATGTCGCCGGCGCGGCGGTCGGCGACGGCGATTTCCACCAGGACGACACCGTCTTCATCACCCATGACGCCGAACGCTGCGAAAGCCGGCAGGTGTTCAAGAAGGTTCTGAGGAACGGCGCGCAAGGCATTTTCCAGGGCAAGATTCTGGTCAAGCCCGGGGCGCAGAAGACCGATGGCTACCAGATCAGCCAGTCGCTGCTGCTCGACGAGGACAGCCAGTTCCTCGCCAAGCCCGAGCTGGAAATCTACGCCGACGACGTCCAGTGCTCGCACGGCTCGACCTCGGGCGCGATCGACGAGACGGCGCTGTTCTACCTGCGCTCGCGCGGGGTGCCGGAACGCGAGGCGCAGTCGCTCTTGGTGCTGGCCTTCCTGGCCGAAGCGATCGAGGAGATCGAGGACGAGGAGATCGGCGCCGATATCCGTGGCCGGCTGGAAGGCTGGCTGGCGCGGCGGATGGGCTGATGACGATCACCGGCGACATCGCCGAAAGCTACCGGGCGCCGGGCCGGGTGGTGCGGCGCAAGCTGGCCAATGGCCAGAGGGAAGAGCGCGCGCTGGCCACCTTGATGGGCGCCTGCGGCATGGCCTTCGTCGCGCAATGGCCGGCGCTGGCCCGGGCGGCGCATCTCAACCCGGACGTGCCGCTCGATGCGCGCATGGGCGGGGCGCTGATGGGCGCGATCTTCCTGCTGCCGCTCCTGGCCTACGGGCTTGCCGCGCTCAGCCACCTGGTGGCGAAGGCGATGGGTGGGCAGGGTGGCTGGTTCGGCGCCCGACTGGCGCTGTTCTGGGCGCTGCTGGCGATCAGCCCGCTGATGCTGCTGCAGGGCCTGGTCGCCGGGCTCGTCGGGCCGGGCCCGGCGCTGTCGGCGGTCGGTTTCGTCGTCCTCGCCGGCTTCCTCTGGCTGTGGCTTGGCGGCTTGCGGGCGGCCGAGGGATTTGGCAAGCAGGCGGCATGATGCTGACAGGGCCCATAGTCGCGACGCTGATCCGCGACAGCCTGACCCGCCCGCGCGCCGCGATGCGGGCGGTGCTGGATCTGAACCTGCCCGCGGGCATCCTGTGGCAGGCGCTGGTGCTGGTCGCCGTGCTGGGCGACCTGGTCGTCTGGGGCGGGCTGGCGCTGACCGCCGAGGGGCGGGCGCTGCTCGACCAGGGCGGGTTGCCCGGGCCGCTGTTCATGGGCGCGCTGCAGCTGGCGCTGCTGGCGCTGATGGCGGTCGGGATCGACCGGATCGGCCGCGCTTTCGGCGGCGAGGGCGATTTCGCCGGCGCGCTGGCGGTCATCGTCTGGCTCCAGGTGGTGATGTTCGCGCTGCAATTCGCCCAGCTGCTGCTCTATCTCCTGGTGCCGCCGATCGCCGACATGCTGGGCATCGCGCTGTTTGCGGTGATGTTCTGGTTGCTGTCCAACTTCATCGCCGAACTGCACGGCTTCCGCTCGGTGGGCGCGGTGTTCGGCGGCGTGGTCATCACCCTGATCGGGGTGGTGATCTTCCTTTCCTTCCTTCTCTTCGCGCTCGGTGTGGGCGTTCCGGGGGCCCCGTGATGTATGATGTCGATGCGATCCGCCGCGATTTCCCGATCCTGTCGCGTCAGGTGAACGGCAAGCCGCTGGTCTATCTGGACAACGGCGCCTCGGCGCAGAAACCGCAATGCGTGATCGATGCGGTGACGCAGGGCTATTCGATGGAATACGCCAATGTTCACCGCGGCTTGCACTACCTTTCGAACCTGGCGACCGACAAGTACGAGGCGGTGCGCGGCACCGTCGCGCGGTTCCTCAACGCCGGCCACGAGGAAGAGATCGTCTATACCTCGGGCACGACCGAGGGCATCAACCTCGTCGCCTATGCCTGGGCGGCGCCACGGCTGCAGGCGGGCGACGAGATCGTGCTCAGCGTGATGGAGCATCACGCCAATATCGTGCCGTGGCATTTCCTGCGCGAGCGTCAGGGCGTGGTGCTGAAATGGGTCGAGACCGACGTCAACGGCGACCTCGATCCGCAGGCGGTGCTGGACGCGATCGGGCCCAGGACCAAGCTGGTCGCGATCACCCAGATGTCGAACGTGCTCGGCACGAGGGTCGACGTCGAGGCGATCTGCAAGGGCGCCCATGACAAGGGCGTGCCGGTGCTGGTCGACGGCAGCCAGGGCGCGGTGCATGCGCCGGTTGACGTTCAGGCGATGGGCTGCGATTTCTACGCCATCACCGGGCACAAGCTCTACGGTCCCAGCGGCTCGGGCGCGATCTATATCAAGCGCGAGCGCCAGGCCGAGATGCGGCCCTTCATGGGCGGCGGCGACATGATCCGCGAGGTCACGCGCGACGCCGTCTCCTATGCCGATCCGCCGATGAAGTTCGAGGCCGGGACGCCGGCGATCGTCCAGCAGATCGGCATGGGCGTGGCTTTAGACTACCTGATGGACCTCGGCATGGAGAATATCGCCGCCCATGAGAAGGGCTTGCGCGATTATGCCAATGCCCGGCTGGGCGGGCTCAACTGGCTGAACATCCAGGGCAATTCGGCGACCAAGGGGGCGATTTTCTCGTTCACGCTGGACGGGGCGGCCCATGCCCATGACATCTCGACCGTGCTCGACAAGAAGGGCGTCGCGGTCCGGGCCGGGCACCACTGCGCGCAGCCGCTGATGGATCACCTCGGCGTCACCGCCACCTGCCGCGCCTCCTTCGGTCTCTACAACACCAAGGCCGAGGTCGACGCGCTGGTCGAGGCGCTGGAGCTGTGCCACGAGTTGTTCGGCTGAGCGGCCGGCAAACCGACACCGCAGATGCGACAATTTGGTGCGCGGGCCGGATCCCGGCTTGCATGGCGCATGTTATGAAGTAACATGATCGTGATTGGAATAGGAAACGCGCTTCCACCGTGAGCCCGGCCAGGCCGGCTTGGAGGAGGCACGATGCGCAGGATGATTATCGGGCTCGCCGCCTGTGTTGTGGCGGGGCTTTCAGGGGTAACGGTGGTTCGGGCCGAGCAAGCGGCGCCGATGTCGACCGCCGCGCCGGCGGTGCCGGGCAGCAACTCGACCGCCGACCATTCCAAATTCGAGATCCTGCAGCAGGATTTCAAATCCGGCCCCGAGGTCACGGCGGCCTGCCTGTCCTGCCATACCGAGGCCTCGGACCAGGTCATGCACTCGATCCACTGGACCTGGAGCTACGACAACAAGGCAACCGGCCAGACCCTGGGCAAACGCAACGTCATCAACGCCTTCTGCGGCAATGTTGCCTCGAACGAGCCGCGCTGCACCTCCTGCCATACCGGCTATGGCTGGGAGGACATGCGCGCGCCGCCGCCGGCCCAGCCGGCGCGGGTCGATTGCCTGGCCTGCCACGCCTCGCCCGATCTCTACAGCAAGCTCGACAACGCCGCCGGAAGGCCGCCGCTGGCCCCGGTGCCGGAGGGCGCCAAGACGATCACCGGCGCCAAGGCGGTGGCGGTCAACCTGTCGAAGGCGGCCCAGTCGGTCGGCCCGCCGCAGCGCGAGAATTGCGGCCAGTGCCATTTCTACGGCGGCGGCGGCGATAACGTGAAGCATGGCGACCTGTCCTCGGCCCTCGTCACGCCGGACAAGTCGGTGGACGTGCACATGGCCGCCGACGGCCAGAACTTCACCTGCGAGACCTGCCATGTCAGCGACAAGCACGTCTTCGCCGGCTCGCGCTACAACGTCACCGCGGCCGATGACGGCGGCACCGGCCTGCCGGGGATGCGCCGCGACGTCGCCACCTGCGAAAGCTGCCATGGCGCCCGGCCGCACCCGGCGACCCTGATCGGCATGAAGCTGAACGACCATGCCGACCGCGTCGCCTGCCAGACCTGCCACATCCCGGAATTCGCCCGCGGCGGGGTGGCGACCAAGACCTTCTGGGACTGGTCGACCGCCGGCAAGCTCAAGGACGGCAAGCCCTATGCCGAGGAGGGCTTCACCCAGTCCGACGGCAAGCATCTGCACACCTATCTCTCGACCAAGGGCAACTTCAAATGGGGCGAGAATGTCGTGCCCTATTACGCCTGGTTCAACGGCCAGGTCGAATACACCACCGCCGACCAGACCATCGACCCGACGAAGCGGGTCGAGATCAACCGCATCGCGGGCAGCGCCAGCGACCCGCATTCGCGGATCTGGCCGTTCAAGCGGATGGACGGGCGCCAGGCCTATGACAGCAAGCGCGACAAGCTGGTCTACAACCATGTCTACGGCCCGACCACGACCACCGCCTTCTGGACCAATTTCGACTGGTCGAAATCGATCAAGGCGGCGATGGATTACGTCGGCGAGCCCTATTCGGGCGAGTACGGTTTCGTCGATACCTACATGTACTGGCCGATCACCCACATGGTCGCGCCGGCCGATCAGGCGCTCGACTGTCAGCAATGCCATGCGAAGGACGGCCGCCTGGCCGATCTTGCCGGCTTCTACATGCCGGGGCGCGATCCCTACGGGCCGGGCGGGTTGCTGGGCATGCTGCTGTTGGCGGCGGCAGGGCTCGGCGTTGCCGGCCACGCGCTGATCCGTCTGCTCACCCGCGGCAAGGGAGGCCGTCATGACTGAACGTCAGGTCAAGGTTTATCCGCGTTTCGAGCGGTTCTGGCACTGGACCCAGATGCTGCTGATCTTCGGGCTGTTCTTCACCGGGCTGAGGATCATGGGGCTGCACGCGTTCATTCCCTTCGGCGCGGCGGTGATGCTGCACACGCTGGCGGCGCTGACGCTGATCGTGCTCTGGCTGTTCGCCATCTTCTGGCACCTGACCACGGGCACCTGGCGCCACTACGTGCCCACCAGCCAGGGGCTGTTCGCGGTCGCGCGCTTCTACGCCTTCGGCATCTTCAAGGGCGAGCATCACCCCTATCGCAAGGCCTATTGGCGCAAGCACAACCCGCTGCAGGCGCTGACCTACCTGGCGCTGAAGCTGGTGCTGTTCCCGGCGATCTGGATCACCGGCCTGGCCTATCTGAGCTACAATTTCTGGGAGACCCAGCCGGGCGCCTCCTTCGGGCTCGAGGTGGTGGCGAATCTGCATATCCTGATCGCCTTCACCATCGCCGCCTTCGTCGTCATCCATGTCTACCTGCTGACCGCCGGCCACAGCTTCCGCGAGCATCTGCGGCCGATGATCACCGGCTTCGACACGGTCGACCTGAGCCCCGAGGAAGAGGCCTATCTGGCCCGCGACGAACCCGGCCGGCTCAAGCGGTGATGGCAGGGACAGGAGTGCGGACCGCGACGGATTTCCCGTTGCGGCCCGCATCTTGAGCGGCTATAGACCCACGCAGGCACCCATAGCTCAGCTGGATAGAGCGCTGCCCTCCGAAGGCAGAGGCCAGAGGTTCGAATCCTCTTGGGTGCGCCATCTTTCTCCCAATACGTGACAGGCGGCTGGCGGCAGTCGGTCGATAGCGGGCGGCGATGTCCTGCCTGGACGCCGGCGTCGACGGACGGAAACGGCCCGGGCTTTGCCGCTGCGCCGGGCGCGCGCCCGTCTCTTGCCGCTGGCGCTGCGACTGCATTGTCTGGCGGCCGGCGGCGGCCTAGACTCGGTTTGGCAGGCAAGGCCGGAGGCGAGGGCAGGACGGATGATCGAGGCGGTGCAGCAGGCCCATGCGCTGACGGGCGAGGCGGTGCTGGCGCAGCTGTCGGTGACGCCGGCAGAAGGCCTGAGCGAGGCCGAGGCCGGGCGTCGGCTGGCCGCGAGTGGCCCCAACCGGATCGCGCAGAAGGAAAAGACCCGCGTCTGGACGGTGCTGTTCCACCAGGTCCGCAGCCCGGTCGTGGTGCTGCTGTCGGCCGCCGCCGTGCTGGCGGCTCTGTTCGGCGAGATCAGGGAGGCCGTCGCCGTCGGCGTCGTGCTGGCGCTCAATACCGTCATCGGCTTCACCACCGAGATCCGCGCCGTGCGCTCGATCGAGGCGCTGCGGGCGCTGGGGACGGCGGAGGCCCGGGTCCGGCGCGACGGCAATGTCCGGCGGCTGCCGGTCGAGGCGCTGGTGCCGGGCGACATCGTGCTGCTGGCCGCCGGCGACAAGGTGCCGTCCGACCTGCGCCTGATCCGGGCCGCCAATGCCGGGGCCGACGAATCGAGCCTGACCGGCGAGGCGGCGACGGTGACCAAATCGCTCGACCCGGTGGCCGGAACGACGCCACTGGGCGACCGCACGCCGATGCTGTTCCGCGGCACCAGCCTGGTCCGCGGCTCGGCGCTCGGGGTCGTCACCGCCACCGGGCTGGCGACCGAGTTCGGCCAGATCACCCGGCTGATCGAGGAGGCGGAGCCGGCGGCCTCGCCTCTGGAGAAGCGGCTGACGCGGCTCTCGGGCCAGCTGATCTGGGCGACGCTGGCGATCTGTGCCCTGGTTGCCGGCGCCGGCGTGCTGCGCGGCGAGGACCCGTTCCTGATGGTCGAGGCGGCGATCGCGCTCGCCGTCGCCGCGATCCCCGAGGGCCTGCCCATCGTCGCCACCCTGGCGCTGGCCCGCGGCATGCTGCGGATGGCGCGCAGCAACGCGCTGGTCGAGCGGCTGTCGGCGGTCGAGACGCTGGGGGCGACGACGGTGATCCTGACCGACAAGACCGGGACGCTGACCGAGAACCGGATGACGGTGCGGCGGGTCTGGCTCGATTCGGGCGAGATCGAGGTCGATGGGGGCGAGGGCGGGGAATTGCGCGACGGCCCCGACCCGGCGCTGGACGCGCTGCTTGACGTCGCGACGCTGTGCAACGAGGCGACGCTGGGCCGCGACGGCCATGCCGACAGCGGCGATCCGACCGAACTGGCGCTGCTCAGGCTGGCGCGGCAGGGCGGGCGCGACAAGCGCGAGCTGCTGAGCGCCAGGCCGCTGCTGCGCGAATATCCCTTCGACGAGCATCGCAAGATGATGGCGACGCTGCATCGCGACGGCGAAAGCGTGCTCTATGCCGTCAAGGGCGCGCCCGAGGCGGTGCTGCCGCTCTGCAGCTCGATCTCCGGCGCTGCCGGGCCGGAGGAGATGACGGCCGAGCGGCGCCAGCGTTGGCTGGCCCATGTCGCCGCACTGGGGCAGCACGGGCTGCGGGTGCTGGCGCTGGCCTCCAAGCGCGACACGGGGCCCGGGGCCGACCCCTATCGCGGGCTGGAACTGGCGGGGATCGTCGGGCTGGAAGACCCGGCCCGGGTCGACGTGCCCGACGCGATCCATGCCTGCCGCGCGGCCGGGATCCGGGTGATCATGGTCACCGGCGACCATGCCGACACGGCGCAGAACATCGCCCGGGCGGTCGGGCTCGACATGGACGGGCTGCGCGTCGCGCCCGGGGCCGAGATCGGCGGGCTGGCGGGCAGGGACGAGCTGGAACAGGTCGCCGTCTTCGCCCGCGTCAGCCCGGCCGAGAAACTGGCGCTGGTGCGGGCCTGGCAGGAGCGCGGCGCCGTCGTCGCGATGACCGGCGACGGCATCAACGATGCGCCGGCGCTGCGTCAGGCCGATATCGGCATCGCCATGGGGCTGCGCGGCACCGATGTCGCGCGCGAGGCGGCGGCGATGATCCTGCTCGACGATGCCTTCCCGACCATCGTCAAGGCGATCCGCGAGGGCCGGGTGATCTTCGGCAATATCCGCCGCTTCTCGGCCTATCTGCTGGCCTGCAACCTGTCCGAGGTGCTGGTGGTCGGCGGCGCCATGCTCGCCGGGTTGCCGCTGCCGCTGCTGCCGCTGCAGATCCTCTATCTCAACCTCGTCACCGACGTCTTCCCCGCCTTCGCGCTGGCGCTGGGGGAGGGCGAGGAGGACGTGCTGGCGCGGCCGCCGCGCAAGCCGGGCGCGCCGGTGCTGGCCCGGCGGCACTGGGCGGCGCTGGCCGGGCAGGGGCTGGCGATCACGGTCGCCGTTCTGGGCGCCGAGCTGCTGGCGCGCGACGCGCTCGGGCTCGACTGGCCGGCGGCGGTGACGGTCGGCTTCCTGACGCTGGCCTTCGCCCAGCTCTGGCACGTGCTGAACATGCGCCGGCCCACGGCCGGGCTGCTGGTCAACGAGATCACCCGCAATCCCTGGATCTGGGGCGCGCTGGCGCTGTGCGCGGTGCTCCTGGCGCTGCCGGTCGAGGTGCCGGTGCTGCGCGCGGCGCTGGGGCTGGTGGTGCCGACACCGGCGATGTGGGGCGTGGTGATCGGCTGCAGCCTGCTGCCGCTGGTGCTGGTGCAATCCGTGATCCTGGCGCTGGGATGGCGCCAGCGCAGGGCGGGCTGAGCGATGGCCGCGACCGAACCGCTCGTCGCTGCCCTGCTGCGCCGCCATGGTGGCAGCCTGGCCGGGGAGCTGGGGCTCGACCTGGCGCACCCGGCACCGGCGGACCTGTTCCGCTGGCTCTGCGCCGTGCTGCTGCTCAGCGCGCGGATTTCGAGCCGGGTGGCGCTGCGGGCGGCCGAAGAACTGGCGGCGCGGGGCTGGACCACGGCCGGGGCCCTGGCGGCGAGCACGTGGCAGGACAGGGTGGCGGCGCTCGATGCAGCCGGTTACGCGCGCTATGACGAGAAGACGGCGACCATGCTGGGCGAGTTGGCCGAGGCGGTCCAGCGCGACTACGGCGGCGACCTGACCCGGCTGCGGGCGGCGGCGGATGGAGATCTGGCGGCGCTGCGCGAACGAGTGATGCGGTTCAAGGGGATCGGGGAACTGGGGGCCGACATCTTCTGCCGCGAGATGCAGGCGGGCTGGGACGAGCTCTATCCCTTCGCCGATGCCCGGACCCTCGAGGCCGCCGTCGGGCTGGGCCTGCCCGGCAGCGCCGGGGAACTGGCGGCGCTGGTGCCGCGCGGGCGGTTGCCGGCGCTGTTGGCGGCGCTGATCCGGGCGCGGCGGGCGGGCGAGACGGCCGAAAGCCTGCTGGCCGGGCCGTCCGGCTGAACCGCGGCTTCGAGAGGGCGGAAACCCCGCCCTCCGAGGATGTTACCGCCGTCTCTTCGCAAGCCGCATCAGCTGTAGCCCACAACATCGCCCGGGCGATTTTCGCCCGGATAGAGTGGCTTGCACGCTGCTATTGCCGTGGCGCGCCAATCAGCTTTCGTCGGGCGGCAGCAGGCCGAGGCCGCGCAGGTAGATGCCGATCCCGGCCTCGAGCAGCTGTTCGGGCGGGAACGGCGCCTTGGCACCGGGGCTGCCGCGGGCGAAGAGCTCGACGACGCCGTGGCTGAGGGCCCAGATATGGGCCGAGAACATCGCCGCCGGCGGGCGCTTTTCCGGCGGGATGCGTTCCGACAGCTTCTCGGCCGCCTTTTCCAGCACGCCGCGGGCGCGGGCCGCGGTCTGGGCCAGTTCGGGGTTGGAATTCAGCGAGATGCCGCTTTCGAACATCGCCATGTAATGGCCGGGGAACTTGCGGGCGAAGGCGAGGTAGGCACGCCCCGTCGCCTCGAAGGCGGCCAGCGCGGTCGGCTTGCCGTCGTTATAGGCGTGTTCCATCAGGTCGGCGAAGATCAGGTAGCCCTGGCGCGCGGCCTCGGCGATCAGGTCGTCGCGGCCGGCGAAATGGCGATAGACGGCGGCCGGCGTCACCCCGGCGGCCTTGGCGGCCTCGGACAGGGTGAAACCCTGCGGCCCCTTCTCCTCGATCAGTTGCAGCGCCGCCTCGACCAGCGCCTGGCGCAGGTTGCCGTGATGGTAGCCGCGCTTAGCCATTCCAGATTTCCGGCCCGCCGCAGATATTGCCGTCGATGGCGCCGATCGCCTTGAAATCCTTGCCCTTGTAGTCGATCCCCGAGAGCACGGTCTGGATCGCTGCCAGCCGGACGCGATACTTGTCGTCCGAGCGGATCACCGTCCAGGGCGCCAGCGGCGTGTGGGTCCGGCTGAGCGTCTCGCGGATGGCGTCGGTATAGGCGTCCCAGCGTTTCAGCCCCTCGACGTCGATCCAGCTCAGCTTCCATTGCTTGAGCGGGTCGCGCTCGCGGTCGAGGAAGCGGCGCAGCTGCTCGGCGCGGCCGACATTGAGCCAGAACTTGACCATGTGGATGCCCTCGTCGACCAGCATCGACTCGAAGCCCGGCACCTGGCTGAAGAAATGCTCGCGCTGGTCGTCGGTGCAGAAGTCGAACACCTTCTCGACCACGCCGCGATTGTACCAGCTGCGATCGAAGATCGTCATTTCGCCGCCGGCGGGCAAGCGGTCGATGTAGCGCTGGAAATACCATTGGCTGGATTCGCGGTCCGACGGCTTCGGCAGGGCGACGACATTGGCGACGCGCGGGTTGAGATATTCGCGGATGCGCTTGATCGTGCCGCCCTTGCCGGCGGCGTCGCGGCCCTCGAAGACCAGGACGATGCGCCGGCCGCTGGCCTTGACGTCGGCCTGCAGCTTGACCAGCTCGACCTGAAGCTTCCCGAGCCGGTCCTCGTAATCGTCCTTGTCCATCCATTGGTCGTAGGGATAGCCGTCGTCGAGGGTCTTGCCCTTCTTGGCCTTGTCGATGGCCTTGCGCACCGCATCCGGCGCCTCGTCCTTGAAAAAGCTGCTGATTGCCCCGTCGAACGGAAGTTCCATGGCCTCACCTCATTCTCTTGCTGCCAAGTATGGCGAATGGCGGGGCTAGTGCAATCCGGCCCGGGCGGCGGCGCGGTGGATGGCGGCGATGATATCGTCGGGATTGGTGTGGTGCGGCATGTGGCCGACGCCCTCCAGCCGGGTCAGGTTGGCGCCCGGCACCTGGCGCAGCAGGCGCTCGGAATGGATGCCGATCGGGACGATGCTGTCGGCGGTGCCGTGGACGATCTCGAGCGGCTGGCGGATCTGGCCGTAAAGCGTCGACATCTGGTGGATATGGGGCAGCAGGCCGTTGACCTGGCGGGCATTGGCGATCAGCACCTTGCGGCGCAGGGTCAGCGGCACCGCGACATGGTCGACATAGCCCTCGGGCACCGGGTCGGGGGCGAAGATCTCGGCGACCAGCTTCGCGGTCATCTTCTCGCTCGCCCAGGCGGTGGCCAGCGGCACCAGCACGGCGGCGCCGGGCCTGACCGAGGTGGCGCGGTACCAGGCGCCGAGGCCGCCGGTCCAGGGGTTGCTGGCGCCCGAGACGACGACCAGCGCGGCGATGTCGTCGGGATGCTCCAGCGCCCAGGACAGGGCGACGGCGCCGCCATAGCTCTGGCCCAGCACGATCGGGTTGAAGGCGCCCAGCCGCTCGGCCGCCTTGCGCAGCACCCGCACCTGCGCCGCCGGGTCGGCATCCTCGGGCCCCAGCGCGTCCGACCAGCCCAGCCCGGGTCGGTCGAAGGCGATGACCCGGAACCGGCCCTTGAGCCGGTCCATCAGGCGAAAGGTGAACTCGCGCGCGTTGCCGCTGGCGCCGTGCAGCAGGATCAGGTCGGGGCCGTCTCCGGCGATATGGGCGTGAACGATGCGGCCCTCGATCCGGATCATCATCCCGCGCGGCGGAAAGGCTTCCTCGGCCGCGCGTTCGCGGGCGCTGACGCGCCGCCGGGTGAGCCCGAACAGGCCGGCTGCAACCGCAGGGAGAAGAACCAGACTACTTGCCAATTTCCCGCATGTCGTAAGGGGTTGTCTGATAAATTTCGTTTATCCAGTTACCATAGAGCAGATGGGCGTGGCTGCGCCAGCGGTTCAGTGGCACCTTGGTCGGATCGTCGTCGGGATAGTAGTTCACCGGCAGCTTCGCCGGGGTTCCGGCGGCGACGTCGCGGTCATATTCCTGCTTCAGCGTGTCGCTGTCGTATTCGAGGTGGTTGAAGATGTAGAGTGCCCGGTGGTCGGTATCCTCGACCAGGCAGGGCCCGACCTCGGGCGAGCCGAGCAGCGTCACCAGCTCGGGCACCGCGTCGAGCTCTTCCTGCTTCATCTCGGTCCAGCGGCTGACCGGCACCGTCAGGTCGTCGGAGAAGCCGCGCAGATAGGGCGAGGCCGGGGCGAGGTTGCGGTGGCGGTAGCAGCCGAAGGCCTTGTGCGCGAGCATGTGCTTCTGGACGCCGTGGAAGTGATAGACCATCGCCATCCCGCCCCAGCAGACGCCGAAGGTCGAATGGACATGGGACTGGGTCCAGTCGAAGACCTGGGTCAGCTCGTCCCAGTAATCGACTTGCTCGTAGGGCAGATGCTCGATCGGGGCGCCGGTGACGATCAGCCCGTCGAACTTGTCGCCGCTGTCGGCGACCTCGGCGAAGGGCTGGTAGAACTCTTCCATGTGCTCGGCGGCGGTATTGCGCGAGAGGTGGTCGGTCATCCGGATCAGCCGCAGGTCGATCTGCAGCGGCGTGGCGCCGATCAGGCGCGAGAACTGGATCTCGGTCTGGATCTTCTTCGGCATCAGGTTGAGCAGCCCGATGCGCAAGGGCCGGATGTCCTGCCGTGCCGCCCGGCCCTCCGACATCACCATCACGCCTTCGCTCGAAAGCACGTCGAAGGCGGGCAGGGTTTCGGGCAGGGTGATGGGCATCGGCGATCTCCGGTTGAAGCGGCTCTTTGGGGGCTGGCGCTAGCGACGGTCGATGGCGGCGGCGATCAGCGCGTCGAAGTCCTCGGGCCCGCGTAGGGCCGAGACCTCTTCGGCGGTGACGGTGACGCCCCATTTCTCCGCCATCGCCGCATAGCGCGGCTGGCGGTGGGCCAGCGCCCGGGCATAGGTCCAGCGCACGAAGGCATCCGGATCGACGGCGCTTTCGCACAGCCCGGTCTCGGCCAGATATCCGCTCCAGCAGTCCAGCAGGAAGTCCGGTTTGTAATACATCGGCTTGGGCGCGCGGTCAAAGCGCCGGATCAGCTCGGCCGTATGGGCGTCCGAGCCCTTGATCCAGACCAGCAGCAGATGCTCCGACAGGGTGGTCAGCAGCGGGTCCCCGGGATCGTCGGGATCGACCACCTCGCAGATCGAGCCGCCGGAATCGCAGACGAAATTGCCGTAGCCGTAGATCTCCTGCGCCCGCTCGATGAAATGCGGGGTATCGCGCAGCGCGGCGATCTCGGCCACCCGGTGCTGCTCCTGCCGGCGCTGGTACTCGGCAAGGCCCAGCCCGCCCTTGTCGGGATCTCCCGGCTTGCCTAGGTAGGTCGAGAGTGGCGAGAGGTTCGAGAAGGTGATGTTCGAGGTGATGTAGACGGAATCCGTCATCAGCAGCTCGCGCAGCAGCGGCACCTTCATCGCCTCGCGCTTGAAGTTGTCCGAGATATGCTCGCCCATGTAGCGGGTGCCGATGCGGTAATCGACCGAGTAATGGAACCAGCCGCCGGCCTCGCGCAGCAGGCTCGAGACATGGGTCTTGCCCAGCCCGGACATGCCGAACAGCAGCACCCGTTTCTTCGGGGCCGCCCGCCAGTCGTCGCCGCTGCTGTAGATCATCTGCCTCTCCCGCCGTCTCCGGCCCCGAATAGCGGGAAGGCGCGGCGGATTCACGTCTTTTCTGCAGCGGTCCGGGCTTTTGTCGTCCGCCGCCGCAGCAGCCGGCCGTCGGTGATCGCCAGTCCCAGCGCCAGCAGGCCGAAGCCGGCGAAGGCGTGGCGCGGCAGGGTCTCGCCCAGCACCAGCCAGCCGAGCAGGATCGCGACCGGCGAGACCAGCAGCGTCACCAGGCTCAGGTTGCCGGCGCCGGCCATGGCGAGGACGCGGTAGTAGAGCAGGTAGGCCCCGGCCGAGGCCAGCACGGCAAGGTAGACCAGCGCGCCCCAGGTGGCGGCGCTGTAGTCGAGGCTGGGCGCGCCGTCGCGCAGCAAGGCGGCGGGGACGAGGACCAGGGTCGAGCCGGTCAGCATCCCGGCGGCGGCGACCTGCGGCGCGACGCCCTTGAAGCTGGCCCGGGCGAAGGCGGCGGCGCAGGCATAGGAGCTGGCGGCGCCGAGCACGGCGAGCTGGCCCAGCGAGGTCAGGTCGAGCCCGGTCAGCGCCGATGGCCCGACGGCGGTGGCGACGCCGGCGAAACCGGTCAGCACGCCCAGCGCCCGGCGCGGGCCCAGCCGCTCGTCGGCGAAGACCAGGGCGGCGACCAGGACGCCGAAGATCGCGGTCGAGGCGTTGAGGATCGAGGCCAGGCCCGAGGCGATGTGCAACTCGCCCCAGGTGATCAGCGAGAACGGGATGACGTTGTTGAGCAGCCCCATGACGAGGAACGCGGCCCAGACCCGCGGGCGGCGCGGTAGCGGCAGCCGGCGGCCGAGGACGTAAACCCACAGCACCACGGCCGCACCGCCGACACGGAAGGCGACCGAGGTCAGCACCCCGACCTCGTCCAGCGCCAGCCGGATCGACAGGAAGGAGCCGCCCCAGATCAGGGCGAGCAGCAGCAACTCGGCCCAGGCGCGGGCGGACAGGGTTTTCTGCACGGGGCGGGACATCGGGCACTCTTTGGATCGCGGAACCTGTCGCCTTGTCGCATGGCGGCCCCGCCGGCGCGACCCGGATCCTGACATGAAAAGGCCCCGCCGGGGCGGGGCCTTTCGGATTTCCGATCGCGGGCGGCTCAGAAGTTGTAGCCGACCTTGATGCCGAACGCCGTGGCGTGGTTGTTGGTGAAGTTCGACAGCGCGGTGCCCGGAAGCGACGGGTTCTCGGTCTGGGCATCGCCGATCATGACGTAGCTGACCCCCATCGTCACCTTCACCTTGTCCTGGGTATAGGTCACGCCGGCGCCGACGCTGGTATAGCCGTCGGTCGGGCCGAGGTTGCCGGCGAAGCCGCCATTCGACTTCTCGTAGCCCAGCTGCACCGCGCCCGACCAGTGCTCGTTGAACTTGCGCCCGATCCCCAGCGTGTAGGTGATGGTGTTGTTGTCATAGGAGACAAGGCTGCCGCCGGTCGCCATGTTGTAGCCGACGGGCGTGATGTCGAACGCCTTCCACTCGCGCCAGCGCACCGAGCCGAAGACCAGCGTCTTGGGCGCGACACCGGTCTGGAATTCGAGGTTCACCGATTGCGGCACGGTGGTCGAGAAGGGCAGCGAAGGGCCGCCATTTTCCGAGACGTCGAAAGTATGCTTGATCTCGCTGTTATAGGTCAGCGCGACCCGCAGCGCGATCTCGGGTTTCTCGTAGGCGACGCCGACCAGATAGCCGAACTCGGTGCTGTCATTGGTCGACATGGTGTAGTTGCTCAGCAGCGGGATCGAAACCGAGCCGCTGGCGGTCTCGCCCCGGATGCCGCCGTAGAGGCTGACATTCGACGGCAGCTTGTAGCGCAGCATCGCGGTGACCGCTTTCGAGCTGATCTTGCCCGTCGAGCCGGCATAGGCATAGCCGGTGCCGGAGGGGTAGGTGACATCGGCGCCGATCGGCTCGTCGAGGACCAGGGCGACGTCGACATTCTTGCTCAAGGCGGTCTTGAAGCCGAGCGAATAGGTGACGTAGCTGTCCGTCATGTTTCCGGTCGAGCTGCCGGCCGGAACGGCAATGGTGCCGGCAGGAGCCGGCGGCGGGGCGTAGATCGGTGTCGCCTGCGTGCCCGAGACATGGGGCGAGACACTGCCGAGCGAGAATTCGACGTAAGTGCCCTTCTCGAACAGGATGCCGACCGATTGCGTCGAGCGCTCGACCCCGCCTGCATGGGCCGCGGCGGCGCCAAGGGCCAGCGCGCTGACGGATACCAAGACTGTTTTCATGTCCCTCCTCCCGGAACGTTCTCGTTATTATGTCAAGAACGCTAGGGAGCGTGAGAATCTCCGTCAATCATTGACCTGACGTCAGCGTGCCAAGGCCCGGTCAGCGTTGCACGGATGCCCGGGTCTCGGCCCGGATGTTGACGAAATTGGCGACGAAGATCAGCGCCGCGCCGAGGAAGACGAAGATATCCAGCGGCTCGTGGTAAAGCAGCATGCCGACGACGGCGATCACCGGCAGACGGGCGAAGTCGAACGGGATGACGATGCTGGCCGGCGCCAGCGACAGCGCCGTGGTCAGGCAGAAATGCGCCAACAGCCCGGCACAGCCGATCAGCACCAGCCACGGGCCGGTGCCGGCGTCGGGCAGGGCCAGCGCCCCGTCCTTGGCCAGCGCGCAGATCACCCCGAAAATGGCCTGCATCGTGGTCAGCCAGAACAGGATCGAGATCACCGGCTCGGTCCGGGTCAGCCGCTTGGTGAAGATCGCGGTCAGGGCGAAGCAGACCGCGGCCGTGGCGGCGGCGAGGATGCCGGGGTCGAGATGGGCCGGGTTGGGCCGGGCGACGATCAGGATGCCGAGGAAACCGGTGGCGGCCGATAGCGCCCGGGTCCGGGTCAGGCGCTCGTTCAACAGCAGCGGCGCCAGCAGCGCGACCCAGAGCGGCGAGGTGAATTCCAGCGCGAAGACCTGGGCCAGCGGGATCAGGGTGATGGCCAGGAACCACAGGTTCTGGCCGGTGAAATGGGCGATGTTGCGGATCAGGTGCAGGCCCATGCGCCGGACGTGGATATCGCCGCTGCGGCGACGGACAAGGGCGACGGTCAGCACGATCAGGACGCCGACGACCGAGCGCCAGGTCATCAGCTCGAACGTGTCCATGCTCAGGCTGACCTGGCGCCCCGCCACCGCCATCGACGAGAACGAGGCGATGGCCCCGGTCATCCACAGCGCCGCCTTCAGCGGCTGGGGATCGTCGAGCGCGGGTATCGCCGGCCGCGCGCCGGCCGCCTCGGTCTGGCTCATTCCCGTCCTTCCGTTTCCAGCGTAGGCCCTCCCGCCCGTCGCCGCCCTGGCGGCGCCTCCCGTCGGTCCCCGCCGCGCTCGCGCGCGGCGGCCGGGACCATTCGGCGACCGGGTCGCGGCCGCTCAGGCGGGCGTCATTCCCACTCGATCGTGCCCGGCGGCTTCGAGGTGATGTCGTAGGTCACCCGGTTGATGCCCTTGACCTCGTTGATGATCCGGGTCGCGGTCTCGCCGAGGAACTCGTGGCTGAACGGGTAGTAGTCGGCCGTCATGCCGTCGACCGAGGTCACCGCGCGCAGGGCGCAGGCATAGTCGTAGGTGCGGCCGTCGCCCATCACGCCGACGGTGCGCACCGGCAGCAGGGCGACGAAGGCCTGCCAGATCTCGTCGTAAAGGCCGTGCTTGCGGATCTGGTCGATATAGACCGCGTCGGCCCGGCGCAGGATTTCCAGCTTGTCGCGGGTGATCTCGCCCGGGCAGCGGATGGCGAGGCCGGGGCCGGGGAAGGGGTGGCGGCCGATGAAGCTTTGCGGCAGGCCGAGCTCGCGGCCCAGCGCGCGGACCTCGTCCTTGAACAGCTCGCGCAGCGGCTCGACCAGCTTGAGGCCCATCTTCTCGGGCAGGCCGCCGACATTGTGGTGCGACTTGATCGTCACCGAGGGGCCGCCGGAGAAGCTGACCGACTCGATGACGTCCGGGTAGAGCGTGCCCTGGGCGAGGAATTCGGCCCCGCCGACCTCGTGGGCGTGTTTCTGGAACACGTCGATGAACAGCTTGCCGATCGTCTTGCGCTTGACCTCGGGGTCGGACACGCCTTCCAGCGCGCCGATGAACAGGTCGGCCTCGTCGGCATGGATCAGCGGGATGTTGTAGGTGTCGCGGAACATGCTGACCACCTCTTCCGCCTCGCCCAGCCGCATCAGCCCGTGATCGACGAAGACGCAGGTCAGCTGGTCGCCGATCGCCTCGTGGATCAGCACCGCGGCGACCGAGCTGTCGACGCCGCCGGAGAGGCCGCAGATCACCTTCTTGTCGCCGACCTGTTCGCGGATCAGGCGGATCGCCTCGTCCTTGTAGGCGCCCATGGTCCAGTCGCCGCTGAAGCCGGCCAGACGCACGAAGTTCTCGTAGAGCTTGCGGCCGTTCGGGGTGTGGTGGACCTCGGGATGGAACTGGACGGCGAAGAAGTTGCGCGCCGGGTCGGCGGTGATGGCGAAGGGGGCGCCGGGCGAGGTGGCGTAGACCTCGAAGCCCGGGGCCAGCTCGGAAACGTGGTCGCCATGGCTCATCCAGACCTGCTCGCGCCCGGCGGCATCGGCGAACCAGCCGTCGAGCAGCGGCAGCCGGCTCTCGCCGGGCGTGACATAGGCGCGGCCGAATTCGGCGGTGTGGCTCTGGCCGGCCTCGACCTTGCCGCCGAGCATCTCCATCATCACCTGCTGGCCGTAGCAGATGCCGAGGATCGGCACGCCGAGCGCGAAGACGCTTTCCGGCGGCCGCGGCGAGCCCTCGTCGAGCACCGAGGCCGGGCCACCCGAGAAGATCACGGCCTTGGGCGCGAAGTCCTGCAGGAAGGCGTCGGTGACGTTCTGGAACGGGTGGATTTCGCAATAGACGTTCAGCTCGCGCAGCCGGCGCGCGATCAGCTGCGTCACCTGGGAACCGAAGTCGATGATGAGGAGGCGGTCATGCTGGGTCATGAGCGTCGAATAAGCGCGCGCGCGCAGGGGCGCAAGAGGATTGCGCGGGCGCAGAGGGCGGCAGGGGGCGCTGCGCCTCGCGCTGTGCGCGCTCCCCGGGATATTTGGGCTGGAAGGAAAGCAGGCGCGGCCCGGGCCGACCTGCCGCAGCGGCGATGTCGGTTTTTCGTCTCAGGTGACGCAATCCGGAGATGTCGGGGCGGCGAAATCAGTAAAAGAAGGCCTAGGAAGCAGCCGCGGGTGCGGCCGGACGGAGGATGATCGATGAGTGCAGCGGTTGGACGGCGGGCACGGGGCGGCGGCGGCGCCGCGCGGCGGGCGGAGCGCACGGCGGTAAGGCGCGACACCGCGCGCTTCATCGAGCGCAACATCCCCAATTTCGAACTGCTCAACGACGAGGCGCTTGAGATCATCGAGCACAACGCCGAGACGGTGCTCGAGGAGATCGGCGTCAACTTCGTCGAGAACCCGGCCGCGCTGGAGCGCTGGAAAGAGGCCGGCGCCGACGTCAAGGGCGAGCGGGTGCGGATCCCGCGCGGGCTGGCGCGCCAGCTCTGCGCCACCGCGCCGTCGCAATTCACCCAAGCCGCCCGCAACCCCGAGCGCAATGTCGAGATCGGCGGCCGCAACCTGGTGCTGGCGCCGGTCTACGGCCCGCCCTTCGTCCGCGACGCCGCCGGCGGCCGGCGCTATGCGACGATGGAGGATTTCCGCAATTTCGTGAAGCTCGGCTACATGTCGAAATGGCTGCACCATTCCGGCGGCACGGTCTGCGAACCGACCGACGTGCCGGTGAACAAGCGCCACCTCGACATGCTGCTGGCCCACATGACGCTGTCGGACAAGCCCTTCATGGGCTCGGTGACCGAGCCGGTGCGGGCGGCGGATTCGGTCGAGATGGCGAAGATCCTGTTCGGCGCCGACTTCGTCGACCAGAACACGGTGATGACCTCGCTGATCAACATCAACAGCCCGCTGACCTTCGACAGCGTGATGATGGGGGCGCTCGAGGTCTACGCGCGGGCCAACCAGGCGGCGATCATCTCGCCCTTCATCGTCGGCGGCGCGATGGCGCCGGTGACGGTGGCGGGCACGCTGACCCAGGTGCTGGCCGAGGTGCTGGCCGGCGTCGCCTACAGCCAGATCATCCGCCCCGGCGCGCCGGTCATCTTCGGCGCCTTCGTCACCTCGATCGACATGAACTCGGGCGCGCCGACCTTCGGCACCCCGGAAGCGGCCCATATCACCTATGGCGCCGGGCAACTGGCGCGGCGGCTGGGGCTGCCCTACCGCTCGGGTGGCGGCTTCTGCGGCTCCAAGCTGCCCGACGCCCAGGCCGGTTACGAAAGCGCCAACAGCCTGAACATGGCGCTGCTGGCCGGGGTCAACTTCATGCTCCACAGCTGCGGCTGGCTCGAGGGCGGGCTGGTGTCCTCCTACGAGAAATTCGTCATGGATGCCGATCAGCTCGGCACCCTGCACCACCTCGCCCGGGGCATCAGCACCGACGAGAACGGCCAGGCGATGGACGCGATCCGCGAGGTCGGGCCGGGCGGCCATTACCTCGGCTGCAGCCACACCCAGGCCAATTTCAAGTCCGCCTTCTGGCGCTCGGACCTGCTCGACTACAAGCCGTTCGAGACCTGGGAGGAGGAGGGTGCGCGCGACACCCAGGCGCTGGCCGGCGTCCGGGTGCAGAAGCTGCTGGCCGATTACGAGGCGCCGGCGCTCGACCCGGGCATCCACGAGGCGCTGACCGACTATGTCGCGCGCAAGAAGGAGTCGATGCCCGACACCTTCACCTGACGTCCGGGCCGGTCGGGGTCAGGGATCGGCAGGTCCGGCCAGCAGCCGGGCCTCGCCCATCAGCGCGATCAGCAGCAACACGTGGCGGGCGAGGCTGTAACCGGCGTCGCCGGCCTGGCGGCTGGCCTCGAGCCGGAGCTCCTGGGCGAGCAGGTCGGCGAGGGCGGCGGCGGGCGCGGGCAGGGCGGCCGCCCGGTCGCCCGGGCGCAGCAGCCGGCGCAGGTCGCGCTCGCGCCGGTAATCGGGCAGGCCGAAGCGCGCGGCGCGGATCAGCAGTCGCGGCCGGCGCAGGTTACGCAGCAGAAATCGGAAATCGGTCATCGGCAGCCCCCTTGGGTTGAACCCGACCGTTCTGGCATGGCCGCCGCAGGTGTTGCGGACCGGCCCCGAGCGCCGAGCGCCGCCTTCAGCTATGTTCAGTATTTGTTAGCAATGATCGCTGCCTGGGCGATTGTTAACCATGAGGTAACAAAAACAACCAAGGGTTGCTTTCGTCCGAAGCGATGCCTGTTAAGACTTGTTAACGAGATGGAAAGGACAAGCCGGACGATGACGGCGCCTGCGACAGCGACTTCCGACCTGCCCGGCTGGCTGCCGCTCTCCGTCCGGCTCTATCTCGATCATACCGAAGACGGGGTGTCGCTGCGGGCCCTGGCGCGGCGCGAAGGCTGTCATGCCTCGACCGTGCTGCGCCGGGTCCGCCGCTGCGAGAGCCGGCGCGACGATCCCCTGGTCGACGAGGCGCTGGCGCATCTGGGGCGCGCCAAGGCCGCGCGCTCCGCGGTCCCAGACGAAAAGGATGACCCCGACATGACGGCAGCCCTGCGTTCCGACACAGCCTCCCCCCCGTTCGTGGAGTCCGAAGCCGCCATCGCGCGCGAGGCGCGGCGCATCCTGCGCCCATTGACCGAGCCGGGCGCGGTGCTGGCGGTCTCGGCCGAGATGGAGAAGGCGGCGGTGCTGCGCAGCCAGCCCGATGGCCACAGCCTGCGCACCGCGGTGGTGGCGCGCAACATCGCCCAGGCCTTCGCGCTCAAGGACTGGATCGGCTGCGGCCGGGCGGTCGGCCGGGTCACGACCTACCGGATCACCGCCGCCGGCCGGGCGGCGCTGACGCGGATGCTGGACGAGGATGCCCGCCGGCGCGGGGCGCAGGCGGGGCCGGGTCAGGGGGCGGGTCAGGGCCCGGGACTGGCCGAGGCGCCAGCGCCCTTCGCCGACCAGCACCGCAGCTGGGAGACGCGCAACGAGACCGGCAGCGACGGCCAGCGCCGGCGGCTGCGCTACAACGCGGCGGAAAGCCCGGTGACGATGCTGGCCCGGCGCCGCGACCGCGACGGCAAGCCCTTCCTCTCGGCCGAGCTGGTGGCGGCGGCCGAGCGGCTGCGCGAGGATTTCGAACTGGCGCAGATGGGGCCGCGGGTGACCCAGAACTGGGACCGCTTCCTGACCGCCGGCGATCGCGGCGGCTTTGCCGGCGCCGGCGGCCCGGCCGAGGGCCCGCGGGCGGCGCGCGACCGGGTGGCGGCGGCGCTGCGCGACCTCGGCCCCGGCCTCGGCGACATGGCGCTGCGCTGCTGCTGCTATCTCGAGGGGCTGGAAGGGGCCGAGAAGCGGCTGGGCTGGTCGGCACGCTCGGGCAAGATCGTGCTGCGCATCGCGTTGATACGGCTCAAGCGGCATTACGACGAGCGCGGCGGGCGCGACCTGATCGGCTAGCGGCGCGCGGGCCGGAAAGGGCGGGGGGCTGTCTGCCCCCCGCACCCCCCGAGGATATTTTCGAGCAGAAAGTGGGGATCAGGAGAGCTTGGATTTCGGGTTGAGGGGAATTAGAAGGGCTTATGGCAATCACCCTCAAGCAACTCGACTATTTCCTGGCGCTGGCGGAAGAGCTGAATTTCGGCCGGGCGGCGGAACGGGTGCATATCTCGCAGCCGGCGCTGTCGATGCAGATCAAGGAACTGGAGAGCATCCTCGAGGTCGCACTGGTCGAGCGGCGGCCGCGCGACGTGCGGCTGACCCCGGCCGGGCGCGAGGTGCTGGAGCGGGCCCGCCGGATCCTGGGCGAGGCGCATGAGCTGGAGGCGGCGGCGCGGCGGCGCGGGCTGTCGCGGCGGCTGAACCTCGGGGTCATTCCGACCGTCGCGCCCTATCTGCTGCCCGTTGCCCTGACCCGGCTGCGGGCGGCCGATATCGGCCGCGAGCTGCGGGTGCGCGAGGCCCAGACCGCTGCGCTCTATGACGGGCTGGCGACGGGCCGGCTCGATGCCATCGTCATCGCCGATTCCGCAACGCGCGGCGACCTGGTGGCGCGGCCGCTGTTTTCCGATCGCTTCCTGCTGGCGGGGGCGGCGGCCCGGCTGGCGGAGGTCGGACGCGGCCGGGACGGTCACGAGGCGCTGCGGCCGCTGGCGCTGGACCCCGAGCAGTTGCTGCTGCTCGACGAGGGCCATTGCCTTGCCGATCAGGCGCTCGAGGTCTGCGGCCTGGACCGGCGGCGGCCCCGGATCGACCTCGGGGCCTCGTCGCTGACCACCTTGTGCGGGCTGGTGGCCGAGGGTTTCGGGCTGACCTTCCTGCCGGAAATCGCCTATCGGAACGAGGCGGCGGCGGCGCCCGGGATGGCGGTGATGCGGTTCGCGCGGCCCGAGCCGGCGCGCCAGATCACGCTGGTGCGCCGGGCGGCGACGGCCGAGGACGACTGGTTCGAGGAGCTGGCCGAGCTGTTGTCGGACGCCGGCGAGGAGCTGGTTGCGCAGGCCTGCCAGGCGGTGCCGCCCGGCAGCCAGGGGTGACGGGCCCGCGCGCCATGCGCCGGGCGCAGGGCTGCCATGTCCGGGCCCGGGGCGGGCGGTGGCGCGCGTTGCCATCGCCGGGAAATCGGCCTATGTCGGAGCGGAGGCCCGATATCGAAGGGGACAAGCCTTGCGCGATCTGAAGATTCCGTCCGAACGCCACCCGGAAAAGGCCCGCCGCGCCGACACCGTCCAGCCCAAGAAGCCGAACTGGATCCGCGTCAAGGCGCCGACCTCGTCGGGCTACAAGGAAACCCGCGACATCATCCGCGGCCAGAAGCTGGCGACGGTCTGCGAGGAGGCGGGCTGCCCCAATGTCGGCGAGTGCTGGAGCCAGGGCCACGCCACCATGATGATCATGGGCGAGATCTGCACCCGCGGCTGTTCGTTCTGCAACGTCGCCACCGGCAAGCCCGACACGCTGGACGCTTTCGAGCCGGGCCGCGTCGCCCATGCGGTGGCCGAACTGGGCCTCAACCATGTCGTCATCACCTCGGTCGACCGCGACGATCTCGAAGACGGCGGGGCCGAGCATTTCGCCCAGACCATCCGCGCCATCCGCCACCGCGCGCCCGGCACCACGATCGAGATCCTGACGCCCGATTTCCTCAAATGCGACCCGTCGGTGCTGGAGGTGGTGGTCGAGGCGCGGCCGGACGTGTTCAACCACAATCTGGAAACCGTGCCCGGGCTCTACCCGTCGGTGCGGCCCGGGGCGCGCTATTTCCATTCGCTGCGGCTGCTGCAGCGGGTCAAGGAGCTTGACCCGACGATGTTCACCAAGTCGGGCATCATGGTCGGGCTGGGCGAGGATTCCCAGTCGGTGCGCCAGGTGATGGACGACATGCGCGCCGCAGATGTCGATTTCCTGACCATCGGCCAGTACCTGCAGCCGACGCCCAAGCACCATGCCGTCGACCGTTTCGTCACGCCCGAGGAATTCGCCGCCTATGAAAAGGCGGCCTATGGCAAGGGCTTCCTGATGGTCTCGGCGACGCCGCTGACGCGTTCGTCCTACCATGCCGGCGAGGATTTCGCCCGCCTGCGCGCGGCGCGGATGGCGAAGCTGGGCCGGGCCTGAGCCGCGCCGCCCGGCCCTTGTGCCGGTGCCGTTGCGGGGCCGGTCGTTACCGGCGGAACGCAGCCGTGCCCGGGCGGGGGCGCTTGCGCGATCTTCGGGCAGGTGGTTGTATTCGGCAATCGAACACGAGGATGTGATGGCCGAGAACACCCTGCCCGAGATGGATCTGGAGGTCTGGAAGACGCGGGCGGGCGAGGAGCTCCGGTTCTGGGACCGGTGGGTCGAGGCCGGCGGCGGCCAGTGGCCCGAGGATTTCGAGCAGCGGGCGAACCCGGCGACACCGCTGAAGGAAAGCGTGCGCGAACTGCTCGACAGGCTGGAGATCGCGCGCGACCGGGCGGCCGAGATCCTGGATATCGGCTCGGGTCCGCTCAGCGTCCTGGGCTATGGCTGCCCCGATCGCGCGGTGAACCTGACGTTGGTCGATCCGCTGGCCGAGGCCTACAACAGCACGTTGGACCGGGCGGGGATCTCGGGTCTGCCGCGGCCTGTCACCGGCTATTTCGAAACCGCGCTCGGACTGTTGGGGGGAAACCGCTTCGACATCGTCTGGTGCCGCAACGCGCTCGATCACTCGATGGACCCGCTGCTGGGGCTCTACAACCTGATCGGCCTGTGTCGGCCCGGCGGCGGCCTGATCCTGAGCTTCCATCCCGACGAGGCCGATGGCGGCGGCTACCATGGCCTGCACCAGTGGAACCTGCGGCTCGAGGGCGAGCGGCTGGTGCTGTCGCAGAAGGACCGGGCACTGGACCTGACGCCGCTGATCGCGATGCAGGAGGTGCTGTCGATCCACCAGGCCGGCAGCAGTCAGGACGACAAGGGCATGGTGACGATCAAGCTGAGAAAGACCCGCGACCCGAACCTGTCGCAGGCGATGCTGCTCGCCCAGGGCTGAGCGCCGGCCGGATGGCGGGGCCTTTGGCGCGGGCCTATGGCTGCGGCGGCACCTTCTTGAGGTAGGCGGCGATGGCCCCGCGGTCGCTTTCGGGCAGCTTCGACAGGTTCTCGACGACATAGGCCATGTGGCCGCCGGCGCTGTCGTATTCCGGCGTCAGCCCGGTGGTGAAATAGGCGACGAGGTCGGCCTGCGACCATTTCAGATGCGCGGGCGTGATGTTCGGGATCGTGCCCTTGCCGTTGGGGTTGGGGGCGCCGGCGAACCAGCGGTCGCTCTCCAGCGCGCCGAGCGCGTTGCGCGGGGTGTGGCACTGGCCGCAATGGGCCACCGCCTCGGCCAGGTAGCGGCCGCGGCTCTCCTGCGGCGTCAGATCGCCGGTCACCGCCCAGTCCCGGCTTTCGAACAGGAAGTTCCAGCCGCCGACCAACCGCCGGATGGTGAAGGGAAAGCGCAGCTGGTGCGGCTGGCTCGGCGTCGCGACCGCGGGCAGGGTGTCGAGATAGGCCTTGAGGTCGGCGACGTCCTGCAGCGTCATCTTGTTGTAGGAGGTGTAGGGGAAGGCCGGGTAGAGATGGGCGCCGTCGGGCCGCAGCCCGCGCAGCATCGCGTTGCCGAAGTCGGCCAGGCTCCAGCGGCCGATGCCGTGCTGCGGATCGGGCGAGATGTTCGGCGTCAGGAAGGTGCCGAAGGGCGAGGTGATCTTCTGCCCGCCCCCCAGCTTGAGCTGGTCCTCGCCCTTGGCGTCGGCGGCGGCATGGCACGAGGCGCAGCCGCCGGCCCAGAACACCAGCTCGCCGCGCTGCGTATCGCCGACGATCCCCGCCAGCGCCCCGGCTGGCAGCGGATCGGGGCGGGTGACGTACCAGAACGCCGCCAGCCCGACCAGGGCCAGGACGATCAGCAGGCGGAGCAGGCGGCGCATCGCGACGGCCGGCCCGGATCAGTTGTCGGGCGCGCGGAAGGTCTTGTGGCAGCCGCCGCAGGCGCCGCCGACCGTGCCCATCGCGCCCTGCAACGAGGCCAGGTCGGTGCCGGCGGCGGCCTTCATCTTGCCGGCGGCCTCGTTGAGGGCGACGATATGCTTGAGGAACTCGTCATGCTTGTCCCAGACCGCCGGCAGGGCACGGGTGTTGTCGGCGCTCATGTCGTCGCTGCCCTCGGGCCAGTAGGCCGCCTGGTCGACCGAGGCCAGCGCGGCCAGGTTGTCGGCCGCGGTCTGGGCCATCTTGGCATCGTAGGGAATCGCGCCCTTGGCCATGCCCCCGAGGGTGCCGAGGTTGAAGGCGAGGTTGTCCATCAGCCCCTTGCGGGCCTTGATCGCCATGTCGGCGGGGCCCTGGGCGAGCAACGGGCCCGCGCAGAGAGCGGCGGCAGCGGCGGCAAGAAGGGCAGGGCGGATGAATTTCATGGCAGAACACTCCCTTGGATTTGAATATCCGTGAGAGTGTAGCGCGGCCTTGCGCCTGTTCCACATGGAATTTTTGTGACCGGCGGAAATCCGGTCGTGCCCCGATCAATCGTCGGAACGCCTGCCCATGAGCAGGCGCTACACGGCTTGTCTCTGCGCCAATGGAAAAACCGCTCGGCTGCCAGGCTGGTCCGGAGACTTCAGCGCAGCCTCACATGCGGCAGCCGGCCGATGCGGTTCGGCACCGCCCAGTCGGGCCAGTAGACGTATCTTGCGAACAGCGCCAGCGCGAGGCAGGCCAGCCCGACCCCGATCACCAGCCTGACCCGCGCCGGCGAGGGCGGATGGCGCAGCCAGCGCGCCATGCGGGTCAGCCAGAGCGGGTTCACGGCGCTCCATCTTCCCTGGCTGCGACCGTCTCGGCCGCTTCGACAAAGCGCACCTTGCCGATATAGGGCAGGTTGCGGTTGTGCTGGGCGTAGTCGATGCCGTAGCCGACGACGAATTCGTCGGGGATCTCGAAGCCGGTCCAGGTGGCGCGCACGTCCACTTCGCGCCGCGACGGCTTGTCGAGCAGGGCGCAGACCTCGAGCCTCCGCGGCGCCCGGCTTTGCAGCAGATGGACGACATGGTTGAGGGTGAAGCCGGTATCGACGATATCCTCGACCACCAGCACGTCGCGGCCCTCGATCTCACCGCGCAGGTCCTTGAGGATCCGCACCTCGCGCGAGCTTTCGGTCGAATTGCCGTAGGACGAGGCCTCGAGGAAATCGACCTCGACCGGCAGGTCGATCTCGCGCACCAGGTCGGCGATGAAGACGAAGGAGCCGCGCAGCAGCCCGACCACGACCAGCTTGTCGGTGCCGGCGAAATGCTCGGTGATGGTGCGGGCCAGTTCCTCGACCCTGGCAGCGATGGTCTTGGCCGAGATCATCTGGTCGATGACATAAGGTCTCTGTGACATACCCGCCCCTTGCTTGCGCCACCCCTTGATTTCGCCGGCAGAACTATCGAAATTCGCGCCCCAAGTCACCAGCAATCGGAGCGACATGCCGACCCATCAGGAAACCCGCGTCCTGCCCTATGCGGCGCAGGAAATGTACGACCTCGTCGCCGATGTCGCGTCCTACCCGAAGTTCCTTCCCTGGACGGCGGCGGCCCGGATCCGTTCGCGCACGCCGGGGCCGGACGGCAGCGAGGTGATGGAGGCCGATCTGGTGATCTCGTTCAAGGTCTTCCGCGAACGCTTCGGCAGCCGGGTGACGCTGTGGCCGGCCGACAGGCGGATCGATACCGAGTATCTCGACGGCCCGTTCCGCTACATGAAGAGCTACTGGACCTTCCGCGACCGCGACGCGGGCGGCTGCGAGGTCGAATTCTTCGTCGATTTCGAGTTCAAGAATGCGATCCTGCAGAAGGTGATCGGCGTGGTGTTCAACGAGGCGATGCAGCATGTCGTGCGCGCCTTCGAGAAACGGGCGCAGGAGCTGTACGGCGCGCGGTGAGGTTCATCGCGACCGCCGGGGATGTCTTTATCCGCAAGAAGGGGCTAGGTCTGCGCCGACCAAGCGTGCGGGCTGCTCGACCCCGCCCTGCGCTCGGGGCGGCCCGGACGTGCGATCAGGCCAGCGCCTCGAGTAGCAGCGTCAGCGCGTGTTCGACCGTCGCCGCCCGGACCTTGGCCCGGCCGATGGCGCCGAATTCCACGGTCTCGGTGACGGTCGGCTTGCCGGCCTGTGCCAGGCCGAAGCACACCCGGCCCTCGGGCTTGTGCCCGGAGCCGCCGGGGCCGGCGATGCCCGTCACCGACACGGCCAGGGTAGCGGCGGAGCGGGCCAGCGCGCCGGTCGCCATCTCGCGCGCGGTCTCTTCCGACACCGCGCCATGGGCTTCCAGCGTCTCGGCCGTCACCCCCAGCATGTCGATCTTGGCGGCGTTGGAATAGGTGACGAAGCCGCGGTCGAACACGTCCGAGGAGCCGGCGATATCGGTGATCGCCCCGGCAATCAGGCCGCCGGTGCAGCTCTCGGCCGTGGCCAGCATGGCGCCGGCGGCGCGGGCGGCCTCGAGCAGGCGCGGGGCGAGTGGGCTCATCCGCCCATCACCCGTTGCAGGATGATCGGGCCGTGGTAGAGCATCGCCGCCAGAATCGTCGCCAACCCGGCGAACAGCCCGGCCCAGAGATCGTCGAGCATCACCCCTGCGGCGTCGCCGCGGCGGTCGGCCTTGCCGATGATCCACGGCTTCCAGATGTCGAACAGGCGGAAGAAGGCGAAGGCGCCGATCCAGCCGGGATAGGCGACCACGGCCCAGTCGGTCAGCCCCATGTTCCAGAACGCCCCGGCCGGGAACAGGAGCGCCAGCCATTGCCCCGCGACCTCGTCGATGACGATCTCGGACGGGTCCTCGCCGGGGCGGTTGCGCAGCTCCTGGCCGCAGGCCCAGAACCCGGCCGCGATCGCCAGCACGGTGGCGACGACCAGCGCCGGGTAGCCGAGGAAATAGTCGATGGCGACGCCGAGGGCGATGGCGGCGGCCGAGCCCCAGGTGCCCGGGGCGGGGCGCAGCAACCCGACGCCGAAGAAGATCGAGACCAGCCGGCTCATCGCGCCACCAGCACCGCGGTGGCCAGCGCCGCGATCCCTTCCTCGCGCCCGGTGAAGCCGAGCCGTTCCGATGTCGTCGCCTTGACGCTTACCCTGTCCATCTCGACCTCCATGATCCGGGCCAGTTCCTGTTGCATCTCGATGGCGTGCGGGCCGATCTTCGGCCGTTCGCAGACCAGGGTGAGGTCGCAATTGGCGAGCTCGAATCCGCGCCCGCGGGCCAGCCCGATGGCATGGGCGAGGAAGATATGCGAGGCGGCGCCCTTCCATTGCGGATCGGAGGGCGGGAAATGGCGGCCGATATCGCCCTCGGCCAGCGCGCCATAGAGTGCGTCGGTCAGCGCGTGCATCCCGACATCGGCATCGGAATGGCCGACAAGGCCATGCGAATGCGGGATTTTCACGCCGCAGAGCCAGACGTGATCGCCCGGTCCGAAGGCGTGGACGTCATAGCCGTTGCCGCTGCGGATATCCATCGGGCTGCCTCTCAGGATGCGGGCGGCGCGGGCGAAATCCGCCGCCACCGTCAGTTTCAGGTTGTCCTCCTCGCCCTCGACGATGGCGACGTCAAGCCCGGCGGCGCGGGCGACCTCGACATCGTCGGCGGCGCCGCCGGGATGGGCGCGATGGGCGGCGAGGATCAGCTCGTAGCGGAAGGCCTGCGGCGTCTGGGCCCGGTAGAGCCCGTCGCGCGGCACCGTGGCCGCGACGGTGCCATCCGCCCCGCGCCACAGCGCATCGGTGACCGCCAGCGCCGGGGCGGCGGCGGGGGCATCGTCCAGCGCGGCGATCATCCGGGCGATCAGATCGGCCGAGACCAGCGGCCGCGCCCCGTCATGGATCAGCACCCGGTCGATGTCGCGGCCGTCCAGCGCCTCGAGCGCGTTTCGCACCGAGGCGTCGCGGCTGGTCCCGCCGGTGACGATCTCGACGCCCTCGGCCAATAGCGGCGCGGCGCGGGCCATGTCGTCGGGATGCAGGACAAGAAGGATGGTCCCGATTCCCGGTGCCGCGCGGAAGGCGGCAACGGTCCGGGCCAGCACCGGTTGACCGGCAAGGTCGCGCCATTGCTTGGGAATCCCGCCGCCCGCCCGCAGCCCACGCCCGGCGGCGACGATGATGGCGGCAGTCGCTTGCATGACGGGCTCCCGGCGGTGTTGCTGCGGTGCGGACCTGTCTAGAAGATGCGCCGCTGCGTGACAATGCGACAAAGCCTTTGGCGAGGGCGCCCAAAAATTAGGCAGATGCCGTTTTCTGACCATGTGGTCCGATCGGTCGAATTGTAATACTTCGTGCTTATGACTAGCTGGAAGTTGACGCACAAGGATTAGGCAAATGGCCATTCGGTTGGCAGACCTGACACTCGATCCGCCCGTTTTTCTGGCGCCGCTCGCCGGAATCACCGACCTGCCGTTCCGGCGGGTGGTCTCGGGGTTCGGCGCCGGGCTGGTGGTGAGCGAGATGGTGGCGAGCCAGGAAGTGGTGCAGGCGAGGCCGCTGGCACGGGCGCGGGCCGAGCTGGGATTCGGCGAGGCGGCGACCGCGGTGCAGCTCGCCGGGCGCGAGGCGCATTGGATGGCCGAGGCGGCGCGCTATGTCGAAGGGCAGGGCGCGCGGATCATCGACATCAACATGGGCTGCCCGGCGCGCAAGGTGACCAACGGCTATTCCGGCTCGGCGCTGATGCGCGACCTCGATCACGCGCTGTCGCTGATCGAGGCGGTGGTCGCGGCGGTGCGGGTGCCGGTGACGCTGAAGACGCGGCTGGGCTGGGACGACAGCCTGCTCAACGCGCCCGAACTGGCGCGGCGGGCCGAGGCGGCCGGCGTCCAGATGATTACCATCCACGGCCGCACCCGGTGCCAGTTCTACAAGGGCCAAGCCGATTGGGCAGCGATCCGGGCGGTGAAAGAGGCGGTCTCTATCCCGGTCATCGCCAATGGCGACATCGTCGATGCCGCGTCGGCCCGGCAGGCGCTGGAGCAGTCGGGCGCCGACGGGGTCATGGTCGGCCGCGGGGCGCAGGGTGCACCGTGGCGGCTGGCGCAGATCGCGGCGGATAGTTTCGGCGCCCCGGCGCCGGCGATCCCCGAGGGCGCGGCGCTGGCCGACCTCGTCGCGGCGCATTACGAGGCGATCCTGTCCTTCTACGGCAGCGAACTCGGGCTGCGGACGGCGCGCAAGCATCTGGGCTGGTATCTCGAACAGGCCGGAGCGACGGCCAGCTGGCGCCGGCCGATCCTGACCGGCGATGATCCGGCCACGGTGCTGCGGCTGGTCCGCGACGCCTTGACCGACAGCGAGAGGGCGGCGGCATGAGGTTGAAACCGGGCCGCAAGCCACGCGAGCCGCTGACCGGGATCGTCTGGCAGTCGCTGCCGCTGCCGGGGGTGCTGTTCGACGCCGACAACCGCATCACCGACATCAACCCGGCGGCGGAAACCTTCCTCAATACCTCGTCCAAGGTGCTGCGCGCCCATCCCGATCTCGACCGGCTGATGATCGACGCGCCGCTGGAAGACGCTCTGGACCGGACCCGCAAGAACCAGGCGGCGCTGTTCATCCACGACGTCAATGTCGGCACCGGCGAACGGCCGCCGGTGCAGTGCAACATCCAGATCGCGCCGCTGACCGACGATAGCGACACCCTGCTGCTCCTGATCTCGCCGCGCGACATCGCCGACCGGCTGGGCCGGGCGATGAGCGTCAAATCGGCCGCCCGCTCGGCGATCGGCATGGCCGAGATGCTGGCCCACGAGATCAAGAACCCGCTCGCCGGCATCGCCGGGGCGGCGCAGCTTCTGTCGATGGGGCTGTCGGCCGAGGACCGCGAACTGACCGACCTGATCGTCGCCGAGACCCGGCGGATCGTGAAGCTGCTCGAACAGGTCGAGCAGTTCGGCAACCTGCGCCCGCCCGAGAGGCGCGTCGTCAACATCCACGACCTGCTCGACCGGGCGCGGAAATCGGCGCTGGTCGGCTTTGCCGCGCGGATGCAGATCGTCGAGGATTACGACCCGTCGCTGCCGCCGACCTATGTCGACGGCGACCAGATGCTGCAGGTCTTCCTCAACCTGCTCAAGAACGCTTCCGAGGCGGCGGGCCAGGACGGCGGCACGATTCGCATCCATACCTTCTACGAACAGTCGCTGCGGCTGCGGCGCAAGGACGGCACCGGCAACCCGCTGCCGCTGCAGGTCGAGATCATCGACGACGGCCCGGGCCTGCCGCCCGAGATCGCCGCCGAGATCTTCGAGCCCTTCGTCTCGGGCCGCGAGAACGGCACCGGGCTCGGCCTGGCGCTGGTGTCCAAGATCATCTCAGACCATGACGGCTGGATCGCGGTCGATTCGGTGCCCGGGCGCACCGTCTTCCGCATCTCGCTGCCGGTCGCCCCAAAGGAAGCAGAGCGCCCGGAGACCCCCGACTCCGGGCCCAAGGAAACGGAGACCCCCTAAATGGACGGCACTGTTCTTGTCGCCGATGACGACCGTACCATCCGCACCGTGCTGACCCAGGCGCTGACCCGCGCCGGCTGCAAGGTGCACGCGACCTCGTCGCTGACCACGCTGATGCGCTGGGTCGAAGAGGGCAAGGGCGACCTGGTGATCTCGGACGTGGTCATGCCCGACGGCAACGGGCTTGAGATGCTGCCCAAGATCGGCCAGGAACGGCCGGGCCTGCCGGTGATCGTGATCTCGGCCCAGAACACGATCATGACCGCGATCCAGGCCGCCGAGGCCGAGGCCTACGACTACCTGCCGAAACCCTTCGACCTGCCGGACCTGATGAAGCGGGCGGCGCGGGCGCTGGACCAGAAGCGCCGGGTGGCGCCGCGCAAGACCGAGCCGGTCGAGGACACGACCGGCGGCGACGACCTGCCGCTGGTCGGCCGCACCGCGCAGATGCAGGCGCTCTACCGGCTTGTCGCGCGGGTGATGAACACCGACCTGCCGGTCCTGGTCACCGGCGAATCAGGCACCGGCAAGTCGCTGATCGCCAAGGCGATCCACGATTTCTCGGACCGCCGGACGCTGCCTTTCGTCGTCGCCTCGGCCGCCGACCTCGCCGGCGCCGACGGTCCCTCGACGCTGCTGGCCAAGGCCAAGGGCGGCTCGATCGTCTTCGACGAGGTCTCGGATTACGACGCCGAGACCCAGGGTCGCATCGTCCGGCTGCTCGACACGCTGGGCGAGACCGCGCCGCGGATCATGGCGACTAGCCAGGCCGACCTGATGGCCGAGATCGAGGCCGGGCGCTTCCGCCAGGACCTGTTCTACCGCCTCGGCGGCGTCACCATCCCGGTGCCGTCGCTGCGCGAACGGGTCGACGACATCCCGCTGCTGGCCGAGCATTTCCTGACCCGCGGCGAGCGCGACCTGGGCATCGTCCGGCGGCTGTCCCCCGATGCGATGGAGCTGGTGCGGGCCTATAGCTGGCCGGGCAATGTGCGCCAGCTCGAGAACACCCTGCGCCGGCTCGCCGTCACCTCGCCCGAGGAAGAGATCACCCGGGCCGAGGTCGAGGCGGTGCTGGGCAGCCAGCCGGCGATGGAGCCGCTCAAGGGCGGCGGCGAGAGCGAGAAGCTGTCAGCCGCCGTGGCCAAGCACCTGCGGCGCTATTTCGACCTCCATGGCGGGGCGCTGCCGCCGCCCGGGGTCTATGCCCGCATCCTGCGCGAGGTCGAGCTGCCGCTGATCGAGATCTCGCTCGACGCCACCGCCGGCAACCAGGCGAAATGCGCCGACCTGCTGGGCATCAATCGCAATACCCTGCGCAAGAAGATCACCGACCTGGATATTCGCGTGACACGCCGCCGCAAGTTGATGTAAAACCGCAACAGATACGTGGCGCTTCGGCTTCAGCCCTGCGGGCGACCACGAGATATGGCGGTCGGGACGCAGGACGTCCCAAAACTGGGGGCATTCCCGTTGGATCGGGCGGCGCGCGGCGCAACCTTCACTCGGCTCAACCGGCTGCGCAAGCAGCGCCGGGTTCAGACGGTCATGACCCTGGCCCTGGTCGGGCTGGGGCCGGGGCTGGCGCTGCTGACCTTCATGGCGCTCGGGCCGCTGAACGAGGGCGCGACCTCGCCGCTGTTGCGCGGCGTGCTGCTGGGCGACCTGATCTACGTGCTGGTCGTCGCGGCGCTGGTGGCGCGGCGGGTGGCGCGGATGATCTCGGACCGGCGCTCGCAATCCGCCGGCTCGCGGCTGCACCTGCGCCTGACCGGCGTCTTCGCCCTGATCGCGCTGATTCCCACCGTCCTGGTCGCGGTCTTCGCCGGCCTGACCATCAATATCGGCCTCGAAGGCTGGTTCTCGACCCGGGTCCGCTCGGTGGTGGCCTCGTCGCTGGCCGCCGCCCAGGCCTATGAGGGCGAGCATCGCCGCGACCTGCAGCAGGATGCCGATGCGCTGGCCGCCTATCTGGACGCGGCGCGGCAGAAGGGCATCTATGTCGATGACGGCGAGCTGCGGCAGTTGCTGACCCAGGGCCAGGCCCAGATCCAGCGCGGGCTGCGCTCGGCCTATGTCATCGACGGCACCGCCCAGATCCGGGCCCGCGGCGACCGCTCCTACCTGTTCAACTACACCCCGCCCAAGCCGCAGGATTTCGCCGATGCCCGCAAGGGCCAGACCGTCATCATCGAGGATCTCGACAATAACGAGTTCCGGGCGCTGGTGGCGCTGCGGCCCTATCTCGACCGCTATCTCTACGTCTCGCGCGTGGTCGATGGCGGCATTCTCAAGCTGCTCGACGAGACCAAGGCGACGGTGCATCTCTACCAGCAGCTCGAACGCGACCGCGGCCGGCTGCTGTTCGAGTTCGGTCTGCTCTATCTCGGCTTCGCGCTGATCCTGATCATGGCGGCGATCTGGCTCGGGCTGTGGTTCGCCGAGCGGCTGGCGCGGCCGGTCGGCCGGCTGGCGGGGGCGGCGCAGCGCGTCGGCGGCGGCGATCTCGACGTCCAGGTGATCGAGGAGGAGGGCGACGACGAGATCGCCATGCTGGGTCGGATCTTCAACCAGATGACGCGCCAGCTGAAAGGCCAGCGCCGGGCGCTGATGGACAGCCACGACCAGACCGAGCGGCGCCGGCGCCAGTTCGACACGGTGCTGTCCTCGATCACCTCGGGCGTCATCGGCCTCGATGCCGAGGGCCGGGTTGACTTCGCCAACCGCTCGGCCCAGCAGATCCTCGACCTCGCCGTCGGCGACGACCAGGGCCAGCCGCTCGACCTTGCCGTGCCGGAATTCGCGGCGCTCTTCGCCCGGCTGCGGCAGGGCGCCGGCGGCGCGGTGCAGGAGGAGATCCGGCTGTCGCGGCGCGGCAAGATCGAGAGCCTGCTTGTGCGGATGGCCGGGCGCCGCAACGAGGAGGGGCGGCTGGAGGGCTATGTCGTCGCCTTCGACGACGTCACCGAACTGGTCAGCGCCCAGCGGATGGCGGCCTGGGGCGATGTCGCCCGCCGCATCGCCCACGAGATCAAGAACCCGCTGACGCCGATCCAGCTCTCGGCCGAACGGATCAAGCGCAAGTTCCGCAAGCTCGACCCCGAGGAGGCCGAGGCGCTGGAGCAATATACCGACGTCATCGTGCGCCAGACCAACGACCTGCGCCGCATCGTCGACGAGTTCTCGCGCTTCGCCCGCATGCCCGAGCCCGAGCGGCGCGAACATGACCTGACCCGGCTCTTGCGCGACGCGGTGGTGCTGCAGGAAAGCGCGCTGACCGGGGTGACGCTGGTCTCCGACCTGCCCGAGCGGCCGATGCTGGCCGAGATCGACGCGACGATGATCTCGCAAGCGTTGACAAACTTGATCAAGAATGCCGGCGAGGCGATTGAATCGCTTCAGGAAAAGGGCGCGCCACGGGGCTATGTGCCGGAAATCCGGGTGGCCTTGTCGACCAGCGACGGCAGCGCCAGGATCACCATCGCCGACAATGGCATCGGCCTGCCCGAGGACCGCTCGCGCCTGTTCGAGCCCTACGTGACGACGCGCGCGAAGGGCACCGGGCTGGGCCTGCCGATCGTCAAGAAGATCATCGAGGAGCATGGCGGCGCGCTGACGCTGACCGATGCGCCGCCCTTCGCCGAGGGTGCCCATGCGGGCGCGATGGCCGAGATTCTCCTGCCGCTTTCGGGGCGCGCAGGGCCGAAGGAGCCCCAGAACGGGGCGGAGGAAGCCCCCCCGGTTGACGGGGCAACGGACAAGGCGGACGGCCGCCGCGAGGAAGAGAGATATGGGTGATATTCTGATCGTCGACGACGAGCGCGATATTCGGGAATTGATATCGGATATCCTGCGCGACGAGGGCTACACGACACGCCTGGCCGGCAATTCGGACGAGTGCATGGCCGAGATCAACGCCGAACCGCCGGCGCTGATGATCCTCGATATCTGGCTCAAGGACAGCCGGATGGACGGGATCGACATCCTCAAGGCGGTCAAGCGCGACAATCCGGACGTGCCGGTGGTGATCATCTCGGGCCACGGCAATATCGAGATCGCCGTCGCGGCGATCAAGCAGGGCGCCTACGATTTCATCGAGAAGCCGTTCAACATCGACCAGCTGATGGTGGTCGTGTCGCGGGCGATGGAGACCTCGCGGCTGCGGCGCGAGAACAGCGACCTGCGTCGCCGCGATGTCGCCTCGGCCGAGATGATCGGCTCGAGCCCATCCTTCAAGTCGCTGAAATCGCAGCTCGAGAAGGTGACCAAGTCGAATGGCCGGGTGATGCTGACCGGCCCCGCCGGCGCCGGCAAGGAGGTCGCGGCGCGCTTCATCCACGCCCAGTCGAACCGGGCCTCGGCGCCCTTCGTCACCGTCAACTCGGCCTCGATCGAGCCCGAGCGGATGGAGGCGGTGCTGTTCGGCCGCGAGAGCACGGATCGCGGGCTCGAGAAGGGGCTTCTGGAACAGGCCCATGGCGGGGTGATCTATTTCGACGAGGTCGCCGACATGCCGCTCGGCACCCAGTCGAAGATCCTGCGGGTGCTGGTCGAGCAGCAGTTCAGCCGCGCCGGCGGCACCGACAAGGTGCGGGTCGACCTGCGGGTGATCTCGTCGACGACGCGGGACCTGACGGCCGAGATCGCGGCCGGCCGCTTCCGGCAGGAGCTCTACGACCGGCTCAACGTGGTGCCGATCGCGGTGCCGTCGCTCGAGGAGCGGCGCGAGGACATCCCGGAACTGGCCGGCCATTTCATCGAGCTGTTCAACAAGAGCCAGGGCCTGCCGCTGCGGTCGCTGTCGGAAGAGGTCGCGGCGCTGTTGCAGACCATGCGCTGGCCCGGCAACGTGCGCCAGCTGCGCAACGTCATCGAGCGGGTGCTGATCCTGGGCGAGGGTACCGGCCCGATCGAGCCGCGCGAGCTGCCGGGCCAGGAGGAGAACACCGAGGAGGACGGCCGGGTGATCCTGTCGGGCGGGCTGGCGACGCTGCCGCTGCGCGAGGCGCGCGAGCTGTTCGAGCGCGAATACCTGCTGACCCAGATCAACCGCTTCGGCGGCAATATCAGCCGCACCGCCAGTTTCGTCGGCATGGAGCGCAGCGCCCTGCACCGCAAGCTGAAATCGCTGGGCGTCGTCACCAGCAGCAAGGCCGGCGCAAGGGTGGCGCGGATCGAGGAGGGCGAGGGCGGTGAGCAGGGCTGAGCGGATCGCGCCGCGATTGACCCTCTCCCCGGCTTCTGCCAATGAAGGGGCTCGTTGCTTGGCAAGGGCGGGTTCATGAAGGTCATCATCTGCGGCGCGGGGCAGGTCGGCTGGCAGATCGCGCGGCATCTCTCGGGCGAGAAGAACGACGTCACCGTGGTCGACAGCAATGCCGATCTGGTCCGGCGCGCCACCGACACGCTCGACGTTCAGGGCATCGCCGGTTTCGCCAGCTATCCCGACGTGCTCGACCGCGCCGGCGCGCGCGACGCCGACATGGTCATCGCCGCGACCCATTCCGACGAGGTCAACATGGTCACCTGCCAGGTGGCCCATTCGGTCTTCGGCGTCACCCGCAAGATCGCCCGGCTGCGCGCCCAGAGCTACCTGCACGCCGATTACGCCGATCTCTACCGCCGCGACCACCTGCCGATCGACGTCGTCATCAGCCCCGAGCGCGAGGTCGCGGATGCCGCGCTTCAGCGCCTCGCGGCCCCGGCGGCCTTCGATACCGAGAGCTTCTTCGGCGGCCGTGCGCAACTGCTGGGCATCGCGCTGGACGAGGACTGCCCGGTCCTGAACACGCCGCTGCGCCAGCTCACCGACCTGTTCTCGACCCTGCGCGCCATCGTCGTCGGCGTCCGCCGCGACAACACCCTGTTCGCGCCCGAGCCGGGCGACCAACTGTTCGCCGGCGACCAGATCTACGTCTTCAGCCATACCGAGGACATCAACCGCACGCTCGAGATCTTCGGCAAGACGACGAAGAAGCAGGAGCGGGTGGTGATCGTCGGCGGCGGCAATGTCGGCCTTGCCGTGGCGCGGGCGCTGGAAAACCGCACCGACCGGGTGCGGGCCAAGATCATCGAGAAGAGCCGGGGCCGGGCCGAGCGCGCGGCGGATGCGCTGGAGCGCACCATCGTTCTCAACGGCGACGGCATGGATATCGACCTGCTGACCGAGGCCAACATCCAGCGCGCCGACGCGGTGCTGGCGGTCACCGACGACGACAAGACCAACCTGCTGGTCTCGGTCCGGGCCAAGCAGGCCGGCTGCCCGATGTCGATCGCGCTGGTCAACGATCCGACGCTGGTATCGCTGATGGGGCCGCTGGAGATCGACGCCTATATCAACCCGCGCGCCACCACCGTGTCGTCGATCCTGCGCCATATCCGCCACGGCCGGGTGCGGGCGATCTACTCGATCGGCGATGCCGAGGCCGAGGTGATCGAGGCCCAGGTGCTGTCGACCTCGCCGATCGCCGGCCAGATGGTGCGCGACATCGATTTCCCCGAAGGCGTGCTGGTCGGCGCGGTGATGAAAGGCGAGAAGGTGATCAAGCCGGAGGGCGGAACCCGGATCGACGAGGGCGACGTGATCGCCATCTTTGCCCTGGCCGCCGACGTGCCCGAGGTGGAGCGCCTGTTGCAGGTCTCCGTCGATTTCTTCTAGGCCGATGCGCCGCCTGCTCGATCTGCCGCTGCTGGTTTTCCTGATGGGGGTCGGGGCGCTGGCGATGCTGGTGCCGGCGGCCCACGCGCTGGTGCTGCACGACTACGCCACCAGCCGCGCCTTCTTCTACCCGTCGGTGCTGCTGCTGGTCCTGACCGCGATGATCGGCGTGGCGACGGTGAACTACACCCCGCGCAACGCCGCCCGCAGCCACCTGATGGCGCTGCTGGGCGCCTATGTCCTGCTGCCCTTCCTGTTCGCCGTGCCGGTGGCCGAGGCCGTGCCCGACACCACCTTCACCAATGCCTGGTTCGAGATGGTGTCCTGCTTCACCACCACCGGCGCCACGGTCTACGACACGCCGGGCCGGCTGCCCGACTCGGTCCACCTGTGGCGGGCGCTGGTCGGCTGGGGCGGCGGCTTCTTCATCCTGCTCGCCGCGCTGGCGGTGCTGGCGCCGATGAACCTGGGCGGGTTCGAGGTGATCTCGGGCGGGGCGGTGGGCCGCGCCGCCGGCGGCCCGATCACCCGCGTCGCCGACCCGTCCGAGCGGCTGGTGCGCTACGCGCTGATCCTGTTCCCGGTCTATGGCGGGCTGACGCTGCTGCTCTGGCTCGGGCTGCTGCTTGCCGGCGACGTGCCGCTGGTGGCGCTCAGCCACGCGATGTCGACGATGGCGACCTCGGGCATATCGCCGGTGCAGGGCATGCAGGGCGCGAGGTCCGGCATTCCCGGCGAGATGCTGATCTTCGTTTTCCTGTTCTTCGCCATCTCGCGCCACACCCTGCCGGGAACGGCGCAGGTCGAGGGCCGCAGGAGCCTGCTGGGCGACCCGGAATTCCGCATGGGGCTGACCGTGGTGGCGATCGTCACCGCGCTCTTGTTCCTGCGACACTGGACCGCCGCGATCGAGACCCGCAGCCCCGACCACCTGCCGCAGGCGCTGTCGGCGCTGTGGGCCAGCGCCTTCACCGTGCTCTCCTTCCTGTCGACCACCGGATTCCAGGCGGTGGGCTGGGAAAACGCCCAGACCTGGTCGGGACTGAACGCGCCGGGGCTGATCCTGGTCGGGCTGGCGCTGCTGGGTGGCGGCGTGGCGACGACGGCGGGCGGGGTCAAGCTGCTGCGCTTCTACGCCCTGTTCAAGCACGGCCAGCGCGAGATGGAGAAGCTGGTCCATCCCAATTCGGTCGGCGGCGCGGGCGCGCTGGCGCGGCGGCTGCGGCGCGAGGGCGCCTATGTCGCCTGGATTTTCTTCATGCTCTTTGGCCTTTCGGTCACACTCGTGATGGCGCTGCTGACGCTGACCGGGATCGAGTTCGAGCCGGCGCTGGTGTTCTCGGTCTCGGCGCTGTCGACGACCGGGCCTCTCGCCGCAGTAGCCACGGAAACCCCTCTGAGCTATGCTGCATTGGCGCCGGCGGCGAAGGCGATCCTGGCCGGCGCGATGGTTCTCGGCCGTCTCGAGACCCTGGCGATCATCGCCTTGCTGGCGCCGGATTCCTGGCGCAGTTGAGCCCGTCCGAAAGGATAGGTCCGTAATGGACTGTTTTTTGGTCTGGAATCTCCGCGAATCCCACTCCATACTCTCTTTGCTATACCATCGGATGTAGGCCGAGGGACAAGAAGCAGCGAAGCGCAAGACGAAAAAAAACAAGGCAAGAATGATGGCCGCCGATAAACAGAATTTGCAGGATGCCTTTCTCAACCACGTCCGCAAGTCCAAGATTCCCGTTACGATTTTCCTTATCAACGGTGTCAAGCTGCAGGGCGTGATCACCTGGTTCGACAATTTCTGCGTCCTGCTGCGCCGCGATGGTCAGTCGCAGCTGGTCTACAAGCACGCGATTTCGACGATCATGCCGGGGCAGCCGATCAATCTTTACGACGGCGACGACTGAGTCTCCGGATATGGGCGACGGCCCCGACAATGACGGCGCGCTCACCCGTGCCTATGTCCTGCATCCCGAGCTGACCTCGGATCGTGACCGCCGCCCGGCCGGGCCGGCGCTGGAAGAGGCCGTCGCGCTGGCGGCGGCCTTGCCCGGGCTCGATGTCGTCGGAGCCGAGATCGTGCGCCTTCCCAAGGTGGCGCCGGGGCGGCTGTTCGGCTCGGGCAAGTCCGAAGAGATCAAGGCCAAGCTCGAGGCCGAAGAGGTCGAGCTGGTGCTGGTCGACGGCCCGGTGACGCCGGTCCAGCAGCGCAACCTGGAAAAGGACTGGGGCGTCAAGCTGCTCGACCGCACCGGGCTGATCCTCGAGATCTTCGCCGACCGCGCCCGGACCCGCGAGGGCGTGCTGCAGGTCGAGCTTGCGGCGCTGTCCTACCAGCGCACCCGGCTGGTGCGGGCCTGGACCCACCTCGAACGCCAGCGCGGCGGATTGGGCTTCGTCGGCGGTCCCGGCGAGACCCAGATCGAGGCCGACCGCCGCGCCATCGACGAGCAGATCACCCGTATACGGCGCCAGCTCGACAAGGTGGTGAAGACGCGCGAGCTGCATCGCGCGGCGCGGCGCAAGGTGCCGTTCCCGATCGTCGCGCTGGTCGGTTACACCAACGCCGGCAAGTCGACGCTGTTCAACCGCATGACCGGGGCCGAGGTGATGGCCAAGGACATGCTGTTTGCGACCCTCGACCCGACGATGCGCGGTGTCATGCTGCCCTCGGGCCGCAAGGTGATCCTGTCCGACACGGTGGGCTTCATCTCGGACCTGCCGACGCAACTGGTCGCCGCCTTCCGGGCGACGCTGGAAGAGGTGCTCGAGGCCGATCTCGTCCTTCATGTTCGCGACATCTCGCATCCCGACACGGTCGAGCAGGCCGAGGATGTCGAAAAGATCCTCGAAAGCCTCGGCCTGCGCGAGGACGTGGCGCGGTTCGAGGCCTGGAACAAGATCGACCTGCTGGACGGCGAGGCGCGGGCGGCAGCCGAGGCCCAGGCCGCGCGCAGCCCGGCGACCTTCGCGATCTCGGCCTGGACCGGCGACGGTGTGCCGGCGCTGCTCGACGCGGTGTCGGACGCGCTCGACGAGGAAAAGACCGAGCGCGTGCTCGACCTGGCTTACGCCGAGGGCCGCAAGCGGGCCTGGCTGCACGAGCAGGGCGTGGTGCTGTCGGAGGACGAGACCGAGACCGGCCACCGCATCACCGTGCGCTGGACCGCGCGGCAGGAGAAGCGGTTCCGGGAGCTGTAGGGCAGGGGGCTTGCCTTTGCGCCTGTGCCCCGCTGCTGCGCGGAACCAAGGCCGCAGGCCGCCGCGCAAGCGCCGGACCGTCCCGGCGGTCTGGTGCTTTGTCGACGTAAGCGCGACGCTCGTATGGCGTACGGACTTGGCCAGCAAGAAGCGCGCCGCCCCGTCTTGGTAGCGCCAGCCCACGGTCCGGCGCTTGCACGGCTTGCTCTGCTGAACGGAGCTTGGAAGGCCTGAACCGTTTGGACGGTTCAGGCTTGAGCTGTTCCCTTGGCCGAAGCGTCCGGGGCTCCGCCCGTTCGCGCCTCAAAGGCTCCACCGGAGCGTTTGCCGGGCTTTGCCCGGACCGGCGCTCACCCTTGCAGGGCGTCCCACATCTCGCGGTCGCGCTCGGCGGTCCAGATCCGGGGCGTGTCGATGCCGCGGGCCTCGTCATAGGCGCGGGCGACGTTGAAGGGCAGGCAATGCTCGTAGATCGCGTAGTCCGAGAACTTCGGATCGCATTCCGCCCGGCAGGCGTCCCAGGCCTCCTTCAGCGAACCGCCGCGCGCCGCCACACGGGCGACCGGCCGATAGGTGCTCTCGACGAAATCGCGGGTCTTTTCCAGCGCCTCGGCCACCATCGGCCGACCGACCAGCGCGTCGCCGCGGCCCGGCGCGATGCTGGCCGGGTCGAAGCTGGCGATGTTGTCCAGCGTGTCGCCCCAGTCGGCGAAATGACCGTCGCCGCAATAGCAGGCCGAGTGATACTCGACGATGTCGCCGGTGAACATCACTTCCTGGTCCGGCACCCAGATCACCGCGTCGCCGGCGGTATGGGCGCGGCCGAGATGCATGATGTCGACCCGGCGGTTGCCGAGATAGACCGACATCGCGTCCGAGAAGGTCGTGGTCGGCCAGGTCAGGCCGGGAATGCTCTCATGGCCCTGGAACAGGCGCGGGAAGCGGGCGAATTCGCTGTCCCAGTCCTCCTGCCCGCGCTCGACCACCATCGCCCGGGCATCATCCGACATGATCACCTGCGGCGCGGCGAAGGCCGAGGCGCCGAGGACGCGGACGGCGTGGTAATGGGTCAGCACGAGATGGCTGATCGGCTTGTCGGTGACGGTGCGGATCGCCTCGATCACCTTGCCGGCCAGCCGCGGCGTCGCCTGCGCCTCGACCACCATCACCGACTCGTCGCCGATGATGACGCCCGAGTTCGGGTCGCCCTCGGCGGTGAAGGCATAGAGCCCCTCGCCGATCTCGGTGAAGCTGGTTTTCTTTTCGCTCAGGTCGCCTTGCGAGGCGAATGCCTTGGCCATGTCTTCAATCCTTCTAGACAGTCTGCGGGGGCTGTGCTTCGCTCGCCCCATGTTGGATCGTCGTTTGCTTCCCTATTGGGTCACGCTGTTCATCGTTCTTCTCGGTGCCGCGGTCCTACTGGCGATGGGCCGCAGCCTGATCTGCCCCTGCGGCACCGTGCTGCCGTGGTATGGCCCGACCGGCACGCCGGATGCCAACATGCACCTGACCGACTGGTACACGCCCAGCCACCTGCTGCACGGCTTCCTGTTCTTCTTCCTGCTCCGGCTGGTGGCGCGCCGGGTGCCGATCGGCTGGCGCCTGGTGGCCGCGACGGCGCTCGAGGTGGGCTGGGAAATCCTCGAGAACACCAACTGGACCATCGACCGCTACCGCAGCACCACGGTCTCGACCGACTATATCGGCGACAGCGTGGTGAACTCGGTGACCGACGTCACCTTCATGCTGCTGGGCTTCTGGCTGGCCCGGCGGCTGCCGGTCTGGGCCAGCCTTGCCATCTGCATCGGCTTCGAGCTGCTCACCGCCGTGGTCATCCGCGACGGGCTGACGCTGAACGTCATCATGTTCATCCACCCGATGGACTGGATCCTGAACTGGCAGACGGCAGGCTGAGGCGGCGGCGCGCATCGGTCAGCTTTCGTAGGGGTTCGGCGGCGCCGGCAGGATCTTGCCCGAACAGGCGCCGAAACCGATGCGGTAGCCGTCGCCCTTCGCCGCGCCGCGCAGGGTCAGGGTGTCGCCGTCCTCGAGGAAGCTGCGGCTCTCGCCGGTGTCGAGCGTCACCGGCTCCTTGCCGCCCCAGCTCAGTTCCAGCAGGCTGCCGCGGCTTTCCTTCGTCGCGCCCGAGATCGTGCCCGAGCCGAGCAGGTCGCCGGCATTCATCGGGCAGCCCGAGGTGGTGTGATGCGCCAGCTGCTGGGCGGCCGAGTAATACATCTCGCGGTAGTTGGTGCGGGTGATCACCGTCTCGGCCTTACCCTCGGGCGCCAGCCCGACCTCGAGCTCGATATCGTAGAGCATCGGCCCCGGTTCGCGCAGGTAGGGCAGCAGGTCCTTCTCGCGCTCGGGCGTCGAGACCCGGAACGCTTCCAACGCCGCCTTCATCACCACCCAGGGGCTGATCGTCGTCGCCGTCGCCTTGGCCTGGAACGGGCCCAGCGGCTGGTATTCCCAGGCCTGGATATCGCGCGCCGACCAGTCGTTGAGCAGGACATAGCCGAAGATCATGTCGTCGGCCTCGGCGACCGAGACCATGCCCTCGGACGGTGTGCCGACCACGGCGCCCATCTCGAGCTCGAAATCGAAGCGCTTGCAGGGGCCGAAATAGGGCAGCTCGGCCTGCGGCGGCTTCAGCTGTCCCAGCGGCCGGCGGACATCGGTGCCCGAGACCACGACCGAGGAGGCGCGGCCGTTGTAGCCGATCGGCAGGTGCAGCCAGTTCGGCGGCAGCGCGTTCTCGGGGCCGCGGAACATGCAGCCGACATTGTAGGCGTGGTTCTTGCCGGCGTAGAAATCGGTGTATTCCGAGACGGCGAAGGGCAGGTGCATCAGCGCGTCGGCCTGGCGGTAGAGATGCGGCAGCACCTTGGCCTGCTCCTCCGCGCCCTCGGCCAGCAGCTGCGTCATCCGCGCCCGGAAGGCGGCCCAGGCCTCGGGGCCCAGCTCCATCAGCTCGTTCCAGAACGGCAGGTCGAAGACCGGGATCTCGCTCAGCGAGATCACCCCGTCCTCTTCCAGGCCGGCGACGTCGACGATCATCTCGCCGATGGCGACGCCGCAGCGCGGCTCGGCCTCGCCGACGGAAAACACCCCGCAGGGCAGGTTGTTGAGCGGAAAGTCGGTGTCGGGCGCGTTGGCGCTCTCCACCCAGCTTTTCATCAGGGGCATGCGCGTTTCCTCGTGAATTCGGCTGCGCAGAGACTGCGCAGCCGTTGGCAGATGTGCAAGCGGATTACTTGGTGCCCGGCGTGCCGTCGAATTTCTTCTCGAGGCTGTCCCAGCAGTCGATGTAGTCGTCCTGCAGCGGTGCCTCCTTGGCGGCGAAGGCGGTCAGGTGCTGCGGGAAGCGGGTTTCGAACATGAACTGCATCGTGTTTTCCTGCTTGGCCGGCACCATCGGCTCGGTCGAGCCATGCTCGAAGGCGTTGCGGTCCGGGCCGTGCGGGATCATCATGTTGTGCAGGCTCATGCCGCCGGGGACGAAGCCCTTGGGCTTGGCGTCGTAGATGCCGTAGATGTTGCCCATCAGCTCGGACATGATGTTCTTGTGATACCACGGCGGGCGGAAGCTGTGCTCGGCCACCATCCAGCGTTCGCGGAACAGGACGAAGTCGATATTGGCGGTGCCGGGCTGGCCCGAGGGCGCCGTCAGGACGGTGAAGATCGACGGGTCCGGGTGGTCGAACAGGATCGCGCCGACCGGGGAATAGGTCCGCAGATCATACTTGTAGGCGGCGTAGTTGCCGTGCCAGGCGACGACGTCCAGCGGGCTGTGGTCGATCCAGGTCTCGTGGAACTGGCCGCACCACTTGATGACGACGCGGCTCTTCGCCTCGCGGTCCTCGAAGGCGGCGACGGGGCATTTGAAGTCGCGCGGGTTGGCCAGGCAGTTGGCGCCGATCGGGCCGCGGCCGGGCAGGTCGAATTTCTGGCCGTAATTCTCGCAGACGAAGCCGCGGGCGGGGCCTTCCAGCACCTCGACCCGGTAGACCAGGCCGCGCGGCAGGATGGCGATCTCCTTCGGCTCGAGGTCGATGACGCCGAGCTCGGTGCAGAAGCGCAGCCGGCCCTCCTGCGGCACCACCAGCATCTCGCTGTCGGCCGAGAAGAAATACTCGTCCTGCATCGACTCGGTGATCAGGTAGATGTGGGTGGCCATGCCGACCTGGGTGTTGACGTCGCCGGCCGTGGTCATCGTCCGCATGCCGGTGAGCCAGGTCAGCGGGGCGTCGCCGACCGGCACCGGGTCCCAGCGGTACTGGCCCAGGCTGATCACGTCCGGATCGACATTGGGCGCGGATTTCCAGTAGGGCAGGTCGATCTTCTGGAACCGGCCGGTATGTTTCACCGAGGGCCGAATCCGGTAGCACCAGGTGCGCTCGTTCTGGCCGCGCGGGGCGGTGAAGGCGGTGCCGGAAAGCTGCTCGGCATAGAGGCCGTATTCGCATTTCTGCGGGCTGTTCTGGCCCTGGGGCAGGGCGCCCGGCAGCGCCTCGGTCTCGAAATCGTTGCCGAAGCCCGGCATGTAGCCCTCGTGCGGGCCGGTGATCGATGCGGCGCGGACCATCCCGCGCGGCAGTTCGTAGCTGGTCATGATGCCTCTCCCGGACAGGCGCCGCGACTCCCACGCGGCGGCTTGCGTCTCGCCGGGACGGTATCGTTGCAGATGCAACGATGTCAAGCACGGGACGGCGCAGCGGTTCCTTCGGGGCCGTTCGCGGGCGAGCCGTGGTCGGATGCCGGCGACGGGCGGCGCTTGCGTCGGCAGGCGCTTCGGTGCAGTCATTGCAGGCGAAACGATCAGGAGTGCCCGTGCCCGATATCGACCCGCCCGAGTTCGACCCGCCCGAGTTCGACCCGCCCGAGTTCGACCCATCCGGGTTCGACCTTGCCGATTTCCTGCCCTACCAGCTCGCCGTCGCCGCGGCGCGCGTCAGCCGGGCCTTCGCCGAGCGTTACCGCGCCGAATTCGGCATCTCGATCCCGGAATGGCGGGTGCTGGCCCATCTGGCCCAGGCCGGCGCGGTGTCGGTGCGCGAGATCCATGCCCGGGTCGACATGGACAAGTCCAAGGTCAGCCGGGCGGCGCAGCGCCTGGTCGAGGCCGGCCATGTCGAGAAGCGTCCCCATGCCGAGGACGGCCGGCTGATCGACCTGCGGCTGACGCCGGACGGCGCGGCGCTGGTCGCCCGCATCCTGCCGATCGCCACCGAATTCCAGCGCGAGCTGGTGAGCCGGCTCGGCCCGGACGGCGCCGGGTTGAAACGCGCCCTCAGGCGCCTGATGGAGGATCCCGAATGACACGGCTTTACGATTACTGGCGCAGCTCGGCGTCCTACCGGGTGCGGATCGCGCTCAACCTGCTGGAAATCCCCTTCGAATCGGTGCAGGTCGACCTGCTGGCGGGCGAGCAGAAGGGCGCGGCCAACCTTGCCCGCAATCCGCAGGGCCTGGTGCCGACGCTCGAGATCGACGGCCGGCGCCTGACCCAGTCGCTCGCCATTCTCGAATATCTCGACGAGACCCGCGATGCCGGGTTCCTGCCCGAGGATGCCGCCGGCCGGGCCCGGGTCCGGGCGCTGGCCTATGCCATCGCGATGGAGATCCATCCCGTCTGCAACAGCTCGGTCAGCGCCCATGTCGTGAAGGCGTCGAACGGCGCCATCACCGCCGAGGCCTGGATGGCGCATTTCATCGGCCCGCGGCTGGCCGCCTTCGACGCCATGCTCGACGATCCGGCGACCGGCCGTTTCTGCCATGACGACCGCGTCACGCTGGCCGACATCTGCCTGGTGCCGCAGCTTTACAATGCGCGACGCTGGAATGTGGACGTGACGTCACTGAAGCGCCTGCAGGCGGTCGCCGCTAGGTTGGAGGCGCTGCCGGCCTTCGAGGCCGCGCATCCCGATCATTACAAGCCCGCGTGAGCCGGGCCGCAAACCACGGAGTTTCCAGTCCCATGTCCGATATCGTGATCCTCTCCGGCGCCCGCACCGCCATCGGCACCTTCGGCGGTGCGCTGGCCTCGATGCCGCCAAGCAAGCTGGGCGCCATCGCCGCCGGCGCCGCGCTGGAGCGCGCCGGGGTGAGCGGCGAGCAGATCGGCCATGTCGTCTTCGGCACGGTGATCAATACCGAGCCGCGCGACATGTACCTGTCCCGCGTCGCCGCGCGCGAGGCCGGGGTGCCGGATTCGGTGCCGGCGATGAACGTCAACCGGCTCTGCGGTTCCGGCGCGCAGGCGATCGTCTCCTCGGCGCAGTCGCTGATGCTGGGCGATGCCGATTTCGCGCTCGCCGGCGGCGCCGAATGCATGAGCCGCTCGCCCTATATCCTGCCCGCCGCCCGCTGGGGCCAGAAGATGGGCGATGTCGGCGCGATGGACATGATGCTGGGGACGCTGAACTGCCCCTTCGGCTCGGGCCATATGGGGGTGACGGCCGAGAACGTCGCCCGCGACTACGGCATCAGCCGCGAGGATCAGGACGCCTTCGCCCTGCTCAGCCAGACCCGCGCCGCGGCGGCGATCGCCGAGGGCCGCTTCGCCGAGCAGATCGTGCCGGTCGAGATGTCCTCCCGCAAGGGCACCGTGACCTTCGACACCGACGAGCATCCCAAGCAGACCAGCGCCGAGGCGCTGGCCGGGCTGAAAGCCGTGTTCCAGAAGGACGGCACGGTGACGGCGGGCAATGCCTCGGGCATCAATGACGGCGCGGCGGCGGTGGTGCTGGCGCGGGCCGAGGCGGCGCAGGCCGCCGGGCTGACCCCGCGCGCCCGCATCCTCGGCTATGCCCATGCCGGGGTGCCGCCGGAGCTGATGGGCATCGGCCCGATCCCGGCGGTCCGCAAGCTGCTCGAGCGGACCGGGCTGACGGCCGCCGATTTCGACGTCATCGAATCGAACGAGGCCTTTGCCGCCCAGGCGCTGGCGGTGAGCAAGGAGCTGGGGCTCGACCCCGAGAAGGTGAACCCGAACGGCGGCGCCATCGCCCTTGGCCACCCGGTCGGCGCGACCGGCGCGCTGCTGACCGTCAAGGCGATGTACGAGCTCGAGCGGAGCGGCGGCAGCAAGGCGCTGATCACCATGTGCATCGGCGGCGGGCAGGGGATCGCCCTGGCCATCGAGCGGATGTAAGGGCCACCTATGCCTTGATGAAGCGCCCGTTCCGGTTGGAGCGGGCGCTTCTCGTTTGAGCGGGTGGCAATGGATGTCAGGCGACCTTTCGTTCCGAGCGCCATCCCGCCCGGTGCGCGCGTGAAACGCGCAGCGCGAGCGCGTGCCCGTCCCGGCGGGCTGGCGCTTTGGTCATCCGCGCTCGAGGCTCATATCGCTGAGGGGCGTGGCTGCCACAAGAGCACAGTTCGGCCGTTGCGAGCGCCACCCCACGGGCAGGCGCTCGCGCTGCTTCTGCTGCGCCTGGCAGAATGTTCTCACGAGGAGCCAAGAGTCGCCGCTATTCGTCCAGCACCCGCTGCGGCGCCTTCATCGTCGGCACCTGCCTCGCCCAGTCGCCGTAATCGCCCGAGGTCGCGCGGGAGAGCAGGGCGCGCAGGTCCGCCAGCGGGTCCTCGGAATAGTCGATCCGCAGCGTCAGCGGGGCGGCGTCCTCGCGCAGGACCAGCAGTGCCGCCGACATCAGGCCGCGGCTGTCGCTGCCCGCCGCCCGGCCGGCGAAGAGGGCGTCCAGCAGCCGCCCGGCGAAATCCCCCTGCGCGCCCAGGAACCCCTCGGCGATCGCCGCCGGCACCCGGTCGCTGGCCAGCATGTTGCCGGCCGCGATGCCGGTCTCGAAAGCGTATTCCGCCATCACCGGCGTGTTGCGCTTGCCGGTATGGACCCCGGTGCCGCCGTTCAGGTCCAGCGCCGACAATTGCCGCCAGTCGCGCCCCTGGTCCGGCGCCACGACCCGGGCCACGGCCTCGGCCGCCGAAACGCCGTCCCGCATCAGCCCCAGAACGTCCTCGCCCCAGAAGGTGCTCGGCGCCGCGCCCTGGCTGGCCGACATGCCGGCCCGGATGTCGCCGCGCAGCACCCAGCCGCCGACGCAGAGCGACCCGGTCGCCGCCGCGCCGCCGATCGCGCCGGTCTTGGGATCGCGGGCCAGAATTGAGAATGTCATGGGGGTCCTCCCGGGCTCGTCCGGTTGCTGCTCTAATTTTGTGCGATTTATCATGAAAAATTGACGCAGGCAATTTATCCGGATAAATTTACCAGAGTCGCCCCGTCAGACGGGCGGCCGCCGCCAATGCCGCCCGGCGAACGGGCGCCTGCTGCCAACAAGGAGACCTCCCGAATGACCCAGTCCAATTGGACCCGCCGCGGCTTCTTCGCGGCGACCGGGGCGACAGTCGCGCTCAGCGCCTTCGCCCAGAAACTTCTGGCCGCCACGCCGGCCGGCGTGCTCGTCGTCGGCCAGGTGGCCGAGCCGAAGTCGCTCGACCCGGCCGCCGATACCGCGGTCAACGATTTCCGCATCCTGGTGAACCTCTACGAGGGGCTGACCCGCTACAAGCCGGGCACGCTCGAGGTCGGGCCGGGCCTGGCCGAGAGCTGGAGCATCAGCGACGACGGCACCGAATACACCTTCAAGCTGCGTCCGGGCGTCAAGTTCCACGATGGCAGCGATTTCGATGCCGAGGCGGTGAAATTCAACTTCGACCGCATGCTCGACGACAAGCATCCCTACCACGATACCGGCCCGTTCCCGCTCGCCTTCTTCTTCTCCTCGGTCAAGGAGACGACGGCGGTCGACAGCCATACCGTCAAGTTCACCCTGAAGCAGCCCTACGCGCCGTTCCTGTCGAACCTCGCCTATCCGACCGGCCTGATCGTCTCGCCGGCGATGGTGAAGAAGCATGGCAAGGATTTCGGCCGCCACCCCTCGGGCACCGGCCCGTTCAAGTTCGTCGAGTGGAAGTCGAACGAACGCGTCGTCATCGACCGTTTCGACGGCTACTGGGGCGAGAAGGCGGGCACCCAGGCGGTCATCTTCCGGCCGATCACCGACGCCAATACCCGGGTGGCCGAGATGCTGGCCGGCGGCATCGACCTGATGGTCGAAGTGCCGCCGACCTCACTGTCGGAATTCAAGCCGCCGAAATTCACCATCGAGGAGCAGGCCGGCCCGCATGTCTGGTTCCTGATCCTCAACTGCAAGGACGGCCCGTTCAAGGACAAGCGCGTGCGCCAGGCGGCGAATTACGCGATCAACAAGAAGGCGATCGTCAACGACGTGCTGGAAGGCACCGCAGAGGTCGCCGCGGGGCCGACGCCGCCGGCCTTCGCCTGGGCCTATGACGACAAGCTCGAGCCCTATCCCTACGACCCGGAAAAGGCCAAGGCGCTGCTGAAAGAGGCCGGGGCCGAGGGCGCCGAGCTCACCTTCTACGTCACCGAGGGCGGCTCGGGCATGCTCGATCCGATCGCGATGGGCACGGCGATCCAGGCCGACCTCGCCGCCGTCGGGCTCAAGGCCAAGATCGAGACCTTCGAGTGGAACACCTTCCTCGGCAAGGTGAACCCGGGGCTGGACAACAAGGGCAGCCATGTCGACATGGCCGAGATGGCCTGGATGACCAACGACCCCGACACGCTGCCCTACCTGGCGCTGCGCACCGATGCCTGGCCCGACAAGGGCGGCTTCAACTCGGGCTATTACTCGAACCCGGAAGTCGACAAGCTGCTGGAAGAGGCGCGGACCTCGACCGATCAGGCGAAACGGGCCGAGCTCTACAAGAAGATGCAGCAGATCGTCCATGACGACGCGCCCTGGGTCTTCGTCGCCAACTGGAAGCAGAACGCGGTCACCAACGACAAGGTCGAGAACTTCCGTCTCGAACCCTCGTTCCTGCTCCAGCTGCATGACGTGGTGAAGACCTGATAGGGTCAACGCCGTAGCTTCCGGGCGGCGGGCCTTCGGCTTCGCCGCCCGTCCTTCAGCGCGAACGGGCGAAAGATGGGCAGATATATCCTGCGGCGGCTGTTTTCGGCCATCCCGGTGCTGCTGGGCATCACCGTGATCGTCTTCCTGATCATGGCGATGATCCCGGGCGACCCGGCGACGGCGATCCTGGGCGCCTATGCCACGCCCGACAACGTCGCCCGGATCAACAAGGATCTCGGCCTCGACGCGCCGCTGGTCGAGCGCTACTTCATCTGGCTCGGCAACCTGCTGCAGGGCGATTTCGGCCGCTCCTATTCGCTCAACCGGCCGGTGCTGGCCGAAGTCCTCGACCGTTTCAGCGCCACTCTGGTGCTGGCCGGGGTTTCCTTCGTGCTCTGCTCCCTGCTCGGCATCCTCGCCGGCGTCGTCTCGGCGGCGCGGCAATACGGGCTGGCCGACAAACTGATCACCTTCACCGTGCTGATCGGCATCTCGGTGCCGTCCTTCTTCCTCGGCATGATGATGATCCTGATCTTCGCCGTGCGCCTGCAATGGCTGCCGGTCTCGGGCATGTACGCGATTTATGGCGGCGGCGACCTCGCCGACCTCGGCCGCCACATCGCCATGCCGGCGCTCGCGCTCTCGGTCGTCGCCACCGGGGTGATCGCGCGGCTTAGCCGCTCGGCGATGCTGGAAGTGCTGCGCCAGGACTACATCCGCACCGCCCGCGCCAAGGGCGTGAACGAGCGCCGGGTGATCATGGGCCACGCCCTGCGTGCGGCGATGGTCTCGATCATCCCGGTGCTGGGCATCCAGGCCGGCTTTGTCCTCTCCGGCGCGGTCTATATCGAGATCGTCTTCCAGTGGCCCGGCATCGGCCGGATGCTGGTCGACGCCATCCTCAAGCGCGACATCCTGCTGGTGCAGGGCGGCGTCGTCTTCGTCGCCGCCTGCTACGTGATCTTCAACATCCTCGTCGATGTCGCCCAGAGCCTGCTCGACCCGAGGATCAAGACATGACGGTGCCGCGGATCGCTTCGACCGGAATCAGGCCGGGGGCGCTGCCCCCGGACCCCCGGGATATTTGGACTGAGAGGAAGAGCGCAGGGCAGTGCTGCTTTCCTCTCAGCGGAAATATCCCGGGGGGAGTCGCCCCTGGCGACGGGGGGCAGCGCCCCCCCGCCGCACGCAGGGCCAGAGGGAATGCGGCGCAGCCGCGCAATCGGATCAGTGGCGGGGAGCGCGCGGCATGAGGATGTTCTTCCGGCTCCTGTTCCGCAACAGGCTGGCGACGCTGGGCGGCGCGGTGCTGGCCGTGATCCTGCTGCTGGCGCTGATCACGCCGCTGCTGCCGTTGCAGAACCCGGACGTCACCGACACCGCCCACCGCTTCCTGTTTCCGTTCAGCGACGGCCACCTGCTGGGCACTGACCAGCTCGGCCGCGACCTGCTGGCGCGGCTCTTGTGGGGCACGCGGCTCAGCCTTGCCGTCGGCATCGCGGCGGCGCTGGCGGCCGGGGTCGCCGGCTCTGCGGTCGGCATCGTCGCGGGCTATTTCGGCGGCCGGATCGACAATGTCATCATGCGCGGCGTCGACATGCTGATGGCCTTTCCCTACATCCTGCTGGCGCTGGCCATCGTCGCCGCGCTGGGGCCGGGGCTGCTCAACGCCCTGATCGCCGTCGCCGCGGTCAACGTGCCGTTCTTCGCCCGCAACATCCGCGGCATCACCGTCGGCCTGGCCGGGCGCGAGTTCATCGACGCGGCGCGGCTGTCGGGCAAGGGCCATCTGTCGATCCTGCTCACCGAGCTCTTGCCCAACGTGCTGCCCGTCATCGTCATCGCGATGTCGACCACGGTCGGCTGGATGATCCTCGAGACCGCGGGCCTTTCTTTCCTCGGCCTCGGCGCGCAGCCGCCGCAGGCCGATCTCGGCGGCATGCTGGGCGAGGCGCGTTCGGCGATGATCACCAGCCCGCATACCTCGGTCGTGCCGGGCCTGATGATCTTCCTTATCGTCATGTCGATCAACCTGCTCGGCGACGGGGTGCGCGACGCGCTCGACCCGCGGCTGCGCTCGGGCGCGTTGAGCCGGCCGCGGGCGGCGACCGAGGTGGCGCGGCAGGGGCCGGTGCCGGCGCAGACCGACGCTCTGCTGGCGGTGCAGGAACTGGAGACGCAGTTCCATGTCGGGCCGCGGATCTACCGCGCCGTCAACAAGGTCGACCTGGCGGTGAAGCCCGGCGAATGCCTCGGCGTCATCGGCGAGAGCGGCTCGGGCAAGTCGGTCACGGCGCTGTCGGTGATGGGGCTGGTCGCCTCGCCGCCGGGGGTGATCACCGGCGGCGCGGTGCGCTACAGGGGCGAGGACCTGATCGGCGCGCCCTACGAGACGCTGCGCAGCCTGCGCGGCGACCGCGTCGCCTATATCTTCCAGGACCCGCTGTCGACGCTGCACCCGCTCTACCGCATCGGCGACCAGCTGGCCGAGGCGATCCGGGCCCATCACCCGGTGTCGAAGGCCGAGGCCCGCGAGCGGGCGCTGCAGCTGTTGCGCGACGTGCGGATCCCGAACCCGGAAAGCCGGATCGGCAACTTCCCGCACGAGATGTCGGGCGGGATGCGGCAGCGGGTCGGCATCGCAATGGCGCTGGCCAATGACCCGGACGTGATCATTGCCGACGAGCCGACGACGGCGCTCGACGTCACCGTTCAGGCGCAGATCCTCAGCCTGCTCGACGACCTGCGGCGGGCGCGCGGGCTGGCGATCGTCTTCATCACCCATGATTTCGGCGTCGTCGCCCAGCTCTGCGACCGGGTCGCGGTGATGTATGCCGGCCAGATCGTCGAGGAGGGGCCGACCGCGGCGGTGCTGGCCGCGCCGGCCCATCCCTATACAAGGCGGCTGATCGCCTGCGTGCCGGAACTGGGCGGCGGCCGGCGCGAGCTGGCGGCGATCCCGGGCCTGCCGCCGTCCGTCGATGCGCTGCCCGTGGGCTGCGCCTTCGCCGCCCGCTGCGACAAGGCGAGGGAAGCCTGCCGCGCCGCGGCCATCGAGATGACCCGCGCCGGCGGCCGCGCGGTGCGCTGCCGCTTTCCCGAAGTGGCCGTGGAGGAGATGACGGCATGACCAAGGCGCTGCGAGTCACCGATCTGGCCAAGACCTTTCCGATCGCCCATGGCCTCTTCGCCCGGGCCCGGCCCGGCGTCCGCGCCGTCCGGCCGGTGACGCTGGAGGTCGCAACCGGCGAGACGCTGGGCATCGTCGGCGAATCCGGTTGCGGCAAATCGACCCTGGCGCGGATGCTGGTCGGGCTGCTGGCGCCGTCGGAAGGCGAGATCGAGATCGAGGGCCACAGGCTGAACACGGCCGATCCGGCCAGGTTCGGCCGCATGATCCAGTATGTCTTCCAGGACCCGATCAGCAGCCTCAACCCGCGCAAGACCATCCGCCAGGTGATGGAGGCGCCGCTGAAGCGGCTCTACCGCATGCCGAGGGCCGAGCGCGAGGCGCGGATCGCCGAGATCTTCGACAGCGTCAACCTGCGGGCGGAGTTCCTCGACCGCTACCCGCACGAGTTCTCGGGCGGGCAGGCGCAGCGGATCGGCATCGCCCGGGCGCTGGCGGCATCGCCGCGCATTCTCGTCCTCGACGAGCCGGTTTCGGCGCTCGACGTCTCGGTCCAGGCCCAGGTCCTGAACCTGCTGGCCCGGCTGAAATCGGAATTCAACCTCACCTACCTGTTCATCAGCCATGACCTGGCCGTGGTCGAGGCGGTCAGCGACCGGGTCGCGGTGCTCTATTTCGGCGCGGTGGTGGAGATCGGTCGCGCCGAAAGCATCTTCAACGCGCCGCGCCATCCCTATACAAGGCTGCTGGCCGAGAGCGCGCCGGTCGTCGGCCGGCCGCTGACGGCGCCCGAGCAGAAAGGCACCGAGCTGCCCGATCCGCTGAACCCGCCGCCGGGCTGCGCCTTTGCCGGCCGCTGCCCGCGGGCCACGGATCTGTGCCGCAGGGAGGAGCCGCAATTGCAGACCATGGGAGAGGACCAGCTTGCCGCCTGCCACCACCCGCTCTGACCGCGCCGGGGCCCGTCGTTCGCGCCCCGCGCAGGTGGCCGAGGCGATCAAGCGGCTCGTCGTCGAACAGCATCTCAAGCCGGGCGACCGGCTGCCGAGCGAGGCCGAGCTGATCGAACGCTTCGGCATGGCGAAAAGCACCATCCGCGAGGCGACGCGGCTGCTCGAGGCGCAGGGGCTGGTCAAGACCCGGACCGGGCCGGGCGGCGGCAGCTTCGTCCACCAGGTCACGCGCGAACGGGCGCAGGCGCTGTTGGGCAACTACTTCTATTTCCGCGACCTGACGATCCGCGACATCTACCAACTGCGCCGGGCGCTGGAGCCCGAACTGGCGGCGGCGCTGGCCGGGCGGCTGTCGGAGGAGGTGCTGCAGCGGCTCGAGGACAACATCGCCGTCTATGCCGCGCCGGCCGAGACGCTGGAGGAGGAGCGCGAGCAGCATGTCGCCTCCCTGCGCTTTCACGCCATCCTGGCCGAAGAGGCCGAGAACGAGCTCTTGGGCTTCGTCATCGGCTTCATGGCCAGCGTGCTGTCCGACATCACCGTCGAGCGCCAGCTCTACGCCCCGCCCAATGCCGAGCTGTGGCAGCGCGGCCGCGACTACCAGTTGCGCCTGCTTGACGCCTTGCGTAAGGGAGAGGCCGAGGAGGCGCGGCGGATCATGACCGACCACATGGAGACCGCGCAGGCGCTGATGGAGGGGCAGGAGGCCCGGATGGTCCGCCGTTTCATGACCGAATGACCGCCGAAACGCTCGATCCTGCCGCCCGGCGACGGGCCGATGCCGAATGGGCATTCGACGCCTACGAGGCGGTGCGCGAGCGGCTGCCTTCGGCCCGCTTTCCGTCTGCGTCCCAGACCATCCCCGATCTCGGCGCCGCCGCCGACAGCTTCGATGCCGTGCTGCTCGACGCCTATGGCGTGCTCAATGTCGGCGAGACCGCGATTGCCGGCGCGGCCGAGCGGATCGCGGCCCTGCAGGCGATGGGCAAGCGGGTGATGGTGGTCAGCAATTCCGCCGGCTATCCCAAGCGCCACCTGATGGCGCGATACCTCAGGATGGGCTTCAACTTTGCCCCGGAAGAGGTTGTTTCCAGTCGCGAAGCCGCGTTGGCCGGTCTTGCCGCGCAGCCGCCGCGGCGCTGGGGCGTGATGGCCGATCCGCAGTTCGGCAGCGCGGAGCTGGAGCATCTCGGCACCGCCTTCCTCGCCGACGATCCGGCGGCCTATGACGCCGCCGAGGGCATCCTGCTGATCGGCTCGGGCACCTGGACCGAGGCGCGGCAGGCGCTGCTCGAGGCCAGTCTCCGGGCCCGGCCGCGCCCGGTCGTCGTCGCCAATCCCGACATCGTCGCCCCGCGCGAGGACGGGCTGTCGCGCGAGCCGGGGCATTACGCCCATCGGCTGGCCGACAGCTGTGGCGTGGTGCCGGAGTTCTACGGCAAGCCCTTCGGCAACATCTTCGAGCTGGCGCTGGCGCGGCTGCCGGCCGAGATCCCGCGCGACCGGATCCTGATGGTTGGCGACACCCTGCAGACCGACATCCTCGGTGGCGCCGCCGCCGGGCTGCGGACCGCGCTGGTCACCGGCCACGGCGCCCTGGTCGGCATGGATGTCGGCGGCGCCATCGCCCGGTCGGGCATCACCCCGGATTTCATCCTGCCCAGCCTGTAACGGGCGGTGTTTCGGCTTTCGAGGAAAGCACTTAGGGAAGGGCGCCCGAAAAGGGACGCGCCGGGCGGCATGGCCCCCCCGGCGCGCTGTTTCGATCCGGTCCCGGATCAGCGTTTCGCGGTCTCGCCCGAGGACCGGCGCGGCACCAGCGCGCGCATGATCGCCGGCATCTCCAGCGACCCGACCGCGGTGCCGTCGCGCAGCACCCGGAAGCGCCGGTCGAGCGCGCCCTCGGCCCTGGCGATCACGCTTTCCAGGTTGTCGTCCTGGTCGATCTCGCCCGAGACCTCGCCCTCGGGCGCGCCCGCGGTCATGATCGAGCGGACCCGCAGCACCCGGGCGCGGTTGATGTCGGCGACGAAGTCCTCGATATAGGGATCGGCCGGGTTGAGCAGGATTTTCTGCGGCTCGCCCTGCTGGACTACCCAGCCATCGTTCAGGATCACCAGGTGATCGGCCAGCTTGAGCGCCTCGTCGAGGTCGTGGGTGATGAAGACGATGGTCTTGTGCAACTCGGCCTGCAGCTCCAGCAGCAGGTCCTGCATGTCGGTCCGGATCAGCGGGTCGAGGGCCGAGAAGGCCTCGTCCATCAGCATGATGGCCGAGTTCGAGGTCAGCGCCCGGGCGATGCCGACGCGCTGCTGCATGCCGCCCGAGAGCTGGTGCGGATACTGCCCGCCATAGCCGCCGAGCCCGACGCGATCGAGCCACTTGTCGGCCTCGGCCTCGTATTCGGCCCTGGGAATGCCGCGGGTGGCAAGCGCCATGCCGGCGTTTTCGCGCACCGTGCGGTGCGGCAGCAGGGCGAATTTCTGGAACACCATCGACATGGTTTCGCGCCGCAGCTGGCGCAGCCGGGCCTCGTTCCAGTTCAGGATGTTCTCGCCATCGACCAGCACCTCGCCCGCCGTCGGCTCGATCAGCCGGTTGAGATGGCGGATCAGGGTCGACTTGCCCGAGCCCGACAGCCCCATGATGACGGCGATCTCGCCCTCGCGCATGTCGACATTGATGTCGTTCAGGCCGAGCACGTGACGGTGGCCCTCCAGCAGCTCGGGCTTGCCCATGCCGGCCTTGACATGGGCCAGGGCGCCTTGCGGGTCGTCGCCGAAGATCTTGTAGAGGTGGCGGATCGATACCTTGATGTTCTTGCTCATCGAAGCCTCCTCAACCGTTGCTTCTGCTGGTGTCGATGCGGGCGAGCGACGCCTTCGTCACCCGGTCGAGAAGGATCGCCAGGATGACGATGCCGAAGCCGGCGACGAGGCCGACGCCGAGTTCGAGCGAGCGGATGCCGCGCAGGACCAGCACGCCGAGGCCCGGGGCCGAGACCAGCGAGGCGATGACCACCATGGCGAGGCTCATCATGATCGTCTGGTTGACGCCGGCCATGATGTTGGGCAGCGCCAGCGGGATCTGGACGCCGAACAGCTTCTGCCGCGCGGTCATGCCGAAGGCGTCGGCGGCCTCGATCACGTCCTGGTCGACCAGCCGGATGCCGAGGTCGGTCAGCCGGACCACCGGCACGATGGCATAGAGGATGATGGCAATGCCGTAGAGCTTGGGCTCGGTGACCGAGAACAGGAAGATCAGCGGGATCAGGTAGACGAAGGGCGGCAGCGTCTGCAGCATGTCGAGGACCGGGATGACGAATTTCTGAAACCGGTCGCTGCGCGACATGGCGATGCCGATCGGCACCCCGAACAGCACGCATATGAAGGCGCAGACGAAGATGATCGCCAGCGTCTGCATTGCCGCCTCGTAATGGTTGATGAAGGCGAGCAGCCCGATCGAGAGGCCGACGAAGGCGACCAGCCGCCACGACCGCGTGACGAGCCAGGTGATCAGAAGCAGCGCCGGGATCACGATCCACCACGGCGTCTGCGTCATCAGCCAGAGCATGTCGCGCAGCATCCAGCTCAGCGGCTGGGTGAGCGGATCGATGACGAAGCGCAATCCGTCCCGGATCGCGAGGAACCCGGTTTCGAGGCCCTGGGTCAGGTCCTGCGACGGCGGGATCGCCGGGCAGGCCTTGTTGAGCGCGTCGAGCGAGGGAAAGGGCCAGTTCCACAGCGACGGGCCGTGGGTCGAGGTGCCTTGGGCCTTGGCGATCAGATCGGCCATCGACATCATGCCGTTACCGCTGCCGCCGGCGGTACACCAATCCTTCAGCCCGAGGGCGTCGAAGAGTTGTTCGTATGCTGCCATTCGCCTTGCGGGCCACGCTTTGCGCGCTCCCGTCCATGTTGTTTCAATCGAAAAGGACGGGGCCGTCCGCCGGCCCCGTCCGGGAATGCGCCGCGGGGCGCCTGCGGATCAGCCGCTGGTCAGCTTCGCGAGCTTCTTCTGGGCGGCGGGCGACAGCCAGCCTTTCCAGACATCCGGGTAGCTGGTGATGAAATGCACCGCCGTCTGCTGGCCGTTGGCCTTGTTCTTGTCCTGCCAGGCGAGCAGCTTCGACATGGTCGAGGTCTTGAAGCTCATCTTGCTGAAGAAGGCGGTCTCGGCCGGGTGGGTCTTGGCGAATTTCGCGGTCACCGCGGTCAGGATCGGCGCGGCCGGGAAGTCCGAGACCTGCGGGGTGGCGGTGGCCTTGTTCTGCAGCTCGGCGAACGCGGCCTTGTCGTAGTCGCCCAGCTTGACCCGGGTCATGTCGTATTTGCCCATGACCACGGTCGGGCCCCAGTAGTAGCCGAACCACGGCTTCTTGTCGGTATAGGCCGCGCCCAGCGACGAGGCGAGGGTCTGGCCCGAACCGTGGTCGAAGACCTTGATGCCCGACGTCCCAAGGTCGAGCGCCTTGATCAGGTTGTCGTTGACGATCCGGCAGCCCCAGCCGTCGGGGCAGTTGTTGAAGCGCCCGCCGACCCATTCGGGATGGGCCATGACGCCCTTGATCGTCTTCAGCTCGGGATGTTCCTTGGCCAGGTAGGTCGGGATCCACCAGCCCTCGACCCCGCCGGGGGTGAGGATCTGGTTCACGCGCTCGATCTTGCCGGATTTCTCCAGCTTCTTGTAGGCGTCGCCGGCCGAGTTCAGCCACAGGTTGGTGACGACGTCGGGACGGCCGTTCTCGGCCACCGAGGTGATCGCCGGCACGGTGTCCGACTTCACCAGGCTGACCTTGCAGCCATAGCCCTGCTCGAGCAGGAATTTCGCGATATTGGTGGTGACCTCGGCGGCGGCCCAGTTCATCTGGGCGATCGAGACGTTGCCGCATTCGGCGCCGGTCGCGGCCGCCTCGGCCTGCATCGGCGCGCCAAAGGCCAGCACGGCCGCGCCCGCGGCCGCAGTCAGCATCAGATTGCGCATGTCAGAATCCTCTTGATGGTTCTTTCATGGCCGGACAGGGCCGAGCGGACCGCGCCAGGGGCGCGCGCCGGTCCTGAGAATGAATGGAGATACACCGGGGGGTATTTGCAGCAAAAGGCTGCAATTCCGTGCACTTGGGCACTGGCGAGTCGATGTGATCTCTCTCGGCCATCGGCGGGGGCGTAACAACTCTGCCGGCGGTCAGCAACCACCCGCCGATCACAAAACAATGGCTTGCGTCGGGGCAGGTGTCGGAATTCCGTTCCCCCCCGGGGGCGACGCTCAGGGGCTGGCCGACAGCCCCATCGCCGCCGCGATCAGCCCGGCGGTCAGACGCACCGATCGGCTCAAGGCGGCCTCGTCGAAATCGAAATGCGGGGTGTGGTGGTCGTCGGCCAGGTCGGCGCCGAGGACGAAGATCCCGGCCCTGCCGCCGCGCCGGGCGACCCGGCGGGCGAGGTTGGTGGCGTCCTCGCTGGCGCCGAAGAGGAAATCCGGCAGCAGCGCGGGGAAGGCGCCGGTCTCGGCATTCACCTCGGCTGCCCAGTCGGCGATTTCCGCGGGGTTCTCCCAGGCCTCGGCGCCGCCTGCCGGGGCGATCTCGCACCCCACGCCATGCGCCGCCGCCGTGCCCTCGATCAGTGCCCGGCAGCGGGCGTCCAGCGCGGCCAGGCCGGCGCTGTCGCCGGCGCGGATCTCGAAGCTGAACCGGGCCTCGTCGGGGACGATGTTCACCGCCGTCCCGGCGGTGAGCGTGCCGACATTGACCCGGGTGCCGGGGGCGCTCGACTGGGCCAGGGCGTGCAGCGCCGGCACCATCTGGCAGGCGGCGAGCAGGGCGTTGCGGCCCAGCTCGGGCGACTTGCCGGCATGGGCGGCGCGGCCGGTCAGGGTGACGCCGTAGCGCCGGTTGGCGAGGAAGCCGTGGACCTTCAGCGCCGCCGTGCCCGAGGGCACCCGCAGCCCGAGGTGGATGGCGAAGAACAGGTCGACATCGTCCATCCAGCCGGCCTCGACCACCGCGTTGGCGCCGCGGCCGCCTTCCTCGGCGGGCTGGAACAGCAGCTTCAGCTTGCCCCGTCCGGTTCCGAGCCAGGGCTGCAGCAGCCGCGCCGTGCCAAGGCCGATGGCGGCGTGGCCGTCATGACCGCAGGCATGCATGACGCCCGGCAGCTGCGAGGCATAGCCGCCCGCCGCCGGGGCGTGGTTGCCGCCCGCTTCGTGGATCGGCAGGGCGTCGATATCGACCCGCAGGCAGACGGTCGGCCCGGGCCGGCCGGTGTCGTAGAGCGCGACGCAGCCGGTATCGCCTGCGCCCGGCCCGGGATCGGCGGCCAGCCCCATGCGCGGGACGTTGCCGAGGAATCCCGGGCCGTGGACGGTGTCGTAGCCCAGCGCCTCGAGTTCCGAGACGATTCGGGCCGTGGTCGCGACCTCCTGCCAGCCGAGTTCGGGATGGGCGTGGAAATGGCGGCGCAGCTCGATCAGCCAGAGCTGCAGCGCGTCGGCGCCGCTGGCGAGCCGGTCGGTCAGCGCCGGGTCGAGCCGGGGCGAGGGCAGGGCGGTGGTCATGGTGGCAGGCTAGGGGGCGCGGGGCCCGCGCTCAAGCGCCTTCGCTGCCACCGGCGGTTGCGCGCGGGGGCGGTTGCGGCGATCCTGTCACCGAACAAACCCCGGAGCCCGCCATGCGCCTCGTCGATCTCTCCCGCCCGCTCGAAAACACCGAATACGCCGACCCGCCGGGCGCGGCGCCGAAGATCACCTATTTCGACCACAGCCAGACGGCACAGCAGATGCTGGCCTTCTTTCCCGGGGTGACCCCGGATCGGCTGCCGGGCGGCGAGGGCTGGGCGATCGAGCAGATCACCCTGACGACGCATAACGGCACCCATCTCGACGCGCCGTGGCATTTCCATTCGACGATGGATGGCGGCAAGCGGGCGATCACCATCGACGAGGTGCCGCTCGAGTGGTGCATCGGCCCGGGCGTCAAGCTCGACTTCCGCCACCTGGCCGACGGCCACGTGGTAACGGCGGAAGAGGTCGCGGCCGAGCTGGAGCGGATCGGCCACGCGTTGCAACCCGGCGATATCGTGCTGGTGAATACCGCCGCGGCGGCGGCCTACGGCACGCCGGCCTATGTGCCCTCGGGCTGCGGCATGGGGCGCGAGGCGACGCTCTACCTGACCGAGCGCGGCGTGCGCGTCACCGGCACCGACGCCTGGAGCTGGGACGCGCCCTTCGTCCACACCGCCAAGCGGGTGGCCGAGACCGGCGATGCCGGGCTGATCTGGGAAGGCCACCGCGCCGGGATGGAGCGGGCCTATTGCCATATCGAGAAGCTGGCCAATCTCGAGGCGCTGCCGGCGACCGGCTTCGAGGTCCAGTGCTTCCCGGTCAAGATCAAGGGCGCCAGCGCCGGCTGGTGCCGGCCGGTGGCGATTCTCAGGGACTAGGACCGCAGCAGGTCTTCGTCGGTCCGCCCGGCGTTCACGCCGGGCGCTGCCCTCGGGTCGGGATGCCGGCGTAAAGGGTCGGCCTCAGCCGTCGCGTCGCGGCACGTTCAGGCTGCGGGCGACGGCCGGGCGGGCGAGGAAGCGGTCGAGATAGGCGGGCACGTTCTTCAGGTCGCGCCAGCCGACCAGGCCCTCGCCGTGGTAGATGTCGCGCAGCACCCGCAGCCACGGCCCGATCGCCATGTCGGCGATGGAATAGTCGCCGGCGATCCAGTCGCGGCCCTGCAGCTGCCCCTCAAGCACCTTGAGGATCCGCGCCGTCTCGTCGGCATAGCGTTGCAGCGGGCGCTTGTCCTCGATCGCGAGCCCGGCCTCGGTATGGTAGAAATAGCCCAGCTGGCCGAACATCGGCCCGATGCCGCCCATCTGGAACATCAGCCATTGCAGCACCTGGTAGCGTTGTGCCGGCGCCTGCGGCAGGAATTTCCCCGTCTTCTCGGCCAGGTAGATCAGGATGGCACCGGATTCGAACAGCGGGAACGGCGTTCCCTCCGGCCCGTCCGGGTCGATGATCGCGGGGATCTTGTTGTTCGGGTTCAGCGACAGGAACTCGGGCGTCATCTGGTCCTGGCGCTTGAAGCTGACCGTGTGGGCGTCATAGGCGAGGCCGCATTCCTCGAGCATGACGGCGATCTTGATGCCGTTGGGGGTCGGGAAGGAATAGAGCTGGATCGCGTACGCGTCGCGCGGCGGCCAGCGGCGGGTGATCGGGAAGGCGGAGAGGTCGGTCATCGGGGTCCTCGTCGGTCTGGATGCGGCGCCGTTCCCTTGTGCCATAGTCAATTCGGCTCGGGATTGACATAAGTCATGCTATTGCTGGTGACACGCGCGGGTAACGCGCAGTTGAGGACAATCCATTCAGGGGATAGCGATGCTCAAGGAATTCAAGACGTTCATCGCCAAGGGCAATGTCATGGACATGGCCGTCGGCATCATCATCGGCGCCGCTTTCACGGCGATCGTCAAGTCGGTGGTCGGCGATCTGATCAACCCGATCATCGGGCTGATCGTCGGCGGCATGGACTTCTCAAACATGTATGTCGTTCTCAGCGGCTCGGTCGAGCCCGGCACCGGGCTGGCGGCAGCGCGCGAGGCCGGGGCGGCGATCTTCGCCTATGGCGCCTTCCTGACCGCGGTGCTGAACTTCCTGATCATCGCCTTCGTCGTCTTCCTGCTGGTCAAGGGCGTCAACCGGGCCCGCGAGGCGGTGGAGAAGAAGGAGGAGCCGGCGCCGGAAGCCCCCAAGGGCCCGACGCAAGAGGAACTGCTGGCCGAGATCCGCGATCTGCTGAAACGGCAGGCGGCAGGGTAGGGCGCCGATACAGATCATCCGTTGCACCCGGCGGGAACCGCCGGGCAGCGCCCGACCCGCCCCCCACCGGGGCGGGCGCTTCTGGCGATGGCGGTGCGAAGCTCGCGCGGCCGGGGCCCTTGAGACCGCTGCGCGTCAGCCAGCACCGCCCCGGTCGGGTCGGGCGCCGCCCTCGTTTCTCGGCACGCCCCGGGAGCAGGCTCTTAGGACTCTCGCGCCGACTAGCCCCTAGACCTCAAGCCGTGGCGCGATATAACGGCGGCCGCGTCTTTCCAGATCAAGGGCCCCTTCATGTCGCGTTACGACCCCGCCGCCATCGAGCCGAAATGGCAAGCCGCCTGGGATCAGGCCGGCACCTTCGCCGCGCGCCGCGATCCGGCCAAGCCGAAATACTACGTGCTCGAGATGTTCCCCTATCCCTCGGGCCGCATCCACATGGGCCATGTGCGCAACTACACGATGGGCGACGTCATCGCGCGCTACAAGGCGTCCTGCGGCTTCTCGGTGTTGCACCCGATGGGCTGGGACGCCTTCGGCATGCCGGCCGAGAACGCGGCGATGGAGAAGGGCGCCAACCCGGCCGACTGGACCTACCAGAATATCGAGGACATGAAGGCGCAGATGCGTCCCCTCGGCTTCTCGCTCGACTGGAGCCGCGAATTCGCGACCTGCGACCCGGAGTATTACGGCCAGCAGCAGGCGATGTTCATCGACTTCCTGGAGAAGGGCCTGGTCTACCGCAAGAAATCGGTGGTCAACTGGGATCCGGTCGACATGACCGTGCTCGCCAACGAGCAGGTGATCGACGGCAAGGGCTGGCGCTCGGGCGCCGCGGTCGAGCGCAAGGAACTGACGCAGTGGTTCTTCCGCATCTCGGATTTTGCCGGTGAGCTGCTCGATGCGCTGGACGGGCTGAAGGACTGGCCCGAGAAGGTGCGGCTGATGCAGGCCAACTGGATCGGCAAGTCGCGCGGCATCGAGATCGATTTCCACCTGACCCGGCCGACCGCCGGGATCGAAACCATTCCCTGCTACTCGACCCGGCCCGACACCATGCACGGGGCGAGCTTCATCGCCATCTCCTTCGATCACCCGCTGGCCAAGGCGCTGGAGGCCGAGAACCCCGATCTGGCCGCCTTCAATGCCGAATGTCGCCGACTGGGCACCTCGGAGGAGGCGCTTGAGACGGCCGAGAAGCGCGGCTTCGACACCGGGCTGGCGGTGCGGCACCCGACCGAGGACCGCGAGCTGCCGGTCTGGATCGGGAATTTCGTGCTGATGGATTACGGCACCGGCGCCGTCTTCGGCTGCCCGGCGCATGACCAGCGCGACCTCGACTTCGCCCGCAAATACGGCCTGACGGTGCGCAACGCCTTCTACCTGCCGGGGCAGGAAGAGGAGGTCGGCAACGTCGCGCTGGTGCCGGCCAAGGAAGAGCCGGTGGTCTATGTCAACCATTTCGCCGGCATTGCCGAGGCGACCAGCCAGCAGGCGATCGACCGCACCATCGACTGGTTCGAAGCCAAGGGGCTGGGCCGCGGCCAGACCCGCTTCCGCCTGCGCGACTGGGGCCTGAGCCGCCAGCGTTACTGGGGCTGCCCGATCCCGGTCGTCCATTGCGAAAGCTGCGGCGTGGTGCCGGAGAAGAAGGAGAACCTGCCGGTCGAGCTGCCGCGCGACGTCTCCTTCGACAAGCCGGGCAACCCGCTCGACCGCCACCCGACCTGGCGCGACTGCGCCTGCCCGAAATGCGGCGCGCCGGCCCGGCGCGAGACCGACACGATGGACACCTTCGTCGACAGCTCGTGGTATTACGCCCGCTTCACCGCGCCCCATGCCGACACGCCGACCGTGGCCGAAGAGGTCGATTACTGGATGAATGTCGACCAGTATATCGGCGGCATCGAGCACGCGATCCTGCACCTGCTCTATTCGCGCTTCTTCGCGCGAGCCATGAAGATCACCGGCCATCTGCCTGAAAAGGCGATCGAACCCTTCAACGCGCTGTTCACCCAAGGGATGGTGACGCACGAGATCTACGTCACCCGGGACGAGCGCGACCGGCCGGTCTATCACCTGCCGGAAGACATCGAATGGCATGAAAGCGGCGCCCGGCTGGGCGCGACGGGCGAGGCGGTCGAAGTGATCCCCTCGGCCAAGATGTCGAAATCGAAGAAGAACGTCGTCGACCCGGTCAACATCATCGACCGCTTCGGCGCCGATACCGCGCGCTGGTTCATCCTGTCCGACAGCCCGCCCGAGCGCGACGTTGAATGGACCGCCGCCGGGGCCGAGGCCGCCTACAAGCATCTCGGCCGGGTCTGGCGCCTGGCCGACGAGGTCGACAAGCGCGGCAAGGGCGACACCGCCCATGACGCGGCGCTGCTCAAGGCGATGCACAAGACCATCGCCGAGGTCACCCAGGGCGTCGAGGGCTTCGCCTTCAACAAGTCGGTCGCGGCGCTCTACGCCTTCACCAACGCGGTCCAGAAGTCGGACGCCTCGGCCGAGGCCAAACGCGAGGCGATGAAGGTGATGGCCCAGCTGATGAGCCCGATGACGCCGCACCTGTCGGAAGAGATCTGGGCGATGCTGGGCGGCGAGGGGCTGGTGGCCCACGCGCCGTGGCCGAAGGCGGATCCGGCGATGCTGGTCGAGAACAATGTCACCCTGCCGATCCAGATCAACGGCAAGCGGCGCTCGGAGATCTCGGTGCCCAAGGACATGCCGCGGGAAGAGGTTGAAAAGCTCGTGCTGGCGGATGAGACTGTGGTCAAGGTGCTGGCTGGCGGCACCCCCAAGAAGCTCATCGTGGTGCCGGGCCGCATCGTCAATGTCGTCATCTGATCGCCGAACCTTCCTGACCCTCCTGGCCGCCCTGCCGGCGGCCGCCTGCGGCTTCACCCCGGCCTACGGGCCGGGCGGCCCGGCTGCGGGGCTGCAGGGCCAGGTTCGGGCCGACGATCCGAGCGACAAGGCCGGTTTCGATTTCGTCGGCCGGATCGAGGAACGGCTCGGTCCGCCGCAGGGGGCGAAATACCGGCTCAGCTACCGCATCGAGACCTCGACGAAAGGCATCGCGATCACGCCCGAGAACGTGACCACGCGCTACAATGTCGACGGCTCCGTCGCCTACGCGCTGCACGACGCCAGCGGCAAGGTGGTGACCGAGGGCAAGGTGTCGAGCTTCACCTCCTATTCCGCCACCGGCAGCACCGTGGCGACGCTGGCCGTGCAGGCCGATGCCGAGACGCGGCTGATGCGGATCCTGGCCGACGACATCGTCACGCGGCTGATCGGTTCCGCCGGGGCGTGGAACAAATGAAGCTCTCGGGCGCCGAGGCCGGCCGCTACCCCGCGCGGCCCGATCCCAGGCGAACCGGGCTGTTGCTCTATGGCAGCGACGCGATGCGGGTGGCGCTGAAGCGGCAGCAGGCGATCGCGGCGCTGATCGGGCCCGAGGGCGAGGCCGAGATGCGGCTGACCCGGATCCCGGCGGGCGAGTTGCGCAAGGACGGGGCGCAGCTGCTCGACGCGGTCAAGGCGCAGGGCTTCTTTCCCGGCCTCCGCGTCGCCTTCGTCGAGGATGCCACCGACGGTCTCGCCCCGACGATCAAGGCCGCGCTCGAGGACTGGCGCGAGGGCGATGCCGTCATCGTCGTCACCGCCGGCCAGCTCAACGCCCGCTCGACCCTGCGCAAGCTGTTCGAGGGCCACGGCAATTCCTATGCCATCGGCATCTATGACGATCCGCCGGGGCGCGAGGAGATCGAGGCCGAGCTGGCCAAGGCCGGCCTCAAGGACATCGACCGCGAGGCGATGACCGACCTGACGGCGCTGGCGCGGGTGCTGGATCCGGGCGACTTCCGGCAGACGGTCGAGAAGATCGGCCTCTACAAGTTCGGCGACGAGACGCCGCTGATGCCGGCCGATGTCGCCGCCTGCGCGCCGGCCTCGATCGAGGCCGGGGTCGATGACCTGATCGACATCGTCGCGGCAGGCGAGCACGGCCGGATCGGCCCGGTGATGCGGCGGCTCGAGGGCCAGGGGGTGACGCCGGTCGCGCTCTGCATCGGCGCGCTGCGCCATTTCCGCGCCCTGCATGCCGCCGCCGCCAATCCCGGCGGCGCCGCCGAGGGGCTGGCCCGGCTGCGGCCACCGGTCTTCGGCCCGCGCCGCGACCGCATGCTGCGGCAATTGCGCGGCTGGGCGCTGCCCCGGCTGGAACAGGCGCTGCAACTCATCATCGAGACGGACCTCACCCTGCGCTCGACCTCGCGCGCGCCCGCGATGGCGCTGGTCGAACGCACGATGATCCGCCTTGCCATGCTCTCCAAGCGATAGGAAACGCGATGTCCCATACCGGCTATACCGTGATCGGCAACGTGAGCAGCCGCGCCGCCCGGGTGCTGTGGATGCTCGAGGAGCTGGGCCAGCCCTACGAGCATATCCCGGCGCCGCCGCGCTCGGAGGGCGTCGTCGCCTTCAACCCGGCCGGCAAGGTGCCGGTGCTGATCGACGACGGCACCCCGATCACCGATTCCACCGCCATCATCCAGTACCTCGCCGACAAGCACGGTGCGATGACCCACAAGGCGGGGACGTTGGCGCGCGCGCGCCAGGACAGCCTGACCCAGTTTCTGCTCGATGAGTTCGACGCGGCGCTGTGGATGGCCGCCCGGCACAGTTTCGTTCTGCCCGAGGAACTGCGCCATTCGGCGATCAAGTCGTCGCTGAAATGGGAATTCGAGCGCAGCCAGAAGACCCTGGTCGAACGCTTCGGCGAGGGGCCGTTCCTGATGGGCGAGGAGATGACGGTGCCGGACATCATCCTGGCCCATTGCCTGGTCTGGGCGCTGGGGGCGAAGTTCCCGATCACCCAGCACCGGCTGACCGACTACCTGGAAATGATGCGCGCCCGCCCGGCCTTCCAGCGCGCGATGGCGAAATAGCCCGCCGCCGACGCTTCGGCGTCGCGAACGGGGCGGCGGCGGCCGCTTGCCTCGACTAGCCAGGGCGGGCGCAGGCGACAGGACGGGACGGAAATGGCGGTACTTCTGGGCGTCGATACCGGCGGCACCTATACCGATGCGGTGGTGGTGGACGAGGCCGGCGAGCGTGTCATCGCCGCGGCCAAGGCCCTGACGACACGGGCCGATCTGGCGCGCGGCGTCGGTCGGGCCGTCGACCGGGCGCTGGCGCAGGCCGGCGTCGCGGCGGGTGACGTCGCCATGGTGTCGCTGTCGACGACGCTGGCGACCAACGCGCTGGTCGAGGGCCAGGGCGGCCGCGTCGCGCTGGTCTTCATCGGTTTCGACGACGGCGATTTCGCCCGCGCCGGGCTGGACGCGGCCCTGGGCGGCGACCCGGTGATCCGCCTTGCCGGCGGCCACGGTCCGGCCGGCGCCGAGGCGGCACAGCTCGACCTCGCAAGGCTGGAAGCCGAGCTGGCCGCGCTGGCGGGCGCGGTCGAGGGCTTCGCCGTCGCCGCCCGCTTCGCCGTGCGCAACCCGGCGCACGAACTGGCCGCGGCCGGGGCGATCCGCCGGATCACCGGCCGTCCGGTCACCTGCTCGCACCAGCTCTCGGCCAATCTCAACGGCCCGAAGCGGGCGCTGACCGCGGTGCTCAACGCCCGCCTGATCGGCATGATCGCCCGCCTGATCGACGCCTGCGCCGGCCATCTGGCGGCGATCGGCGTCGATGCGCCGCTGATGGTGGTGCGCGGCGACGGCGCCCTGATCTCGGCCGAACTGGCCCGCGAACGGCCGATCGAGACCATCCTCTCGGGGCCGGCGGCCAGCATCGTCGGCGCCCGCTGGCTGACCGGCGAGACCGACGCCCTGGTCTCGGATATCGGCGGCACCACGACCGACATCGCCCTGCTCAAGGACGGCAAGCCCGCCATCGACCCGCAGGGGGCGCAGGTCGGCGGCTGGCGGACGATGGTCGAGGCGGTGGCGATGCGGACCACCGGGCTGGGCGGCGACAGCGAGGTCCATATCACCGAGGGGCTGGCGGCCGGGCTGCGTCTCGGTCCGCGCCGGCTGGTGCCGGTGTCGCTGCTGGCGACCGAGGCGCCCGAGCTGGTCCATGCCGCGCTCGACGCCGCCCTGCGCAGTGCCGCGCCGGGCGAGGCGGCGGGGCGTTTCGTGCTGCCGACCGGGGCCGCGGCGCCGACCGGCCTGGCCGCGCGCGAGGCCGCGGTCTGGGCCCGCATCGCCGCCGGCCCGGCGCCGCTGTCCGAGGTGCTGAAGACCCGGGTCGAGGGCGCCGCGCTCGACCGGCTGGTGGCGCTGGGGCTGGCGGCGATCTCGGGCGTGACGCCGTCGGATGCCAGCCACGTGCTCGGCGGGCTGGAGGGCTGGGATGCGGCGGCGGCCGGGAAGGCGCTGGCGCTGATGGCGCGGCGCCGCGACGCCCGCGGCGACCCGCTCGCCGCCGGGGCCGAACCGCTCGCCCGCGCCATCGTCGCGCAGCTGCAGGACCAGACCGTCGATTGCCTGCTGGAAGCCGGTTTCGCCGAGGATGACGCGTTAGACGGAGCGGGCTGGGACGCGCCGGAGAGGCTCGCCCGCCACCCGCTCACCCGCGCCGGCCTCGCCCGTCACCGCGGCGTGGTGGCGCTGGAGGTCCGGCTCGGCGTCCCGGTCGTCGGCCTCGGCGCCTCGGCGCCGAGCTACTACCCCGCGCTCGGCGACCGTCTCGGCACCCGCATGGTGCTGCCGGACCATGCCGGCGTGGCCAACGCCATCGGCGCCGTCGTCGGCCATGTCTCGATGCGGGCCGAAGTGCTGGTGACCAGCCCGGCGGAGGGCCGCTTCGCCGTCCACCTGCCGGCCGGGGCCGAGATCTTCCCCAGCCGCGACGCCGCGCTGGCCGCCGCCGAAACCGCCGCGCGCCAGGAGGCGGAAACCCTCGCCCGCCAGGCCGGGGCCGAAGACCCCCGGCTGACGGTCGCGCGAGAGGTCAGGGAAGCCGAGGTTGAGGGCCGGGCGATGTTCGTCGAGGCCCGGATCCGCGCCACCGCGACCGGCCGGCCGCGCATCGCCCATGCGGTGGAGATGGACGGATAGGGCGGCGGCGGGGGGCTGTCCGCCCCCCGCACCCCCCGAGGATATTTTCCAGCAGAAAGTTGGCAGAAGGGCTGCCTATGCGGTTCTTCTTTGCGAAAATACTCCGGGGGTCCGGGGGCAGGGCCCCCGGCCTCATTCGCCGTAAGGCACCCAGACGGTCTTGACCTCGGTCGCCTGGCGCAGGAATTCGCGGCCTTCTCCCTCCGCTCCGAACCAGTCGCGGGCGCGGCCGTTGTTGACCCAGCTCCGTTTTAGGTTGCCGGCGCTCTCGCGCTCGACGAGGGCCGAGAGATCGGCCGAGGAGAAGCTCCAGACCGCGTCGACATCCATGTGGCCGGCGAGCGTCTTGGCCAGATCGGCCGGGTCGCCGGTGACGATGTTGACGACGCCGGCGGGCAGGTCGGAAGTGTCGAGGACCTGGTAGAAATCGGTCGCCGCCAGCGGGTGGGCGAAGCTGGGCACCAGCACGCAGGCATTGCCCATCGCGATCGCCGGCGCCATCACCGAGATCAGCCCGAGAAGCGGCGCCTCGTCGGGGCAAAGTGCGCCGATCACGCCGCAGGGCTGGTTCATCGCCAGGGCGATGCCGCGGATCGGCACCGACTTGGCGGCGCCGTCGAACTTGTCGGCCCAGGCGGCATAGGCGAACAGCCGGGCGATGGCCGCCTCGACCTCGGCTTCGCCCTGGCCGCCGGTCATCGCCTGCAGCCGGGCGGCGAATTCCCCGGCCCGGGCCGAGAGGTTCTCGGCGATGTAATAGAGCACCTGGGCCCGGTTGTGGCCGCTGGCTCTGGCCCAGCCGCCGGCCTTGTGCGCGGCCTCGACGGCGTTGCGGATGTCCTTGCGGTTGCCCTCGCCGACATGGCCGAGCAGGGCGCCCTTGGGTCCCCAGACCGGGCGCGAATAGCCCGAGTCGGGCCGCGCCTGCTTGCCGCCGACATACATCTTGGCGGTGCGGTCGAGCGCCGGTGCCTGCGGGGTGGCGGGCTCGGGGTTCGGCGCCACCGGCTTGAGCGCGCGCGCCTTGGCGTCGGGCTCGAGATAGGCCAGCAGCCCCTCCCAGCCGCCTTCGCGGCCGAAGCCGCTCTCGCGGATGCCGCCGAAGCCGGCGGCGGCGTCGAACATGTTGGTGCCGTTGACCCAGACGACGCCGGCGGCGAGCTTGGGCGCGATGTCGAGGGCGAGATTGATATTCTCCGACCAGATCGAGGCGGCGAGCCCGTAGCGGCTGCTATTGGCCAGCGCCACCGCCTCGGCCGGGGTGCGGAAGGTGGTCGAGACCAGAACCGGGCCGAAGATTTCCTCCTGCATCAGCCGTGAGGACGGCTCGAGCCCGGTGATCAGCGTCGGCGGGTAGAAGCAGCCCTCGGGCAGGGCGGTCTCGGCGCGGTAGGTCTCGCCCTCGGTGTTGCCGTCGACCATCTCGGTGATGGTCTTGAGCTGGACCGGATCGACGACGGCGCCGACATCGATGCATTTGTCGAGCGGGTCGCCGAGGCGGAGCCCGTCCATGCGGCGTTTCAGCTTGTCGTGGAAGCGTTCGGCGATGCCCTCCTGCACCAAGAGGCGCGAGCCGGCGCAGCAGACCTGGCCCTGGTTGAACCAGATCGCGTCGACCAGCCCCTCGACGGCGCTGTCGATATCGGCATCCTCGAAGACGATGTAGGGCGACTTGCCGCCGAGCTCGAGCGTCAGGGCGATGCCGCGGCCGGCGGTGGCGGTGCGGATCCGGCGGCCGACCTCGGTCGAGCCGGTGAAGGCGATCTTGTCGACCTCGGCCTCGACCAGCGCCGCGCCGGTGGCGCCGTCGCCGGTGACGATGTTGAGCACGCCCGGCGGCAGCCCGGCCTCGCGGCTGATCTCGGCGAAGAGCAGCGCGGTGAGAGAGGTGTATTCGGCCGGCTTCAGCACCACGCTATTGCCGGCGGCCAGGGCGGGCGCGACCTTCCAGGCCAGCATCAGGAGCGGGAAGTTCCACGGGATGATCTGGCCGCAGACGCCGAGCGGGGCCATGCCGGGCTGTTCGCTGGCCAGCAGCTGGGCGAGGCCGGCGTGGTAGTAGAAATGGCGGGCGACAAGGGCGACGTCGATATCGCGGCTCTCGCGGATCGGCTTACCGTTGTCGAGGGTTTCCAGAACCGCCAGCAGGCGGGCATGCTTCTGCACCAGCCGGGCGAGGGCGTAGAGCACCTTGGCGCGCTGGTGGCCGGACAGGCCGGCCCATTTCGGCTGGGCCTTGCGGGCGGCGGCGACGGCGGCGGTCACGTCCTCGGCCGTGGCCTGGGTGACCTGCGCCAGCTCGTGGCCCGTCGCCGGGTTCCGGGTCGCGAAGGTGGCGCCGGGCTTGGTGAAGGCACCGTCGATGAAATTGCCGAAGCGGCGATCGTGTTTCTCGAGCCAGGCCTGCGCCTCGGCGTCGGATTCGGGGGCGGGGCCGTAGCTCATGGTCTCGAAAATGTCGCGCACGGTCATGGCTTATCCCATCGGATGGCGGTTGGCGGCCGAGTAGCGGCCGGTGACGAAATGTTCCAGCTGGCGCTCGATATCGCCCAGCAGCGAGGAGGCGCCGAAGCGGAACAGGTCGGGCTGGAGCCAGGGCAGGCCGAGCTCGTCCTTCAGTAGCGCCAGGTAGGTCAGCGCGTCCTTGGCCTTCGAGATGCCGCCGGCGGGCTTGTAGCCGACCTTGTAGCCGGTGCGCGCCTCGTACTCGCGGATCGCCCGGATCATCGTCAGCGAGACCGGCAGCGTGGCGTTGACGCTTTCCTTGCCGGTCGAGGTCTTGATGAAATCGGCGCCGCCCATCATGCAGACCAGCGAGGCGCGGGCGACGTTGCGCAGGGTGCCGAGCTCGCCGGTGGCGAGGATCGCCTTGACATGGGCCTCGCCCGCCGCCTCGCGCATCTCGCGCATCTCGTCATAGAGCCGCTGCCAGTTGCCGGTCAGGACATGGCGGCGCGAGATGACGATGTCGATCTCCTTGGCCCCGGCCTTCACGCTCTCGCCGATCTCGGCGATGCGCAGCTTGTAGGGCGACAGGCCGGCGGGGAAGCCGGTCGAGACGGCGGCGACCGGAATTCCGCTGCCTTCCAGGGCCTTGACCGCGGTCTCGACCATCTCGTGATAGACGCAGACGGCGCCGGTCGTCAGACCCTCCATGCCCAGTGCCGCGAGCAGGTCGGGCCGCACCGGCTGGCGCGCCTTGGCGCAGAGCCGGCGCACGCGGCCCTCGGTGTCGTCGCCCGACAGCGTCGTCAGGTCGATCAGGCTGACGGCCTTGCACAGCCAGGCGGCCTGGAATTCCTTCTTGACGCTGCGGCGGCCGGGCAGGGTGGCGGCGCGGCGTTCGATGGCCGAGGTGTTGGCCTGCGCGGCGGCGACCCAGTCGAGGTCGAGCGCCATGCCCGGGTTGCGGGCGTGGCTCAGCTGCGGCAGTTGCGCGGAGGCGGCCGTTGCGGCGGTGGCGGGCGCCGTGGTGGCGGTGGTATCGGTCTGCACGGGTTCCTCCCTGGCGGGCAGGGGGCGAAACTGGCACGTGGGGCGGGCGAGCGCAAGATTGTCGCAGGGTCCGTCCGCCCGGAAATCGCGCGCCCCGGTTCCCGGCTCGGTTCCCGCTTCAGTTCCCGGCCGGCGCCGCCGGGGTCAGCCTGGTGATCCCGACCGCCGCCGCCCGGGCCAGCGCCGGGTCGAGCGACATCGGGATGTATTCGCCGCGCCGCCAGAGCTCGCCCAGGTCGTCGTAATGGCGGCTGAGCGGATGGCCGGATTCGCCGGTCGAGATGATGAAGACCGACGAATCGGGATCGGCGAAATCGTAGACCCCGCGATAGCCGGCGCCATGGACGTTGAGGAACGGGTTCGGCCCGGTCGCCTTGGTCAGGCCGCGCATCAGCGTGTTGTCGCCGCCCGAGGTCGACTGGCGGATGTTGACGAAGTAGCGCAGCACCGGGATCTTGCCCAGAACCGGGTGATCCTGCATCGCCTGGTGGGCGTCGCCCCAGCGCCAGCTCTCGATGTTCTTGCCGTAGTGCTGCGACAGCCACAGCAGCGCGTCGTCGAGCGACATCCGGGCGATGTCGGTGCAGCTTTCATGCGCGGTCGACTGGACGATGTCGCACCAGGCGCTGGCGCCGTCGGTGTTGCGGAACACCCGCTCGATGAAGACCGGGTCGGGGCGGGCGAAATCGGCCGCCAGGGGCCCGAGCTCGTCGCTGATCAGCCGCTTCTGCAGGTGCAGCATCCAGGCGGCGTAGATCAGCGGCTCGGGCAGGTGCTCGTTCATCTCGCCGTTCCAGTCGGCCAGCATCTTCAGCGCCTTCTGCCGCATCGCCTTGGGTGTGCCCGCGGGCGCGGCCTCGCCCTGGTACCACAGGTTCTTGGCGATCAGCGGCAGCAGCGACCGGGCGGTGAAGCTGACGGTATCGAGCTGGGCCTCGATGAAGCTCTCGCGGGTATGGACGTCGCGGTCCTTCATCAGCTTGAGCCAGCGCTGGATGCGCTGGGTGTCGCCCCAGTCGAAGGTGACGTTGAGCGGGAACGGCCGGTCGACCGTCTTGTTGTTGGTATTGCCGAGGATGCCGGTCGAGGGGTCGACGAAGCTCGGATTGGCCGAATAGGGCAGGAAGCCGCTCCAGCGGTTTTCCTTCTTCCAGCCCGGGCTGGGCATCCGGCCCTGGGTCTCGTTGGCGGCGTCGCGGCGCGGCATCTTGCCGATCATCTGCATCGCGATGCCGTTCTTGTCGGCCAGCATCAGGTTCTGCGACGGCGCCACGAACAGCCGGCCGGCTTCGATCGCCTCGTGCACCGAATGCGACTTCATCAGCCGCATGCCCGAGGTCATCGAGGTGTCGTCGCCGGTCAGCACGGTCCAGGACACCGAGGCGACGGCGCCCGGCGGCGTCACCGAGGCGAGGTCGTAATGCGAGCCGGGCAGGACCGGGCCGTTCTCGGTCCAGCGCAGGGTGACGGTGATCGGCTTCTCGTCCTTGATCCGGATGATCGAGTGCCGGGTTTCGAACGGTTTCCAGCCGTCGGGGGTCAGGTATTCCTGCGGGTCGTCCGGGTTGACCTTCTCGATATGGACGTCCTGGTCGTCGAGATAGGACGAGGTCAGCCCCCAGCCCAGCGTCTTGGACCGGCCCAGCAGCACCAGCGGCACGCCGGGGATGGTGGCGCCGATCACCCCGCCTTCCTTCAGCTGCAGCCGGGCGAGATACCAGATCGAGGGCGCGGTGAAGTCGAGATGGGGATCGTTGGCGAGCAGGGAGCCGCCGGCGGCCGAGCGGCTGGGCGCCGCCGCCCAGGCATTCGAGGCGCCGCCGAAATCGCGCGGCTTGAACGGCGACAGCGGATCGTCGGCCACGTTCAGCGCGGCATAGCTCTTGTGGAGCTTCGGGAACAGGCTGGCGTAATCGGGCAGGGCGGCGATCGCCTTCAGCGGATCGTCGGGCAGGATGTCCCTGACCCGCGCCGGCGGCAGGATCATCGAGACCCGCGCCCGCAGCACCTCGTCCTCGAGAGAGGTCGACATCTGCACCGCCATCAGCTTGAGGATGGCGATCGAATCCGCCGGCTGCCAGGCGGCGATCTTGTTCGAGAACAGGAAGAACTCCGGTGCCCCGCGGCCCATCGCGCGCTGGTTGACGAGGTTGATCCAGGCATTGACACCGCGGGCATAGGCCTCGAGCGCCGCCTTGGTCGCGTCGTCCTGCGCCGCCACCGATTTCACCGCCAGCCCGTAGATGTCCAGCCGCCGCATCAGCTCGTCGGTCTTGGCGGTCTTGGCGCCGAAGATCTCGGACAGCCGGCCCTGGGCGGTGCGGCGCAGCATGGTCATCTGCCACAGCCGGTCCTGGGCATGGGCGAAGCCGAGGGCGAAGAACACGTCCGGATCGCTCTTGCCGAAGATATGCGGCACGTCGGAATTGTTGCGCACGATCTCGACCGGGGCCGAGATGCCGCCGATGGTGTAATCCGCGTTGTAGTCCGGCAGCGAGCGCGTGAGGAACCAGTAGCCGATCCCGGCCGTCGCCAGCGACAGCAGGATCAGGGCGGTGAGGATGCGCAGGAGCCAGCGAAAGGCGGTGAGCATGTGCAGGCTTTTCTTGACGGGCGGGGAGGAGCGGTTAGTTAGGCTGGGAACCTAACGCATGGATATGAAGGGGGGAAGTCATGGCGAAGCTGGCATTCCTGGGTCTCGGGGTCATGGGCTATCCGATGGCCGGCCATCTGGCGAAAGCGGGGCATGAGGTGACGGTCTACAACCGCACCGCGGCCAAGGCCGAAGCCTGGGTGAAAGAACATGGCGGCGCCCTTGGCGCAACCCCGGCGGCTGCGGCAAAGGGTGCCGATTTCGTGATGGCCTGCGTCGGCAACGACGACGACCTGCGCTCGGTCTGCCTGGGCGGGGACGGCGCCTTCGCCGGGATGAAATCCGGCGCGATCTTCGTCGACCACACCACGGTCTCGGCCAAGGTGACGCGCGAGCTGGCGGCCTTGGCGGCGCAGGCCGGGCTGGGCTATGTCGACGCGCCGATCTCGGGCGGCCAAGCCGGGGCCGAGAACGGCGTGCTGTCGGTGATGTGCGGCGGCGACCAGGGCCAGTACGACGCGGCCGAGCCGGTGATCGACGCCTATGCCAAGATCTGCCGCCGCATCGGCGACAGCGGCATGGGCCAGATGGCCAAGATGATGAACCAGATCTGCATCGCCGGCCTGGTCCAGGGCCTGTCCGAGGCGCTCGCCTTCGGCGAGAAGGCCGGGCTCGACGGCGCCGCCGTGGTCGAGGTGATCAGCCAGGGCGCGGCCGGCTCGTGGCAGATGGCCAACCGCTACCAGACCATGCTGGCGGACGAGTTCGAACATGGTTTCGCCGTCGACTGGATGCGCAAGGACCTGGGGATTTGCCTCGCCACCGGCGAGGAGATCGGCGCGCCGCTGCCGGTGACGGCGCTGGTCGACCAGTTCTACAAGGACGTCCAGACGATGGGCGGCGGCCGCTGGGACACCTCGTCGCTGATCAAGCGGCTCAAGGCGTTCGGCTGAGGGCAGGGCCGGGGGCCAGCCCCGGGACCCCCGGGATATTTGAGTGAAGATGAAAGCAGGGCCGCATCTCCTTTCATCTTCATGAAAATATCCCCGCCGGAGGCAAGCCCGCCCGGTGGCGGGCTTTTCCTTTACGGGATGATCCGGGTGTATTTGACGCCGGCCAGGGCGGCGCCGGCGATCAGGCCGGTCTGGCCGAAGACCAGGGCGATGACCGGGGCCAGCTCGGTCGTGGTCGAGACGCCGATATTGCCGCCCTTGTCCTTGACCGCGTATTGCATGTCGGCGCTGGCGGCCCAGCCCGGGCCGGCGCGGAAATCGGCCAGCGCCTCGGGCGTCATGAAGAACAGCGCGTGGGCGTATTGCTGGGCGCCGATCTGGAAGCCGAACGAGGCCTTGGTCGCCGAGTAGTAGTCGACCGTGGCGCCGCCGACGCGCAGCGCGCCGCGGCCATAGGCGCCGCCGACGCCGAAGCCGGCCTCGGTGATCAGCGGCATGTAGAGCACGCCGACCGCCTTGTTCATCAGGTCCCGGGTGCCGGGATAATGGCTGATCAGGTAGTCGCGGGTGGCATCGACCCGTGCGTCGATCTTGGCGGCGGCGTCGCTGCCGATGCCGTTGCCGCAGGCGGCGGTCAGCGTCAGCGTGGCGCCCGCGCCGAGAAGGAATGTGCGTCGCGTAGGAGTGTTCATCTGCCTGTGCCTCATCAGAACGCCCTGCAAAGGGGCGGAACATATGGGCCTTTTAGCGGCCCTTGGCGCAAATCATAGGGGTTTCTCACGCGATTGTCACGCCACGCCAGCGCGAGGCGGCAGGGTCTTGCCGAGGTGCGGGCGACGGTCGGGCGGAGGCTCAGCCGCCGGCGCGCAGCATCCGGGCGGCGGCCGGGGCGAAATAGGTCAGGATGCCGTCGCAGCCGGCGCGCTTGAACGCCAGCAGGCTTTCCATCATCACCTTGTCGCCGTCGAGCCAGCCATTGCCGACCGCGGCCTGGATCATCGCGTATTCGCCCGAGACCTGGTAGGCATAGGTCGGCACGCCGAAGGTGTCCTTCACCCGGCGGCAGATGTCGAGATAGGGCAGGCCGGGCTTGACCATCACCATGTCGGCGCCCTCGCTCAGGTCGCGCTCGATCAGCCGGATCGCCTCGTCGGAATTGCCCGGGTTCATCTGGTAGGTCTTCTTGTCGCCCTGCAGCGCGCCGGTGGCGCCGACCGCGTCGCGGAACGGGCCGTAGAAGGCGCTGGCGTATTTGGCCGAATAGGACAGGATCGTCACGTTGCGGTGATCGGCGGCCTCGAGCGCGGCGCGGATGGCGCCGATGCGGCCGTCCATCATGTCCGAGGGGCCGAGGATGTCGGCCCCGGCATCGGCCTGGGCCATCGCCATCCTGACCAGTGCCTCGACCGATTCGTCGTTGAGGATCTCGCCGTTGCGAACGATGCCGTCATGGCCATTGGCGTTGTAGGGGTCGAGCGCGATATCGGTCATCACCGCGATCTCGGGCACCGCCGCCTTGATCGCCCGGATCGCCCGGTTCGACAGGTTGTCGGGGTTCCAGGCTTCCTCGCAGGTCTCGGTCTTGAGGCTGGGATCGGTATAGGGAAACAGGCAGATCGCCGGGATGCCCAGTTCTGCCGCCTCTTCCGCCGCCTTGACCACGAGGTCGACCGAGCGCCGCAACACCCCGGGCATCGAGGCTACCGGCTCCTCGACATTGTCGCCGTCGCGGACGAAGACCGGCCAGATCAGGTCCTTGACCGACAGGCGGTTCTCCTGCGTCAGGTCGCGCAGGGCGGCAGAGGCGCGGGTGCGGCGCAGCCGCGTGGTCGGGAACGGGGCGAGGGTGGGGCGCATCGCGGCCTCCGGTCTGTTCAGGGTGCTTCTGGGTGGCACGGATCTTATGTCATCTCAAGGGTAGGATTCCGCGCAGGGGCAGTCTAATCTCGCCGAAAAACGGCAAGCAGGGGCGGGGCGTGAACGTTTATCAGCAGGTTTTCGAACTGATCGACCTGAGGTCGTTCTCGAATCTATGGTTCTGGATCGCGCTCGCGGTGACCTGGTCGACGGCCAGCCATTGGGTGCTGGGCGTGCCCTTCGATATGATCGGCCGGGCGCGTCGCCATGGCGGCCAGGCCGAGGTCGACCTCGAGGACATGGTGCGGATCAACGTCAACCGGGTGCTGCATATCTCGCGCGTTTCGGGCATGTGGCTGCTGGCGCTGGCCTGTTTCCTGCTCACCCTGCTGGCGCTGCTCGGCTTCTACTACCATATCGAATTCGCCCAGGCGCTGTTGCTGCTGGCCTTCCCGATGACCCTGGTCTGGATGATGTCGATCCGCACCGCCCACCTGATCGAGAAGGGCGAGGGCAGCGGCGAGGCGCTGTGGCGGCGGATGACGCGGCACCGGTTCTACACCCAGCTGATCGGCGTCGTCGCGATCTTCGTCACCGCGATGTGGGGCATGTATCAGAACATGGTGCTGGGCGCGCTGGGGCATTGATGCCGCGGCCGGCAGCGAAGCCATTGACACCGGCGGGCGGTGGGGTAGGTCAGCCCCCATGACCACGGCAGGCATCATCACCCTGGGCGGCGCGCCCGAAGGCTACGACGCGCGGCTGCTCGCGCGCGAGCTGGAAAAGAGCGGCGGCGCCGTCATCCATGTCGCCCGCGACGACAAGCGGCTGGAGGCGATGCGTACCGCGCTGGCCTTCTTCGCGCCCGACGCCGTGGTGCTGACCCTGCCGGCCTGGGATTGCCTGCCCTTCGACCGCATCTCGCCCAACCCGGACGTTTCGGCGACGCGGATGGCGACGCTGGCGGCGCTGGCCCATGGCGTGCCGGGGCCGTTCATCCTGCTGACGACGCTGAGCGCGGCGATGCAGCGGATTCCGGCGCGCGATACGTTGCGCGAGGCCTCTTTCTCGGCCCGGGTCAACGGCCGCATCGACGAGGCCGGGCTGCGGCAGTTCCTGGTCCGCATGGGCTTCGTCCAGAGCCCGACCGTGACCGAGCCCGGCGACTACGCGGTGCGCGGCGGCATCATCGACATCTACCCGCCGGGCGCCGGCGGGCCGGTGCGGCTCGACCTGTTCGGCGACGTGCTCGACGGCGCCCGGCGCTTCGATCCGGTCAGCCAGCGCACGGTGGAGAAGCTCGAAGCGGTCGAGCTGGCGCCGGTCTCCGAGGTGATCCTCGACGAGGCATCGATCACCCGCTTCCGCCAGAACTACCGGCTGGAATTCGGCGCCGCCGGCACCGACGACCCGCTTTACGAGGCGGTCAGCGCCGGCCGCAAACATGCCGGGATGGAGCATTGGCTGCCCTTCTTCCACGATCGGCTGGAAACCCTGTTCGGCTACCTGCCCGAAGCCAGCGTGATGCTCGACGACCAGCTGACGCCGGCGCGGCTGAGCCGCTGGGAGGGCATTGCCGACCAGTATGATGCCCGGCGCGAGGCGATGACGGCCAAGGGCCGGCTCGACTCGGTCTACAAGCCGTGCCCGCCCGGGCTGCTCTATCTCGACGATGGCGACTGGGAGGCGGCGACGGCCGAGCACCGGGTGATCCAGCTGACGCCTCTGCAACAGGGCGTCGGGCCCGGGGTGCTGGATGCCGGCGGCCGCATCGGCCGCAATTTTGCCCCCGAGCGCCAGCAGGAAAACATCAGCCTTTTCGGGGCCCTGGCCGACCATGTTCGGACCAAGCGCGAACAGGGCCAGGTCATCGTCGCCAGCTATTCCGACGGCGCGCGCGAGCGGCTCAAGGGGCTGCTGGAGGACGAGCACCTCGAAGGCGCGGCCGAAATCCGTGACATTCGCGATGTCAGGGACGGGAAAGGCGGGCTTTTCCTCGCCGTCTGGGCGCTGGAGCACGGTTTCGAGGCGCCCGGCCTGACCGTGATCTCGGAACAGGACGTGCTCGGCGACCGGCTGATCCGGAGCCCGAAGAAACGCCGCAAGGCCGAGAACTTCCTGACCGAAACGCAATCGCTGTCGCCGGGCGACCTCGTCGTCCATGTCGAGCACGGCGTCGGCCGCTATACCGGGCTCGAGACCATCACCGCCCTCGGCGCGCCGCATGAGTGCATCGCGCTGGAATATGCCGAGGGCGCGCGGCTCTACCTGCCGGTCGAGAATATCGAGCTGCTGAGCCGCTACGGTCACGAGGAAGGGCTGCTCGACAAGCTCGGCGGTGGCGCCTGGCAGGCCAAGAAGGCGCGGCTGAAGGAACGCATCCGCGAGATGGCGGACCGGCTGATCCGGATCGCGGCCGAACGCCACCTGCGCCACGCCCCGATCCTGGAGGCGCCGCACCACGCCTGGGAGGCGTTCAGCGCCCGTTTCCCCTATCAGGAGACCGACGACCAGCTGGCGGCGATCGAGGACGTGCTCAAGGACCTCGACGCCGGCACGCCGATGGACCGGCTGGTGGTCGGCGATGTCGGCTTCGGCAAGACCGAGGTGGCGATGCGCGCCGCTTTCGTCGCGGCGATGTCGGGGGCGCAGGTGGCGGTGGTGGCACCGACGACGCTGCTCGCCCGCCAGCATTACAAGAGCTTCGCCGAACGCTTCCGCGGCTTCCCGATCCAGGTCCGCCAGCTGTCGCGCTTCGTCACCGCCAAGGAGGCAGCCAAGACCCGCGCCGGGCTGGCCGACGGCACCGTCGATATCTGCATCGGCACCCATGCGCTGCTGGCCAAGACGGTGAAGTTCAAGAACCTCGGCCTGATGGTGATCGACGAGGAGCAGCATTTCGGCGTCTCCCACAAGGAGCGGCTGAAGGAGATGCGCACGGATATCCACGTGCTGACGCTCACGGCCACGCCGATCCCGCGCACGCTGCAGCTTAGCCTCACCGGCGTCCGCGACCTGTCGATCATCGGCACGCCGCCGGTCGACCGGCTGGCGATCCGGACCTATGTCAGCGAATTCGACACCGTGACCCTGCGCGAGGCGCTGCTGCGCGAGCATTTCCGCGGCGGCCAGTCCTTCTTTGTCGTGCCGCGGATCAAGGACCTGCCCGACATGGAGGAGTTCCTGCGCGAGCAGGTGCCGGAGGTCAGCTTCGTCACCGCCCATGGCCAGATGGCGGCGGGCGAGCTCGACGACCGGATGAACGCCTTCTACGACGGCAAATACGATGTGCTGCTGGCGACGACGATCGTCGAATCCGGTCTCGACATTCCGACCGCGAACACCATGATCGTCCATCGCGCCGACATGTTCGGCCTGGCCCAGCTCTACCAGATCCGCGGCCGGGTCGGGCGCTCGAAGACCCGCGCCTATTGCTACCTGACCACCAAGCCGCGGGCGCCGCTGACCGACCAGGCGGTGAAGCGGCTGCGGCTGCTGGGCAGCCTCGACAGCCTCGGCGCCGGCTTCACCCTGGCCAGCCAGGACCTCGACCTGCGCGGCGCCGGCAACATCCTCGGCGAGGAGCAGTCGGGCCATATCTCGGAAGTCGGCTACGAGCTCTACCAGGCGATGCTGGAAGAGACGATCGCCAAGATCAAATCGGGCGAGATCGACGGGCTGACGGTGCAGGACGACCAATGGGCGCCGCAGATCAACCTCGGCGTTCCGGTGCTGATCCCCGATCACTACGTTCCCGATCTCGACGTCCGGCTGGGCCTCTACCGCCGGCTGTCGGGCCTGACCACCAAGGTCGAGCTGGAGGGCTTCGCCGCCGAACTGATCGACCGTTTCGGCAAGCTGCCGAAGGAGGTCAACACGCTGATGCTGGTGGTGCGGATCAAGGCGATGTGCAAGCGCGCCGGGATCTCGCGCCTCGACGGCGGGCCCAAGGGGGCGACGATCCAGTTCCACAACGACAAGTTCGCCAATCCCGCCGGGCTGGTGGAATTCGTTCAGGCCCAAGGCGACCTGGCCAAGATCAGGGACAACAAGATCATCGTCCGGCGCGAATGGAAGTCCGAGGCCGACCGCATCCGCGGCGCCTTCGCCATCGCCCGCGACCTGGCCGAGAAGGTGCCGCAGAAGAAGGCGAAAGAGCAGGTCTGAGCGCCGCCACAAAAAAAGCGTGCCCCGCAATGAAACACCGCGAGACACGCCGAACGTGACTTAACTTTCGATGGCGCCCCCAGGTCACCAAACCACTAAAAAAGCGCCTAAAAGACTTAAGAAGAGCGTTACCCCACCCCTCTGACTATCTGGTCAGATTAGCATGTTTTCCTCGCGATTTTGTGACTCAAATCAAATTTTCGACGCGATCAACAGAGTTTTTCCAAATAGGAAACAATCACCCGCCCGCGCGGATCTATCGGCGCGCGCCGGAGCGCCGGCCCCGCAGCTTGCCCGCGGCTTGGCTGGCGGGGACGGGCTCAGTTGCGCGGGATGGTCTGCATCAGCCCCCAGCCCAGCGTGCACAGCACCGCGATCGACGCCATCAGCGGCACCGGCGTGCCGTTGAAGGCGAGCCCGATCGGCGCCGCGATGCCGACCGCCAGAACCGTTGCGATGGCGCCGACGATCGAGGCCGCCATGCCGGCGATATGGCCCATCGGCTCCATTGCCAGCGCGTTCAGGTTGCCCAGCACCAGCCCGGCCATGAAGAAGATGCCGGTGGTCCAGACCAGGTAGGCGGGAAAGCGCAGCATCTCGGGCAGCAGCTCGAAATGGGTCAGCACGGTCATCAGCGCCGAGAAGCTGAGCTGCACCAGCAGCGTCGTCGAGATCATCCGTCGCATGCCGAGACGGACGACGAGCTGGGCGTTGAGGAAGCTGGCGCTGCCGGCCATGATCGCGATCATCGCGAACCAGGCCGGGAAGCTTTCGCCGCGGCCGTAGCTGATATCGAAGATCTGCTGGGTCGAGGACAGGGTTCCGAACAGCGCCGCGAAGGCCAGGGTCTGCACCGCGATGGCGGTGACGACGACGCGATGGGTCAGCACCTCGCGCAGCGCCGCCAGCAGCGGGGCCAGCCGCATCGGGCGACGGGCTTCGACCGGCAGGGTCTCGGGCTGGCGCAGGCCGAGCCAGAGCGAGGAGATCAGCGAGAAGGTGATGAAGGCGCCGAAGATGCCGCGCCAGCCGAAGGCGTCGATGATGAAGGTGCTCATCGCCGGGGCGATGGCCGGCACCAGGGTAAAGACCATCATCGCGAAGGACATCACCCGGGCCATCTGCCGCCCGGCATGCAGGTCGCGCACCATCGCCAGCGCGACGACGCGCGGTCCGGCGGCGCCCAGCCCCTGCAGCACCCGCGCCGCCAGCACCAGCTCGAGCGTCTGCGCCATCGAGGCCAGCGCCGCGCCGATGGTGTAGAGCACCGCGCCGCCGAGGATCGCCTGCTTGCGGCCGATGGCGTCCGAGATCGGGCCGGCGAAGAAGGTGCCGACCCCCATGCCGAGGACGAAGGAGGTCAGGATCAACTGGGCGCGGTTGAGATCGTCCGGCGTCAGCTGGCGGCCGATCTCGGGCAGGGCGGGCAGCATCGAGTCGATCGAGAAGGCCACCGTGGCGAAGAGCATCGCGATCATGGCGATGAACTCCACCGGGGAGAGCATTTTCCGCGGCCCGCGCGCCGTCGGATTGATCGTCTGGTCGGTCACGTCACTGGTCCTCGCCGGCGGCATCCTGCACCGCCCGTTTCTCGGCGATCTCGTCGATCACCTGCTGCCACAGCGCCACGGTCTGGGCGCCGGGCAGGACATACTGGTCCGCCAGGATGAAGGTCGGCACCGCGTTGATGCCGCGCTCGCGGGCATGGGCGTCGCGCTTGGCGATGGCCGCGCGGTCGGCCTCGCTGGCCAGCAGCCGGGCGATCATCTCGCCGTCGAGGCCGCAGGCCGCGCCGATCGCCGCCAGCACTTCCGGATCGCCGATGTCGCGGCCCTCGCGGAAATAGGCCCGGAACAGGGCGCCGACGACGGCGGTCTGCTTGCCCTCGAGCCCGGCCCAGTGGATCAGCCGGTGGGCGTCGAGCGTGTTCGGCGTCCGGGCGATGCGCTCGAAATCGATATCGACGCCGGCGGCGCGGGCGGCCTCGGCGATCTTGCCATAGACCGCGGTCGCGCGCTCGGGGCCGCCGAACTTGGCCTCGAGGTAGGTCCGGCGATCCATGCCCTCGGCCGGCATCTCGGGATTGAGCTGGAACGGGTGCCATTCGACGCGGAACGGATGCCCGGGCCGCGATTCCAGCGCCCGGTCGAGCAGGGTCTTGCCGATATAGCACCAGGGGCAGACGGGATCGGAGAAGATATCAAGCCGGATCATTTTGGGCCTCGTAGTCCTGGCGCAGCGCCCGGCGCAGCAGCTTGCCGTTGGCGCCCTTGGGCAGGGAGTCGCGATGGACGAAGATGCGCGGCTGCTTGTAGCGGGCAAGGTTTTCCGCGACATGGGTCGAAAGCGCGGCGGGGTCAAGAGCTTCACCTGTGTAGAAACAGGCGATGACGGTGGCGTCGGCCTTGACCGTGACCTCGACGGCGGCGGATTCGTGGACGCCGTCGAGACGGTTGACCACGGTCTCGACCTCGATCGGCGAGACCCGGTAGCCGCCGGCATTCATCATGTCGTCGTCGCGGCCGAGATAGGTGACGGCATAGTCCTCGGCCATCGAAACGGTGTCGCCGGTAACGAACCATTCGCCCCTGAACCGCGCCCGGGTCTCGTCCTCGGCACCGAGATAGCCGAGGAACAGGCCGGGATCGCGGTCCGAGACGGCGAGGGTGCCGGGGGTGCCGATCTCGACCGGCGCGCTGTCGGGGCCGAGCACGGCGATGCGGCGGCCCTGCTGGGGATAGCCCGAGGCGCCCGGTGGCGCCGGGTGGCCGGGGGCGGCGGAGAGGAAGGTCGAGCATTCCGACATGCCGAGCGCCTCGTGCACCTCGGTCCCGGTCGCCTGCTGCCAGGCATGGCGGACGGTGTCGGGCAGCTTCTCGCCGGCCGAGAGGCCGTGGCGCAGCTTGGGCAGGTCCAACTTCGGGTGCTCCCGCAACATCTGGCGGTAAACCCCTGGCGCGGCGGCGAAAATCGTCGCGTCGAAACGCTTGAGCAGGAGCGGCAGTTGCGCCGGGGTGACGCCGGCGCCGGGAATCAGCGCGGTGGCGCCCAGCGTCCACGGGTCCATCAACCCGGTGCCCAGCGTGTAGGTCCAGTTGAAGGCCCCGGCGTGGAGGATGCGGTCGGCGCCGGTCATGCCATACCAGCCGTCCCACATCATCCGCCGCGCCCAGATCGCCCGGTGGGCATGCATCACGGCGCGGGAATTGCCCGAGGTGCCAGAGGTGTAGATGATATAGGCCAGCCGCTCCGGGTCGCCCATCTGCCAGTCGCAGGGGGCGTTGTCGCGCAGCGCGGCCAGCGCCGCCTCGTCCAGCACCGGGCAGGGCGGGCTGTCCGGCAGGGCGATGCCGGCGCCGGCGGCGATCAGCTTCGGGCCGATCTCGGCGACGATCTTGGCGACCTCGGGCGCGGTCAGCTGCGACGAGGTCGGCACCGGCACCAGCCCGGCGGCGATGGCGCCGAGGAACAGGATCGGGAACTCGACCGTGTTGCCCAGCCGCAGGAGCACCCGGTCGCCCGGGCTGAGCCCGAGCGCCAGCAGCCCGGTCCCGGTGCCGCGCACCGCCGCCGCCAGCTTGCCGTAGCTCCAGCGTTCCGCCCCGGTCGGCCGCACGATCTGCAGCGCGTTGCGGTCGGGAACCGTCTCGGCCTCGGCCAGCACATAGGCGGCGAGGTTGAACGGCGCGGGGCAGGGCGCCGGGGCGCCATTGTCGAAGAGCGAGAGCATGGCGACGGGCTACGCCGCGATGGCGGCAGTTGCAAGCCGCAGCGGTTGTGCCGTATTGCACAGAAGCCTGTTCAGGAGGCTCCGATGAGCGAAACCGACCCCACCAGCATCATCCGCATCGCCCGCGAGAGCGGCGCGAGCGAACCGGTCGAGCCCCTGAACCTGGGCGAACGGGTGCGGGCGCTGCGCAAGGCCAGGGGCTGGACGCTGGAACAGGCGGCGCAGCAGGCCGGGCTGGCGCGCTCGACCCTGTCGAAGATCGAGAACGGCCAGATGTCGCCCACTTACGAGGCGCTGAAGAAGCTGGCCGAGGGGCTGGCGATCTCGGTGCCGCAGCTCTTCACCCCGGCGGCGCAGGCGCAGGTGACCGGGCGGATGACGGTGACGAAATCGGGCGCCGGCCAGGCCCATGCCACGGTGACCTACGAGCACGAGTTGCTCGCCGGCGGCCTGACCCGCAAGCAGATGCTGCCCTACCGCGCCCGGATCCGGGCCCGCAGCCTCGAGGAGTTCGACGGCTGGGTGCGCCACGAGGGCGAGGAGTTCCTCTATGTCCTGACCGGCACGATCCGGCTCTATACCGAGTTCTACGAGCCGGTCGAGATGCGCCGCGGCGACAGTGCCTATTACGACGCCACCATGGGCCACAACGTGGTCTCGACCTCGGCCGAGGATGCGACCATCCTCTGGGTGACCTCGCTGAGCTGAGGGCGCGATGGGATACGAGATCGAACCGGCGACGGCGGCGGATGCCGAGAGCCTGTCGGTGCTGGCGACGCAGGTCTGGCTCGACACCTATGCCGTGCGCGGCGTGCGGCCCGACTATGCCGCCCACGTGCTGCGCGAATACGCGCCGGAGGCGTTCCGCACCGCGGTGGCGAAGGGCGACACGCGGCTGATCCTGTGCCGCGACGGCGCGTATCTGCTGGGCTATATCCGGCTGCTGCTGGCGCCGGAGCCGCCGGGCGAAGGCTGCGGCACGGCCGAGATCGGCACGCTCTACGTCCAGCCGGCGCAGAAGGGCCGGGGCATCGGCAGCGCGCTGTTGCAGGCGGCGCTGGAGGCGGCGCGGCAGGCCGGGCACGACCGGGTCTTCCTGACCGCCTTTGCCGGCAACCATGCCGCGGCCGGCTTCTACCGGGCGCGCGGCTGGCATTTCTGGGGCGACTGGACCTTCCACCTCGAGGGCGAGGCGGTGCCGAACCACGTCTATTGCATCGATACCGGACGCGGCTGAACTTCGGCGTCAGCCCTTGACCAGCCGCAGATCCGGGGGAGAGGGGGTAAACGGGGCTGGGGCCTCGTGCAGCCCCTTCGGCGTTTCCGGCGCCGCCGGGTCGGTTGCGGTCGGTCGGCGGCGGGCCGGGCGCTCGACCCGGGTCGCCGGGGCGGTGACGGCATAGCGGATCAGGGCGCAGGAGAGGACGGAGAAGCGGCGCGGCGGCAGGCCGATGGCGCCGTCGCAGACCAGGCAGCCCAGCAGCAGCGGACTTTCGTCGCGGTCGTTGACCAGCGGCAGCAGCGCCAGTGCGGCGGCGATGGCGGGGCGGCCGGGGCCGGCCAGGCTTTCCAGCTGCAGCAGCGCCCGGACAGGGCCGGCGCCGACCCGTTCGATCGTGGCGGCGAAGGCGTCGCGGTCGGGCGGCGCGACGAAGGCGCTCAACGGCATGCCGCGGACCTCCATGCCCATGATCTCGTTCAGAGCCATCCCGGCGCGGCGCAGCCGGGCGGTGCCGGGGGCGATCCGCTCGGCGAGGAAGACCCGGTCGCGCGCCGGCTCCAGCCCGCGCGGCTCGACCTCGGCCCGCAACGGCGCCGGCCGGCCGGCGCGCAGCGCCTCCCAATAGCCGACGACCTGCTGGATGAGCGGATCGGACCGCATCTGTTCTCCTTCCTGCGGGTTTCCGCCTGTGCCCGGTCTGCGAACCCGCGGGCAGGCCCCGGGACGGCGGCGCGACGCCATGGCGGCGAGCGGCGATTGTTCCTGCCGTCACGCTCTGTTAACCCTAGCGGGGCAAAGATTACCCGTGGGTTAAGAGGACCATCCTTTCGGCTGTCCCTCCCCGGGATCGGCGGTGCAGGGACAAGAGGGATGAACGCATGATCGTGTCGATGACCGGCTTCGCCTCGCGCAAGGGCGAGGGGGCGGGCGCGCGCTGGAGCTGGGATATCCGCAGCGTCAACGGCAAGGGGCTCGATCTGCGGCTGCGGCTGCCCGACGGCATCGCCGGGCTGGAGCAGGCGGTCCGCGCCGAACTGGGCAAGCGGGTCCAGCGCGGCAATGTCAGCCTGACGCTCAAGCTGACGCGCGAGGCCGGGGCCGAGGCGCTGCGGCTGAACCCCGAGGTCCTGGCCGCGGTGCTGACGGCGCTGGCCGGGGTCGAGCGGGCGGCGAACGAGCGCGGCGTGGTGCTGGCCCAGACCTCGGCGGCCGAGATCCTGGCCCAGCGCGGCGTGCTCGACGCCGGCGGCGAGGAGGAGGACAGCGCGCCGCTGCTGGCGGCGCTGATGGCCGACCTGCCGGGACTGCTCGACGCTTTCCAGGAAATGCGGGCGGCCGAGGGCACGGCGCTGGCCGAGGTGCTGGCGGGCCAGGTCGACCGGATCGCGGCGCTGGCGGCCGAGGCACGCGAACTGGCCACGGCACGGCGGGCGCAGATGGACGAGACCCTGCGCGAAAACCTTGCCCGCGTGCTCGCCAATGCCGCCGAGGCCGATCCCGACCGGGTGGCGCAGGAACTGGCGCTGATCGCGGTCAAGGCCGACGTGACCGAGGAGCTCGACCGGCTCGACGCCCATGTCGCCTCGGCCCGCGCCCATCTTGCCGGCACCGGCCCGGTGGGCCGCAAGCTCGACTTCCTGACGCAGGAATTCAACCGCGAGGCCAACACCTTGTGCTCGAAATCGCAGAATGCCGAACTGACCCGGGTCGGGCTTGACCTCAAGCTCGTCATCGACCAGATGCGCGAGCAGGTTCAGAACGTGGAGTGAGATGCGGTGACGATGCAGCGGCGCGGCCTTCTGGTCATCCTGTCTTCGCCCTCCGGGGCGGGCAAATCGACGCTGGCCCGGCGGCTGATGCAATGGGACCCGACACTGAGCTTCTCGGTCTCGGCCACCACCCGCACCCCGCGCCCGGGCGAGGTTGACGGCGCCGACTATTTCTTCCGCTCGCGCGAGGAGTTCCTGGCCATGGTCGAGGCCGGCGAGATGCTGGAACATGCCGAGGTCTTCGGCAATTTCTACGGCACCCCGCGCGCCCCGGTCGAACAGGCGATGGAGGCCGGCCGCGACACGCTGTTCGATATCGACTGGCAGGGCGGCCAGCAGATCCGCAATTCGCCGCTGGGCCGCGACGTGATCTCGGTCTTCGTCCTGCCGCCCTCGATCGCCGAGCTCGAGCGCCGGCTGCGGGGCCGGGGCCAGGACAGCGAGGAGGTCATCGCCGGCCGGATGGAGAAGAGCCAGGCCGAGATCAGCCACTGGGCGGAATACGACTACGTGCTGGTCAACCGCGATATCGACGTGGCCGAGCAGGAGCTGCGCACCATCCTGACGGCCGAGCGGATGCGCCGCGACCGCCAGCCCGGCCTGACCGAATTCGTCCGCGGCCTCAACCAGGAGTTCGAAGACAGATGATCTATGCGCTCGACGGCATCACCCCGACCTTCCCCGAAGACGGCGACTACTGGGTCGCCCCCGATGCCAACCTGATCGGCAAGGTGGTGCTGGAGAGCGGCGCCTCGGTCTGGTTCGGCTCGACCCTGCGCGGCGACAACGAGGAGATCCGGGTCGGGGCCGGCTCGAACGTGCAGGAGAACTGCGTCTTCCACACCGACATCGGCTACCCGCTGAGCGTCGGGCGGAACTGCACCATCGGCCACAAGGTGATGCTGCACGGCTGCACCATCGGCGACGGCGCGCTGATCGGCATGGGGGCGACGGTGCTGAACGGAGCCAAGATCGGCAAGGGCTGCCTGATCGGCGCCGGCGCCCTGATCACCGAGGGCAAGGAGATCCCCGACGGCAGCCTGGTGATGGGCGCGCCGGGCAAGGTGGTGCGGATGCTGGACGATGCGGCGCAGGCGGGGCTGATCGCCTCGGCTCAGCATTACCAGGACAACATGCGCCGCTACCGGGCCGGGTTGAAGCCGGTCTGAGCAAGGCCGGGGGCGCTGCCCCCGGACCCCCGGGATATTTTCGCTGAGAGGAAAGCAGGGCGGAACGGGACATCTTTGCGACCGTCGCGCGCTTGCGGGCGCGCGCGGGCCGTGCGATGGGAACGGCAAAGGAGTGCCCGCCATGACCGACCGCAAGCCCTTCGAAACCCTCGTCCGCCGCACCGGCTGGCCCGACAGCGTCAGCCGCGCCGTGGCGACGCCGATCCAGCCTTCCGTCGTCTATGCCTCCGACAGCCCGGACGAGCTCGACGCGCAATATGCCGGCGATGTCGCGGGCTACACCTACGCCCGTGAGGGCCATCCCAATGCCGACGTGCTGGCGCGCAAGATCGACGGGCTGGAGGGCGCCGAGGGCGGGTTGATCACCGGCTCGGGCATGGCGGCGGTGACGGCGGCGCTGATGGGGCTGCTGAACGCGGGCGACCACATCATCGGCGGCGACCAGCTCTACGGCCGCTCGCTGCGGCTGATGACCCAGGACCTCAACCGCTTCGGCATCGCCACCAGCCTGGCCGACCCGACCGACATCGCCGCCATCGAGGCCGCGATCCGGCCGGAGACGAAGATGATCCTGGTCGAGGTGGTCTCGAACCCGACGCTGCGGGTGGCCGACATGGAGGGCATCGCCCGGCTCTGCGCCGAGCGCCGGATCCTGCTGGCGGTCGACAACACCTTCACCACGCCGCGCGCCTACCGGCCCTTCGACCACGGCGCCGATATCGTCATCCATTCGGTGACCAAGCTGCTGGCCGGCCATTCCGACGCCACGCTGGGCTATGTCGCCGCCCGCGATCCGGCCCATCGCAAGGCGATCTACGATTTCGCCGTCACCACCGGGCTGACGCCGAGCCCGTTCGACTGCTGGCTGGCCGAGCGCGGCCTCTACACCTTCAGCCTGCGCTACGACCGGGCCGAGGAGAACGCGCGCCAGCTGGCCGCCCACCTGGCCAGCCTGACCGGGGTCAAGCGGGTGCTCTACCCGACCCGGCCGGACCATCCCGATCACAACCGGGCGATGGCGCTGCTGGGCGCGCGCGGCGGCAACATGCTGTCCTTCGAGCTCGAAGGCGGCCGGGCGGCGGCCAACGCGATGACCCGGGCGATGCCCGAACTCGCCTTCGCGCCGACGCTGGGCGATATCGGCACGACCCTGTCGCACCCGGCCTCGAGCTCGCACCGGGCGATGTCGCCCGAGGCGCGCGAAGCCAATGGCATCAGCGAGGGCTTCTTCCGCATCTCGGTCGGCTGCGAGGAGATCGAGCTGCTGATGCGCGACTTCTCGGCCGGGGTCGCGGCAGCCGAGGCGGCGGGCGAGGCGGCGGGCTAGGGCGCGGCCGCGGGCAGCTCGACCAGGTCGCAGGGCAGGCCGGGCACGGCGGCGGCGATTTCGGCGCGCACCATCGCCGGGTTTGGCAGCCGCCGGCTGAGCGCGCAGACCCGGCCCTGCCAGTTCAGCCCGTCCAGGCGCTTGAGCACGTCGATGACGTCGAAGCGGAGGGTGAAGAGCGGGCAGAGCACCAGCCGGGGCCGGATCCGGGCGATCATCGCCCGGTCGAGGTCCTCGAAGCGGACATGCAGCAGGTCTTCGCCCGAGGCCAGCGCGGCGGCGCCCTCCGGCGCGTCCTCGACGCCGCAGCCGACGATGACGAGAACCGGCCCGCGCCGGTCGGCCGGGTCGGGGGAATGCTCAGGCGCGGCGATCGGCATCTGCGGTCCTCCCGGCGGGCCGCGCCGCCGGCCGGGCGATCGCGGCGCGATCGCGGGCTCGGGGCGGGCCGCCAAACGCGCACAGGGTATCGCGACGGGCCCGCGGGGCAAGCCCGGTCTTCGCGATATGTTTACTTCGCGGCGCCCCTGCCGCAACCTGCGCTGCGCCTGACAGGCGGGCGCAACGGGAGACGGGAATGAATTCGGATCTGCTCAAATCCTTGCTGGCCGGGGTGCCGTTGCCGCTGGTGCTGATCGCGCGCGACGAGCGCATCATGGCGGCCAACGCCGCCGCCCGGGCGATCTATGGCGCCGGGATCGAGGGCCGGCACTACATCACCGTGATGCGCCAGCCGGTGCTGCTGGACGCGATCGAGGGCACCATGCGCCACCGCCAGCCGTCGCAGGCGCGGCTGTCGGTCTCGGGGGCCGGCGGCCGCGAGACCACCTGGAAGGTGCTGGCGGCGCCGGTCTCGGGCGAGGGGGCCGATGGCGTGCTGGTCAGCTTCGAGGACACCACCGATCTGGAACAGGCCGGGCAGATGCGGCGCGATTTCGTCGCCAATGTCAGCCACGAGCTGCGCACGCCGCTGACCGCGCTGCTGGGCTTCATCGAGACGCTGAAGGGGGCGGCGCGCGACGACAATGCCGCGCGCGACCGCTTCCTGGGCATCATGGAGCGCGAGGCGGGGCGGATGAACCGGCTGGTCAGCGACCTGCTGTCGCTGAGCCGGGTCGAGGCCGAGGAGCGGGTGCGCCCGGTCGAGCGGATCGACATCCTGGCGCTGCTCGGCGCCTCGGTGGCGGCACTGCGGCCGATGGCGGCCGAGGCCGGGGTGACGATCGAGATGACCGGCGAGGCGGCGGACCCGGAGGCGACGATCCTGGTGCAGGCCGATCCCGACCAGATGACCCAGGTGTTCAACAACCTGATCGAGAACGCGGTCAAATACGGTGGCGCCGGCAAGCAGGTGACCGTCGATGTCAGCCGCCAGGCCCGCGACGCCTCGTTGCGGGCGCCGGCGGTGCGGATCGACGTCATCGACCGCGGCGAGGGAATCGACGCCATCCACATTCCGCGCCTGACCGAGCGATTCTACCGCGTCGACAGCCACCGTTCGCGCGAGAAGGGCGGCACGGGGCTGGGGCTGGCCATCGTCAAGCACATCGTCAACCGCCATCGCGGCCGTTTCCGGATCGAAAGCGAAAAGGGCGAGGGAAGTAAATTCTCCGTGCTTTTGCCTGAAAGCTAAGGGATTTTCGCACACATTGCGGTGAACTTTGTAACAGGGTGCGGCGATTTCGCCGGCGGCTGTCATGAAACCGTTACATGACTGTCACAAAAGCATTGTGCCGGGGGGCTAGACCGCCCCACAAGGCCGCCGGAGCGCGGTCGCAACGCACCCAAGGAGCATTCGCATGAATTCCGTGAAACTGACCGCCTCGGCGCTCGCGATCATGGCCGTCTCGGCCACCGCCGCCGCCGCCCGCGACCAGATCCAGATCGCCGGCTCGTCGACCGTGCTGCCCTATGCCACCATCGTCGCCGAAGCCTTCGGCGAGAACACCGACTTCCCGACCCCGGTGGTCGAATCGGGCGGCTCCTCGGCCGGCCTGAAGAAGTTCTGTGAAGGCGTCGGCGAGAACACCATCGACATCGCCAACGCCTCGCGCCTGATCAAGGACAGCGAGATCAAGACCTGCGCCGCGAACGGTGTCACCGACATCATGTATGTCCGCATCGGCTATGACGGCATCGTCTTCGCCAGCGACATCAACGGCAACAGCTTCGCCTTCACCCCGGCCGACTGGTACAAGGCGCTGGCCGCCAAGGTCGTCGTCGACGGCAAGGTGGTCGAGAACACCGCGACCAACTGGCACGACGTCAATGCCGACCTGCCGGACCAGGAAATCCAGGCCTTCGTCCCGGGCACCAAGCACGGCACCCGCGAAGTCTTCGAGGTCAAGGTGATCGAGCAGGGCTGCAAGGACACCGGCGCCTACGACGTGCTGCTGAAGGCCAATGACGGCAACAAGAAAGCCGCCGTGAAGGCCTGCACCGAGCTGCGCACCGACGGCCGTTCGGTCGATATCGACGGCGACTACACCGAGACGCTGGCCCGGATCGACAGCAACAAGAACGGCATCGGCGTCTTCGGCCTGTCGTTCTACGAGAACAACACCGACAAGCTGCAGGTCGCGACCATGGACGGCGTGACGCCCTCGACCGAGACCATCGCCTCGGGCGAGTACCCGGTTTCGCGCCCGCTGCAGTTCTACGTCAAGAAGGCCCATATCGGCGTCGTGCCGGGCCTGAAGGAATACGTCCAGTTCTTCGTCTCGGACGAGGTTGCCGGCCCTGACGGCCCGCTGGCCGCCTACGGCCTGGTTGCCGACCCGGAGCTGGCCAAGACCCAGGCCGCGGTCGATGCCGAAGAGACCATGAAGTAAGACCACAGGCGGGGGGCGCTCCGGTGCCCCCCGCATCCCCTTGCTGACTTTTCGAGGCGCTGATGCCCGTTTTCTGGATCGTCGTGATCGTTCTTGCCCTGGCGGCGCTCGGCTATATCGCCGGACGCCGCCGCGCTCTTTCCAGCGCCGGCGGGGATATTCGCAAACTTCATTCCCTGCCATCCTATTACGGCTGGAACGCGGCGCTGCTGGCCGCCGTGCCGGCCTTTCTGCTGCTGATCGTCTGGTTGCTGGGCCAGCCGGCGCTGATCGAGCGCCAGGTCACCGGCATGATCCCCGAGACCGCGATCCCCGAGGGCTCGAACATCTCGCTGGTGATGAGCGACGTGCGCCGCGTGGCCGACGGGCTCGACCTGGCCGTGTCGCAGGGCGTGATGACGGCCGAGGAGGCCCGGACGATGCGGGCCGGCGAGACCGATGTCCGCGCCGAGCTGGGCAAGATCGGCATCGCGCTGGGGTCCGAGGTGAACCCCACGGTGATGCTGGCCGCGCAGCGGTTCCGCCAGCTGACCCATAGCGGCAACCTGGCGCTGACCGTCGCCGCGCTGGCGCTGGCGCTGGCCGGGCTGGGCTATGGCATGGCGCGGATCCGGCCCGAGTTCCGGGCCCGCAACACCGTCGAGCGGGCGGTGAAGGCGCTGCTGATCCTGGCCTCGACCATCGCCATCCTGACCACCGCCGGCATCGTGCTGTCGATGCTGTTCGAGACCCGCAACTTCTTCGCCCAGTATTCCTGGGTGAAGTTCTTCTTCGGCACCACCTGGTCACCGAACTTCCGCGGCGGCTCGGATCTCGGCATCCTGCCGCTGCTCTGGGGCACGCTCTATATCAGCCTGATCGCGCTGGTGGTCTCGGTGCCGATCGGGCTGTTCGCCGCCGTCTACCTCTCGGAATATGCCGGCCGCAAGATGCGCGCGCTGGCCAAGCCGGCGATCGAGATCCTCGCCGGCATCCCGACCATCGTCTACGGCCTGTTCGCCCTGATCACCGTCGGCCCGCTGCTGCGCGACTACTTCGCCCGGCCGATGGGGCTGGGCGAGAGCGGCTCTTCGGTGATGACCGCGGGCCTGGTCATGGGGGTGATGCTGATCCCCTTCGTCTCGTCGCTGTCCGACGACATCATCAACGCCGTGCCGCAAAGCCTGCGCGACGGCTCGCTCGGGCTTGGCGCGACGCCGTCCGAGACCATCCGCCAGGTGGTGCTGCCGGCGGCGCTGCCGGGCATCGTCGGCGCCATCCTGCTGGCCGCCTCGCGCGCCATCGGCGAGACCATGATCGTGGTGCTCGGGGCAGGGGCGGCGGCCAAGCTCGACCTCAACCCGTTCGAGGCGATGACGACGGTGACGGTGAAGATCGTCAGCCAGCTGACCGGCGACACCGATTTCGCCGCGCCGGAGACGCTGGTCGCCTTCGCCCTCGGCCTGACCCTCTTCGTGCTCACGCTCGGGCTCAACGTTCTGGCGCTCTACATCGTGCGCAAATACCGGGAGCAATACGAATGACCGACGCGACCGCTTCCGACCTCCCGCGCAGCCGGCCGTCGCTGCTGACGCAGGACCCGCGCACCAAGCGCCGCAACGCCGCCGAGGCCCGGTTCCGCGCCTACGGTCAGATCGCCGTGTCGCTGGGCGTGCTGGCGCTGATCGTGCTGCTGTCCTCGATCCTCGGCAACGGCCTGTCGGCCTTCCAGCAGACCTATGTCACGCTGCGTATCGAACTGCCCGAGAACAAGCTCGACAAGTCCGGTGTGCGCGACATCGAGGTGATGAAGAAGGCGACGACGCTGACCTACAGCCCGCTGATCTCGGCCGCGCTGAAGAAGACCATCGCCGACAAGGGCATCAAGATCGACGGGCTGTCGAGCAAGGATATCAGCCGCTTCATCTCGAAGGAGGCACCGGCGCAGCTGCGCAACCGGGTGCTGGCCAATCCGCAGCTGGTCGGCACCACGGTGACGATGGAGATGCTGGCGAACGGCCGGATCGACGGCTACATGAAGGGCCGGGTCGACCGCGCCAGCGCCGCGCTCGACAGCAATGTCAGCCCGGCCCAGCTCGATCTTGCCGACGCGCTGAAGAAGGACGGCCTGCTGGTCAAGCGCTTCAACTGGGACTTCATCACCGCCCCCGATGCCTCGGACCAGCGGCCCGAGGCCGCCGGGCTGGGCGTCGCCATCATCGGCTCGGCCTACATGATGCTGATCGTGCTGGTGCTGGCGCTGCCGATCGGCGTGGCGACCTCGATCTACCTCGAGGAATTCGCGCCGCAGAACCGCTGGACAGACTTCGTCGAGGTCAACATCTCGAACCTGGCCGCGGTGCCGTCGATCGTCTTCGGCATTCTCGGCCTCGCGATCTTCATCAACTTCGTCGGGTTGCCGCAATCGGCGCCGGTCGTCGGTGGCCTTGTCCTGACGCTGATGACCCTGCCGCGGATCATCATCCCGGCCCGCGCCGCGCTCAAGGCGGTGCCGCCGTCGATCCGCGACGCGGCACTGGGGGTAGGGGCCTCGAAGGTGCAGGCAGTGTTCCACCACGTCCTGCCGCTGGCCGCGCCGGGCATCCTGACCGGCCTCATCATCGGCCTCGGCCAGGCCCTGGGCGAGACGGCGCCGCTGCTGCTGATCGGCATGGTCGCCTTCGTCCGCGACTATCCGGGCGCGCCGCCCGAGGGCTTCTTCGATCCCGCCTCGGCGCTGCCGGTGCAGGTCTACAACTGGACTCAGCGGGCCGATCCTGCCTTTGTGGAACGAGCCTCCGGGGCGATCATCGTTTTGCTGGTGTTCCTGGTCATCATGAACGCGACGGCCGTCATTCTGCGCCGCCGCTTCGAACGCCGCTGGTGAGGGTCCGGATATGAACGACATGCGAATTTCGGAGAGACTGTTGGACACCAACGAGATTAAGATCGCGGCCAGCAAGGTGCAGGTCTTCTACGGCGACAACCACGCCATCAAGGATGTCAATGTAGAGATCCGCGACAAGACGGTCACCGCCTTCATCGGGCCGTCGGGCTGCGGCAAGTCGACCTTCCTGCGCTGCCTGAACCGGATGAACGACACCATCCCGTCCTGCCGCGTCGAGGGGCTGATCACGCTCGATGGCGAGGACATCTACGATCCCAAGGTCGACCCGGTGCAGCTGCGCGCCCGCGTCGGCATGGTGTTCCAGAAGCCGAACCCGTTCCCGAAGTCGATCTACGACAACATCGCCTACGGCCCGCGCATCCACGGGCTGGCGCGCAACAAGGCCGAGCTCGACGAGATCGTCGAGAAGAGCCTGCGCCGGGCGGCGCTGTGGGACGAGGTCAAGGACCGGCTGAGTGCCACCGGCACCGGCCTGTCGGGCGGCCAGCAGCAGCGGCTGTGCATCGCCCGCGCCGTGGCGACCGAGCCCGAGGTGCTGCTGATGGACGAGCCCTGTTCGGCGCTCGACCCGATCGCCACGGCGCAGGTCGAGGAGCTGATCGACGAGCTGCGGGCGCAGTTCTCGGTCATCATCGTCACCCACTCGATGCAACAGGCCGCGCGCGTCAGCCAGCGGACGGCCTTCTTCCATCTGGGCAATCTCGTCGAATACGGCGAGACCGGCCAGATCTTCACTAACCCCGAAGATCCGCGTACCGAGAGCTACATCACGGGCCGGATCGGCTGACGGAGGCAGGCATGGAAACGACACATATCGCAGCGGCGTTCGACCGCGACCTGGAAGCGATCCAGGCGATGATCATGAAGATGGGCGGGTTGGTCGAAAGCGCCATCCTCGACGCCTCGCAGGCGCTCGAGACCCGCGACGAGGAACTCGCCGACCAGGTGCGGTCGAACGACAAGCTGATCGACGCGCTCGAAGAGCAGGTCAACGAAGAGGCCGCCCGGCTGCTGGCCCTGCGCTCGCCGACCGCCTCGGACCTGCGCACCGTGCTGACGGTGATGAAGATCTCGGGCAACCTCGAACGCGTCGGCGACTATGCCAAGAACATGGCGAAACGCTCGACCGTGCTGGCGCAGATGTCGCCGATCACCGGGGCAGGGGGCGCGATCCGGCGCATGTCGCGGGCGGTCGAACTGATGCTCAAGGACGCGCTCGACGCCTATGTCCAGCGCGATGCCGAACTGGCCACGGATGTGCGGATGCGCGACCAGGATGTCGATCAGATGTACAACGCGCTGTTCCGCGAGTTCCTCACCCACATGATGGAGGACCCGCGCAACATCACCGCCTGCATGCATCTGCATTTCATCGCCAAGAACATCGAGCGGATGGGCGACCACGTCACCTCGATCGCCGAGCAGGTGATCTACCTCGTGACCGGCGAGATGCCCGACGACACCCGGCCGAAGGGCGACAAGACGTCCTACGCGCTCGACGGCGGGGCCGAGTGATGTCGGGCGCCGAGATGCCGACCGTTCTGCTGGTCGAGGACGAACCGGCGCAGCGCGAGGTCCTGGCCTACAACCTCGAGGCCGAGGGCTTTCGCGTCTCCAAGGCCGAGAACGGCGAGGAGGCGCTGCTGCTGGTCGACGAGGATCTGCCCGATATCGTCGTGCTGGACTGGATGCTGCCCAATGTCTCGGGCATCGAGGTCTGCCGCCGGCTCAAGACCCGCAGCGAGACGCGGTCGATCCCGATCATCATGCTCTCGGCCCGGTCGGAAGAGGTCGACCGGGTGCGGGGGCTGGAGACCGGGGCCGACGATTACGTGGTCAAGCCGTATTCCGTGGTCGAGCTGATGGCCCGGGTCCGGGCCCAGCTGCGCCGGGTGCGGCCCTCGACCGTGGGCGCGGTGCTGGAATACGAGGACATCCGGCTCGATGCCGAGAGCCACCGGGTCTATCGCGGCGACAACGTGCTCAAGCTCGGGCCGACCGAGTTCCGGCTGCTGGCGACCTTCATGGAGAAGCCGGGCCGGGTCTGGAGCCGCGAGCAATTGCTCGACCGCGTCTGGGGCCGCGACATCTATGTCGACACGCGTACCGTCGACGTCCATATCGGCCGGCTGCGCAAGGCGCTGTGCCAGCAGGGCGGCGACGATCCGGTGCGGACGGTGCGCGGCGCCGGCTACGCGCTCGGCTAAGTGGCGCGCAGGGCAAGCCGGAACCGAATATCGGCAATGCTCATAATCGGTATTATGTAAATAAAGCCGGTTGGCGCGCGACCGCCCGCCGGCTTATCTGTTCTCGCCAAAGCCTTCACTTATAAAAGTTTTCCAGCGATCCCGGCAGGAAATCTCCTCCCATCCTGACGATCTCCTGATAGATGCGTTCGCCGGCCGGTCCCATCGGCGTATCGCTGGGCCAGACCAGGAACCAGTGGCGCAGGATCGGCAGCCCCGGCGCCCTGACCAATGCCAGGCGGCCGAACTCCAGCTCGTCGGTCACCGTGTGCAGTGAGATCAGCGCCAGCCCGAGCCCGGCGATCACCGCCTGCTTGATGGTCTCGTTCGAGCCCATCTCGACCGTGTCGATGATCTGGCCCTCGCCGATCCGGTCCAGGTAGCGCGTCATCAGGATGCGGGTGCCCGAGCCTTCCTCGCGGCCGAGGAAGGTCTCGCGGACCAGATCGGCGATCTCGACCTGCGCGGCCCGTGCCAGCGGATGGTCCGGTGGCGCGATGATGCCGTGCGGATGCGGCCCCAGCTGTTCGGCGACGACGTCGGGCTGGCGCGGCGGCCGGCCCATGATCGCCATGTCGACGGCGCCGCGGTCGAGATCGGCGACCACCTCGGTCCGGTTACCGACCCGCAGCACGATCTCGATCTCGGGAAACCTGTCCATCAGCCGCTTGACCAGCCGCGGCGCGAAATACTTGCCGGTGGAGACCACACCGATCGTCACCTTGCCCGCATGGCCCTCGGCCAGGGCCTGAACCTGGCCCAGCCCCTGCGACAAATGCGCCTCGATCCGCTCCGCCGCGACCAGCAGCGCGTGACCGGCCTGGGTCAGCTGCGAACCCGCCGTGTCCGAGCTGCGCTGCAACAGCTTGCTTTGAGCAATTCCCTCTAACGCCTTGATTTGCAAGTGAACGGCCGGCGGCGTCAGGCTGAGCATATCGGCCGCCGCAGTGATCGAGCCGCTGCGCGCCACGGCGGCCAGCGCCCGCAATTGCTTCAAGGTGACGGCTTCCAGCCCCTTCATTTAGCCAACCTTAATGAGAGTGTTACCCTTTTAAATGTCATAAAAGTCCGCCTTCCGCAATGTTTGGCCAGGAACCGCAGACTTGTGAGGAGGAGGCACAATGTCGGCACATGACCCGATATTCGCCGCGGCGGGCATCCCGCCAGCCCTGGAAGACACGGTGGCGCGGCTGGCCCGTGTCGGCGCACAGCTGGCCCGGATGATCGCCCGCGGCGGCCTCGAGCACGATCTCGGCGGCGCCGTCGGCACCAATACCGGCGGCGATGCCCAGAAGGCGCTGGACGTGATCGCCGACGAGGCCTTCATGGAGGCGCTCAAGGACAGCCCGGTGCGCGACTACGCCTCCGAGGAACAGGACAGCGTGGTGACGCTGAACGGCGAAGGCTCCCTCGCTCTCGCCATCGACCCGCTCGACGGCTCGTCCAACATCGACGTCAACGTCTCGATCGGCACGATCTTCTCGATCTACCCTGTGGGCGACACGGCCGAGGCCAGCTTCCTGCGCCCGACCACCGACCAGCTGGCCGCCGGCTACATCATCTACGGGCCGCAATGCTGCATGATGGTGACCTTTGGCAAGGGCACGCTGAAATACGTGCTCGACCCCGAGGACGGCCTCTTCCACCTCGTCAACGACAAGGTGCAAGTGCCTCTTAAATCGTCGGAATATGCGATCAATGCCTCGAACTACCGGCATTGGCCGCGGCCGATCCGGGCCTATATCGACGATTGCGTCGCCGGCGCGGAAGGGCCGCATGCGCGCAATTTCAACATGCGCTGGATCGCCTCGCTGGTGGCCGAAACCCACCGCATCCTGACCCGCGGCGGCATCTTCCTCTATCCCGGCGACGACCGCAAGGGATACGAGCGCGGCCGGCTGCGGATGCTCTATGAATGCGCGCCGATCGCCATGCTGGTGACCCAGGCCGGCGGCCAGGCCACTGACGGCGCCGATGCCATCCTCGGCCAGAGCGTGCCGGACCTGCATGCCCGCACCCCCTTCGTCTTCGGTTCGGCCGAGAAGGTGGCGCGCGTCGCCGCCTATCACGACCTGCCCGACCACGAAACCTCGGCCCTGTTCGGCAATCGCGGCCTCTTCCGGAGCTGATTCATGAGTAAGAAACACCCGATCATCTCGGTCACCGGGTCCTCCGGCGCGGGCACCTCGACCGTCAAGCACACCTTCGACCAGATCTTTCGCCGCGAGGGCATCACCGCGGTCTCGATCGAGGGCGACGCCTTCCACCGCTACGACCGCGCGGCGATGAAGACCGAGCTTGAGAAACGCTATGCGGCCGGCGATCACTCGTTCTCGCATTTCTCCTACGAGGCCAATGAACTCAAGGAGTTGGAGCGCGTCTTTCGCGAATATGGCGAGACCGGCGGCGGTCGGACCCGGCATTATGTCCATGACGAGGCCGAATCCGAACGCTACGGCGTGCCGCCCGGCCATTTCACCGACTGGGCGCCGTTCGAGGAAGGCTCGGACCTGCTGTTCTACGAGGGGCTGCATGGTTCGGTGGTGAATGACGAGGTCGACCTGCCGAAATATGCCGATCTCAAGATCGGCGTCGTGCCGGTCATCAATCTCGAATGGATCCAGAAGATCCACCGAGACCGCGCCAGCCGCGGCTACACCACCGAGGCGGTGACAGACGTGATCCTGCGCCGGATGCATGCCTATGTGCATTGCATCACGCCGCAATTCACCGAGACCGACATCAACTTCCAGCGCGTGCCTGTGGTCGATACCTCGAACCCCTTCGTCGCGCGCTGGATCCCGACCGCGGACGAGAGCCTCGTCGTCATCCGCTTCAAGAACCCGCGCGGGATCGACTTCCCCTACCTGACCTCGATGATCCACGGCAGCTGGATGAGCCGCGCCAACTCGATCGTCATTCCCGGCAACAAGCTCGACCTGGCGATGCAGCTGATCCTGACGCCGCTGATCGACCGCCTGGTGCGCGACTCCAAGCGCGCCTGAGCCCCCTGCCCCAGCCTTAGGAGTATCCGACATGGCCCTGATAACCCTGCGACAATTGCTCGACCACGCCGCCGAGACCGGCTATGGCGTGCCCGCCTTCAACATCAACAACATGGAACAGGGGCTGGCGATCATGGAGGCGGCGCGCAAATGCGACGCGCCGGTGATCATGCAGGCCAGCCGCGGCGCCCGCTCCTATGCCGGCGACATCATGCTGTCGAAGATGATCGAGGCGCTGGCGGCGATGTACCCGGAAATCCCGCTCTGCATGCACCAGGACCACGGCAATAACGAGGCCACCTGCATGTCGGCGATCCGCCACGGCTTCACCTCGGTGATGATGGACGGGTCGCTCGAGGCGGATGCGAAGACGCCGGCAAGCTACGAATACAACGTCGAAATCACCGAACGCGTGGCGCGGATGGCGCATTGGGTCGGGGCCTCGGTCGAGGGCGAGCTGGGCGTGCTCGGCAGCCTCGAGACCGGCGAGGGCGAGGCCGAGGACGGCCACGGCTTCGAGGGCAAGCTGAGCCATGACCAGCTGCTGACCGATCCCGACCAGGCGGTGGACTTCGTCACCAAGACCAAGGTCGATGCCCTGGCCATCGCCTGCGGCACCAGCCACGGCGCCTACAAGTTCTCGCGCAAGCCCGACGGCGACATCCTGGCGATGCGGGTGATCGAGGAGATCCACAGCAAGCTGCCGAACACCCACCTCGTCATGCACGGCTCGTCGAGCGTGCCGCAGGACCTGCAGGACATCATCAACGAGTTCGGCGGCGAGATGCCCCAGACCTACGGCGTGCCGGTCGAGGAAATCGTCCGCGGCATCAAGCACGGCGTCCGCAAGGTCAATATCGACACCGATTGCCGCATGGCGATGACCGGCCAGTTCCGCAAGATCGCGATGCAGAAGCCGCAGGAATTCGACCCGCGCAAGTTCCTCAAGCCCGCCATGGACGCGATGGAACAGCTCTGCGCCGACCGCTTCGAGGCCTTCGGTACGGCGGGCAACGCCCACAAGATCACCGTCATCGCCCAGGACGACATGGCCGCGCGCTATGCCGCCGGCGCGCTCGACCCGGCGGTTTCGGCCACGCGCAGCGCGGCCGAGTAAGCCCCCGGGACGCAAGAGAAGGAGACGACCGATGGACCAGTCCAATCGCTATGCCGACCTGAGCCTCAAGGAAGCCGACCTGATCGCCGGCGGCCGCCATGTTCTCGTCGCCTACATCATGAAGCCCAAGGAGGGCTACGGCTACCTCGAGACCGCGGCCCATTTCGCCGCCGAGAGCTCGACCGGCACCAATGTCGAGGTCTCGACCACCGACGATTTCACCCGCGGCGTCGACGCGCTGGTCTACGAGATCGACGAGGCCAGGGAGATCACCAAGATCGCCTACCCGATCGACCTGTTCGATCGCAACATGATCGACGGTCGGGCGATGCTGGCCTCGTTCCTGACCCTGACGATCGGCAACAACCAGGGCATGGGCGACGTCGCCTATGCCAAGATGCACGACTTCTACGTCCCGCCAGCCTATCTGAGGCTGTTCGACGGGCCCTCGACCACGATCACGGATCTGTGGCGCGTGCTCGGCCGGCCGGTCGTCGATGGCGGCTTCATCGTCGGCACCATCATCAAGCCGAAGCTGGGCCTGCGGCCGCAGCCCTTCGCCGATGCCTGCTACGACTTCTGGCTCGGCGGCGACTTCATCAAGAACGACGAGCCGCAGGGCAACCAGGTCTTCGCCCCGTTCAAGGAGACGGTGCAGCTGGTCGCCGACGCGATGAAGCGGGCGCAGGACAAGACCGGCGCGGCCAAGCTGTTCTCGTGGAACATCACCGCCGACGATTATCACGAGACCATCGCGCGCGGCGAATACATCCTCGAGACCTTCGGGCCGGATGCCGACCACTGCGCCTTCCTCGTCGACGGCTACGTCGCCGGGCCGCAGGCGATCACCACCGCGCGGCGCAGCTTCCCCAGGCAGTACCTGCACTATCACCGCGCCGGCCACGGCGCCGTCACCTCGCCCTCGGCCAAGCGCGGCTATACCGCCTTCGTCCTGGCCAAGATGGCGCGGCTGCAGGGCGCCTCCGGCATCCATGTCGGCACCATGGGCTACGGCAAGATGGAGGGCGAGGCCTCGGACACGATCATCGCCCACATGATCACCGAGGACAGCGCCGACGGGCCGTTCTTCCACCAGGAATGGCTGGGGATGAACCCGACGACGCCGATCATCTCGGGCGGCATGAACGCGCTGCGGATGCCGGGCTTCTTCGCCAATCTCGGCCATTCCAACCTGGTCATGACCGCCGGCGGCGGCTCGTTTGGCCATGTCGACGGCGCGGCCGCCGGGGCCATCAGCCTGCGCCAGGCCGAGCAGTGCTGGAAAGAGGGCGCCGACCCGCTCGAATTCGCCAAGGACCACAAGGAGTTCGCCCGCGCCTTCGAAAGCTTCCCGGGCGATGCCGACAAGCTCTACCCGGGCTGGCGCGAGGCGCTGCGGGTCGATACCGCGGCATGAAACCGGCGCGGGGCGGAGCGAGCCTTCGCCCCGCAATGCTTGATCCCGATCTCGGGCGGGGGTACCCCCGCCCCATGGATGACCCCAACCCGAGGCAAGGCCCATGACTTTCGACCGTTCCATCAAGATCGCCCCGTCGATCCTGTCCGCCGATTTCGCCAATTTCGGCGCCGAGATCCGGGCGATCGAGGCGCAGGGCGCCGACTGGGTCCATGTCGACGTGATGGACGGCCATTTCGTGCCCAACCTCACCTTCGGCCCGCCGGCGGTGAAGGCGTTCCGGCCGCACGTCAAGACCTTCATGGACGTGCATCTGATGATCTCGCCGGTGGATCAATATATCGAGGCCTATGCCGAGGCCGGCGCCGACATGATCACCGCCCATGTCGAGGCCGGGCCGCATATCCACCGCACCCTGCAGGCGATCAGGGCGCAGGGCGTCAAGGCCGGCGTCGTGCTCAACCCCGGCACCCCGGCCGAGGCGGTGGCCGATGTACTCGACCTCTGCGACATGGTGCTGATCATGACCGTCAACCCGGGCTTCGGCGGCCAGAAATTCATCCATTCGGGTGTCGAGAAGACCCGCAAGATCCGGGCGATGATCGGCGACCGGCCGATTCACATCCAGATCGACGGTGGCGTGACGCCCGAGACGGCGCCGCTGGTGGTCGCGGCCGGGGCCGATGTCCTGGTTGCCGGCTCGGCCGTGTTCAAGGGCGGTTCCGTCGACAATCCGGGGGGTTACGGCGAGAACATCCGGGCGATCCGCGAGGCGGCCGAGACCGCGCGCGGCTGATCGCCACGCGCGCTCACATTCGCTTTACCTTGCGGGCCCCGCCCCGCTCCCACATATTCACGGGAGCGAATTTCTAGGGAGGACTGGCCGCGATGGCTACGCGACGCAATTTTCTGACCGGTGGTGCGGCTTTCATGGCGGCGGGCCTGGCGACGGGGTTGTCGCCCCTCGCCCGCGCCTGGGCCGGGGCCGCGCTCGACCTTGGCGGCGGCGCCAGCGTCCAGACGCTGCATGACGGCAATCTGGTGCTGCCCGGCAGCTTCGTCTACGGCGACTCGCCGGAAGAACAGGCCAAGGCGATCATCGCCCGCTACGGCCTCAATCCGAACCAGCTCGAGCCCGACTGCAACGTCACGCTCTACCGCGACGGCACCAACACGGTGATCTTCGACGTCGGTTCGGGCCCCGACTTCATGTCGACCGCCGGCAAGCTGCCCGAGGCGCTCGACCAGCTCGGCCTCGCCGCCGAGGACGTGACCCATGTCATCTTCACCCACGGCCACCCCGATCACCTCTGGGGCCTGCTCGACGATTTCGACGAGCCGTTCTTCGCCAATGCCCAGCACATGATGGGCCAGGCCGAGTTCGACTACTGGACCGACGAGAACACGCTCAGCACCATCGGCCAGGCGCGCCAGACCTTCGCCGCGGGCGCCAAGCGGCGGCTGGACATGATCGCCGACCGGATGAGCTTCTTCCGCGACGGCGAGGAGATCGTGCCGGGCGTCGCCGCCCGCGCCACCTTCGGCCACACGCCGGGCCACATGTCCTACGAGATCCGCAAGGGCAGCGAGAGCGTCATGGTGCTGGGCGACTGCATCGCCAACCATCACCTCGCCTTCGAGCAGCCGGGCTGGCATTCCGGCTCGGACCAGGACGGCGATCTCGGCGCCAAGACCCGTGTCGCGCTGCTCGACCAGCTGGCGCAGGAGCAGATGCGCTTCATCGGCTTCCACCTGCCGCATCCGGGCTTCGGCCGGGCCGAGCGCAAGGACGGCGCCTACCGCTTCGTGGCGGAGGCCTGAACAGAGGAGACAGAGACATGGCGGTCAGCCCCCCGGTCTGCGATTTCGGCTGGAAAGCCCCGGATTTCACCCTGCCGGCGACGGACGGGCGCAGCCTGAGCTTTGCCGACATCGCCGGGCCGAAGGGCACGCTGGTCATGTTCATCTGCAACCATTGCCCCTACGTGAAGGCGGTGATCGACCGGATCATCCGCGACGCCAAGGACCTGCAGGCGCTCGGCATCGGCGTCGTCGCGATCTCGTCGAACGACGCCGTCGCCTATCCGCAGGACGGTTTTGCCGCCATGGCGGCCGAGGCCGAGCGCCATGGCTTCCCCTTCCCCTATCTCTATGACGAGAGCCAGGAGGTCGCCCGCGCCTATGACGCGGTCTGCACCCCCGATTTCTTCGGCTTCGACGCGACGGGCGGGCTGCAATATCGCGGCCGGCTCGACGCCTCGGGCCGCAACCCGGCGCCCGCGGGGGCGCGGCGGGATCTCTACGAAGCCATGAAGCAAGTCGCGGAAACCGGGCATGGCCCGGCCGAGCAGGTTGCCTCGATGGGCTGCTCGATCAAATGGAAGGCCGCATGACCCCAGTTATCTTCGATCTCGACGGGACGCTGATCGACAGCGCCCCGGACATCCATGCGACCGCCAACGCGGTGCTGGCGCAGGAGGGGCTGGCGCCGCTGACCCTGACCCAGATCCGCAGCTTCATCGGCAACGGCGTCGTCGTGTTGATGCAGAAGGTGATGGCGGCGCAGGGCCTGCCCGCAGAGGGCGCACAATACGAGCGCATGCTGGCCGAGTTCGTCGAGCGTTACGAGGCGGCGGTCAACCTGACCACGCTCTATCCCAATGTCGCCGAGAGCCTGGCCGCCCTGCGTGCCGAGGGCCGGGCGATCGGGCTCTGCACCAACAAGCCGGTGGCGCCGACGCGGTCGGTGCTGGCGCATTTCGGCCTGCTCGACAGTTTCGCCGCCATCGTCGGCGGCGACAGCCTGCCCCAGCGCAAGCCGGATCCGGCGCCGCTACGCCATGTCCTGGCCGCGCTGGGCGGCGGCCCGGCGGTCTATGTCGGCGACAGCGAGGTCGATGCCGCCACCGCCCAGGCGGCCGCCCTGCCCTTCGCCCTGTTCACCGAGGGCTACCGCAAGACCCCGGTGGACGATCTTCCCCACAACGAGAGCTTCGACGATTTCGCGGCCCTGCCGGGGATCGTCGCCCGCCTGTCCTGAGCCCGCCCTGCAAAGGAATGCCATGACCCCATCCGCCCTGATCTTCGATGTAGACGGCACCCTGGCCGAAACCGAGGAAGCCCATCGCGCCGCCTTCAACCGCACCTTCGACGAGGCGGGCCTGAACTGGCATTGGGATCGGGACACATACCGCCGCCTGCTCAAGGTCACCGGCGGCAAGGAGCGGATGCGGGCCTATGCCCAGGACAGTGGCACCGCCCTGCCCGACGCCCAGATCGTGACGCTGCACGCGATGAAGACCGCCGCCTATGGCGACCTGCTGGCCGAGGGTGCGCTGGCGCTGCGGCCCGGCGTCGCGGCGCTGATCGACAGCGCGCACGAGGCCGGGCTGAAGATCGCCGTCGCCACCACCACCAGCCCGGAGAATGTCGAGGCGCTGACCCGGGCCTGCTGGGGCAAGCCGGCCGGCATGGTCTTCGACGCCATCGCCGCCGGCGACATGGTGCCGGCCAAGAAGCCGGCGCCCGACATCTATCACCTCGCCCTGTCGCAGCTCGACCTGCCGGCGGATCGGGCCATCGCCTTCGAAGACAGTGCCAACGGCTTGAAATCGGCCAGGAAAGCCGGGTTGCGCGTGGTTGTCACACCGGGTATCTACACCGCGCACGAGGATCATGCCGCCGCCGACTGGCTGCTGCCTTCGCTTGCTCCAATCCACGTTCCGGACACGCTGCGCGAGCTCTTGCCGGCAGGATAGAAATTACACATTCAATACTTGCAATATGTATTTCGCTCCGTATATCGTGAACGGATCAACACGGAGCCAGTCATGCAAGCCGACGTTTCTGCTTTCTTCGATGAAGCCACCAACACCGTCTCGTATGTGGTCAAGGACCCGACGAGCGACGCCTGCGCGATCGTCGATTCCGTGCTCGATTTCGACTATGCCTCGGGCCGGACCGATACCCGCTCGGCCGATGCGGTGATCGCCCATGTCAAGGACAAGGGCCTCAAGGTCGAGTGGATCCTCGAAACCCATGTCCATGCCGACCACCTCTCGGCCGCGCCCTATATCCAGCAGCGCGTCGGCGGCAAGATCGGCATCGGCGAGAATATCCGCGTCGTCCAGGATACCTTCGGCAAGGTGTTCAACGAGGGCACCGAGTTCCAGCGCGACGGCAGCCAGTTCGACAAGCTGTTCCAGGAAGGCGACAGCTTCACCGTCGGCGCGATGGAGGGCCATGTGTTGCACACGCCGGGCCATACCCCGGCCTGCCTGACCTATGTCATCGCCGATTCCGCCTTCGTCGGCGACACCCTGTTCATGCCCGATTTCGGCACCGCCCGCTGCGACTTCCCGGGCGGCTCGGCCGAGACGCTCTATGCCTCGATCCAGAAGATCCTCGCCCTGCCGGACGAGACCCGGATCTTCGTCGGCCACGATTACAAGGCGCCGGGCCGCGAGGAATACGCCTGGGAAACCACCGTCGGCGAACAGAAGGCGAAGAACGTCCATGTCGGCGCGGGCCGCGACCGCGACACCTTCGTCAAGATGCGGACCGAGCGCGACGCCAAGCTGGCCATGCCCAAGCTGATCATCCCGTCGCTGCAGGTCAACATGCGCGCCGGGCAGATGCCGCCGGCCGACGAGGAAGGCAAGACCTATCTCAAGGTGCCGGTCAACGGGCTTTGACATTCAGGCCCGGCTTGGGAGGGCCGGGCCGCAACTTCGGGGCATCGCCCCGCCGGGGAGGATACATGGAAATCAAGCAGATCGCACCTGGCTTTGCGGCCTCGCCGCAGATCCGGCCCGAGGATGTCGGCCGGATCGCCGAGGCTGGCTACCAGACCATCATCTGCAACCGCCCGGACGGCGAGGCCGACGACCAGCCGCGCTCGGCCGAGATCGCGGCGGCGGCCCGCAGCGCCGGGCTCAACTTCCGCTACCTGCCGATCAAGCCCGGCCAGATCACCGACGAGACGCTGCACGCTTTCGACGAGGCGCTGGTCTCGTGCAAGGGGCCGATCCTGGGCTATTGCCGCACCGGCAACCGCTCGGCCTCGCTCTGGGCGCTCGGCCGCTCGAAGATGCTGTCGCCGGCCGCCGTGCTGGCCGCCACCAGCCAGGCGGGCTATGACCTTGCCGGGCTGCGGCCGCGGATGGAGGAACGTTTCGGCGGCGCCATCTCGAGCAGCGTGCCGCGCAAATACGACGTGCTGATCATCGGCGCCGGCTCGGGCGGGATCTCGGTCGCCGCCTCGCTGCTCAAGCGCCGCGGCACGCTCGACATCGCCATCGTCGAGCCGCGCGACATCCACTACTACCAGCCCGGCTTCACCCTGGTCGGCGCCGGCGTGTTCCAGCCCGAGGTGACGCAGCGCAACATGGAAGAGGTGATCCCCGAGGGCGTCACCTGGCTGCGCGGCGCGGTGGCCGAGTTCAACCCGGAGCGCGACGAGGTCATCCTCGAGGACGGTGCGCGCTGCAGCTACACCACGCTGATCGTCAGCCCCGGGCTCAAGCTCGACTGGGAGGCGGTCCAGGGCCTGCCCGAAACCATCGGCAAGAACGGCGTGACCTCGAATTACCGCTACGACCTGGCGTCTTACACCTGGAAACTGGTGCAGGAGATGAAGCGCGGCAAGGCACTGTTCAGCCAGCCGCCGATGCCGATCAAATGCGCCGGCGCGCCGCAGAAGGTGATGTATCTCTCGGCCGACCACTGGCGCCGGAACGGGGTGCTGGACGACATCGAGATCGATTTCTCGCTCGCCGGCAACGTGCTGTTCGGGGTGCAGGACTATGTTCCCGCGCTGATGGACTATGTCGAACGCTACGGCATCGCGCTCAACTTCTCGCACAACCTGGTCAAGGTCGACGGCAACGACAAGGTGGCCACCTTCCGCGTCACCGAGGGCGAGCAGACGCGGCTGGTCGAGAAGGAATTCGACATGCTCCATGTCTGCCCGCCGCAGACCGGGCTCGATTTCATCCGCGCCAGTTCGCTGGCCGACGCCGCCGGCTGGGTCGAGGTCGATCCCGCGACGCTGCAGCATGTCCGCCACGGCAACGTCTTCGGGCTGGGCGACGCCTGCTCGACCCCGAACGCCAAGACCGCCGCCGCGGTGCGCAAGCAGGCGCCGGTGGTGGCGATGAACGTGCTCTCGGTGCTCGATGGCCAGACGCCGGCGGCGGTCTACGACGGCTATGGCTCCTGCCCGCTGACGGTCGAGAAGGGCCGCATCGTGCTGGCCGAGTTCCTCTATGGCGGCAAGGTCGCCCCCAGCCTGCCGACCTGGATGCTCGACGGCAAGAAGGCCACCCGCGCCGCCTGGCTGATGAAGGAACGCCTGCTGCCGCCGCTCTATTGGCAAGGCATGTTCCGCGGCCGCGAATACCTCGCCAAGCCGCGGATGACCTTCCAGAAGATCGGCGGCGAATGATTCCCATCGATCGGGTCGCCTCCCTGACCCGGTCCAACAACCTCCCTGACGGTCGCCCTGCGACCGCCAACTCGGGAGAGCGGCCGACGCCCCCGGCCACGCCGCTCTCCCCTTTTCTTTTCGAAGGCCCGCGATGCTGAAACGCTATTTCCCGATCCTCGACTGGGCGCCGCAATACACGCGTGAGACGCTGACCAACGACCTGATCGCCGCGGTGATCGTGACGATCATGCTGATCCCGCAATCGCTGGCCTACGCGTTGCTGGCCGGCCTGCCGGCCGAGGTCGGGCTCTACGCCTCGATCGCGCCCTTGGTGATCTATGCGCTGTTCGGCACCAGCCGGGCGCTGGCGGTCGGGCCCGTCGCCGTCGCCTCGCTGATGACCGCCGCCGCGGTCGGGGAACTGGCGCAAACCGGCACGCCGGAATATCTCGGCGCCGCCATCGCGCTCGCCTTCCTGTCGGGGCTCATGCTGACCGCGATGGGCCTGGCGCGGCTCGGCTTCCTCGCCTCCTTCCTCAGCCACCCGGTGATTTCGGGCTTCATCACCGCCTCGGGCATCATCATCGCCGGCTCGCAGATCCCGCATATCCTCGGCATCCGCGCCGGCGGCCATAACCTGGTCGAACTGGTGCATTCGATCTGGGCCAATCTCGGCAGCCTCAACATCCTCACCCTGCTGATCGGCGTGCCGACCACCGCCTTCCTGTTCTGGACCCGGAACAGGATGAAGGGCTGGCTGAAAGCGCGCGGCATGACCGACAGGATGGCCGGCACCGTCGCCCGCACCGGCCCGGTGATGGCGGTGGCGGCGACGACGCTGATCGCCTTCGCCTTCGGGCTCGAGAACCACGGCGTGCGGATTGTCGGCGACGTGCCCAAGGGCCTGCCGGTGCCCAGCCTGCCGCCCCTCGACCTCGAACTCTGGGCCAGGATCGCGATCCCGGCGCTGCTGATCGGCATCGTCGGCTATGTCGAGACGATCTCGGTCGCCCAGACCCTGGCCGCCAAGCGGCGCCAGCGTATCGACCCGGACCAGGAACTGATCGCCCTCGGGACCTCGAATATCGGCGCGGCGCTGTCGGGCGGTTTCCCGGTCACCGGCGGCTTCTCGCGTTCGGTGGTCAATTTCGACGCCGGGGCCGAGACGCCGGCGGCCGGCGCCTTCACCGCCATCGGCATGGCGCTGGCGACGCTGCTCTTGACCCCGGCGCTCTACTACCTGCCCAAGGCGACGCTGGCGGCGACGATCATCGTCGCCGTGCTCAGCCTGGTCGATCTCGGCGCGCTCAAGCGGACCTACGGCTACAACCGCGCCGATTTCGCCGCCATGCTGGCGACGATTCTGGTGACGCTGGGCTTCGGCGTCGAGCTCGGCATCATCGCCGGTGTCGCCCTGTCGCTGGCGCTGCATCTCTACCGCACCTCGCGGCCCCATGTCGCCGTCGTCGGCCAGGTGCCCGGCACCGAGCATTTCCGCAATGTCGCGCGCCACGCCGTGGTGACGGCGCCCGACGTGCTGTCGATCCGGGTCGACGAGAGCCTCTATTTCCCCAACGCCCGCTTCCTCGAGGACCTGATCTACGACGCCATCGCCGAGAACAAGGAGCTGAAACACGTCGTGCTGATGTTCCCGGCGGTCAACGATGTCGACAGCTCGGCGCTGGAGAGTCTCGAGGCGATCAACGCGCTGTTGCGCGATGCCGGCGTGCAGCTGCACCTGACCGAGGTCAAGGGGCCGGTGATGGACCGTCTGAAGAAGACCCATTTCCTGCACGAGCTGACCGGCGAGGTGTTCCTGACCCAGTACGACGCGCTGCGCAAACTGGCGCCGGAACTGACGGCGAAGGCGCTGGCCGCCTGCCGCCGCGAGACCCTGCGCAGCGCCGGTTGACAGGCGGAGGGGGCTGTCTGCCCCCTCTTCGCGCCAGGGCGCGAATTCACCCCCGAGGATATTTCTGTGCAGAAAGAAGGCGGCAGGGAGCGCCAGGGGGCTTCTTCTTTGGCCAAATACTCCCGCCGGAGGCGTCCGCCGGTTCTTGATCCCGTCCCCCTCGGCTGCCATAGGGCGAGGAGGTGACTGGGAGATTGCGATGCGGGAACGGGATATGCCGATGGTGCTGTCGGAGGCGGTGCGGGCCGCGCTGGCCGAGGGGGCGCCGCTGGTGGCGCTGGAATCGACCATCATCACCCATGGCATGCCCTGGCCGCGGAATGTCGAGACGGCGCGGCGGGTCGAGGCCGAGGTCCGGGCGGCCGGCGCGGTGCCGGCGACGATCGCGGTGCTGGACGGCGTGCTGCATATCGGGCTCGAGGACGGGCAACTCGAGGCGCTCGGCAGGGCCGAGGGCGTGGCCAAGCTGTCGCGCGCCGACCTCGCGGCCTGCATGGCGCGAGGCGGCACCGGGGCGACGACGGTGGCGGCGACGATGATCGCGGCGCGTCTGGCCGGGATCTCGGTCTTCGCCACCGGCGGCATCGGCGGCGTCCATCGCGGGGCCGAGCTGTCCTTCGACGTCTCCGCCGACCTGCAGGAGCTGGCCCAGACCCCGGTGACGGTGGTCGCGGCCGGGGCCAAGGCGATCCTCGACCTGCCGAAGACGCTGGAAGTGCTGGAAACGCTGGGCGTGCCCGTCATTGCCTATGGCCAGGACACCCTGCCGGCCTTCTGGTCGCGCGACTCGGGCCTCGCGGCGCCGCTGCGGATGGACGGTGCCGGAGAGATCGCCGCCGCCCATCTGATGCGCGGCCGGCTCGGCCTGCCGGGCGGCCAGCTGATCGCCAATCCGATCCCGGTCGAGGCGGAAATTCCCCGCGCCGAGATGCTGCCGGCGATCGAGCAGGCGCTGGCCGAGGCCGAAGCGCAGGGCATCGCCGCCAAGGCCGTGACGCCGTTCCTGCTGCAACGGATCTTCGAGATCACCGCCGGCCGGTCGCTCGAGGCCAACATCGCGCTGGTGCTCAACAACGCGCGCCTGGCCGCCGCCATCGCCCGCGAAATCGGCAGCGCCGGATGAGCGCGGGCGCCCGGCCGCGCGGCAGTTCATCGGCCATTGCCGCGGCGCGGTGGAGACCCTACATTCCTGCGGCGCAGAGAGAGCGGACAGGATGACCGAGCACGACGAGCCCTCCCCCCGAAAGCGCGGCCTGTTCGGCGGGCTGCGCGCCAGTTTCCTGACCGGGCTGGTGGTGATCCTGCCGATCGGGCTGACGCTCTACCTGATCTGGACCGTGACCGGCTGGATCGACAGCTGGGTGCTGCCCTTCGTGCCCGAGGCCTACCGGCCGCAAAGCCTGATGCGCGACTGGCTGGGGCCGCAATACGCGATCCCGATCCGCGGCGTCGGCGTCATCGTCTTCCTGATCTTCACCATCGTCGTCGGCTGGCTGGGCAAGGGGCTGATCGGCCGCTCGCTGATCGCCTGGGGCGAGCGGCTGGTCGACCGGATGCCGGTGGTCCGCTCGGTCTATAACGGCCTCAAGCAGATCGCCGAGACCGTCTTCGCCCAGAGCGAGACCAGCTTCGACAAGGCTTGCCTGGTCGAGTATCCGCGCCGCGGGATCTGGGCGATCGGCTTCGTCTCGACCAATGCCAAGGGCGAGGTTGCGGCGAAGATTCCCGACGACGAGACCATCGTCTCGGTCTTCCTGCCGACGACGCCCAACCCGACCTCGGGCTTCCTGCTCTTCGTGCCCGGGAACGACGTGGTGATGCTCGACATGAAGGTCGAGGATGCGGCCAAGCTGATCATCTCGGCCGGGCTGGTCTATCCCAATCCCAAGGACCCGTCGAAACCGGCCGAGAACGGCCGCCGACTCTCCGCCGCGAAACCGGTCGCCAAGGAGCCCGTCGGCTAGATGCTGGCGGCGGCCCTGACGGGATTCCTCACCGGCGGCTCGCTGATCCTCGCGATCGGGGCGCAGAACGCCTTCGTGCTGCGTCAGGGGCTGCTGCGCGCCCATGTCCTGCCGCTCTGCCTGCTCTGCGCCGCCTCCGACGCGCTGCTGATCAGCGCCGGGGTCGCCGGCTTCGGCGCGGTGGTGACGCTGGCACCCGAACTGCCGGTGGTGATGGCGCTGGCCGGGGCCGTCTTCCTGACGGTCTATGGCGCGCTGCGGCTGCAGGCGGCCTGGCGCGGCGACTACGCGCTGGTGCTCGACGGCGGCAGCCGGCCGCTCTGGCCGACGCTGGCCGCCGGCGCCGCCTTCACCTGGCTCAACCCGCATGTCTATCTCGACACGCTGGGGCTGATCGGCGCGGTCTCGACCCGGTTCCCTGCCCTGCCCGACAAGACGGCCTTCGCCCTTGGCGCGATCTCGGCCTCCTTCGCCTTCTTCTTCTCGCTCGGCTACGGCGCGCGGCTGCTGGCGCCGGTGATGTCCTCGGCCAGGGCCTGGCGCTGGCTCGACCTGTTCATTGGTGGCACGATGTGGGTGCTGGCCTTCGAACTGGTGCGCGCGGCCCTCTAGGTGCCGCCCACCCCGCACAGGGAAACCCGCATGCGCTATCCCGGACTGCCCCGCGCCCTGCCCCGGTTCCTCGCCGAACTGGCGGTGGAGAACTCCAGGGACTGGTTCGAGGCCCATCGCGACGCCTATGAGCGCGACTGGAAAGCCGCCGGGCTCGACCTGATCGCGGCGCTGGGACCGCTGTGCCAGGCGGGAGAGCCGCGGCTCGAGGCGGTGCCCAGGATCGGCGGCAGCCTGAAGCGGATCCAGCGCGACACCCGGTTCTCGGCCGACAAGGCGCCCTATGCGCCGATGCTGCATCTCGTGCTGGCCCTGCCCGGCGCCGAGAAGCATCGCGGCATGCACCTTGTCGTCCATCCCGACCGGCTGGGCTTCGGCGCCGGCCATTACGGGCTGGGCCCGCAGGCGCTGGCGCGGTTCCGCGACCGGGTGCAGGACCCCGAGGACCGCGCCGCCCTGCTCGCCGCCGCGGCACGGGCCGAGGCCGTCGGCAGCCGTTGGGACGCGCCCGATCTCAAGCGGTTGCCGAAGGGAATGGAAGCCGAGGCCGACTGGGAGCACCTGCTGCGCCGCAAGTCGGTGATCCTGCGCGGCGAGACCGCGGGCCTGCCCGACTGGCTGTTCACCGCCGACTGCCTGGCGGGGCTGGACCGGCTGATCGCGGCGCACCGGCCCCTGCTGGGCTGGCTCGCGCGCTGACACGGCAGGGGTTGCGCCCCACCGGTCCTTGGGCTATACGCGCGCCACTTCACAGGCAGGGCTTGGGCCGACGGGGGAGAAATCCCCGAAGGTCCGCCGGTTGGGGGAAACCCTGAAATGGCCCTGCCGAGGCGCAAACCGGAAAGGAACGAACATGGCGCTTCCCGAATTCTCCATGCGTCAGCTGCTGGAAGCTGGCGTTCACTACGGCCACCAGACCCAACGCTGGAACCCGCAGATGGGCGAGTACATCTACGGCGCCCGCAACGGCATCCACATCCTCGACCTGACGCAGACCGTCCCGATGCTGGACGCGGCGCTGAACGTCATCCGCGAGACCGTGGCCAAGGGCGGCCGCATCCTCTTCGTCGGCACCAAGCGCCAGGCCCAGAAGCCGCTGGCCGAAGCCGCCGAGAAATGCGCGCAATACTACATGAACCACCGCTGGCTGGGCGGCACGCTGACCAACTGGCAGACGGTGTCGAAGTCGATCCAGCGCCTGAAGGCCATCGACGAGCTGATGGACCAGGGTGCCGAGGGCCTGACCAAGAAAGAGCGTCTGGGCATGGAGCGCGAGCAGGCCAAGCTGCAGGCCTCGTTGGGCGGCATCCGCGAGATGGGCGGCCTGCCCGACCTGCTGTTCGTCATCGACGTCAACAAGGAAGACCTGGCCATCGCCGAAGCCCGCAAGCTGGGCATCCCGGTCATCGCCGTGGTCGATACCAACTGCTCGCCCAAGGGCGTGGATTACGTGATCCCGGGCAACGACGACGCCGCCCGCGCGATCTCGCTCTACTGCGACCTGGTCTCGCGCGCCGCGCTTGACGGCATGTCGGCCCAGCTCGGCGCCGCCGGTGTCGATATCGGCGCGCTGGCCGAGGCGCCGGCCGAAGAAGAAGCCGCCGCAGAGGCCTGAGCTTCCGCCGCTTCCGGCCCTCTGCCGGGCCGTTACCGATCTGTTACCGGGTGGGGGTAAGCCCCGCCCGGACGAGCACTTGAAAATCGAGGAGAGCCGTTATGGCAATCACCGCGAGCATGGTGAAAGAGCTGCGCGAATCGACCGGCGCAGGCATGATGGACGCCAAGAAGGCGCTGACCGAGACCGACGGCGACATGGACGCCGCCGTTGACTGGCTGCGCACCAAGGGCCTGGCGAAAGCCGCCAAGAAGGCCGGCCGCACCGCCGCCGAGGGCCTTGTCGGCGTCGCCGTCAAGGACGGCAAGGGCGTCGCCGTCGAGATCAACTCGGAAACCGACTTCGTCGCCAAGAACGCCGAGTTCCAGGCGCTGGTGAAAAGCTTCACCGAGGCCGCCCTGGGCGTCGACGACGTCGAGGCGCTGAAGGCCGCCGACGTTGGCGGCAAGACCGTCGAGGCCGCGCTGACCGACGCCGTCGCCAAGATCGGCGAGCACATGTCGCTGCGCCGGATGGCCGTGGTCGAGGGCGAAAGCATCGCCGCCTACGTCCACAACGCCGCCGCTGACGGCATGGGCAAGATCGGCGTCCTGGTCGCGCTGAAAGGCGCCGACAACGGCATCGGCAAGCAGATCGCCATGCACATCGCCGCCACCAACCCGGCGTCGCTCGGCGAGGCCGATCTCGACCCGGCGCTGGTCGAGCGCGAAAAGCAGGTGCTGACCGAGCAGGCCCGTGAATCGGGCAAACCGGACGCCGTGATCGAGAAGATGATCGTCGGCCGGATGAAGAAGTTCTTCGAGGAAGTCACCCTGCTGGGCCAGAAATTCGTCATCAACCCCGACGTTACCGTGGCCGAGGCGGCCAAGGAAGCCGGGGTCGAGATCATCGGCTTCGTCCGCATGGGCGTCGGCGAAGGCATCGAGAAGAAGGAAGAGGATTTCGCGGCCGAGGTCGCCAAGACCCTCGCCGGCTGATCCGGCCCTTCCGAACGGTTCGAGAGACGGCGCGGCCCCCGGGGTCGCGCCGTTTTCCTTTTCGCCAATCCGCCCGCCCTCCCCCAGCGGGACGCGCAGGATGTCAGCCCAGCGGGATGCGCAGGATGTCGACCTCGTCGTCGAACCGGGCCCCGATACGCTCGTAGAACGGGCGTGCGGAATGGTTCTCGGCCCAGAGTTCGAGGTTGATCCGGCTGCAGCCATGCGCCCTTCCGTGGTCCTTGAGGAAGTCGATCAGCTTGCGCCCGGTGCCGCCACGGCGCTCGCCCTCCCGGACCTCGAGATCGGACAGGTAGAGGCTGCGCCGCCGCGTATGGGCCTCGTATTGGCGGCTGAACACGGCGAAGCCGACGACCGCCCCGTCTTCCTCGGCGACGATGCAGCGGGCCCAGCGGTCGGGACCGAAGCAGTTCTCGCGCAGGCCCTCGATGTCGGTGCCCGGATCGGGATCGTCGACATGGCGGGCAAGCTCCCGCGACAGGGTGGCGATGGCCGGCAGGTCCTCCTCGACCGCGTATCTGACTTGCATGGCTGGGCCCCTCCCCGCACTGGATCGTCGACTGGCGCCCAAACTAGGACAGACCGGGCGGCAAAGGAAACCCGGGGCGGCACAATCCGATTCAACGAATACGGGATCGGCGAATACGGGATCGGCAAGCGACGATCCGACAAACGAAAAACGGCGCGGAGCAAGCTCCGCACCGTTTCCGTTTTGCGCCATCCGAAGTTGGGGATGAGGACAGACGCAGTCAGGGACAGACCTGCCGGGTGGACTATGCACCCGGCAGGCCAGTATTCCGGTTTCCCGGTATGCAAACCGGAACGACATGAAATCGCATGCTACTCCGGCCCACCGTTCCTTGGCCAATGCCACCACTCACGGAACAGCTTCAGTATTGTCCATTTACGTCGCGTCATCCAAGTCAGGGATTCCTTACCTGACCAAACGGTAAAACCGAACCAATTGCCAAAAAGGTACGGTGAGACAACAAGTTAACTATGTCAGGACCGACCCGAGGGTCGGCATTGCCGCTCCCTTCCAGCGCCCGTACGAAAGCGCCTTCGGAAGTCAGTCGAGGACGAAAATCTGGTTCATCATCGAGGCCTTGGCGATCGCCTGGGCGGTGCTTTCGACCGCCAGCGCCTCGCGCGCCAGGCGCAGGTGCTTCTCGACCGTCGCCATCGAGACGCCCATCAGGATCGCGATATCCTGGGTCGTCTTGCCCTCGGCAACCCATTCCAGCGCCTCGCGCTGGCGTGCGGTCAGCGCGGTCAGCGCCTGGGGATGCGGCAGGCTGATGATCTTGAGATGCACGACTCGGTTGAGCGTCAGGATCTCGTCGCCATGCTCGGTCCAGATCGTATCGACATCGGCATTGGTCATCCCCGGCCGGGCGACGAGGCCGATGCCGCCGCGCACCCGCACCGCGAGATCGCGGAAGCTGATCGAGCAGCCGGCGACGACACCATGGGCCCGGTTGAAGGCGAGCACCCGGCGCTCGGCCTCGGTCAGCGTCCCCGTTTTCTGCATGTCGTCGAGGCAGCGCCAATTGCACACGCCATGATTCTCGTTGGTCCAGCGGACCATCGGGGCATCGCGATAGAGTTCGTCGCCGATGAAGCGGTCGAGGTATTCCTTGGGGTGGTTCGACAGCATCAGCGCATTGGCCGCGTCGCCCAGCTTGCCGCCGGCGCTGATCCGGGTATAGGCATAGAGCAGGCGGTCGAATCCATACTCCGCCATCTTGTCGATATGCAGTGCCCAGACCTCGTCAACGGTACGGGCCTCCAGCACATTATTCAGATGTGCCAGCAATCCGCCTTTCACAGCCGTCATCCCCAAACGGTGAAACATCCTTACCCCAAGGGCCCATTATCGGCCCCTGAGGCGCTTTGTCGAGGATTCATCCGGCTTTTCTTCGCCAGCGGGCGTGATAGAGCGGAAAGGCATGCAGGAAGGTCACGATGCAGAACTCCTATGACGTGGTAGTGGCGGGCGGCGCGGTGATGGGCGCCTCGGTCGCCTGGTGGCTGACGCGGATGCGGCCCGGGCTCAAGGTCGCGGTGGTCGAGCGCGACCCGGGCTACGCGCAGTGTTCGACGGCGCTCTCGGTCGCTTCGGTGCGGCAGCAGTTCACCAATCCGGTCAATGTCGAGATCTCGTGCTTCGGCATCGGCTTCATCCGCGACTTCGCCCGCCATCTCGGCCCGGCCGGCGGCGATCTCGGGCTGAAAGAGAACGGCTACCTGTTCCTTGCCGGCAGCGAGGACAGCGCCGCGGTGATGCGCGAGGTGGCGGCGATGCAGCGGGCGCATGGCGCGGCGACGCAGGTGCTCGACCGCGATGCCCTGGCGCGGAAATTCCCGTGGATGGCGCTGGACGACGTCGTCGCCGGCTCCTTCGGCCCGCGCGACGAGGGCTGGTTCGACAACATGGGCCTGCTGACCGGCTTCCGCGCCGGCGCCCGGGCCCAGGGGGTGGAATTCCTGGCCGACGAGGTCGTCGGTCTGGAGATGGCGGGCGACCGGGTCGCGGCCGTGACCCTGGCCTCGGGCGCCCCCCTCGCCTGCGGCGCGCTGGTCAATGCCGCCGGCACCCGCGCGGCGCGGATCATGGCCCATGCCGGCGCCGAGCTGCCGGTCGAGCCGCGCAAGCGCACCGTCTTCCTGATCGACGCGCCGGGAGCCCGTCATGCCGATGCGCCGCTGCTGGTCGACCACCAGGGCTTCTACCTGCGGCCCGAGCACACCCACTGGATCACGGCGACGGTGCCGACCGAGGACGGCCCCTGCGACGCCGACGACTTCACCCCGGACCACGCACAGTTCGAGGACATCATCTGGCCCGCCCTCTACACCCGCGCGCCCTGCTTCGGCGCGGTCAAGGTGGTGCGGTTCTGGGCCGGCCACTACGCCTATAACCGGCTCGATCAGAACGCGGTGCTGGGGCTGTGGCCGGGGCTGGCGAACCTCTACCTGATGACCGGCTTCTCGGGCCACGGGCTGCAGCAATCCCCCGCCGTCGGCCGCGGCCTGGCCGAGTTGATCCTGACCGGGAGCTACCAGAGCCTCGACCTGTCCGAACTGGGCGCGGCGCGGGTAGTCGAAGGGCGGCCCTTCGCCGAGCGGGCGATCGTCTGAGGACCGGGGGCTGGAAGGAAGGCCGGGGGCGCTGCCCCCGGACCCCTGGGATATTTCCGAGCAGAAAGTGTGCCGGGCGGCTTGGCGGGCGGCCTGGCAGGCGGCGGGGCGAGCGGCGGGGCGCAGGAGGCTCTTGGCGGCTCCCGCCGGGGCGGCTATGACGGGCGTCCGAACATTGAGGAGGCCGCCCTTGGACACTGCCGACCGCATCGCCCGGATCATCGCGACCGAAATCGACGCCCGCCCCGCCCAGGTCTCGGCCGCCGTCGGCCTGCTGGACGAGGGCGCGACGGTGCCCTTCGTCGCCCGCTACCGCAAGGAGGTGACCGGCGGGCTCGACGACAGCCAGCTGCGGACGCTGGCCGACCGGCTGGCCTATCTGCGCGAGCTGGAACAGCGGCGGGCGGCGATCGTCGAATCGATCCGGTCGCAGGACAAGATGACCGACGAGCTGGCCCGCGCCATCGCCGGGGCCGAGACCAAGGCGGCGCTGGAAGACATCTACCTGCCCTATAAGCCGAAGCGCCGGACCAAGGCGATGATCGCGCGCGAGAACGGGCTCGAGCCGCTGCTGCGGGCGATCCTGGACGACCGCAGCGTGGCGCCGGAGGCGCTGGCCGAGGGGTATCTGTGTGAGGCGGTGCCGACGGTGAAGGACGCGCTGACCGGGGCGCGCGACATCCTGACCGAGGAGCTGAGCGAGAATGCCGATCTGCTCGGCCGGCTGCGCGACTTCATGCGCGCCGAGGCCTTCATCGCCGCCCGGGTCGTGCCGGGCAAGGAGGAGGAAGGCGCCAAGTTCTCGGACTATTTCGACCATCGCGAGAAATGGGCCGGCATCCCGTCGCACCGGGCGCTGGCGATCCTGCGCGCCTCGAAGGAAGAGATCGTGACGATCGAGATCGCGCCGGATCCGGAGACCGGGGCCGAGCGCGCCAAGGGCATGATCTGCGCCGCCATCGGCATTCCCGGCGACGGGCCGGGCGACAAGTGGCTGCGCGACGTCGCCGCCTGGACCTGGCGTGTCAAGCTGAGCCTGTCGATGTATCTCGACCTGCTGACCGAGCTGCGCCAGCGCGCCCATGAGGAGGCGATCGCGGTCTTCGCCCGCAACCTCAAGGACCTGCTGCTGGCGGCGCCGGCCGGGGCCAAGGCGACGCTGGGGCTCGATCCCGGCATCCGCACCGGGGTCAAGGCGGCGGTGGTCGATGCGACCGGCAAGCTGGTGGCGACCGACACGCTCTACCCGTTCCAGCCCAAGAACGACCTGCGCGGGGCGCAGGCGAGCCTGCTCAACCTGATTTCGCGCCACGATGTCGACCTGATCGCCATCGGCAACGGCACCGCCAGCCGCGAGACCGAGAAGATGGTCGCCGATGCGCTGAGCATGCTGCCAGCGGGCGTGAAGAAGCCGACCAAGGTGATCGTCTCGGAGGCCGGGGCGTCGGTCTATTCGGCCTCGGAACTGGCGGCGCGGGAGTTTCCCGATCTGGACGTGTCGCTGCGCGGCGCGGTGTCGATTGCCCGCCGGCTGCAGGATCCGCTGGCCGAGCTGGTCAAGATCACGCCTGAATCGATCGGCGTCGGCCAGTACCAGCACGACGTCGACCAGCGCCGGCTGGCGAAGGCGCTGGAGGCCGTGGTCGAGGATGCGGTGAACGCGGTCGGCGTCGATCTGAATACCGCCTCGGCGCCGCTGCTGGCCCATGTCGCCGGCCTCGGTCCGTCGCTGGCGCAGTCCATCGTCGGCTATCGCGACGGCCATGGCGCCTTCGGGGCTCGCAAGGCGCTGCTGGAAGTGCCCGGGCTGGGGCCAAAGGCTTTCGAGCAATGCGCCGGCTTCCTGCGGATCCGCGACGGCGAGGAGCCGCTCGACGCCTCCTCGGTCCACCCCGAGGCCTATGGCCTCGCCCGCCGCATCGTCTCGGCCTGCGGCCGCGACATCCGCCAGATCATGGGCAATCCGGCGGCGTTGAAGGGGCTGCGGGCCGAGGAATTCGTCGGCGACGGCTTCGGCCTGCCGACGGTGCGCGACATCCTGGCCGAGCTGGAAAAGCCGGGGCGCGACCCGCGGCCGAGCTTCGTCACCGCCAGCTTCGCCGAGGGGGTCGAGGACATCAAGGACCTGAAGCCGGGGATGCAGCTGGAAGGCACGGTGACCAACGTCGCCGCCTTCGGCGCCTTCGTCGATATCGGTGTGCATCAGGACGGGCTGGTTCATATCAGCCAGCTCGCCGACCGCTTCGTCAAGGACCCGCACGAGGTGGTCAAGGCGGGCGACGTGGTCAAGGTGCGGGTGACCGAGGTCGACATCCCGCGCAAGCGGATCGGGCTGTCGATGCGCAAGGATGGCGGCGGCGAGGCCCGGGCGCAGGAGCGGCGCGACGGAGCGCAGCGCGGCAAGCCGTCCGGCAAGACAAGTGGCAAGACGGGCGGCAAGATGTCGGCCCGGCCGCCGAAGGGCGATGACACCGGCGCCTTCGGCGCGGCGCTGATGGACGCGATGCGCAAGAAGGGCTGAGGCGTGGGGGCTGACCCCCTACCCGACCTCGGCCGAGACGTAATCGGCGGCGCTCTCCAGCGCCCGCCGCAGCGCCTCGCCACGCCGCGCTCCGCGGGTCTCGGCGACGATGTGGGCCGCCATGAAGGTGTCGCCGGCGCCAGTGACGCGGCGCACCATCACCTCGGGCGGCTGATGGCTGAGGATGCCGAGCGGGCTGCCGTCGCTGCACGGCTTGCCGCCATCGGTCACCAGGACCCGCCGCGCCCCGCGTGTCAGCAGCGCCTCGGCGGCGGCGCGGCTGTCGGCGAAATGCTCCTGGCACAGCAGCCCGGCCTCCTCGAGATTGAGGTAGAGCGTGGCGCGCGGATGGGACAGGAGCGGCAGCAGCCGCTCGGCCTTGCCGGGCGAGGCCGGGGCGACGCGCAGGTCGGCGGCGGCGAAGAGCGGGCTGTCGGCGATCTGGGCCAGCAGCGCCTGGGTCAGGTTGCCGTCGAGCGCCACCGGGCCGGCCCAGGGCGTGTCTGCGCTGCCCAGGGCGCCGTCGGCCAGCGGCTGCAGGATCTTGTCGCCCGCCGCTTCCAGCGAATGGGCGTCGGCGATGGCCGCGATCAGCCCGCCGCCGCCCTCGATCGCCATGTAGCGATCGGTCGGCAGGTCGGGCGAGCGGTAGGCATGGTCGGTGCCCACGCCCAGCGGCTTGCAGGCGGCGACCAGGTCCTCGCCCTCGGCATCGGTGCCGATGACGGTGAGGACCGAGGGCCGCAGCCCGAAGCGGGCCAGGGTGGCGGCGATGTTCATCGCCACGCCGCCGGGCAGGCGCGAGATCCGGCCGGGCACGTCGGAGCCGAGGCGGAGGGTCGAGGGCGAGCGGCCGATGATGTCCCACAGGACGGAGCCGATGCAGAGGATGTCGGGCTGATCTGTCATGGCGCCTAACTGCACCGGGGGAGCGGGAGGCGCAAGCGGCAGGTGAAGGGCGGAGGGCCGCACATCGACATGAGGGCGGCGCCCGACCCGACCGGGGCGGCGGCGAACGGCGCGTTGCGGGCTCCAAGGCCCCCGAGTCGCGAGCGTGGGATCGCTTTCGCCAACAGCGCCCGCCCCGGTGGGGGGCGGGGCGGGCTCTGCCCGGCGTGAACGCCGGTCGGAACAGGGGATCAAGGCGGCGCGTTCCTACAATTCAGGCGACACGCCCCTGCCCTCACATCGCGGTCCAGCCGCCGTCGACGCTGATCGTGGTGCCGGTGATCTGGGCCGCGGCCTCCGAGCACAGGAAGACCGCGGTGCCGCCGATCTGCCCGGTGGTGGCGAACTGGCGCGAAGGCTGGCGGTCGAGCATGACCTCGCGGATCACCGTCTCGCGGTCCATGTTGTGGGCCTTCATCTGGTCGGGGATCTGGGCCTCGACCAGCGGCGTCAGCACGTAGCCCGGGCAGATCGCGTTGGCGGTGATCCCCTGCCCCGCGGTCTCCAGCGCCACCGTCTTCGACAGCCCGACGATGCCGTGCTTGGCGGCGATATAAGCCGATTTGAACGGCGAGGCGGTCAGCCCGTGGGCCGAGGCGATGTTGACGATTCGGCCCCAGCCCTTCGCGCGCATCCCCGGCAGCGCGGCGGCGGTGGTGTGGAAGGCCGAGCTCAGGTTGATGGCGATGATCGCGTTCCATTTCTCGACCGGGAATTCCTCGATCGGCGAGACGAACTGGATGCCGGCATTGTTGACCAGGATGTCGCAGCCGCCGGCCTTTTCCACCAGCGCCCGGCATTCGTCGCCCTTCGACATGTCGGCCTTGATGTAGCGCGCGGTCACGCCGTGCTCCTTGGCGATCTTCTCGGCCAGGGCGTGGTCTTCGTCGCTGTCGGTGAAGGAATTGAGCACGACGTCGGCGCCGGCCCGGGCCAGCTCTTCCGCGATGCCCAGCCCGATGCCCGAGGTCGACCCGGTGATGATTGCCGTCTTGCCCGAAAGGCTCATGTCTCGCTCCCATTGTCTGATGCGGCATCCCTGGCGGTTGCGAAACCGCGCCGCTGCAGCTGCACAATAGGCTTCGGGCGGCCGAATGCCACCCCGTGAAACCACGCGGTCACGGGGCCTTGACCGCGGGAGCGTCAGACCCCGGCAGCGGTCACGTCATGGCCGTAGAGCCAGTCGAAGCGCGACAGCGGCACCGAGGGGGCGAACCGCGCCCCCAGCCGCAGCCCGAGATGGGCGACGGCGCGGGGCACGCCCGACAGGTGATAGGCCTTGGCGTTGCGGTTTGCGGCCTCGACCGCGCGCTTCACCCGCGCCTCGCGCGCCAGCTGGAAGGCGGCGAAGCCGGCTTCGGCGCTGTCATGCCCGGCCAGCGACTCGGCCAGCACCCAGCCGTCTTCCAGCGCCATGTTGGCGCCCTGGGCCAGGAAGGGCAGCGTCGGATGGGCGGCATCGCCCAGGATCACCGCGCCGTTGCCGTGCCAGCGCGGCGCGACCGGATGGCGGAACAGGCCCCACAGGTAGGGATCCTCGACCTGGTCGAGCCAGCTCCGGACCTCGCGGCTGAAGCCCTTGAAGGCGAAGCGCAGCGCGATCGGGTCGTCGTGCAGGTTCCAGCCCTCCTCGGCCCAGCGGTGCCGTTCCTCCACCGCCACGATGTTGCGCAGGGCGCCACCGCGCAGCGGATAGGTGACGAGGTGCCGGCCCGGGCCCATGAAGACCTCGGCCTCGGGCCGGATGTTCGGCCCGGCCGGGATCGTCGCCCGCCAGGCAACCTGATGGGTGAAGAAGGGCGCGATCTTGCCGTTGAGCGCGGCGCGGACCACCGAATGCAGCCCGTCGGCACCGATCAGCAGCGGCACTTCCAGAAGCGCCCCCTGGGCGGTGCTCAGGTGCGGCGGGTGATCACCCAGGCTCACCCGTTCGATCTTCTGCAGCAGCCGGACCTGGACCCCGGCGCTGCGCGCCGCCTCGGCCAGGATCTCGATCAGGTCGGCGCGGTGGACGAAGTAATAGGGCTGGTCGGGACGCAGCCGGGTCAGGTCGAGCCGCAGCACCCGGGCGCCGTCGCTGCCGTTGCGCAGGCTGACCCCGGCCGAGCGCTGGCCGATCCGCTCGAGCTCTTCCGCCAGCCCCAGCCCGCGCAGCACGGCCGCGCCATTGGGGCTGATCTGGAGCCCGGCGCCGACCTCGCGGATCGCCTCGGCCTGCTCCAGCACCGTCACCGCCGCGCCGCGCCGCGCCAGCGCCACCGCCACCGTCAATCCGGCAACGCCGCCGCCCAGCACTGTGATCTTCCGACCGATCAAAGACATTTCCCGTTCCCGTCCGGCCCTTCCCCAAGGGCGCTAGCTGTCTTCGGGCCACGCACACGGCCCCGCCTGATACCACAAAAGAAAACCGGGGCGCGCGCTCCCGCGGCCCCGGCGTGTCCCGATCGGCGCCGCTGGCGCCGGCCGTCCGTCAGTCGTCGCGGTGCACCTTTTCGCGGCGCTCGTGCTTTTCCTGCGCCTCGAGCGTCATCGTCGCGATCGGCCGGGCATCGAGGCGCTTGAGCGAGATCGGCTCGCCCGTCACCTCGCAATAGCCATACTCGCCCTCCTCGATCCGCCGCAGCGCCGCATCGATCTTGGCGACCAGCTTGCGCTGGCGGTCGCGGGTGCGCAGTTCCAGCGCCCGATCCGTCTCCTCGCTGGCGCGGTCGGCGATGTCGGGCACGGCGCGGGCGCTTTCCTGCAACCCCTCGATGGTGTCGGCGTTGAGATCGAGAATTTCCTGCTTCCAGGCCTGCAGCTTGCGACGGAAATACTCGAGCTGGCGCTCGTTCATGAACGGCTCATCCTCGGCCGGACGATAGTCCTCGGGAAGAAAGACCTCGGGCTTCATTGCGGTTCCCTCCTGCTGACCGGACAGGTCGGAAACGAGACCGTTAATTGACTCATCTTCTATCGACATCCGGCACCCCTTCCGCCGCTCCATTAGCCCAAGCCGGAGAGGATGTCACTAGGGCATGGCACGGGTTGCAGCAATTTGCCCCTGTGCTAAGGTCGCCGCCGATCCGCAACGCGAAATCCCGAAATCACAGCATGAAATTCACCTCGACCGCCGATTACGTGGCCACCGACGACCTGACGCTGGCCGTCAACGCCGCGGTGACGCTTGAGCGCCCCTTGCTCGTCAAGGGCGAGCCCGGCACCGGCAAGACCGAACTGGCCCGCCAGGTGGCCGCGAGCCTCGACCTGCCGATCCTCGAATGGCATATCAAGTCGACGACCCGGGCCCAGCAGGGCCTCTATGAATACGACGCCGTCAGCCGGTTGCGCGACAGCCAGCTGGGCGACGAGCGGGTGCACGACATCGGCAACTACATCAAGAAGGGCAAGCTGTGGCAGGCCTTCGAGGCCGAGGGCCGCGTCGTGCTGCTGATCGACGAGATCGACAAGGCGGATATCGAGTTTCCCAACGACCTGCTGCAGGAACTCGACCGGATGGAGTTCCACGTCTACGAGACCGGGGAAACGGTGCGGGCGCAGCATCGCCCGATCGTCATCATCACCTCGAACAACGAGAAGGAGCTGCCCGACGCCTTCCTGCGGCGCTGCTTCTTCCACTATATCCGCTTCCCCGATGCCGACACGATGCGCAAGATCGTCGAGGTCCATCACCCCGGGATCAAGGACGCCCTGCTGACCACGGCGCTGACCCAGTTCTACGAGCTGCGCGAGACGCCGGGGCTGAAGAAGAAGCCCTCGACCTCGGAAGTGCTGGACTGGCTCAAGCTGCTGCTGGCCGAGGATCTCGGGCCCGAGGATCTCAAGCTGGAAGGCACCAACGCCCTGCCGAAACTGCACGGCGCGCTGCTGAAGAACGAGCAGGACGTGCACCTGTTCGAACGGCTGGCCTTCATGGCGCGGCGGCAGCGGTAGGGGCGGCCCGGCGGCGGCGTCAGCCCGCCGCCTTCTCCTCCAGCGCCATCCATTCCTCCTCGGCCGCCGCCAGCGCCGTCTGACGCTGTTCCAGCATTTCCGTCGCCTTGCGGAACTTCACCGGCTCGCGGCTGAACAGGTCGGGGTCCGAGAGCAGCTCGCCCAGCTTGGCGATCTCGGCCTCCAGCCGCTCGATCTCGTCGGGCAGCGCCTCGAGCCGGTGTTTCTCGGTGAAACTGAGGCCTTGCGGCGCCTTCTTCACCTCCGGCTTCGGCTGCGGCGCGGAAACCTTCGGTTTCGCGGGCTTTTCCGCCGATGCCGCCCCCTCGCCGCGTTGTGCCCGGTAATCGGTCCAGCCGCCGGCATAGATCGTCGCCTTGCCGTCGCCCTCCATCGCGATCGTCGTCGTCGCCACCCGGTCGATGAAATCGCGGTCGTGGCTGACCAGCAGCACGGTGCCGTCGTAATCGCCCAGGATCTCCTGCAGCAGGTCGAGGGTTTCGACGTCGAGGTCGTTGGTCGGTTCGTCCAGCACCAGCAGGTTCGATTCGCGCGCCATCAGCCGCGCCAGCAGCAGCCGCGCCTTCTCGCCGCCCGAGAGCGAGCGCACCGGCGCCCGCGCCTGACGCTCGTCGAACAGGAAGTCCTTGAGGTAGCCGACGACGTGCCGCGGCGCGCCGCGCACCATCACCTGGTCCGAGCGGCCGGAGACCCGCATCTCGGGATCGCCGGTCAGGTTGTCCCACAGGCTGGCATCGGGGTCGAGCTGGGCCCGGGTCTGGTCGAACACGGCCAGCGCGACATTGGCGCCCAGCCGCACCGATCCCGTATCCGGCGGCAGCTGCCCGATCAGCATCTTCAGCAGCGTCGTCTTACCGGCGCCGTTGGGGCCGACGAAGGCGATGCGCTCGCCGCGCTGGACCCGCAGCGAGAAGTCGCGCAGGATCACGTTGTCGCCGAAAGCCTTGGAAATCCCCTTGGCCTCGATCACCAGCTTGCCGGATTTCGGCCCCGTGTCGAGGGCCATCGCCGCCGCGCCCTGGCGTCGGATCTGTGCCGCCCGTTCGGCCCGCAGCGCCGCCAGCGCCCGCAGCCGGCCCTGGTTGCGCTTGCGCCTTGCGCTGATGCCCTCGACGGCCCACCGCGCCTCGGCCTTGATCTGGCGGTCGAGCTTGTGCCGCGCGGCGTCCTCCTCGGCCCAGATCTTCTCGCGCCAGTCCTCGAAGCCCTCGAAACCCTGCTCGCGCCGCCGCATCTCGCCGCGGTCGAGCCACAGCGTCGCCCGGGTCAGCGCGCGCAGGAAGGCGCGGTCGTGGCTGATCAGGACGAAGGCGGCGCGGGTTTCGCGCAGCTGGCCCTCGAGCCACTCGATCGCCTGGATGTCGAGGTGGTTGGTCGGTTCGTCGAGCAGCATCAGCTCCGGCGCCTCGGCCATCAGCTTGGCCAGCGCCGCCCGCCGCCGCTCGCCGCCCGAGGCGGTGGCGACCGGCGTCGCCGGATCGAAGCCCAGCCCCTCGGCCGCCATCTCGACGCGGTATTCCTCGCCATGCTCCAGCCCGTGTGTCGCGTAGTCGCCCAGCGTGGCGAAGCCGCTCAGGTTGGGATCCTGCTCCATGTAGCCGACGGAAACGCCGGGCGGCAGGACGCGGGCGCCGTGATCGGGCTCGACCAGCCCGGCCATCAGCTTCATCAGCGTCGACTTGCCCGACCCGTTGCGCCCGACCAGCGCCAGCCGGTCGCCGGGCTGGACGATCAGGTCGAGTCCATCGAAGACCGGCTCGCCGCCGAAGGTGAGGGAGATGCCGGAGAGCTGGAGAAGGGGTGCACGTGCCATGCGCCGGAGCTAGCCGGGTGGCGGGACGGCGTCAACGGGAAGGATGCGCGGGGCGGACCGCCCCGCCGTCATTGGCCCTGGACGACGACGCGGAAAAAGGGCGAGGGGCTGTCTGCCCCTCGCGCTCCCCGAGGATATTTTCGAGCAGAAAGTGGCAGAGGAGGCTCGGAACCGAGGGGCGCCGGGTCTGGCCGCAGGGTCTCAGCCGGCGACGCCGCGCAGCAGGCGGGCGCGGGCGGGCGGGATCGCGCGGATCTCGAGGCCGGTGAAGACGTGCAGCGTGTTGAGTTCGCGGTCGACCACGGCATGGTCGGAGACCCAGCCGCCCATGACCAGATAGGTGCGCAGCAAGGGCGGCATCGCCAGCATCGCCCGCTTGGCGTCGGGCTTGCGCCGGCGCAGGACCCGGGCGAAGCGGAAGACGTCGGGCGCCTTGACCCGCGGCAGCCAGCGCCGCGGCGCCAGGTGGCGCTCCTTGAGCATGGCGAAGGCGTCGAGATAGGCCTCGGCCTCGGTACCGTCGAAGGAGGAGCAGCCGAACAGCATCTCGACCCCCTCGGCGTCGACATAGGCCGTCATCGCGCCCCAGGCGACGCGCAGGATGTCCGGGTCGTGCCAGTCGGGATGGAGGCAGAAGCGGCCCATCTCGACCATCGGGCCGTCGAAGTCCTGCAGCGCCGAGAGCTCGTAATATTGCGCCGAGTAGCTGCGCCCGATCTCGCGCCCGGCGCTCAGCGGCAGCAGCCGGAAGCAGCAGACCAACGTGCCGCTGCGCGCCTCCTCGACCAACACGTGGCGGCAGAGCGGGTCGAAGGCGTCGGCGTCGATCCCGGTGCCGCAGGCACTGCCCGAGGCCCCGGCGGCGGCGCCGCGATTGGCGATGAAGGCGAGATGACGCAGCCGCTGGGCGGCCAAGAGATCGGCCGCGCTCTCGGCGAACCGCGCCGCATAGCGGCCCTTGCGAAGTGACAGCATCGCGCTCTCCTGCCAGTGCGGGTGCCCGTGCGGGGCCCGGCCGGCCCCGTCCCGATCATCATAGCACGCAAGATGTATCACCACGACGACAGCCGCGCCCCGGGGCCTATTTCAGGTAGTCGCTGGCCTGGACGTTGCCGATATTGCCCATCAGCTGCTTGAGGAAGCCGATGCCCTTGACGTTGCTGGTGGTCACCCGGCGGCTGAGCGCGACGACATTGCCGTCCTTGAGGCCGAATCGCTCGACATTCTCGACCCTGCCGGCCTTGGTGAAGCTGATCGCGACCGCCTGGCGCTGCACCTCCTGCGGCGGGCGCAGGCCGAACTGCTTCCAGCGGCTTTCGACATAGTACCAGGCCGCCGGGTCGAGCATCCCGACTGCGGAGGGGTCGCCGATCTTCTGGCGCACGCTGTCGCGGGTATCCGTGCCGACCTTGACCTGGGCCAGTTCGTCGTCGGTGGGAATGTAGCCGTGATTGCGATAGGTCGCCGAGCAGGCCGTCACAGCGGCCACGACCACCCCCGCCACGGCGATCCGCGTCAGGTAAAGCGCCTTGCTCATACCACCCTCTTGCCTTGCAGCCTCAAGCCTCGTATCCGGCTTATAGAAGGAATGGCGAGGGTTCAAGAAAGGAACTCCGCCCGCGGCGCGCCGCCCGGTCACGGTTCCCGGCGCCGCTTTTCGCCCGGCGGCGGGCGGCCACCTGAAGGATAAGGCCCAAGAAAGGCCAAACTAAAATGCCCCAGCAACTCCCCGTCTTCCATCCGCTGCGCGTCGCCGACCTGCCGGCGCGCAAGCCGACCCGCTTCAAGCTGCGCCCCGAGGGCGAGACCCTGGGGCTGATCGCCCAGCTGGTCGGCGCCGACGCCGTGCGCAAGCTGAGCTTCGAGGGCGCGCTGCGGCCCGAGGGCAAGCGCGACTTCGTTCTCGAGGCCCGGCTCGGCGCCACCGTTGTCCAACCCTGCGTCGTCACCCTTGCCCCGGTCACCACCCGGATCGAGGAGGAGGTGGTGCGCCGCTACCTGGCCGAGATGCCCGAGCCGAACGGCGACGAGGTCGAGATGCCCGAGGACGACAGCGCCGAGCCGCTGCCCGAGGTCATCGACCCCGGCGCGGTGATGCTCGAGGCGCTGGCGCTGGCGCTGCCGCTCTATCCCCGGGTGCCCGAGGCCGAGCTTGGCGAGGCCAGTTTCGCCGCCCCCGGCACCGCGCCGCTGACCGACGAGGCGGTCAAGCCCTTCGCCGGGCTGGCCGGGCTGCGCGACAAGCTCGCCGGCAAGGAAGATGGCAAGGACGACGGGAGCGACGACGGGAGCGACGACGAAACGCCGTAACCTGCGGCAGAAAAGACTTGCGCCGGCACAGAATCCCAGTATGTTCCGCGCCTCGTTTACATCATGGGTTGGACATTGCGCCGCAAGGGTGCGAGACAGTCTGAACCCCTAGGAACAACAGGGGCACAAGCCCCAGAAGCCCGAGGTTGAGACATGGCAGTCCCTCAGAACCGAGTCACCCGCTCCCGCCGCAACATGCGCCGTTCGCATGACGCGCTGACCGCCGCGAACCCGGCCGAGTGCCCGGAATGCGGTGAACTGAAGCGTCCGCATCACGTCTGCCCGTCCTGCGGCCATTACGACCAGCGCGAGGTCGTCGCGACCGCCGAGGTCGATCTGGACGACGACGCGGCATAAGCTGCGCGTGACTGCGCCTGGGAGGCAGACCGGGATGACCGGACTCGTCGATCAGCCCGAGAAGGGTAACGGGCGCATTGTGATATCCGTCGACGCGATGGGGGGCGACCGTGGCCCGGCAGCTGTTGTTGCCGGGCTCGAGAAGTTTGCCGCCAAGCAACCCGGCGTCTATTTCATCGTCCATGGCGACGAGACGGTGCTGAACAAGCTGGCCGGCCGCCGCAAGGCGCTGGCCGGGCGCTACGAGATTCGTCACGCCCCCAAGGTGGTGACGATGGATGCCAAGCCCAGCCACGTGATGCGCAACGGCGCCGGCACCTCGATGTGGTCGGCGGTCGAGAGCGTGCGCAACAACGAGGCCACGGTGGCCGTGTCCTGCGGCAATACCGGGGCGCTGATGGCGCTGTCGATGATCCGGCTGCGCAAGCTCGAGGGCGTCAACCGCCCCGCCATCGCCTGCCTGTGGCCGTCGCGCAACCCGTCGGGCTTCAACGTGATGCTGGACGTCGGCGCCGACATCAAGGCCGATGCCGAGGACCTGCTGCAATACGCGCTGATGGGCACCTCCTATGCCCGCAACGGCATGGACCTGGCCCGGCCGCGGGTCGGGCTGCTCAATGTCGGCACCGAGGAGCACAAGGGCCGGGCCGAGCTCAAGCTGGCCCATGACCTGATCGCCGATGCCGCCGAGGCCGGCAATTTCGACTATGTCGGTTTCGTCGAGGGCAGCGACCTGCCGTCGAATCGGGTCGACGTGATCGTCACCGACGGCTTCACCGGCAATGTCGCGCTGAAGACCGGCGAGGGCACGGCCAAGCTGGTCGGCGACTTCCTGAAAGAGGCCTTCGCCGCCACGCCGCTGAGCCGAATCGCGGCGCTGCTGGCGTTGACCTCGCTGCGCCGGCTGCAGAAACGGATCGACCCGCGCCGGGTCAATGGCGGGGTGTTCCTCGGCCTCAACGGCACGGTGGTGAAATCGCACGGGTCCGCGGACGCGACCGGGGTGGCGGCGGCGATCACGCTGGCCAGCCAGCTGGCGCGCTCGGGCTTTCAGGAGCGGCTGGCGGCGCGGGTTGCATCCGCCGCGGGCCCGAGGCAGGATGCCGCCCGGGATGCGGACAGCAACAGTGGGGCCGAATGACAATACGCGCCGTGGTCAGGGGCGTCGGGCACTATCTGCCCGAACGCGTGGTGCCCAATTCCGAGTTCGAAGCCACGCTCGACACCTCTGACGAGTGGATCCGGACCCGCTCGGGGATCGAACGGCGTCATTTCGCCGCCGAGGGCCAGACGACATCGGATCTGGCGACCCGCGCCGCCAAGGCCGCGCTGGAACATGCCGGCATCGCGGCGGACGATCTCGACGCCGTCATCGTCGCCACCTCGACCCCCGATCTCACCTTCCCCTCGGTCGCGACCATGGTGCAGTCGGCCCTCGGCATGACCCGCGGCTTCGGTTTCGACGTCCAGGCGGTCTGCGCCGGCTTCGTCTACGCCCTGACCAACGCCAACGCGCTGATCGTCGCCGGCCAGGTCGATCGCGTGCTTGTGATCGGCGCCGAGACCTTCAGCCGGATCATGGACTGGACCGACCGCTCGACCTGCGTGCTGTTCGGCGACGGCGCCGGGGCGGTGGTGCTCGAACGCCAGCAAGGCAGCGGCACCAAGGACGACCGCGGCATCCTCGCCGCCGACCTGCATTCCGACGGCCGCTATCGCGACATGCTCTATGTCGATGGCGGGGTGTCGAGCACCGGCACCTCGGGCTATCTGCGCATGCAGGGCAACGCGCTGTTCCGGCAGGCGGTGGAAAAGCTGACCTCGACCGCCGATGCGGCGCTGGACAAGGCCGGGCTGGGCCATGGCGATGTCGACTGGATCGTGCCGCACCAGGCCAATATCCGCATCATCGCCGGCACCGCCAAGAAGCTCGGCGTGTCGATGGATCGCGTGGTGCTGACGGTCGCCGATCACGGCAATACCTCGGCGGCATCGATTCCCCTCGCCCTCTCGGTCGGGGTCGAACGCGGCCAGATCAAGCCCGGAGATCTGCTGGTTACAGAGGCGATCGGCGGCGGCCTGGCCTGGGGCTCGGTGGTATTGCGCTGGTAACGGGCGTGAACGGCCCCGTCCAAGCCATTGACATTGACTCGGAAATTCAATTCCCACATCCTTCCGTTGAAACACGGGGGGACGTGATGAGCGACAAGACACTGACGCGCATGGACCTGAGCGAAGCGGTTTTCCGCGAGGTCGGGCTTTCGCGCAACGAATCCGCCCAGCTGGTCGAGAGCGTGCTGCAGCATGTTTCCGACGCGCTGGCAGCCGGTGAAACGGTCAAGATTTCCTCGTTCGGCACCTTCTCGGTGCGCGACAAGGCCGCCCGCATCGGCCGCAATCCCAAGACCGGGGAAGAGGTACCGATCCATCCCCGCCGGGTTCTGACCTTCCGGCCCTCGCATCTGATGAAGGACCGGGTCGCCTCCGGCAACCGGGGCTGAGGGCCGCGCGCGGATGGAGAAGTCGCCCGACGCGTTCCGAACCATCAGCGAAGTGTCCGAGGCACTGGATACGCCCGCCCATGTCCTGCGCTTCTGGGAAACCCGCTTCACCCAGGTGAAGCCGGTCAAGCGCGCCGGCGGCCGGCGCTATTACCGGCCTTCGGACGTGGCGCTGCTGACCGGCATCAAGAAGCTGCTGCACGAGGACGGGATGACGATCCGCGGCGTGCAGAAGCTGCTGCGCGAACAGGGCATCCGCCATGTCGCCGCCCTCGCCGCCACGCCCGAGGAAGGCGCCGCGGAAACGGTCGAGCGCAGCGTGGCGCCGGAAGCGCCGATGATCCTCGACGTGCCTGTCGAAGCGGAAACGGTGCCGCAGGACAACGTCGTGCCGCTATCGGCCCGCAAGGCAGAGGCGCCGGAGCCCACGCCGCCGGAATCGCCTGCCGCCGAGTCGGCGCCCCCCGTCGAGGCGCCGGCCGGGTCTCCGGACGAGCCGCAGGGCGACCTTTTCGCCGAGCCCTCCGCCGCGCCGGCGCCGGACCGGTCCGCCCATCCTCTGACCCGGGCCGAGCCGGGCCCTCTTGCCGGGGCCGGGTCCGAGACCGAGGACCCGCCGCTCGCCAGCCGCCTGCGCGCCCTGCCCCGCCAGCCCGCACCGGGCCAGGCCGAGCGGATCGCGGCCCTGCGCGACCGTCTGGCGGCGCTGCGCGACAGCCTCGCGGCGCGCGCCGGACGCAGCCATCGCTAGGGCGAAAATCGATGCGCTTTCGCCCTTGCCCCCGCCGGCAATCTTGCTATGTATCGTCGCCGTCGGGCCGTGGCGCAGCCTGGTTAGCGCGTCCGTCTGGGGGGCGGAAGGTCGCGAGTTCGAATCTCGCCGGCCCGACCATCACCGAACCGCCCGTAGCCTCCGAGGCTGCGGGCGGTCGCGTATCCGGGGGGAACCGATGACCACAGCCGGGGTTCTGCCCGCGCAGACGCTCAAGCAGATGATCGCCACCGGGGCCATCGCCGCCGATCCCGCGATCACCGAGGAGCAGATCCAGCCCGCCAGTCTCGACCTGCGGCTCGGCACCGTCGCCTATCGCGTCCGCGCCTCCTTCCTCGCCGGCGCCGGCCGCAGCGTCGCCGAGCGGATCGCCGAATTCGAGATGCACCGCATCGACCTCAGCGACGGCGCGGTGCTGGAAAAGGGCTGCGTCTACGTCGTCCCGCTGATGGAACGGCTGGCCCTGCCCGATGACATCCAGGCCGTCGCCAATGCCAAGAGCTCGACCGGCCGGCTCGACCTGCTGACCCGGGCGATCATCGATGGCGGCACGGAATTCGACCGGATCCCAGCGGGTTACGAGGGGCCGCTCTATGCCGAGATCTGCCCGCGCAGCTTCTCGGTGCTGGTCCGGCCGGGCATGCGGCTGAACCAGATCCGTTTCCGCCGCGGCCATGCGGTGCTGGACGATGACGAGCTCCGGGCGCTCGACAAGGAGGTCGGACTGGTCTCGGGCACGGCGCTGATCTCGGACGGGCTCGGCTTCTCGGTCGACCTGCGCCCGACCGAGGGCGCCCTGGTCGGCTACCGCGCCAAACCCCATACCGGCGTCGTCGACCTCGACCGCATCGGCCATTACGACCCGGCCGAGTTCTGGGAGGAGGTCAATGCCCGCGACGGCCGCATCATCCTCGATCCCGGCGCCTTCTACATCCTGGTCAGCCGCGAGGCGGTGACGATCCCGCCGACCCACGCCGCCGAGATGGCGCCCTACCTGGCCATGGTCGGCGAGTTCCGGGTCCATTACGCCGGCTTCTTCGATCCCGGCTTCGGCTGGGCCGCGGCGGGCGGTGCCGGTTCGCGCGGGGTGCTCGAGGTGCGCTGCCACGAGGCGCCCTTCGTGCTCGAACACGGCCAGGTCGTCGGCCGGCTGGTCTACGAGCGCATGGTCGCGCCGCCGGAAACCCTCTACGGCGCCGATATCGCCTCGAACTACCAGGGCCAGGGGCTGAAGCTGGCCAAGCATTTCCGCGCCCCCGCCAAGCGCCCCTGAAGCGCGATCAATTTCCCGCCGACAAGGTCCGGCGCCCCCTTGTGCGCCGGCCCGTGGCAAAGGAAACTGCGCCGCGAACGACTTGCTGGAGCCGCCTCATGCGCCTTGCCGCCGCCCTTCTCACCTGCCTGATGCTCACCACGCTCGCCGCCCGGGCCGAGACGGTGCTGACGCTGGGCATCTATCTCTGGACAGGTTCGGACAGCGAGCCGGTGCGGGCGCAATACATGAGCATCGCCAGCGGCGTCGCCGAGGCCGAGACCGACGGGCCCGAGGGCTACAACTCGACCAGCCGGCCGGTGACCGACAAGGAGTTGAGCCTGATGAAGGCCGCGATCCGTGGCCGGATGACGGCGCTGACGCTGGAGCCGAAGAAGCCGGTCGATCCGCCCTTCGTCACTGTCGAATGGCATTTCTCGGACGAGATGGGCTATGCCGAGGGCATCGGCACCTATCCGCTCGACCAGGTGCCGGCCGCCGTGCAGGCCTTCCAGCAGGAGGCTTTCGGCAAGAGCTATGGCAATGCCTCCCTGCCGCCGGCGAAACCGCAGACGCCGGAGACGCCGCCGGCCCCGGAGGCGCCCCCGGAGGCGCCGGCCTCAGCCGACTAGATCGCGGCTTCTAGAACCGGCCGATCCGCCGCACCAGCCGCGCCGCCTGCCGGGCGCGCCTGGTGGTCTCGGCGCTCTGGCGGGCCTTCTGGCGCTCTTCCGGGGTCATGTCGCGGCTTTGCTTGTGCCCCTGGTTGCGCCCCTGCGGCTTGCCCGAGGCGATGTCGATCCCCTTGGAAATGCCGCGGTTCATCGCCTGGCGCAGCAGCCGGCGCAGGATCATCTCGATCAGGCGGGTCAGGTCCATCGGCGCTCCTTTCCCCGGTCAGCCCGGGCCCGTTCGCAGCGGCTGCTCAGTCCTCGCGCAGCGGCTGCTCAGTCCTCGAACAGCTCGCTCTGGCCGGTCACTTCTTCCTCTTCCTCGTCCTCGGCGATCGACTGGCCCATGCCGCCCGGCAACGGCCGGTTGTCCAACAGCCCCGCCGCCCGCAGCTCCTTCAGCCCCGGCAGGTCGCGGGCGCTTTCCAGCCCGAAATGGTCGAGGAAGGTCTCGGTGACGACGAAGGTGACGGGCCGGCCCGGCGTCATCCGGCGGCGGCCGAAGCGGATCCATTCCATCTCCAAGAGCTGGTCGATGGTGCCGCGGCTGACCGCGACGCCGCGGATTTCCTCGATCTCGGCCCGGGTGCAGGGCTGGTGATAGGCGATGATCGCCAGCGTCTCGATGGCGGCGCGCGACAGCTTGCGCGTCTCCACCGTCTCCTTGTGCAGCAGGTGGCCGAGATCGGGCGCGGTGCGGAAGGCCCAGGCGTCGCCGACCTTGACGACGCGCACGCCGCGGCCCTCGTAACGCTTGCGCAGGTGGACCAGGGCCTCGGCCGGATCGGCGCCATGCGGCATCCGCGTCTCGAGCTCCCTCACCGTCACCGGTTCGGTCGAGGCGAACAGGATGGCCTCGACCATGCGCTCCTGCTCGGCCATCGGCGGGGCCTCGAACAGGCTCTGTTCGCCCTCTTCGGGATGTACGGCGTCTTCGGACATCAGTCGTTTTTCTTTCGGATCTGGATCGGCGCGAAGGTCTCGCCCTGTCTTACCTCGATCTGGCCGCGCTTGGCGAGTTCGAGGACGGCGGCGAAATGGGCGGCGGTGGCCGAGCGGCGGCGGCCCGGGTCGGCTTCCCAGCCCTCGGGCAGGTAGCTGACGAGGTCGGTCCAGTCGCCGGCATAGCCGATCAGGCTGCGCATCCGGTCGAGCGCCTGCTCCATGGTGAAGACGTGCTCGCGGTCCATGACGAAGGGCCGGAACTCGTCGCGGGTGCGGATCCGCGCGTAGCCCTGCATCAGGTCGAGCAGCGTCGCGCTATAAGTGACGGTGCGGCGCCGGGTGACGTCCTCGGGCAGGCCGCGGGCGAAGAAGTCCCGCCCCTTCTGGTCGCGCGCCATAAGCTGCGCGGCGGCCTCGCGCATCGCCTGCAGCCGTTCGAGCTGGAACGCCAGGTGGGCGGCCATGTCTTCGGCCGAGGGGCCCTCCTCCTCCGGATCCGGCGGCAGCAGAAGGCGCGATTTCAGGAAGGCGAGCCAGGCCGCCATCACCAGGTAATCCGCCGCCAGCTCGATCCGCAGCGCCTTGGCGCGCTCGACGAAGCCGAGATACTGCTCGGCCAGCTGCAGCACCGAGATCCTGCGCAGGTCGACCTTCTGGGTCCGCGACAGCGTCAGCAGCAGGTCGAGCGGCCCCTCGAAGCCGTCGACATCGACGATCAAGGCCTCGGCCGCCAGCCGCGCCTCGACCGGCGATTGCGCCGCGCCTTCCTGCCAGTCCTCTTCAGCCATCCGCCTGCCCGTCCAGAAGGCTCTCAAGCTCGGCCTCGGCGGCGGCGATGTCAATGGGCGCGGGCAGGTGGCGGGCGGCCAGCGCGGCGGCGGCCCGGCGCGCCCCGGCCGCGCTCAGGTGCCCGGCGGCGGCGACCACCGCCTCCATCTCGGGGATCTCGCCGTTGCAGTGCAGGGCGATGTCGCAACCGGCGGCGATGGCGGCGCCGGCCCGGTCGCCGATGCTGCCCGCCAGCGCCTGCATCGACAGGTCGTCGGTCACCAGCAATCCGCCAAAGCCGATCTCGTCGCGGATCAGGCGCAGCAGCGTCGGTGACTGGGTCGCCGGGCGGTCGGGATCGAAGGCGGTGTAGACGATATGGGCCGTCATCGCCATCGGCAGATCGTTGAGCGCCCGGAAGGTGGCGAAATCGCTCTGCCGCAGAGTGTCGGCATCGGCCGTCACCGTCGGCAGGCTCAGGTGGCTGTCAGTCGTCGCCCGGCCATGGCCCGGCAGATGCTTGACCACGGGCAGCACGCCGCCGGCCAGCAGCGCATCGGCGACCGCGCGGGCGACCCAGACCACGCTGGCCAGATCGCTGCCGTAGCAGCGGTTGCGCAGGAACGGATGGGTGTCCGCGGTGGCGATATCGGCGCAGGGGGCGCAATTGGCATCGAGCCCGGCGGCGCGCAGCTCATGGGCGATCAGGCGGTAGCGCAGGCCCATGGCGCGGGCGGCGTTCGAGCCGGTCCGCGCCACCTGGTCGAGCGGCGGCAGCCATTCGCGCCAATGCGGCGCGCGCAGGCGCTGGACCCGGCCGCCTTCCTGATCGACCAGCACCGGCGCCTCGCGGCCGACGGCCTCGCGCAGATCGGCGGTCAGGCGGCGCAGCTGGGCCGGGCTTTCGACATTGCGGGCGAAGAGGATGAAGCCCCAGGGATCGGCGGCCCGGAAGAAGGCGCGCTCACCGGCTGTCAGCGCCGGGCCGGCGCAGCCCAGGATCGTGGCCCCCGGGGGTGAACCGCCCGCCATCAGCGCAGGATCACCGGCACGCAGGCGGCATCGTCGGCCAGCAGCGCGGCGCAGAAGCGGCGGGCATCGGCCTCGTCGCTGAAACCGGCGGCACGCAGCCGGTAGAAGGTGCGGCCAGCACTCTCGGCTTTCTGGATCACCCGGTTCTTGCCGCCCAGCAGGCCGGAGAAACGGCGGGCCATCTTGTCCCATTCGGCGCGGGCGACATCGACGCTGTCGAAGGCGCCGAGCTGCACCAGCCGGGTGCCGGCGGGCAGGCTGGCGCCGTCGATCTCGGTCACCTGCGGCGCCGCCGGCGCGGCGGGAACCGGCAGCAGGTCGTCGGGCCGCCGCAGCGGGATCGGAGAGCGGGTCACGGCGCCGGGCGGTGCCGGGGCGACACCGGGCTGCGTCGCCCGGGTGGCCGAGGCGATGGCGGCGGCGACCGGATCGTTCGGCGCTGCCTCCGTCGAGACCGCGGGCGGCGCTTCCGGCGTGGCCGGCTTGCCATCTTCGGCGGCGCGGTCCTCGGAGGTCAGCTGCACCGGCGCCGGCGCCAGGATGACCTTGTTGGGCAAGTCGGGCTGCGGCTCGTCGCCGGCGATCGCGTTGACCGCCAGCCCCTGGTGGGCGGCGATCTGGCCGCCCGGGTCCTCGGGCGCGATCCGCAGCGGCCCCTTCAGCGCCCGGATCACCGGCACCCCGGTCACGTCGCGCACCGCCAGCTGGTAGCCCCAGATACCGACGCCGATCACCAGCGCCAGCGAGGTCAGCGCCCCGGCCCAGTTGACCACGCGCTGCACGTTATCGGGATTCAGCCAGCTGCCGCCCTCATCGAATTGGTCGAATTCCACGTCCGCCATGCTCTGCCTCACCGCCCGGGCAGCGCGAAGGATGCGGCGCCGCCGGCTGTCTTGCCTGTCACCGCCGGCGGGCGCTTGTGATCAGCGCATTTCCTCGACCGGCGTGACCCCAAGGATAGCAAGACCGGAGGAAATGACAACCGCGACCGCCCTGGCGAGGGCGATTTTCGCCTGCGAGGTGGTCACGTCGCCGTCCTGGATGAAGCGCAGCGAAGTGTCGTCATTGCCGCGTGTCCAATGGGCGTGCAGGTCCGAGGCGAGCTCGTAGAGGTAGAAGGCGACGCGGTGCGGCTCGTGCCCGCGGGCGGCGATCTCGACCAGCCGCGGCCATTCGGCGATCTTGCGCGCCAGTTCCAGCTCGGCGGTATGGGTCAGCAGGTGCAGGTCGGCCCCGGCCAGCGCCGCGTCGCTGGTGTCGATGCCGATCTCGGCCGCCTTGCGCAGCACCGAGCACACCCGGGCATGGGCATACTGGACGTAGAAGACCGGGTTGTCCTTCGACTGCTCGAGCACCTTGTCGAAGTCGAAATCCAGCGCCGCGTCGTTCTTGCGCGTCAGCATGACGAAACGGGTGACGTCGGCCCCGGCCTGCTCGACCACGTCGCGCAGGGTGACGAAGGTGCCGGCGCGCTTGGACATCTTGAAGGGCTCGCCGTTCTTGTAGAGCTTGACCAGCTGGATCAGCTTGATGTCCAGCGGCACGCGGCCGCCCGACAGCGCCGCAACCGCCGCCTTCATCCGCTTGACATAGCCGCCATGGTCGGCGCCGAAAATGTCGATCAACATGTCGAAGCCGCGGCTGACCTTGTCCCAGTGATAGGCGATGTCGGGCGCGAAATAGGTCCAGGAGCCGTCGGATTTCTTCACCGGCCGGTCGACATCGTCACCATGCGCGGTCGAGCGGAACAGGGTCTGTTCGCGCGGCTCCCAGTCTTCCGGGGTCTTGCCCTTCGGCGGTTCGAGCACGCCCTGGTAGATCAGCCCCTGCTTCTCGAGCTCGGCCAGCGCCGCCTCGATCTTGCCGGTGCCATAGAGCGCCTTCTCGCTGGAATAGACGTCCATGGTCACGCCGAGCAGGGCGAGGTCGTCGCGGATCATCTGCATCATCGCCTCGGTCGCGAAGGCGCGGACCTCGGCCAGCCAGTCGGCTTCCGGCTTGTTCAGCAGGCTGTCGCCATACTTCTCCTTCAGCGCCTCGCCGACCGGGATCAGGTAGTCGCCGGGATAGAGGCCCTCGGCGATCTCGGGACTGAGGCCGTTGGCCTCGCGGTAGCGCTCGTAGGCCGAGCGGGCGAGGACGTCGACCTGGGCGCCGCCGTCGTTGATGTAATATTCGCGGGTGACGTCGTAGCCGGCGACGTCGAGCAGCCGGGCCAGCGCATCGCCGAAGACGGCGCCGCGGGTATGGCCGACATGCATCGGCCCGGTCGGGTTGGCCGAGACGAACTCGACATTGACCTTGAGCCCCTGCCCCATCCCGGACTTGCCGTAATCCAGCCCGGCCGCGATCACGTCGCGCACCAGCCCGTGCCAGACATCCGGCACCAGCCGCATGTTGAGAAAGCCCGGCCCCGCCACTTCGGCGCCGGCGATGCGGGCATCGTCGCCCAGCTTGGCGGCCAGCGCCTCGGCGATGTCGCGCGGCTTCATCCGCGCCGGCTTGGCCAGCACCATCGCGGCGTTCGTCGCCATGTCGCCATGGGCGGGATCGCGCGGCGGCTCGACGGCGACGTTGGCGTAGTCGAGCCCCTCGGGCAGCACGCCCTCGGAGACCAGTTCGTTCAGCGCGTCGAGCACCCGGGCCCGGATCTCGGAAAACAGGTTCATCCATCCATCCTTTGTGTCCCGGCGGGGTTTACCACGCCGGATCGGCGGGTCAATGGGCGGGCGTTTTCCCGGCCTCTGGCTCTGCTGGCTCGGCCTCGGGCGGCAGCAGCGCGATCAGCTGGGTGCCGGGGGCCGATTTGACCTTGGCCTCGTCGGCGACGAAACGCAGCGCCCCGCCCGGCCCGAGCCGGCCCAGCAGCACCGCCTGCGGCCGCCTGGCACGCCAGTCGTCGAAGCCGAATTCCTCGGTCAGCCGGCTGGTGCCGATGGTCCAGCCCTCGATCATCTTCGCCTCCAGCGCCTCCGCGGTCTGGGCCGCGCCGAAGGCCCGCCCGCCCAGCGTCGCCGGCAGGGCGTGGCGGGCGTTCTCCTCCTTGTCGCGCGTCGTCTGGTAGACGTTGTCGCGGCCGAATTCCGGGCCGAGATCGGTCGCGACCAAGGTGTTGTAGGCATCGTTGTCGGTCGCGGCGACGGCCATGCCGAAGGCGACCAGCTCGACCGAGCTCTCGGCCCCTTCCGACAGGATGTCGCCCGAGAAGGCGGTCAACCCGGCGCGGCGGGCGCGGCGCAGGCGGCGATGGTTGGGATCGGCGATCAGCACCGGGATCTCGAGCTTCTTCAGCGCCTCGGCCAGCGCCACGGTGAAGCGGGTCGCGCCGACCAGCAGCACGCCCGGCTGCTCCGCCCCGCCCAGCCCCAGCAGCCGCGCCAGCGGACCCAGGGTGAAGCCGTGCAGCACCACCGTCACCGCCACCAGCACGAAGGCCAGCGGGCCGAGCAGCCGGCCATCCGCGACGCCGAGCGCCGCCAGCCGCTCGCCGAACAGCGCGGCGACGGCGACCAGGACGATGCCGCGCGGGCCGGTGAAGGCGATCAGCAGCCGCTCGCGCCCCGGCACCGGGGTGCCGATCAGCGCCAGGGCGACGGCCGCCGGCCGGGCGACGAGGATCACGGCCAGGACGAACAGCCCGGCCCGCCAGTCCAGCGCCTTGACCGCATCGAGATCCAGCCCCGCCGCCATCAGGATGAACACGCCCGAGACCAGCAGCACCGTCGCATGTTCCTTGAACCGGCGCAGCTCGTCATAGGAGGGCAGCCCGGCATTGGCGATGGCGACGCCCATCACGGTGACGGCCAGAAGGCCGGATTCGTGCAGCATGTGGTCCGACAGCGCGAAGACGGCGAGCAGCAGGGCGAAGAGGCCGGGCACCTTCATGTATTCCGGCACCTTGCCGGCGCGGAAGGCCCGGGCCAGGCCATAGCCCGCCGCCGCCCCGAGCGCGGCGGCGAAGCCGATGCCCAGCACCAGCTCCCAGGCCGCGCCGGAGGCGCTTGTGGCGGTGTGGCGCACCAGCACGACCTCGTAGGCCAGCACGGCGGCCAGCGCCCCGATCGGGTCGCCGACGATCGCCTCCCATTGCAGCAGCGCCGAGGGCCGGCGCGGCAGCCGCGCCTGGCGCAGCAAGGGCGCGATCACGGTCGGCCCGGTGACGATCATGATACCGCCGAACACCGCCGAGCTCTCCCAGTCCAGCCCGGCGACATGGCGCAGCGCCAGGGCCGAGAACAGCCAGCCCAGCGGCGCGCCGAAGAAGATCAGCCGCCGCACCCCGGCGCGGGCGTCTCCCAGCTTGTGGAAGTCGAGGCTCATCCCGCCCTCGAACAGGATGATGGCGACGGCGACCGAGATCATCGGCGCCATGATCGGGCCGATGTCGCGGGCCGGATCGAAGAGGCCGGCGACCGGACCGATGACAAGCCCCGCCGCCAGCATCAGCACGATGGCCGGCATCCGCAGCCGCCAGGCCAGCCACTGCGCCCCGACGCCCAGGACGCCGACCAGCGCGAAGGCCATCACGGGGGTCATCACGGCGGTCATCGCGGCCCCTGCCCCGGCGGCCTCAGCTGCCCCGGCGACGGCGCTCATGCGGCATGCCCGAACAGCCGCGCATGCTCCTGCAGCGCGAAGCGGTCGGTCATGCCGGCGACGTAATCGGCGACGATCCGGGCCAGCGCGGTCTCGTCGCCGGCGGTTTCGACATCCTGGCGCCACTCGGCCGGCAACAACTCCGGCCGGCGCATGAACAGCGGGAACAGGTCATTGACCACCCGGGTCACCCGCGCCCGCTCTTTCACCACCGAAGGGGCGCGGTACATCCGCTTGAACAGGAACGCCTTGACCGCCTTGATGTCCTGGTAGAGCGGCTTCGAGAAGCGGATGATCGTCACCCCCATCTGGCGGATGTCGGTCACGCTCTGTGGCTGGGCCGCCTCGAGCCGCTGCTGGGCGATGGCGATCACGTCCTCGACCATGGTGCCGAAGACCCGCCGCAGCGCCTCGTGCCGGCGCCGCATCGGGTCGAGCCCGGGATAGAGCCGGTCGACCTCCTCGAAGGCCGGGGCGGTGATCGGCAGCTCCATCAGGTCGTCCTCGGTGAACAGGCCCGAGCGCAGCCCGTCATGCAGGTCGTGGTGGTTGTAGGCGACGTCGTCGGCCACCGCCGCCACCTGGGCCTCGGCGCTGGCATGGGTGTCGAGCTCGAGGTCGAAGCCGTCGTTCACCTCGGCCAGCGCGTAGGGGTACGGCGGGGCGACCGGGCCGTTATGCTTGGCGATGCCCTCCAGCGTCTCCCAGGTCAGGTTGAGGCCGTCGAAATCGGCGTAGTGGCGTTCCAGCCGGGTGACGATGCGCAGCGCCTGGGCATTGTGGTCGAAGCCGCCATAGGGCGCCATCAGCTCGGCCATCGCGTCCTCGCCGGTATGGCCGAAGGGGGTGTGGCCCAGGTCGTGGGCCAGCGCGATCGCCTCGGCCAGGTCGGTGTTCAGCCCCAGCACCCCGGCGATGGTCCGCGCCACCTGCGCCACCTCGATCGTATGGGTCAGCCTCGTGCGGTAGTAATCGCCCTCGTGCTCGACGAAGACCTGGGTCTTGTGCTTGAGGCGGCGGAAGGCCGAGGAATGGATGATCCGGTCGCGGTCGCGCTGGAACGGCGAGCGGAAGGTGGAATAGCTTTCGGGATAAAGCCGCCCCCGGCTGTCCTCCGGGCGGCAGGCATAGGGCGCGAGCATGAGTTCTGCCTGTCCTTGTCGGGTCCTTTTCGCCACTCTATATGTGAAATATCGCAGCAATGATACGGGTCTTACCATGAGCCTGACAGTTCCGCCCCGGGTCACCGACCGTGCCTTCGCCCGCCTCGCCGAGATCGCGGCCGAGGCCGAGGGTCCGCATGCGCTGCGCGTCGCCGTCGAGGGCGGCGGCTGTTCGGGGTTCCAGTACGACATCAAGCTGGACGAGCCGGCCGAGGACGACCTGGTGCTTGAGAAGGACGGCCAGAAGGTGCTGATCGACAGCGTCTCGCTGCCCTTCCTAGCCGACGCGGTGATCGACTTCTCGGACGACCTGATCGGTGCCCGCTTCGTCGTCGAGAACCCCAACGCCACCTCCTCCTGCGGCTGCGGCACCTCCTTCTCGATCTAGGCGGGCGCCCCCGGCCCTGCAGGCGATCCGCCTGCGCCGGGCGCGGTTCGGCGGCATCCGGCCGGTCCGTCAGCGAAGCGTCAGGAACTTCACCTTCCGGTGACCCGTGATCGAGATCAAGTTTTCTTAAGGGCCTCTGCGGGCAGTGTCGCGGCATGGAAACGCGTCACCGGAAGGAGGACCCTGAAATGACCCTGACACGCCGCAGCGCCTTGCTGCTTGCCGCCGCCGCCCTGCCCGCCCTTTCCCTGACCCCGGCGCTCGCCGCCTCGGGCGAGGTCGTCCATGTCTCGCTCTGGGACAAGGGCGACAACGCCATGGACAAACTGGGGGAAGAGCCGCCGATGGGCTTCAACATGATCGGCGCCGCCAAGCACGACAAGCTGGCCACCATGGGCGTCACCGCCACGCCCGATGCGATCAAGGCCGGCAAGATCACCTTCGAGGTCACCAACAACTCGAAAGACACCGTGCACGAGATGATCGTCGCCCCGATCAAGAGCAAGGACGAGGTCCTGCCCTACAACAAGGAGGAGATGCGGGTCGAGGAAGAGAAGGCCGGCCATCTGGGCGAGGTCTCGGAACTCGATCCCGGCGCCAGCGGTGCCCTGACCCTGACGCTCAAGCCGGGCGAATACATCCTCTACTGCAACATTCCCGGTCACTACGTGATGGGGATGTGGACGCTGTTCACCGTGAAGGGCTGAGCGCGGCCCGGGCCTCGGCCGCCGCGTCAGGCAATCCCTGGCGCGCCGGCCGCAGGGCGCCCCGCCGGCGCGCCGCCGGCATCGGCGCCTGAACGGGGCGGCGCAGAGACGCCGCGGCATCGGCCGCGGTCCGCCCGGAACTGTCCGGCATCGTGGGCGCAGGCGCGGTCTTGGCCGGCGCCGGCGCGTGATTGCCGAAGGTGACGTAGAGCCCGGCGACGATCACGATCGCGGCGCCGAGATAGATGCCCTGCCCCGGCAGGTCGCCGAAGAACAGGAAGCCGAAGGCCAGCAGGACGAAGAACTGCAGGTTCAGGATCGGTGAGACCACCATCGCCGGCGCGCGCGAGAAGGCCGCCGCCAGCGCGATCTTGCCGCCCAGGAAGCCGAGCCCGAACAGCACCACCAGACCGATATCCGCCGGGCTCATCGGCGCGACGTGACCGGGCAGCGTCACCCCCATCATCAGCGCCAGCGCGATCTGCGGGTAGAAGACCAGCGCCGCCGCGTTGCCCTCTTCCCGGCCGATCTTGCGCGCCAGGGTCAGCGACACCGCGCCGAACAGGCTGCCGCAGATGGCGAGGCCGTAATAGAGCGCCTGCCCGCCGCCCGGCGCCGGCAGCACCAGCACCACGCCCAGGACACTGGCCGCCAGCGCGACCCAGTAGCGCGGCGCCACCGGCTCGCCCAGCACCGGCCCCGACAGCAGCCCGGTCAGCACCGGCAGCAGCGCGCTGAAGACGAAGACCTCGGTCAGTTGCAGATGCTTGTAGGCGAGGAAGTAGCTCACCGCCGCGCCGACGGTGATCACCGAGCGCAGCGCCATGGTCCAGGGAAAGGCGGTCCGCAGCCCGCCGCCGCCGAAATAGCCGCGCCGGCTGAGCAGCCAGGCCCCGCCGATGCCGACAAGCGCGGCCAGGAAATTCACCTGCTGGACCGGGTACTGCATCGCCAGCAGCTTGGCCAGAAGATCCGTCGTGGCGGTCAGCATCACGGCGCTCAGAGCAAGGCCCGCGCCGATGATCGCCTGCTGTTTTCGCCCGTTCATGATGCCCCCACATCCACGCCCAGGGTCCGATGACAGAACCGGTGCAGAAACTCTTCGAATTGCGGGCTCGACCGCCCGACCGTCTCGAATACCCGGCGCGACCGCGGCGACAGCCCGTCCGGCAATCTTTCGAACAGATTGCCGATGGTCATGCGATTCTCGCGTGTCAGTTGTAGAAGTATTTGCGAAATCTCGGTCAGAGTGCAACGATTCTCGGGCCGGCGCCGGAAAACCAGCCGCCCGGGCCGGGCGGCATGGGCAAAGGCGGCGGCGCCCGCCACCGCCTGGTGCCAGTTGGCGACCAGGAACGGGTGGTAGTCGTCCTGCTGGGCGGCGGGATCGTCCGGCTCGGTCCGGAAGATCTCGAAATCGGCCAGATCGCCGGCGATATAGCTTTCCCACAGTTCCGGCGGCCGCCGGCCGAGCCAGCGCAGCGCGATGCAGACCTCGGACAGGAGGTCGATATCCTCCTCCATCATCGCGATCAGGCCGGTATTGGTCAGGCTCCCGATCACGGCTTCGGGCAGCTCCACCCGGCTGCGCCCGTATTCGGTGAGGTAGAATATGAAATGGGTCAGGTCGTAGGCCGCCTTGCGGTTGGGGACGGCGAAGGCGGCGGGGCGTGACATGAAGGCGATGGCGCGGTCGTCCAGCCCGCCGTCCTCCTGCAGCACCCGGATCCCGTGCCGGGCGCAGAGCCGGCGCGCTTCCATCCGCTGCAGGTCCGACACCTCGCCCTCGGCCAGCCGCAGCCTGGCCACCCGCGCCGCCAGCCCCTCGGCCACGCCCGCCGCCAGGCCAAGCGCCTCGGCATCGCCGGCGATCGACAGGATGAAGCGGTAATATTGCGGAAAGAAGGCCAGGAAGCCCGGCGCCCCGGCATGGAAGGCGCGGTAATGCCGGCCCAGCCGGGTGCCAGCAGCCAGCCCGGTGGTCTCGACGATATTGAGAAGCTCGGCATTCTCCTTGAGATACATCACGTCCTGTGGCCCGCGCCGATGGCGCGCGAAGGCCGCCGCGATGGCGTCCAGCGCCGCCGGATCAGACCGGCGCCCCGCTCTCCTGTGCAGGGCGCCGGTTCCACCTGGGACATGAAGCGGGAGCAATGCCTCCGTCCTCAGGCGCGGCCGGTCTTGCCGGCCGTATTCCACGAGCACATCGACAGCGCGGTCGCGGAGCCGGTCTCGATCCCGCCGGCGGCCTCGTAGGACGAGGTGGTCAGCGCAGTACCGCCACCGGCCTCGAGCGCGCTGTCCTGCTGCGGCGCATAGGACGAGGTGACCATGTCGCAGCCCGCGCCGCCCTCCAGCGCCGTGCCGGCGGTGTCGTAGGACGAGGTGCTGAGCGCCGTGCCGGCCCCCGCCAGGGCGCTGCCGCCCATCTCGTAGGACGAGGTCGCGAGCGCCGTCCCCGCGCCCGAGAACAGGGCGCCGTCGCCGCAATCATAGGACGAGGTGCTCATCTCGCAGTCGGCGCCCGAAAACAGGGTACGCGGGGCGGCGGCCGGAGCCGTGGCCTGCATCGGCACGCCCGGCACGGCGGTGGCGGAACGGCTCTCGTATTCGGTCTTGTGCATCGGAATCTCCTTCCCGTCTGGGGTTCTGGCAGAATCGTGATTTGCAAAACACAACCTAGGGTAGCATTGCTGAACGATTTTACTACTACTTAATAAAGATCAATTCCAACAACTTGCCACCTGAGCGTGTGCGCCGCCCGGCTGGACCGTGCCCGCGCTTGTTCCCGCCGGCCCGCCGCGCTATCCAGACCCGAGCGGGCCTGACCCGCGCGGGAGAGCCGGATGAAAATCGCCACGTTCAACATCAACGGCATCAAGGCGCGGGCCGAGGCCCTGCCGCGCTGGCTCGAGGCCGCCGCGCCCGACATCGTGCTGCTGCAGGAAATCAAGTCGATGGACGACGCCTTCCCCGCCAGCCTGTTCGAGGACATGGGCTACAACGTGGCGGTGCATGGCCAGAAGTCCTTCAACGGCGTCGCCATCCTGTCGAAGCTGCCGCTCGAGGATGTCCGCCGCGGGCTGCCCGGCGATCCCGAGGACGAACAGGCGCGCTGGATCGAGGCGACGGTGGTCGGCAGGCGGGCGCTGCGGCTCTGCGGCCTCTACCTGCCCAACGGCAACCCGGCGCCGGGGCCGAAATACGACTACAAGCTGGCCTGGATGGAGCGGATGCGCGCCCGCGCCGCCGAGTTGCTGGCAGCCGAGGAACCGGCGCTGATGGCGGGGGATTACAACATCATCCCGCAGGCCGAGGACGCGGCCAAGCCGGAGGCCTGGCGCGAGGACGCGCTGTTCCTGCCCGAAAGCCGCGCCGCCTTCCGCCGCATCCTCAATCTCGGCTTCACCGAGGCCTTCCGCGCCCGCGAGCCGCGCCCGGGCCATTACAGTTTCTGGGACTACCAGGCCGGCGCCTGGGCCAGGAACAACGGCATCCGCATCGACCATGTCCTGCTGACGCCCCAGGCGGCCGACCTGCTGACCGATGTCGGCATCGACAAGGAGGTCCGCGGCGAGGACAAGCCGTCGGATCACGTCCCGGTCTGGGTCGAGCTGGACCTGTAGCAAGGCCGGGCCGCCGCCCCGGACCGCCGCGCGGACTTCGGGGCGACGAGGACGCGGCGCGACCGGAGCTACGGTTTCCGCGCCATGCGAGGGCACCGATCTGGGGCGCACCCGCCCATCCATGGGCGCGCGCCCTCCCCCCGCTGCCCCTGGCCGCAATCCTTCAGCCCTGCCGGAATCCGTCACCGGCCCGCGCGGCCAGCATCGCGTCAAGGCGCGTGCCGCAACCCGGGGCGCGCTCGTCGGCGACGGTCGTGTGCGCGGAAGGCCCCGAGGTGGCGGGCTGCTGCAGATCGGCGCTCAGGTCGTCGATGGCGGCAAGGGGCGCGGCAAGCGCGACGTCATCAAGGATGACGGCATGCGCCAGAAGGCACCAGCCCCGCTGTGGCGGCCGGCGCGGCACCCAACGCTGCGCCGTGCCGGCGATCTTGCGGCCACGGCAAAGCAGGTTCCAGCGGCCATCGCAGAAACTGCCGGCAAGGGCGCCGGTCGCGGTCGCGATGCCAAGCCCGGCCAGCGCCGTCGCGATGAGGTCGCAGAGCCTGCGATAGGCGGCTTCGGTCGACAGACCATCGGCGGGGCCGGCGAGCGCGAGATTGACGATGCCCGGAGCTTGCGGCGTCACGCCGCCCCCGGTCGGCCGGAGATGGACCGGCCAGCCGCGGGCGGCGCTGTTCGCGGCGGCCCCTTCGTAGCCCGGCCGCCGCGACAGCGCGGTCGGCGCCACCAGGGCGGGCCGGGCCGAACTCCAGACCAGCCCGCCCTGCTGGCCCTCGCGTGCCGCCCTGAGAAGCCCGCCTTCGGCAGCCAGACCCTCGGCTGCGGTCGCGAAGCGCCGTGGCCCGGTCACGGCGCCGGCCGTCGTCACGTCACCTCGCCGATGACCGCGCCCTTGGCCACGACCGCGTCGACGTCCCGGAGGATGTGCAGCCGGCCGCTTGCCGGGGCGTGGATCTCGTACTGGGTCTTGGCGGTCATGATCTCGGCGATCAGCGCGCCTTCCGACACGGCCGCGCCTTCGCTGGCGAACCACGAGGTGATGACGGTCTCGTCATCGCCCTCCCACAGGTCGGTCGGGATCGTGATGGGGGTCATTTCGTCCTTCCTTTGAGCAGTGTCGCGCCGTTCGCGGCAGGGGCCGGGGCCGGCGCTGTGGCCCCGGCCGGACCGGCTCAGGCGGCCTTGATCCGGCTCCAGGCATCCACGATCTTGGCCGGGCTGGGCAGGAAGAACGCCTCCATCTCGCGGGCGTAGGGGATCGGCGCGTCGGGCGAGGTCACGCGCTGCGGCGCCGCCTTGAGCACCGAGATGTCATGCTCGACGACCGAGGCGATCACCTCGCCCGAGACGCCGAAGCTGTGGTAATCCTCGTCGACCACGATCAGGCGCCCGGTCTTGGCCACCGAGGCGCGGATCGTCTCGCGGTCGAGCGGCACCAGGGTGCGCAGGTCGACCACCTCGGCACTGACGCCGGCCTTTTCCAGCTCTGCCGCCGCCTTGAGCGCGTGATGCACGCCCATCGCCAGGCTGACGATCGTCACGTCGCGGCCCTCACGCACCACCTTCGCCTTGCCGAACTCGACGGTATAGGCCTCTTCCGGCGTGTGGACCGAGGCGCCCTGCTCGGTCCCGAGCCAGCCCATGCCCTGCAGCGACTTGTGGAACATGTAGACGACGGGGCTGTCGTCGCGGATCGCCGCCGTCATCATGCCCTTCGCATCATAGGAATTCGACGGCGTGACCACCTTCATCCCCGGCAGATGCGCGAAGGTGCCGTAGAGGCATTGCGAATGCTGGCCGGCATCGGAATAGCCGCCGCCGGTCGAGGTCATCAGCACCATCGGCACCTTGAAATTGCCGCCCGAGAAGAAGGTGTTCTTGGCCATCAGGTTGTAGATTGCGTCGAAGCAGACGCCGAAGAAGTCGGCGAACATCAGCTCGACCACGGGGCGCATGCCGTCCTGGGCCGCGCCCACCGCCGCGCCGATGAAGCCGGTCTCGGAAATCGGGGTGTCGCGAATGCGTTCGCGGCCGAATTCCTCGACCAGGCCGCGGGTGTTGCCGAAGACGCCGCCGAGCGCGGCGATGTCCTCGCCCATCACGAAGACACCGGGATCGGTGCGCATTTCCTGCGCGATGGCTTCGGCCATGGCGCGGGCGATGGTCAGTTTGCGTTCATTGCTCTGGGTCATGTCATGTCCTCCCGATCATCGTCCTCACGCGAAGATTTCCGTCAGCGCGTCCCCGGGGGCCGGGGCCGGGCTCGAGCGGGCGAAGTCGATCGCCTCGGCCACGCGAGCTTCGGCGCGTGCCTCGAGCTCCTTCAGCTGCGCCTCGTCGGCGCTGCCCTCATCGAGCAGCCGCTTGCGCATCGCCGGGATCGGATCGCGCGCGAACAGCGCCTCCTTCTCGCCCTTAGGCCGGTAGCCCTCGGCATCGCCCATGAAATGCCCGGCAAGGCGAAAGGTCTCGGCCTCGATCAGGGTGGGCCCGTCGCCCGCCCGCGCCCGCGTCACGGCCTCGCCGGCGGCTTCGAAGATCTTCCACGGATCGTTGCCGCCGACATAGACGCCCGGCACGCCATAGGCCGCGCCGCGCACGTCGTTGCGCGCCACCGCGGTCGAGTCCTTCTTGGCCACCGAGATGCCCCAGCTGTTGTCCTCGATCACGCAGACGAACGGCAGTTTCCACAGCGCGGCCAGGTTCATCGCCTCGTGAAAGGCGCCCTGGTTCGCCGCGCCTTCGCCGATGAACGCCACCGCGACGCCGGGCTTGCCCTGCATCTTGCGCGACAGCGCCGCGCCGACGGCGGGGCCCATGCCCTGGGCGATGATGCCGGCGCAGGCGAAATTCACCTCGGGATCGAACAGGTGCATATGTCCGCCGCGTCCGCCGCTCAGCCCCGTCGCGCGGCCGAAGATCTCGGCCGCCATGCGCTTGAGGTCGACGCCCTTGGCAATGGCCTCGTGATGCGGACGGTGCGTCGCGGTGACGATATCCTCCTTCTCGAGATGGGCGCAGACCCCGACCGCCACCGGCTCCTGCCCGTTCGACAGGTGCATTTCGCCCGGGATCGGGCCGCTGGCCATGTTGAAGACCGGCTGCTTGCCCTCGAGGTAGATCTTCTCGATCGTCTCTTCGAAACGACGGCTGGTGACCATCGTCTCGTACATCCAGTGCAGTTGCTGCTTGGACGGTGTCATCGTGTCCTCCTCCCATGCGCGCCGGGATGACGGCGCTCGCAGGCGCAAGGTTGACGCCGAAGCCGGCCGGCGCCAAACACCATCATCCGCGCCCGGGCAGGTGTCGCAGCAGGATGCGACAGGTGTCGCAGGGGGGATGTCAGACCGGGCGGCTTCCGGGACGCCCGAGGCCCGCGCGGCGGATCCTGCGGTGCAGGGTCGAGCGGCTGAGCCCCAGCCGCCGCGCGGCGGCCGAGACGTTCCAACCGGTTGCGTGCAGGGCCTGAACGATGCGGGTCTCGGCGGTTTCGGCCGGCGGGTCCGAGGCCGCCGCGGACAGATGCGAGGGCAGATGCCGCGGCAGGATCGGCCGCCCCTGCGCCCGGCTGCAGGCCAGGCGCATGACGAGGCGCGCCTCGCGCAGGTTGCCCGGCCAGGGATAGGCCATCAGCACGGCCAGCGCCGTGGCGTCGATCGGCACGCTTTCCCCCGCGGCCTCCCGGGCCAGGCGGCCGAGCGTTTCGGCCAGCGCGGCGGGGTCTTCGCGCAGAGGCGGCAACAGCACGCGCGCGCCCTGCAGGCGATACAGCAGGTCGTCGCGCAGCAGCCCCGCTGCGATCAGCGCCTCGGGCGGCCGGGCGGCAAGCGCGGCGATCCGCAGCGCCGGTGCGCCGGCCACGGTTTCGGGCCGCTCTTCCAGCCTCGACAGCAGCTCGACCAGCCAGGCCTGCGGCGCCGGGGCCAGGGCCTCCAGGTGATCCAGGATCAGGCTGGCCGGCGCCCCGCTGTCGCGCGCGGCCTGAAGGGCGCGTTCGAGCAGCAGGCCGATGCGCAGCCGGCCGGCTTCGGTGGCCTCGATCTGCGCGCAGTCGATGGTGAACGCCTGGGCATCCGCCGCGTCGAGGCCATCGTGCAGGCAGCGCGCGAAGGCGGTCTTGCCGGTTCCGGTCTCGCCGATCACGAGCACCGGCAGGCCTTCGCGGAAGGCGGCTTCCGCCTCGGCGGTGAGCTCGACGCCCCAGGGCGGCGGCGCGGGCGGGGACGCCATCGCCGCCGCAGGCGTCCTGCCGCGCGGTCCGACCGGCCGTGTCAGATGCAGGCCGATGGCGGCCGGGTGCGTGCCTTCGCTGCGGGCAAACCAGTCCGGCGCGTCCATCAGCCGGTCGAGCCCGATGCCGAAAAGCGTTTCCATGCTGTGGCCGATCATGGCATCGGGGCGCGGGCTTCCCGCCATCCGCGCGGCGCGCCGCGTCGCGGCAACGACCCGCCCGCTTTCATCGAGGGCGACAAGCGCGTTCACCGCACCGTCGAGATCCGAATTGTCGAGCGGCGCAAGCGACAGCAGGACCTGCCCCGCGTGACGGCGCCGGAACATCGCCGCCTGCAACCGGCGCGCGGCAATCTGCATGACCATCGCCGCCAGCGGCTGAGTCGCGCTCTGCTTGCGCTCGATCGCCGCCGATGTCAGCGCCCCGACGATGCGGTTTTCCGCGTCGAGGATCGGGACCGAACAGCAGCTGAACTGTCGCAACCCGACGAAGAAATGCTCGTCCCCGCGCACCGTGAAGGGTTCCCGCGTCGTCAGCGCCATCTGGATGCCGTTGGTGCCGGCGACACGCTCGTCCCAGCAGCTGCCGGCGACGATCCCGCGCCGCACCAGCGCGGCGTCGGCTGGCGGGGCGGAGGTCAGCGGCAGCAGCACCTGTTCGACATCCGACACCAGCAGGGTGCCGCCACCGGCCGCGACCACGCTTTCGAGGGGACCGAGATGGCTGACACCGTCGCCCAGCCTGTCGGCGAAGCATTCGGCGCGCTGGCGGATTTCGCCTTCCTGGAGTCGCAGGACCGGGCGCGAGACGTCCGGGACGAGATGGTAGAGGTCTTCGCACCGCCTCCAAGACGCGGCCAGCAGAGGATGCGGGGGTTTCCGTCCAAGCGGGCCGCCGTTGCCATGGAGCCGTGCCATTCGATGCCCTCCCTGCAGACGCCCTGCCCCCTGCGGACGCGCGGGGACATGCCCGCCCGAAACCGTTCCGCACCGCCGTCCTGGAGCCAAGGCGGGTTGGCAGGCGCGGCTCAGGCTAGCATATCGCCGGCGCGGGTGCATGGATTTCCGGAGCCTCCGGGCCAAGCGGCGCAACCCGGAGCAGATCGGTCCCGGCCGGACCGATCACGATCGCCGGCCGCTCGATGCGACTGCCGGGCGCGGCCCTTCGCGGTGCGGCCGCAGAGGCGGATCGCCCGGGCGCCCGCAGGATCAAGGCCCCGGCACGGCACGGAAACGACGGCCTGTCCTTCCGCTTGGCGCACGCTGCCGGGGCGCCGGCGACAGCGTGCCGGCCCGCGCTAGGGCAGGTAGACTGGCGTCCGGTCGCCCGCGGCGTAGCGGCGCAGCACCGCCGGATAGAGCTTGTGTTCCTGCTCCAGCACCCGGGCGGCGAGCATCTCGGCGGTGTCTCCGGGCCGCACCGGCACCCGGGCCTGGCCGAGGATCGGGCCGCTGTCGAGCACCGAGGTGACCTCGTGCACGGTGCAGCCGGCCTCGGCATCGCCGGCGTCGATGGCGCGCCGATGGGTGTGCAGGCCGGGATATTTCGGCAGCAGCGAGGGGTGGATGTTCAGCATCCGGCCCTCGAAACGGGCGACGAAATCCGGCGTCAGCACGCGCATGAAGCCCGCCAGGCAGACGATGTCCGGCTCGGCCGCCAGCAGCGGCTTGAGCAGCTCGGCCTCGAACGCCGCCCGGTCCTTGCCGAAGGGCCGGTGATCGACCGCCGCGGTCGGAATGCCCATCGCCGCGGCCTTCTTCAGGCCGCCGGCCTGCGGGTCGTTCGACAGCACCAGCACCGGCCGCGCCGGGTGATCGCCCACCATGCTCTCGGCCAGCGCCACCATGTTGGAGCCGCCGCCCGAGATCAGGATGGCGACGCGTTTCACAGAAGCGCCCCGCTGTAGCGCACGCCCTCGCCTTTCACGATCTTGCCCAGCCGCACCACCTGCTCGCCTTCGGCCTGGAAATGCGCCGCCAGCGTGTCGGCCCGGTCGGCGGCGACGACCGCCACCATGCCGATGCCGGCATTGAAGGTCTTGAGCAGCTCGGCCTCGTCGAGCTGCGCCCCCTCGGCCAGCCAGCGGAAGACCGGCGGCAGGTCCCAGCTATCGAGGTCGATCTCGGCCCCCAGCCCCTCGGGCAGCACCCGCGGCAGGTTCTCGGTCAGGCCGCCGCCGGTGATGTGGGCCAGCGCGTGGACGCCGCCGGCGCGGAAGGCGCCGAGCGCCGACTTGACGTAGAGCCGGGTCGGCGTCAGCAGCACCTCGCCCAGCGAGCCCTGGGCGAAGGGCGCCGGCGACTCCCAGCTCAGCCCGGCGCGCTCGATCACCTTGCGCACCAGCGAGAAGCCGTTGGAATGGACGCCCGAGGAAGCGAGGCCGAGCAGCACGTCGCCCTCCTCGACCCCGGCCGGCAGGTCGTGGCCGCGCTCCATCGCGCCGACGGCGAAGCCGGCAAGGTCGAAGTCGCCGCCGTGATACATGCCCGGCATCTCGGCCGTCTCGCCGCCGATCAGGGCGCAGCCCGAAGCGGTGCAGCCCTCGGCGATGCCCTCGATCACCGCCGCCGCCTGGTCGAGCTCGAGCTTGCCGGTGGCGAAATAGTCGAGGAAGAACAGCGGTTCGGCGCCCTGGCAGACGAGGTCGTTGACGCACATCGCGACGAGGTCGATACCGACCTGGCCGACATGGCCGGTGTCGATGGCGATGCGCAGCTTGGTGCCGACGCCGTCGGTCGCCGCCACCAGCACCGGATCGGCATAGCCGGCGGCCTTGAGATCGAACAGCGCGCCGAAGCCGCCCAGCCCGGCCATGGTGCCCGGCCGCGCGCTGCGCTTCGCCGCCGGCTTGATGCGTTCGACAAGTTCGTTGCCGGCGTCGATATCGACCCCGGCCTCGGCATAGGTCAGCCCGGATTTCTTGCTGGTCATGGCGGCCTCGCGGATGGTTTGCGCCCGTCTAGACGATCGCCGCCCGCCGCGCAACGCTCCGCGACGCATCGCGACCGCTTGACCGCCCCGTCCGGTCTGCTAGGGATTGCGCGGCCGGGCCTGTAGCTCAATTGGTTAGAGCAGGGCGCTCATAACGCCTTGGTTGGGGGTTCGAGTCCCTCCGGGCCTACCAATTTGCGGATCGAGCGCGAGAATTTGCCGGCTCTGCCCGGGCGTCGCCTGGCCGTCAGGATGGCCGGCGGCCACGGCAGGCGGCATCGGCTGGAAGGCATGACGCGGCCCCCGAAGACCGGGGGGCACGCCGCCCCAGTCAGCCAATCGGCCCCGCGTCGTGATTTCGACAGCCTTCCTGTTCAGGGCCGAGCCCGGCTCCCCGTCACTCTTGCGGCGGAATTATCCCGCGGCCCAGGACCGGCGGACCGCCCGCGAGCTGCAGAAACCCGGCGATCCTCTCGACGACGGTCCGAAACTCATCGGCCACGGCGCCCTCGTAATCATGGCCGGCATCGACGAATTCGACCGAAACGCAGGGCGACATCCGGCAACGCCCGGCTTCCGCCGCTCCGCCATAGGCATCCTGACGGCCCTGGATGATCAGGAAAGGCGTGTCCAGCGTCGCCAATGGCAGGGTTCTCGCCGCCTCGCGCCTTCGCTCCGGATGCTTGAACGGATAGCCGAAGCAGACAACGCCCCTGAGTGCCGGCATCGGTTCGAGCTGGGCCGCGATCCGGCCGCCGAAGGAATGCGCCAGGACGAATATCCGCGTCTCCGGGCCGAGGCCGTCGGCAAACCGTCGCACGCTGCGGGCACAGAGCCGGGCGGTGACGGCCTCTTTCGACAGCCGGTTGAGGCGGCCGGGCGCAAATCTGAACGGGCGCAAGCCAAGGCTGGCAAAACGCCAGAGCCAGTTGTGAACGGCACCGACCCGGCGTCTGGCGGCGCTTTGCTCCACCTCCATGGCTGGCGGGAGGGCTCTCCTGAAACGCCCGTCCGGATCGAAGCCGAACCGTTCGACAGCCATGCCCCGTTCCTGCAGCGCCCGGATCACCCCGTCCAGCTGCGGCGATTTCTTCGCAGTGTTCTGGCGCCCGATGACGATCAGGACATCTCTGCCGCCGCTGTCCGAACCGGCCCTGTGCGATCGCCCCGCATCCGTGTCCATCACTGCCGCCCCGAACAACCCTGAACCAAGTACCGCCGCCATGATACACCTGCCACGTGCAGCTGCCAGCGCGAGAGTGGCTCCGGAACGGGTGACCACGCGGCATCAAGGCGCAAGGGCGGTTGCGGAGACTGCCGCGAAGGCGGAGCATCGCAGGCAGACGCTCGGCAATTCGGAGAGGCGAAAGGGCGATATGTGCGGACGGATGACCCATGCCGGGCTGACCTGGCGCCAGCTCTGGAACTGGCTGGAATACGGCATCGCCCCCGACGTGCTCGACATCCCGACCAGCTACAACGTGCCGCCGACCGCGCCCGTCCCGGTCATCTTCCGCCAGGACGGCCAGCCGCGGGCCGCGTTGGCGCGCTGGGGGCTGATCCCGGGCTGGTTCCGGAAGGAAACGCGCGAGTGGCGGGCCGCGACCTTCAACGCCCGCTGCGAGGACGTGGCCGGCAAGCCGACCTTCCGCGGCGCCTATCGCCACGGCCGCTGCCTGGTGCCGGCCTCGGGCTATTACGAATGGCAGGCCGGCCAGGACGGCAAGCAGCCCTACTACATCCACCCTGCCGGCAACGCGCCGGCGCTGCTGCTGGCAGGGCTGTTCAGCTCGGTCCGGCTGCCGGATTACGACGGCCTGACCTGCACCGTGCTGACCGAGGCGGCGCGGCCGGAGCTGGCCGGGATCCACGGCCGCACGCCGCTGATGCTGTCGCGCGACGGGGCCGAGGCCTGGCTCGACGGCGCCGAGGTCGAGGCGGTCGAGCGCCTGCCCTCGGCGCTGCTGGACTGGCACCGGGTCGGCCGCGCCGTCGGCTCGGTGCGCAACGACGATCCCGAGCTGATCGAGCCGCTGGCCTAGGCCCCCTACTCCGCCGGCACGTAGCCGACGCGCCGCGCCCGCATGGCGAGGATCTGGCCGACGATCTTCTGCGGCGGCACGGTGCGGAAGATATCGCCCATCATCTTCACATCGGCCCAGATCCCGCGCCACAGCCCGTATTTGGCGTTCTTGTACGGGCTCTTGACGCCGTTCCAGCGGACGACGCAGATCCGGGCCCGCCGGCGCAGGGCGATGGCGTTGAGATGGACCTCGAAGCCGAATTTCGGCAGCACGTCCAGTGCCGCCATCCCCTCTTCCAGCAAGCTGCGCGGCAGCACCCGTTCGCCCGAGATGTAGTCGATCCCGATCAGGTGCCACAGCCTGGGGGCGTTGTCGCGCAGGCTGATCGTCATGTCGGCCTGACCGTGGCGCACCGGCCGGGCCAGCTGGCTGATATGGGCCGGGGTCAGCCCCTGGAGGTCGCCGTCGATCAGCATCAGCAGCGGCGAGGACGCCGCCGCGATCCCGGCGGCCAGCGCCCCGGTCTTGCCGCGGTTGGGGTCGAGCCGGATCAGCCGCACGCCCTCGATCCGTTCGACCACCTCGGCCGTGCCGTCGGTCGAGCCGTCGTCGACGACGATCACCTCGGCCAGCTCCGGGTGGCCGGCGACGGCGCGCAGCACCGGCACGATCCGCGCCGCCTCGTTATAGACCGGGATGATGCAGGAAACCGCTTGCGTCATGTCCAGCGCCTCCGGTGACGGACGACCCACCAGATGCCGCCGAGGATCAGCAGGATCAGCAGCAGGATCGAGCCGCGGAAGATCCAGCCGTCGATCGCGGTATAGGCGAAGCCCAGCGAATAGCCGATGACGGCGAAGAACAGGCTTTTCGGCACCGTGCCCAGCAGGTTGTACCACAGGAACAGGCCGAAATTCATCCGCGAGGCGCCGGCGGCGACCAGCACCAGCATGCCGGCGGAATGGGTCAGCTTGCCGATCACCAGCGTCCGGCCGCCGCGATAGCGGAAATGCGCCGTCAGCGCCTCGAGCCGGTCCTCGGACAGGCCGATCCGGTTGAGCCAGCGCGCCGGCAGGAAGCGCGGTCCGGCCCGGCCGAGCTCGTAGAAGATCGCGTCTCCGACCAGGTCGGCCAGCACCACGACCACGAAGACGGCATAGATGTCCATGTAACCCAGCCGGGCCAGGTAGGAGGCAATCACCGTGACGATCGGCCCTTCCAGCACCGCGATCGGCGCCAGCAGAAGCAGGCCGTGCGTCTGGATCAGGTGAATGACCGTGTCGAGCCCCATGGGACCGCCCTTATTCCGAGGCCGCCGGGGTCAGTCCCGTCGCGTCGGCCTTCGCCATGTGGTTGCCGCGCCAGGTGAAGTCGCGCCCGGCCCAGGCTCCGACCCAGAGCGCCGGCACCATCAGGTCGCGCAGCAGCCAGGCGGCGATGTCGCGCGGACCGGCGGGCCAGCCGGCGCTGCGGGTGAAGAGCCATTCGGCCCCATACCAGAGCACCAGCCCGAGAGGAAGGGCACCGGAGGGCACCGCCCCGAGCGCGACCAGCGCGGTCAGCGCCAGCGCCGGCGGCAGCGCGCCGGTCAGGACCTCGGGGGCGAACAGCAGCGGGAAGCCCAGCCGCCGCACCTTGGCCCAACGCAATTGCCGGCTCCAGACCTCGGCCAGCCGCTTGCGGCCGATCGGCTGGGCGAAGGGCCGCTGCGCCACCCGCACCTTGAGCCCGGCGCCGCGCACCAGCTTGGTCGAGGCGACATCCTCGGCCATCTCGGCCCCCAGCCGTTTCAGCCCGCCGCCGCTCTCGAGCACGTCGCGGCGCCAGAACAGCGTCTTGCCCTGGGCATAGCCGTTGCCCAGCTCATCCGCCGCCAGCTGCCAGCGCGCCTGGTAGCTGTTGAGGAAGCCGGCCTCGAGCGCGGCGGCGAAACCTTCCGGGGCGCTGCCATAGGCCGGCGACGACACCAGCCCGGTGCCCGGGGTCCACACCGCCAGCAGCCGGTCGAGGTAATCGGCGGGCAGCAGCAGGTTGCTGTCGGCCATCACGATCCACTCGGCCCGGGCGGCGTTCCAGCCCTTGACCACGTTATTCAGTTTCGGGTTGCCGCTGATCGCGTCGTCGCCGGTCAGCAGCCGCGCCGGCACCTGCGGGTGTTCGGCGATCAGCCGCTCGACCAGCGGCACCACCGGGTCGTCGGCACGGGCGGCGCAGAAGATCACCTCGTAGTCGGGATAGTCGAGGCGGAAGGACGAGCGCAGCGTCTCCTCGACATGGTTCTCGAGCCCGCAGACCGGCCGCACCAGCGTGATCGGCGGCCGCGCCCCCGAGGGGCTCTCCGGCGCCGCCCGGCGCAGCCGGCGCCCGACCAGCGCGATGCTGGCCAGATGCACGGCAAGGGCGGCGATGCAGAACGCCGCGAGGAAATACGTCATCCAGCTCATCCTAAGTCGCCATCGGCGGGGCGTCCTCGGCCTCGCCCAGCCGCCCTTCGGCGGGCAGTGCGTCGTCCTCCAGCCGCCAGCGCAGCAGCTGCAGCCCGCCATCGGCATTCTCGGCGATGGCGGTGAAACTGTCGATCCAGTCGCCGCAATTGGCGTAGATCACGCCGAAATCGTTGTGCAGCGCCGGCTTGTGGTAATGGCCGCAGATCACCCCGTCCTGATCGTAATCGGCCGCCAGCCGGGCGAGCCGCTTCTCGAACCGGTTGCCGTAGCGGATCAGGGTGTTGAAGCGCAGGATCGCCCGCTCGATGAAGATCAGCTCGTCCATTCCCAGCAGCCGACGGACCCGGTTGACCAGGTTGCTGGTCCCGCGCAGCAGCCCGTCGGCCTGCGCCGCCATCCGCGACAGCCAGCGCGCCCGGCGCATGAAGACGTCGCAGCAATCGCCGTGCAGCACCAGGTAGCGGCGGCCGTCGGCGGCGATGTGGAACGCCTGTTCGGTCACTTCGATGCGGTCGAAATAGGTGCCGTAGTGGCGCCGGAAGAAGGCATCGTGATTGCCCGGCAGGTAGACGATGCGCGCGCCCTCGTCGGCCCGCGCCATCACCGCCTGGATCACCGCGTCATGGGTCGGCGTCCAGTTCGAGCCCATCGGCTGCCAGTTGTCGAAGATGTCGCCGACCAGGTAGATCGTGTCGGCGTCGTTGTGCTCGAGGAATTCCAGGAAAAGATCGGCACGGCAACCGCGGGCGCCCATGTGCAGGTCGGAGACGAAGAGGCTGCGATGGTGGCGCCGCCCGTCCGCGCGCCGCGTCCCGGGCGCCCTGGCCGGGGCCGTGTCCTCCGGGGCCTGCCTGTCCGATGGGTCCGACATGTGATCTTTCACCGCGAAACTTCCTTGCCTGCCGCAACGATGCTGCATTGCGGCACGATTGTCCATTACCTCATGCGCCACACGATTTTGTGACCATCGCGGGTGGCGCCACCAGAAGCGCGAAAGGCGTCCGGGCCTGCGGCGCGCCTGCAACAATCGTTCCAGTCCGAACCTGTCGCTTCGCTGACGCCGGTGCCCTGCGGCACCGCTTCGCCCTAAGCCATCCGTCCTCTCCGCAACCGCTTCGCGCGGCCGAGCTCTCTTCACCTTGGCAGGTGGCAAGGGTTTGTTTCAACCAGATGACGGCTTCCTCACAAATCTGTAATCTTTTCACCCAGGCCGAAGCGCGGGCCGGACGGCGCTTTCCCGGCGCAGTGGCCGGCTGTGACACATTCGCGCTTTTCGTTTCACGATCCCGTGCTTAGCCTGATCCCGTCGCGTCGAATGGAGTCGTCATGTCCCGCCTGATTTCCGCCCTGGGCCGCAGCCTTGCGGTCGCCCTGCCGGTCGCGGCCGGCGTCCTCGCCATCGCCTATGCCGGCGCCCTGCGCGGCGCGCCCGAGACCAAGGAGCGTAGCCGGCCGCCGACGCCCGTACGCGTCGTCACCCTGGCGCCGGTGCCGATGGTGCCGCGCGTTTCGGGCTACGGCACGGTCGCCCCGGCGCGGGAATGGCGCGCGGTCGCCCGGGTCGAGGGCGCGGTGCGGGAGACCTCGCCGCTGCTGGCCAACGGCGATCTGGCACCCGAGGGGACGGTGCTGCTCAAGATCGACGATACCGATCTCAGGCTGTCGCTGGCCCAGACCGACGCCCAGATGAAGGCGCTCGACGTCAAGGACGAAACCCTGAAGGCGACGCTGGCGATCAACTCCGCGGATCTGGAGCTGGCCCGGGCCGAGCTGGCCCGCCAGCAGGACCTGCAGAAGCAGGGGGTGACGACGCAGGCGGCGCTGGACCAGGCGCGGCGGGTCGTGCTGGCGGCGCGGGCCAAGGTGACCGAGGTCGAGAACCAGCTCAAGCTCAACGATGCCGAGCGCGACGTGCTGACCGCGCAGCGGGCGACGGCCGAGCGCAGCCTCGAATTCACCACCGTCACGGCGCCCTACGACCTGCGCATCGGCACCGTCTCGGCCGAGGTCGGGCAATATGTCAGCCGCGGCTCGGTGCTGTTCACGGCCGAGGGCACCGACGCCGCCGAGATCACCGCGCAGTTCCCGATCGGCCGGATGGGACCACTGGTGCGCTCACTGGGTGACGGCAAGACCGTGCTCGACCTCAAGGCCAGGGTGCGGCTGCCGGCGCCGGGCCATGACGTGACCTGGGACGCCAGCGTCGAGCGGGTCGCCGAGGCCATCGACGCCAGGACCCAGAGCGCCAATATCATCCTGCGGGTCGATCAGCCGCAGGCCCAGGCCGCGGCCGGAACGCGGCCGCCGCTGCGGCGCAACATGTTCGTCTCGGTCACCCTGAGCGCGCCGCCGCGACCGGTGCTGGCGGTGCCGGCCGAGGCCGTGCAGGGCGGCTCCGCGCTGGTGGTGACGCCGGAGAACACCCTGGCGCAGAAACAGGTCACGGTCGCCTACACCGTCGACGGCATCGCCGCGATTTCCGGCGGGCTCGAGGAAGGCGACAAGCTGGTGGTGACGGATCCGTCGGTCGCCGTGCCGGGCATGCAGGTCAAGCCGGTCGAGGACACCGAGCTGGCGCAGCGCATCGCCGCGCTCGCCAAGGGCCAGCCCCTCCCGGCCAAGGATGCCAAGCCCGGCAGCAAGGCCGGCAAGGGCGGGAGTGCCGAGGAATGATCCGCCTGTTCGCGGCCCATCCGACCGCCGCCAATATCCTGATGCTGGCGCTGATCGGCCTCGGCCTCGCCGCCGTGCCCGCGCTGCAACGCGACACTTTTCCGGTCGTCGCGCCCTCGGATGTCGAGGTCCGCATCGCCTATCCCGGCGCCTCGCCGGCCGAGGTCGAACGCGGCATCTGCATGGTGGTCGAAGACCCGATCCGGGCGGTCGAGAACCTTGACGAGCTCACCTGCCAGGCGCGCGACAACCTCGCCCTGATCACCGCGACCATCGTCGAGGGCGCCGACATGGACCGCTTCTCGTCCGACGTCAAGGCGGCGGTCGAGGGCGTCACCGGCCTGCCCGACAAGGCCGAAGATCCGGTGGTCCGGGTGGTCGAGCGCACCGCCGCGGTCGCCTCGGTCGCCGTCACCGGGCCGAAGGATCCGGCCACGCTCTACGCCTATGCCGACCAGCTGGCCGAGCAGTTCAAGCGCGACCCGGCGATTTCTCAGGCCAGCGTCGCCGGTTTCTCGGACCGAGAGATCGCCATCGAGGTCTCGGCCGCCGCGCTCGAGGCGCACGGCCTGACCATCGCCGACGTCTCGGCGGCGCTGGCGCGCGGCAGCCTCGACATGCCGGCGGGCACGCTGGAAGGCCCCGGCGGCGATGCCTTGATCCGGTTCTCGGGCGAGAAACGCAGCCCGGCCGAGTTCGCCAAGCTGCCGATCACCGGCTCGGCCCAGGGCGGCGAGGTGCTGCTGGGCGATGTCGCGACCATCACCACCCGCTTCAGCGACCCGCACGAGGCGTCCTATTACGACGGCAAGCGTGCCGCGATCATCAACGTCACCAAGACCGCCAGCCAGGACGCGCTCAAGGTCATGGCGGCGTTGCAGAAGCAACTGGCGACCGCCCGCGACCAGGCGCCCGAGGGCATCACCCTGTCGATCTCGCAGGACAGCACCCAGAACATCGTCGACCGGCTGCGGATCATCACCAGCAACGGCATCCAGGGCCTGGTGCTGGTGCTGGTGGTGATGTGGCTGTTCTTCGGCTTCCGCTTCTCGTTCTGGGTGGCGATGGGGCTGCCGGTGTCGTTCCTCGGCACCGTCTTCGCGATGCAGCTGCTGGGGCTGACGATCAACATGATCACCATGGTGGCGCTGCTGGTCGCCATCGGCCTGCTGATGGACGACGCCATCGTGATCTCGGAAAACATCGTCCGAAGGCGGCAGCAGGGCGAAAGCGGGCTCGAGGCGGCGGTCAACGGCGCCCGGCAGGTCGCGCCCGGCGTCACCGCCTCGTTCCTGACCACGGTGATGATCGTCGGGCCGCTGGGGCTGATGGCGGGCAAGATCGGGGCGGTGCTGAAATTCCTGCCGATCGTGCTGGTGATGACGCTGATCGTCAGCCTGATCGAGGCCTTCTTCATCCTGCCCAACCACCTGCATCACGCGCTCCGGCACGACCGCCGCCCCGGCCTGGTCACCCGCGCGGTCAATGCCGGTTTCGACGGGCTGCGCGACCGGGTCATCGTGCCGATCGCCCGGGCGGCGCTGAAGTTCCGCTATTTCACCCTCGGCATCGCCCTGTTCCTGATCCTGGTCTCGCTCGCGCCGTTCTCGGGCGGGCTGATCAAGTTCCAGAGCTTCCCGACGCTGGAAAGCGACACCGTCGAGGCGCGGCTGCTGCTGGCCCAGGGCGCGCCGCTGGATCTGACCCGGCAGCGCGTCGCCAAGGTCGAGGCGGCGCTGAACAAGCTCAACGCCGAGGAGACGCCGAAACAGCCGGGCGGCCAGCCGCTGGTGGAGAGCATCACGGTCTCCTACGGCGTCAACGCCGACGTGCCGGAAACCGGGCCGCACATGGCGACGGTGAGCGCAAGGCTGCTGCCGGCGGGCGTGCGCTCGACCAGCGTCACCGACGTGCTCGACCAGTGGAAGAAGCTCACCGGGCCGATGCCCGACATGGCGGCGCTGCGCTTCACCGACAAGGAGCGCGGCGTCGGCGGCAAGCCGATCGACATCCGGCTGCAGGGCCCGGATCTGGCGACGCTGGAAACCACCGCCCGCCAGCTGCGCGGCTTCTTCCGCGAATTCGACGGCGTCCGCGACGTCACCTACGACCTGCGGCCGGGCAAGCGCGAATATGTCGTCACCCTGCGCCCCAACGCCGCCACCGCGCTGGGCGTCAGCGCCCAGAGCGTCGCCGGCCAGCTGCGCGCCGCCTTCCGCGGCGATACCGGGCTGCAGGTCCAGGACGGGCTGGGCAAGCTCGACATCGTCGCCCGGCTGACCGCGCCCGACCGCAACACCGCCGCCGATATCGACCGGATCCGCATCGCCGGGCCGGACGGCGCGCTGGTGCCGCTCTCGGCCGTCGCCGACGTGACCGAGACCCGCGGCTATTCCTCGATCACGCGGATCGATGGCGCGCGCACGGTGTCGGTGACCGGCTCGATCAACCCCGCCGTCGCCAATGCGCGCGAGCTGATGGCGGCGATGAAGACCGACTTCCTGCCCAAGCTGGCCGAGACCCATCCCGAGATCCGGGTGGTCGTGGTCGGCGAGGCGAAGGACACCGCCACCACCGGCAGTTCGCTGGGCAAGAACCTGTTGCTGGGCCTGATCGGGGTCTATTTCATCCTCGCCTTCCAGTTCCGCAGCTTCCTCCAGCCGATCGCCGTCTTCGTCGCCATCCCGCTCGGGCTGATCGGGGTGATGTGGGGCCACATGGCGCTGGGCATGCAGCTGTCGCTGCCCAGCCTGGTCGGACTGGCGACGCTGGCCGGCGTGGTGGTGAACGACTCGATCCTGCTGATCGCCTTCATCAAGGAACGGTTCAATGCCGGCGGCGAGATGATCGCCTCGGCCGAGGAGGCCGTGCGCGACCGGTTCCGGGCGATCTTCCTGACCTCGCTGACCACCGTCGTCGGCCTCGGGCCCCTGCTGTTCGAGCAATCGACCCAGGCCCAGTTCCTGCGCCCGATCGTGGCCAGCCTCGCCTTCGGCCTGTCCGGCGCGACCCTGCTGGCGCTGTTCGTGACCCCGGCGGTCTTCGCCATCCTGCACGACCTGCGGCTGATCAAGCGCGAGGAGGAATAGAGGCAGGCATAGGTTGCGGCGCGCTAACGGCGCGGAATCAAGGCGTAGCCGCCGCGCAGCGCCTGCCCGTCCCGGCGGGCTGGCGCTTTGGGGGCCGCGCGCCGACCTCTGGTAGAAGAGGTATATGGCACCATAAAGCGCCCCGCTCGGGCATCGGCCCGCCAGCCCACGGCCAGGCGCCGCACGGCTTGCGTTGCGCGAGGTGAAAGCGCCGGCAACCGCCCTACCCCGCCCCCTCTCCCCCTTCCGCGTTCTGGCGCATGCGGGTGAAGCTCATCGAGATATGGGCGCGGTGGATATGGGCGGCGGCCTCGAGATCGCCGATCCGCAGCGCCCGGACGTAGTCCTCGATCTCGTGGTCGAAGATCTGCATCTCCTCCAGCAGGTCGATGCGCCGGGCCGAGACCGATTGCAGCCAGATCCGGTGGGTCTGGTAGTAGAGCCGGCGGCTGATCTCGCGCAGCGGCTCGTTCGCGGTCAGCTGCATATGCGCCTCGAAGAAATCGATGTTGAGCTGGGCGAAGGCGCGGGCGTCGGGCTGGGCGACCAGCGCCCGGGCCCGGTCGACCAGCGCCTCGAACTCCGCCACCATCGCCGGGCTCGGCGGCACCGGGTCGAGCTTGCCCGGCAGCTCGGCCAGCGCGGTGCGCAGCCGGAAGACCTGGGTCAGCTCCTCGATATCGACATCGGTCACCAGGGTGCCGACGCCATGGACCGACTGCACCAGCCCCTCGGTCTCGAGCCGGCCCAGCACCCGGCGCAGCGGCGTCCGGCTGACGCCGAATTCCCGTGCCACCGCCTCTTCCGACAGCCGCGCGCCGGGCGGGTAGTCGAGCAGGCAGATCCGGGTGCGCAGCTCGCGATACATCCGCTCGAACCGGCCGCGCACCCCCGTCCCGGCCGGATCGGCGCCCGCCGGGGCGGGCTCGAAGTCACCGGATGTCGCGTCGGCCATGTCTTTCTCCCTAGCGGCCCAGCCGGTCGCCCAGCCTGTCGAGCATGTCGAGGCACTGGCCGAGCTGGGCGATGTCGATGAATTCGTCGGGCTTGTGCGCCTGGGCGATCGAGCCCGGGCCGCAGACAACGACCGACATGCCGAGCTGCTGGAACAGCCCGGCCTCGGTGCCGAAGGGGACGACATCGACGCTGTTGCCGCCGGTCAGCTCGGTGACCAGGTCGCGCGCGGCGCTTTCCTCCATCGGCTCCAGCCCCGCCACCTCGCCGATCACCTCGGTGACGATCTCGGCATCGGGGCTGACCGCGCGCATCGCCGGCAACAGCTCGTCGGCGATGAAGGCCTCGAGATCGGCCTTGACGAACTCGGCATCGCCGGCCTGCACCGGCCGCATTTCCCAGTCGACCTGAGCCTTGCCGGGGATGACGTTATGGGCGACGCCACCGATCAGCGCGCCGGTATTGATCGTGGTCCAGGGCGGATCGAAGCGGCTGCCCTTGGGCACCCGCGCCTTGAGCTGCTCCTTGAGCTGGAGCAGCCGGCCCACGTAGCGCACCGCGTATTCGACCGCGTTCACCCCGCTGTCGGGGCCGGAGCCGTGGCCTTCCAGCCCGGTGAAATGGGTCGAGTATTCGCAGCAGCCCTTGTGGCCCTCGATGATCCGCATCTCGGTCGGCTCGCCGATGATCGCTATGCCGGGGCGGATGCCGCGATGGCGCAGTGCCTCGACCAGCGCCTGGGCACCGAGGCAGCCGACCTCCTCGTCATGGGTGAAGGCGAAATGGATCGGCCGGTCGCGCACCTTCTTCGCCAGTTCCGGCGCCATCGCCACGGCGGCGGCGATGAAGCCCTTCATGTCGCAGGTGCCGCGGCCGTAGAGGCGGCCGGCATCGATCGCCATCTCGAACGGATCGGTGCTCCAGTCCTGATCGGCCACCGGCACCACGTCGGTATGGCCCGACAGCACGATGCCGCCATCGACCTCGGGCCCGATGGTGGCGAACAGGTTGCCCTTGGTGCCGGTATGGTCGAGGAACAGCTCGCAGCGCGCGCCCGCCGCTTCAAGCTGCTCGGTCAGGAAGGCGATCATGCCGAGGTTGGTATCGGTCGAGATCGTCGGGAAGGCGATCAGATCCCGCAGCAGGGAGATCGTGTCGTCGAGAGGTGCCACGTCCGTCAGTCCTTCACAAAGAGCTTGCGCTCGATATTGCACAGTGCCTCCGCCGGACCCTCCTCGCGGATCAGGATGGTCTCGGTGGTCTCCAGCCCCCAGTCGTCTTGCCAGAGCCCGGGCATGGAATGGAAGGTCATGCCCGGTTGCAGCACGGTCTCGTCGCTGGCGCGCAGCGAGATCGTCCGTTCGCCCCAGTCCGGCGGATAGGAGAGACCCACGCCATAGCCGCAGCGCCCCTCGCGCTCAATCCCCGCCTTGCGCAGCGCGGCGTTGAGCGCGTTGGCGATGTCACAGGCGCGGTTGCCCGGCCGCGCCGCCTCGATCCCGGCCGCCAGCCCCTCGGCCTGGGCCGCGGCGGCGTCCAGCATCTTCTGCGGCGCCGGGCCAAGATGCAGCGTCCGGCACAGCGGTGCGTGGTAGCGGCGGTAGCAGCCCGAGAGTTCGAAGAAGGTCGCCTCGCCCCTCTGCAGCGGCGCGCCGTTCCAGGTCAGGTGCGGCGCGCTGGCATCCGGCCCCGAGGGCAGCAGCGGCACGATTGCCGGGTAATCCCCCCAGTCCGCGCCGACACCGTTAGCCGCCGCGGCGTTGATCGCCGCCACCAGCTCGTTCTTGCGCAGCCCGGGTTCGGCGGTGGCGATCGCCGTCTGGACGATGTGTTCCGAGATCCTGGCCGCCTTGCGGATGAAGCCGATCTCCTCGGCCGACTTCACCGCCCGCTGCCAGTTCACCAGCGCCGTCGCGTCGACCAGCGTCGCCTCCGGCAGCGCCGCGTCGAGCACGGCATGGGCCCTGGCCGAGTAGTAGTAGTTCTCCATCTCGACGCCGATCCGCGCCCGCGCGCCGCCGATCCCGGAGAGTTGATGGCCGAGGTCCTCCATCGGGTGGCAGTCACTGGCCTGGATGTAATGGTCGCCATAGCCGCGGATGTTGTCATGCGGCATCCAGACGGTGCGCCGCGCGCCGCCGCAATCCTGCATCCGGCCCCACCAGAGCGGCGGCCCGTCGGGGCCCAGAATCACCCCCTGGTGGACGTAGAAGGACCAGCCGTCATAGCCGGTCAGCCAGGCCTGGTTCGACGGGTCGGTGACGAAGAGAATCTCGATCCCGGCGCGCTCCATTGCGGCGCGGGTCAGGGCGATGCGACGGTCGTATTCGGCCGGGCTGAACGCGGCGGGGCCGAACGGGGCGGGCGTGATGTCCATGCTGGGCGTACCTTCGCTGGATGACGTTATTGTATACAACGGTGCGCAAGCCCTTTGCGACACCGCCTAGGCCCTTGCGTTTCAAGCGAGAATGCAGCGCATGTTTCTTGACAGATGAGGGAATCACGTGCTGTTGTGCACAACATGAGAAAGCACGCGCCAAGCGTCAAATGATTTCATCCACAGGGAGCCACGACATGAAGAAGACCTTCCTCAAAACCCTTGCCGTTGCCGGGGTCGCGCTGGGCGCTTCGGCGGCCATGGCCGTCGCCGGGCCGCTGATGGACCGCATCGACAGCGGCAAGTCGATCCGCATCGGCTTCGCCAACGAGGTGCCCTGGGCCTATCCGGGCGACAACAACAAGCCGCTGGGCTTCGTCAACGCCTATGCGATCGGCGTCCTGCACAAGATGGGCTACACGAATATCGAGCCCGTCGTCACCGACTGGGGCGGGCTTATCCCCGGCCTGCAGGCCAACCGCTTCGACGTCATCACCGGCGGGATGTACATCCTCGGCACCCGCTGCAAGAACGTCACCTTCTCCGAACCGATGGCCAAGGTGGCCGACGCTTTCATCGTGCCCACGGGCAACCCCAAGGGCGTGGGCAACTATACCGACATCAAGGACAAGAACCTGATGATGGTGACCGGCGCCGGCTATAACACCATCGAACAGGCCAAGAAGGACGGCGTCAAGGACAGCCAGATCATGGCCGTTCCGGGCCCGACCGAGATCCTCGCCGCCGTGAAGGCCGGCCGGGCCGATGCCGGCGCGGGCACCTTCTTCACCTCGCAGGCCCTGGCCGAGAAGTCGGGCGGCGCGGTCGAGGTGACCGATCCGAACAAGATGCCGGACGACACCAAGAACTGGGTCGGCATCGGTTTCCGCCACGCCGACGCGGATTTCGTCAAGAAGTTCAACGCCGCGGCCAAGGACTACCTCGGCTCGCCCGACATGATGAAGGAGGTGGCGCAATACGGCTACACCAAGTCGGTGCTGCCGGACGACCACAGCACCGACTGGGTCTGCCAGCATCGCTGATCTGCTGATCTCCTGACAGTAGGACGGGCCGGTTTCGCGGCCCGTCCGGACCTCCGGACATCCCCTCGGACAGCAGATCGGAAACGCGTATGTCCTATGGAAGCTTCCTGGCCGAGCAAGGCTCGCGCTTCGTCGACGGCACGCTGATCACCGTCGGGCAGTTTTTCCTTGCCGCCATCGTCGCCATCGCCCTCGCCCTGCTGGCCGGGTTGATGAAGTTGTCGCGCAACTGGCTGCTCAAGGGCGTCGCGGTGGTCTATATCGAGATCTTCCGCGGCACCTCGCTGCTGGTCCAGCTCTACTGGATCTTCTTCGTCCTGCCGCTCTTCGGCCTGACGCTGGAGAAGTTCACCGCCGGTTTCGTCGCCGTCGGCATGAACCTCGGCGCCTACGGGGCCGAGCTGGTGCGCGGCGGCATCCAGTCGGTGCCCAAGGGACAGTGGGAAGCCGCCTATGCCCTGTCGATGTCGCCGGCCAAGCGGATGTGGCGCATCATCCTGCCGCAGGCGCTGATCAACATGCTGCCGCCCTGGGGCAACCTGCTGATCGAGCTGCTCAAGGGCACCGCGCTGGTGTCGCTGATCTCGGTCACCGACCTGATGTTCCAGGCCAAGCAGATCAACGGCACCACCTTCCTGTCGGCCCAGGCCTTCGGCACCGCGCTGATCATCTACTACGTGCTTGCCCGGCTCTTGCTGACGCCGGCGGTCCGCACCCTCGAGCGTCGGCTGCGCAGCAAGCTGGAGAGGGCCTGAGCCATGGGATTTCACTGGGACTGGGTCTTCACCTGGCAAATCCTCCCCCGGCTGGGCTGGGCGACGCTGAACACGCTCGCCGCTGCCGGCTTCGGCTATGCCATCGCGCTGGTGCTCGGGCTGATCTTCGCGCTGGCGCAGCGCACGCCCTCGCGCGCCGTCACCTTCACCGTGCGCGAGGCGGTCGAGTTCGTCCGCTCGACGCCGCTGGTGCTGCAGATCTTCTTCGTCTTCTATGTCGGGCCGCAATTCGGCATCCGGCTGAGCCCCTGGGTCGCCGGCATGATCGCCATCGGCCTGCACTACTCGGCCTACCTGTCCGAGGTCTATCGCGGCGGGCTGGAATCGGTGCCGGCGGGGCAATGGGAGGCCTGCACGGCGCTGAACATGTCGACCCGCGACACCTATTTCCGCATCATCATCCCGCAGGCGCTGCCGCCGTCGCTGGCGGGGATGGGCAACTACCTGGTCGGCATCTTCAAGGACACGCCGATGCTGTCGGTGATCGGCGTCGCCGAACTGATGCATACCGCCAACGCGATCGGATCGGAAAACTACCGCCACCTCGAACCCTACACGATGGTCGGGCTGATCTTCCTGGCCATCTCGCTGCCGACGGCCGGGCTGATCCGGCTGTTCGAGGGCTGGGTGCGACGCAAACTGGGGATGAGATGATGGAAGACATGTCCGCCTACCCGCTGCGGCTGGAAGGCCCCGACGTGCCGATGGTGCGCTTCATGAACGTCACCAAGCGTTACGGTTCGCTGACCGTGCTCGACAGTCTCGACCTCGACATCTCCGAGGGCGAGATGGTGACCGTCATCGGCCCCTCGGGCTCGGGCAAGACCACCGTGCTGCGGATGCTGATGACGCTCGAGACGATCAATGGCGGCGTCATCTATGTCGACGGCAAGCCGCTGACCCACATGGAGAAGAACGGCACCCTGGTGCCGGCCGATCCGCGCCACCTGCGCCGGGCGCGGGCCGATATCGGCATGTGCTTCCAGCACTTCAACCTCTTTCCCCACATGACCGCGCTGCAGAACTGCATGGAGGGGCCGGTGCAGGTGCTCGGCCTGCCCAAGGCCGAGGCGCGCGCGCGGTCGGAGGAGCTGCTCGATATGGTCGGCATGATCGACAAGAAGGACCAGCACCCGGCCCGGCTCTCGGGCGGCCAGCAGCAGCGGGTGGCGATCGCCCGGGCGCTGGCGATGCGACCGAAGGTGATGCTGTTCGACGAGGTGACCTCGGCGCTCGATCCCGAGGTGATCGGCGAGGTGACCAACGTCATCCGCAAGCTGGTGAGCGAGCACAACCTGACCATGCTGATGGTCACCCACCAGATGGGCTTCGCCCGCGACATCTCGGACCGGGTCTGCTTCTTCTACCAGGGCAAGATCGAGGAGCAGGGCCCGCCGGAAGAGCTGTTCGGCAACCCGCAGCGCGAACGGACCCAGCAGTTCCTCAGCGCCGTCAAGGAAGCCGGCTGACCCGGCGCCGGGGCGGCCCGCCCTGCCCCACCCCGGTTTCGCCCGGCGGCGCAGCCGGGCGGCGCCAGTTACCCGCGTTCCGCTTGCCCAGTGCCCATTCCGTCCCTCGCCCGGCACAGGCCGGGCTCAACCGAGTCCCCCCATGACCGTCACCCTCGCCGACATCTATTCCGCCGCCCATGCCATCGCCGGCGTGGCCGACCACACCCCGCTCGTCCCCTCGCCCTACATGAGTGCCAGGATCGGCCGGGATTTCCTGCTCAAGCTGGAAACCTGCCAGCCGATCGGCGCCTTCAAGCTGCGCGGGGCGATGAATGCCGTGATGGCCCAGCCCGAGGGCACCACCGGCGTCACCTGCTGCTCGACCGGAAATCACGGCCGCGGCGTCGCCTATGCCGCCGCCCGCCGCGGCATGCGGGCGGTGATCTGCATGTCGGAACTGGTGCCCCGGGCCAAGGTCGACGGCATCCGCGCACTGGGCGCCGAGGTCCGGATCAGCGGCCGCAGCCAGGACGATGCGCTGGCGGAGTCGCAGCGGCTCTGCGCCGCCGAGGGGCTGGTGGAGATCTCGCCCTTCGACGACCCGCTGGTGATTGCCGGGCAAGGCACGATCGGGCTGGAACTCCTTGCCGCCCGGCCGGACATCTCGACACTGCTGGTGCCGCTTTCCGGCGGCGGGCTGGCCGCCGGCGTCGCCGTCGCCGCCAAGGCGATCAAGCCCGATATCGAAGTGATCGGCATCACCATGGCGCGCGGCGCCGCGATGCAGGCCTCGATCGCCGCCGGCAAGCCGGTCGAGGTTCAGGAGGTGCCCAGCCTCGCCGACTCTCTGGGCGGCGGCATCGGCCTGGCCAACAAGCTGTCCTTCCCGCTCTGCCGCGCCTTGCTCGACGGCATCGTCCTGGTCAGCGAAGAGGAAATCCGCGACGCCATGCAGGTCCTGTTCCACGAGGACCGGATGGTGGCCGAGGGCGCCTCGGTCGTCGGCCTTGCCGCGGTGCTGGCGGGCACGCTGCCCCCGGCGCAAGGCCCCGTCGCCACCATCGTCACCGGCCGCAACCTCGACATGGCTCAGTTCGCCCGGATAATGACCGGTCAGGACGTGCAGCTTGGGGACTATCTGCTGAAGGGCAAGAGCTATGGCGCATGACATCCGCATCCTCACCGAGGCCGAGCTGCGTCAGGCGGTCGGCCTCGACCTCACCCTGATCGACGTCATCGAGAAGGCTTTTGCCGCGCTCGCGTCCGGCACGGTGGTGATGCCGCCGATCCTGTCGATGGAGCTGAAGCAGGCGCATGGCGAGGTCGACGTCAAGACGGCCTATATCCCGGGCTTCGACGGTTTCGCGATCAAGGTCTCGCCCGGCTTCTTCGACAATCCCAAGCTGGGCCTGCCCAGCCTGAACGGGCTGATGATCCTGTTCTCGGCCAAGACCGGGCTGGTCCAGGCCGTGTTCCTCGACAACGGCTATCTCACCGACCTGCGCACCGCCGCCGCTGGCGCCGTCGCCGCCCGCCACCTGGCGCCGAAGACGGTCGCGACCGCGGGGGTGATCGGCACCGGGGTGCAGGCGCGGCTGCAGATGCAGGCGGCGCATCTGGTGCGGCCGTTCCGGGCCGTTCTGGTGCATGGCCGCGACATGGAGAAGGCCCGCGCCTGCGCCGAGGATCTCGCCGCCAGCCTCGGCATCGCGGCCGAGGCCGTCGTCGACCCGGCCGAGCTGACCGCCCGCTCCCAACTCGTCGTCACCACCACCCCGGCGCGCAGCCCGGTGCTGCGCGCCGAGTGGCTCCATCCCGGGCTGCATATCACCGCCATGGGCTCGGACCAGGCCGGCAAGAACGAGATCGAGCCCGCCGCCCTCGCCGCCGCCGATCTCTATGTCTGCGACCGGGTCAGCCAGTGCGAGACGCTGGGCGAGCTGCGGGCGGCAATCGAGAGCGGCGCCTGGACCACGGGCACCCCGCCCGAGCTGGGCGCCGTCATCGCCGGCGCCGCCGCCGGACGGCAGCGCGAAGAGGACATCACCATCTGCGATCTCACCGGCACCGGCGCCCAGGACACGGCGATCGCGACCCATGTCCTGACCATGCTGGGCGCGGCCGGCACCCTGATCCGGGCCTGAGCCATGTATCGCAACCCGTTCAGCGATGCCGAGCTCGACCGCCGTCTCGCCGCTGTCCGCGCCGCCATGGCGCGGCGCAGGCTCGACATGCTGCTGCTGTCGAGCCCCGAGAACATCTTCTATCTCACCGGGCTCGACCACTGGGGCTATTTCGCGCCACATCTGCTGATCGTGCCGGCCGCGGGCGAGATGACCCTGATCACCCGCGCCATGGAGGCGGTGACCATTGCCCGCCAGGTCCGCAACGCCCGCTTCCTCGGCCATTCCGACAGCGAGACCGCGATCGCCAAGGCGGTGCCGCTGCTGGCCGGGGCCGGGCGGCTGGGGATCGAGGCGCAGTCGGCCGGGTTCAGCTACGCCGCCGGCCAGGCGCTGAGCGCCGCCCTGCCCGACCTGCCCGACCTGCCCCTGGAAGATGTCTCGGGGCTGATCGACCGGCTGCGGCTGGTGAAGTCGGCCGAGGAGCAGGCGCTGATGCGGCAGGCGGGCAAGGTGTCCAGCGCGGCGATGGCGGCGGCGCTGGAGGCGCTGGCGCCCGGCGTGCCCGAGCGCGAGGTCGCCGCCGCCTGCAGCGCCGCGATGATCCGCGCGGGGGGCGATCCGCCCGGCTTCGGCCCCTTCCTGCGGCCGGGCCGGCGGCTGGCCGAGGAACACACGACCTGGGGCGACAGCCGCTACCGGGGCGACGACCGGGTGCTGCTCGAACTCGCCGGCTGCGTCGGCCGCTACCATGCGCCGATGGGCCGGCTGGTCCATCTCGGTCCGATGCCGGACGCCGATGCCGCGATGGCGGAGATCGCGCACACGGCCTTCGACGCCGTGGTCGCGGCGCTGACCCCCGGCGCCAGGGCGCGCGAAGTCTACGGCGCCTGGCAGGCGGTGGTGGACGCCGCCGGCCTGCCGGAGTATCGACGCCATCACTGCGGCTACGCCGTCGGCATCGGGGTGCCTCCATCCTGGACCGGGGGCAATTCCGTGACCGGGCTGCGCCACGACAGCGAGATGGAGATCGAGACCGGCATGAGCTTTCACATCCTGTCCTGGTTCACCGAGACCGGGCGCGGCGAGTTCTTCACCTCGGATTGCGTGCTGCTCGGCCCGAATGGCGCCGAGGTCCTCACCCATGCGGCTTGACGCCCGCGACATCGCGATCCTGCGGGTGCTGACGCGCGAGGGCCGGATCACCAAGGCGGCGCTGGCGGCGCGGGTCGGCCTGTCGCCGACGCCATGCTGGGAACGGCTGAAGAAGCTCGAGGATGCCGGGCTGATCGAGGGCTACCGCGCCGAGATCAGCCTCCGCAAGCTCGGCCCCCACGTCACCGTCTTCATGGCCGCCGAGCTGGCCGACCACACCGCCGCCCGCTTCCGCGCCTTCGAGGACGAGGTCAGGCGCCGCGACGAGGTCGTCGCCTGCTGGGCCCTCGGCGGTGGCTTCGACTACCTGGTCCAGGTCGTCACCCGCGATATCGACGCCTATCAGCGCCTCGTCGACGAGCTGCTCGAGGCCCGCATCGGCCTCGCCCGCTACTTCAGCTATGTCGTGACCAAACCGGTCAAGGGCCCGGCGGTCCCGCCGCTCGACCTGCTGCTCGGCTAACACTTTCTGTCGGCTCAAATATCCCGGGGGAGTCCCGGACCCGGTCCGGGACGGGGGCAGCGCCCTCTGCCTGCCCCCTACCCGCCAGCCGCCAGAACAATCCTCTGCCATGGCTTGCCCAACCAGAGGAATCCTCTGCCAGGCACCGCCCCTTTGGTCACATCTGCTGCCCCATCCGATACATCCTCTGGCCAGCGATCCGGAGGAGACCATGACCGAAACCGCCCTTTCCCTGCGTGCCGAGATCACCGACAAGCGCCTGCTGCGCAGCTTCTCCTATATCGGCGGCAAGTGGTGCTCGGCCGCGAGCGGCGCGGTGATCGCGGTGACGGATCCGGCCAGCGGCGACTACCTGGGCGAGGTCGCCAGCCTGTCGGCCGAGGAAAGCCGCCGCGCCGTCGATACCGCCAGCGACGCCTTCCCGGCCTGGGCCGCGCTGCTGCCGCAGGAGCGGGCGGCGCTGCTGCGGCGCTGGTTCCGGCTGATGGAGGAGAACCGCGAGGACCTCGCCCGGATCATGGTGCTGGAACAGGGCAAGCCGATCTCCGAGGCGCGGGGCGAGATCGACTATGCCGCCAGCTTCGTCGAGTTCTATGCCGAGGAGGCGAAGCGGCCGAACATCGAGGGCGTCACCAGCCACTTGCCCGACGCCGAGATGGAACTGTGGCGCGAGCCGGTCGGCGTCGCCGCCCTGATCACGCCGTGGAACTTCCCCACCGCGATGCTGACCCGCAAGGCCGGGGCGGCGCTGGCCGCCGGCTGCACCGTGGTCGCGCACCCGTCCTCGGAAACCCCGTTCTCGGCCCTGGCGCTGGCCGAGCTGGCCGAGCGCGCCGGCCTGCCGCCGGGCGTGTTCAACGTCGTCACCGGCAAGCCCGCGACCGTGGTCGAACCCTGGACCCAGGACGCCCGCGTCCGCGCCCTGTCCTTCACCGGCTCGACCGAGATCGGCCGCCTGCTCTACCGCCAATGCGCTGACACGGTGAAGGTCCTGGTCATGGAGCTCGGCGGCCACGCCCCGGTGCTGGTCTTCGCCGATGCCGATCTCGACAATGCCGTGGCCGAGACGATGAAGGCGAAATTCGCCACCTCGGGCCAGGACTGCCTCGGCGCCAACCGGATCTTCGTCGAGCGCCCGGTCTACGACGCCTTCTGCGAGAGGTTCGCCGCCGCCACCCGCGCCCTGAGCGTCGGCAGCGGCATGGACGACCCGGAGATCGGCCCGCTGATGAACGGGAAGGCCGTCGAGAAGCAGCAAGCCCACGTCGCCGACGCGCTGGAAAAGGGGGCGCGGCTGATGTGCGGCGGGCGCCGGCACGAGCTCGGGCCGCTGTTCTTCCAGCCGACCGTTCTGGCCGACGTGCCCGAGGACGCCCTGATCCTGCACGAGGAAACCTTCGGCCCCGTCGCCGCGCTCGTCCCCTTCGATACCGAGGACGAGGCGATCGCGCGGGCCAATGCCACCGAATACGGCCTCGTCGCCTACCTGCACAGCCAGGACCCGCGCCGGATCTACCGGGTCAGCCGGGCGCTGAGCTTCGGCATGGTGGCGGTCAACCGCACCAAGGTGACCGGCGCGCCGATCCCCTTCGGCGGAATGAAACAGTCGGGCCTCGGCCGCGAGGGCGCGCGGCTGGGAATGGAGGCCTTCACCGAGGTCAAATATGTCTGCCGGGACTGGGCATGAGCCGCCGGCCGCGAAACAAGCAAGGAGACGCGACATGCTGAGAAACGACCAGCTCGAACAATGGGATCGGGAGAACTTCTTCCACCCCTCGACCCACCTGGCCCAGTTCGCCCGCGGCGAAGGGGCCGAGCGCGTGGTCCGCACCGGCTCGGGCGTCTATATCGAGGATCGCGACGGCAACAAGCTGCTCGACGGCTTCGCCGGCCTCTACTGCGTCAATGTCGGCTATGGCCGGCCCGAGATCGCCGAGGCGATCGCCGAGCAGGCGCGTGAACTGGCCTATTACCACGCCTATGTCGGCCACGGCACCGAGGCCAGCATCACGCTCGCCAAGATGATCCTCGACCGGGCGCCGAAGAACATGTCGAAGGTCTATTTCGGCCTCGGCGGCTCGGACGCCAACGAGACCAACATCAAGCTGGTCTGGTATTACAACAACATCCGCGGCCTGCCGCAGAAGAAGAAGATCATCTCGCGCTGGCGCGGCTATCACGGCTCGGGGCTGATGACCGGCTCGCTGACCGGGCTCGAGCTGTTCCACAAGAAATTCGACCTGCCGCTGGCGCAGGTGATCCATACCGAGGCGCCCTATTACTACCGCCGCCCGGACCCGGCGATGACCGAGGAGGCCTTCAGCGCCTGGTGCGCGGCCGAGCTGGAGCAGCTGATCGAGCGCGAGGGCGCCGACACCATCGCCGCCTTCATCGGCGAGCCGGTGCTGGGCACCGGCGGCATCGTGCCGCCGCCCAAGGGCTACTGGGACGCGATCCAGAAGGTGCTGAAGAAATACGACATCCTGCTGATCGCCGACGAGGTGGTGACGGGGTTCGGCCGGCTGGGCACGATGTTCGGTTCGGACCATTACGGCATCGAGGCCGACATCATCACCATCGCCAAGGGCCTGACCTCGGCCTATGCGCCGCTGTCCGGCTCGATCGTCTCCGACAAGGTGTGGAAGGTGCTGGAACAGGGCACCGACGAGAACGGCGCCATCGGCCATGGCTGGACCTATTCGGCCCACCCGATCGGCGCGGCGGCGGGCGTCGCCAACCTCAAGCTGATCGACGAGCTCGGGCTGGTGAAGAACGCCGGCGAAACTGGCGCCTACCTGAACGCGGCGATGCGCGACGCGCTGGGCGATCACGCCAATGTCGGCGAGATCCGCGGCGAGGGCATGCTCTGCGCCATCGAGTTTGTCTCGGACCGCGACAGCCGGGCGGGCTTCGAACAGCCCGGCAAGGTCGGCCCGGCCCTGGCCACCGCGCTCCTGCAGCAGGACAACGTCATCGCCCGGGCGATGCCGCAGGGCGACATCCTCGGCTTCGCCCCGCCGCTCTGCCTGAGCCGCGACGAGGCCGACACCATCGTCGCCGCCACCGTCAAGGCGGTCAAGACGGTCCTCGGCTGAGGAAGCTGCGCCCAAGTCGCGGCGCGGATCGACGGGCCTGACGATCCGCGCCTCCTGCGGGCCGCCCCAGATACCGGGGCGCCCCGCAATCCCAAGGCTCAGAGGATGTGAATATCGGCGGCAAGGCCGTCGAGATTGGCCACGCCCTCGAGCGTCAGCACATTGCCGTGGCCGAAATCGAAGACCACGTCGCTGCCGGCATCCTGCGCGAACTGCGACACCAGCTGCTGCGCCGTGAGGGTCCCCGACCACAACGCGGGATCGAAGCTCAGCGCGTCCACGCCCTTGCCGTAATCGGTCACGCTGTCCCGGCCGAAGCCCGGGGTGAAGACGAAGCTGTCGGCGCCGCCGCCGCCGGTCAGCCGGTCGTCGCCCAACTGCCCGACCAGACGATCCGCCCCCTTGCCGCCGAACAGCCGGTCGGCGCCGCCGCCGCCGTACAGGCTGTCATTGCCCAGCCCGCCATAGACGGTGTCCTGTCCCGCCACGCCGCCCTGGCCGGTATCGAAGAACAGGTCGTTGCCGGCCCCGAGATTGGCCAGATCGCGGCCGTTGCCGCCTGTCGCCCGGTCGTTGCCGTCCCCGCCCAGCAGCGTGTCGGCACCGTCGCCCCCGAACAGCGCATCGTTGCCGAGCCGGCCGAGGATCAGGTCGGCCCCGGCGCCGCCGTGGAAGACATCATTGCCGCCGCCGCCCTGGACGGTGTCGTTGCCGGCACCGGCAAAGACCGTGTCCTGCCCCGGCGCGCCGCCCTGACCGCTGTCCTGGTACAGGTCGGCACCGGCGCCGAGATAGGCCAGGTCGCGCCCGTCGCCGCCGGCGACCGTATCCGCGCCGGCCCCGGACTCGAGGGTATCCGCGCCGCCCTCGCCGAACAGCGCGTCGGCGCCGAGCCGGCCGAGGATCAGGTCGGCCCCGGCGCCGCCATGGAAGACATCGTTGCCGCCGCCGCCCTGGACGGTGTCGCTGCCTGCACCGGCAAAGACCGTGTCCTGCCCCGGCGCGCCGCCCTGGCCGTTGTCGTGGAACAGGTCGGCGCCGGCGCCGAGATAGGCCAGGTCGGGACCGTTGCCGCCGCTGACGGTATCCGCGCCCGCCCCGGCAAGCAGGTGATCGGCCCCGGCGCCGCCCTCCAGCCGATCGTCGCCCCCGGCCCCGACCAGGCTGTCGCCGCCGATGCCACCCTGCAGGGTCTCGGCCGCCGCCGTGCCCTGGATCGTGTCGTCGCCGATGCCGCCATGGACCTGCTCGATGTTCAGCAGCACGCCGCGATAGCTGTCGGTGACGGTTTCGAAGGCCAGGTCGGCGCTGTGATCGGTGGTCGAGACATCGCGGCTCAGGTCGTCGGCGCTGTTGGCGAATTGCGGCTGCGCCTCGAGCACCAGCTCGGGGCTCAGCATGACGCCGTTGACCAGCCGGTCCTCGCTGGTGCCGGTATCGGCCCAGACCGGCACCTCATGCGGCAGGTCGGCGCGATAGGCACCGAGCGCGAGGTCGAGCAGCACCGGCCCGTTCAGCGTGCCGAGGTCGAGCAGGTCGGTGCCGGCGCCGCCGTCGAGCGTCGAGTCGCAGATATCCAGCACCAGCGTGTCGCTGCCGGCGCCGCCGTCGAGGCTGTCCGCGCCGGCGCCGGCCAGCAGGATGTCATCGCCGCGGCCGCCCGCCAGGATATCGTTGCCGCCGCCGCCCGCCAGCACGTTGGCACCATCGCTGCCGCTGATTGTGTCGTCGCCCTTGCCGCCGATGGCGGATTCGATGCCGGTGAACTGGTCGGAACCGTCGAGGAAATAGGCCCTGCCGTTGTCGAGCTCGATCCGGACGCCGCCGAAATCCGCCGCCGCGGTGCCGCCGTAGGCGTCGGTCGGGGTGGCGTTGGCGTAGGAGACGGTGTCGTTGCCGGCGCCGCCGTCGAGGATGTTGGAACCGCCACCGCCATGCAGCAGGTCGTCGCCGGCGCCGCCGTGCAGCGTATCGTTGCCCGCGCCACCATAGAGCTGGTCGTTGCCGCCCCGCCCGTCGAGGCTGTCGCTGCCGCCCCGCCCCGCCAGTTGCTCGGCCGCGGCCGAGCCCAGCAGCGTGTCGCTCAGGCTGTCGCTGCCGATCACCGCCTCGATGCCGCTCACCGTCGCGTCGATGCCGTTGATGTCGCCCGGCGTGGCCAGGATGCCCGTCGCCAGGTCGAGCGTCACGCCGCTGGCGACGTTGCTGGCGAAGTCGAGCGACAGCAGGTCGTGGCCGGCACCGCCATGGAGCGTGCCGTCCATCCGGCCGATATCGAAGATGTCGTTGCCGGCATCGCCCGCGATCAGGTGGCCGCCGCCCGAGGCCTGGACATGCAGCGTATCGTTGCCGGCGCCGCCATGCAGGCTGCCGTTCAGGCTGAGCCCGAGGTAGTCGTCGCCGCCATCGCCGAAGAACGCGGCCGAGGGATTGCCGTCATTCGAGGTCGAGCGCACCAGCCGGTCGTCGCCCAGCCCGCCATGGACGGTCACCTGCTCGGTCCCGCTGAGGTAATACTCGTCGTTGCCGTCGCCGAGGAAGATATGCCCGGTGTGGTACATGTTGGCGCCGAAGACGAGGCCGTTCAGGGCCGGCGGCGACGGCTGATCGCTGCCCAGCCCGTTGACCTGGGCGGTGGAATAGGCCCGCATCTGGGTCGTCGCACCGAAGCCGTTGCGGATCGACCAGCGCACGTCGTCGAAGTTGCGCAGATCGAGCGTCGCGTCGGAGCCGCCGCCGTCTATATACGAAGTTGCCCCGGTGACGAAAATCGTGTCCTGGCCGCCGCCGCCATTCACGTTATGGGCGCCGCCGCTATAGATCAGGTCGTCGCCCTGGCCGCCGTCGATGGTGACGTCGCCGGCGGCGACGCCCGGCGCGGTCTCGGCGCCCCAGATGGTGTCGTTGCCGTCCGAGCCGGTGAAGACCTCGATCCCGGTCGCGTGGTCGCGCGCCAGCACCGAGGTCCCGTCTGCCGACAGATGCGCGATGGTGCCGCTGCCGACATGGAGGCGCAGCGCGCCGGAGCCGGTGACGGCCGGGCGCGTCGGCTGCCAGTCCCAGTTGACCTCGTTGCGCAGGTAGTAATCGGAATAGATCAGCCGGTCGGTGCCGGCGCCGCCGTCGTAATGGTCGCCGCCCGGCGCCGGGGTGCCGCTGCCGAGGAAGGTATCGCTGCTCTCGCCGCCGGTGATCGTGTCGGCCCCGTCGCCGCCGATGAGGAGGTTCTTGCCGGCGCCGGCGGTGATCCGGTCATTGCCGCCGGCGCCGTCGATGTAGTCGTCGCCCCCTGCCGTGGCGAAGGTATTGCCGTGGCCGTCGCCCTTGAGCACCACATCGCGGTCGTCCTTGACGATGACGTTCTCGATCCCGCTCAGCGTGTCGCGGCTGTCGCCGTCCCAGGCGGTTCCGGCAACAAGGTCGACCGTGGTCAGCGCGTTCGAGGACGGGTTGTCGGGGTAGTACCAGGTGTCGCTGCCGGCGCCGCCATCGACGTGATCGGCGCCCTTGCCGCTGGTGATGATGTCGTCGCCGGCGCCGCCGTTCAGCGTGTCGGCCTGATCGCTGCCGCGGATCGTGTCATTGCCGCCCAGCCCGTTGATCTCGACCGCCGCGGCGGCGGCGAAGAGGAAATCCGCGCCCGCGGAGCCGTTCAGGGTCGGACCGGTGGCGGTGTGGACGCTGTCGAACAGCTGGGCCCGGGTGAAGCTCGCGTCCCGGAAGACGAAGATCTCGACATGGTCCGCCGTCTCGTAGCCGTCGCCGCCGCCGTCCTTCTGGTGGAACACCACCGGCCCGCTGCCGGCATCGCCGCTATAGGTGAAGTCGAGGAAATTGCCGTGGAAGACCAGCCGGTCTGTGCCGTCGCCGCCGTCGACGGTGTCGTTGCCGGCGCTGGCGATCAGGATGTCGTCGCCGGCGCCGCCATGCAGCGTGTCGTCGCCGCCGCGCCCGTCGAGCACATCGTGCCCGGCGCCGCCGGTCAGGGCGTCGTTGCCGTCGGTGCCGATCTGGAACGGTCCGGTGTTCCCGGGGTTGAGCGGATCGAGCCCGTCTAGCCCGAGCGCGGCGAGGAAGTCGTTCAGGTCGGCGCTCAGGCCGGAAGCGTCGATGAAATGGTCGAGCTGGCCCAGCATGGCGCCCAGATTGGCCTCGAGATTGACCAGCGCGTCGGGCGATGGCAGCAGGTCGGCCATCTTGTCGGCAAAGCTGTTGAGCAGGCCGGTCAGGCCGATATGGTCCGAGATCCAGTTCAGCACCGGGTCGACGGTGATCTTGAAGATGAAACCGACCGCGTCGAGCACCGGCTCGATCGGCTTGAGCAGGTTGTAGGCCGCGGTCAGCGGCGAGGCGATCGAGGACAGCGAGGCGGCGATGGCGTTGAAGGACGAGGCGGTGCTGATCGCCGCCTTGAACCAGGCCGGTCGCATGTCGCCGAGGAAGGTCTTCAGCCCGGTGTCGAGATCCTCGTAGCTGGTGTTGAGCCCGTCCAGAACGGTGTTGAGCGGCGAGACGGCGCTGTCGATCGCGGCCTCGATCGGATCGGCCGGGCTACCGACCAGGTCGAAGCCGGTGATCAGCGTGTCGACCGTCTGGTGATAGCCATCGGTCTTGTCCTTGGCGGTCTCCAACCCGTCGCTGATCTCGCCCAGCTTGGTCTCGGTCTGGTCCAGCTTGTCGATGATCTTGTATTGCTCGACCTTGTCATTGATCTTGGTGACCTTGTCGAGCGTGGCGTCGACGACGTCGTCCATTGCGTTCAGCGCGGTCTTCATCGCCCGCGCCGGCAGTTTCAGCGGACCGGCCTTTTCAAGCAGTTTCAGGGTGAACAGCTCGGCCCGGATCGAGTCCTTGTAGTCGCGCAGGTTGTCTTCCAGCTCCTTGCTCAGTTCGAGCGCGTCCTTGGCGTCGCCGGCGGTCTCCTTGAGCGTATCGACCTTGCCCTGAAGGTCGTCGAGATTGCTCTCGGTGCGAACGAGGTTGGTCCTGAAATCGACGAGATCCTGGCCCGTGGTCATAATGCGCTCCCTGAAATACCGTCACCACGGCCTCCGCGCATTGCTGCGCCCCGGCCCCCTCCCGGACCGTTGCCGCAGCCGTTGACGCTACGGAAACCTACCCTGCAGGCGTAGCACGGCCCGGGCGGCCGGCCTATCAGGTGATCACCCCATTCACGCGGGTGCGGGACTTACGCCGGCACAGCCGCCGGCGGCAGGGTGACGTAAAGGCTGGTGCCGCCGGCGCGCGGCCGGATCAGGCCGAAATCCAGCCCGTGCGTGGCCGCCATCTCGCGCAGGATCGACAGCCCCAGCCCGGCGCCCGCCACCTCGGGCCGCAACCGGACCGAGCGGCCGATGGCGGCGTCGAACTCGGCCTGGCTGAGGCCGGGGCCGGTATCGTGGACCTCGAGCCGCAGCGCCCCGCCGCGCCGCCGCACCCCGATCAGCACCGTGCCGCGCTCGGTGAACTTGATCGCGTTCGAGACCAGGTTCGAGACGATCCGCATCAGGTCGAGCGGCGGCAGCCCGGCGCAGGCGTGGCACGGGACATAGCGCAGCCGCAGCCCCTTGGCCTCGGCATCGGGCAGGAACATCTCGTGCGTCCGGGCCAGGATGTCGTCGATCCGGGCGACCTCGGGCGCGGCACCGTCGGCCAGATCCTGCCGCGCCGCGTCGAGCCCGCCGCTGCCATGGGCCTGAAGCTCCTGTCCGATCAGCTGTTCGAGATAGCGGAAGGTTTCCTCGACATCCGGGGCGGCCGCCGTCTCTTCCCGCGCCGTCTCCCGGCCCGAGACCAGCGCGTTGACATGCAGCCGCAGCGCGTGCAGCGGCGTGCGCAGGTCGTGGATGGCGTCGGCAAAGCGGCGCTCGTGGCTGCGCGACAGCTCGACCGCCAGCCCGTAATCCTGCTCCAGCTCGCGCAGCCGGCGCGACAGGTCGAGATTGTGCCGCGCCTCGCGCAGCGATGCCTCCAGCGCCACCTGCCGGGCGCGCTTGAGCTGGTTGATGCGGTCGAGGATCGCCAACCCCATCATCGCCGCGTCGACGACGATCACCAGCCGCATCGAGTCGTATTGCAGTTCGGCCGAGATCTCGATCCCGAGCCAGTGCCGCGCCGTCATCAGCGCGCTCGAGATCACCGCCCCGCCCCAGGCCAGCACGTAGAACCGCACCTCGCGCCAGCGCGTCCGCGCCGCCACCAGCCCCGAGACGGTGAACAGCGCGATGCTCAGCGTTGCCACCAGCACCATCCATTTCTTGATCATCTGGGTGTCGACCACCAGCGTCGCGACAATCATCGCCAGGGTCAGGGCGATGACGCCCAGCAGCAACTTGTCCATCACCGGGTGATGGATGCGAGTGAGCAGGAACTGGCGGGCGAAATTGGCGCCGAAGACGATGATGCCGCCGCCCAGAACCAGCGAGGCGAAGCCGTTGAACAGCGGTGCGTTGGGCCAGAGGTAGCGAAAGGCGTTGCCGTCGCCATGCATGATGAACAGCAGGCCGCTGACCGCATAGGCGCCATAGGCGGCGAAGATCGACTGCCCGGTCACGCCCCAGGCCACCAGCGCGGCGAGGATCAGGAACATCACCATGCCGTAATAGGTGAAGTTCTTGGCCGTGCGGGAGGCGGCGAACCGCTCGAAGCCCGCCGCCGTTTCGAGCACCGCGTTGAGCTGGGACGAACCGCCCGACCAGTAGCGGAAATAGAGCGTGGTGGCCTGCCCCGGCGGCAATTGGAAGGCCGTGACCAGTTCGGGATAATCGACCTGGCGGGCCGAGAACGGGCTTTCGGGGGTGAGCCTTTCCAGCGTCGTGATGCTGCCGTCGGGCGCCACCTGGTAGGCCGCGTAGCTCTGGAAGAAATTGACGTCGAGCCGCAGCCGCCAGTCCCGCACCGCCGCGCTGTCATTGACCAGCGGCAGCCGCAGCCAGATGACGTCAGGGGTATAGCCGAAATCCGGCGCGCTGCCCTCGACGGGCTTGAATTCCCCGGCGCGGGCGGCGGCGACGGCCCGGGCGATGCCCATCTGCCGGCCCGGATCGCGCAGCGCGGTGAAGGCGCGGGTCATGGTCTCGGCGGGCACCGCGCCAGAGATCGCCAGCGCCCCCTGCGCGGCAATTGCCGCAGCGGCAAGCCACAGATAGACTGCGATCAGCGCCAGGATGCGTTTCACCATCGTCCTGGTGTCCTTCCGCCTCTGACCTACCGCCCCGGGGGCCCGCGACCGGATGAGCAAGACTGTCCTGATTGCCGACGATCATGCCTTCACCCTCGACGGCATGCAACGCGCGCTTTCCGCCGCCGGGCTGGAGGTGCTCGAACCGGTCACGGGCGGGCTGGCGGCGATCGCCCGGGCCAAGGCGCTGCAACCGGATGTCGCGGTGCTGGATTTCGCCATGCCGGATGCCACCGGGCTCGAGGTGACCTTCGAGATCCGGCGCTGGTCGCCCGCCACCCGCTGCGCGATCCTGACCGGCAACACGGCGCCGGGGGCGTTGGCCCGGCTGATCGCGGCCGGCCTTGACGGGCTGTTCCTGAAATCCATGTCCCCGGACGTGGTCGTCGCCGGCATCGCCCGGGTGGCGGCGGGCGAGACGGTGATCGCCGAGGAGGCGCGGCGGCTGGCGGCGGCAAGCGCGGCGGCGCCGCGCCTGTCCGAGCGCGAGACCGAGGTGCTTTTCGGCATCGCCAAGGGCCGCACCAATGCCGAGATCGCCGACAGCCTGTCGATCAGCCCGAAGACGGTCGAGAGCCACCGCGGCTTGCTGATGAAGAAGCTCGGCGTGCGCTCGACCGCGGCGCTGCTGGTCACCGCGATCCGGCTCGGGCTGATCGCCCCGTAGGGGCTTGCACCGCGCCGCGCGCTCTGCTGCACTGCCGCCATGAGCGATCCGAGCCCCGAAGAGTTGCGCGCCCGCTACTGGCCCCGGCTGACCGAGGAACTGGCGGGGCTGCGTACCAGTTCCAGCGAGACCAGCGCCGACCGCAAGCCGGTCGAGCTCGACCAGTCCAGCGTCGGCCGGCTGTCGCGGATGGACGCGCTGCAGCAGCAGGCGATGGCGGCGGCGCAGGACGCCCGCCGCCAGGGCCGGATCCGCGCCATCGCGGCGGCGCTCGAGCGGCTGGAGGAGGACGATTTCGGCTGGTGCGAGGATTGCGGCGAGTTCATCGGCGAGGCCCGGCTCGACCTCGATCCCTGCCTCACGCGATGCGTGAGCTGCGCACGATAACCGAATGGCTTTTGTTCCATAAAGCAAGCCGTCGCAGGAGATCTGCGGCGCCTCCTCCCAGGCTCTTGCGCCCTTCGGCAGAGTTCCTCCCGAGGCCCGGAGATTTCCCCTTGAAACCAATGTTGAATTATGGCTTCGCAGCAAGGTTTTCCGAATTCGGAGCATGGCTTCTCCCGTTCTGGGGATCGACAGGCACAGACCACGAAGAAGGACCCGCGATTGCGGGCCCTGCATCAAGAATCCAGAGGATCATGCTTCTTCACGCGGCTTCGCTTCGGCTTCGCTTCCTGGCGGCTCTGGATCGTGCTTTCCCTTGAGCAGGTTGAGATCGGCCGATGCGATACGGTCACCGGCCCGTATTCCGGGCCGGTCGTTGGACAAGGTCAGGAGCGTTCTTCGGCCGAGCGCTCGATCTGGTCCAGCACCTCGTGGAGACCCGCTGCAGGCAACGGCGGAAGGCCCACGTCGCCCTGGACACCGCGACCGGGACATTCGCGCAGTCGAGGTCACCTCGAGCCGCCATGGTGACAGCCCTCTGCTGCCCGAACTGCTGGCGCAAATTCCCGAGGAGGAACAGATCGCCACCGTCACCGGGGATGGCGGCCATGACACGCGACGATGCCACGCCGCCACCATCGAGCGCGGCGCCCGAAGGGTCGCGCCTGGAAAGAAGACTGTCCCGCGGCAAGGGCGCGAAGCGAGTTCCTGCGCGCGCTGCGACACCTCGGCAGGGCATTCTGGAAGAAGTGGGGGGGGCCCATGACCTAAAGCCGCGTCGAAGCTCAGATGCGCTGCCTGAAGCTTTGCCGCGAGCGGATCCTGCGACGAGCTCCCAACCGCCAAACCGCCGAAATCCAAATCCGCATCGCCATCATCAATCGCTTCTCGGCCATCGGCAGGGCCGAGATCGAGGGCGTCACCTGAACGCCCAGTGGAAAGGAGCCCTTCGTGCCGGTGGACGAATTGCACGACATCGCCGATCGGCGCTGCACAAGACAGTTCCGTGCCAGGACGCCCCGACCTCCTTGCCTTGCTCTCTGGCCCCAAAGCGGTGGAAAAGCCGGCCTCACCCCATCAGGTTCACTTTTCAAACCAATTGGACCATTCACGATCACGGCATTTTCTGATCACGAACTCTCACGTTTTAGCGATTTCGGGTGAAAAGAAGCCGTAAATTGGACCTATTTCCCCGCCCTGTTCAAAAGATGACTGGATCGAGTCCGAAATCTGGGTATCCATCGATTCGGGGAGGAGAAGACCAAATTGGCCAGTCGAATTGACCAATTGGCGTATCTCCACACCGGGATGCGACCGCATCGCCGCGAGAGGAGCGTGGCCCAGCGGCCCATTCAAATGGAACCGCAACTCCAGGTGAGGACAATATGACAGGGAATGATAATTCGTCGAAATTCAGCCGGCGCACACTTCTGAAGGCCGGCGCCGTGATCGGCACGGCGCAAATCGCATCGCCCTTCGTGCAAATGGCGCGGGCATCAGACGTGGTTAAGATCGGGGTCGACAACCCGGCGACCGGCACCTACGCGGCTCTGGGCAAGAACGAGCATATCGGCATGCAGATGGCGGCCGACCAGATCAACGCCAAGGGCGGGATCCTGGGCCGCAAGGTCGAGCTTCTGTTCGAGGACTCGACCAGCGGCGATGCCGGTGTCGCGGTGCAGAAGGCGCGCAAGCTGATCGACCGCGACCAGGTCGACTTCCTGATCGGCAATATCAACTCGGCCCTCGCCCAGGCGATCGCCAACGTCGCCAACGAGAAAGGCGTGTTCCATGTCGTGCCCGGCGGCCATACCGACTCGGTGACCGGCTCGAACTGCCACTGGAACACCTTCCGGGTCTGCAACACGACCCAGACCGAGGCCAATGCGGTCGCCTCGGCGCTGGTCAAGAAAGCCGGCAAGAAGTGGTACTACCTGACGCCCGACTACGCCTTCGGCCATACCCTGCAGGCGGGCCTCGAGGCGGCGGGCAAGAAGCTCGGCGTGACCAAGGTCGGCGGCGACCTGACGCCGCTGGGGACCACCGACTTCTCGTCCTACCTGATCAAGGCGCAGGCGGCGAACCCGGACGTCATCATCTTCCTGCAGGCCGGTGACGACGCGGTCAACGCACTCAAGCAGGCGGTGCAGTTCGGTCTCGACAAACGCTTCCACCTCGCCGGTGCGCAGCAGGAGCTCGAAGTGCTGTGGGGCCTGCCGCCCGAAGCGCGGGTCGGCACCTGGGTGTTCGAATGGTATTGGAAGCAGGCCAAGGTCACCGGCGTTGATGCCTTCGTCGCCGAGGCGCGCAAGCGGTCCGGCGGCCACGTACCGACGGCACGGACCTATTTCGGCCATACCTCGATCTGGACCTGCGCGCTGGCGGCGCAGAAGGCCGGCTCGCTCGACGCGGTCAAGATGGCGAAGGCGATGCAGGACTTCCAGCTGCCGCCCGAGGTCTCGATGATGCCCGACGGCGCCTATTATCGCGGCGGCCAGAACCAGATGATCGGCGATCTCTATGTCGGCCATGCCCAGTCGAAGGGCAGCGACGATCCCGACGATCTGTTCGTGGTCGACCAGGTCGTCGATGGCCGCAAGGTCTCGCCGACCCTGGCCGAGACCATGTGCCACCAGGACTGGCCGCACGCCTGAGCCAAGAGGCGCGGACCACACCGTGCCCGGCCCTGCCGGCGAACCGGGGGACACCCGGTCGCCGGCGTCTTCCAGCATCTCAACGCCTGCGCGCCCGGCGCGCTGAATTCTCCGCTGACCGAGGCCGGCGGACTACGGGAAAGCCATGCAAGCATGACTCAACTCATCCTCTTCAACATCGCGAACGGACTGATCATCGGCGCCTTCTACGCGCTGATGGCGATCGGCCTGTCGCTGATCATGAGCCTGTCGGACGTGATCAACTTCGCCCATGGCGGGTTCCTGGCTATCGGTGCCTACATCGCCTACACCCTGTCGCCCTATGTCGGCTTCTGGGGCGGGGTGCTGCTGGCGCCGGTCATCACCGCCGCGCTGGGACTGATCGTCGAGAAATTCCTCATCAGCCGGGTCTATGGCCGCGATCCGCTCTACAGCCTGCTGCTGACCTTCGGCCTGGCCTTCATCTTCGAGGACGCCACCCGCGTCATCTGGGGCGCGCAGAGCGTGCCCTACCAGGTGCCGGGCTGGCTGATGACGCCGCTGAACCCGAATTACTTCTTCCTGACCGGCTACCGGCTGCTGATGATCGCCCTCGTCGCGATCGCCGTCGGCGGGCTGTTCTGGGTCATGAACAAGACCCGGCTGGGCCTGCGCATCCGCGCCGGCACCCTGGATCTCGAGACGGTCTCGGTGCTGGGCGTCAACGTCCGGGTCCTGCGCAACCTGAACTTCGGCATCGGCATCTACCTCGCCGGCCTCGCCGGGGTGCTGGCGGCGGGCCAGCTCGGGCTGCAGCCGACCATCGGCTCGTCGCTGATCATGCCGAGCTTCGTCGCGATCATCATCGGCGGGCTGGGCAGCCTGCTGGGCACGCTGCTCGGCGGCCTGCTGATCGGCGTCGCCTCGGGCATCACCGCGGTCTTCCTGCCCTCGGGCACGGAAGCGGTGATGTACGTGATGATGGCGGCGGTCCTGCTGGTGCGGCCGCAGGGCCTGCTGGGTGAGGAAGGGCGCTTCTGATGCTGAAGATCGATCTGAAGAAACAGGGCCACAGCATCGTGGTCTGGGCCCTGCTGCTGACCATGCCCTACTGGATCAACGCGGTCGGCGGCTATACCGAGCTCGGCACCCAGGTGGTGGTGATGGGCCTGGCCGCGATGTCGCTGAACTTCCTGCTCGGCTATACCGGCGTGCTGTCCTTCGGACATGCCGCCTATTTCGGCCTCGGTGCCTACGGCGTCGGCATGACGATCCGCTACCTCGTACCCTCGACCGGGCTCGGGATGCTGGTCGGCACCGGCGTCGGCGCGCTGGCGGCGGCGCTGATCGGGCCGATGATCGTGCGGCTGCGCGGCGTCTATTTCGCCATGGTCACGATCGCCTTCGCCCAGGTCTTCTACTTCATCGCCTTCCGCTGGAACAACGTCACCGGCGGCGATGACGGGCTGACCAACTGGACCCGGCAGCAGATCCACCTCGGCGTCGCGACGCTGGACATCCAGCACCAGCCGGTCACCTTCTACTACTTCGTGCTGGCGATCTTCGCCCTGGCCGTGGCGGCGATGGCCTTCCTGCTGCAGTCGCCCTTCGGCCGCACCCTGATCGCGATCCGCGAGAACGAGCGGCGGACCCGGTTCCTGGGCATCAGCGTCAACTTCCACATCTGGACCTCCTGGGTGATCTCGTGCTCGTTCATGGCGCTCAGCGGCACGCTCTATGCGCTGCTGAACAACTTCGTCGACCCGCGCGCCCTCTACTGGACGCAATCGGGGGTCTTCGTGATCATGTGCGTGCTGGGCGGCATGCGCTCGTTCTGGGGACCGCTGGTCGGTGCGGCGATCTATGTCGTGCTGCAGGACTACCTGTCCAGCGCCACCCCCAACTGGATGTCCTTCATCGGCCTCGTCTTCGTCATCGCGGTGCTGTTCTTCCCGCGCGGCGTCCTGGGCATCATTCGGCGGAGGAGCGTGGAATGAGCTTTCTCAAGATCGAAAACGTCTCGCGGCACTTCGGCAGCCTGGTCGCTGTCGACGGCGTCACGATGACGGTGGAAAAGGGCGAGTGCCGGGCGGTGATCGGACCGAACGGCGCCGGCAAGACCACGTTCTTCAACCTGATCACCGGCATGCTCGACCTGACCTCGGGCCGGGTGCTGCTCGAAGACCAGGACCTGGCGGGCATCAAGCCCTCGGCCCGGGTGCGGATGGGCATGGCGCGGACCTTCCAGATCACCGAGATCTTCCCCGACCTGTCGGTGCGCGAGAACATCCGCATCCCGGTCGAGATCGCGGCGGGCCTGCACCTGGCGCCGAAGATCCCGGCCCGGCTGCAGGCGCCGATCCGCGAGCGGATCGACGCACTGCTCGAGGAAGGCGGGCTGACCCGGATCGCCGGCCGCTATGCCGGCGAGCTCAGCCATGGCGACCAGCGGGCCTGCGAGATCATGATGGCGCTGGCGCTCAACCCGCGGCTTCTGCTGCTGGACGAGCCGACCGCCGGGATGGGTGACGATGAGACCCACGCCGTCGCCCGGCTGATCAAGCGCATCCATGGCGACCAGAACCTGACCATCGTGCTGATCGAGCATGACATGCGCGTGGTGTTCAACCTCGCCGACAAGATCACCGTGCTCGAACAGGGCCGGCCGCTGGCCGAGGGCACGCCGGCCGAGATCACCGCCAACGCGGAGGTTCAGGCCGCCTATCTGGGAGGGGCCGCATGACCGATTACGCATTGATCGCCGAAGGTCTGGAAACCTATTACGGCAAGAGCCACATCCTGCACGGCGTCAGCCTGAAGGTCGAGGAAGGCAAGATCACCACCCTTCTGGGCCGCAACGGCGCCGGCAAGTCGACCACGCTGCGCAGCCTGGTCGGGCTGACCCCGGCGCGCGAGGGCCATGTCCAGATCTTCGGCAAGGACACGACGCGCAAGCCGCCCTACGTCATCGCCGAGATGGGGGTGGGCTTCGTGCCCGAGGGGCGCAAGATCTTCCCCAACCTGACGATCGAGGAGAACCTCAAGGTGCCGGCCGACCGGCCCGGCCCCTGGACCATCGACACGATTTACGACCTGTTTCCCCGGCTCAAGGAGCGGCGCGACAACAAGGGGCGCCAGCTTTCGGGGGGCGAGCAGGAGATGCTGTCGATCGCCCGGGCGCTGCTGCTGAACCCCAAGCTCTTGATCCTCGACGAGCCCTCGCAGGGCCTCGCCCCCCTGATCGTGCGCGAGGTGTTCAACATCATCGTACGGATGCGCGACCAGGGCATGTCGGTGCTGCTGGTCGAGCAGAACGTGCGCATGAGCCTCGAGGTCGCCGACCATGCCTACGTCCTCAACGACGGCGAGATCGCCTTCGACGGCACCGCGGCGGAGCTGTCGGCCGACGAGGACCGGTTGCAGTCGCTGGCCGGGGTCAGCGCCGAGACCTGGGACATCTGAGCCCCGGGTAACCTGAGACCCGGGCAACCTGAGACCCGGGCAACCTGAGACCCGGGCAGGCCGCACCGGCCTGCCCCCTCCCCTGCGATCCGATCCCGCGCCAGCGGAACAGGCCGTCGATAGGGCTTGTTGCACAAAGCGGTGAGGAGGACTCGCTATGCGACTCCAGTGCGCTGGAGCATGTGTCATGCCGAAGCGCGCGCGCTCCCGCTCTCGCATGACGAACTGGTCCGCCCCCAACGCCGCGCTGCGCCGAGCGAGGGCTACACCGCATCGGGCCAGCCCCCCATGCACCAAGGGGGGGCGGTTCTCGACGCCTATAGCCGGTGTGTGGCCGAGGTCGCGTTGAGGCGGAGCGCCATGACTGCGCACCCTGCGCATTCTGCGGGCCCTCCTCGATGATCTGAGGGGGCGCCGGGCAGGCCCCCGTCAGCCCCGGAATGCCGACAGGAACAGCATCTCGCCGATCTTGATCGCGGCACCGAGCACGGCGGCCAGGGCGATGAGGATCGGACCCCAGCCGAAATGCCAGGCGGCGACGCCGAAGGCGCCGGCCCAGCCGGCGACCAGAAGCGGGCGCAGCCTCGTGGTGTTGAGGAGGAGGATCGCGGCGAAGCCCAACGCGATGCCGGCGGCGCCCGCGGCCAGCGGGTTCGCCAGGAGGTGGAGGTAGGTCATGTAGCCGATGAACACCGCCGCGCCGGCAATCTCTATGAACAGCAGGAAGGGGTTCGGGGTCTTCGCGACACTGTTGGGCGCAGGGCTGCCGGTGGCGGTCGGACGGGGGATGTGTTGCTCGGCTGACATGGGGTTTCCTTGGCCTGTAGCGCCTGTCACGGGCTACAGGTGCTGCGGTCGAAGCTCAAGGCCTTGGAGGCCGGGGCAGCACGGGGCGGCCACCTTGGGCACCCGGCGCCCTCTGGTCGTGCCCGAGCGGGCCAATGAGCGCAGGAGCCTCGACTTCATGCCAGACGCCTTCACTGACGGGCGTCGGTTCCGCGTGACGTGCTCCGCTTGGCGGCCGCGCCCAGGGCCGTTCGCGCAAAATACTCGCCTCGGCAAAGTCAAGCGGGGTCCGGCACTGCCGGACCCCGCGGAAATCATCGCTCAAGCCATTCGGGAGATCCCTTGCCCCCAAACCGGGAGACCTTTGCCCGATTCGGGAGAAACTACGCCCGGAGGGACAGCCCTGGCCCGGGCCTCAGCTGCAGCCCGAGGTCGCGCCGCAGGTGTTGCACTTCATGCAGGTGCCGTTGCGGACCAGCGTGTAGTTGCCGCATTCGCCGCAGGGATCACCCTCGTAGCCCTGCATCTTGGCCTTGGTGCGGGCGTCCATCGACACCGTGCCGGAGGAGACGGCGGTGGAGCCGCTCACCCCGGCCTCGGGCACCAGCGTCGCCAGCGCCGCCGACGGGTCCGCGGCGCCGGCCAGCGCCGTCGCGCCCATGCCGCCCTGCAGCACCACCAGTTCCTGCGGCACCCGCTTGCGCAGGTAGCCGGTCGAGCTGATCTGCTTCAGCACCTCGAGCGATTTCGACGCCGCGCTGTCGCTGACCTCGGCAAGGTTGGGCTGGCCCTCGTCATGGCCGCCGCCGAGGTCGTCGAAGGTGGCGCCCGACGGCTTCACATGGGCCAGGTCGGTGCGGTCGAGATAGGACACCGCCAGCTCGCGGAAGATGTAGTCGAGGATCGAGGTCGCGTTCTTGATGCTGTCGTTGCCCTGCACCATGCCCGCCGGCTCGAACTTGGTGAAGGTGAAGGCATCGACGAATTCCTCCAGCGGCACGCCGTATTGCAGCCCGACCGAGACGGCGATGGCGAAGTTGTTCATCATCGCCCGGAAACCGGCGCCTTCCTTGTGCATGTCGATGAAGATCTCGCCCAGCGAGCCGTCCTTGTATTCGCCGGTCCGCAGATAGACCTTGTGGCCGCCGACGATGGCCTTCTGGGTATAGCCCTTGCGCCGTTCGGGCAGCTTCTCGCGGTGGCTGCGGACGATCTCCTTGACCACCACCTTCTCGACGATCTTCTCGGCCAGCACCTGCGCCTTTTCCTGGGCCGAACCGGTGGCGAGGATTTCCTCGGCCTCCTCGTCATCCTCGACCAGCGAGGCGGCGAGCGGCTGGCTCAGCTTCGAGCCGTCACGGTAGAGCGCGTTGGCCTTGATGCCGAGCGACCAGCTGAGCTCGTAGGCCGCGAGGCAATCCTCGATCGTCGCCGAGTTCGGCATGTTGATGGTCTTCGAGATCGCTCCCGAGATGAAGCTCTGCGCCGCCGCCATCATCTTGATGTGGCTGTCGACGGACAGGTAACGCTTGCCCTTCTTGCCGCAGGGGTTGGCGCAGTCGAAGACATGGTAATGCGCCGGGTCGAGATGCGGCGCGCCTTCCAGGGTCATGGTGCCGCAGACATGGTCGTTGGCGGCCTCGATCTGGGCCCGGGTGAAGCCGAGGTGGCGCAGCAGGTCGAAGCCCGGATCGTTCAGCTTCTCGGTCGGGATGCCGAGGGTCTGGGTGCAGAACGCCTCGCCCAGCGTCCACTGGTTGAAGACGAAGCGGATGTCGAAGGCCGAGGGCAGCGCCGCCTCGATCTTCTCGAGCTCGCGCGGGCCGAAGCCGTGGCCGATCAGCGCCGTCGGGTTGATGCCCGGGCAGTTGCCGATGCTGGCATGGCCGACGGCATAGGCGATGATCTCCTCGATCTGGGCCGAGCCGTAGCCGAGGCTTTCCAGCGCCGCCGGAACCGAACGGTTGATGATCTTGAAGTAGCCGCCGCCGGCGAGCTTCTTGAACTTGACCAGCGCGAAGTCCGGCTCGATCCCGGTGGTGTCGCAATCCATCACCAGCCCGATCGTGCCGGTCGGCGCGATGACCGAGACCTGGGCGTTGCGATAGCCGTGGCGTTCGCCCAGCTCCAGCGCCTCGTCCCACGAGGATTTGGCAAGCGCGACAAGGTCTTGGTCGGGACAGTTCGCGTGGTCGAGCGGCACCGGCTTGACCGCCAGATCCTCGTAGTTCCGGGTCTCGCCATAGGCGGCGCGACGGTGGTTGCGGATCACCCGCAGCATGTGGCGGGCGTTGCGCGAATGGCCCGGGAAGGCACCCAGCTCGCCCGCCATCTCGGCCGAGGTGGCATAGGCGACGCCGGTCATGATCGCGGTCAGCGCGCCGCCAAGGGCCCGGCCCTCGACGCTGTCATAGCCCAGCCCCATCGTCATCAGCAGGCCGCCGATATTGGCGTAGCCGAGGCCGAGGGTGCGGAAATCGTAGGAGAGCTGGGCGATTTCCTTCGACGGGAACTGCGCCATCAGCACCGAGATTTCCAGCGTGACGGTCCACAGCCGGGTGGCATGGACGAAGGCCTCGGCGTCGAACTTGCCGCCCTTGTAGAAGGTCAGCAGGTTCATCGAGGCCAGGTTGCAGGCCGTGTCGTCGAGGAACATGTATTCCGAGCACGGGTTCGAGCCGCGGATCGGCCCGTCCTCGGGGCAGGTATGCCAGCTGTTGACGGTGTCGTGGAACTGGATGCCCGGATCGGCGCAGGCCCAGGCGGCGTGGCCGACCTGATCCCACAGCTCGCGCGCCTTGACGGTCTTGGCGACCTTGCCATCGGTGCGGCGCAGCAGCTCCCAGTCGGCATCGTCCTTGACCGCCTTGAGGAAGGCGTCGGTGACGCGGACCGAGTTGTTCGAGTTCTGGCCCGCGACGGTGACATAGGCTTCGCTGTCCCAGTCGGTGTCGTAGGTCGGGAACTCGATGCTGTCATAGCCCTGGCGGGCGTATTGCAGCACCCGGTTGATATAGGTCTCGGGGATCATCACCCGCTTGGCGCTGCGGATCGCCTCCTTCAGCCCGGGATTGGCGGCGGGATCGACCGCGCCCTCTTCCGAGCCGTCGAAGGCACGGATGGCGGCGAAGATCTTGTTCAGCTCCTGCTCGTGCATCTTCGAGCCGGCGACGAGGCTGGCCACCTTCTGCTCTTCCTTCACCTTCCAGGTGACGAATTCCTCGATGTCCGGGTGATCCATGTCGCAGATCACCATCTTGGCGGCGCGCCGGGTGGTGCCGCCCGACTTGATCGCGCCGGCGGCGCGGTCGCCGATGCGCAGGAAGCCCATCAAGCCCGACGACTTGCCGCCACCCGACAGCTTCTCGCCCTCGGCGCGCAGGCTGGAGAAGTTGGTGCCGGTGCCAGAGCCGTATTTGAACAGCCGCGCCTCGCGGACCCAGAGATCCATGATGCCGCCGTCGCCGACCAGGTCGTCGGCCACCGACTGGATGAAGCAGGCATGGGGCTGCGGATGCTCGTAGGCGCTGTCGGACTTGGTCAGCTTGCCGGTCTTGTAGTCGACGTAATAGTGGCCCTGGCTAGGCCCGTCGATGCCATAGGCCCAGTGCAGGCCGGTGTTGAACCACTGCGGGCTGTTCGGCGCCGCCATCTGCCGGGCCAGCATCACCCGCATCTCGTCGAAATAGGCGCGGGCGTCCTCCTCGGTGCTGAAATAGCCGCCCTTCCAGCCCCAGTAGGTCCAGGCGCCGGCGAGACGGTCGAAGACCTGCTTGGCGCTCGACTCGCCGACATAGCGGTCGTCCTCGGGCAGTTGCTCCAGCGCCTTGGTGTCGGGCACCGAGCGCCACAGGAATTCCGGCACGCCCTTCTCGCGCAGCTTCTTGAGCCGCGCCGGCACTCCGGCCTTGCGGAAATACTTCTGCGCCAGCACGTCCGAGGCGACCTGGCTCCAGCCCTGCGGCACCTCGACCGAGTCGTTGCGGAAGACGACGGTGCCGTCGGGATTGCGGATCTCCGAGACGGTCGTCGTGAAGTCGAGCGCCGCGTAGGCGTCCTGGCCGGCCGTGGTGAATTTGCGATCGATCTTCATCTGCCCTGTCCTTCCAAAACCTGCTTGCCCCAAGCCGCCTTGGCCTTCTGGCGCGCGCGGCACTGTCCCGGCAGGGGGCGAGAAGGACGTCGGAACCGGTGACGGTGCGCAATGCCACCGCCTGCCAGGGCGATCTGAGCCGCCTGAAAGGTGTTAGGTTCGTCCCGTTCCGCCCCGCCACTATATATTGTGGCTTACTGGGTCAGCCCACACAAACTGACGTGGAACGCGGGCATGGGTCAACGGGAAAATTTGCACTACCCACAGGATTTTTCAGTTGACCGGGCGCAGGGCACATCTAGGGGGTAGCCGCCGAATGATTCATTTTCGTGACGGCCCCCGCCCGGGCCCGGCGCCCGCCCCTTCCCGGCATCGGCGGAAAATGCGTTGCTATGGTATAGGTTTAGCGAAATCTGTTGAAAAACAACGTGAAGCCCGGGCGCGCCCGGACGTGGCACCGCGGCCGGCCCGGGCCGCCCGGCCCGCTCTCCAAGCCGCTGTTGCGAAAAGAAAACGGCGCGCCCGGTCAGGCGCGCCGCAAACTAGATGTTGTGTCGTTTCTGCCTCAGGTCTTGAACACCCGGTAGATCGCCGGGATCACCAGAACGGTCAGCAGAGTCGAGCTCAGCAGGCCGAACAGCAGCGAGATCGCCAGGCCCTGGAAGATCGGGTCGGACAGGATCACCACCGCGCCGATCATCGCCGCCACAGCGGTCAGCAGGATCGGCTTGAAGCGGATCGCCCCGGCCTCGAGGATGACCTCGGTCATCGGCTTGTGCTCGTGATCGCCGTGGCGGATGAAGTCGACCAGCAGGATCGAGTTCCGCACGATGATCCCCGCCAAGGCGATGAAACCGATCATCGAGGTCGCCGAGAACGGCGCGTGGAACAGCCAGTGGCCGGCCATGATGCCGAGGAAGGTCAGCGGGATCGGCGTCAGGATCACCAGCGGCAGCCGGAACGAGCCGAACTGCGCCACCACCAGGATGTAGATGCCCAGCAGCGCCACGCCGAAGGCCGCGCCCATGTCGCGGAAGGTCACCCAGGTGACTTCCCACTCGCCGTCCCACAGCAGGGTGACGTGGCTTTCGTCATCGGGCTGGCCGTGCAGGCTGACCACCGGTTTCTCGCCCGGCGCCCAGTCCATCTTGTCGAGCGCCTTGTCGACCGCGATCATGCCGTAGAGCGGCGCTTCGAAGCTCCCGGCCAACTCGCCCGTCACCATCTCGGCGAAGCGGCCGTTATGGCGGAAGATCGGGTAGCTCGCCTTCTCCTCGTGCACGTTGACGACGTCGCCCAGTTCGACCACCCCGCGCGCGCCCGGAAGCACGTTGGCCGGGATCGGCGTTGACAGGAAGGCCTGGTCGATCGTCTTCTCGCCCTTGTCGCGTTCGATGGTGATCGGGATCGGGGTGCGCCCGGCGCCGCGATGCGAATAGCCGACCGTCTCGCCGCCGTTCAGGATCGCCATGGTGTTGAACACGTCCGATTCCTGGACCCCGTAGAATTCGAGGTTGTCGGTCGAGATCGTCGCCCGCAGCCGCCGCGGCTGGTTGCGGAAGCTGTTATCGACATCGACGATGAACGGCACCGACTCGAACGCCTTCTGGATCTTGCGCGCCGCGTCGCGCCGGATCTCGGGCGTCGGTCCGTAGACCTCGGCCAGCAGGGTCGAGATGACGGGCGGGCCCGGCGGCGGTTCGACCGTCTTCAGCGTCGTGCCCTTGGGCATGTCGATACCGGCGATCATCTTGCGGATCTGCAGCGCGATCTGGTGGCTGGTCCGCTCCCGCTCGCCCTTCGGCGTCAGGTTGATCTGGACGTCGCCCTGGTTGGGATCGGCGCGCAGGTAGTAGTGCCGGACGAGACCGTTGAAGTCGAACGGCGTCGCCGTGCCGGCATGGGTCTGGGCCGAGATCACCTCGGGCAGGCTCAGCACCTTGTCGGCGACCTGCTGGGCCACCGCGTCGGTCGCCTCGACCGACGCCCCGGCCGGCAGGTCGATCACCACCGAAAGCTCGGACTTGTTGTCGAAGGGCAAGAGCTTGACCGTCACGTCCTTGGTGTAAAGCAGGCTGAGCGAGCCGAAGGACAGCACCACGGTGACCAGCAGGAAGGTCAGGCTGCGCGCCTTGGTCTTCAGGATCGGCCGGGCGACCGCGGCATAGACCTTGCCCAGCCCGCCGCCGGGATGACCGCCATAGGTGTCGTCATGGGCGTGATCCTTCATCGGCGCCTTGCCGGCGATCTTGACCATCAGCCACGGCGTGATGATCACCGCGACGAAGAAGGAGAAGATCATCGCCGCCGAGGCGACCGAGGGGATCGGGCTCATGTAGGGCCCCATCAGCCCCGAGACGAAGAGCATCGGCAGCAGGGCCGCGACCACGGTCAGCGTGGCGACGATGGTCGGGTTGCCGACCTCGGCCACCGCCTCGACCGCCGCCCGGACGCGGTTCTTCTTCGGATCCATGCCCCAGTGCCGGGCGATGTTCTCGATCACCACGATGGCGTCGTCGACGAGGATGCCGATCGAGAAGATCAGCGCGAACAACGACACCCGGTTGAGCGTGTAGCCCATGATCCAGGCCGCGAAGAGCGTCAGCAGGATGGTGACGGGAATGACGATCGCGACGACGATCGACTCGCGCCAGCCCACCGCCAGCAACACCAGGCCGATGATCGACAACGTGGCGAGGCCGAGGTGGAACAGCAGCTCGTTGGCCTTCTCGTTCGCGGTCTCGCCATAGTCGCGGGTGACCTTGACATTGACCGTGTCGGGGATCAGCGAGCCTTCCAGGCTGTGGACCTTGTGCAGGATCTGGTCGGCCACGATGACGGCGTTCGATCCCGCCCGCTTGGCCACCGCCAGCGTCACCGCCGGTTCGCGGACGATCTTGCCGTCGGGCCCCTTGGAAACGTTCGAGACGATGTGGTCCGAGGTGTCGGGCACGAACTCGATCTTGGCGACGTCGCGGACATAGACCGGCCGGCCGTCGCGCGAGGTCAGAAGCAGGTTGCCGATCTCGGCCGAGGTGGTCAGCGTCTTGCCGGCGACGAGGTCGATCTGCTGGCCATGATCGCGCACCTTGCCGGTGTTCAGCGACCGGTTGGCGCCCTGCACCTTGCCTGCCAGCTGCTGCAGCGTGATGCCGTAGAGCGCCAGCTTCTCGGGATCGGGGTCGACGCGGATCGCGTCGGGCGCGTCGCCGACAAGGTAGGACAGGCCGACATTGTTGATCTTGGCGACCTCGGTGCGCAGCTCGCGCGCGATCCGGGTCAGGTCGTTGGCGCTGACATGGGCGCCGTCCTTCGGCGTCAGGGTCAGCGAGACGATGGCGACATCGTTGATGCCGCGGCCGACGATCAGCGGTTCGGGAATGCCGACCGGGATGCGGTCGAGATTGGCCCGCACCTTGTCATGGACGCGCAGGATCGCCGCGTCGGCCGAGGTGCCGACCTTGAACCGCGCGGTGACCATGGCGTAGTCGTCGCGGGTCGAGGAATAGACGTGCTCGACTCCGTCGATGCCCTTGACGATGGTCTCCATCGGCTCGGTCACCAGCTTGACGGCGTCGGCCGCCTTCAGCCCCGGGGCCTGGATGTGGATGTCGACCAGGGGGACCGAGATCTGCGGCTCCTCCTCGCGCGGCAGCGTCATCAGCGCCACGATGCCGACCGCCAGCGCCGCGATGATGAACAGCGGCGTCAGCGGCGAGCGCACGAAGGCCTGCGTCAGCCGGCCGGCGATACCCAGCTTGACGGGCGTCTCCAGCTCGTCGTTGGTCTCGATGTCACTCATTGCCGGTCACCACGCGATCGCCGGCGCTCAGACCGGTCAGGATTTCAACCATGTCGACGCCGTTCACCTTGTCGTGGCTGCCCGGCACCACGGTCCGAAGCACCTTGTCGCCCCCTTCCATCACCTCGACATAGTCGAGCCCGAGGCGGGTGGTGACGGCCGTGGCGGGAACCATCAGCGCCTGGCGCTTGCCGACCGGCAGCCGGACCAGCACCCGCGCGTTGACGAAGCGGTCGGGCAGGTTCTTGACCTCGACATCGGCACTGACGCGGCCGCCCTGGATCAGCGGATAGATCTTGGCCAGGTGGCCCTCGGCGGTGCCTTCCGGCGTCTCGATGGTGATCGCGTCGCCCTGCTCCATGAAGGCGGCGTGGCGTTCGGGCACGGCGAGGCGCAGGAAGAAGCCGCCGCCGCCCACCGTCGCCACCGCCTCGCCCGGCATGATCACCGAGCCCTTGGTCACCGGCACGGTCAGGACGCGGCCGGCGATCGGCGCCAGCACCTGGCCCTCGGCCGCCTGCTGGACGATGACCTGGCGTTGCGCCTGGGTCGAGGCGATCTGGTTGGTCAGCACGTCGACCTGGGTCCGCAGCTGGTCGAGCCGCTGGGTCGTGGTGACGCCGCGGCTGAGCAGTTCCTCGCCGCGGGTCAACTCGGTCTTGGCATTGCTCAGCTGGGCCTGCAGCGCGTGGAGCTGGGCGTCGATCGAGTTGAGCTGGTAGGTGATCTTCTCGTCGACGATCTCGCCGATCTTCTGGCCGGCGGTGACCTGGTCGCCCTCGGTCACGGTCAGGTCGACCAGCGTGCCGCCGATTCGGGCCCGGGCGGGCACCTGGTCGCGGGCCTCGATCTGGCCGTAGACGGCCTTCCAGTCGGTCACTGTCACCGGCTCAATCGGTGCGGGATCGGCCGCCTGTGCAATCAGCGGCACGGCGGACAGGGCAAGAGCGGCCAGAAGCGATCGCATGATGTCGTCCTCTCAATACTGCGGGCCCGAGGCGCCGCATTGGCGTCTTTCATATTCGTGTTCGTGAATATGTATTCAGTCCACCAATTGCAACCCTTCGAATATCCGCACTGTCATCACGTTTCGGGCCCGTGCCGGCGACACCACAGTCCACCCGGCCCCGGCGCCCGCATTTCGGCCAGACTGCCTCACATCGGGCACACTGCACATTGATTTGTCGCAAAGAAATGTTTTCGGCAGCGCGATTAGACCGGATCGCAGGCCTTTAGCAAGCCGCCCGGCCATCTCTGCCGCCGCCGCGGCGCAGGCCCCGCCCGCTCGCCGTTTCGGCGGGACAAGACCTTGTCGATCAAAGGAAACAAACTGTTTCCGCGCAGCACGACCCGGCTCAGTCGCCGGAGTTTCCCGCCGGTGGCGCGACGCGCTCACGCAGAAGTGCCGCGAAGGCGCGGGCGGCGTGGGTCTCGTGGCGCTCGCGGTGGCGCAGCAGGCGGAAGCGGCGCACCAGCGGCGGGAAGGGCAACCGCACTAGCTCGCCCGCGGCAAGGCTGGCCTCGACCACCAGATGCGACAGAATCGTCGCCCCGCCGCCCGCCGTCACCGCGCTGCGCACCGCCTCGTTCGAGGTCAGTTCCAGCCGGTCGGCCAGCGCCGCCGGGTCGAGCCCCTGCCCCGACAGCGCCTCCTCCATCGCAACCCGCGTGCCCGAGCCCGGCTCGCGCAGGACCCAGGTCCCGGCCAGCAGCGCCGCCCGGTCCGGCGCCGCCTGCGTCCAGGCATGCCCCGGCGCGACGACGAGGTACATCTCGTCGCCCGGCAGCGTCTGCTCTTCCAGCTGCGGCGCCGCCACCGGCCCCTCGGCAAAGCCCAAGTCGGCCCGCATCTCGGCGACCTCCTCGGCGACCTGCTCGGAATTGCCGATGGTCAGGTGCAATTCGATCCCCGGATGGCGGCGATGGAATTGCAGCATCAGCGGCGGCAGCCAGTAATTCGCCAGGGTCTGGCTGGCCGCGATCTGCAGCGCGCCGGTCTTCAGCCCGGCCAGATCGTCCAGCAGCCGTTCGGCGGCGGCGGCGCGGGCCAGCACCGCCTTGGCCTCGGGCAGGAACCGCCGCCCCGCCTCGGTCAGGGCGATGCGGCGGCCGACGCGTTCGAACAGCATGGCGCCATGACGCATTTCCAGCGCCGCCACCGCCGCCGAGGTGGCCGATTGCGTGAGGTTGAGCGCCTCCGCGGCGCGAGTGACATGCTCGCGCTCGGCCACGGCGATGAAGATGCGGAGCTGTTCCAGCGTCATGGCATCCTCTTACGCCTGCCCCGTCACCAGCACCAGAGCCAGCGCGAGCGCACCGATGAAGATCCAGGCGGCGGCGCCAAGGATCAGCGGCCGCAGCCCCATCGCCTTGAGCTTGCGGATGTCGGTCTCGAGCCCCATCGCCGCCAGCGCCACGGCCAGCAGGAACTGGGTCAGGATGGTGGCATCGGCATGGACCGGCGCCGGCACCATCCCGGTCGAGGCGACCAGCACCATGCCCAGGAAGCCGATCACGAACCACGGCATCGGCGCGGCCTGGCTGCTGCCCTGCCCGGTGGCACCGCGCGCGGCCCAGCGGCCCAGGACGATGACGACGGGGGCCAGCATCAGAACCCGGGTCAGCTTGGCGATGGTGGCGAAATCGCCGGCCTCGGTGCCGCGCTGGTAGCCGGCGGCGACGACCTGGGCGACCTCGTGGATCGAGGCGCCGGCCCAGAGCCCGTAGCCATGCGCGCCCAGCGGCAGCAGCGCCCCCAGCATCGGGTAGAGCACCATCGACAGGGAGCCGAAAACGGTGACGCAGGCGACGGCATAGGCGACATCCTCGTCACCGGCCTGGGTCACCTCGTTGGTGGCGATGACGGCCGAGGCACCGCAGATCGAGGTCCCGGCGGCGATCAGTTGCGCCAGCCCGGCCTCGACCCCGAGACGGCGGCCGAGCCAGGTGGTGAAGGCGAAGGTCGAGACCAGCGTCACCGCGATCAGCGCCCCGCCCATCGGGCCGACGGCGGCGACCTGGCCCAGCGTCAGCTGCAGGCCGAGCAGCACGATGCCGGCGCGCAGGATCCGGCGCAGGCTGAACTTGACCCCGGCCTTGGCCGCGGTCGGGGTGTCGATGACGTTATGCACCGCCATGCCGATCAGGATGGCGAGGATCAGCGGGCTGAGCGCGCCGAAGCCCGGCAGGTGGTGCAGCGCGAAGGCGATGGCGCCGATGGCGCCGGTGAGCAGAAGCCCCGGCCACAGCCGCGCGGCAGACGCGGCGGGCGGGGTGGATTGGGTGAGATCAGCGTCGGACATGACGGTTCCTTTCCTTGACGCCACCTGATCTAGGCCGATCCAACCTACCAATATAACGGATTGTTTTGCTCATTTCGTTCGATGATTTCGAATGATCGGGCGTGGGGGCGCTCCCCCAGGACGCGTCGCGCCGGCGAAATGCCTCGTCGGGCGGAAATGGTCGGGTTGCGGGAATGGTCGGGACGGCGAGTCTGGAACGCACGACCTACGGTGCCCCATGCGTGAAGGCCGACCCGAGGTTGTTGCAGCCAAGCGCGCTGCCCGCATTGCAGGACTTGCGGAGCAAAGTCACCGCCTTGGCAACATCGCGCCGCACGCCCTTGCCATCCGCATAGGCCGCGCCGAGATTCACGCAGCCCACCGCGTCCCCGGCGGCGCAGTCCTTGCCATAACTTGCAGTAACCGTCGTCAACGCCGAAAGCGCAATCGCGACCATGGTGGGGAGCCACCGAACCACTAATTTCCGCACTCGCAATACCTTCCTCTGTCCCGTCACGGACAAACGTACATCCCCGCCAGTCATAGGCGCATCGGTCGCGCCGCCCAAATGCCCTACCTCGGCTCTCTCCTAAAGCTTCTTCAATCGGCCGGACGAAGCGCTTCTGTCCGAGGCTTGCACGCGGAAGGCTGAAATCCCCAAGCCCATCCATCGAACCCCGCGTTCACATGTCTGTCCAGAGATGCACACGGGATTGTTATTTTCTCTGGGTTTTCCGGCAACTGGCGTTGCACCGCGCGCCTTCGCCTCGTCGCGCTTGGCCGGCAGGACGCCGTGGCGGTACTAGCCTCAACGACGGCAGCCGTGCGCCGTAGACAAGTACCGGAGTGGGACAGATACCGTCGGTAATCAGGCTGCTTTTACACAAAATCTGTAAACAGAATCCGCTTTTGTAAACCGTCTGACGCCGGAAGATGCCATAGAAGCCAGCAAGACTTGGTCGGGGCGGCGAGATTCGAACTCACGACCTACGGTACCCAAAACCGTCGCGCTACCAGGCTGCGCTACGCCCCGACGGCGGCCTGTCTAGCCGGGAATGCCGGCGGAGGAAAGAGGCCGCGTGCGCCTCGTCCCGCCGTGCCTCCGCGCGCCGTCACCGATGCTCAGCGCCCACCGCAGGGCCAGGCGACGACGGCGGGATCGAAGCCGGGATGGCGCATCACCGTGCCGGGGCCGATGCCGAGTTGCGCCGCCAGCCCGCCATTGATCTCGAGCACCGCCTGCACCTTGTCGCCGCCCGGGATCAGGCGCTCGTCGCCCGGCCGGGCCATGGCCTTGAGCCGGGTGACGCGGCCACGGCGGTCGGCGAACAGGATATCGAGCGGGATCAGCGTGTCCTTCATCCAGAAGTTCACCGCGCTCGGCCGCGGATAGAGGAACAGCATGCCGGCGCCGGACGGCAGATGCGCCCGGTTCATCAGCCCGCGCTGGCGCGCCGCCTCGGTCGTCGCCAGTTCGACCTCGAAGCGCACCACGCCCTTGCTGCCGCGCAGCTCGACGCGGTCGGGCCGGCACTCGGCCCGGGCGGCCAGCGGCACCAGCACAAGCAGCGCCGCGAGCCAGGCCCTCACTCGGGCTTGTCCTCGCGCAGCGCCGCCTCCCACGATGTCACCTGGGTCGCCATGCGGCCGCGCTTGCCCTCGATGATGCGCAGCCCGATCGCCTCGCCGGGCTGGAGGTCGGCGAAGCCGGACAGGCGCAGCACCTCGACATGGATGAAGACATCCTCGGGCCGGCCGAAGACGTTGGCGAAGCCGAAGCCCTTGCCCTTGTCGAACCATTTCACCCGCGCCGGCTCCAGCGGCTGGGTGGCCGGATCGGCCATCTGGTTGCCGCTGAGATCGTCGAGCATCGGCTGGCCGACGCCCTCGGGCGGCTCGATCGCCAGAACCTCGACCGCCTGCGCCCCGCGCTGGGTTTGCTGAACCCGCACCGTGATACCGGCCCCGTCGGCCACCGAGCTCTGCCCGAAATTGCGCAACACATTGGCGTGAAGAAGGATATCGGGCCCGCCATCGTCCGAGACGATGAAGCCGAAGCCTTTCACCAAGTCGAACCACTTTACCCGACCATGCACCTCTTGCAGGGCCTTATCATCATCGGTCATTCTGTCGTCGCTTCCCCGATTTTTCTTGTTAGCCCCCGCCGCGTGTTGTCTCTATCAGAGTTACCATTTCAAGCACAAAACGCGTGCGGCAGAAAGACTTGCATTTCACGAAGCGCGAGTTTCAAGGGTTTAGCCGCTGAATTTTCCACGCATCGTCGATATTGTCGCGGCGCCAGCGGAACCGATCATGCAACCGGAAGGCACCATCGGCCCAGAACTCGACCTCCAGCGGGCGAATGCGGTAGCCGCCCCAGAAGGGCGGGCGCGGCGGATTCGCCCCCTTCTCCGCCGTGACGCGCGCGACCTCGGCCATCAGGGCCATGCGCGACGATAACGGTTGCGACTGCTTCGACGCCCAGGCGCCGAGCCGGCTTTTCAGCGAGCGCGAGGCGTAATAGGCGTCGGCCTGCGCCCCGGCGACGCGCTCGGTCAGACCGCGCACCCGGATCTGGCGGCGGAGACTCTTCCAATGTAGCACGAAAGCGGCCTTTCCGGCGCCGTCAATTTCATGCGCCTTGGCACTGCCGTAATTGGTGTAGAAGACGAAGGCGTCGTCCTCGATCTCCTTGAGCAGAACCATGCGGACATTGGGCAGCCCGTCGGCATCCACGGTCGACAGCGCGATCGCGTTGGGATCGTTGGGCTCTTCCGCCTCCGCCGCGTTCAGCCAGTCCTGCGCGATCCGGAACGGATCGTCCCCGGCAAAGATCCCGCTTCTGTCCGCCATCCTGCTCTCCCCTCGGGCTTGCTTCGCATTTATTGTCATATTTCGATCAATCGGCCCGCGGGCAAGACCCGCGCGGCCCGCCCGGCGGTCCGGCGCCGATGCCGCTTGCTCTTGATGCCCGACGCATCATCGCCTACAGCACTGTGACACTGCACAGGGTGGTCGAGGAAAACCGAATGTCAATGCGGCTCATGGAAGGGAAGCGCGGCCTGATCATGGGGCTCGCCAACGACAAGTCGATTGCCTGGGGGATCGCCCGGGCCCTGGCCGACCAGGGCGCCGAAATCGCGCTGTCCTACCAGGGCGAGCAGCTCAAGAAACGGGTCGCGCCGCTGGCCGAGCTGATCAATGCCACCGAGATCGTCGAATGCGACGTCACCGACGAGGGCTCGCTCGACGCGCTGTTCGACCACCTCAAGAACGCCTGGGGCAAGCTCGACTTCGTCGTCCACGCCATCGGCTTTTCCGACAAGAGCCAGCTGCGCGGCCGCTATGTCGATACCACGCCGGACAATTTCCGCATGACGATGGATGTCTCGGTCTTCTCCTTCACCGCCGTGTGCCAGCGCGCCGCCGCGCTGATGACCGACGGCGGCAGCCTGCTGACGCTGACCTATTACGGCGCCGAGAAGGTGATGCCGCACTATAACGTCATGGGCGTCGCCAAGGCGGCGCTCGAGGCCTCGGTGCGCTACCTGGCCGAGGATCTGGGCAAGGACGGCATCCGCGTCAACGCGATCTCGGCCGGCACGATCAAGACGCTGGCCGCCAGCGGCATCGGCGATTTCCGCTATATCCTGAAGTGGAACGAGCTCAACAGCCCGCTGCGCCGCACCGTGACGCAGGAGGAGGTCGGCAAGTCGGCGCTCTACCTGCTGTCGGATCTGGGCAGCGCGGTGACCGGCGAGATCCACCATGTCGATGCCGGCTACCATACCGTCGGCATGAAGGCGGTCGACGCCCCCGACATCGACACCGTCACCGCACGCAACGGCAACGGCAAGACCGAAGGCGCCTGAGCCGCACCGGATTGGCGCCCGGGGGGGAGCGACAGATGAGCCTGACCAGCCTCATTGCCTTCAACATCGCCATCCTCGGCGCGCTGATCGTGCCCGGACCGGCCTTCCTGATGGTGCTGCGCACGGCGCTGACCCGCGGCCGGCGCCAGGGCATCGCCTGCGCCGCCGGGCTGGCCCTGGCCGCGACGCTGTGGAGCGCCGCCGCCCTGGCCGGTCTGACCGCCCTCTTCGCGCTGGTGCCCTGGGCCTATGCCGCACTCAAGATCGTCGGCGCGCTCTACCTGGGCTGGTTCGCGATCGCGCTGTGGCGCAATGCCGAGCGGCCGCTGCCGACCGCCCGGTCCGGGCGCAGCCGCGGCTTCCGGCTGGGGCTGCTGACCAACCTGTCCAATCCCAAGGCCGTGTTCTTCATCGCCGCGATCTTCTCGACGGTGCTGCCGGCCATGCCGCGGGGGGCCGCCGCGCTCGACCTGCTGGCCGACCATTTCGCGATCGAGCTGCTGTGGTATGCTGCCGTCGCGCTGATGCTGACCACGGCGCCGATCCGCGCCGCCTACCTTCGGGCCAAGGCCCGGATCGACCGCGTCTCGGCGGCCGTTCTGGCGCTGCTGGCCCTGCGAACCGCCACGTGAGGACACCATGACCGACCGCCTGCCGCACGAAAAAGGCTTCCACGTATCCTGGGATCAGATTCATCGCGACGCCCGCGCGCTGGCCTGGCGGCTGGACGGCCAGGGCCCCGATAACGGCGCCTGGCGCGCCGTCGTCGCCATCACCCGCGGCGGCATGGCCCCGGCGATGATCGTCAGCCGCGAGCTCGACATCCGCGTCGTCGACACGATCTCGGTCAAGTCCTACGACCACCAGAGCCAGAGCGAGGCCCGGGTGATCAAGGCGCCGCAGGCCGAGATCATGGGCGACGCCGGCGAGGGCGTGCTGGTGGTCGACGACCTGGTCGACACCGGCAAGACGCTGGAACTGGTGCGCAAGCTCTACCCCAAGGCGCATTTCGCCACCGTCTACGCCAAGCCGCAGGGCCGCGACATGGTCGACACCTATATCACCGAGGTCAGCCAGGACACCTGGATCTTCTTCCCCTGGGACATGGCGCTGCAATATGTCGAGCCCTACCGGGGCAAGGACTGAGGCGCGCCGCCATGCCGACGAAACACATGAGCCGATTGGCGGCATGGTTGCACGGCTCATTCCTGTTCGGCCTCGGCATGCAGGCGCTGATCGGCACCTCGCAGCTGCTGGCCGCGATCGTGCTTCAGATCGCCTGGCGCACCGACGAGCTGACCGAGCTGGCGAATTGGACCGGCAACGCGCTCAAAACCCAGACGCCCGACCCGATCGCCGCCTCGCTGCTGCGCCAGATCCATGACTTCTCGCTCCACCCGCAGACCTTCTGGTCGGTCTACCTGATCGGCCACGGGCTGCTGAACCTCAGCGTCGTCGCCGCGCTGCTGACAAAGAAGCCCTGGGCGCATCCGGTCTCGATGCTGGTGCTGGCCGGCTTCATCGCCTACCAGCTCGACCGCTACTGGCTGACCCATGCGCCGGTGCTGATCCTGCTCTCGGTCTTCGACTTCGTCGTCATCCTGCTGGTCTGGAACGAGCACCGGCAGCAGCGGCTGGCCGCCAAGGCCTAGCCGGCCGCCGCTCGCCTGGCCGGGCGCGTGCCGAGAGCGGCCGGGGGCTGTCTGCCCCCGGACCCCCGAGGATATTTCCGAGCAGAAAGTGAAGGGGCCGCAGGGCCCCGTTCTTAGGGCCTTTTCTGCGCTGTGGGGCGCTGCTAGGGTCGGGCCGATTTTGCTTAGAGAGGTCCCGATGCTCCAGCCGCTGAACCCGCGCATGGCCGCCACCTTCGCCCCGCCGGTGATGGAGGCGCGGCGCTGGCTTGAAGGGGTGGCGTTCCCGGCGGACCGGCCGCTGATCAATGTCAGCCAGGCGGCGCCGGTCGAGCCGCCGCCGCCGGCGCTGCGCCAGGCCATCGCCGAGGCGGCGCTGAACGAGGACGCGGCACATCTTTACGGCCCGGTGCTGGGCATGCCCGAGCTGCGGGCCGAAGTCGCCAGCCAGTGGTCGGCGGCCTATGGCGGCGAGATCGCGGCGGGCCAGGTCGCGATCACCTCGGGCTGCAACCAGGCCTTCTGCGCCGTGCTGGCGACGCTGGCGGGCGAAGGCGACGAGGTCATCCTGCCGACACCGTGGTACTTCAATCACAAGATGTGGCTCGACATGAGCGGGGTGAAGACGGTGCCGCTGGCCTGCGGCGACGGGCTGGTGCCCGACCCCGAGGCGGCGGCGGCGCTGATCACCGACAGGACCCGGGCGATCGTGCTGGTCAGCCCGAACAACCCGGGGGGAGCCGAGTATCCGGCCGAGGTCATCCGCGCCTTCCACGATCTGGCGCGGGCGCGCGGCATCGCTCTGATCGTCGACGAGACCTATCGCGATTTCGACAGCCGCGACGGCCGGCCGCACGACCTGTTCGCCGATCCCGACTGGGGCCAGAGCTTCATCCATCTCTATTCCTTCTCGAAGGCCTATCGCCTAACCGGCCACCGCGTCGGCGCCATCGTCGCCTCGGCGGCACGGCTGGCGGAGGTCGAGAAGTTCCTCGACACGGTGGCGATCTGCCCCAACCAGCTCGGCCAGCGCGCGGCCTTGTGGGGGATGCGGAACCTCGGCCAGTGGCTGGCCGGCGAGCGGGCCGAGATCCTCGACCGCCGGGCGGCGATGATCGAGGGCTTCCCGCGGCTCGACGGCTGGCGGCTGCTGGGCTGCGGCGCCTATTTCGCCTATGCCGAGCACCCGTTCGAGATCGCCTCGGACCAGGTGGCGCAACGGCTGGTGCGCGAGGCCGGCGTGCTGATGCTGCCCGGCACCATGTTCCAGCCCGCCACGGCGGCGGAGGGCGCGCGCCAGATGCGCATCGCCTTTGCCAATATCGACCGGGCCGGCATCGGGCAGCTCTTCACGCGGCTGGAGGGGCTGGCGATCTGATCGCTTGCTCCCCTGCCCCGGACCTTTTACAGACATCGCACAGGCACGAACCGCGGAAGGCATCCACATGGCGCGCAAAGCGAAACCGGGCAAAGCCAAGAACAACCGGGCGACGGAGGCCGAGGAGGCGCCGCGCAAGAAGCGCAAGGCGGGGGACGTCATCGTCTGGATCATGCTGGCGATGATCGTCTTCGGTCTCGGCGGCTACGGGGTGACGAATTTCGGCGGCGGCGTGCGCAAGATCGGCAGCGTCGGCAATGCCGAGATCTCGACCGACGACTATGCCCGCGCCCTGCGCCAGGAGCTGCAGGCGATGTCGGCCCAGACCGGCAAGAACATCACCATGCAGCAGGCCCGGCAGATCGGGCTGGACCAGCAGGTGCTGGGCCAGCTGGTGACGACGGCGGCGCTGGACGACGAGGACGCCAAGCTGGGCATCTCGGTCGGCGATGCAAGGCTGCGCCAGGAGATCACCGGCATGTCCTCCTTCCAGGGCGCCGACGGCAAGTTCGATCCCGAGACCTACCGCTTCGTGCTCAAGCAGAACGGCCTGACCGAGGCCGGCTTCGAGGCCAAGATCCGCGACGAGCTGGCGCGCGGCCTGCTGCAGGATGCCGTCGTCTCGGGCTTCGCGGTGCCGAAACCCTATGTCGACACCCTGATCTCCTATATCGGCGAGCGCCGCGGTTTCGAGACGCTCAAGCTGACGCCGGCCGACCTGGCGACGCCGGTGCCGGCGCCGACCGACGACCAGCTTCAGGCCTATTACAAGGATCACCCCAAGACCTATACCAGCCTGCGGGCCAAGCGCATCACCTATGCCGAGCTGCTGCCCGACATGCTGGCCAAGACGGTCAAGATCGACGACAAGGACCTGCGCGCCCTCTACGCCAAGAAGAAGGCCGACTACGTCAAGCCCGAGAAGCGGCTGGTCGAGCGGCTGGTCTACCCGGACCTCGCCAAGGCCAAGGCGGCCAAGGCCAAGCTGGACGTCGGCGAGGCCAGCTTCGAGCAGCTGGTCAAGGCGCGCGGGCTGGAACTGTCCGATATCGACATGGGCGACGTCACCAAAGGCGAGCTCGGCAAAGCCGGCGACGCGGTCTTCGCCGCCAAGCAGGACAGCGTCATCGGCCCGGTCGAGACCGACCTCGGCCCGGCGCTGTTCCGCATCAACGGCGTCATCGCCGCCCAGACCACGACCTTCGACGAGGCCCGGCCCGACCTGCTGGTCGAGCTCCAGACCTCGAAGGCGCGCGACCTGATCTCGGGTCAGATCGAGCATCTCAACGACCTGCTGGCGGGCGGCGCCACGCTCGAGGATCTGGCCAAGGAAACCGACATGACGATCGGCCAGATCGACTATACCGCCCAAACCACCGACGGCATCGCTGCCTATTCCGCCTTCCGCAAGGCCGCCGACAAGGTGACCAAGGACGACTATCCCGAGATCATCCAGCTCGACGACGGCGGCGTCGTCGCGATCCGGCTCGACAAGGTGGTCGAGCCGGCGCTGATCCCCCTGGCCAAGGTGCGCGACAAGGTGGCGGCCGACTGGAAACGGGACGCCACCGACAAGGCGCTGATGGCGCGGGCCGACGAGATCAAGAAGGCGGTCGCCGCTGGCGGCAAGCTGACCGATTTCGGCACCGTCGACGTGCAGGACCCGATCGAGCGTTCCGGCTATGTCGCCGACGCGCCGCAGGGCATGATGGCGGGCGTGTTCAAGATGAAGAAGGGCGCGGTCGAGGCGTTCCAGGGCGCCCAGACCGTCTGGCTGGTCGACCTGACCCGGGTGCTGCCGCCCGACGAGACCAACCCGGACCTGGAGAAGGCGCGGACCCAGCTGGCCGACCAGGGCAGCCAGGGCATCGCCAACGACGCCTTCCAGCTCTTCGCCACCGCGCTGCAGCGCCAGGCCGGCATCCAGATCAACCAGGCGGCGGTGAATGCCGTCAACGCCCAGTTCCACTGAGGGGGCCGACGTGGCGCTGATCCCTTCCTTCGAGGCGTTCGAGGCCGGCTGGGCCGAGGGCCGCAACCAGGTCGTCTACACGCGGCTGGCGGCCGACCTGGATACGCCGGTCAGCCTGATGCTCAAGCTCGCCGGGGCCCGCAAGCACAGCTTCATGCTGGAAAGCGTCACCGGCGGCGAGGTCCGCGGCCGCTATTCCGTGGTCGGGCTCAAGCCCGACCTGATCTGGGACTGCCGCGGACCGCAAAGCCGGATCAACCGCCAGGCCCGGTTCGACGACGACGCCTTCGAGGCGCTGCCCGGCGCGCCGCTCGACACCCTGCGGGCGCTGATCGCCGAAAGCCGGATCGAGATGCCGGACGAGCTGCCGGCGATCTCGGCCGGGCTGTTCGGCTATCTCGGCTATGACATGATCCGGCTGGTCGAGCATCTGCCCAACGTCAATCCCGACCCGATCGGGGTGCCCGACGCGGTGATGATGCGGCCCTCGGTGGTCGCGGTGCTGGACGGGGTCAAGGGCGAGGTGACGGTGGTCTCGCCGGCCTGGGCCGGTTCCGGCCTGTCGGCCCGTGCCGCCTATGCCCAGGCGGCCGAGCGGGTGATGGACGCCGTGCGCGACCTCGAACGCGGCGTCGCCGGCGAGAGCCATGACCTGGGCGAGGCCGCGCCGCTGGGCGAGGCCGTCTCGAACTTCGCCAAGGAGGATTACAAGGCGGCGGTCGAGAAGGCCAAGGAATACATCCGCGCGGGCGATATCTTCCAGGTCGTGCCGTCGCAACGCTGGGCCCAGCGTTTCCCGCTGCCGCCCTTCGCGCTCTACCGCTCGCTGCGGCGCACCAACCCGTCGCCCTTCATGACCTTCTACAATTTCGGCGACTACCAGATCGTCGGCGCCAGCCCCGAGATCCTGGTCCGGCTGCGCGGCGGCGAGGTGACGATCCGGCCGATCGCCGGCACCCGCCCGCGCGGCGCGACGGCGGAAGAGGACAAGGCGCTGGAAGAGGACCTGCTGGCCGACAAGAAGGAACTGGCGGAGCACCTGATGCTGCTCGACCTCGGCCGCAACGATGTCGGCCGGGTGGCGAAGATCGGCTCGGTCCACCCGACCGAGAAATTCATCGTCGAACGCTATTCCCACGTCATGCACATCGTCTCGAACGTCGTCGGCGAGATCGCCGAGGGTCAGGATGCGCTCTCGGCGCTGCTGGCCGGGCTGCCGGCGGGCACGGTTTCGGGCGCGCCCAAGGTGCGGGCGATGGAGATCATCGACGAGCTGGAACCCGAGAAGCGCGGCATCTATGGCGGCGGCGTCGGTTACTTCGCCGCCAATGGCGACATGGACATGTGCATCGCCCTGCGCACCGCCGTGGTCAAGGACGAGACGCTCTATATCCAGGCCGGCGGCGGCGTCGTCTATGACAGCGACCCCGAGGCGGAATACCAGGAGACGGTCAACAAGGCCCGGGCGATCCGCCGCGCCGCCGAGGACGCCGGCATCTTCGCCGGCCGCGGCAACCGCTAGGGTCTCCGCTCCCGGGGACCCGTCTTTTCTCTCTGCTTATGGGAAGCGCGGCGCCGGATCGGCGCCGCCGCTCAGGGCCGCATCGCCGCGGTGACCGGGGCCAGCGCGACCTCGCGGGCGCGGCGGTCGCCGGCCCACATCTTCAGCCCGTCCAGCGTATCCGGCCGGGTATGGCCGACGACGACCACCCGGCCCTCCTGCGCGGCGCGGAAGGCGGCGCGGTCGAGATAGCGGGTGATGGTCGAGGCGTTCTCGCCCTGGGCGTCGAGCTGGCGGTAGATCCGCGCCGCCGGCACCCCGGCGCTCTGCGCCACCTGGTTGGCGGCGTTGAGGCCGCGATCGTAGGTTACCAGCCCGAGCCCGTCATCGGCCAGCAGCGTAACCACCTTCTGGGCCATCCCGCGATTGGTCTCGAAACCGCCCCGGGCGATGTCCAGTATCCCGACCGCCTGCGGCAGCGCCTGGCGGTAGCCGCTGATGGTGGTGGCGAGATCCGAGGCGGTGGCGCCGGCCGGCAGGCCGCGGGCCAGGATCAGCACCTCGTGGCCGCCGGCGCGGTAGAGCCTGGCCGCGTCGGCCGCGCCGGCCATCGCCGGGTCGATGGCGAAGGTGACGGGCAGGTCGAGCGCCGCCAGCGCCTTGCGATCGAGCCCCCTCGAACCGTCGTCGATCAGGATGATGGCATAGACCGGCCGGCCCTCGGGATTGTCGAAGGCGACGGCATTGCGTTTCACCGGGGTCTCGGCCCCCTCGCCGCCGGCCGGCAGTTTCGGCTGGCCGATGGTTTCGGCGGCGGCGGGCGGGCCGGTCGAGGCCTCGGGCGCCGGGGCGGTCTCGGCGCCGCCGATCGTCGGCAGGCGGCCGACCTTGACCCCGGCGGTCGGGGCGAAACCGGGTTTCGGCGCGCCCGGCACGCTGGGCATGCCCTCGGCCCGCGGCAGCGTGCTGGCCCCTTTGCCGCCCATGTCCGGCGCGGCATCGGCCATCGCCTCGGGCGGGGTCTCGGCCGGGGTTTCGGTGGGGGTCTCGGTGGGAGTTTCGGCGGGAGTTTCGGCGGGAGTTTCGGCCGGGGGCTCGCCGGGCTTGGCGGCCTCGGCCCCCTTGGCCCCGTCCGCCGGCGCCGCCTCGGGCGCGGGCGTCGTCTCGATCTGCGGCACCGTCTCGGGCGCCTGCTCGGCAGTGGCGATCCGCGGCGCCGCACCTTGCGACGGCGTCTCCGGCGCGGGCGCCTCGGCCGTCGTCTCCGGCGCCGGGGTCTGCGCCTCGGCCCCGGTATCCGGGCTTTGCGGCGCCTCGCGGCCGGCCGCGACCTGCGGCGGTTGTTGCTGCTGTTCCGGGGCGCTGTCGGTTACCGGGACCGGCGGGCTGGCCGGCGCTGCCGCCCGCTGCGGCGCGGCCTCGTCCTTGGGCCCCTGCGGCGCGGCCTCGGCCTGCGGCGCGGCCCCGGGCGTCGGCGCGGCCGGCGCCACCGTCCCGGGCCGCCCCGGCGCCGGGGCGGCACTTTCGGTGCGCGGCAGGCTCTCGGCCTCGGGCGCGGCGGGCGGCACTGCCTCGGCGCCCTGCGGCACCGGCGGCGCGATCCCGGCCGCGACCTCGGGCGCGTTGCCCGCCGGCGCCGGCGCCGGCGGCGCCTCGGCCCCGGCACTGTCGACCCCGGGCCGGGCCGCCGAGGCGGTATCGGCGGCCGGCGGCTGCGGGCTGGTCTCGGGCGGGACCACTGGGCTGACGCGCTCGGCCTCGGGCGCCGTTTCGGGCGACGGCAGCACCGGGTCGGTCTCGGGCGGCGGCTTGGCGAATTCCGAGCCGCGCGGCACCTCGACGCTGGCCGTCTTGGGCTGCATCCCGCGCACCGGCGGCAGCGCCAGTTCCGAGACCGCGGCCAGCACCAGGCCCGAGACCACGATCCCCGCCAGAACTCCGGTTCCGAATCCCCTGCCCAATCGCACCTCCTGCAGCACGTTTCGCCTGTCCCGGCTTTCTTTCGCGCCCGGTTTCCGTCCCCGGCACGGCGGGCTTGCCCTTGACCCCGGCGCGCGGCTCTGACCATGTATAGCGCGACAAATGACGGGGTTCATCCCCTTTCGACATCGGGCCCGGGCCGCGCGCGGCGGCAGGCCGTACGACAACACCCGCGACGGGGGCCGCCATGCTGCTGCTGATCGATAACTACGACAGTTTCACCTACAACCTGGTGCATTACCTGGGCGAGCTGGGCGCCGAGGTCGTCGTGCGCCGCAACGACGCGATCGAGGTGCAGGAGGCGATGGCGATGAAGCCCGCCGGCATCGTGCTCTCGCCCGGTCCCTGCACCCCGAACGAGGCCGGCATCTGCCTGGCCCTGACCGCCGCCGCCGCCGCGGCGCGGCTGCCGCTCCTGGGCGTCTGCCTCGGCCACCAGAGCATCGGCCAGGCCTTCGGCGGCAAGGTGGTGCGCCATTCCGAGATCGTCCATGGCAAGATGGGCGACGTCCATCACAACGGCCAGGGCGTCTTCGCCGGCCTGCCCTCGCCCTTCAAGGCGACCCGCTATCACAGCCTGGTAGTCGAGCGCGCCAGCCTGCCCGAGGTGCTCGAAGTCACCGCCTGGCTCGAGGATGGCACGATCATGGGCCTGCGCCACCGCGAGCTGCCGATCGAGGGCGTGCAGTTCCACCCCGAGAGCATCGCCTCCGAACACGGCCACAAGATGCTGCAGAATTTCCTCGACCAGATGAAGGTGCCGGCATGAGCGACGGAATGAAAACTTACCTCAACGTCGCCCCCGACCGGCCGCTGACCCGCGACGAGGCCGAGGGCGCCTTCGAGCTGCTGTTCGAGGGCGAGGCGACGCCGGCGCAGATGGGCGGGCTGCTGATGGCGCTGCGCACGCGCGGCGAGACGGTCGAGGAATATGCCGCCGCCGCCGCGGTGATGCGGGCGAAATGCAACAAGGTGCGCGCGCCCGCGGGGGCGATGGACATCGTCGGCACCGGTGGCGACGGCAAGGGCACGCTGAACATTTCCACCGCCACCGCCTTCGTCGTCGCCGGCGCCGGGGTGCCGGTGGCCAAGCACGGCAACCGCAACCTGAGCTCGAAATCCGGCGCCGCCGATGCCCTGACCGAGCTTGGCATCAACGTGATGATCGGCGCGGATGTGGTTGAAAAGGCGCTGGAAGAGGTCGGGATCGGCTTCATGATGGCGCCCATGCACCACCCGGCGATGCGCCATGTCGGCCCGGTCCGGATCGAGCTCGGCACAAGGACGCTGTTCAACATCCTCGGCCCGCTGACCAACCCCGCCGGGGTCAAGCGCCAGCTCACCGGCGCCTTCACCGCCGAGTTGCTGCGGCCGATGGCCGAGACGCTGGCCGCGCTCGGGTCCGAGAAGGCCTGGCTGGTCCATGGCGGCGACGGCACCGACGAGATCTCGATCGCCGCGCCCTCCAAGGTGGTCGAGCTCGACGCCGGCAAGATCCGCGAATTCGAGATCGCGCCCGAGGAGGCCGGCCTGCCGGTCCATTCCTTCGACGCCATCCTCGGCGGCACGCCGGCCGAGAACGCCGCCGCCCTGCGCGCGCTGCTCGACGGCGAACAGGGCGCCTATCGCGATGCCGTGCTGCTCAACGCCGCCGCCGCCCTGATCGTCGCCGGCCGCGCCGGCAGCCTGCGCGACGGCGTCGGCATCGCCCGCGAAGCCATCGATTCAGGCGCCGCCAAGGCCAAGGTGACGGCGCTGGCCGCCCTGACCAGCGCCGCCGGCTGAGTGCCGGTGGACTTGCTGGCGGATTTTCTGTCCGCGAATATCCCGGCGGAGCCCGAAATGGGCGGGGGCAGCGCCCCCGTCTTCCCTTCGCCCCGCCCGCGCGCTAGGTAGAGCCCATGAGCACCATTCTCGACAAGATCAAGGCCTACAAGCTGGAAGAGGTCGCCGCCCGCAAGGCCGCGCGGCCGCTGAGCGCCGTCGAAGAGGCGGCCCGCAATGCCCCGGCCCCGCGCGGCTTCGCCAATGCCCTGCAGCAGGCCTCGAAAACCGGCTATGGCCTGATCGCCGAGATCAAGAAGGCCAGCCCCTCCAAGGGCCTGATCCGGCCCGACTTCGACCCGCCGGCCCTGGCCCGGGCCTACGAGGCCGGCGGCGCGACCTGCCTGTCGGTGCTGACCGATACGCCCTCGTTCCAGGGCGCCGACGCCTACCTGACAGCGGCGCGCGAGGCAGTCAGCCTGCCGGCGCTGCGCAAGGATTTCCTCTACGATCCCTACCAGGTCGCCGAGGCCCGGGCGCTGCATGCCGATTGCATCCTGATCATCATGGCCAGCGTTTCCGACGCCCAGGCGGCCGAGCTGGAAGACGCCGCCTTCGGCTGGGGCATGGACGTGCTGGTCGAGGTCCACGATGCCGAGGAGCTGGCCCGGGCAAGCGCACTGAAATCGCCGCTGCTCGGGGTAAACAACCGCAATCTCAAGACTTTCGAGACCACGCTTGAGACGACGCGCGAACTGTCGAGACTGGTGCCGCCGGGCCGCACCCTGGTCGCCGAAAGCGGGTTGTTCACCCCGGCCGACCTTGCCGACCTCGCCCGATACGGTGCGCGCTGCTTCCTGATCGGCGAGAGCCTGATGCGGCAGGACGACGTCGCCGCCGCCACCCGCGCCCTGCTCGCCAACCCCGTCCCCGCAACCGGAGCCGCGTGATGGCCGAACTGACCCATTTCGACGCCGAGGGCCGGGCCCACATGGTCGACGTCTCGGACAAGCCGGTGACGTCGCGCATCGCCGTGGCCAGCGGCGCCGTGCTGATGTCGGCCGAGACGCTGGCGCTGATCGCCGAGGGCCGCGCCGCCAAGGGCGACGTGCTGGGCGTGGCGCGGCTGGCCGGGATCATGGGGGCCAAGAAGACCTCGGACCTGATCCCGCTCTGCCATCCGCTACCGGTCACCAAGGTCTCGGTCGACCTGAGCTGCGACGCCGCGCTGCCGGGCGTGCGGATCACCGCCACGGTCAAGACCACCGGCCAGACCGGGGTCGAGATGGAGGCGCTGACGGCGGTGTCGACGGCGGCGCTGACGGTCTATGACATGGTCAAGGCGGTCGAGAAGTCGATGGTCATCACCGAGATCCGGCTCGACCTGAAAGACGGTGGTAAATCGGGACGTTACGAGGCAAAGAGATGATTTCGGTCGAGGAGGCGCTGAGCAAGGTTTTCGCGCTCGTCGCGCCGCTGGAAACGGAAACCGTGCCGCTGGCCGAGGCCGCCGGCCGTGTCCTTGCCGCCCCCGCCGCAGCAAGGCGCGACCAGCCGCCCTTCGCCGCCTCGGCCATGGACGGCTATGCCATTCGCGGCCTCGACGCCAAGCCGGGCGACAGCTTCACCGTGATCGGCGAGGCCGGCGCCGGCCATGCCTTCGACGGCAGCGTCGGGCCCGGCCAGACCGCGCGCATCTTCACCGGCGCGCCGCTGCCCGAGGGCGCCGACCGGGTGGTGATCCAGGAGGACGTGACACGCGACGGCGACCGCATCATCCTGGGTGACAAGCTGGACGCGGGCACCAATATCCGCCCCGCCGGCGGCGACTTCCGCGCCGGCGATCAACTGACCGCGCCGCGCCGGCTGCGGCCCGCCGAACTCGCCCTGCTGGCGGCGATGAACGTGCCCGAGGTGCGCGTCACCCGCCGCCCCGTCGTCGCCATCATCGCCACCGGCGACGAGCTGGTGATGCCGGGCGAAACCCCGCGCGCCGACCAGATCATCGCCTCGAACAACTTCGCGCTCAAGGCGATGGCCGAGGCCGCCGGGGCCGAGGCAAGGATGTTGCCGATCGCCCGCGACACCGAGGCCGAGCTGCGGCTGGTGCTGGACATGGCCGCCGATGCCGACCTGATCGTCACCATCGGCGGCGCCTCGGTCGGCGATCACGACCTCGTCGGCAAGGTGGCCGGGGAAATGGGGCTCGACCGCGCCTTCTACAAGATCGCGATGCGGCCGGGCAAACCGCTGATGGCCGGCAAGCTGAACGGCGTGCCGATGCTTGGCCTGCCGGGGAACCCTGTTTCGTCAATCGTTTGCGGCCATATCTTCATGCTGCCGGCGCTGCGGGCGATGCTCGGGCTGGCGGCCGAACCGGCGCCGCGCGCCCGCGCCGTGCTGGCCGAGGACATCGCCGCCAACGGCCCGCGCGAGCATTACATGCGCGCCCGGCTCGACAGCGCCGGTGACGGCCTGCCGCGGATCGCGCCCTACGCGCGGCAGGACAGCGCCCTGCTGCGGCTGCTGACCGAGGCCGACGCGCTGCTGCTGCGCCCGCGCCAGGACGGGCCGCGCAAGGCCGGCGAGATCGTCGAATACCTGCCGCTCTGAGCTTTCCTGGCCGCGAAAAAACTCCCCGCCGGAGGCTGCCGTCCCTTCCGTCCGCGCCGGCCACTGGCCAAGCGCCCCGGCGCTTCCTAGAGTTGGGCGATAACCAACGAGGCCGCCGCCGATGGCGCATCGCAGACAGACGAGCCGCGCGCTGATCCTGACGCTCTACCTGGTGCTGGTCGCCGGGCTGTCGGGCGCGATCGGCTGGGTCGCGCTCGGCGACGGGCTGAACCGGCTGACCGAGCGGGCGCGGGCCGACCTGTCGCTGGCCTCCGACCGGCTGACCGGACAGCTTGCCCGCTTCCGCCAGCTCGGCGCCCTGCTGGCCGACCACCCGACGCTGAAGCCACTGGTGCTGACCGGCCGCGGCGACCGGGCGGCGGCGGAGCGGCTGCTGCTGGCGGCGGCGGATCGCTCGGGCTCGGACGATATCCTGCTGCTGGGCCCCGACGGGCGGGTGCTGGCGCGCGCCCACGACCATCCCGGCGCCCCGGTCTCCTATGCCGATGCCGGCTATTTCAGGCGCGCGCTGCAAGGCGCGACCGGCTTTCACCACGGGCTCGAGGGCAGCCCGCCGCGGCGCATCTTCACCTATGCGGTGCCGGTCTTTCCCCATGGCGGACCGGCGGCGGGCGCGGTGGTGCTGCGCGTCGATGCCGAACGGGTCGAGGCCAATTGGCGCGGCGCGGCCCAGACCGTCTATTTCACCGACGCCCTCGGCGTCGTCTTCGTCTCGAACCGCGACGAGCTGCTCTATGGCCGCGGCGCCCCGGCCGCGCCCAGCCGGGCCGCGCGCGACCTGACCTATCCGGCGGGGCTGACCACCGGCCTGCCCGCGCATGACAGCTGGAGCGTCGGCGGGCACGAGCTGTGGTGGCTCGCCGGCGGGCGCTACCTGCCGCGGCTGGCGCTGCACCTGACCCGGCCGCTGCCAGTGGTCGAGATGCAGGGCAATATCCTGATCGATGCCGGCCCCGCCCTGCGCATGGCCGGGCTGCAGGCGGCGGTGGCGGCGGCGCTGTGCCTGATCTTCGGCGCGGTGCTCTTCGCGGTGACGGAACGGCGCCGGGCGCTGGCGCTGCAGCTCGAGACCGAGGCCCGGGCCAAGGCCGAACTCGAGGACCGCGTCGCCGCCCGCACCCGAGAGCTGTCGGACGCCGTCACCCGGCTGCGCGAGGAGGTGATCGAGCGCCAGGAGGCCGAGGCGGCGCTGAAGAAGGCGCAGCAGGACCTGATCCAGGCCGGCAAGCTTTCTGCCCTGGGCCAGATGTCGGCCGGCATCAGCCACGAGCTGAACCAGCCGCTGATGGCGATCCGGTCCTTCGCCGAGAACGGCGCCGCCTTCATCGACCGCGGCAGGCCCGAGGCGGCGGCGGCGAACCTGGGCCGGATCTCCGACCTCGCCCGGCGCATGGGCCGGATCATCAAGAACCTGCGCGCCTTCGCACGGCAGGAGGTCGAGGCGATCGCCGATGTCGATCTGGGCGCGGTCATCGCCGCCGTGCTCGAGATGATCGAGGCGCGGATACGGCGCGACGGCGTCAGCCTGCATTACGCGCCGCCCGACGGCCCGGTCTGGGTCCGCGGCGGCGAGGTCCGGCTGCAGCAGGTGGTGCTCAACCTCGTCTCCAACGCGCTCGACGCGATGCAGGCCGCCCCGACCCGCCGGCTCGAGCTGACGCTGGAACCGGCCGGCGACCGGGTCCGGCTGCGGGTGCGGGACAGCGGTCCCGGCATCGCCGACCCCGAGCGCATCTTCGACCCGTTCTACTCGACCAAGGAAGTCGGCGCGTCCGAGGGCATGGGGCTGGGCCTGTCGATCTCCTACGGCATCGTCAACAGCTTCGGCGGCAGCATCAGCGGGTGCAACCGGCCCGAGGGCGGGGCCGAGTTCACCATCGAGCTGGCGGCGTCGACGGAAAGCGAGGCGGCATGATCGACACGGTTCTCCTGGTCGACGACGACCGCGCGGTGCGCGAGGCGCTGGGGCAGACGCTGGAACTGGCCGATCTGCACCCGATCCTGGCCGGCAGCACGATCGAGGCCAAGGACCATGTCAGCCCCGATTTTCCCGGCGTCGTCGTCACCGACATAAGGATGCCGGGCAAGGACGGCTTCGCCCTGCTCGACCACATCCGCGCCGTCGATCCCGACCTGCCGGTGATCCTGCTGACCGGCGAGGGCGACATCCCGATGGCCGTGCGCGGCATCGGCGCCGGCGCCTTCGACTTCCTCGAAAAGCCCTGCGCCCCGGCCGACCTGCTGGCCGTGATCCGCAAGGCGCTGGCCTCGCGCGCGTTGGTGCTGGAAAACCGCCGGCTGAAACGGGAGCTCAAGGCCGGCGACGCGGCGGCGCGGCTGATCTTCGGCCAGTCGCCGCAGGCGAGCGAACTGCGCGAGCGCATCCGCACCGCCGCCCGCGCCGGGACCGAGGTGCTGGTCACCGGAGAGCCCGGCACCGGCATTCCCAAGGTGGCCGAGGTGATCCACCTCGTCTCGCCCGCGGCCCGCCGGCCCTTCGTCAAGCTCTCGGCCGCCTCGGTGACGCCCGAACTGCTGGCCCAGGCCTTCGAGCAGGCCGGGGACGGATCGCTGTTTCTCGACGAGATCACGGGGCTGAGCCCGGCGGCGCAATTCGCCCTGCTCGAACTGCTCGAGGCCGGCGGCGGCGCCCGGCTGCTGGCCGGCAGCCAGCGCGACCTGGCGGTCGAGGCGCAGGAGGGGCGGTTCCATTCCGACCTGACCCTGAAGCTCGACGCGATGCGGGTCCGGATCCCGACCCTGCGCGAGCGGCCCGAGGATATCCCGGTGCTGTTCCGCCATTACGTCGCCCAGGCCTGCGAGCAGGCCAACCTGCCGGTCCCCGAGATCACCGAGGAGGTGACGGCGCGGCTGCTGGCGCAGGACTGGCCCGGCAATGCGCGGGCGCTGATGAATGCCGCGATGCGCTTCGCGCTGGGGATCGACGAGGACGACGGAGAGGCCGAGGACGGCGGTCTGGTCGAGCAGATGGCGCGGGTCGAACGCTCGCTGCTGGAACAGGCGCTGCGCCGGCACGGCGGCAATGCCAGTTCCGCCGCCCGGGCCTTGCGGCTGCCGCGCAAGACCTTCTATGACAAGCTCGCGCGTCACGGGATTCGCCCGGAGGCGTTCCGCAGCTAGACAGATTTCAGGCCATGACCGCCCCGCTCGATCTTCCCCCGCTTGCCGATGCCGACTGGCCCGAGGAAGCCGCCGCCCTGCGCGCCGGTTTCGCCGGCCGGCTCAACGTCTACCGCGTCATGGCGCATCACCCGGCGCTGCTGAAGTCCTGGCAGACTTTCCGCAACCATGTCGTGCGCGAAACCAGCCTCGGCGCGGCGCGCAGCGAGGTGGCGATCCTGCGCACCGGGGTGCGGCTCGAGGCGCCCTACGAATGGGCCCACCACGTCGTCCGCGGCCGCGATGCCGGGCTGAGCGACGCCCGCATCCGCAGCCTGCGCGGGCCGCTGTCGGGGATGTCCGCCGAGGACGCGGCGATCGCCCGCGCGGTCGACGAGCTGATCGACGATGCCTGCCTGTCGGCCGGGGCCCAGGCCGAACTGGCCGCGCTGGTCGGGGTCGCCGGGGTCTTCGACGTGATTGCCACGGTCGGGCATTACCGGGTGCTGGCCTGTATCCTGAAAAGCTTCGGCACGCCGATCGACGACGATATCGCGGCGGCACTGGCGGCACAGCCGATCGACTGAGATCCGTTCGGCCGCATGGCCTTGCCGGCGGCAGGCCGGGCGGCAAACGCCCGTTTGCGCCACGCGCCTCTCGCCCCGCTGCGCCCGTGCAATGCGCAGGGCGGGCCAGTCCGGCCTGTGCCAGTTTCCGCCCATACCGGCCCGCAAGCCGTGCGGTTTTCCGCACATGCTGCAGCATCCAGCCCCCGTATGGCACGCGATTTCACGGCACAACTGACTGTTATCTCGCGATTTTCCAAACCAGCCCGCGACAGGTGCAACATTCCGTTGATCACGGCGTGAGCCCGCGCATCCTGTTGCCCGGGCGCCGCGAAGACGCGCGCCGTAGCATAACCGGTATCTCTGGGAGGAGTTCCAATGAAGTTCCTGACCGCCGCGGCCGCCGCCGCGCTGCTCTGCCTGTCCGCCGTGCCGTCGCTGGCCCAGTCCTCGGCCTGCGACCCGGGCGAGACGGTGATCAAGTTCAGCTTCGTCACCAATGCCACCAAGCATCCCAAGGGCATCGCCGCCCAACTCTTCGCCGACCGTGTCAACAAGGAGATGAACGGCAAGGTCTGCGTCGAGCTCTACCCGAACTCGACGCTTTACAACGACGACCAGGTGCTTGAGGCGATGCTGCAGGGCGACGTCCAGATGGCCGCGCCCAGCCTGTCGAAATTCGAGGCCTTCACCAAGAAGTTCCGCATCTTCGACCTGCCCTTCATGTTCAAGAACATCGCCGCCGTCGACGAGTTCCAGAACTCGGCCGCCGGCCAGAAGATGAAAGGCTCGATGGAGCGCCGCGGCCTCAAGGGGCTGGAATTCTGGCATTCGGGCATGAAGCAGTTCTCGGCCAACAAGCCGCTGCTGCTGCCTTCGGACGCCAAGGGGCTGAAGTTCCGGGTCCAGCCCTCGGACGTGCTGGTGGCGATGATCCAGGCGATCGGCGGCTCGCCGCAGCCGATGGCCTTCTCCGAAGTCTACGGCGCGCTGCAGACCGGCGTCGTCGACGGCCAGGAGAACACCTGGTCGAACATCTACGGCAAGAAGTTCTACGAGGTGCAGGACGGCATCACCGAGACCAACCACGGCGTGCTCGACTACCTCGTCGTCACCTCGTCCGATTTCTGGGACGGGCTGCCGGATGACGTCCGCGCCGAGCTGACCAAGATCCTGCATCAGGTGACGGTCGAGCGCAACGCGGCCGTGACCGAGGTCGAGGCCAAGAACCGGCAGAACATCCTCGATGCCGGCGCCACCATCCGCGAGCTGACGCCGGTTCAGCGCCAGGCCTGGGTCGACGCGATGAAGCCGGTCTGGAGCAAGTTCGTCAAGGATGTCGGCCAGGACAACATCGACGCCGCGCAGGCGATCAACGCCAAGCACTAAGCGCCCGCAAGAGGCAGGCGGGGCGGCCCGGTGCGGCCGCCCCGCGATAACGACAAGAATAACAACATGGGGGGAGAGAGATGAACGAGCCGGACTATCCGCCGCCGGAGCGCGACTCGAAGACCAGCTTCCGCGGCTTCGAGGCCAACGCCATCGCGGCGATCCTGGGTCTGATGACCCTGATCACCTTCGCCAATGTCTTCGTGCGCAAGTTCTTCAACACCCAGCTCGCCTATGATTTCGAGGCCGCCACCGGCCTCACCCTGCCGCACACCATCCTCTGGGCGCAGGAGGCGACGCTGATCCTGTTCGCCTGGCTGGTGATCTTCGGCGTCAGCCACGCCTTCCGCATCACCGCCAACCTCGGCGTCGACGCCGTCTCGGCGATGCTGCCCCATCGCGGCCAGCGCGTCCTCGCCCTGATCGCCGCCTTCGCCAGCCTCGCCTATGCGCTGCTGCTGATGAAGGGCGCCTGGGATTACTGGGCCCCCTTCGCCGGGCTGCCGCCGACCTCTGGCCAATGGTTCCCGACCGGGCTCGACAGCCATGCCCGCGACCGCGCCTTCTACATCACCGAGCAGATCCCGATGCCGCATTTCCTCGACTTCCTCGCCGGCTGGATCAACCAGGGCGAGGAATGGGACAAGCTGCCCCGCGTCATCCCCTACCTGATCCTGCCCCTCGGCGTCGCGTTGATCCTGTTCCGCATCGCCCAGGCCACCGTCGCGATCCTTCGCGGCGAGCGGATGAGCATGATCGTCAGCCACGAAGCCGAGGACGCCGTCGAAGACGTCGCGGCGCTGAACCGGGAGGGCTGAACTTGGCCATCGCACTTCTTTTCGCCGGGGTCGTCACCCTGCTGCTGCTCGGCGTGCCGATCGCGGTGACGCTGGGCCTGTCGTCGATCGTCTTCCTGCTGACCCAGAGCGATACCTCGCTCGCCTCGGTCGCCCAGACCTTCTACCAGGCGATGCAGGGCCATTACACGCTGCTCGCCATTCCGTTCTTCATCCTCGCCTCGTCCTTCATGTCGACCGGCGGGGTGGCGCGGCGGATCATCCGCTTCTCGATCGCCTGCGTCGGCCATCTGCACGGCGGGCTGGCCATCGCCGGCGTCCTCGCCTGCATGATGTTCGCCGCCCTGTCGGGCTCGTCGCCCGCCACCGTCGTCGCCATCGGCTCGATCGTCATCGCGGCGATGCGGCAGATGGGCTACACCAAGGACTTCGCCGCCGGGGTGATCTGCAACGCCGGCACGCTGGGCATCCTGATCCCGCCCTCGATCGTCATGGTCGTCTATGCCTCGGCCACCGACGTTTCGGTCGGGCGGATGTTCCTCGCCGGCGTCATCCCCGGGCTGCTGGCCGGCACCATGCTGATGGTCGCGATCTACGCCATGGCCCGGGTCAAGAACCTGCCCAAGGGCGAATGGCAGGGCTGGAGCGAGATCTGGGCCGCCTTCCGCGAAGCGGTCTGGGGCCTGTTCCTGATCGTCATCATCATGGTCGGCATCTACGGCGTCCCCGGCCTGACCGACGCCATCTTCACGCCGACCGAGGCCGCCGCCGTCGCTTCGGTCTACGCCTTCGTCATCGCCACCTTCGTCTATCGCGACATGGGGCCGCTGGCCGGCCGCGACGGCGCGGCGCCGATCCCGCTCCACCGCAAGCCCTCGGCGCTGATCACCGCGCTGTTCCATGCCGACACGCGGCGGACCCTCTACGACGCGGGCAAGCTGACCATCACCCTGATGTTCATCATCGCCAACGCGCTGATCCTGAAACAGGTGCTGACCGACGAACAGGTGCCGCAGCAGATCGCCCAGGCGATGCTGTCGGCGGGGCTGAACCAGATCACCTTCCTGATCGTGGTCAACGTCATCCTGCTGATCGGCGGCCAGTTCATGGAGCCCTCGGGCCTGATCGTCATCGTCGCGCCGATCGTCTTCCCGATGGCGGTCTCGCTCGGTGTCGACCCGATCCATCTCGGCATCATCATGGTGGTCAACATGGAGATCGGCATGATCACCCCGCCGGTCGGGCTCAACCTCTTCGTCACTTCGGGCGTGGCCGGGATGCCGATCATGCGGGTGGTCAAGGCCGCCCTGCCCTTCCTCGGCATCCTCTTCCTCTTCCTGATCCTCGTCACCTACGTGCCCTGGCTCTCGACCTGGCTGCCGACGATGCAGTTCGGGCCCGAGACGGTGGCGCATTAGTCCCCCACTATCCCGCCGGTCCGCCTGCGCCGGCGGGATAGTTCCATTTGAAAATACCCGCCGCCGATGCTAAGCAGGCAGCGGGGAGGACAGCGACATGGCCCAGGACGGAGAGACGGTTCTGCGCGGCTTCGAAAGCGCGCTGCCGATCGCGCTGCTGCGGGCGCGCGAGGCGACGATGCGGCGCTTCAAGGGTCATGTCGATGCCCATGGCCTGACCCTGCCGCAATGGCGGGTGATCCGGGCGCTGGCCGATGGCGGGCCGATGGACGCCCGGACATTGGCCGAGCGTTGCGTGATCCTGCCGCCCTCGCTGACCCGGATCTTCCGCGCGCTGACCGAGAAGGGGCTGATCGCGACGGTCAAGACCTCGGATGCGCGGCGCCATGCCGTCAGGCTAACCCCGGCCGGCGCGGCGCTCTACGCCGAGATGGCCGAGACCTCCGAGGCGATCTATGCCGAGCTCGAAGCCGCCTTCGGCTCCGAGGAGATGGCGACGCTGCTCTCGCTGCTGACCCGGCTGCGCGAAACCGCCGAGGCGCTGCCGGTCTCGGGCTCCGAAACCGCCTCCGGAACCGAGCCCGGGCCCGTCCTCGAGGACTGATCGGCGCGGAAATCGCCCCCGCCCGCTGTCGGGAACCTTGCGACCGATGTCGCCTATGGGGCAGCCTGCCCGGCAACAGGCCGGGAGACTGGCCCGGTCCGCCACTGTCCGAGGGAGGCCGCCGATGGGCTCGAACGATCCGCTCCTGCAACCCTACCAGCTGGGTCCCCTGACCCTGCGCAACCGGATCATGACCACGGCGCACGAACCCGCCTATCCCGAGGACGGCATGCCCAAGGCGCGCTACCGCGCCTACCATGCCGAGCGCGCCCGGGCCGGCGTCGCCATGGTGATGACCGCCGGCTCCGCCTCGGTCTCGCGCGACAGCCCGCCGGCCTTCAACAACATCCTCGCCTACAAGGACGAGGTCGTCGGCTGGATGAAGGAGCTGGCCGACGAATGCCACGGCCATGGCTGCGCGGTGATGATCCAACTCACCCACCTTGGCCGCCGCACCGGCTGGGACAAGGGCGACTGGCTGCCGGTCGTCTCCTCCTCCCACGTCCGCGAACCCGCCCACCGCGCCTTTCCCAAGAAGATCGAGGATTGGGACATCGAGCGCATCGTCGGCGACTATGCCGATGCCGCCGAACGCATGGCCGAGGCCGGGCTCGATGGCATCGAGCTGGAATGCTACGGCCACCTGATGGACCAGTTCATCTCGCCGCTGACCAACACGCTGGAAGCGCCGTGGAACGGGCCGTTGGAGAACCGGATGCGCTTTGCCATGCAGGTGCTTCAGGCGATCCGCGACCGGGTCGGCGACCGGCTGCTGATCGGCATGCGCTATACTGCCGACGAGGTCGTCAAGGGCGGCATCTCCGCCGAGGAAGGCCTTGAAATCGCCAGAACTTTCCAGGCCTCCGGCCAGGTCGACTTCCTCAACGTGATCCGCGGCCATATCGGCACCGATGCCGACCTGACCGACGTGATCCCGGTCCAAGGGATGAAATCGGCGCCGCATCTCGACTTCGCCGGCCAGGTCAAAGCGCAGATCGACCTGCCGGTCTTCCACGCCGCCCGCATCCCGGACGTCGCCACGGCGCGGCATGCGGTGGCCTCGGGCAAGCTCGACATGGTCGGCATGACCCGCGCCCACATGGCCGACCCGCATATCGTGCGTAAGATCGTCGAGGGCCGCGAAGACGACATCCGCCCCTGCGTCGGCGCCACCTATTGCCTAGACCGCATCTACCAGGCCGGCGACGCCTTCTGCATCCACAACCCCTCGACCGGCCGCGAATTGAGCCAGCCGCACGAGATCGCCCCGGCCTCTGAGCGTCGGAAGGTGGTGATCGTCGGCGCCGGCCCCGGCGGGCTGGAAGCGGCGCGTGTGGCCGCCGAACGCGGCCATGCCGTGACCGTGTTCGAGGCGGCGGACGCGCCCGGTGGCCAGGTCAGGCTGGCGGCGCAGAATGCCCGGCGGCGCGAAATCCTCGGCATCACCGAATGGCGCATGGCGCAATGCGCCGCCCGTGACGTCGCATTCCGCTTCAATACCTTCGCCGAAGCCGATGACATCACGTCGGAAAACCCGGATGTCGTGATCGTCGCCACCGGCGGCCTGCCCGATACCGAAGTTCTGGAAGACGGCAACGAGCTCGTCGTTTCGGCCTGGGATCTCATTTCCGGCGACGTCAAGCCGGGGCAGAACGTCCTGATCTATGACGATGCCGGCGATCATTCCGCGCTGCAGGCGGCCGAGGTCGCCACCCAGGCCGGCGCGCGCGTCGAGGTGATGACTCCGGACCGCACTTTCAGCCCGGAAATCATGGGCATGAACCTCGTTCCTTACATGCGCGAATTGCAGGACAAGGAGGTGACGTTCACCGTCACCTACCGGCTGCGCGCGGTCCGCAAGGCCGGCAACGAGCTCGAGGCCGTTATCGGCAGCGACTACATGCCGGTCGAGAAACGGCGGCGCTTCGACCAGGTGGTGGTCAATCACGGCGTGATCCCGCTCGACGCGCTCTATTTCGACCTCAAGCCGCTGTCTTCCAATCTTGGCGCCGTCGATTACGATGCCTTCATCGACGGCCGGCCGCAGGTGCTGAAGCCGAACCCGGAGGGCCGTTTCCAGCTCTTCCGGATCGGCGACGCGGTCTCGTCGCGCAATATCCACGCGGCCATCTACGACGCCCTGCGGCTGGTGCGAGTCATATGAGATTTCAAGGCCCTCCGGGGCGATCCTGATCCACGGAGGAAAGATGGAGATCCTGCTCAACCCGCATCGCGGCCGCGGCCTTCCCGAGTTGCGCGCCGGCGGATTGCCGCGCCCGGTGGACGACGCATCGGAAGTCTCGCGCCGGCTGGCGCAATGTCCGGTGGCGGCGAAAACGCCGCTGCGCGATCTGTCCGAAATGGCAGCGGAAACCGGCATCGCCAAGCTGTGGCTGAAGGACGAGAGCGGCCGCATGGGGCTGGGCAGCTTCAAGGCGCTCGGCGCCGCCCATGCCATCGCCCGGGAGGCGGAGCTGAGTGGCGCCGAGGATCTGCGCACGGCTCTCGCGGGACGTTCATTTGTCACCGCAAGCGCCGGGAATCACGGCCTTTCTGTCGCCGCCGGGGCGCATGTCTTTGGCGCCCGTGCGGTCATTTATCTGGCCGAGACGGTGCCCGAGGCCTTCGCCGACCGGCTGCGCGCCAAGGGCGCCGAGGTCCGCCGCGACGGCGCGGTTTACGAGGACAGCATGGCCGCCGCCGCCCGCGCCGCCGAGACCGAGGGGATGACCTTGCTCTCCGACAGTTCCTGGCCCGGCTACTGGGAGCTGCCGCTGCGGGTGATTGAGGGCTACCTGCAACTTGCCGCCGAGGCGGCCGAGGAGCTGCCGGAGCCGCCGACCCATGTCCTGCTGCAGGCCGGCGTCGGCGGTCTGGCCGCCGCAGTTGCCGCCTTCGCCCGTGCCCGCTGGGGCGCGGCGCCGAAAATCGTCGTCGTGGAGCCGGCTTACGCGCCGGCATTGATCGAAAGCATCCGCGCCGGGAAGATCGTGACCAGCGCCGGCCCGGTGTCGACCATGGGCCGGCTCGACTGCAAGGACCCGTCGCTGCTGGCGCTGGCCGGCCTGGCCGAGGATGCCGACGTCTTCGCCACGATCGGCGAGGAGGAGGCGCAGGCGGCGGTCGAGAAGCTGGCGACGCTGGGCCTGGCCACCACGCCCTCGGGCGCCGCCGGCCTGGCCGGGCTGCTGGCCGCCGGGCCGCGACACGCGGCGCTGGGGCTGGGGCCGGACTCGCGCGTCCTCGCCATCCTGTCGGAAGGAGCCGAGGCCCCATGAGCGGCTTTCCGGAATCGGAATATCGGCGCCGGTGCAAGACGTTGCAGGGCGGCATGAAAGCGTCCGGCCTGGACGCGCTGCTGGTCACGACCGAGGCCGACCTGCGCTATCTCACCGGTTTCCTGACCCGGTTCTGGGAAAGCCCGACCCGGCCCTGGTTCGCCGTCCTGCCCGCCAAGGGTGCCCCGATCGCGGTGATCCCCGGCATCGGCGCCGAGCTGATGGCGACGACCTGGATCGCCGATATCCGGACCTGGCCCGCGCCGCGGCCCGGGGATGACGGCGTCGGCCTGCTGGCCGAGGTGCTGGCCGGGCTGGTCCCCGCAAGCGGCGCCGTCGGTCTGCCGATGGGGCCCGCCAGCCAGCTGCGGATGCCGCTGGCGGATTTCAAAACCCTGCGCCACCGGCTCGCGCCGCGCCGCTTCGCGGATGCCGCCGGGCTGATCGCCGATACCCGCGCCATCAAGTCCGAACCCGAGATCGCGCGCATCCGCGAAATCTGCGCCATCGCCGGCCGCGCCTTCGACCGGGTGCCCGGTTTCGCCACCACGGGCACGCCGCTGTCCCGCATCTTCCGCGAGTTCCAGATCGCCCTGCTCGACGAGGGCGCCGACTGGGTGCCCTATGTCGCCGGCGGCGCCGGGCCGGGCGGCTATGGCGACGTCATCTCTCCGGCCAGCGACCGGCCGCTGGCGGCGGGCGACGTGCTGATGCTGGATACCGGGGCCGTGAAGGCGGGCTATTTCTGCGATTACGACCGCAACTGGAGCGTCGGCAAGCCCGCCGCTGAGACCGCCGCCGCCCAGGCCCTGCTGCACGCGGCGACCGAGGCCGGTCTGGCCGCCGCCCGCCCCGGCGCCACGGCCGCCGATGTCTTCCACGCGATGCAACGGGTCATCGCCCGGGCCGGGGAGGCCGGGGCCGGCGGCCGGCTCGGCCACGGGGTGGGGATGCAGCTGACCGAGGGCCTGTCGCTGACCGCCGAGGACCGCACCGAGCTGCGTCCCGGCATGGTGATCACCCTCGAACCCGGTATCCAGATCGGCCCCGGCCGGATGCTGGTGCACGAGGAAGACATCGTCATCCGCGACGGCGCGGCCGAATTGCTGACGCCGCGCGCGCCCGCCACCTTGCCCATCCTGAGCTAGCCATGCCCCTGCCCTATACCCTCACCGCCCCGATCGGCAGCCGCGCCCGGCTCGGCCTGATCGTGCTGCAATCGGACGAGACCATCGAACCCGACCTGCAGCTGCTGTTCCCCGAGCGCGACATCGCGCTTTACACCGGCCGGGTGCCCTCGGGCGCCGATGTCACGCCCGAGACCCTGGCGGCGATGGCAGAGGCCCTGCCCGCCGCCGCCCGCTTGCTGCCGCCCTCGATCTCCTTCGACGCCGTCGGCTATGCCTGCACCTCGGGCGCGACGGTGATCGGGCCGGAACGGGTGGCCGCGCTGATCTCGGGCGCCGCCAACGCGCCGCGCGTCACCAACCCGCTGACCGCCGCCATCGCCGCGATGCGGGCGCTGGAAGTGGGCCGGATCGGCTTCATCTCGCCCTATATCGAGGAGGTCTCGGCAGCGATGCGGGCCCGGTTCGAGGCTGCCGGGATCATGATCGCCGCCTTCGACGGCTACGGCATCGCGACCGAGGCGGTAGTGGCGCGGATCGACCCCGAGTCGACGAAGGCGGCGGCGCTGGACATGGGCCGGCGGCCCGAGATCGAGGCGCTGTTCCTGTCCTGCACCAACCTGCGTACGCTCGAGATCATCGACGCGGTCGAGGCCGAACTCGGCAAGCCGGTGGTCAGTTCGAACCTGGCCCTGGCCTGGCACATGGCGCAACTGGCCGGGCTTGGGGCCCGGCCGGGCCTGCCCGGGCGGCTGATGCGGCTGGCGGCGGAAGAGAGCCGCGCGCCGATCCGGCTGCCGCCGGGCTCGCCGCCGATCGCGGCCCCCTGAGCCCGGAAAAGCGCCGCTTTTACGGGCTTGTGCATTGCACCCGCCGGCCCGGCTGATACCTTGCGCACGCCTTGCGATCACGGGTGAGGGAGAGAAAGCATGGTCAATCGCCGTTTCCGCAACCGTCCCGGCGGCCGCCGGGCACTGCGCGCCGGCCTGCTGGCGCTTGGCGTTGCCGCCCTGCCCGCGGCGGCCCTGGCCGCCGACAGCTGCGCCGTTCCGGGCAACCTGGCCCAGTTCCGCGCCCAGATGCTGGCCGGGATCAACAAGAAGCGCGCCGAGAAAGGCGTGGCGCCGCTGACGGTCGACAAGCGGCTGCAGGACGCGGCCCAGAGCCAGGCCTGCGACGACGCGGTCAAGGGGATCTATTCGCATATCGGCCTCGACGGCTCCAAGCTGCCCACCCGGCTCAAGCGCCGCGGCTACCCGGCCGCCGGGGCGCTGGAAAACACCGGCATGGGCAATGACGACGCCGCCCGCATCGTCGCCTTCTGGATGACCTCGCCCTTCCATCGCGGCAACATGCTGAACCCGAAGGTGAGCCAGGCCGGCATCGGCCGCGCCCGCGGCAGCAATGGCAACGATTTCTGGGTGGTGGATTTCGGCCGCGGCAAATAGCCGGCGCGCGGCCTGGCCGGCGTCGCGGCGGGGGGCTGTCTGCCCCCCTGCCCCCCCCGAGGATATTTACGAGCAGAAAGTGCGGCGCTGGTTTTCTGCTCGAGCCTCGCCGCGCCCGGCAGACCCTAACGTGCCAGCAGCAACTCGGCCTTCAACCCGCCCAGGCTTTCGCTTTGGCCCAGGTTGAGGCTGCCGCCATGGATGCGGGCGGTGTCGGCGGCGATGGCGAGGCCGAGGCCGACGCCGCCGCCGCCGTCCTGGTTGCGGGCCGCGTCGAGCCGGGTGAAGGGGCGCAGCGCCTCCTCGCGGCGTTCCGGCGGAATGCCGGGGCCGTCATCCTCGACCACGATCCGCACCATCCGCTCGGTCACCACCAGCCGGACCTCGACCCTGCTGCCATGGCGCGCGGCATTGCCGACGAGGTTTTCGAGCGCCCGGGCGGCGGCGCGCGGCCGCAGCATCGCCGTCGCCCCTTCGGGGGCCTCGACCGAGACCAGCGCCACCTCGTGGCCGGCCCGGCGCGCGTTCTCGACCGTCTGGCTCACCAGCGCGACAGGATCGGTTTCCTCCGGCGCCTCGGTCGCCTCGTCGCGGGCGAAGGCGAGGAAACCGTCCAGCAACCGCTCCATGTCGTCGACATCGCGCAGCATCGGCCCCGCCGCCTCCTGGTCGTCGAGCATCGACAGGTCGAGCTTGAGCCGGGTCAACGGTGTGCGCAGATCGTGGCTGACCCCCGACAGCATCAGCGTCCGCTGCTCGATCTGGCGCTCGATCCGTGCCCGCATGTCGACGAAAGCGCGCCCCGCCGCCCGCACCTCGTTGGCGCCGCGCGGCCGATAGGGCACCGAGCGGCCCTTGCCGAACTCCTCGGCCGCCGAGGCCAGCTTGGTGATCGGCCGCAACTGCCGGCGCAGGAAGAAATAGGCGATGACCGTCATCAGCACCGAGGTCAGGATCATCAGCACCAACAGCTGATGCGGGTTCGAGGCGGTGACGCGGTCGCGGATGAAGGTGACCCGCATCGGCCCGTAGCGCGTGCCCAGCAGCACCGTGACCAGGCCCCGGTCGCTGGTCAGGTCGACGCCGCGGACATCGCCGAAGCGCTTGTGCAGGGTGCGAACGACCTGGCGCCCCGACAGGTCGTAGAACCAGCGATGCTCTCCGACCGGGCCGTCGGCGGGCAGCACCACGGTCATCTCGAGCGGGCCCTGCAGCGCCGACAGCTTCTCGCGCGCGGCGGCCAGGCTGCCGGCGGCGTTCACCTGGCGCAGCAGATAGGACATCTCGATGACGATATTATTGGTCATCTGCCGGGTGACGCCCTCGAAATGGCGCTGGATGAAGACGACGGAAACGACCAGCTGGATCGTGACGATCGGCACGATCAGGATCAGGGCGGCGCGGCCGTAGAGGCTGCGCGGCGGAAGACGTCGGGGCCAGCGCGGTTTCATGGCGGCGAGCCTATGCGGCATCCGGGCCGGGGGGAACCGGTTTCCGCATCCAGGCCGGTTGCACCGGCGCCGGAAATGCCGCAGCGTTCGGGCGAGAGCCGCGGGCCCCTGCCCGCCCGATGCAGGAGCCCGCCGCGATGAGCGCCCCCGATCCCGTCAACGATCCCGCCACCGATCCTCTGGCCTTCGATCCGCCCTGCGGCATCGCCGAAGAGATCGCCCCCGGCCTGCGCCGCCTGCTGGCGCCCAACCCTTCGCCGATGACCTTCCGCGGCACCAACACCTACCTGCTGGGCCACGGCGCGGTGGCGGTGATCGACCCGGGTCCGGCGCTCCCGGCCCATAGGGACGCGATCCTCGCCGCCCTCGGTCCGGGAGAGCGCGTCAGCCACATCCTCGTCACCCATTCCCATCTCGATCACTCGCCGCTGGCCCGGCCGCTGGCCGCTGCGACCGGCGCCCCGGTGCTGGCCTACGGGCCCAGCGATGCCGGCCGCAGCGATGTCATGGCCCGGCTGGCGGCGGCCGGCGATCTCGGCGGCGGCGAAGGCGTGGACACCGCGTTCCGGCCCGACGCATTGCTCGCCGACGGCGCCCGGGTGGCGGGCGACGGCTGGGAGCTCGAGGCGCTGTGGACCCCGGGCCATTTCGGCAACCATCTGTGCTTCGCCTGGGGCGACGCGGTCTTCACCGGCGACCTGGTGATGGGCTGGGCGACCTCGCTGGTCTCGCCGCCCGACGGCGATCTCGGCGCCTTCATGGCCTCGCTCGACCGGCTGGCCGCGCGCGGCGCCTCGGTGCTCTATCCCGGCCACGGCGCGCCGGTGACGCAGCCGGCGGCCCGGATCGCCGAGCTCATCGCCCATCGCCGCGGGCGCGAGGCGCAAATCCTCGCCGCGCTCGCCGACGGCCCGGCGGCGACCGCCGACCTGACGCGACGAATCTATACCGAGGTGCCGGCCGCCCTACTGCCCGCGGCCGAGCGCAATGTTTTTGCGCATCTCATTGATCTGACGGAAAGAAATGTCGTCTCCCCCGAGGGCAGACTGAGCGTTTCCGCTGTTTTCCGACGGCTGTGAGGGGGGCGGCGGAAAGAATGCGAATTTTGTGACAAAACCCTCTGGACGCCCCCGATTCAGCCCGCTATATACCGCCCCGTGTTCCGGCGTAGCTCAGCGGTAGAGCAGTTGACTGTTAATCAATTGGTCGTAGGTTCGATCCCTACCGCCGGAGCCAAAATCCCCTAGAGTTCATGGCAAGAGCCCGCCTTCGCTTGCAGGTTTGGCGAAGCGGTGGTGGTGCGGCTTTCCGTTTTGACAGCCGCTCGGGGTTCTCATCTCGACCTGTCTCCGCGTAATCTGCCCCAAGTGCCTGTGCATTGCGGGGGGACGGTCATGGCAACCATGCAGGATGCGATCATCTTCGGGTTCGACTCGGCCTGGACCGACAATCCAAGAGCGCCGGGAGCGATCTGCGCCATCCGCTTCGATACGGCGGGGCAATCGACGCTCCTGGAACCACGGCTCGTCTCTTTTTCAGACGCCCTCGCTTTCATCGAAGCCGAACGGCAGGGCTACGCATTCAGCCTCGTTGCGCTCGATCAACCCACCATCGTTCCGAACGCCCGAGGCAGTCGTCCTGTCGACAAGGTTGCCGCCTCCCTGATCTCCTACATCGGCGGCGGCGTGCAGCCGGCCAATCGGGGAAAGGCCACGATGTTCGGGGAAGACGCTCCGGTCTGGAAATTCCTGTCCGCACTGGCGGCCCGGCAAGATCCGCGCGTGGCGCAGACCGAGGAGGCGGGGCACTTTCTGATCGAGGTCTTTCCTGCGCTTGCCCTCCCTGCGCTCGGGCCCAGTTTCGCTCGCAGGCTCGGCGCGCCGAAATACAACCCGGCCAATCGCGGGAAGTTTCGCCTGGAGGACTGGAGGGCGGTCTCCAGCGCCGTCGCCAAGACAGCGTCGTCTCTCGACCTCGCCGGTCTCGCGCAGTGGGCCGATCAGATGCAGGCGCTTGAGAAGCCCGGGAAGGCGGATCAGGACAGGCTGGATGCCGCAATATGCGCGCTGATCGGCCTGCTCTGGCGGGAAGCGGGCCAGCCCTCCGCGATGCTCGGAGATCTCGAAACCGGCTACATGATCACCCCCCTCTCCGGCGCCACGCGGCACCGCCTTGAGCAGGCCGCCTTGGACAAGCAGGTTGATTTCCTAGCGCCGCTGCAACAGAAAACTCTCGGAAACTGGCGGCGTACTAGAGCACCTTACCGGCCCGCTCCCCTCTACAAGGACTATTCTCGCCGCCGTTCGCCAGACGCGGGCATCTCTGCCACGTGCATGAACGCTGGGATGGCCGAGAACAACGGACAGCGGTGGGGCAAGCCTGTTTGCCCTGCTGAAAGGTCGGGGCGCCCGGTCATGATGAGGTCTGAACGCGCCTCGGTCCCGCCTACATTTCGGCGTTGCCGCGAGTGCAACCCACCCCCAGAGGCAGGAAATACTTGATTGGCGGACGATATCAGGTCATCTTGGTAGGATTGTTTTGCCAAGATCCTAACATCACCGGAGGAATGTCTGGTGTATTTTTTAAGACTGTCATACATCTCCCTATTCTCATTCTTTATTTTTCTGTCCTGCGCTTCCAATCCCTATTATAATTGGGACATCATAGGATATACCGCTGCCGCATACAGCTACGAAGGCGTCACCGGCCCGCAGATGAGCCGCGAGGCATTCCTCGATCTTCGCGGCACCGTACCAAAGACCAGAATGGCTGAACTGACGACCGGTTCTTCATATCGGGAGATCGTCGCCCAGGAGCCAGGAGCCCTTGAGCAACAACTGCCTTTCTACTCGATCAGGGTGGTGTATGTCGGCCTTACCTGGGGGCTCGGAAATATCGTTGGATCATTTTCGCGCGCGACAATACTTGTTTCTGCAGCCGCCGCGGCGTCGATTGTGTTCATGTTTGGGCTCCATTTCTTGCGCTACCAAAGCAAACTGGTTTTCGTTCTGGCCCCTCCGTTAATCGCCTTCACCGGCGCACGCTCTCTTGGAACACTCAGCACTGCTGACGGCGTCGCCGCGCTCGGTGCGATTGGCCTTTTGCTTGCGGTTATGAACAAGCGTTGGTGGACTTCGTTTGTCCTCCTGGCGGCCATGCCTTTTTTCAGAACCGACTTCCTGTTGCTTTCGATTGTTTGTGGCGCATATATCCTTCTCAAGGAGAAGAAAGTGCAAGTTCTAGCCCCGGTCTTGTTGTCTATTATTTCCTACTTTGCCATCAATTTCTACTTCCACAACTATGGCTATCTTACAGTCTTCAATTTCACCCTCATCTCATCTGCCAACCCCTACCCGGCCTCAATGCCGATATCCACGGATTGGATTGATTACCTAAAAGCATATTACCATGGTAGCGGACGCCTTGTTTTTTCAACAGGGTTCTATCTTCTGGCTTTTTCCGGAGCCCTTGTGGCGATTTTGAATTATTCAACCTATCGCAGTCGGGAAGCCGAATCCTTGCCTGAGGCTACCATGCAGATCGGGCGCGGCGGCCTTTCTGATATGTATCTGATTTCATCGCTTTTTGTCTTTTTCCATTTTTTGCTGTTTCCGGCCGCGGCCTGGCGGAATTACTTTGTTGCCGTTTGGGTGGCGCTGGCTGTCGTGTTGAAAATCCTCGACATCAGCTTGGGAGGAAGAAGGCTGATTGCCCGCCCGGTATCCCGTTGAACAGATGCCGGAAGAACGAGCCTTCAGCCACCAAGCAGGCCACTGGACTTCTCCGGCTCTGGTGGACAGCGAACCCCGCCACCGGGGAGACCTGACACGGCAGCGATACGCAGCGAGGCGTTCAAACGCGATCTGCTTCGTGACTTGATGCTACGGCTCTCCGGCGCCACGCGGCACCGCCTTGAGCAGGCCGCCCTGGCCAGAGATGTCGACTTCCTGTCGCGACCCTGTTGAAAAACTTCGGCGACCTGGCCGCGTCTCGACTGGCCCTCAAGGCTTCGAAGCTGGTAGGCTGCCGGGAAGGCCTCATGCTGCTGGCCGCCCCCTGCCACCCTTTGCGCGAAGTCTTCACCGCTTGCGACGATACAGGATCATGACGCGCCGGAACCACGCCAAGGCCGATGACGGCTGGCTGATCGCTCGGGTCTCGTAGATGGAACTCTTCGACCGGAGCTATCGGCGCAGCCTCGATCTGCTGGTTGAGGATCTCCTGGCGCGCCACGCCGCCGGCGACCGGCCCGGCCTGGTCGAGGCCTGGCTGTTCGAGGATGCCGGCGCCCGGCGCGCCGCCGAGTCCCGACTGGCGGCTGCGGGGATCAAGGCGCGGCTCCGAAGCGCCCTGAAGCCGCTCGTCTGCTGGGCGCTGGAAGACCTCGATCGCGAGGGGCTTCGCAGCCTCGACATCCATTACCCGCGCCATGCCGCGGCCCCGGAGCGGCGCTTCCTGCTCGAAGCCTGGCCGCTGGCGGAACTCCTGCCGGGGGTCGCCGTCCGGTTTCACCCCGCCCCCGTGATGGAGAGGCCGTCCTACGAGGTGATCCTCGGCCGCGGCGACGGGACCGCGGAATGGGTCAGCGTCGCCGCGCCGAACCGGTTGCACGAGGATACTGGCGGCGGGGTGAGCCTGTCGCCGACCGGCTGGCTGCGCAGCACCGACGCCAGCGGCCGGGTTCGGCAAGATCGCCGGCTGCAGACCGAGGTGGAAACCCTGTTCGCCGACGGGATCGCCGCCCTCGCCGCCCGTGAATGGGGCAGCGCGACGCCCTATTTCGAGCAGCTGTCGATCCGGGCCGATCTGCCCGCGGCCGAAACCCCGCTGGCACATGGCAGCGAGGTTCTCAGCCTGCAGGAGGCGCTGCACGAGGATTTCTACTTCTCCACTCTCGAGTTCCTGCAACGCCGGGCCGGCGTGACGCCGGGCGACCGCACCCATCGCCCCGGCCAGATCGTGCCCGCTATCCGGCAGGCGCCCGTGCCCCGGCTGACCATCACCCTGCAACCGCTCGACCGCGCCGACGCGGAGGACGCGGACGGCGCGCCCCAGCCGCTCGCCACGGCCGCGCGGGCGCTTCCCTTCACCCAGATCCTGACCGAGATCGACCGGATCGCCGGCACGCCTTTCGCGGCGAGCTCCCGCGCCGGGCGGCCGGTCGCCGGGCGCTACCGCAGGGGCACCGACCCGGCGGTGATCCTCAGCGCCGGGCAGCACGCCAACGAGACCTCCGGCGTCGTCGGCATCCTGCGGGCGGCACGCGAACTCGACCAGCGGCCGCAAAGCCATTTCGCGCTGATCCCGCTCAAGAACCCCGACGGCTACGCCCTCCACCGCCGGCTGGCGGCCGACAATCCCTTCCACATGCACCACGCCGCCCGCTACACCGCGATGGGCGACGACCTGATGGCGCGGCAGCAGGAGCCCCTGCTCGAACGCGCCGCGGTGGCCGAGGCGTGGCGCCTGTCGGGGGCGGAGCTGCATGTCAACCTGCACGGCTATCCCGCGCATGAATGGCTGCGGCCCTTCTCCGGCTACCTGCCGCGCGGCTTCGAGGCCTGGACGATCCCGAAGGGTTTTTTCCTCATCCTGCGTCACCGCGCCGACCGGCAGGCGCGGGCCGAGAGGCTGCTGGCCGGCGTGACCGAGCGCCTGGCGGCGATCCCGGACCTGATGGCGTTCAATCGCAAACAGCTCTCGGCCTTCGAGGCCTATGCCGGGCCGAGCGGGTTCCGGATGGTGAACGGCTTTCCCTGCCTCGTGTCCCCGGAGGCGGAGACGGCCGAAGGTCCGGCGATGACCCTGATCACCGAGTTTCCGGACGAAACCGTCGAAGGCCCGGCGTTCCGCTTCGCGCATGACATGCAGACCGCCGCCGCGCTTGCCGCCTATGCGGCGCATCGGTCGGCGCTGGCGGGCGACTGAGGCACAGGCTGAGGCCGAGAGAGCAATCGCAATCAGACCGCAGCTCCGTTCGCCAACCGCCGGTCCTGCGTTTCGCCAAGTCCGCTCTTGTCCCGTCCCTGCCATTGGCGGGCCTCGCCGCGCGCAACTGCTCTCTCCGAGCTGACCATCGACGGGGCGCGCGCAGCGACATCCCGTTTCCGGCGCCGGCGGGATCTGCTGTCCGGTTGCGACGCGGCCCGGATGGCGTTCTACTTCGCCGACAAGGACTCAAGGGCGGAAAAGCGATGAGCGAAGACCCCTATGACGTGCTCGGCGTGGCGAAGACCGCCAGCGCGGCCGAAATCAAGAAGGCCTACCGCAAGATCGCCAAGGAAAGCCACCCGGACCTGCACCCCGGCGATGCCGCCGCCGAGGCGCGGTTCAAGGCGGCGGGCACGGCCTTCGAGCTTCTGAAGGATCCCGAGACGCGGGCCCGCTACGACCGCGGCGAGATCGACGCGAGCGGGCAGGAGCGCCCGCAGCGACGCCAGCGTTACTACCGCGACTTTGCCGAAGACGCGGGCAATCCCTATCGCCAGGGCCCGCGCTACGAAGGCTTCGGCGACGAGGCCGACATCTTTGCCGAGTTCCTGCGCCGCCAGGCCCGGCAGGGCGGTGGCGATTTCAGCAGCCACGCCTTCCGCGCACGCGGGGCGGACGCCCATTACGCACTCGAGGTGCCGTTCCTGACCGCCGCGACCGGCGGGGCGATGCGGATCAGCCTGCCCGGCGGCGGCGATCTGGAAGTCAAGATCCCCAAGGGCGTCGCCGACGGCCAGACCCTGCGCCTGCGCGGCAAGGGCGGGCCGGGACAGGGCGGCGGCGCGACCGGGGACGCCTATGTCACGCTCTCGGTCCGGCCGCATCCGGTGTTCAGGCGCGCGGGCGACGACATCGCGATGACCCTGCCGATCACGCTGGACGAGGCGGTGCTGGGCGCCAAGGTCGAGGTGCCGACGATCGCCGGGCCGGTCAAGGTGACGGTCCCGAAGGGCGCGACCGGCGGCCAGGTTCTGCGCCTGCGCGGCCGGGGCATCGCGGCGCCGGGCCGCGCGGTGGGTGACCAACTGGTCGAGCTGAAGATCGCCATGCCACAAGAGGTCGACGACGACCTTGCGCGGTTCATGGAGGAGTGGCGCAAGACGCATGGCTACGATCCGCGCAAGGGGGGGAAGGCATGACCGAGAGAACCGGCTTCCTGTCCGAAGAGGAAATGCTGGCCGCCGTTGCCCGCCTCGACCGCCCCCGCCTTGCCCGCTTCGTCCGGGCCGAGGTGATCCGCCCCGCGGAGGCCGGCGGCGGGCGCATGGTCTACCGGCAGCTGGACATCGCGCGGATGGAGCTTCTGTGCGATCTCTGCGACGATTTCGATCTCGACGACACGGCCCTGGCGGTCGTCATGGACCTGGTCGATCAGCTTCACGGCACCCGCGGCGACCTCGTCGCGCTGATGCGGGCCCTGGCGGAAGAACCGCAGGAGGTACGGGCGCGGGTGATGGCGCGGCTCACGCGCTGAGCCGGGCGCCGCCGCTGCCTTGGGGATGTTCCGCCGATGCCCGCCGCGCGCCTGACCTGCTGACGACGGCGGCTCCGCCGGCAACCGGCGACGCCGTTTCGGACAGGCCCTGAAGATGCTATGCTGGCCGTGCATCGGATCTTGAGGGGAGGAAAGAATGCAGCCCGAACTCGCGACCCGCCGGCGCCTGCTGCGCCTGACCTTTCAGCGTTACATCGAGGCAGACAGGGAGTGGCGGGAGGCCCTGCTCGAAATGAAGAGCTGGTTCCCGAAATTCGCCGCGCCCCATGGCGGCGCGATCGGCAACCCGGGATCGCGCGTGCGCAGGGTCTATGACGCCCGGGCACGCGCGCTGCTTCAATTCGAAGCCGCGCAGGCGAAATTCGAAACGGCGAAGCGGAGGCTGGCCGAGCGCGAACGTCACAACGCGACATGCGTGCTCGCGATTGCCCGCCTCGAAGCTCCCTGAGGCGCTTGTTGGCGCCCTGCCCGGCGATCCGATGAGGTAAACGGCGGCGGGACGGAACAGCCGCGGCAAGTCGGTGGCGCCCGGATCGGGCGGGCAAGCGGCCCGACCGGTTCTCCGGCCCGACTTCACAAGTGAGAGCGCCAGGATGCTGGTCCTTTTCGTTTGCACCGCCAATCGGCTCAGGAGCCCGACCGCGGCGGCTCTGTTTCGCGACTGGCCGGGCATCGAGGCCCTCTCCGCCGGAACCGATCCCGCAGCGCCGAGGCCGCTGACCAGGGAGCTCGTGGCCAGAGCCGACGTGATCTTCGCCATGGAAGCGCATCACCGCGAGCGGATTCGCAGGAAGTTCAAGAACCGCCCGCCCGATGACCGGATCATCACGCTGCACATCCCCGACGCGTTCGAGCGCGACCAGCCGGAACTGATCGTCCTGTTGGAGCAAAGGGTCACGCCGCGGCTGAGATCGCTACTGCGCGTGTGAGCGGCCCGGGCTTCTCGGGCCTCGGGCTTGGGCTCGGTTTCCCGGCACCAATCCTCTTGGTGATCAGGCCCCGGGTGGGTAACCTGTTCACCAAGGCATTTTGACACGACTATTTGGCTGCACCGCATGATCCAGTTTTCCGAAGAATACCCGTCAGCGTTCATCCTGCCGCCGCCGATCCCCGCAAGCTGGGCGGCCCTCGACCCCGAAACGGCCGCGCTGCTCGTTCAGCGCCTGTCCGAGACCGCCGATTGTCTTCCGGCCGAGGCGGTGGCCGAGGCCCTGCGCCTTGCCCCGCTCGATTTCTTTCCCGGCTGGGTTCTCTGCGACCTGCAGGCGGCCATGGCAGACCCGGCAGTCGGCAAGCCGCCGCGGGCGCTTTACAGCCTGCTCTATGGCCCGGACGGCTTCACCTCGCTCGATGGCAATTCCGCGGCGATCCATGAACATATCGCATTGCACGGGCTCGATCTGTCCTCCGAGGCGCAGCAGGCGGGCTACCTGCGCTTCTTCTGCCAGTTCGTCCGCGGTCCCCAGGGCCCCTTCGCTACCGTCGATGACCTCTCGCGGCTGCGCGTGAGCGAAGAGGCGCCCGGACAGCGTGCCCGGCTCACCGAGGCGTTCCAGCCGCTGCAACTCGTTGCGACCGAGGCAGATGCCGCCGTGTCCGACGCTGTCGCGACCGTGCATTACGCCGACACGCTGTTCTTCGCCCGCTTCCGGATCATGGCGGATGGCAGGGTCGAGATGCTCGACGACGAACCGCGGGCGGAAGACGTCGCGGCCGAGCCGAGGGTGCTCTACGTCGACAATCACCGCTTCCCCGACCTGCCCATGACGGAGACCGTGGAATGAACCGCACGCTCCCCTTCCCGGATACCCGTCCGCTGGCGGCGCAGAGCGCCCTGTCGCTGCCGCCCGAAGTCGAGCGGCCCGGGCTGCTTGTCGGCTGGTCGCTGGAAGAGTCGCACCGCAAGACACCGGTCGGCTTCAGCTTTGGCGACGCGCTGCGCAGCCCGGAGACCGGCTTCGTCGACCCGATCCTGATGGAGGCCGAGGGCCACCTGATGACGATCGCGCCGACCGGGGCGGGCAAGGGCGTCGGCTGCATCATCCCGGCGCTGCTGCGTCACGAGGGGCCGGCCATCGTCATCGACCCGAAGGGCGAGAACGCGATGGTGACGGCCCGGCATCGGCGCGAGATGGGGCAGGAGGTGATCGTGCTCGACCCGATGGGCGTCACCGATCTTCCCGGCGCGACGCTCAACCCGCTCGACCTGATCGAGCCCCGCAGCCCCACCGGGGTCGACGATGCGGCGGTCGTCGTCCAGGCGCTGTTGCCCGACGACCTGGGCGACATGCGCAACCGCTTCTGGGTCAGCCGGGCCCGGCAGCTTCTGCTCGCGGCCGTCCTGCATGTCGTCACCGACCTGCCCGAAGAGAAGCGCAGCCTGGCCACGGTCCGCGCCCTGATGGGCTCCGTCGCGGGCGCGCCGCAGGAGGTGCAGCGCATCTTCCGCAAGTCCCGCCACCCGGAGGTCCGGGCGATCGCCGGCAATCTCTCGATCGCGGCGGCGGAAACGCTCGGCGGCATCATCTCCTTCGCCCAGGACGGCATCGACTTCCTGCGCGGGCCCAGGCTCCAGGACGCGGTCAGCGCCACCTCGTTCGATCTGGACAAGATCACCCGCGGCGATCCGGTCACGCTCTACCTCGTGCTGCCGCCGCACATGCTGTCGAGCCACGGGCGCTTTCTGCGGCTGTGGATCAGCAGCCTGGTGACGCTCGTGATGCGCCGGCGCCGGCGGCCCAGGCAATCCACCCTCTTCATCCTCGACGAGGCCGCGCAACTGGGCACCCTGAACGAGTTGCGGACCGCCATCACCCTGCTGCGCGGCTATGGCCTGCAGACCTGGAGTTTCTGGCAGGACCTGAGCCAGCTGCAACTGCTCTATCCGCACGACTGGCAGACGATGATCAACAACTGCGCCGTGCTGCAGGCCTTCGGGCCGAACACGCAGCAGGCCGCGGGCGAGATGGCACGGCTGCTCGGCTTCCTGTCGGCCTCGGAATTCCTGGCCCTGGAGGCGGACGAGATGCTCTTGCAGATCGCCGGCGACGAGGCGGTGATCGCGATGCTGCCGAACTACCTGCGCGATCCCGCCTTCGCGGGCAAGTTCGACGAGAACCCGCTCTTCGACGACGACCGCGACCCGGTTCCCGAGCGCGAGATCGACCGCACCTACCTGCGCCCCGCGCGCAAGGTCCGGAAGACCAAGCCCGAGGCGGCGGCCGGGGAATGCGGGCCCAAGCAGCGCAATCCGGTCGACGAGGTGCTCTCGAAGATGATCCGGGACAAGCTCGACGAACGTCTCGCGGAGCAGGCCGGGCGGTCGGCGGAAGCCGGCAGGGATACCGAGGAAGGCCCGCCGTGAGCGGCGCAATCCTGGCATCGGACTCGCGCCGTGACTGGCGCCGACCTGCCCCCTTCGCGTCCGAACCTGCGCGTCAGCTCTGGTCGGGGCTCACGCCGCAAAAGTCGAATACCCGGTCGTAGAACGCAAGCCGCTCGGGTCCGTTTCTTTCGACGTCGAGGTCACGGTGACGCAGGGCCCGGGCGCGCAGGTTCTCCGCATCAGCTCCGGCGCCGCCACAATGCAACAGCAGCGCGCAGGCCTGGGCGATGGGTTCGCAGGCGGCAAGTTCGATCTGGCGGATGAAGGGATCGCGCTCTTCCCCGCCGGCGCAGTCATAATCGTCGAACGAGACCTCGATCACCTCGCGCAGGGCGGTTTCGGCCTTGTCGGCATCGCCCGAGCGACCGCGCCGCAACAAGGTTTCGGCATAGAGCAGCCGGAGGTTGGCGCGTTCGAGGCGATAGGGGCTGGGGAATTCGTCGCCGCGAAAGACCCCGAGGCTCTCCCACGGCATCTTCAGCGCCTCGGCAAAACGCAGATCGCCGTAGGGAACGGCGCTCTGGGCCATCGCCCCGTCATAGGCGTCGAGGAGGAGATCGGGCACAGTCACCGGGTCACGCCCGGTCAGGAGATGGATCAACTCGCGGCGCATCTCGAGAATGGCCTGCATGCGCCGGATCCGGGGGCTGCGCCGGCCATCGTCGGTGCTGTCGAGAAGGGCCGCGATATCGGCCAGGGCCGCCTCCGGTTCGCCGCAGGCCAACGCCACCTCGCTCAACTCGTCGCCAAGCCGCCAGTCAGTGCTTTTCGCCGCCCCGATGAGCCCGGTTTGCAGCAGCTGGTGACTCCGCCAGCAAGCTTCGCTCTGCCGGGCCTGGTCCAGCCGCCCCATCTTGGCCTGCGTCGCGGTGCGCCAGCCATACTCGATCAGGGGATAGTCATAGATCGGCGGCCAGCCGGCATCCTCCGCGGCGCGGGCCTCGAACCACCGATCCATCATCTGGCAGGCGTCGCGATAGTCCCCGCGCTGGAGACGCAGGCTGACGCGCCACCATTCGTATTGATGGACCGCATCGGCGCCCGACTTCTCGCGCGCGAAGGTTTCGAAGGCCTCGACGTCCTTGTCGCGGATCGGGCGCCCGAGCTTGTCGCTGGTGACGATGATCGAGCGGCTGAAATTGCGGATCCGCGGATCGTCATCATTCTGCGGACCGGCGCGACGCAGCTGTTGCAGTCCGATCCGCGCCGCGATGTTGGCGATCCGATCCGCGCCAAGCTCCTCGGCGAGGGTAACGATATCGTCGCAGAGATTGGCCAGAAACTGCGCCGCCTCTGACTGGTCGGAGCCGGGGCGGAGGCCACGCGCATAGCTCTCGACCTGAGCCCAGAGGGTTTCGAGGCGATCGAGGAGGTGGGGAAAGCTCTCCGAGTATCCCGCGACCAGGGTCTCGAGGTAGTTCGCCCGGAGAGCGGCGAGTTCGCGCAGCCGGCGGCTGCCGGGGTCGGCGGCGGCGGCGGCGCGCTGCGCCCCCCGGGAGACTTCAGACGCCCGCTCCGCGAGCGTCCGGCCCTCTGTGTCGGAGAACGGATGCGCCACAGCCAGCGGCCCCATGTCGAGGGCGCGCAGGGTCAATCGCGCATGGGCGATCGTGCCGACATAGGCAGACCATTGCTCGACCTGCGGCAAGTAGCCGACGTCCCCGGCCCCCTCCCCGTCTGGCGCTTCGGGCGCGATCCGCATCAGTTTCTCGAAGGCGCTGTCGATGCAGTGCCGCGCCTGGCGCGCAATCCGCTCCCGCGGATCGGCGGTGGCCTGCGCGATCCGCACCATCGCGATGCCCGGCGCGACGTCGCGCAGGAAGTCGAAGCTATTCACGTTCGTCAGTTGATCCGGCGCGTCGGGGGTGAAGGGGCTCTCCAGAGTGGTCGCGAGCTGTTCCAGCAGATCGTCGAATTCGGCCGCGCCCGGCCCTTCCCGCAGGGCCAGCTTGAAAGCGGCCAGGTTCTGGGCGAGGCGAGCCGCCTCGCATTGGCCCCCGGGCATCGGGGCCCTGAGCGCCTTCAGCACCTCTTTCGCCTCTGTCACCTGTTCGCCCAGTTCGTCGAAATGCTGCCGCCAGGCCGCGCCGGCCTCCGCCCGCCTGTCGCCGCCGAAGGGCAGCTCGATCGCTTGCCGGGTCATCGCCTTGGCAGCGCCGCGAAGCTTGCTCACGACTATTTCGGGCGCCCGCGATTCAGGCTCGGCGACATCGCCCCTCGGCGTCATCGGCTCTGGCGGTTCCCCGAACTCGAACAGCCCTTCCCCGAGGTCGATGGGCAGGATGCCGAGATGCAGCTCGGCGGCGAGTTTCCGTATCGCCTGCCGTGAGCGCCCGGCCCGATCAGGGACGTCGCCCCCTGCCTGCTCCTCGAACAGCTGCGACAGCCGCTGTCCGATCTCGAGCCGGCACAGCGCCCGCGGACCGATCTGCATCTTGTCGAGTTCATCCAGGGCATCCTCGAGGTCCCTGGTCCGGTCCCCGGCAGTTGCGCTGGCATCCGTTTTCGACCGCCAGGCCTCCTTTTGGGGATCGAAAAGCCTCGCGCCGGAATTCGCCGCCGGCCGGCGGGCGTGGCTTGCCTCACCGAGCCACGCGGAGAGCGCATCCCCATCGGAGAGGACCTCCTTCAGGGCGTCGACGATCTTCGCGGCGATGACAAGCGCCGGTTTCGGGCCTTCCGATGCGCTTTCGGCGGCGATGTCGAAGCTGCGCACGACCGACCAGTCCTTGAAGAGCGCTTCCTTGTCTGAGTCCGCGTCGCGGTAGAGCTTCCCCTCCGGGGCATCGGGCACAAGCGCGTTCAGGAATTTGAAGAAGGCCGCCTTGTAGTCGCCGAGGGCCTCGGCGTAGGCCTTGCCGGAGGCCTTGGCGCCGTCCTCACCCGGCTGGTTCTCGGGGTTGTCGCGGGCGAAGATCAGGCTGTCATCGCGCTGCAATTCCTCGAAGAAGGGCAGTTCGTGAAACAGTGGATCGCGCGCGCCCTTGCCGTCTTCGGCCTCAAAGCCGGGCAGCATTCGCAGGGCGGCTTTGAGAAAGCTGCGTTTCGCTTCCAGTTCGCTCTTTCTTTCGTGGCTGCCGCTGCGGGAGCCGGCGCTGTCGCTGTCGACCCGCTTCGACAGCAGCAGGTGATTGCGCGCCCCCTTCCGCGTGAAAGGCAGGGGCTCGGAGAACACCGGCAGCATCCGCAACACACCGTCGAGAGATTGCATTGAGAAGGTGCTGACGGTCACCACGTCGGTGGCAAGCGCGCGCACGAGAAAGACCGAGGCCGTGTTGTAGCCCGTCCGCGCGTCGATCAGGATGTGGTCGTAGACCTCCTGATCCAGCATCGCCTGCCGCAAGGCGCGCAGGAAATCGCCGCCGTCCTGGCGTGTGAAGAAGTAGGTCCAGTCGAAATCCACGATGCCGGCGACATAGCCCCTCGGCCCCCATTCCCCCGCGGTCGCCGCCGATTGCGAACCCGGGCCGAGGAGGCGGATGCAGCCGTGGCCGTCGCGGTCTGTGTGGGGGCTGCGAATCTCGGTGAGGTAACGCTCCGGTCCCGGGGCGGTCCGATCGGGATGAAGGCGGCCGTCCTTGGCGAACAGCGCCTCGGTGAGTTTCTCGGCGAATTCCGGATCGGTGGCCTCCCCCTCGGCTCCGCCCTTGTCGCGGAAGAGCTCCAGCAAGCCCTTCGCCTCGCGCCATTGGGCGTAGGTCGGCCGCTCGGGCCCGTCGAAGAAGTCGCCCACCCCCGGCGCTTCGAGATCGGCGTCGATGATCAGCACGTTCTTGCCCTTGATCGCGAGCGCCGCCGCGATATTGGCCAGCAGCAGGGACCGGCCGGCACCTCCCTTGAAGCCGTAGAAGGCAATGATGCGGCGCTCGCTCCGGTCGTCATTGGTCATGGCGGTTCACTCCGTCCCGACGGCGAGCCGGGCATCAGGGTCGCGAGAGCCCTTGGCAAACAGAAAAAATGCCCGTTTACCCCATTCAGAAAGACTCTGCCGCCATTCAGAAGTTTCTGAGTCCGAATTGACCGGCGCGTCGTATATGGCCCACAGGCAAAGCCTCATCTCCTGCGCCCCACTATTCCACGGAGGTGGGCGGCGCAGGGTCACGATCCGACCGACAAAAGTACTGCCACCCAATTCGATCTGCGGATTATCCTCGGCGCCCTCAGGAGCGGGGCTGAGCATCAAGATCCCCTCCTGCTTAGACAGAGCAGACTTGGCCGTTTTCTTGAGCGTGTCCTCATCCGATGCCGGTGCGATGATAAGATTGAACTCGCCCTTTATTGTCGGCACAACTACATTTACATTGCCGAGACTTTGGAACTTTGTGAAAAGCCCGTGCTTCGCAACGACTTCCTCCAGCATTCTCTTGAGCGATCTGGCTTTGCCCGCCGCGCTTCCTGGCAAGATACGGATCTTTGCGACATTAGGCGAATTTTCAGGCGCGATTTCCTCGATAGTCGCCATGAGATTATTGTAGGGTTCAAATAGGTGCTTTCCGCAATTGAAGTACTTCTCCACGCCCGCGATTTCCGCGGCGGCTTTCTCATCACCGTAACCCCGAGCCACCAGCATAATCGGCGAGTCCGCGGCAAACAGCTCCGGCTTTCGCTCCGGCTCCTTTCCTTTCAGCGCCGCAGTCGTGCACCAGATATACCATGAAAGGAGATTGTTATCATACCAGTCGCGCACAAGATTTTCGTAAGATTCCTGCTCATCTTCGCTCTCATTCAGATCCACGATATGGCAGATTGGACAAGCGGATTCGATCTCCTGAGTGCGAGACAGTTCGCCATTGCGTGAAGGGATGAAGGTAGGTTGCACGCAAACTTTCTCTTTCCCCTCATCATCTTCAAGTTTATCCTCGATGAACACCCTCAAGAGATCTGGGGCGCTACGTTCAGAAAAATATGCAAGCTTTATGTAATTAACCATTGCGCAAATCACCGATTGGCCATTTTTTCTCGCACTCCGAAAGATGATCATTTAAAATGGCATCGCCACACCTCTGACGCCGCTCTCGAGTCTCTTTGGAGCGACCGTCTGTTATGCAATCCCCTATATTGCCAATTTCCCACAACAAACGCTGCAAATCCCGGACGTGCTCAGGAAAATGACCCAAGCCTTTGATCAGTTCTTCCTCCATCGCATCGGCCTTTTTTTCTAATGAGTCAAGTTTTGCGTTCCAAGTTTCCTGGTCCGCATCGATGTATTTCTGGAAGCTAGTGCTGCAAGACGTTTTTAAAACTTTAAAAGCGGTCTCGATCTGGCGTCTTGCGGTGGACTTCAGCTCTTTGACCGCCATTTGCTCCTTCCGGTGCGACAGCATGAAACCCACGGCAGCGAAGACGAAGCCGAGGAGCGTGGCGAGCCAGCTCTGGATGCTGATCAGCAGTTGGCGGTCGTCGCCGCTATCCACCTGGACCGAAAGAAGCGGCCATCCCGCGCCCGAAGTCGCGGCGCCGGCAGGCGGATTCTGCGGGAAACCCAAGTAGGGCAGCGCGAAGTAGACCGCCAGGGACAGCGCGAAGACGCAGATCGAGGAAAGCAGGGCCAGACCCACGAAAAGCAGCACCAGACCCATGAACCATAGTACCGCGTTCCAGAGAAGGCCCAGGCCCTTGTGTACCACGTTCGGGAGAAGGCCCAGGCCCTTGCGGCCGCTGCCGCCGCTCAATACTCGCGCAACGCCGCGACCTCGGCGCCCTCCCCAAGAAGCGGTTCGTCATCGTCCATGCGCACCTCGCCGGTCGGAGAGACGGCAAGGCGGGAGCGAAACAGCGCCCCGCTATAGAGAATAGGAGCGGTGTAGATGCCTTCGCCCTGAAGCGACAGACTGTCGAACTCGGGATCCGAGATCGTCTCGAGCTTGGCGCGGGCCTTGTCGGCGATGCCTCCCGCCTCGTCGTTCAACGCGGCCAGCAACTGCTCGCGCAATCGCCTTGTCAGGACGCGAAATGCCCCCTTTTCACCGCGCACGATGGTCATGAAATAGTCGAAATACGCCGCTTCGTTGCCGGTCAGCCAGAGCGGCGTATCGTGGTTGAGGCGGTGAATCTCGGCGCTCGCGAAATCATAGCTCCGCGCGATCCAGTCGGCGGTCTCGCCCGCCTCCTCTTCGCCGCCCTGCTTGCTGAGGCTGAAGAGCGCGTCCCAGTCGGCATCGTCGTCGTCGCCCCGGCAGCCCACCCAGGCAAGCGTGACCCCCGGCAGGAAGTCGAGTGCGCTGAAGGCGACCCGCCAGGGCGATGCCGGCGTCGCACCCGAGAAATCCGCCGGGAGCGCGGCGGGAAGATCCGCCTTTGCCAATTCCTGCAGGATCGCCGCGCTCCAGGCGGCGTGCTGCGCCTCCTGCGCATCGAAGGCGGCCCAGCAATTCTCAGGCTTGAACAGATCGGAAAACTGGAACGGCCGGTCCGGCGCGTTCAGCCATCTCGGTCGCTTCAGGAAGGGCCCCTTGCGATGCGGCCGCGGCGCGCGGAAGCCGAGCACTTCGTCGACGAGGCTCTGCTCCGGTGGAACCGGGCCGTCGGCCGAGGGCACCACCAGCGCCGCCACCTTGTCGAAGGTCTCGGCATTGCGCCGCATCTCCCCGGCGGCAGAGTCGTCCTGCGCCCCGAGCGTCCGCAGCAATTCAGCGGTCTCGCGCAGCAAATGCGCGGCGAGTTCGGCAGATGATGCCACAGCCCCCACTCCACTCATGAACGGCACCACCGCGCCGCCAGATGACGGCACCGCTGTCACGCCGAGAACCCTTCTGATCGCACGAATGTTACCAGAAATGAGCGAACCGGGAAAGTATCGGAAATAAAGTGTCGAAAATTTGCTGCCACCGGATGGTCGCGCGAGGAATGCGCCCACCGCTCCCGCGCCGGCGGAGCGCGGCCGTGCTGCCAGGATCCGCCCGCCGCTGACCGATGCCGGTTTCCACGGGCTCGAGCTGGAAGGCGACCGGGAGAGCACCGAGATCCGCTTCGGCAGCGAGCCTCCGTCCGGCGCCCGGTCCGGCCTCCGGGCGGACCGTGAAACTGATGCACGCACGCCTGTTCTGAACCTGCCGCCCGCCGCAGGTCCTTGCGGCGGACGGAAAGGATGAGCGAAACACTTGCGCTTTTCGATCCGGCCAGCCCGGCCCCTTCCGGCAACCCGATCCCCGATGAACCGAGCCTTGCGATGCCCGCCGGTCCGGCCTGCATTGCCGGGCCGGTGCAGGGCATCTCTCCGTCCCGTGACGCGGCGCTTCAGAACAGGGCCTGGAACAGTCGCAGCGGCAGATGGCGCCCGAGCTGGAACAGGGTCGAGAACGGCGCCGGGAAGCTGGTCGAGAAGCGCCCGGAGCGGATCGCGCGCAGGGTCCGGGCCGCAGCCCGTTCGGGCGTCATCAGCTGCGGCATGCGAAAACCGTTCTGGCGTGTCAGCCGGGTGTCGATGAAGCCGGGATTGACCAGTTGCACCCGGACCCCGGTGCCACGCAGGTCAGCGCGCAGGTTCTCGCCCAGATGCATCAGCGCCGCCTTGCTGGCGCCGTATCCGATGGCGCCGGGCAGCCCGCGAAACCCGGCCAGAGAGCCGATCAGCACGATGCGGCCGGCGTCCCGTGCCAGCATCCCCGGCAGCACCGCGCCGACGACCCGCAGGGCGCCGAGGAAATTCGCCTCGGCCATCGCCACCGCCACCCCCGTCTCCCAGTCATTGGCCGACATCGGCTGGTAGGCGCCGACAGAGTAGACGAGGCCGTCGACCCTGCCCGCCTGCTCGGCCGCCCGGGCGACCGCGGCCGCATCGGTGACGTCGACCGGGAGCGCGCGGGCGTCGCGCAACTCCCCGGCCAGCTCCTGCAGCCGGGCCGCGTCGCGGGCCGAGAGCGCCAGCGCGGCGCCCTCGGCGTCCAGCGCCCGGGCCAGCGCCCGCCCCAGCCCCTCGCTGGCGCCGACGATCCACCAGCGTTCCGGCTCAGCCATCGCAGTTCCCCGCCACGTCCCCAGGCCGCATCGTCGCCACCAGTTCTGCCAGGGTGACGCCGAAGCGGCGCATCTGCGAGCGGTTCATGACCGTGCCGTTCGGCATCAGGTAGAGCCAGTCGGTGACGTCGAGGACATGCCCGCCCGCTTCTTTCGGCAAGCGGAGTCGATAGCGCAGATGCAGGGTGGCGCCGCGGATCACGCCCCGGCCGTCGCCGAGGATATCCGGCGCGGTCGCGGTCAGGCGGCCGTCATTGTGCAGCACCAGGTCCCAGCGGCGCAGCTGGCTGCGGCCCGAGTCATAGTGGAACTCCTCGGTCAGAGTGCCCCGGGCGCCGTCCCAGCGCCCCTCCATCCGCATCACGAAGCGCGAGACGACGCGGCCGGTCGGGCCGAAGATCACGCCTTCGGAATCCAGCCGCCCGGAAAGGACCCGGGCCGGATCGAAGACAGGCGTGGTTTCGCCATAGCTGTCGGGGCGTTGCGCGGCGAAGCTGAAGCAGCTTGCCCGCAGCAGGACGAGGACCAGCAACGCGGCAAGCAGCAAGGTGACGGCGATCAGCATGGCGGTGCTCCGGCGGGGGCTGGACGGTCAGGCACGGGCCAGCTCGACCTGGACGACATCGGCCCGGCCGGTTGCGAAGCTGGCGGCGCAGATGCCGAGGTAATAGCGCCAGGTCCGCAGGAAGCTTTCGCCGTGGCCGAGGGCGCGGATGCGCGGCGCGGCCTTCTCCAGCCGCCGGCCCCAGTCCCGGCAGGTGCGGGCGTAATCGGCCCCGAAGGCGAAGCTGTCGCGCAGGCTCAGCCCGGCGCGGCGCGCCTGCGCGGCGACGGTCGCGTCCGACAGCAGCATCCCGCCCGGAAAGGTGTAGTGGCGGATGAAATCCGAGCGGCGGCGGTAGCCGGCGAAATGCGCGTCGGGCACGGTGATCGCCTGCAGCACGGCCCGGCCGCCCGGCACCAGCCGGTCGCGCAGGGTGGCGAAATAGGTCGGCCAGTAGCGCGCGCCGACCGCCTCGACCATCTCGATCGAGACCACCGCGTCGAACTTGCCCGAGCTGTCGCGGTAATCCTGCAGCCGGATCTCGGCCCGGCCGTCGAGCCGGGCATCGGCATAGCCCTTCTGGCTGGGCGAGATGGTGATGCCGGTGACCTGCCGGCCCTGTTCCGCCGCCCGCTCGGCAAAGCCACCCCAGCCGCAGCCGATCTCCAGCACCTGCTCGGCCGTGCCGATCCGGTCGAGGATGCGGTCGTATTTGCGCCACTGCGCCCGTTCCAGGTCGCTGTCGTCGGGGGCGTAGAGGCCCGACGAATAGGACATGCCGCGGTCGAGCCAGAGCTGGTAGAACTCGTTGCCGACATCGTAATGGGCGCGGATGTTGCGCGCCGCCCCGCGCCGCGAATTGGCCCGCAGCACCCGGTCGACGGCGCCCAGCCTGAGCCGCTGGAGCGGGCGCGGCGTGGCGGTCGTGCCCAGCCGGTCGAGGTTGCGCAGCGCCACGGTGGCGACATCCTCGACCGAGGAGCTGTCCCACAGCCCGGCGACATAGGCCTCGCCAAGCCCGATATCGCCGCGCGCCGCGACGGCGCTGGCGACCGACCAGTCGTGCAGTTTCAGCTCGGCCTCCGGCCCGGCATCGCCGAAATCGTGCCGCGCGCCCTCGGGCGTTATCAGGCGCAGCCGGCCGCGGCTCAGCCCGGCGCAGGCGTCGAGGAAATCCCGCTTCAGGCGGCGGGAGGCGAAGGGCATCATCGGCTGACCTCTTGTTCGGGGGGGATCGGTTTCGGACGGTAGGCGACGCCCTTGGCCTTCAGCCGCAGGGCGTGCCAGTAGATCAGCGCGAGGGTGCGCAGCGGGCCGAACGGCCGGCGCAGGGCGGCCGCCAGCAGGGCGTGGTCGGTCAGCGGCGCGCGCCGGCCCGACAGGGTGGCGACGACGCCTTCGCTGCCGTCGCGCAGGGTGATGGTGATGGCGATCAGGGCCGGGGTGACCTCGAAAGTGAAGCTGTAGGCGCCGGCGAGGTCCTGGAACGGCGAGACATGGAAGACCTTGCGCGCCTGCAAGCGGTCGCGCGCGGTGATCGGGGCGAAGCCGGGATGGGCGCAGAGGTAGCTGTGGCGCTCGCCGAAGGTGTTGTTGACCTCGGCGATCACCGCGACCAGCGCCCCACCGTCGAAGGCCAGCCAGAAGCTGACCGGGGTGAACCAGAGCCCGAGAAAGCGCGGCTGGGTCAGCAGGCGCAGGGCCAGCCCCCTAGGCGCCCCGGCCCCGGCCAGCACCTGCCGCGCCCAGGCCGCGCCGCGTCCGGCGCCGCGCGGGCCGCCATGCAGGCGGTCATCGACCGAGGCCAGGTTGACCCGGTTGCGCGAGAACAGCAGCAGGTCGCCGCCCGGCGCCGCCTCGGGGTCGAGCAGCAGGTAATCGACCCGGTGGCGGAAGCCGTGCCGGGTGGCGCCGCGCCGGGCGTGCGTCGTCTCGGCCCGCAGGATTTCCGGCCGGACATTCATGCCGGCACCCGGTCCAGCGCCCGGGCGATCCGCACCGCGCTGGCGAAGCCGTCCTCGTGGAAGCCGAAGCGCAGCCAGGCGCCGGCGAACCAGGTGTGGTCACTGCCGTTGCGGGCGGCGAGCCGGCCCTGCGCCCGCAGCGCCGCGCGGTCGAAGACGGGATGGTCGAAACTCACCTCGTCGTAGATCAGGTCCTCGCGCAGCGGACCCTGCGGGTTGAGGCTGACGAACAGCGGGTCGTCCTCGGGAATGCCCTGCAGCCGGTTCATCCAGTAGCTGACGCCGACCGCCGTCTCCTGCCCGGCCTGCTCGGCCCGGTAGACCCAGGACGACCAGCAGGCCCGGCGGCGCGGCATCTGGCCCGGATCGGCATGGAGGACGGCGCGGTTCGGGCGGTAGGCGATGGCGGAGAGATCGGCGCGCTCCTCGGGGATCGCATCGGCCAGCAGCGCCAGCGCCTGATCGGAATGGCAGGCCAGCACGACCTCGTCGAAACGCTCGGCCACGCCGCCCTCGGGCCGGACCTGCGCGCCTGCGGCGTCGCGTATGACCGAGCGCACCGGGCAGCCCGTCCGCGTCTCGACCCCCAGCAGGCGCAGCCGTGCCGCCAGCCGGGTGACGTATGCGACGCTGCCGCCCGACACCGTCCACCACTGGTGCTGGCCGCCGGGCGACAGCAGCGCGTGGTTTCGGAAGAAGCGCAGCAGGCTGCGCGCCGGAAAGGCGCCGACCTCGCCCGAGGGCGTCGACCAGATCGCGCCGCAGATCGGCAGCAGGTAGTGGCGGCGGAAGGCCGCGCCCAGCCCCAGCGCCGCGATCAGCTCGTCGACCGTCATGTCGTCGCTGACCGCCGCCGCCTCGGCCCCGGCGTTGAAGCGGGCGATGTCGCGCAGCATGCCCCAGAAGCGCGGCCGCGCCAGGTTGCGCCGCTGGGCGAACAGCCCGGACAGGTTGCGCAGCGCGTATTCCAGCCGGCCGCCGTCGAGGCTGACGCCGAAGGTCATGTCGCTGCGCTGCACCGGCACGTCGAGATCGGCGAACAGCCGGGTCAGGTGCGGGTAGTTGGCGTAGTTGAAGACGATGAAGCCGGTATCGACCGGCTGGTCGCCGCGCTTCCCGGCGATCACGGTGCGGGCGTGGCCACCCAGCCGCGGCGCGGCCTCGAACAGGGTCACGCGGTTCTGCGGCGCCAGCAGCAGCGCCGTCGCCATGCCGGCGATGCCGCCGCCGATGACGGCGATCCGGCGCGGTGCGGCCAGGGGGGCGTCGAAGGACATCTGCTCTCCTTGTCTCGGGCCCGGGTCATCTTCGTACCGGGGACAGTCCCACGCGCGGGTCTCGCGCGCGGTTACAGGAGGATTACGGAAAATGCGGACAATCGGATCACCCGGGTGATCCATTTCTTTTCCCGCCCCGTAGAGGATGTATGCTGGGAGAGATCGACACCACTCAGAAGCCGCGCCGCCGTGCCGCCCCGAGGGGCGCCCGGGCGGTGCCGGGCCGGGAACAGGCGGGCCAGATGGAGCCAGATCAGGCGCAGGACGGGCTATCGCCGCCGACGCAATGGCTGATCGCCGTGCGCGACCACCGCGACCGGGCGGCCTTCGCCCGGCTGTTCGACCATTTCGCGCCGCGGCTGACGGCGATGATGCTGCGCAGCGGGATGGGCCGGGCGATGACCGACGACCTGGTCCAGGACGTGCTGCTGACCGCCTGGCAGAAGGCCGAGCAGTTCGACCCGAGCCGGGCCCAGGCCGCGGCCTGGATCTACCGCATCGCCCGCAACCGCCAGATCGACGTGCTGCGGCGCGAGCGCCGGCCGGTGCCCGACGCGCTGACCGCCGGCGAGGAGACCGAGGCCGCGGACGCCGTCCAGGTCCTGGCGCTGGACCAGGAGGCGTGCCGGCTGCGCGACGCGCTCGGCCGGCTGTCCGAGGAGCAGCGTACGGTGATCGAGCAGTCCTTCATGGGCGACCTCACCCATACCGAAATCCGCCAGCGCACCGGCTTGCCGCTGGGCACGATCAAGTCGCGCATCCGGCTCGGGCTCGAGCGGCTGCGCCACGAATTGAAGGAACTTCGCTGACCATGTCGTCCGTCACCCACCATATCCCGGAGGACATCCTGCAGGCCTATGTCAGCGGCGCCCTGCCCCATGGCTTTGCCGTGGTCGTCGCCGCGCATCTGTCGCTCTGCGATGCCTGCCGCGCCACCGCCGAGGCGCAGGAGGCGGCGGCCGGCGCCGCGCTCGAAACGCTCGAGACCGTGGCGCCGAGCGCCGATCTGCGCGCCCGCACGCTGGCCCTGCTCGACGCCCCGCCGGCCGAAACCGGCGTGCCGGTCCCCGCCCCGTCGGGCATCTATCCCGGCGCGGTCATGGCCGAGCTGAAGAACCGGCCGCCGCGCTGGCGCAGCCTCGGCGCCGGCATCCGCCAGGACATCCTTAGCGCCGGGCCCGAGGGCTCGGTGCGGCTGCTCTACATCCCCGGCGGCAAGGCGGTGCCGGATCACGGCCATAACGGGCTGGAAATGACGCTGGTGCTGCAGGGCAGCTTCCACGACCATACCGGCCGTTTCGGCCGCGGCGACGTCCAGGTGGTGGAGAGCGACATCGAGCACACGCCGATGGCCGATGACGGCCCGCCCTGCATCTGCCTGGCGGCGACCGACGCGCCCTTGCGTTTCAACGCCCTCGTGCCGCGGCTGTTGCAGCGGGTGTTCCGGATCTGACCCGGTCTAGCCGGCGCGCCGCTGCTGCGGTCGGGCGTCTTCGGCCCGCTCTGCCAGCCGCCGCTCGATCGCCTCGAGCCGCGCCAGCACCTCGTCGCGATAGGCGTCGGTGCGCTGGTTGTCCTCCTCGGCATGGGCCTCCTGCATCGAGTTGACGATCAGGCCGACCAGCAGGTTCACCACGACGAAGGTGGTGAACATGATGAACGGGACGAAGAAGGCCCAGGCCCAGGGATAGACCGCCATCACCGGCCGCACGATGCCCATCGACCAGCTTTCCAGCGTCATGATCTGGAACAGCGAATAGGCCGAGCGGCCCAGCGTGCCGAACCAGTCGGGAAAGGCCTCGGCGAAGAGCTTGGTCGCCATCACGCTGCCGATGTAGAAGATCAGCCCCATCAGCAGGAAGACGCTGCCCATGCCCGGCAGCGCGGTGACGAACCCCTCGACCACCCGGCGCAGGCGCGGCGCGACCGAGATCACCCGCAGCACCCGCAGGATGCGCAGGGCCCGCAGCACGCTGAGCGTCTGCGCCCCGGGCACCAGCGACAGCCCGACGATGACGAAGTCGAACAGGTTCCAGCCGGCGCGGAAGAAGCGCGGCCCCTGCGCGAACAGCTTGAGGCCGAGCTCGGCGACGAAGATCGCCAGGCAGAGGGCGTCGAGGCCGCGGATCAGCCGGCCGGCGGCAGCCATCGCACCGGCCGAGGTCTCCAGCCCGAGCAGCACGGCGTTGACCAGGATCACGGCGATGATGCCGTTGCGAACGAGGGAGGTATCGAGCCGCGCCGCGACCCGCTGGCGGATGGTCATCAGAACTCCTTTTCCGATCACGTCCCCGCGATATGGTCGTGCCCTGGCCGGGCTGCAAGTTCCGAGCGCCGAAGCTTTTCCGGCCGGTGGCAGGCCGCGCTCCGCCACGACGGGACGAGCGCGCGCCCTGCCGCGCAGACCGGCGCCGGTCAGCCCCGGCGCCGCGGCGCGGTCACTTGCGCGGCCCCTTGCCGCGCGGCCCGCCCTTGCGCATCGGCGGGGCACTGCCACCGGAGCGCGGCCCTGCTTTGGCGCCGCGCGGCTTGCCGCCGCCGGTCTTCGGGCCGCCCGGCTTCGCGCCGCGGGCCCTGTCGGCACCGGGCCTGCCCGGCCGCGCCACCCGCTTGGACGGGTCCGAGGCATCGAAAGCCGGTTTCGTGGGCGCCGGCTTGGCCGCTGCCGGCCCGCGCTCCGCCGCCTTGGCGGGCTTGCGCGCCGTCTTCTCGGGCTTGTCGCCACCGCCGGCCGGCTTCGGCCGATCGAACTTGCCGCCCTTGCGCGGGGCGGGCCCTTCGGACCGGGGCTCGGATTTCGGCTTGCGGGCGGGTTTCTCCGCCGCCGGCGCCGGCCGCTCGCTGGCCGCGTCCGGACGACGCGGCGCGGGACGGGCGTCGCCCGCGTCCCGGGCGCCCTTGCGCGGGCCCCTGTCGTTCCTGTCGTTGCGGTCGTTCCTGTCGTTGCGGTCGTTGCGGCGCTCCTTGCGCTCCGGCCGGCCCCCCGGGCCTTTCGGCGCCGGCTCCGACAGCCCCTCGGGACGACCGTCGAGCTGGCGGATGCCGATCCCGTCCTCGAGCTGGCTGGCGCCGCCGAGCGCGGCCAGGAAGCCGGCGGTATCGCGCTCGGCGATCTCGACATAGGTCTCGTCGCGCTGGACCCGGATCGCGCCGATCGCGGACTTGTTGAGGTTCCCCGCCCGGCACAGCAGCGGCAGCAGCCAGCGCGCCTCGGCCCGCTGGTCGCGGCCAACCGAAAGCGCGAACCAGGTCCCGGGGCCGAAATCGGCGCGTTCCTTGGCCGGGGCCCGCGCGTCCGGCGAGCTGAGCTCCTCGGGCGCGGAATGGCGGCTGCGGTAGAGCGCCAGGTAGGCGGCCGCGACCTGCTGCGGGCTGTAGAGCGACAGCAGCGTCTCGGCGAATTCGGCCTGATCGGGACCGATCTCGTCTTCCCAGACCGGATCGGCCAGCAGCCGCTCGCGGTCGCGGGCCAGCACCTCCTCGGCCGAGGGCGGCACGGTCCATTCGGCGCTGATCTTGGCGAATTTCAGCAGCCGCTCGGCCTTCTTGACCGCCTTCGGCGGCACGATCAGCGCCGAGATGCCCTTGCGCCCGGCCCGCCCGGTGCGGCCCGAGCGGTGCAGCAGCGCCTCGGAATTGTTCGGCAGCTCGGCATGGACGACGAGGTCGAGATTGGGCAGGTCGATGCCGCGCGCGGCGACATCGGTGGCGACGCAGACCCGGGCCCGGCCGTCGCGCATCGCCTGCAGCGCGTGGCTGCGCTCGTCCTGGCTCAGCTCGCCCGACAGGCTGACGACCGACAGGCCGCGGTTCGAGAACCGGGCGGCAAGGCGGTTCACCGCGGCGCGGGTATTGGCGAAGACGATGGCGTTCTGGGCCTCGTGATAGCGCAGCACGTTGATGATCGCGGTCTCGGCATCGGCTTGGGCGACGCGCAGCGCCTGGTAGGCGATGTCGGCATGCTGGCTGCCGCTTTTCAGCGTGTTGATCCGCACCGCGTCGCGCTGGAACTGGCGCGCCAGCGACTCGATCATCGGCGGCACCGTGGCCGAGAACAGCAGCGTGCGGCGTTCCTCCGGCGCCTCGGAGAGCATGAATTCGAGGTCTTCGCGGAAGCCGAGGTCGAGCATCTCGTCGGCCTCGTCGAGGACGATGGCGCGCAGCCCGGTCATGTCGAGCGAGCCGCGGCGGATATGGTCGCTCAGCCGGCCCGGCGTGCCGACGACGATATGGGCGCCGCGCTCGAGCACGCGGCGCTCGTCGCGCATGTCCATGCCGCCGACGCAGGAGGCGACGCGGGCCCCGGCCTTGGCATAGAGCCAGTCGATCTCGCGCTTGACCTGCAGCGCCAGCTCGCGGGTCGGGGCGACGACGAGGGCCAGCGGCGCCGCCGCCGGGCCGAGGCGGCCGGCCTCGTCGAGCAGGGTCGGCGCGATGGCGAGGCCGAAGCCGACGGTCTTGCCCGAGCCGGTCTGGGCCGAGACCAGCAGGTCGGCCTGAGCGATCTCGGGGTCGGTGACGGCCTGCTGAACCGCGGTCAGGGTGTCGTAACCGCGCTCGGCCAGCGCATCGGAAAGGGTGGGTATCATGGTGGGATCGGTCCGTCAGATTGCCGCTCGGCACATGCTGCGCCGGATGGCGGTGCCGCGGAAGCGCCCTCTCTAACGCCAAAGCGGCGCGCTGTATATGCCTATTCTGCCGCAGCGCCGGCCCGGCGCTTGAATCCCCCGGGCCAACCGGCATAGCGTGGCGGCAGCCCGCATCCCAAGCCCAGACCCGGAACCAGGAACCGCCATGCAAATTCCCGCCCCCATTGCCGCCCATGCCGACGAGCTGACCGCGATCCGCCGCGACCTGCACGAACATCCCGAGCTCGGGTTCCAGGAGGTCCGGACCTCGGCCCTCGTCGCCGAGAAGCTGCGCGGCTGGGGCATCGAGGTGACGACCGGGATCGGCAAGACCGGCGTCGTCGGCGTCATCAAGGGCAACCGGCCGGGCCGCACCATCGGCCTGCGCGCCGACATGGACGCGCTGCCGATCGACGAGCAGACCAACCTGCCCTGGGCCTCGAAGACGCCCGGCGTGATGCATGCCTGCGGCCATGACGGCCACACCACGATGCTGCTCGGCGCCGCCCGCTACCTGGCCGAGACCCGCGATTTCGCCGGCACCGCGGTGGTGATCTTCCAGCCCGCCGAGGAAGGGCTGGGCGGCGGAAGGGCGATGATCGCCGACGGGCTGTTCGAGCGTTTTCCCTGCGACGAGATCTACGGCATGCACAATTCGCCCTATGACGCGCCGGGCAAGATCGGGGTCAAGCCCGGCCCGGCGATGGCGGGGGCGAATTTCTTCGACATCACCGTCACCGGCAAGGGCAGCCACGCCGCCATGCCCGAGGCCGGGATCGACGCGCTGATGATCGCGACCGGGCTGGTGCGCGAGCTGCAGACCATCGTCGCCCGCAACGTCGCGCCGACGACGCCGATCGTGCTCTCGGTCACCCAGATCCACAGCGGCGCGGCCTATAACGTGATCCCGGAAACCGCCGCCATCGCCGGCACCGTGCGCTATTTCGACAGCGCCGCGGCCGAGATGGTCTCAACCCGGATGCGCGAGATCTGCGCCGGCTTCGCCAAGGCGCATAACGCCGAGATCGCGGTCGACATCCGCAACGTCTTCGACGTGCTGATGAATGACGGCGAGCTGTCCGAGCGGATGATCGAGGCGGCGCAGGATCTGGTCGGGCCCGGGCAGGCCGGACGCAAGGACGGGCTGGTGATGGGCTCGGAGGATTTCGCCGACATGCTGCGCGTCGTACCCGGCGCCTATTGCACCGTCGGCCATGGCGGCGACGTGCCGCTGCACAATCCGGGCTTCGTCCTCGACGACGACATCCTGCCGCTGGGCGCCGCGCTCTATGCCCGCATGGTCGAGACCCGCGGCGCGGCGGCCGGCTAGCCGCCGGCCACCGGGGCGGCTACCACAGGCCGGGGATCAGCCGCCAGCGGGTCCGCCCCATATAGGCCGCGTAGCCGTTCAGGTTGCGTTCCAGGTGCTGCTCCTCGATCAGGATCCGGGTCGCCAGCATCGCCCCGACGACCCCGACCAGCGCCAGGCTGATCCAGCTGCCCAGCACCAGCGAGGCGCAGGCCTGGTAGAGCAGCGTGATCGAGTAGAAGGGATGGCGCACGACGGCATAGGCGCCGGAATCGACGACGTGGTGGTCGCGGCCGTCCTGGACGATGACGCAGGTGGTCAGGAACGGGTTCTCGCGCATGATCCGGTAGCCGATCCAGGTCGCCCAGGGAATGAACAGCGCCGCACCGACGCGCAGCCCCATCGGCACATGCGACCACCCTGCCCGGCCGCCGTCATAGCCGGCGACCGCCGCCCAAAGCAGCATCGTCAGGCTGTGAACCGGGACGAAGATGCGGTCGGCGAGCGGCTGGCCTCTGGGCGCGAGCCGCGTCCGCTCTTCGAGCAGGTCGGGATCGTGGATCAGAAGCCCGACCGCGGCCGGCACCACCGAGGCCATCACGATCGTCAGGAAGATCCAGCCGCCGGTCCAGTCATCGGTGCCCGCGGCACCGAACATGGCGCCGGCGAAGACCAGGAGTTCGGCGCCGAGGACGGCCGTGATCTTGATCGCGACGACGCGATCGACCGACTGCAATAGCCTCGCAACACTCATCCGATCCCTCACCGGCCGCCCGTCTCCGGCCCGGCCCGCCGACCCTGGCGGTCGGCCCTTCCATCCACGGCGAGAGATTTTCTTTGGCGCCTATTTCCGGCGGCGCGCGGTGCGCGGTCAAGATGGGCACCCGCTGACGGTCCCTCACATTCCGTTGAGCCGGATGCCGGGATCAGGCCCCGAGCGCCGCCAGCACCGAGCGGGCAGCGCGCAGGCCCGGCCGCTCGCCCCCCTTGCCCAGGTGCTCCATGGTCAGGGCCATCGCCGCCCGCTGCGCCGCGCGTTCCGGCCCGGGCTGCATCAGCGTCAGCAGCGCCGGCGCGATCCTGTCGGGCCGGCAGTCGGGGCCGAGGAATTCCGGCACCACCCGGCTATCGGAGACCAGGTTGACCAGCGTCACGGTGTCGATCAGCGCCTTGCGCTTCATGATCTGCCAGGTCAGCCAGTTGAAATCATAGGCAATGACCATCGGCACCGCATTCGCCGCCAGTTCCAGCGACACCGTCCCCGAGGCTGCCAGGGCGACATCCGCCGCGGCGAAACTGGCGCGTTTTTCGTCCGCCGCCTCGACGACCACCGGCGCGCCGGGCCAGCCGGCCGCGATCTCGCGCACCAGCGCGGCGACATGGCCGACGGTCGGGATCACCACCCGGGTCTCGGGCCGCGCCGCCAGCACCCGCGCCATCGCGGCGCCGAAGACCGGCCCCAGCCGCCTGACCTCGCCCCGGCGCGAGCCCGGCAGGGCCAGCAGCACCGGCGCCTCCGCCGCGATGCCGTGGGCGGCGCGGAAGGCGGCGGCCTCCTCGGCCCCGGCCAGCGGTTCGGAGACCACGGGATGGCCGACGAAATCGCAGCTCATGCCGGCGGCTTCCATGTAGGGCGGCTCGAAGGGCAGCAGGGCGAGGACATGGTCGACGACCTCGGCCATCTTGGCCGCCCGGCCGGGACGCCAGGCCCAGACCGAGGGCGCGACGTAGTGGATCGTCTTCTGTTCCGGGCGCGCGGCCCGCACGAGGCGGGCGACGCGAAGGCAGAAATCGGGGCTGTCGACGGTGATCAGCGCGTCGGGCGCCTGACGAGCGACCTCGGCCGCGGTCTGGGCGATGCGGCGCTTGAGATGGCGGTATTTCGGCACGATCTCGGCGATGCCCATCACCGACAGTTCCTCCATCGGGAACAGGCTCGCCATGCCCTCGGCCTGCATCAGCGGCCCGCCGATGCCGGTGAACTCCACCCCCGGCGCCAGTTCCTTCAGCCCGGCCATCAGCGCCGCGCCCAGCCGGTCGCCCGAGGCTTCGCCGGCGATCAGGAACAGCTTCATGGCTCGCGTGCCCAGAGGAACAGCCCCAGCCGGTCGGCCTCGGCGATCATCTGCGCCCGGTCGAGCAGCATGACGCCGCCCGCCTCCCAGGCGATGCCGGCCAGCCCGGCGGCCTCGGCCTTGCGCACCGTCTGCGGCCCCAGCGCCGGCAGGTCGACGCGGCGCTCCTGCCCCGGCTTGGGCGCCTTGTAGAACACGCCTTTCGCCCCTTTCGGATCGGGCCGCAGCTCGCCGGCGACATCGGCCACCCAGTCGAGCATCGCGTCGGTTCCCGGCAACGCCTCGACCGCCAGGCACAGGCCCTGCGCCACCACCGCCCCCTGGCCGACATCGGCAGCGCCGAGCGCGGCGACGATCGCGGCGGCGCGGGTGGCGTCGCCGGCATCGGCCTTGGACGGCTGGGCCGCGCTCAGCACGCCCGGCCCCGGCACCAGATCCGGGTCGAGCGCCTCGCTGCCGATGACGCGGAAACCGGCATCCTCGAAGATCGCGATCACCTCGCGCAGGGTGGCATCGTCGCCCGCCTGCATCGCGCCGACCAGCCGCGGCACCATCTGCGCCGTCGCCGGATCGAACAGCGCCGGGTCGAGCCGCGGCCGCTGCATGCCGCCGGCGAAGATCACCGAGCTGACGCCGAGTTCGTGCAGCCGGTCGAGGAACAGGGCGAGGCGTTCGACGCGGAACGGTTCGTCGACGGCCAGGCCCGCGAGCTCGGTGCCGTCGATGGCGGCGACGGTGACCTCGTAGCCGGCGGCGCGGGCGGCGGCGGCGAGATGCGCGGGCAGGACGCCGCTGCCGGCGATGAGGGCGATACGGTCGGGCATCGGGGCGGCGGACATCGGGACGGCGGGCCTCAGGACGGGGTCAGGAAGGAACGGTCGGAGGCGCCGAGGATGAAATCGGTGACCTCGCGGACGTAGTCGCTTTCGGTCTCCTCGGCCAGCCGGCGGGCGCGGTCGATGAACGGGCCCTCGCCCTGGGCCAGCATCTGGTAGGCGGCGCGCAGGGCGGTGATGTCGCCGCGCCCGACGCCGCGCCGCTTGAGGCCGACGAGGTTGAGCCCGTCGAGCTCGCCCCGCGGCGCCTGGACCAGGCCGAAGGGGATGACGTCGTTGGTCACCATGGTGACGGCGCCGATGATCGCGCCGCGGCCGATGCGGACGAACTGGTGGATGCCGGAAAGGCCGCCGACGATGACGTCGTCGCCGATGACGCAATGGCCGGCGATCGCGACCTGGTTGGCCAGCACGATGCGGTCGCCCAGCGTCGCGTCATGGCCGACATGCGCCCCGGTCATCAACAGGCAGTCGTCGCCCACCGTGGTGACGCCGCCGCCGCCCTCGGTGCCGGTATTCAGCGTCGCGCCCTCGCGGATGCGGTTGCGCTTGCCGATCACCAGCCGGGTATGCTCGCCCTTGAACTTCAGGTCCTGCGGCACCTCGCCGACCACGGCGAAGGGCCAGATGACGGTCTCGTCGCCGATCTCGGTCCAGCCGGTGACGACGACGTGGCTTTTCAGCTCGACCCCCGCGCCCAGCACGACCTCGGGCCCGACCGTGCAGAACGGGCCGATGCGGCAGCCGGGGCCGATGCTGGCGCCGTCCTCGATCACCGCCGAGGGGTGGACCTGTGCGGTGGCGTCGATGGCCATGGCGTCAGGACCGCAGGTCGATCATCGCGGTGAACTCGGCCTGCGCGGCCAGTTCGCCTTCGACCCGGGCCTCGCCGAGGAACTTCCAGATCTTGCCGCCGCCGCGCTTGACCGTCACGGCCATCTCGAGCACGTCGCCCGGCACCACCTTGCGGCGGAACTTGCAGCCGTCGATATTCATGAAATAGACCAGCGGCTGCTTGTCGACGAGGTCGAGCGTGATGCCGACCAGAACGCCGGCGGTCTGGGCCATCGCCTCGACGATGGTGACGCCGGGCATGATCGGCATGTCCGGGAAATGGCCCTGGAAATGCGGCTCGTTGCAGGTGACGTTCTTGATCCCCAGGGCCGATTGGGCGGGAACGATGTCGCGCACCTTGTCGACCAGAAGGAACGGGTAGCGGTGCGGGATGATGCGCTTGATCAGCTGCAGGTCGGCTTCGGTATAGGGGGCCGGTTCGGGCTTCTTGGCCGAGGGTGCAGGGGCGTCGCTCATCTGGATCTCCTTCTCGCCGCGGTGGGGCCGCAGTCCTGCGCTTGACTAGCAACACCTCACGAGGCTGGCAAGCGGCAGCGGCCCTGCCGCGCCGCCGCTAGTTGTCCCCGGCCCCGCCGGGGCTGCCGCTATCCGGGGCGCCGCCCTGCGGGGCCGGATCGGCCGTGGCGGCCCCGTCCGTCACCGCCGTCGGGTCGGGCGCCCCGGCGCTGCCGTCGCCCAGCACCGCGTCGATCCGCTTGATCGCCCGGTCGGTGATGTCGACGCTGTTGAGCGACAGGAAGACCGCCTGGGAATTGAGGATCGCCACCGCGCCGCTCTCGCGCACCATCCGGCCCAGCACCGGCAGCGCCTGCTTGAAGAAGCGCTTGCGCTCGCTGTCGCGCATCTGGGCGATGCGCTGGTTCTTGGCGTCCTGCTCGTGGCGGATCTTCTGCACCCGGGCGTCGAAATCGTCGGCCAGCTTGCGGAAAGCGTCGGGCGCCATGGTGGGGCGCTTCTCGGTCAGGCTCTTTTCCTCGGCGCTCAGCCGGGCCTCGATCTTTCGGTTCTCGGCCAGCAGCGCCTGCTGCGCCGTGTCGATATCCCGCGCGACGCGCTTGCCGAAGGCGGATTCGGTGAACAGCCGGTCCTGGTCGAGCGTCAGGATCGCGCTTTGCGGCGCGCCGTCGGCCGGCTGGCCCAGCGGAAAGGCGGGAATGGTGCCCTGCGCATATGCCGGCAGCGCCCCCGGCGTCAGAAGCGCCACCGCCCCCGCCGCCAGAACCGCTGCTGGCCGATCCCAGCTCATCAGAACTGGGTCGAGATCATCAGGTCGAAGTTCCGCACCTGGTCATAGCTCTGCTTCTGCAGCGCCCGCGAGAAGTTGAAGCGCAGCGGGCCGATCGGCGTGTCCCAGAAGATCGAGAAGCCGATGGCAGAGCGCAGGTGCATGCTGGTATCGATCGTCTGGCCATAGGTGTTGTCGAGCCCCCAGACCGAACCGGCATTGAAGAACACGCCGCCCCGGATGCCGTATTCCGTCGGCAGCCCGAGCGGGAATTCGGCCTCGACCCGGGCGACGGCGAACATGTTGCCGCCAAGCGCGTCCTGGTTGGTCGCGTTCAGATCGCGCGGACCGATGCCGTTGGCCTTGAAGCCGAGGATCTTGCCGGTGCCGAAATAGCGGTCCACCGCCCGGCTGTCGCCCTTGAGCATCGTCAGCACGCCGCCCTCGAGCGAGGCGCGCAGCGTCACCTCCTCGCGCGCCACCTTCTTCTCGGCCTTGGCCGCGGCCGAGGTCCGGATATAGCGGTTGTCGCCGCCGACCCCCGCGAAGTCCTGGCCGAAGCTCAGCAGCACCCCGGCATTGGGATTGAGCCCGGTGCGCCGCGTGTCGTAGCTGTAGCGGTAGCCGATGATCGAGGTGAGCTTGGTGCCGACCTCGTTGGTCAGGATCGAGGGCGTCGCCACGCCGTTGTCGACATTGCTCATCTTGTCCTGCGCGATGCGGTAATGCAGGCCCAGGCGGCCGTTCTCGCTGATCGGGAACTCGATCCCCGGCGTGACCGAGATGGTCTTGGTGTCGTAGTAGTTGTTGTTGTAGCTCGACGTCGCGTATTGCGCCCCGAACGAGAACTGCAGGTCACGCCCCAGCAGCGCCGGCTCGACGAAGGTGATCGACGAGGTCGCGTTGTCGACCCCCGAATTGATCGAGGCCTTGAGCGACTGGCCGCGGCCGAGGAAGTTCGATTCCGAGAAGCTGAGCGCCACGCCCGCGCCGGCATCGACGCCGTAGCTGACGCCGAAGGAGAGCGAGCCGGTCGGCTGTTCGGTGACGTTGGTATCGATGATCACCTGGTCCTTGGCCGTGCCCGGCTTGGTGGTCACCTGCACGTCCGAGAAGAAGCCGAGCGCCTTGATCCGGTCCGAGGCGGCGCGGATGGCGCGCGGGTTGAAGGGGTCGCCTTCGACGGTGTGGAACTGCCGCCGGATGACGCGGTCGAGCGTGGTGTTGTTGCCCTGGATGTCGATGCGCTGGACGAACAGCCGCGGCCCCTTGACCAGGGTGAAGGCGATGTCGAGCGTCTGGTTGCGGTCGTTGCGCGCCACCCGCGGCTCGACCCGGATGAAGTTCAGCCCCTTGGCCAGGGCCAGGTTCTCGAGCCGCTCGACATTGTATTGGACGATGGTCGGCGAATAGGTCTGGCCCGGCTTGATCCGCAGCGCGGCCTGGAAATCCTTGGCGTCGAGGCCGTGAACCTCGCTCGCCGCGGTGATCTTGCCGAACCTGTAGGACAGCCCCTCCTGCACCTTGAAGGTCAGGAAGAAGCTGTTGCGGTTGCGCGCCATGCTCGAGGTGACATCGAGCACCTGGAAGTCGATATAGCCGCGCGAGAGGTAGAAATCCTTGAGCTTCTGCTTGTCCTGGGTGAGGCGCTCGGCCAGGTAGCTGTCCTTCGAGATCAGCTGGTGCAGCAGGCCGGCCTGCTTGGTCTCGATCACCTGGCGCAGGCGGCGGTCGGAATAGGCCCGGTTGCCGATGAAGGAAACGCGGTGGATCTCGGTGATCCGGCCTTCCTGGATCTCGAAGACGAGATCGACGCGGTTGTCCGACCGGTGAATGATCTTGGGCGTGATCCGCGCCGCGTAGCGGGAATTGGCGCGGTAGAAGTCGGTCAGCGTCGCCGCGTCGGCCTCGGCCTGGGCCGGCGAATAGACCTTGCGCGACTGCGACTTGATGACCTTCGCCAGCTGGTCGTCCTTGTAACGCTTGTTGCCCTCGAAATTGATCACGTTGATGATCGGGTATTCCTTGACCTTGATCACCAGTGTGTTGCCTTGCGGCACCAGGTCGACCTGCTGGAACAGGCCAGATTGCGCGATGCGCTGGTAGGCGTCGTTGAGATCGGCGCCGCTGATCGTCGCGCCGCGCTTGATTCCGGCATAGGACAGGATCGTGCCCGGCTCGATCCGCTGGTTGCCCTCGACCCGGACCGCGGTGAAGCGATAGTCCTGGGCCTGGGCCTGCGCCGGCGTCACGCCCCAGGCGCAAACCATTGCCAGGACAAGGAAAAACGAAATGACAAGGGTGTTGAGAAGAGCGCCGCGACGGGCGTTGCGCGTCGTCTTGCGACCGGAGGTAACCTGCATCTCTTCCATCCTGCCCCTGCGCTGTTGACTTGGTTCTGACTAGCCTTAACCGAGGGGCTTGTCAAAAGGCGGAAACGCGCGGCGCCCTGTTAATGGACACCGCGCGCTCCGAGGTTTCGCGAGTGGGACAACGGGCCGGCCCGGCGCAGCGCGGGGCCGGCTTCTGCAGGGTCAGAACCCGGCCGAGACCAGGGCCTGGCCGAGGAAGGCGCCGGCCAGCAGGCCGACGACGATCGTGCCGATGAAGAACAGCCGATCGGCGTTGAGATTCACCAGCAGCGAGAGGCCGCGATAGCCGTCATGGATATGTTGCATGGGAGCCGCCCCCGAATTGCATTTCGTCGATGCAGATCTAGCGCGCGAATACGGCGAGATTACGGCATCCGGGTGGCGGCGGATCGCAACGCCCTCACGGCGGCGTGAGCGGCCCTCTGGGACAGGCCGGTCAGGGGCAGAACAGGTCGTTGCTCAGGGCGAAGACCATCAGCGCGATCAGCGCCGCCAGGCCGACGCTCATCAGGATGCGCAGCGCCCGTTCGCTCGGCGGCTTGCCGGTCACCCCTTCCCAGAGATGGAAGACCAGGTGGCCGCCGTCGAGCACCGGCACCGGGAACAGGTTCAGCAGCCCGACCGCGGTCGACAGCATGGCGATGAACCAGATGAAGCTGCCCGCGCCCTGGCTGGCCGCCGCGCCCGAGGTCTCGGCGATACCGATTGGGCCGCGCAGGTTGCACGACGAGATCGCGCCGGTGACCATGTGCCAGAGGCCGGAAATGCTGGTCTTGCCGATATACCAGATCTGGCTGGCGCCGATGCCGAGGGCCTCGACCGGGCCCGGCGTGCGCGTCTGCGGCGCGTAGAACAGCCCGCCCGAGATACCGATCAGCCAGCGCGTCTCGAAGCCGCCATCGGCCGTCGGCAGGTCCATCCGCCGCGGTTTCAGCGTCACCGACAGCGTCTTGCCGTCGCGCCAGACCGACAGATCGAGCGCCTTGCCGTCGGAATTGCCGACGATGTCGCGCAGTTGCGAGAAGGCGCTGATCGGCTTGCCGTCGACGGCCAGGATCACGTCGCCGGGTTCGAGCCCCGCCTCCATCGCCGCGGTCTGCGGCTGCACCGCGTCGACCAGCGGCGGGAAGGGATAGGGGCCGGTAACGGTCAGGTCGCTGCCGGCACGTTCGACGGTGTAATCGACGGTGGCGGCCGGGCTCAGCCCGTCGACGACGTCGAACAGCGCGGCATTGTCGGGCGTCGGCTTGCCGGCGATGGCGACGATGCGGTCGCCGGGTTCGAAATGCGCCACCGACTCGGGCAGCGGCTTGAGCGCGCCGATGGTCGGGGTGTCGGTGGCGACGCCCTGGACCATGAAGAAGCCGGCGAAGACCAGGATCGAGAGGATGAAGTTGAACATCGGCCCGGCCAGCACCGTCGCCGCCCGCGCCCAGAGCGGCGCGCCGTGCAGGGTCTGGCGCCGCTCCTCGGGCGACATCGTCTCGATCGAGTCGTCGCCGCGCCCCGAGGAGGCGTCGGAATCGCCGTGGAAGCGGACATAGCCGCCCAGCGGGAAGGCCGCGATCTGCCAGCGGGTGCCGCGCCTGTCGGTGCGCGAGGCCAGCACCGGGCCGAAGCCGAGGGAAAACACGTCCGCGCGGATACCGGACCAGCGACCGACGATGTAATGGCCGAATTCGTGCACCGCGACGATGATCGACAGGGCGATCACGAAGGCCACCGCGGTGTAGAGAAAGCCGCCGAACGACGGAATCAGCCCGGATATGTCCACGAAACCACCCCCATTGGTCTTTACGCCTGCGCCTGCATCTCTTGCACCGCCTCCTCGGCCCGTACCCGGGCGAGATGGTCGGTCTGCAGCACCATATCAAGGTCGACCGGGGCGATAGTGAGGCCGGAGTCGCACGAAAGCCGGGCAAGAACCTGTTCGACCACCTCGGCCATGGCCGGGAACGGGATCGCGCCCGCGATGAAGTGATCGAGCGCGACCTCCTTGGCGGCGTTGAAGGCGGCGCCGGCCAGCCCGCCGGTCTCCATCACCTGCCGCGCCAGCCACAGCGCCGGGAAGCGCACCGGGTCCGGCGCCTCGAAATCGAGCTGGCCGATGCGGGCGAGGTCGAGCCGCTCGACCGGCAGCTTGCGGCGCTCCGGCCAGTTCAGCGCATAGCCGATGGCGTGGCGCATGTCGGCCGGGCCGAGATGCGCCATCAGCGCGCCGTCGTTGAAGCCGACCAGGGCGTGGACGATCGACTGGGGATGGACCAGGACCTCGATCTTTTCCGGGTCGATGCCGAAGAATTCCTTGGTTTCAATCAGTTCCAGAGCCTTGTTGAACAGGCTCGCGGAATCGATCGAGATCCGCTGGCCCATCGACCAATTGGGATGGGCGACGGCCTGGGCCGGCGTGGCCTTGGCCAGCTGACTGGCGTTCCAGGTCCGGAACGGTCCGCCCGAGGCGGTGATGATGACGCGCTCGACGGCGGCGATGTCCTCGCCCACCAGCGCCTGGAACACGGCCGAATGCTCGCTGTCGACCGGCAGGATGCAGGCCCCATGGCGCCGCGCCTCGGCCATCAGCAGCGGGCCGGCGGTGACGAGGCTCTCCTTGTTGGCCAGTGCCAGCGTGCTGCCGTGGCTCAGCGCGCGGAAGCCGGGCAGCAGGCCGGCGGCGCCGACGATGGCCGACATCACCCAGTCGGCGCGGCGGTCGGCGGCCTCGGCGATCGCTTCCGGTCCGGCCGCGACCTCGGTCCCGGTGCCGGCCAGCGCCTCCTTCAGCGCGGCGTAGCATTCGGGATGGGCGGTGACGGCCAGCTCGGCCTGAAGCTCGCGCGCCTGGTCTGCCAGCCGGGCGATGTTGCGCCCGCCGGTGAGCGCCACGGTGCGAAAGGCCCGCGCCCCGCCCTCGCGTCGGATCAGGTCGACGGTGTTGACCCCGATCGAGCCGGTGGCGCCGAAGATCGAAACGCTGCGCATATCAGAGCCTCACCAGTGGAACATCGACGAATTGCGCCACCAGCAGCATCATCAATGCCGCGCCGAGAAGCCCGTCGAAGCGGTCGAGCAGCCCGCCATGGCCGGGGATCAGGGCCGAGCTGTCCTTGACCCCGGCCCGGCGCTTGATCGCGCTTTCGGCGATGTCGCCGAACTGCGCCGCAAGCGCGACGAAGGCGCTGATCCAGGGCAGGTCGGGCCCGGCATCGGTGAAGGACAGGAACAGCAGGCCGACCAGCGCCGCGCCGACCCAGCCGGCGACGGTGCCCGACCAAGTCTTCTTGGGGCTGACGGCGGGCCAGAATTTCGGACCGCCGATCAGCCGGCCCGCGAAATAACCGCCGACATCCGAGGCGATGACGACGAAGATCAGCCAGAACAGCCAGGTGCCGCCATATTCCAGCCGGAAGCCGATCAGCCCGTCGGCCGCCACCAGCATCGCCAGCGCATAGGCCGTGAAGATGCCGCGGTCGCGCGCCACCAGCATCGAACCGGCCAGCGGCGCCAGCACCAGCAGCACCACCGCGCCCTCGACCGGCAGCACCCGCGCGGCGAGGATCGAAGCCGCGGCCCCCAGCCCCAGCGGCACCGCCGCCCGGTCCGCGCCCATCATCGCCGCCAGTTCCCAGATCATCACCCCGCCGGCGATCACCGCCAGCGCGCCGAACCACCAGCCGCCCAGCCGCACCGCGGCGATGCCCACCAGAACCATCAGCACGCCGGAGATCAGCCGCGTGCGCAGATCGGACCACTTGGCGCCGCTCATGCCTTCACCGCGCCGAAGCGCCGCTCGCGCCCGGCGAAGCGGTCGAGGATGCGGGCCAGTTCCTCGGGCGTGAAATCGGGCCACAGGGTCGGGACGAACTCATATTCCGCATAGGCCGCCTGCCAGAGCAGGAAGTTCGACACCCGGGTCTCGCCGCTGGTGCGGATCACCAGGTCCGGGTCGGGCAAGGCAGCGGTGTCGAGCGCCGCGCTCACCGCCGCATCGTCGATCTCGTCCGGCGTCATTTCGCCTGCCGCCACCCTGCGCGCCAGCGCCCGGGTGGCCCGGGTCAGCTCGTCGCGGCCGCCGTAGTTGATCGCCACGGTCAGGTTCAGCCGGCTGTTGCCCTCGGTGCGCGCCTCGATGCCCTCCATCAGCCGCTGCAGCTTGGCGTCGAGGCGCGAACGGTCGCCGATGAAGCGCATCCGCACGCCCTCGTCCGACATCCGGTCGGCCTCTTTCTGGATATAGCGCGAGAAGATGCCCATCAGGCCGAGCACCTCCTCGGTCGAGCGCTTCCAGTTCTCGGTCGAGAAAGCGTAGACGGTCAGCCACCTGACGCCGAGATCGGGACAGGCGCGGACGATCTGCTTGACCCGCTCGGCGCCGCGGCGGTGACCGACCAGCCGCGGCCAGCCGCGCTGGGTCGCCCAGCGGCCGTTGCCGTCCATGATGATCGCCACATGCTCGGCCGTGCGGCGGGGCGGGTTGGAACCCGTTTCGTCCTTGGCGGCCACGTCCCTGCCCCTTCCCGGAATCACGCAGGTCTCAGACCTGCATGATCTCCTCCTGCTTCTCCTCCAGCGCCTTGTCGACCGCGGCGATCGCCTTGTCGGTCAGCTCCTGGATCTCGTCGTGCCAGATCTTGTGATCGTCCTCGCTCATCCCGGCGGCCTTGGCCTTCTTGAGATGGTCCATGCCGTCGCGGCGGACATTGCGAACCGCGACCCGCGCCTGCTCGGCATATTGCGCGGCGACCTTGGTCAGCTCGCGGCGGCGCTCCTCGTTCAGCTCGGGGATCGGCAGGCGGATGATGGTGCCGTCGACCACCGGGTTGATGCCGAGACCGGATTCGCGGATCGCCTTCTCGACCTTGCCCACCATCTGCTTGTCCCAGACGTTGATGGTGACCATCCGCGGCTCGGGCACGTTCACCGTGCCGACCTGGTTGATCGGCGTCATCTGGCCGTAGGCGTCCACGTGAACCGGTTCGAGGATCGTGGCCGAGGCGCGGCCGGTGCGCAGCGAGGCGAATTCGTGGCGCAGCGCCGTCATCGCGCCGTCCATCCGGCGCTGCAGATCGTCGAGGTCAATCTCGGTCGGGTCGTCCGACATGTCGTAATTCCTTAGCTAGTCCCATGGGTCAGCCGCCGCGGCGGGCCGGGTGGCCTTGCTATAGCAACTCGCCGCGCCGTTGAATACAGTTTCAACCGGTGACGCGCGTGTAAGTCCCCTCTCCGCGCAGAATCCCGCGGAAGCCGCCCGGCTCGTCGAGCGAGAAGACGATGATCGGCAGATGGTTGTCGCGGGCGAGCGCGATGGCGCTGGCATCCATCACGCCAAGGTGCTTCTGCAGCACCTCGTCGAAAGTGACGGTGTCGTAACGCTTGGCGTCCGTGTGCTTGACCGGGTCCTTGTCGTAGACGCCGTCGACCTTGGTGCCCTTGAAGATCGCCTCGCAGCGCATCTCGCTGGCGCGCAGCGTGGCGGCGGTGTCGGTGGTGAAATAGGGGTTGCCGGTGCCGGCTGCGAAGATCACCACCCGTTTCTTCTCCAGGTGGCGCACGGCGCGGCGGCGGATGTAGGGCTCGCAGACCTGGTCCATCGGGATCGCGCTGACGACGCGGGTGAAGACGCCCAGACTTTCCAGCGCCGACTGCATCGCCAGCGCGTTCATCACCGTCGCCAGCATGCCCATGTAATCGGCCGTGGTCCGCTCCATCCCCTGGGCGCTGCCCTGCAGCCCGCGGAAGATGTTGCCGCCGCCGATCACCATGCAGATCTCGACGCCCAGATCGTGGACCGACTTGACCTCGCGGGCGATGCGTTCGACGGTCGGCGGATGCAACCCGAACCCCTGATCGCCCATCAACGCCTCGCCCGAGATTTTCAGCAGGACCCGCTTGTAGGTCACTTCGTCCTGCGTTGACGATGCGTCGGTCATCTATCGTGCCCCTTGGAATTCTTGGTGTTCTTGACTTGGGGGCAAAATGTCGGAAAACGCCGCCGGGTTCAACGCCAAACCCGCGCCGCGGCGGTCGGATCCCGGCCGGGCCCGGCGACATGGATTAGGATTGCTGCGCAACGTGCTGGAAAACCTGAAGGACATACCGAAGGATATGCCGATCCTGCTGGCCGGACCGACGGCCTCGGGCAAGTCGGCGCTGGCGCTGGAACTGGCCGAGCGCGCGGGCGGCGTCATCGTCAATGCCGACGCACTCCAGGTCTATGCCAACTGGCGCCTGCTCACCGCCCGGCCGTCGCCGGAAGAGGAAGCGCGGGTGCCGCATCGGCTCTATGGCCATGTCGGGCGCGACCAGCCCTATTCGGTCGGCCACTGGCTGCGCGAGGTCGCGCCGCTGCTGAACGGGCGGGAGCGGCCGATTCTGGTCGGCGGCACGGGGCTTTACTTCACCGCCCTCACCTGCGGACTGGCCGAGATCCCGCCGACCCCGGCCGAGGTCCGGCAGGAAGCCGACGCGCTGCGCGCCGCCGAGGGCATCGAGGTGCTGCTGGCGGCGCTCGACGCCGAGACCCGGGCGAAGATCGACAGCCGCAACCCGGCCCGGGTCCAGCGCGCCTGGGAGGTGCTGCGCGCCACCGGTCGCGGGCTGTCGGCCTGGCAGGCCGACACGGCGCCGCCGCTGCTGCCGCTGGAAAGGGCCGCCGCCTTCGTGATCCGGGCCGAGCGCGACTGGCTGGCCGCCCGGATCGACCGCCGCTTCGACGCCATGATGGCGGCCGGGGCGCTCGATGAGGTCCGGGCCGAACTGCCCTACTGGGACCCGGCGCGGCCGTCCTCGCGCGCCATCGGGGCGCCCGAGCTGGTCGCCCATCTGCGTGGCGAAATCTCGCTGACAGAGGCCGTTGCCGCCGCCAAGCTGGCGACGCGCCAATATGCCAAGAGGCAACGAACCTGGTTCCGGAACCGTCTAGGTGCTTGGTCTGCCATAACTTTGCCGTGATTGCCCATTAGCCCGGCAGAGGGTGAAGGGAACGGCGTGACGATTTCATTTTTTCCTTTGGCCCGGACGGTCCTTTGGCTAGGCTCCGGTGCGTGTGAGCCGTGCCCGCACCGCCATACGACCGAAGGACCGTCACGCCGATGAACGACACGAGCCCTATCGCCAGCCCCCTCCGCCTGATCCAGATCCCGCGCCTCGCCGCCCGCGGCCGCTGGCGCGTCGAGGCCATGCGCTCGATCAACGAACCGTTGCTGTTGTGGTTCACCCGCGGCCAGGGCCGGATCACCGTCGGCGGCATCACCCGCGGCTACGGCGCCCATAACGCGATCTTTGTCCCGCCCGGTGTCATGCACGGCTTCGAGGTCTCGTCGCATGTCTTCGGCACCGCGATCTATTTCGGCCGCGACTGCGAATTGCCGCTGCCCGAGGAACCGCTGCACCTGCGGGTGCGCGACGCCGCCGCGCAGGTCGAGCTGACCGGCATCCTCGACAATATCCAGCGCGAGCTCGACAGCGACCGCCCGGCCCATGACCGCGCCGCGCATCACCATCTCGGGCTGCTCGGGGTCTGGCTCGACCGCCAGATCGCCCAGAGCGGCGCCGACAGCCGCCCGCGCGACGCCGCCGCCCGGCTGGTGGCGCGCTACACCGCGCTGGTCGAGCGCGATTTCCGCTCGGGCATGGGCGTGGCCGACTATGCCGCCGCGCTCGGGGTGACGCCGACCCACCTGACCCGGGTCTGCCGCCAGAGCTGCGACCGCTCGGCCCATGAACTGCTGCAGGACCGGGTCCTGTTCGAGGCCCGCAAGCTGTTGGCCGAGACCACGATTCCGGTCGGCGAGGTGTCGCGCCGGCTGGGCTTCACCTCGGCCGCCTATTTCACCCGCGCCTTCCAGAACCGCGTCGGCGCGACGCCCTCGGCCTTCCGCCGCGCCAACTGACATCGGCCCCCTTTGCCCGCCTTGGCGGCCGCCCCGGCCCCCCCGCCGCGCAAAGCGAGTCGCCCGGCCCCGTGAAACCCCCGCTGCGGCTAGCAGAAACTTGTGAAACCTCGGCGTTTCATGGGGTTGACCTCTGTCGCCATGTCGTTTCTCATTAATGAGGATGTCGCAAACGACACTTCATATGCCGATGGCGAGCGTTGACGTGGAGCGAGAAACCGTGCGCAATGCGCACGCTAGATGCGTATCCGCGCGCAATGGGGGATCACTAAGCCAGGATAACCTGCGACGACGCCAGAACGGCGTTCGCGGCGCGGCAACGACCGCCAACAACCATTACTCAACAGGGAGACTGAGATGACAGTTGACACTCATCCGGACGCAACCGTTCATCCGGCAGCACAAATGTATGCCGAGGAATATCGCGCCGGCGCGATCAGCCGTCGCGAATTCCTCACCCGCGCCTCGGCGCTCGGTGTCGCCGCCACCGCCGCCTACGGCCTGATCGGCGCCACCATGCCGGGCACCGCCGAAGCCGCGACCCCGCAGGAAGGCGGCACGCTGCGCGTGCAGATGCAGCTCAAGGCGCTCAAGGACCCGCGCACCTTCGACTGGTCGCAGATGGCGAACTTCACCCGCGGCTGGCTGGAATACCTGATCGAATACGAGCGTGACGGCAGCTTCCGCGGCATGCTGCTGGAAAGCTGGGACGCCAACGAGGACGCCACCGAATATACCCTGCACGTGCGCAAGGGCGTGACCTGGACCAACGGCGACGCCTTCACCGCGAAGGACGTGGCCTTCAACATCGAACGCTGGTGCGACGGCACGGTCGAGGGCAACTCGATGGCCAGCCGCATGGCATCGCTGATGGACGCCAAGACCAAGAAGGCCGCCGACGGCGCCATCACCGTGGTCGACGACCACACCGTCAAGCTCAAGCTCAACGCGCCCGACATCACCATCGTTCCGGGCATGGCCGACTACCCGGCCGCGATCGTGCACCAGAGCTATGACGGCGGCGACCCCTACAACAACTGGATCGGCACCGGCCCGTTCAAGCCGACCAATAACGAGGTCGGCGTCAAGCAGACGCTGGAGAAGAACACCGATCACGCCTGGTGGGGCACCGACGTCTATGGCGGTCCCTATCTCGACAAGATCGAGTTCATCGACCTCGGCACCGACCCCTCGGCCTATGTCGCCGCGGCCTCGTCGGACGAGATCGACATGACCTACCAGACCACCGGCGACTTCGTGCAGGTCTTCGACCAGCTCGGCTGGACCAAATCGGACGTCGTCACCGCGGCCACGATCTGCGTGCGCTGGAACCAGGGTGCCAAGCCTTACGACAACCTCAAGGTCCGCAAGGCGATGCAGATGGCCGTCGACAACAAGGTCATCCTCGAGCTCGGCTACAACAACCTCGGCACGCCGGCGGAAGACCACCATGTCTGCCCGATCCACCCGGCCTATGCCAAGCTGCCGCCGATGAAGGTCGATCCCAAGGCCGCCAAGGCGATGATGGACGAGGCCGGCCACGGCGACGACGAGTTCGAGCTGATCTCGATCGACGACGACTGGCAGAGCGCCACCTGCGACGCCGTCGCCGCCCAGATCCGCGACGCCGGCATGAAGGTCAAGCGCACCATCCTGCCCGGGTCGACGTTCTGGAACGACTGGACCAAGTACCCGTGGTCGGCCACCGAGTGGAACATGCGTCCGCTCGGCGTCCAGGTGCTGGCCCTGGCCTACAAGTCGGGCGTGCCGTGGAACGAGACCCACTTCTCGAACGCCGAGTTCGACAAGACCCTCGCCCAGGCGATGTCGATCGACAATGTCGAGAAGCGCCGGCCGGTGATGGCCAAGCTCGAGCAGATCATGCAGGACGAAGGCGTGATCATCCAGCCCTACTGGCGCTCGCTGTTCCGGCACTTCAAGCCGACCGTGCACGGCACCGAGATGCATCCGACCTTCGAGATGCACTCCTACAAGTGGTGGATCTCCTCCTGATCCCGACCGGGGGGTGACGGCGTCACCCCCCGCGCTCGCCTCGCTGGCGCCGTGGTCGCCCGCCGCGTGCCTCCGACCGGACTCGGGAAGGATAGCCCATGCTCATGTTTCTCCTGCGTCGTCTTGGAACGATGCTCCTCACGGCGTTCTGCCTGACCTTCGTGGTCTTCTTCTTAACGAACCTTCAGCCGAACCTCGAAAAGCTGGCCAAGACCGAGGCCTCGGCCCGGATGACCGACGAACAGGTCATCAGCTGGCTCGACATCCACGGCTACGGCGAGCCGCTGCTGGTGCGCTACGGCGAATGGCTCGGCGTGGTGAAGGGCTGGACCCGCACCAACCCGGAGACCGGCAAGATCACCGGCCGCTGCATCCGTGACGGCATGGACCCGGCGACGGCACCGCGCTACTGCGGCATCTTCCAGGGCGACTGGGGCTTCTCGACCGTGTTCAAGAACCCGGTTTCCTCGATCATCGGCACCCGTCTCGCCGCCACCGGCTGGCTGATGCTCTGGGTGCTGATCGTGATGATCCCGACCTCGCTGATCGTCGGCGTCCTGGCCGGCATGCGCGAGGGCACCCGCCTCGACCGGACGCTGTCGGTCGGCGCCATCGCCTCGACCGCGACGCCGGAATACGTCTCGGGCGTGATCCTGATCGTGGTCTTCTCCTCGACCATCGTCGGGCTGTCGCCGATCCTGCACCACTGGGGCTGGATCTCGACGCCCTACCTGTTCAAGGGCAGCGCCACCAGCGCGCTCGACCACATCACCTTCGAGAACTTCGCCCTGCCGGTCCTGACCGTGTCGCTCTACGGCACCGGCTATATCGCGCGCATGACCCGGGCCTCGATGACCGAGGTGATGACCGCGCAATATATCCGGACGGCCCGGCTCAAGGGCGTGAAGTTCCGCAACGTCGTCATCAAGCACGCGCTGCGCAACGCCCTGATCGCGCCCTTCACCGTCATCATGCTGCAGATCCCGTGGCTGCTGAACGGCGTCGTCATCACCGAGACCCTGTTCAACTACAAGGGCTTCGGCTGGACCCTGGTCCAGGCCGCCTCGAACAACGACATCGAGCTGCTGCTCGGCTGCTCGGTCGTCGCGGTGATCGTCGTCCTGCTGACCCAGCTGATCTCGGATGTCGGCTACGTCTACCTCAACCCCCGCATCCGGATTTCGTGAGGAGCCGCCATGCATCATGATGCTTTGACCTGGGGCGCGATCCTCGCCAAGATCCTGGTCCAGTTCACCCCGGTCTGGATCGCCCTGGTTGCGACCTTCGCCCTGTCGATCACCTTCAAGCGCCGGCTCGGCCTCTACGGCAAGCTGTTCGACAGCCCGATCGGCATGGTCGGCTTCGCGCTGGTCATGTTCTGGGTCTTCACCGCGGTCTTCGCCGACCTCATCGTCACCCATGCCCCGCTCGAGCAGGTCAGCCGGATGAAGAACGTCGCGCCCGGCACCGCCCTGCCCCAGTCGGCCGGGACCGGCTGGTACCTGCTGGGCGGCGATGCGCTGGCGCGCGACGTCTTCAGCCGCATGGTCGCCGGCAGCCGCGTCGTCATCGCCATCGCGCCGCTGGCCACCATCTTCGCCTTCATGGTCGGGATCACGCTGGGCCTGCCGGCGGGCTATTTCGGCAGCAAGTTCGACACCGTGCTCAGCTTCGTCGCCAACCTGATCCTGGCCTTCCCGGTGATCCTGCTGTTCTACCTGCTGGTGACGCCGGAGATCGTCAAATCGGGCCTGCCGCAATACATGGCGGCGATCCTGTTCCTGTTCCCGATCGTCTTCCTGGCGGTGCTGATCAACTCGCGCTTCTACGTCAAGCCGGGCTTCCGGAACATCGTCATCGCGGCGATCGTGGTCATCGGCGGCTGGTGCTACCTGTCGCTGCTCAGCCAGCCCGACACGCCGCTGGTGCTGCTGCCGGCGGGGATCGACCTGTTCAACATCCCCGGCAACACGATGATCGTCTTCGTCTCGGTGGTCTTCGTCAACTCGCCCACCGTGTTCCGCATCGTCCGCGGCCTGACGATGGACATCAAGAGCCGCGACTACGTCGCCGCCGCCCAGACAAGGGGCGAAGGGGCGTGGTACATCATGCTGTGGGAGATCCTGCCCAACGCGCGCGGGCCGCTGATCGTCGATTTCTGCCTCCGGATCGGCTACACCACCATCCTGCTCGGCACCTTGGGCTTCTTCGGCCTCGGCCTCAGCCCGGAAAGCCCCGACTGGGGCTCGACGATCAACGCCGGCCGCCGGCTGCTGTCGATCTATCCCTCGCCCGCGCTCACCCCCGCGCTCGCGCTGATGAGCCTGGTGCTCGGCCTCAACCTGCTGGCCGACGGTCTGCGTGAAGAAAGCCTGAAGGACTGATGCTCATGACCCGACGCACAGTCGCCCGCGCTTTCATCTTCACGAAAATATCCCGGGGGTCCGGGGGCAGCGCCCCCGGCCTCCCCTCCTGCTCCGGAGGCTTTCATGACTGACGCGACCACCTGGGATCCCTCCCAGCCGATCCTCGAGATCGAGAACCTCTCGATCAGCTTCTTCACCCGCCTGCGCGAGATCCCGGCGGTGATGGATTTCTCCTGCACGGTGATGCCGGGCGAGGCGATGGGCCTGGTCGGCGAATCCGGCTGCGGCAAGTCCACCGTCGCGCTCGGCGTGATGCAGGACCTCGGCGTCAACGGCCGCATCGTCGGCGGCTCGATCAAGTTCAAGGGCCGCAACCTGAACGAGATGTCCGCTGCCGAGCTGCGCCAGATCCGCGGCAAGGAAATCGCGATGATCTACCAGGAGCCGATGGCCTCGCTGAACCCGGCGATGAAGATCGGCCAGCAGCTGGCCGAAGTGCCGATGATCCACGAGAACATGGCCAAGTCCGAGGCCTGGGCGCTGGCCCGCCAGATCGTCGAGGACGTGCGCCTGCCCGACCCGGACCGTATCCTCAAGGCCTATCCGCACCAGCTCTCGGGTGGCCAGCAGCAGCGCATCGTCATCGCCATGGCGCTGATGTCGAAGCCGGCGCTCTTGATCCTCGACGAACCGACCACCGCGCTCGACGTCACCGTCGAGGCCGGCATCGTCGAGCTGGTCAAGGAGCTGGGGGTGAAATACGGCACCTCGATGCTGTTCATCAGCCACAACCTCGGCCTGATCCTCGAGACCTGCAACCGGCTCTGCGTGATGTATTCGGGCGAGGCGGTCGAGACCGGCTCGATCAAGGAAGTTTTCGACAAGATGCGCCACCCCTATACCCAGGCGCTGTTCCGCTCGATCCCGCTGCCCGGCGCCGACAAGAACGAACGGCCGCTGATCGCGATCCCGGGCAACTTCCCGCTGCCGCACGAGCGGCCGCAGGGCTGCAACTTCGGCCCGCGCTGCGACTATTTCGAGGACGGGCGCTGCAATCGCGGCGATATCCCGATGGACTCCGTGCCCGGCGACGACCGCCATGACAGCCGCTGCCTGAAATTCAAGGAAATCGACTGGTCGCTGCCGGCCAAGGCGTCGAAGACCTTCGAAAAGACCGAACCGGGCGAGGTGGTGCTGCGCATGGAGGACCTGCGCAAGTATTACGAGGTCTCGGCCAACGCCCTGTTCGGCTCGGGCGGCGAGACCAAGGTGGTCAAGGCCAACGAGACCCTGTCCTTCGAGGCGCGCGAGGGCGAGACGCTGGCGATCGTCGGCGAATCCGGCTGCGGCAAGTCGACCTTCGCCAAGGTGCTGATGGGGCTGGAGACGGCGACCGCGGGCGAGATCCTGCTGTTCGACGAGAACATCCAGGACACACCGATCGAGCAGCGCAACGCCGATACCGTGTCCTCGGTCCAGATGGTGTTCCAGAACCCGTTCGACACGCTCAACCCGTCGATGACCGTCGGCCGCCAGATCATCCGGGCGCTGGAGATCTTCGGCGAGGGCAAGAACGACACCGAGCGGCGCAACCGGATGCTCGAACTGCTCGACCTGGTCAAGCTGCCGCGCGAATTCGCCGACCGGATGCCGCGCCAGCTCTCGGGCGGGCAGAAGCAGCGCGTCGGCATCGCCCGCGCCTTCGCCGGCGGCGCCAAGATCGTCGTCGCCGACGAGCCGGTCTCGGCCCTCGACGTCTCGGTCCAGGCGGCGGTGACGGATCTGCTGATGGACATCCAGCGCCGCGAGCGGACGACGCTGCTGTTCATCAGCCACGACCTGTCGATCGTGCGCTACCTGTCGGACCGGGTCATGGTGATGTATCTCGGCCATGTCGTCGAGATGGGGACGACCGACCAGGTCTTCGCCCCGCCCTATCACCCCTATACCGAGGCGCTGCTCTCGGCCGTGCCGATCGCCGACACCCGGGTCAAGAAGAAGCACATCGTGCTCGAGGGCGACATTCCCTCGGCGGTCAACCCGCCGCCGGGCTGCCCGTTCCAGACCCGCTGCCGCTGGAAGGACAAGGTCGCCGGCGGCCTGTGCGACACCGAGGTGCCGCCGATCCGCGATCTCGGCAGCGGCCACCAGGTGAAATGCCACCTGCCGCAGGAAGAGCTCGACAGCATGGAGCCGGTGATCCAGATCACGGCCGAGGCGGCGGAGTAACCGCGCTTCCCGGGATTGAATGGGACGGCGCGGGCCGGCAGTCTGGCTCTGGAGGTGATCCATGCCCCTGCCCGCCCGCGCCGCCCTGTTCTACCTGCTTAGCCTCGGATTTTCCTGGAACTACTGGGGCTGGATGCTGGCCAGTGGTCGTCACGTCGCGCCGGACACCCCCTATAGCCACCTGCCCGGCCTGCTGGGCCCGCTGTTGGCGGCCGGGATTGCCACCGCGCTCACCGAGGGCCGCCCCGGGCTGCGCCGCCTGCTGGGCGATGCGGTCCGTTTCCCGAAACGCCCCGGTATCATCCTCGCCCTGATCCTCGCCCCGCCGGCCCTTGCCGCGGCCTGGATCGCGGCCGCCGCCCTCCGCGGCCAGCCGCTGCCGCCGCTCGCCGATGTCCTCGCCTATCCCGGCCTGCCCGCCGGCCTTCCGGCCCCGGCGCTGCCGCTGATCGTGCTGCTGCTCAACGGCTACGGCGAGGAGGCGGGCTGGCGCGGCTACCTGTTGCCGCTGCTCCTGCCCCGGCTCGGCCGGTTCCGCGCCACCCTGACCGTCGCCGCGCTGTGGCTTTTCTGGCACCTGCCGTTGTTCTGGCTCAACGCCTCGATGACGGCGCTGATCGGCCCGATGGTCATCGGCTGGGCCATCGGCCTCACCCTCGGCCCCTTCGTCCTCAGCCATCTCTACCTGATCTCGGGCCGCAGCCTGCCGGCCGTGGTGCTGTGGCACCTCGCCTACAACCTCTCGGTCGCAACACCGGCGACCGCGGGCCTCCCGGCCGCCTTCGTCTCGGCCGTGGTCATGCTCTGGGGCCTCGGCATCGCGATCCACTGGGCGCGGATCAGCCGCTCCCGAGGATCGCCTTGACGTAATTCCGGGTCTCGGCATAGGGCGGCACGCCGCCATGCTTCTCGACCGCCTCGGGCCCGGCATTGTAGGCCGCCAGCGCCAGCCGCCAGCTGCCGAAGCGGTCGTACATCATCCGCAGATAGCGCGCGCCGCCGTCGAGATTCTCGCGCGGGTCGGTCGAATCGACCCCCATGTGCCGTGCCGTCTCGGGCATCAGCTGCGCCAGCCCCTTCGCCCCCTTGTCCGAGACCGCGCGGTGGTTCCAGCCCGACTCCCGCTGCACCAGCCGCAGGAACAGATCCTCCGGGATGCCGTGGCGCCGCGCCGCCGCCCGCGCCAGCGCCAGGAACTGGCCGCTGTAGCGCCCCTGGTAACGCGGGACACTGCCGTCCTCGATCTTGGGCTTGAGCCGGTCGGAATGGGAATACTGGCTCGCCAGCCGGCCATCGAGCAGCTTGGTCTGCGAGCGGAACAGCTGAACGCGCGAGTTGGAGGTCGACAGCCGCAGCCCGCCATCGCCCGCCCGCGCCGCGGCGCCAGTGCCGAGCGCGACCGCCAGCGTCCCGGCCAGCAGCGCGCCTTTTCGCGCCATGCCCGTCGCCATGCCTGTCGTCGCAATGCCCGTCATCGCTCGCCCCTCGTCCAGCCCGGCGCAATATAGGGGAAAATGCCATCCCCCGCCAGCCGCGGCCCCTGCGCCGACGATTTCCCGCCGATAAGGCTTTAGGAACCCGTCTGCCGTGATATATGCAGGGTCCACAAGGATTCGACGGGAGAAACGCATGGCAGGCTCGGTCAACAAGGTCATTCTGGTAGGCAATCTGGGCCGCGACCCCGAGGTGCGCAGCTTCTCCAACGGCGGCAAGGTGTGCAACCTGCGCATCGCCACCTCCGAGACCTGGCGCGACCGCAACACCGGCGAGCGGCGCGAGCGGACCGAGTGGCACTCGGTCGCGATCTTCTCGGAGCCGCTGGCCAAGATCGCCGAGCAATATCTGCGCAAGGGCTCGAAGGTCTATATCGAGGGCCAGCTGGAAACCCGCAAATGGCAGGACCAGTCGGGCCAGGACCGCTATTCGACCGAGGTCGTGCTGCGCCCCTATCGCGGCGAGCTGACCCTGCTCGACAGCCGCGGCGAAGGCGGTGGCGGCGGCTTCGGCGGCAATGGCGGCGGTTATGACAGCGGCCCGTCGGGCGGCGGCTACGGCGGCGGCTCGGACCAGGGCGGCGGCTATGGCGGCGGCGGCGGTTTCGGCGGCGGCTCCGGGGGCGGCCGCGGCGACATGGACGACGAAATCCCGTTCTGAGCCCGTCCCGAGCCAATTTCCAAGGGGGCCCGCACGGCCCCCTTTTTCATGCCCGGCCACAAGCGCACGCCGCCTTTCCGCTTTCACCTGAGTGGAAATATCCTCGGGGGTGAATGCGCGCCAAGGCGCGCAGAGGGGGCAGACGGCCCCCTGCCCGGCCACCACGCCCGCGACACCGGGCAGCACGCAGCGCGACCGCCACGGCCCCGCCGCCGCAGGCGGCCCGGCCCAAACCAACCCGGCCCAGACCAACCCGGCCCAGACCAACCCGGCCCAAACCAACCCGCAGCTCGGCCGCACGGCCGCGCCGCAGGGGCTGGAGCATCTTGGAACCGTAGATCAGCGCCGGGCGAGCGCCTCTTCCAGCACCGCCTTCACCGCACCCGGATCGACATCGTCGGCGACGAAGGCCTCGCCGATGCCGCGCGCGAGGATGAAGCGCAGCCTGCCGTCGACCACCTTCTTGTCCTGCGCCATCAGCGCCAGCAGGCCCTCGGCATCGGGCAGCTCGCCGGGAATGTCGGCCAGGTCGACCTTCATCCCCATCGCCCGCAGATGCGCCCGGACCCGGCTCGGCGCCTCCTGCGCACACAGCCCCAGCCGCTGCGACAGCTCGAAGGCCAGCGCGCAGCCGATCGCCACGCCCTCGCCATGCAGCAGCCGGTCGGAATAGCCCGTCGCCGCCTCGAGCGCATGGCAGAAGGTGTGGCCGAGGTTGAGCAGCGCGCGCTCGCCCTGCTCGGTCTCGTCGCGCGCGACGATGCCGGCCTTCATCTCGACCGAGCGACGCACCGCGTATTGGCGTCGGACCGGATCGACCGCCAGCGCCGGGCCGTGCTCCTCGAGCCAGTCGAAGAACTCGGCGTCGCCCAGCAGCCCGTATTTCACCACCTCGCCATAGCCGGCGAGGAAGTCGCGCGGGGCCAGGGTTTCCAGCACCCCGATATCGGCCAGCACCAGCGACGGCTGGTGGAAGGCGCCGATCAGGTTCTTGCCCTGCGGCGCGTTGATCCCGGTCTTGCCGCCGACCGAGCTGTCGACCTGGGCCAGCAGCGTCGTCGGGATCTGGACGAAGCGCACGCCCCGGCGCAGCACCGCGGCGGCGAAGCCGGCGAGGTCGCCGATGACGCCGCCGCCGAAGGCGACGACCATGTCGCGGCGCTCGACCTTCTGCTCCAGCAGCCATTCGACGGCGCGGGTGAATTGCGGCCAGCCCTTCGTCGCCTCGCCCGCCGGCAGCGCCAGCGCCACCATCTCGACCCCCGCGGCCGCCAGGCCGGCACGCAGGCTTTCCAGGTGCAGCCCGGCGACGGTCTCGTCGGTCAGCACGGCGACCCGCGGCCGGGCCAGCAGCGGCGCGATCTCGGCCCCGGCCCGGGCGATCAGCCCGGCGCCGATCCGCACCTCGTAGGAGCGCGCCCCGAGCGCGACCTGCACCGCATCCACCGTCATCTCAGATCCTTTCCAGCACGTCGGGCCGCGCCGCCAATGCCTCGATCACCTTCTCGGCCATCTGCTCGACCGAATAGGACGGGTCGGCATCGACCGCGATATCGGCCTTGGCATATTCCGGCACCCGGGCCTCGTAAAGCGCCGCCAGGGTGGCGCGCGGGTTCTCGGTGCGCAACAGCGGCCGGGTCGAGCGGTGCCGGACCCGGTTCCACAGCAGCTCGAGATCGGCCCGCAGCCAGACCGCGACGCCGCAGGCCGAGATCAGGCCCTGGTTCTTTTCCGACAGGAAGGCGCCGCCGCCGGTCGACAGCACGCAGGGCTTGCCGGCCAGCAGCCGCGCCAGCACCTGGGTTTCCTTGAGCCGGAAGAACGGCTCGCCGTCGCGGGCGAAGATCTCGGCGATGGTCATGTTCGCCGCCTTCTCGATCTCCTCGTCCGAATCGAGGAAGGGAACGTCCAGCATCCGCGCCAGCTGGGTGCCGACGGCGGTCTTGCCGGCGCCCATCATCCCCACCATAACCACCGTTTTCTTCAGCTCCCAGGCCACTGGGCAGTCTCTCGCCTACAACAAAGTTTGTCCCCTCAATGGCGTGAAGTTCGGCGAATTGCCATATATAATCCGCGAAAGCCGCCACGCGGGCGGGGCAAAAGACGGCAAAGGGCAAAAGGGGCAGGTGTGATGGGGCGTTTGGCGAAAGCATTCGTGGTTCTTATTCTTCTCGGCTTGGTGGCCCTGGTGGGCTATGCCTACTATCCCGGCACGCTGACGCCGCCGGCCCGGCATGTCGATCAGCCGGTACAGTTGAATGTCGACTAGCAGGCGGATTGCCGGACGCGGCTGCGCCCTGGCCGCGCTGGCGGCGACGGCGCTCGGGCCGCTCGCAGCCCGCGCCGAGGCGCCGATGTCGGCGATCGACTGGTTGTCGAAATCGGTCACCCGGCCGGCGGTGCAATCGGCCTTGCCTCACCGCCTGCCGCCAACGCGCGATCCCGCCGCGGCGCCACCCGTCCCGCCGGCCGTCCCGCCCGGCTCGCTGCCCCCCGGCACCGCGCTCCCCGGCACCACGCTCCCCGGCACCACGCCCGGCAGCGCCGCGCCGGCAGCCATGGCACCGGGCGGCGGTCTGCCTCCGGGAACCATGACCCGGCCCGAGACGCCTGGAACGCCCGGCTTGCCCGGCACCGCTCCGGGCAGCGCCCCGCAGGGTGCGGCTCCCGACTCGGGCGCCGTGCCCGGCTCGGTCGCGGTCTCGGTGCTGCGCAAGGGGCCGGCGCTGGACGGGGTCGGGCTGTTGCCGGTGCAGAAGACCGGCCTACCGCGCGATCTCTGGGGCAAGACGCCGACCAAGGACCTGGTCCAGCTGATCCGGCAGGAGACTCTCGACACCCTGCCGGCGCTGCGGCAACTGCTCTACACCATCCTGCTGGCCGAGGTCGATCCGCCCGCCGACAGCACCGGCGACGGCCGGCTGCTGCTGGCCCGGATCGACCGGCTGCTCGATCTCGGCGCGCTCGATCAGGCCGAGGCTCTGCTGCAGCTCTCGGGCACCGACCGGCCCGAGCTGTTCCGGCGCTGGTTCGACGTCACCCTGCTTCTGGGCGACGAGAACCGGGCCTGCCAGACCATGCGCGGCTCGCCCGATGTCGCCCCGACCTTCCCGGCCCGGATCTTCTGCCTTGCCCGCTCGGGCGACTGGAACGCCGCCGCGCTGACACTGCGCACCGCCGAGGCGCTCGGCTTCGTCACCGGCGAACAGAGCGCGCTGCTGGAACGCTTCCTCGATCCCGAGATCGAGGACGGCGCCGATCCGCTGCCGCCGCCCTCGCGCCCCTCGCCGCTGGTCTGGCGGATGATGGAGGCGATCGGCGAACCGATGCCGACCAACACTCTGCCGGTCGCCTTCGCCCAGGGCGACCTGCGCTCGAATGCCGGCTGGAAGCAGCAGATCGAGGCCGCCGAGCGGCTGGTGCGCACCGGCGCCGTCTCGCCCAACCGGCTGCTGGGGCTTTACACCGAACGTCGTCCGGCGGCCTCGGGCGGGGTCTGGGACCGGGTCGCGGCGATCCAGAGCTTCGACAACGCGGTGACGCGCGGCGATCCGAAGGCCATCGCCCACAGCCTGCCGACGGCCTGGAAGGCGATGCGCGCGGCGCGGCTCGAAGTGGCCTTCGCCCAGCTCTACGGCGCCCGGCTGGCCAGGCTGCCGCTGACCGGTCCCGCCGCCGCCATCGCCTATCGCGTCGGGCTGCTGTCGAAACGCTACGAAAGCATCGCCGCCCTGCACAAGCCGGCCGATGCCACCGAGGCCTTCCTGCGCGGCATCGCCCGCGGCGAGCTGTCCGGCACCACCCCGCCCGACGCGATGGGCCGGGCCATCGCCGCCGCCTTCGCCACCCCGGCGCCGGTGCCGCAGGACCTGGACCGGCTGCTGCAGGACCAGCGGCTGGGCGAGGCGATCCTGCGCGCCATCGACCGGGTCTCGACCGGCGCCCAGGGCGACCTGCGCGGCGTCACCGACGGGCTGGCGCTGCTGCGCCGGGTCGGGCTCGAGGATGCCGCCCGCCAGACCGCATTGCAGCTGATGCTGCTGCACCGGCAGGAGTGAGGATGGACGGCGCCGGCATCCCGATGGCGCGCTGGATCGCCACCTTCCTCGAGGCCCAAGCCGCCGAGGCCGACGCCGCGCGCAACACCCGCCTCGCCTATGGCCGCGACCTCGCCGACTTCTCGGGCTGGCTCGCCCGTCGCGGCCTGCATTTCGCCGATGCGACGCGCGAGGATATCGAGGCCTACCTGATTGCCTGCGACGCCGAGGGCCTGGCCCGCGCGACCCGGGCACGGCGGCTGTCGGCGATCCGCCAGCTCTACCGCTTCGCCTATGACGAGGGCTGGCGCGCGGACAACCCGGCGCTGCGGATCAGCGGCCCGGGCAAGGACAAGCGGCTGCCCAGGACGCTCTCGGTCGCGGAGGTCGAGGCGCTGCTCGACGCGGCGCGCACGGCCGGGCGGCCCGGCGACCGGGTGCGCAACACCTGCCTGATGGAGCTGCTCTATGCCACCGGCATGCGGGTGAGCGAGCTGGTCGGCCTGCCGGTGGCGGCGGCGCGCGGCGATCCGCGCATGCTGCTGGTGCTGGGCAAGGGCGGCAAGGAGCGGATGGTGCCGCTGTCGCCCCCGGCCCGGACGGCGCTGGCGGCCTGGCTGCGCGAACGCGACGCGGCCGAGGAGGCGGCGCAGGCCAGGGGCAAGCCGGGCTCGAAATTCCTTTTCCCCAGCCATGCCGCCGCCGGCCACATGACCCGCCAACGCTTCTTCGGCCTGATCAAGGAACTGGCGCGCGCCGCCGGCATCGCGCCCGACAAGGTCACGCCGCATACCCTGCGCCACGCCTTTGCCACCCACCTGCTGGCCAACGGCGCCGATCTGCGGGCGATCCAGACCCTGCTCGGCCATGCCGATGTCGGCACCACCGAGATCTACACCCACGTCCTGGAGGAGCGGCTCAAGTCGCTGGTCCTCGACCACCACCCGCTGGCCCGCGACGACGGCTAGCGGCGCCGGCTCCAGACCCACCACAGGCCCCAGCCGAGCGCGCCGCCAAGCGCGGCTCCGCCCGCGCTCCAGAGCAGCAGGTAGGGAATGGTGAACATCCACATCGCCAGGGTCATGATCACCACCTCGGCGAAACCGCCCGGGCCGTGATAGCCCAGCATGCCGAACAGCTGGCCGCCGACCGCCACCAACACCCCGGCGAAGGCGCCCAGCGACACCAGCCGCCATTTCGCGACCCCCGCCGCATCCCCGGGCGGCACCCGTCGCAGCCCGCGGCGGACGATATAGGCCAGGACGAGATAGGGAGTCTCGGCCCACTGCGCCAACGGCAGGATCAGCATCGCCCCCCGCTGCCACGTGACCACCGCGATCCCCGCCGCCTGCAGCCGCTGCCGCGCGACGACGCCAGGGCCAGCGTCAGCAGCAGCCCGCCGATCCAGATCACGCGGGACAGCAGCCTGACCTGTCGCCGCCTGTCGTCTTCTCCGCGCATCGCTTCGCCTCCGGTCCGGCCCGCGCCCGGATCAGGTTGCCCCGCCCAAAGCCGCGAAGTCCTTGATGTGAATCACGCCACCGGCCGCTTCGGCTTCTTGCACTCGGGCCGATTTACTCGCGCGGCCCGGCGATGGGACCGCGGCGCACTCCCATGCGGTAAACCCAAGGTATAGGCCGCCGGTCCTGGGCCAAACCCCGCCGACCGACAGTGCCCCGGAGGCAGGATCCGGCCGGTCCGAGGCAAGGCAGCTTGCGGTTTCGCGAAATCACATATCAACCTTTGCATATGTTCACGCGAAGTTGAACGCACACCCGAAGCATGAGGGAAACCAATGCGAGACATGGCTTTCACGAGCACCGAGACCACGGACGAGTCCGAGCTGAACACCGGCTGGACCGGCCATTGGATGAATTTCGACTGGGTCGCCGAGGAGACCGCCACGGACACGCCCGAGACGACCCAGACCACGGAGACGACGACCGCCCCCTATAGCGACGAGGCGATCGCCGACCTGCTCTACATGATCGAGGAGGAGAAGCTGGCCGGGGATGTCTACGAGGCCTTCTACAAGGCCTATGGCCTGACCATCTTCGACAACATCGCCCAGTCCGAGGACAGCCACTTCAGCGCCCTGATCCAGCAGGCCGAAACCCTCGGCATCGACACCGACCAGTTCGTGTTCGAACCCGCCGGCACTTTCGTCAACGAGGAACTGCAGCAGCTCTACGACACGCTGATCGCCACCGGCAACGAGTCGGTGACCGCCGCGCTCGAAGTCGGTGTCGCGATCGAGGAGAAGGACATCGTCGATATCGCCGCGACGATCGAGGACGTCGCCGGCACCCAGCTGGCCGATGTCTACCAGAACCTGCTCGACGGCTCGGCCAACCACCTCGAGGCCTTCCAGGACGTGCTGATGGCCTGAGCCGCCCCCCCGGGGCGACGGCGGTCCTACCCCACCCGTTGCCGTCGCCCCCGCGCCCTGCCCTCCCCGTGTCCCGCGGGGGTGGCAGGGCGCCCCTTCGGGGAACACCTTGCGCGCCCCTTCGGGACAGACCTTGCGCGCCCCGAAGGGGCGACAGCCGCTTGAAACGGCCTGCCGCGCGGCCCATAAGAAATCCATGCAGATTTCAGGACCCATCCCGGGAACACCCCGATGACCAGCGCCACCGACCTGGCCAGCCGCTTCGACCTCGCCTTCTGGATCACCTGCGGCGCCATCCTGCTGCTGCTCGTGCTCTCGGCCTTCTTCTCGGGCTCGGAAACCGCGCTCACCGCCGCCTCGCGGCCCAAGCTGCGCGCCCAGGCCGACAAGGGCTCGTCCGGTGCCAACTGCGCGCTCAGGATCACCGAGGACAACGAGCGGCTGATCGGCGCGCTGCTGCTCGGCAACAACGTCGTCAACATCCTCTCGGCCTCGCTCGCCACCGCGCTGTTCACCAAGGCCTTCGGCCAGAGCGGCGTCGCCTGGGCGACCCTGCTGATGACGCTGCTGGTGCTGATCTTCGCCGAGGTCCTGCCCAAGACCTACGCCATCACCAATGCCGAGACCGCCGCCGCGCGCGTCGCCCCGGCAATCCGCATCGTCACCATCCTGTTCTCGCCGCTGGTCTCGGCGGTCCGGCTCTTCGTCCGCGTCGTGCTCGCCGCCTTCGGCGTCAAGACCGATCCCGACAGCCGCATCCTCGCCCTGCGCGAGGAAATCGCCGGCGCCATCGCGCTCGGCCATTCCGAGGGCGCGGTCGAGAAGGAAGACCGCGACCGGCTGCTCGGCGCGCTCGACCTCTCCGACCGCACCGTCGAGGAGGTGATGCTGCATCGCAGCCAGATCGAGATGCTGGATGCCGATGCCGATCCCGACACCATCGTGACCCAGTCGCTGGCCTCGCCCCATACCCGCCTGCCCATCTTCCGCGACGAGCGCGAGAACATCATCGGCGTGCTGCATGCCAAGGACCTGCTGCGCGAGGTCGACCGGCTGGCGCGCGAACACGAGGGCGCGGGCCCCGCCATCGCCGATCTCGACGTCATGAAGGTGGCGATGAAGCCCTATTTCGTGCCCGAGACCACCGCGCTCGACGACCAGATGCGGCAATTCCTGCGCCGCCACACCCATTTCGCGCTGGTGGTCGACGAATACGGCGCGCTGCGCGGCCTGATCACGCTCGAGGACATCCTCGAGGAGATCGTCGGCGAGATCACCGACGAGTTCGACATCGACGCCGAGATGCCGCTCAAGCGCAGCGAGAGTGGCGACTTCCTGGTCGAGGGCGCGATGACGATCCGCGACCTCAACCGCGCCACCGACTGGAACCTGCCCGACGACGAGGCCAACACCGTCGCCGGGCTGGTGATCCACGAGGCCCAGATGATCCCCAACGAGGGCCAGGTCTTCAGCTTCCACGGCTTCCGCTTCGAAGTGGTGACGCGGAAGGAGAACCGCATCACCAGGCTGAAGATCCGCCCGCTCTAGGCCGGGGCGCCCAAAGGCACCCCGGGGCCGGATCAGCCCACCAGGATATGGTCGGCCAACCCGTCCAGCGTGGTCAGGCCGTGCAGCGTCACCGTGCTGCCGCCGGCCAGGTCGAAGACGACGCCGTCGCTGACCTGGGCGTGGTAGATCACCGTCTGGTTATGCGCCGTCCCCCAGTCGATCGTGCCGAGGAACTCCTGGACGAAGGGGCGCTCGAAACTGTGATTGGCGATCGTCAGATCCGCGTTGCAGGCGTTGAGATCGGTCCAGACATTGGGGACGAAGTCGCCGTTGGTGTGATCGAGACTGTAGGTGAAGGTGGGCGAGTCGTCCGCGACGACCACCGTGAGTTGTGCCGGCTCTACGCTAATGGGTGTATCGGTCGTATCGTTGTGGCCTGCCACCCCGGTAAGCGTATAGGTCGTCATCGCGCATTCCTCATGATATACACTTTAACTTCACGCGAGAATACTTTGACTTAATTCAATATTTATTCACTCCAGGCAGATCCAGAAGGTAGAAACGCCCACCGCGGCGGTCAACCGCCACGGAGACGTGTCCGGCAGACCGCCGTCGCCCTTAAGCTGTATCTCGGTCAGGTGTGGCGCCGCCGCCACTCAGCGGCTCTTGAACAGGCCCCCGAGGATGCCGCGGACCACCGCGCGGCCGGTGCGCGAGCCGAGTTGGCGGGCGAAGCTCTTGGCGAAGGTCTCGGCGACGCTGTCCGAGCGGCGCGAGGAACTGCGGGCGGGGCTGCGCGGCGCCTGGACCCGGGTCGCGCGGCTGTAGCTGCCGCCGTAGCGGCGGGCGGCGCGATAGCCGTCGTCCGCGTCCGGTTCCGCCGGCGCCTTCTCCTCGGCCTCCTGCGCCGCGGCCTCGGCCCGGCGCTGCAGCTTCTCGAAGGCGCTGTCGCGGTCGAGCGGCGTGTCGTACTTGCCCTGCAGCGGCGAGGCGGCGATCAGCGCGGCACGCTCGGCCGGGGTGATCGTGCCCAGCCGCGACGACGGCGGCCGGATCAGGCTCCGCTCGGCGACGCCGGGCACGCCCTTGGCCTCGAGGAAGGACGTCACCGCCTCGCCGGTGCCGACCTCGCGGATCGCGTCCTCGATCGAGAAGCGCGGGTTGTCGCGGTAGTTCTGCGCCGCCTGGCGCAGCTCCTTGCGGTCCTTGGCGGTGAAGGCGCGCAGCGCGTGCTGGACCCGGTTGCCGAGCTGGCCGAGGATGTCCTCGGGCACGTCGGCCGGGTTCTGGGTGATGAAATAGACGCCGACACCCTTGGAGCGGATCAGCCGCGCCACCTGCTCGACCTTGTCGATCAGCGGCTTGGGCGCGTCGTCGAACAGCAGATGCGCCTCGTCGAAGAAGAAGACCAGCCTGGGCTTGTCGGGATTGCCGACCTCGGGCAGCTCCTCGAACAGCTCGGACAGCAGCCACAGCAGGAAGGTGGCGTAGAGCCGCGGCGAGGCCATCAGCCTGTCGGCGGCGAGGATGTTGATCCGGCCCCTGCCCGCGCCATCGGTGGTCATCAGGTCGGCCAGTTCCAGCGCCGGCTCGCCGAAGAACTGGCTGGCGCCCTGGTTCTCCAGCACCAGCAATTGGCGCTGGATCGCGCCGACCGAGGCGGCCGAGACATTGCCGTAGCGCAGGCCGATCTCGTCGGCATTCTCGCCGATGAAGACCAGCAGAGCGCGCAGGTCCTTGAGGTCGAGCAGCGCCAACCCCTCCTCGTCGGCCAGCCGGAAGGCGATGTTCATCACCCCCTCCTGCGCATCGGTCAGCTCGAGCAGCCGCGACAGCATCAAGGGCCCCATCTCGGCCACGGTGGTCCGGATCGGGTGGCCCTGTTCGCCGAACAGATCCCAGAAGGTGACCGGGAAGGCCTCGTAGCGATAGTCGGAGAAACCGATCGTGGCGGCACGGCTCATGAAGGCGTCGTGCAGCTTGAACGCCGCCGAGCCGGCCATCGCCAGCCCCGCCAGGTCGCCCTTGACGTCGGCCAGCACCACCGGCACGCCATTGGCCGAGAAGCTCTCGGCCAGGATCTGCAGCGTCACCGTCTTGCCGGTGCCGGTCGCGCCGGCGATCAGCCCGTGACGATTGGCATATTTCAGCAGCAGATGCTGCGGCTCGCCATGATCCGGTCCGCCGCCGCCCACGAAGATCGCCCCGTCCATACCGCCTCCTCGTCTGACTGACATAGATGTGAATACGCCGCCGCGGGCGCAGAGCAAACACATTCTTTAGCCGATGGCGTCAGGCTGCCCCCCTGTCCGGGCGGCGCGATCCGCGCGGGCAGGACTTCCTCCCTGTCCGACTGGCCGCGCCGCTCCGGTGGCGCGGCATTTTTCTTTTTCGTTCCAAGGGCTCCTCTCGACGGTTTTACTGTTGACGCATGACGGGTAACTTCGTAGCGTTCGGCCAATACAAAGTCGGCCGGTCCGACGGGGAGCATAAAAATAGACGGAAAAGGGCCCGCCGAGGGCCCTTTTTCATGTCCGCGCCCCTGCCGCGCCCTGCCCGCCCCGTCCAGCACTCCGAAGCTCTGCTGCATGAGCAGCTTTCCGCCGCGACCGGGCTGCGGCATCGTGGATTCCGGCCTGACATCCCCGCCCCGCCATGCTACACCCGCCGGCGGATTTACCGATCACCATGGGAGCCGAAATGTCCAACCTGACCAAAGCTCTGACCCTGGCGCTCGCGCTGCCTTTCGCGCAGGCCGCCATCGCGCAGGACAGCACGGCCCAGCCGGGCGACGCCACCAAGCCCGCCGACACCCAGACCGCTCCGGCCGCTGCCGGCGACACCACGCCGTCCACGGATCAGGGCCTGTCGATGGGCAAGGACGTGCCCGGTTCGCTGTATTTCAAGGACAGCTTCGACGACTGGAAGATGCGCTGCACCCACATGCCGAAGGGCAACGACCCGTGCGAGCTCTACCAGCTGCTCCGCGACGACCAGAACAACCCGGTTTCCGAGGTCAGCATCTTCCCGCTGCCGCCCGGGGGCCAGGCGATCGCCGGCGCGACCATCGTCACGCCGCTGGAAACCCTGCTGACCCGCGACATCACCATCCAGGTCGATGGCCAGGGCGGCAAGCGCTACCCGTTCAGCTGGTGCACCCAGGCCGGCTGCTTCGCCCGCGTCGGCTTCACCGCCGAGGATCTGGCCGCCTTCAGGAAGGGCGCCAAGGCGTCGGTGAGCATCGTGCCGGTCGCCGCCCCGAACCAGGTCATCACCCTGCCGATGTCGCTCAAGGGCTTCACCGCGGGCTTCGCGGCGGTCGAGGAGAACAACAACAAGGTCCGGGCCAACATGCCCGACGCCACGGCACCGAAGAACTGAGCTGCAGACCTGGACCGCAGACCTGACGCCGGCCAGGCCTGACGGATCGAGACGCCGCCCTTCGGGGCGGCGTCTTGCGTTTGTCTCGTCCTGAAGAAGGAGGGCGCTCAGGGCCCTTGTCGCCTGGCATCGCGGCGCAGCCGCCGCGCCGGCTCACACCCGGCGCAGGGCCAGCACCGCGTTCAGCCCGCCGAAGGCGAAGGCGTTGGACAGCACCACCTCGACCCTGGCCTCGCGCGCCTCGTTCGGCACCACGTCGAGCGCGCATTCCGGGTCGGGCTCCTGGTAGCCGATGGTCGGCGCGATCACCCCGTCGCGCAGCGCCATGATGCAGGCCAGCAGCTCGACCGCGCCGGTGCCGCCGATCAGGTGGCCATGCATCGACTTGGTCGACGAGATCATCAGCGCGTCGGCATGGTGGCCGAAGACATCGGCGACGGCGGCGCATTCGGTCTTGTCGTTGGCGGCGGTGCCGGTGCCGTGGGCGTTGATGTAGCCCACTTCCTCGCCAGCGATCCGGGCGTCGCGCAGGGCGCCGGAAATCGCCCGCGCCGCGCCCTGCATCGACGGCATGACGATGTCGGCGGCGTCCGAGGTCATGGCGAAGCCGACCACCTCGGCCAGGATCTCCGCGCCCCGCGCCCGGGCGTGCTCGTATTCCTCGAAGACGAAGATCGCCGCGCCCTCGCCCTGCACCATGCCGTTGCGGTTGGCGCTGAACGGCCGGCAGGCATCGCGCGACATCACCCGCAGCCCCTCCCAGGCCTTGATGCCGCCGAAGCACAGCATCGATTCCGAGCCGCCGGTCAGCATCGCCTTGGTCATGCCGGAGCGGATCATGTGGAAGGCCTGGCCCATGGCGTGGTTGGAACTGGCGCAGGCGGTGGCGACGGTGAAGCTCGGCCCCTTGAGGTTATGCGCCATCGAGACGTGGCTGGCCGCGGCGTTGTTCATCAGCTTGGGCACGACGAAGGGGTGGACGCGGTTCTTGCCCTCCTCGTAGACCGCCCGGTAATTGTCGTCCCAGGTGTTGACGCCGCCGCCGGCGGTGCCCAGCACCACCCCGGCCTCGTAGCCCAGCCGGCCGTCGAAATTCAGCCCCGACTGGGCCACGGCCTGGCGCGCGGCCAGCAGGGTGAACTGGGTGAAGCGGTCGTAGAGGACGATCTGCTGGCGGTTGAAATGGCTCTCGGCATCCCAGTCATGGACCTGGCCGCCGATCCGGATCGACAGCCGCTCGACATCGCGGATATCCAGCTCCGTGATGCCGCAGCGCCCCTCGCGGAACGCCTCGAGCGTGCCGGGCACGTCATGGGCCAGCGCGTTGATGGTTCCGGCCCCGGTGATGACCACGCGGTTCATCGCAAGGCTCAGCCCTTCTGCTCGGCGACCAGCCCCTCGACCGCGGCGATGATCGCAGCCACCGAGGAGATGTCGAAATCGCTCTCCGAAGGATCGTTGGCGTTGAATGGCACCGAGATATCAAAGGCTTCCTCGATGGCGAAGATCGACTCGACCAGCCCGAGGCTGTCGATCCCCAGCTCCTCGAGCGTCGCTTCGGGTTTCACGTCCGGCACCTCGAGCACCGCCTGTTCGGCGATGATCGCGATCACCCTGTCCTTCACGCTGTCCGTCATACGCCGCTTCCCTCGCCGCCTGCGTGGCCGTGTTTACTCAGACTGCGCCAGCTTTGAAACCGCTTTTTGCAGCTCCGCCACCTGCGCGAAAAGCCGCGGCAGCCGCCGCAGGTTCTTGTAGCTTTCGATGTTGCTTTCCATCTTCACCGCCGGGTAGCCCATCATCGCCCGGCCCGAGGCCACGTTCGACAGCACCTTGGTGGCGGCGGCGATGATGACGTCGTCACCGATCTGCAGGTTGTCGGCCAGGCCGGACTGGCCGCCCATCACCAGCCGGTCGCCGGTCCGGGTCGAGCCGGCGATGCCGGACTGCGCCGCCATCAGGCAATCGCGGCCCATCACCACGTTGTGGGCAATGTGGCACAGGTTGTCGAGCTTGCAGCCGCTGCCGATCTCGGTGTCGCGGATGGTGCCGCGGTCGATGCAGGTATTGGCGCCCAGCTCGACATCGTCGCCGATGGCCACCGATCCCAGGGAATGGATGCGGGTCCAGCTCTGCGCCCGGATTTCGCTGCGTTGTCCAAGGCTTGAGCGGACTTCCTCAACCCCCGACTTCTCCGGCGTGACGAAGGACAGCCCGTCCGCCCCGACCACCGCGCCGGGCTGGGCGATGAAGCGGTCGCCGATCACCACCCGGGCGCCGATCCGCACCCCGGCCAGCAGCAGCGCGTCGGCGCCGATCCGGGCCTCCTCGGCGATGGTGGCATGGGCGGCGATGCGGGCGTTGGCGCCGATCTGCGCGCCCCGGCCGATGACCACGAAAGGCCCGATCGCCGCGCCCGCGCCGATCTCGGCGGTCGCGTCGATCACGGCGCTGGGATGAATGCCCGGCGCGATCTCGGGCCCGGGATCGAGCAGCCGGGTCAGCCCCGACAGGGCGTAGCGCGGCCGCGGCACGAAGAGCGCGGCGGCCAGACCGAGCGCGCGCCAGTCGGCGCCCTCCCACAGGATCGCCGCCTGCGCCGCGCCCTGCGCCAGCCCCTCGCCGTATCTCGGATCCATCGCCAGCGCCAGGTCGGTCGGTCCCGCCTGCGCCGGCTCGGCCGCGCCCTCGATCACCAGGTCGAGCGCCCCCTCGGCGCGCGCGCCGAGCGCCTCGGCGATCTCTGCGATGCGATAGCCCATCCCCGGCTCCGTGCTGCCGGCGGCCCGCTGCCGCCTGCGCCCGCTCTAGCCCTGAACGCCGTCCAACGCCACCCCGGCCTTGGCCAGCGCGTCGAAAATCTCGGCATCGCGGCCATAGATGTCGCGGCGATAGGTCATCGTCCCGCGCGCCGTCGGCCAGGCGGTGAAGTAGACCAGGTGCACCGGCACCGGCTTCTTCAGGTTCAGGATGGTCTCGACCCCGGTCGCCAGCGCCGCCTTGAACACGCCCTTGGGATCGGAGGTCTGCGGCCGCAGCAGGGTATAGGCGAAATCGAACGGATCGTTGAGCCGGATGCAGCCGTGGCTATAGGCCCGCGTGTCGCGTTTGAACAGGTATTTCGTCGGCGTATCATGCAGATAGATGTTGTACCTGTTGGGGAACATGAACTTCACCAGCCCCAGCGCGTTGCGCGCCGACGGCGGCTGCTTGAGCTCGAAGGGAAAGTCCTGCGCCGTGAACTGGGTGAAGTCGATGCCGTCGCGGCTGACCGTCTGGCCGCTGGAATTGATCAGCTTGAGATAGCTCACAGCGTTCGGGTTCTTCTGCAGCATCGGCAGGTATTCCTTGGTCACGATCGAGCGCGGCACGTTCCAGGTCGGGTTCACCACCATGAACTCGATCTGGTCCGAGAATTCCGGGCTGCGCGTGTCCTTGCCGTTCTTGCCCACCACCGCGCGGGTTTCGAAGGTGGTCTTGCCGTCATCGACCACCCGGGCGGTGAAATCGGCCTCGTTGACCCAGACATAGCGTTTGCCGAGGTCCATGTTCATCCAGCGCAGCCGTTCCATCGCGACGATGATCGACTTGAGCCGGTCGCGGGCCGAGACGTTGAGGGCGCGGACCGTGTCGCGCCCGGCCACACCGTCGGCGTTGAGCCCGTGATCGGCCTGGAACAGCTGCACCGCGTGCTGCAGCATGCCGTCATAGCGCGCCGAGGCGGTGCGGCCGAGGTAGCCCATCGCGACCAGCCGGTTGCGCAGCGCGATGACGCCGCGGCCGCTGTCGCCGGGCTCGTATTTGCCGTCCGGCACCGTCGGGCCCCAGCCGCCGCGGGCGACCAGGCGCTCCATGTCCAGCTTGGCCTTCAGCAGCCGGTCATAATCGGGATTGTGCGGCGGCAGCTGGGCCAGGAAGGCCGCGGGGCTGCTCTTGGCGAAGGCCTCGATGGTGGCGCGACGGTCGCGCAGCGGCGCCTTGCGCTTGATGTCGGGATCGACCTTGGACGGCGTCAGCACGCCGGTCTGGACGTCATGGGCATATTGCAGGAAGGCCTCGCTCATCAGCACTTCCAGCCGGTCGCGATCGCGCTCGGTGCGCACCTCGCGGAAGGCCCGGGCCAGAACCGCCGGATCGTAGCGCCGCACCGGCAGGCCCTGCGCCCCGGCGCCCGAAAGCGCCCGGAAGAACGCCTCGCGCCGGCGGGCATCGCCGCGCCCGGTCCAGAGCGGCTCGTAATCCCGCGCCTGGTAGAAGGCGGCCAGCGCCCGGTCGCTTCCCGCCGCCGCGGCGATCGCCTGGCGGAAGGGCGACAGCACCGGCAATTCCTGCGCCGCCATCGCCGGCCCCACGCTCCCGACGACCGCCCCGGTCGTCACCGCAGCGGCCATCGCCACCGCCGTCATCAGAGCCCTGCCCGCGCTTGCCGTTCGAACCGCCATTCCGCCCTCAAATATCCTTTTCGCGCCGATAAGACCGCACCCTCCCGGATTGCCCCGGGGAAGTCCACTCACGCCCTCGCCACAACGACAAGTCCTGTCACAGTTCCGCAACGCCCGGCCCTTCCGGCCAGAGACCGCCGGTGGCCGATACCAATTTAAGCGAAAATTCGCCGATATCCCATCGCTATCCGAATTTTCCCCAATGAAACCTTGGGTCGAGCGCCCGGGTATGCGATAAAAATGGCACATCTGGGGATGAGATGAGAATGCCGCAAAAAACACGCGGCGCACTGACAGACGGGACAGGCAAATCCAATGACGGAAAAATCGACGGGCTTCACGCGGCGCGGGCTGCTGCGTGCCTTCGCGGTCACCAGCGTAGTGGCGGCCCCGACCTATGCCAACGCCTTCGGCTTCCTGCGCGGCGGTGGCGACATCCGCCGGGTTAAGATGTATTCGGGCCGCACCGGCGAACATCTCGACCTGATCTACTGGGTCGACGGCAAGTACATCCCCGAGGCGCTGGACGAGATCACCTATTTCATGCGCGACTGGCGCACCCATACCACGAAGACCATCGACCGGCGCACCATCGACATCGTCGCGGCGACCCACGCGCTGCTCGACGTCTCCGAACCCTACATGCTGCTCTCGGGCTACCGCAGCCCGCAGACCAACGCCATGCTGCGCCGCCGTTCGAGGGCGGTCGCCAAGCATTCGCTGCACATGAAGGGCGAGGCCGCCGACCTGCGGCTGAAGGACCGCAGCGTGTCGCAGATCTACCGCGCCGCCCTGTCCTGCCGCGCCGGCGGGGTCGGGAAATACACCCATTCGGACTTCGTCCACATGGATTGCGGCCCGGTGCGCACCTGGGGCGCGTAAGCCCCACCGTCCCGCACGGTTCACCAGTCTGAGGCGCCCGCGGGCGCCTTTTTCTTTGGCCAGGCCCGTTTCTTTGGTCAAATCCGTTACTTTGGCCGGCCCGTTTCTTTGGCCGGCCCGCCGGATCGCGCGATATGCGTAGTTCACGTCATCCAGCGGAACTGACGAACACGGTTTCGTAGCCCGCCCCGGCGCACTCGACTTCCCGCGCCCCGCGGGCGATGCTCCGCCCATGCCCGACCGCCTTGCCCGCCCCCTGCGCCTGATCCTGCGGCTGGCCCTCTTCGCCGCCGCCATCCTCGCCCTGCGCGCATTGCTGGGCTGGGCGCTGGCGGAGGACGCCGCGCTCAAGGCGGGCACGGCGCTCGACACCGGGCTCCTGGTCGCCCTGCTGGTCGCCTATGCGCTGCTGCTGGCCGTCCCCTTCGTGCCCGGGGTCGAGATCGGCCTTACCCTGCTGCTGGCCGGCGGCGCCCCGGTCGTCCTGCCGGTCTACCTGGCCACGGTCGCCGGCCTGAGCCTCGCCTTTGCCGCCGGCGCCCTGCTGTCCCATGCCCGGCTCGGGCGGTTGCTGGCCGTGCTGCGCCTGCCGCGCGCGGCGCAGCTCGTCGCCACCCTTGCGCCGATGGAGCGCGCCGCCCGGATCGACTGGCTCTGCAGCCACCTGCCCGGCCGGCTGGCGCCCCATGCCCTGCGCCATCGCCACGTTCTGCTGGCGCTGCTGTTCAACCTGCCGGGCAATACCCTGGTCGGCGGCGGCGGCGGCATCGCGCTGGTGGCCGGGCTCAGCCGGCTCTACGCTCCGGGGGCCTTCCTGCTCACCGTCGCCCTTGCCGTCGCCCCGGTGCCGCTGTTGGTCTGGCTGAGCGGGCTGGCACCGCCCTGATCCGCCGCCCCGATCCGCCGACCTGACCCCGGCAACTCAATCCGCAAACTCAATCCGGCAACTCAATCCGCCGTCTCAATCCGGCGGGGCGAAGCTGGCCGCGCTGGCCCGGTTCCAGCGCTTGAGGTAATCGGCATCGCCCTCGCCCGAGATCAGGAAGCCCTCGGGCAGGTAGGGGAAGGCGTCGTCGCCCTCGACCATCTCGCCATCCGGGCCGCGCTGCATGAAATGCCGCGGCAGGAAGGCGCGCGGATCGTCGAGCCCGGCCGCCCCGGCCATCTCGGCCAGCGCCTTCATCGTGTTGGCGTGGAAGCGGGCGACGCGCCGGCTCTTGTCCTCGACATCGAGCGCGCGCTGGCGCAGCGGGTCCTGCGTCGCCACCCCGACCGGGCAGCGGTTGGTGTGGCAGGCCTGGGCCTGGATGCAGCCGACCGCGAACATGAAGCCGCGCGCCGAATTGGCCCAGTCGGCGCCCAGCGCGAAGGCCCGGGCGATGTCGAAGGCCGAGATCAGCTTGCCGGCGGCGCCGATCCGGATCTGCTTGCGCAGCCCGGCGCCGCGCAGGGTGTTGTGGACGAAGGTCAGCCCCTCGACCAGCGGCATGCCGACATGGTTGGCGAATTCCAGCGGCGCCGCGCCGGTGCCGCCCTCCTTGCCATCGACGACGATGAAATCGGGCACCACCCCGGTCTCCAGCATCGCCTTGACCATGCACATGAATTCGCGCCGGTGGCCGATGCAGAGCTTGAAGCCGACCGGCTTGCCGCCCGACCGTTCGCGCAGCAGCTGGATGAATTCCATCATCTCGAGCGGCGTCGAGAAGGCGCTGTGGGCGGGCGGCGAGACGCAGTCGACGCCCATCGGCACGCCGCGCGCCTCGGCGATCTCCTCGCTGATCTTCGAGGCCGGCAGCATGCCGCCATGGCCCGGCTTGGCGCCCTGGCTGAGCTTGATCTCGACCATCTTGACCTGGTCGTCCGCCGCCTGCTCGGCAAAGCGGTCGGGGCAGAACGTCCCGTCGGGGGCGCGGCAGCCGAAATAGCCCGAGCCGATCTCGTAGATCAGATCGCCGCCGCCCTGGCGGTGGTAGCGGCTGATCCCGCCCTCGCCGGTGTCATGGGCGAACCCGCCCATCTTCGCCCCGGTATTCAGCGCCAGGATGGCGTTGGCCGAGAGCGCGCCGAAGCTCATCGCCGAGATGTTGTAGAGCGAGGCGGCATAGGGCTTCGAACAGGCCTCGTTGCCGATCACCACCCGGAAATCGCTGTCGGTCAGGTGGCGCGGCTGGACCGAGTGGGTGAGCCAGGTATAGCCGGCGTCATAGACCCGCTGGCGGGTGCCGAAGGGCCGCTTGTCCTCGACCCCCTTGGCGCGCTGGTAGACCGTCGAGCGGGCATCGCGCGAGAACGGCTCCTCGTCCTGGTCGCTCTCGATCAGGTATTGCCGGATCTCGGGACGGATGCCCTCGAACAGGAAACGCATATGCCCCAGCACCGGGTAATTGCGCAGGATCGAATGACGGCGCTGGAGGATGTCGTAGACGCCCAGCGCGGTGAGGAAGCCGAAGATCGCCAGCGGCAGCAGCCCCCAGGGGTGGAAGACGGCGCCGGCAAGGCTGGCCAGCGTCAACACCGCCACCCCGATCAGCACCGCGTAGCGGGTCAACACACCGCTTTGTCCCATCCGTCTCTCCCCGTCTTTCCCGTCCCCGGGCTTGTGCCACCTTGCCGCCATGCTGGCAGAACTCGCGTCGGGGGACCAGCCCCGGGCCGCCGCTGCGGGCAGGCGACACCGATACCCTGCCAGCCCCGCACGCGATGGCGGGAACGGGGCGGCGGTGCGACAAACCGGTCGCTCACGCACAGTTCACAGCCACGTTACCTCACGGACACGTTACCTTCATCTCAAGCGCCTAGATCGCCTCCTCCGGGCCGCCCTCTCGCGGCCCCTTCCGCAATCAGGAGACGCATGATGAACATTCGCACCGCCCTGCTGGCCGCGACCGCGCTGGTCGCCGTGCCGCTGACGAGCTTTGCCGGCGATATCAGCTTCGCCCCCGTGCCCTTCGCCAAGACCGATGCCGCCAAGCGCCAGGTGGCGGCCTCGGCCAGTGCCACGATCGACGGCAAAGAGGCCGCGATCGGCTTCCGCCTGCTCGCCCGCAGCGGCGACAAGATCGGCAGCGGCACCTTCGGCATGCTGGTCGACAAGGACGGCAACGGCGTCGCCGACGCCAGCAGCGGCATGGACGCCTCGCCGGCGCCCGACTTCACCTCGCTGCTGCCGGTGGGCGACAAGCTCTACTCGGTGACCCATTTCGAATCGCGCCCGGGCGCGATGTACCTGTCGGAGCTGAAGCAGGATGCCGACGGCATGCTGACCCCGGTCTCGACCAAGCCGATCGACTTCACCGCCTATAGCGGCCTCTGGGTGCCTTGCGCCGGGTCGGTGACGCCGTGGAACACCCATCTGGGCTCGGAGGAATACCCGTCGGACGCCCGCACCTGGGAAGCGGCGCAATCGCTCGACGACATCAGCGATTACGACAAGCCGATGGTGCGCTTCCTCGGCGTCGATCCGGCGACGATGACGCTCGACGACTTCCGCGCCGCCTACAAGCCCTACCGCTACGGCTACCCGACCGAGGTCTCGGTCAGCGCCGACGGCAACGGCACCGCGACCAAGCATTTCGCCATGGGCCGGGTCGCGGTCGAGCTGGCCAAGGTCATGCCCGACAACAAGACCGCCTACATCACCGATGACGGCACCAATGGCGGCCTCTACATGTTCGTCGCCGATCAGGCCGGCGATCTGTCGGCCGGCACGCTCTACGCCGCCAGGTGGCGCCAGACCGATGGCAGCGGCGCCGGCGCCGCCGATCTCGACTGGGTCAACCTCGGTCCTGCCGACGACGCCACCGTGCAGAAGGCGATCGAGGGCGGCGTGAGTTTCTCGGACCTGTTCGAGACCGCCGAGATCGGCAAGGACGGCAGCTGCCCCGAGGGCTTCCTGGCCTCGAACGCCGCCGCCAAGGCCGAATGCCTGAAAGTGAAGCCGGGCATGGAGGCCGTCGCCAGCCGTGTCGAAACCCGCCGCTTCGCCTCGATGATGGGCGCCACCACCGAGTTCCGCAAGATGGAGGGCATCGCCTACAACCCGGCGACCAACACCGCCTACCTGGCGATCTCGTCGATCGAGAAGGGCATGGAAGATGGCGCCAAGCACGACAAGGGCGGCCGCAACGACATCCGCCTGGCCAAGAACAAGTGCGGCGCGGTCTACGAGCTGACCCTCGACGGCGGCTACCGCGCCACCAGGGCCACCGGCCTCGTCACCGGCCGGCCGAGCGCCTATGCCGAGGGCAGCGAATATGCCGGCAACAGCTGCGAGATCGACGGCATCGCCAACCCGGACAACCTGACCTTCATCACCGGCCACGACACGCTGATCATCGGCGAGGATACCGGTTCGGGCCACCAGAACGACGTCGTCTGGGCCTATAACCTGACCTCGGGCGAGATGACCCGGATCCTGACCTCGCCCTACGGCTCTGAGACCACCTCGGTCTACTGGTATCCGAATGTCGGCGGCCATGCCTACATGACGGCGGTGATCCAGCATCCCTATGGCGAGTCGGACAGCGACAAGATCAAGGAGCCGGCCGACGCCCGCGCCTATGTCGGCTATATCGGTCCGTTCCCGGCGATGGACTGATCCCGGCCCGCCCGGGCCAGCAGGTCTGGACGGCAGCGGGGTCCGGTTTTCCGGGCCCCGTTTTCTTGCGCCCTCTCGCCTGAGCGCAAGGCCCGGTTGCAGCACCGGCCCCGACGGAGCGCCATGCCCGCCGCACGGGCAGCCGACCCTGCCGGCTTCCCGCCATCCGCCAACCACTTGTTCCCGGGTCTTCACCCTGCCGCTGGATTTCAGCCACACTCCTGGCCGGGCCGGAGGCGGGGAACCAATTCCAGTTGTGCCCATGTTATTGCCGCAATACTGACAACAGTATTGCCAAGTTCTGCGCCAGCGTCACCGCGCGCACGATCGCGTTTCCGTCGCCCCCGCTCACGCAGCCAACAGGACCCGATATCTTGCCCTGCCTCACGTCCCTGACCCTCGACTTTCCGGTTCTTGCGGTCTCGGTCCTTCTGATCGGGCTGACCGCGATGCGGATCTGGGTCTGGCGCGGGCGCCGCTTCCCCGGCAAGCAGGCCTTCAGCGCCGCCTATTACGCCATGCTGTGGTGGCTGTTCACCGCCGGCATGGAGCTCGCCTCGACCGATCTGGACTGCAAGCTGTTCTGGGCCCGCGCCGCCTGGCCCGGCATCGTGCTGCTGCCCACCGCCTGGGCGCTGTTCTTCTACGACTACGCGATCGGCGACGAGCAGGGCGCCGACAGTGCCCGCGGCCGCCGCCGGCGGCTGGCGCTGCTGTTGACCGGCCCGGTGCTGATCGGGCTGATGGCGTTCACCGACGGCTGGCACCACCTGTTCTACGGCGCCGCGACCCGCATGGTCATGGTCGACGGCCGGATGTCGGGCGCCTATGTCCACGGGCCGCTGTTCTATGTCGCCGTGGTCTACGACTACCTGTTCATGCTGGCCTCGATCCTGATCGGCCTGTCGGCGATCTGGCGCAGCTCGCCCGCCTTCCGGGGCTTCTTCGTCGTGCTGCTGGGCATGACGGCCGGGCCGGTCGTGGGCAACCTCGCCTATGTCCTCGGCGGCTTCACCCTGTTCGGCTTCGACCCGACGCCGTTCCTGTTCTCCATCGTCCTCGGCGCCTTCGGCTGGCTGGTGCTGAACAACCGGATGATGGATATCAGCGGCATCGCCCGCGATATCCTGTTCTACGATTCCCGCGACCCGATCCTGATCACCGATCCGGACGAACGGCTGGTCGGCTACAATCCCGAGGCCCAGCGGGTCTTTGGCGGCGACCTGCCCGAGATCGGCACGCCGCTGGCCGAGATGGCACAGCTCGGCCCGATCCTGGCCCGCCTGCGCAATCCCGACCGCAGCCACAGCGTCGCGCCGATCCTGCGCGACGACCGCGCCTTCGATCCGCGGCTGCTGCCGATCATCAACCCGCTGGCGCCGACCCGCGCCTCGCTGGGCTGGCTCCTGAAGCTGGTCGACATCAGCGAGCAGCAGCGCGCCGCCACCTCGCTGCGCCTCGCCGCCGACCGCGCCCGCGAGGCCAGCCAGGCCAAGACCCAGTTCGTCTCGACCGTCAGCCACGAGCTGCGCACGCCGCTGACCTCGATCAAGGGGGCGCTGTCGCTGCTGAACTCGCCGATCTTCGCCGAACTCAAGCCCGAGGCCCGCCGCATCCTCCAGATCGCGGCCAGCAATTCCGACCGGCTCCATGCCCTGATCGACGACCTGCTCGACCTCAACCGGATCGAGGCCGGGGCGATGACCTTCCAGCGCGCGCCCGTCGATCTGGTCCAGCTGGTGAAGGAAGCGGCCGAGGCCAACGAGGGCTACGGCACCTCCTTCTCGGTCTCGCTGCGCCTGTCGCTGGTCGAGGGCCCGCTCTATGTCGGCGGCGATCACGGCAGGCTGCTGCAGGTGCTGGCCAATGTGCTGTCGAACGCCTTCAAGTTCTCCAAGGCGGGCGACACGGTCACCGTGACGCTCGAGCGCCGCAACGGCATGGCGCGGGTCTCGGTCCATGACGAGGGCATCGGCATTCCCGAGGGCTCGCATGACAAGGTCTTCGGCGCCTTCACCCAGCTCGATGCCTCGGATACCCGCAAGGTGAACGGCTCGGGCCTGGGCATGAGCATCACCCGCCGCATCGTCGAGATGCACGAGGGCCATATCGACTACACCAGCACGCCCGGCGAGGGCACCACCTTCTTCATCGAGCTGCCGCTGTTGAAGGAAGGCGACCAGCCGGCCGCCGCGCCGCTCGCCTCCTAGTACATCGCGCTGCCGCCATTGACGCCGATCACCTGCCCGGTGACGAAACCCGCCCCCGGCCCGGCGAGGAACAGCGCCATCGCGGCGATCTCTTCCGGTTTGCCGAAGCGCGCCAGCGGGGTGGCGAGGTCCTTGGCCAGCGCCTCGGCGCTCATGCTCTCGGGGCTGGTCATGTCGGTGGCGACCGAGCCCGGGGCGATGGCGTTGACGAGGATGTCCGGCGCCAGCTCGCGGGCGAGGCTGCGGGTCAGGCTGATGACGCCGCCCTTGGAGGCGCAGTAGCTGCCCAGCCGCTCGCGCCCGAGCAGGCCGAGGTCCGAGGCGATGGTGAGGATGCGGCCCTTCTCCATCCGCCGCGCCGCCTCGCGCGTGGTCAGGAAGGTGCCGCGCAGGTTGACGGCGATGACGCGATCGAAATCCTCGACCGAGGTCTCGGCGAACGGCGCCTCGTGCAGGATGCCGGCATTGCTGACGACGATCCCGGGCCGGCCCAGCTCGGCCTCGACCCGGTCGAAGAAGCCTATCACCTGCGCCTCGTCCGCGACATCGGCGCTCATTTCCAGCGCCGGGGCATGGGCCTGCAACTCGGCCAGCGTGGCCCCGGCCTGCGGGTCCTGGTAGTGGCAAATGGCAACGCGGGCCCCGGCCCCGGCCAGCGCCAGCGCGATTGCCTTGCCGATGCCGCGGGCGCCGCCGGTGACGATGGCGGTCTGGCCAGCCAGCGTCATGCCATCACCTCGCCGCGGTCGATATTGATCGCCTGCCCGGTGATGTTCGCCGCCGCGTCGCTGGCGAGATAGAGGTAGAGCCCGGCCATGTCGGCAGGCTGCATCAGCCCGCCCAGCGACTGCCCGGCGATGATCTCGTCCAGCAGCGCCTGCTCGGGCTGGCCGGTGCGCGCCGCCATCGCCCGCAGCGAGGCCATCGCCGCGTCGGTCCTGACCCAGCCGGGGCAGACCGCGTTGACGGTGATGCCGCGCGGGCCGAGCTCCTTCGACCAGGCCCGCATCAGGCCGATATTGGCGTGTTTCGAGGCGACATAGGCCGAGAACTCGGCCACCGCCGTCTTGCCCCAGATCGACGAGGTCAGGATGATCCTCCCGCCGTCACGGATGCGGGAGATCAGGGCGCGGGTGACGTTCTCGGTGCCCTTGACGTTGATGTCGATGACCCGGTCGAAATTCTCGACCGCCTCTGCCCCGCCGGTCAGCGGCGTCGGCCGCTCCAGCCCGGCATTGTTGACCAGCACGTCCAGCGCCGCGATGTCGGCCAGCGCGGCGGACACCGCCGCCCGGTCCGAGATATCGCAGCGGATCGCGCGGACATTGCCCGGCAGGGCCTCCGCCGCCTCGGCGATGCGGTCGCTCTCGGCCAGCACGATCAGGTCGGCGCCGGCCTTGGCGAAGCCCTCGGCGACGCCGTAGCCGATGCCCCGGCTGGCGCCGGTGACGAGGACCGAGGTGCCGGAAAAATCGAAAGATGCCTTCATCAGCCCAGCTCGTAGAACTCGCGTTTCACCGCCGCCGTGATGTCGCGCCGATACTGCCCGGCGATCAGCGCCCCCTTCTCGGGCGACGCCCCCTTGGCCGAGATCAGTGACCCCTCCGGCGCCACCCAGTCGCGGCGCGGCGGCCAGACGTCGTAGCACGGCGCGGCGGCGGCGTCATTGTCGGGCACCAGATCGAAACGCACAAGCTGCGGGTAGTAATGCATCATCAGCGCGGTCTCGAGCACCGCGGCATGTTCCAGCTCGATCCCCGGATAGCCCTCGGGGAAAACCTGGCCCAGCGTCTCCTCGGTCAGGAACTCCCAATGCTGCAGGCACATGACACGCAGGCCGGTAGGACCGACCTCGCGCATCGCCAGGTCGATGCCTTCATTCAGGAACCACAGGTTCTCGTAATTGCCGTCGAGGACGCAGATCCGCCGGGCGCCGTGCCGCACCAGTTCGCGGATGATGTCGCGGACGATATGGCTCAGCGTCTGGCCGTCGAGCCCGGTCGAGCCGGGAAAGAACGGCCCGCCGGCCGAGCGGGTCATCGACTTGTAGCCATAGGTGACAGGCGCGGCGACGACGCCGCCGACTTCCTCGGCGATGTCGCGGGCGATGGCGGTGGGCAGCAGGTGGTCGACGCCCATCGGCAGGTGCGGCCCGTGCTGTTCCAGCGCCCCGGTCGGCAGGAACACCACCGGGTTGTCCTTCAGCGCCGCGGCATATTCCGGCCAGGTCATCTCGGCCATCAGCACCGATTTCAGCTCGTCCTTCATTCCTTCGCCCCCTCTTCGCGCATCAGCCGCATGATCTTGCGTTCCAGATCGGCGTAGCCCGGCAACTGCACGAACTGCTCCTTGTCGTCATAGCGTTTGCCCTGCTTGAACGCGGGCACGATCTCTTCCTTGACCCGGCCGGGATGGGCCGAGAGGAAGATGATCCGGTCGGCGAGGAAGATCGCTTCCTCGATGTCATGGGTGACGATGACCATGCCGGTATTGGCTTCCTCGGCGACGTCGATCATCAACTCCTGCATGTGCCAGCGGGTCTCGGCGTCGAGGGCGCCGAAGGGTTCGTCCATCAGCAGCAGTTCGGGCCCGTTGGCCAGCGTCCGGGCGATGGCGACGCGCTGGCGCATGCCGCCCGACAGCTGCGTCGGATAAGCGTCGATGAATTTCGACAACCCGACCAGGCGGATGAAATGCTCGGCCTTCTCGCGCCGCTCGCGCGCCGGCACGCCGTTGATCTTCATGCCGAACTCGACATTCCTGCGCACGGTCTGCCAGTCGAAGGAGGTATAGGCCTGGAATACCATGCCGCGGTCCTGGCCCGGGCCGTGGACCTCGTGCCCGTTGAGCAGGATCTGCCCGCCGGTCGGGTCTTCCAGCCCGGCGATCATCCGCAGCACGGTCGACTTGCCGCAGCCCGAGGGGCCGAGCAACACGCAGATCTCGTTCGGCCCCATGTCGAACGACACCTTGTCGACGGCGGTCAGGCGCCTGCCGCGGCCGAGGTCGAACTCCTTCGAGACCGCGTTGAGACGGAGGACGGGATCGGTCATCAGCGTTTCTCCCGCAGGTAAGGGAACAGCCAGCGGTGCAGCGCGGCGAAGAGCATGTCGAACAGCAGACCCAAGGCGCCGATGACGATGATCCCGGCCAGGATCTCGTCGGTCTTCAGGAAGCGCCGGGCGCGCATCATCATGGCGCCGATACCGGTGGTGGAGGCGACGATCTCGGCGATCACCAGGTAGGTCCAGGTGACGGCCAGCATCTGCCGCATGGCGACGACGACATCGGGCAGCACCGCCGGCAGCACGACGTTGAACACGGTGACCTTGCGGTTTGCGCCCAGCGTCAGCGCGGTCTCGATCAGTTCCTTGCGGACGTTCTTGGTGTGGTCCATCACCAGCGTGATCAGGAAGAAGATCACGCCGAGGAACAGCAGTGCCAGCTTGGGCGCCTCGCCGGTGCCGAACCACATCAGCAGGATCGGGATGAAGGAGGGCGCCGGCAGGTAGCGCCAGGCCGAGACGAAGGGGGCGAAGATCGCCTCGATCGCCGGGAAGGTGCCCATCATCACCCCCAGCGGCACGGCGACGGCGCTGGCCATGGCGAAGGCGATGACGACGCGGCCGATCGAGATGCCGACATCCGAGACGAAGCCGCGGGCGAAGAGGTCGATGATGGAGGCGAAGACCTGCTGCGGCGCCGGCACCAGCAGTTCGTTCACCAGCCCCAGCGCGGAGGCGAGGACCCAGATGCCGAAGAACAGCACCCAGATGCCGAGCGCCGAGATCAGCGCCTGGCTGCGCGGGATCGGCTTGCGGACTTCGAGAAAGCGGCGCGGCCGGCCGCGGGATGACTTGGACATGAAAGCCTCGATCTGTGGAAGCCGGGCGCCCGCGCGGGGCGCCCGGCCGGGACTTTGGCCGGATCAGTTGTTGGCGGTGAAGGACTGGCGGTAGCCCGCCTTCACCAGGTCGCCCATCAGCGAGCAGTCGATGCCCTTGGCGGGGTCGATCTTGTTCTTCATCAGGCCGAGCTTGATCCACCACTCGTTGGTCAGCGCGACGGTGTCGACCATCGAGCCGTTGGCCATGCCGAACGGCGGCTCGCCGTCGAGCACGCCGCAGACGCGGGCAGATTCGTCGAAGTCGAACATGTAGATGCCGCCCTCGAGGCTCTTGCCGTTGGTGCCGATGACGTAGTTGATGTCCTCTTCCGGCCATTGCAGGAACTTGGCCATCAGCTTGTTGGTCTCCTCGACGTGGCTGTGCCAGTAGCCCAGCCCGTCCCAACGCGCCTTGAGCACGGCGAGCGCGGCCTTGCGGTCCTTCTCGATGAAGTTCTTGTTCATGTAGAGCGCGTCCATGAAGATGCCGGTCTTCAGCATCGCCGGATCGGTGGTGTCGACGACGCTCTTGGCGCCCGGCTGCGCCGCCAGCACCTTCGAGATCCAGGGCTCGTACATATAGGCGGCCGACAGGTCGCCCGAGAGCATCGGGCCGACAGCCTCGTCGGCGTTCAGGTTGACCCATTCGACGTCTTTCGGGCCGATGCCCTGGCTGTCGAGCCACAGCCCCATCAGCAGCTGACCGATATAGGCCTGCGGCGCGGCGACCTTCTTGCCCTTGAGGTCCGAGACCTTGGTGTCGGGCGCCAGGATGATGTGATCGACGCCATAGGACGGGTTGAGGAAGGCGACGTTGACGACGTCGGTGCCGCGCTCGACCACCAGCGGGGTGTAATCGGCGGTGCAGCCATAGACGTCGATCTGGCCCGCGGCGAGCGCGGCATGGCCGCCCAGCGGGTCCTCGAAGATGGTGATGTTGAGATCGTAATCGCCGGTCAGGCCCTTCTCCTTCGCGACTTCAAGCATCGCGTAGCCGGGCCAGGAGACGCAGATCCCGACATTGACCGTTTCCTTGGCCGAAGCGGCCCCGGCCCCGAGGCCGGCCCCGAGACTGGCAGCAAGGCCGAACGCCAGGGCGGCGGCCGAAAAAAGAGACTTGGTAAGGCGCATGTGAAATCCCCCTGAGTGGCTGTGGACTGGCAATTACTGTACGTCATCAAATTTTTTATTCAATAAAAAGTTTTTCCACGCTAAGTTTGTTGGCATCTCCGCGCCGAACCGGTTAGGAGAGACCAAACCAGTCGGAGGACGCCCGTGTCGGGACTCAGGGAAAGACAGAAAGCCGACCGCCGAAAGCGCATCATTGCCGCAGCCCGCGCCCTGTTCGCGAAATACGGCCATGAAAACACGACCATAGAGGCGATCGCCGAGCATGCCGGGGTGTCCGGCGTGACGGTGCACAACTACTATGGCACCAAGTCGGGCGTGCTGCTGGCGCTGGTGGCGGAAAGCGACCGCGAGCTGGTCGAGAAGCTGGGGCCGATGCTGGCAGGACACTCCGGCACGCTGACGGATCTGACCCTGCGCTTCGCCCGGATCGTCCGCGACCACGTTCTCACCGGCCTCGACAAGGGCATCTGGCGCCAGGTCATCGCCGCCTCGATCACCGACACCGAATCGCGCTTCGGCAAGTCCTACCGGGCGCTCGACCACCAGCTTTCGCTGGCGCTGGTGCGCGAGGTCGAGGCGCTGCAGGCGGCGGGCAAGGTGCCGGCCGACATCGTCGCCTACGACCTGGGCAAGGCGCTGTTCCACGTCCAGAACACGCGCTTCATCCAGTATGTCTCGTCGGAAGAGATCACCAGCGAAGAGGTCGACGCCCTGCTGCAACGCGACCTCAAGGCGCTGTTCAGCGTCGGCGCGGCGCTGCAGGCGGGCTAAGCCCCCTGCCCCTAGTCCGGCCCCTTATCCGGCCCCTTACCCCGCGATCCGCCGCTCGATCCAGGCCGCCACGCGCATCAGCCGGGCATCCTCGCCCCGGCGCCCGACCAGTTGCAGCCCCAGCGGCAGCCCATTCGACGCCCGGGTCAGCGGCAGGGTGATCGCCGGCGTGCCGCAGAGCGTCCAGATGCCGTTATAGACCGCGTTGCCGGTGGTCGCGAAGCCTTCCGGCGCCGGGCCCGTGGTCGCCGGCGTCAGGACCGCGTCGCAACGGTCGAAAATATCGTCCAGTTGCGCGTTCAGCCGCCCGCGCCAGTCCAGATCCGCCAGGTAATCCAGCGCCCGCACCGCGTTGCCGCTGTCAAGGAAGGCCGTCATCTCCTCCGACAGCAGGTCCCGGTGGCGGTCGTTGTAGCCGGCATAGTATTTCGCCATCTCGGCGGCGTTGATCCGGGTACGGACCTCGACCGCCGGTTCCAGGTCAGGCAGCGGCGGCAGGGTTTCGCAGCCCTCCAGCCCGGCGGCGAAGGCCTCGAGCTTCCCCACCATCTCCGGGTCGGCGAGATCGTATTGCGGCGGCGGCAGGAAGGCGAGCCGCGGCGCCGGCCCCTCCCCGCGCGCCGCATCATTCAGCGCCGGCACCGGCAGCGGCCGGGTCGCGCTGTCCTGCGGGTCGTGGCCGAACAGCACTTCGGCGATCAGCGCGGCATCGGCGGCCGCGCGGGCGAAGACGCCGAGCGTGTCCAGCGTATGCGATTGCAGCAGCACGCCGGTCCGCGGGATGGCGCCGAAGCTGGGCTTGAACCCGACCGCGCCGCAATAGGCGGCCGGGCGGATCACCGAGCCGCCGGTCTGGGTGCCGACGGCCAACGGCACCATGCCCGCGCCGACCGCCGCTGCCGACCCGGCCGAGGAGCCGCCCGGGCTGTGGGCGGTGTTCCACGGGTTGCGGGTCCGGCTCGGATGCAGGAAGGCCATCTCGGTCGTCACCGTCTTGCCCAGGATGACGGCCCCCGCCGCCCGCAGCCGGGCGACGATCCAGGCATCCCGCTGCGGCACCCGGCCGGCATCGGCCGGCGTGCCGTTCTCGGTCGGCATGCCCGCGGTGTCGATGACGTCCTTCAGCCCCACCGGCAACCCGTGCAGCGGCCCCAGCGCCGCGCCGGCCGCGCGCCGCCGGTCCAGCGCCTCTGCCTGGGCCAGCGCATGATCGGCGTCGAGCCAGGCCCAGGCTTGGATCTCGGGCTCGCGCGCGGCGATCACGGTCAGGCAGGCCGTGACCAGCTCGACCGCCGTCAGCCTCCCCTGCGCCAGCCGGTCGCGCAGCGCCACCGCCCCGGCCGCCAGCAGGTCCTCGGCCTGCGAAATCTCCATGCCCGTCATGCGTCCCTCCGCCCCGTGTTTCGCTCAGCATTAGCCGCAAACCCGTGCAACGGCCAGCCATCCGCCCCGATCCGTCCCCAGGCGGCAAATTCCCATCGTTCTCGCCGAGGCGCCGCGCTAGGCTCGCCCCGACTCGGGGATAAGGAGCGCAAGGCATGAACGACTGGTGGCGCGGCGCGGTGATCTACCAGATCTATCCGCGCAGCTTTCAGGACAGCGACGGCGACGGTATCGGCGACCTGCCCGGCATCACCCGCCGCCTCGACCATGTCGCGGCTCTGGGGGCCGACGCGATCTGGCTGTCGCCGTTCTTCGCCTCGCCGATGGCCGACATGGGCTACGACGTCTCGGACTACACCGCCGTCGATCCGCTGTTCGGCCGGATGGCCGATTTCGACGCGCTGGTGCGGCGCGCCCACGCGCTCGGCCTGAAGGTGATCATCGACCAGGTACTCAGCCATTCCTCGGACCGGCACCCGTGGTTCGCCGAAAGCCGCGCCGACCGCGACAATCCCAAGGCCGACTGGTATGTCTGGGCCGATCCGCTGGCCAACGGCGCGCCGCCCAATGACTGGCTCTCGGTCTTCGGCGGCCCGGCCTGGGCCTGGGAGCCGCGCCGGCGGCAATATTACCTGCACAACTTCCTGGCGGCGCAGCCCGACCTCAACTTCCACTGCCCCGAGGTGCAGGACGCGCTGCTCGACACGATGCGCTTCTGGCTCGACCGCGGGGTCGACGGGTTCCGCCTCGACACGGTCAATTTCTATTTCCACGACAAGAAGTTGCGCAGCAATCCTCCAGCACCGCTGCGCGCTGGCGAAGACTGGCCGCCGGGCAATCCCTACGACATGCAGCTGCACCGCTATTCCAAGAACCAGCCCGAGAACATCGCCTTCCTGCAGCGCATGCGCGCCCTGCTCGACGGCTATGACGGGCGGATGCTGGTGGGCGAGGTCGGCGACGCCCATAACGCGGTCGCGCTGATGGCCGACTACACCCGCGGCACCGACCGGCTGCACATGGCCTATTCCTTCGAGATGCTCGGCCCGCAATTCACCGCCGCCCATTTCCGCGACACGGTCGAGGGCTTCTACAAGGCCGCGCCCGACGGCTGGCCGTGCTGGAGCTTCTCCAACCACGACGTCATCCGCCACGTCACCCGCTGGGCCGAGCACGGCAGCAGCCGCACGGCGCTGGCGCGGCAGGCGGCGGCGCTGCTGGCCGGGTTCCAGGGCACGCTCTGCCTCTACCAGGGCGAGGAGCTGGGCCAGACCGAGACCGAGCTGAGCTATGAAGAGCTCACCGACCCGGTCGGCCTGACCTTCTGGCCCGACAACAAGGGCCGCGACGGCTGCCGCACGCCGATGGTCTGGGAAGCGGAGGCGCCGGCGGCCGGCTTCAGCACCGGCACGCCCTGGCTGCCGGTCAAGCCGGCCCAGCAGGCCCATGCCGTCTCGACCCAGGGCAAGGGCTCGGTGCTGGAGGCCTATCGCGATCTGCTGGCATTCCGCCGCGCCACCCCGGCGCTGGTCTCGGGCGAAACCACCTTCCTCGCCCTGCCCGAGCCGCTGCTCGGCTTCTGGCGCGACGGACCGGAGCCGGTGCTCTGCCTCTACAACCTGTCGCCGGCCCCGCGCGCCCTGACCCTGACCGGCGACGCCCGCCTGATCGGCCCGTCGCAGGCCAGCCTGAGCAAGACCAGCCTCGCCCTGCCCGGCAACGGCTTCGCCTTCCTCGCGCCCCCGCCCGGCGCTGCGCGCCCAGGCCTCACACCGGCCTGATTTCTTCTTTGCTGAAATACTCCGGGGGCCCGGGGGCTGGCCCCCGGCCCTGCCCGCAGGCCCAGCCGGCTGTCAGAGCTTGACGACCCGGACGTAATTCCCCTTGGCGCCCAAGGCGATCTCGCCGTCGCACAGCCGCAGCGCGTCCGCGCCGAAGACCTCGGCGCGCCAGCCATGCAGCGCCGGCAGGTCGCGCTCGCCGGCCGCGATCATGTCGAGATCGGAGGCCGAGGCGATCAGCTTCGCCGCCACGCCCGAGCTTTCCGATTTCGCCTTCAGCAGCACCCGCAGCAGATCGGCCAGCGCCGGGTTGACCTGCAATTGCTGGCGCCCGGCCGGCAGGCTCGGCGCGTCCTCGGGCTTCACCGCCAGCCCGGCCTTGACCGCGGCGAGGATGCCCTCGGCGATCTCGCCGCGCCGGGCCTCGCGCAGCAGCAGCCGCGAGCGGCCCAGATCCTCGATCGAGCTCGGCTTGGTCGAGGCCAGCTCGAGCAGGGCGTCGTCCTTGAACACCCGCGCCCGCGGGATGTTGCGGCCCTGGGCATATTCCTCGCGGAACCGGGCCAGCTCGCGCACGACGGCGAGGAACTTGCCCGAATTGGTCCGCGTCTTGACCCGCTTCCAGGCCTCGGCCGGGTCGGTGACATAGGTCTTGGGCTCGGTCAGGACGCCCAGTTCCTCCTCGACCCACTTGTGCCGCCCGGTCTTCTCGATCTCGGCGGCGAGATATTCGTAGATCACCCGCAGATGGGTGACATCGGCCAGCGCGTAGGTCTTCTGCGCCTCGCTCAGCGGCCGCCGCGACCAGTCGGTGAAACGCGAGGTCTTGTCGAGCTTCTCATGCGCGACCTTGCGCACCAGCGTCTCGTAGCCGACCTGTTCGCCGAAGCCGCAGACCATCGCCGCGACCTGGGTGTCGAACAGCGGATCGGGAAACACGCCGCCCTCGACATAGAAGATCTCGAGATCCTGCCGAGCGGCGTGGAACACCTTGACCGTGTCGGTATGGCGGAACAGGTCGTAAAGCGGTTCGAGCGACATCCCCTCGACGAGCGGGTCGACCAGCACGGCCTCGCCGCCCTGCGATTCGGGCAGCGCCATCTGGATCAGGCAGAGCTTTGACCAGTAGCTGCGCTCGCGCAGGAATTCGGTGTCAAGGGTGACATAGGGGGCGGCTTTGGCGGCCTCGCAGAAGCGGGCCAGCTCTTCGGTCGTTGTGAGAGTCTTCATGCCTTTTCCGGCTGTCGCTGTCGCGCGGGGTCATCCCGCCCGAGTGCTATAGGCGCCGCGGACCGGAAAGGAAAGCCCCGGGCCGTCCGGCCCTCAGCCCGGTCCTCCGTCCGGCCCTCCGTCCGCCCCCGGCCCGCCCCTCGACCCGCCCCTCGGCGCCGCGCTCTTTGCCGCACCGCGCGCCTCTTGCCGGGCCTGCCGGCAGCGGGCCAAAAAAAACGCCCGCACGAGGCGGGCGTTAAGTTATTGAGGCAGGTTTCATACAGGCAAGAAACCTATCGAGCAGTGCCCCCTTTATACGCATTCTTGACCTCAGGGCCAAGCTAAAAGTTTGAAAAGCCTGCAAAGCCCCTCTACCCTGCAAGCCAAGCAAAACAAGGGCAGACAGATTGTTGCGGCGATGAGGGCAGGTTTTTTCAACATGCTGTTCGGCATGGCGCTGGCGGTTGCGACTGCTTACGCGGCAGCGGCCGAGTCGGCTGATTCCGGCTCCGATCCGGGCTATGGCATAGCTATGTATGGCAGCCCCGCCCTGCCACCCGATTTTGTGTCCCTGCCCTATGCCAATCCCGACGCGCCCAAGGGCGGGACGCTGCGGCTGGGCGATGTCGGCGGCTTCGATTCCCTCAACCCCTTCACGCTCAAGGGCCGGGCGCCGTGGTACCTGTCATCGCTGACGGTCGAGACGCTGCTCGGCCGCAGCATCGACGAGCCCTTCACCCTTTACGGTCTGCTCGCCGAATCGGTGCGCACCGGGCCGAATCGTCACTGGGTCGAATTCACGCTCAACCCCAAGGCCCGGTTCTCGGACGGCAACCCGGTCACGGTCGAGGACGTGATCTGGTCGTTCAAGACCCTGGCCAAGAGCCATCCGCTCTATGCCGGCGCCTGGGCCAAGGTGGCGACGGCGGAGAAGACCGGGCCGCGCACGGTCCGCTTCACCTTCAACACCGAGGATCGCGAGCTGCCGCTGATCCTCGGCCTGCGCCCGGTGCTGGAAAAGGCGCAGTGGCAGGGCAAGGATTTCGGCGCCTCGACGCTGATGCCGCCTGTCGGCTCGGGGCCCTATGTCGTCGACGACTTCGAGCCGGGCCGCTTCATCACCTTCAGGAAGAACCCGGACTGGTGGGGCAAGGACCTGCCCTTCAACCGCGGCCGCTTCAACTTCGCCAAGATCCGCGTCGACTATTTCGGCGATGCCAGCGCCATGTTCGAGGCCTTCAAGGCCGGAGAGATCGACATCTACCGCGAAGGCAACCCGGTGAAATGGGCCAACAGCTACGGCTTCCCGGCGGCAAGGTCGGGCGAGGTTGTGCTCGACACCATCCCGCATCACCGGCCCTCGGGCATCGCCGGGCTGGTCTTCAACACCCGCAAGCCGATCTTCAAGGACTGGCGGGTGCGCCAGGCCCTGATCGACGCCTTCAACTTCGAATTCATCAACGAGACGGTGAATGGCGGGGCCGAGCCGCGGATCACCTCCTATTTCTCGAATTCCACCCTCGGCATGCGCCCCGGTCCGGCGACGGGCAAGGTCCGCGCCCTGCTCGAGCCGTTCAAGGACAGCCTGCTGCCCGGGGCGCTGTCGGGCTACGGCCTGCCGAAATCCGACGGCAGCGAACGCAACCGGCGCAACCTGCGCCGCGCGGTCAAGCTGCTGGCCGAGGCCGGCTGGACCGTCCAGGGCGGCGTGCTCAAGAACGCCGCCGGCCAGCCCTTCGCCTTCGACGTGCTGCTGCCCCAGGGCGCCGCCAGCATCGAGGCGGCGGTCAACATCTACATCCAGGCGCTCAAGCGGCTGGGCATCCAGGCCCGGATCACCACCGTCGACAGCGCCCAATATGTCGAGCGCACCAACAGCTACGATTTCGACATGACCTGGTATATCCGCGCCCTGAGCATGTCGCCGGGCAACGAGCAGATGCTCTACTGGGGTCACGAAGGCGTGACGGAACCGGGCACCCGCAACTGGATGGGGATGAATTCGCCCGCCGCCGAGGCGATGATCCACACCCTGCTGACCTCAAAGGATCATGACGAATTCGTCGCCGCCACCCGGGCGATGGACCGGGTGTTGACCACGGGACGCTATGTCATCCCATTCTGGTATTCCGATGTCTCGCGCATTGCCCATTCCCGCCATCTGAAATATCCTTCGCACCTGCCGATTTGGGGGGACTGGCCCGGCTTTCTCCCCGATGTCTGGTGGTATGAGGACTGAGAGCATGAAAAAAACACTCCTTCTGGTGTGCCTTCTGGGGCTCGCCGCCTGCAACACCGTCGACGGCATCGGCCGCGACATCTCCGGCACCGCGCAACGCGTCGGCAGCTGGTTCTAGCAACCAACCCGGCCATTTCCTCTCAGGGGAGATATCCTCGGGGGGTCAGGCCGCAGGTCGAGGGGGGCAGTCAGCCCCCCTTTCCTTTTCCGGCCTCTGCGACCGTCGCCCGCCGGCGACGCGGTCCTGAGGCGGACCCGGAGGGGCCGAGGCGCCCCTCCGACGATCGGCTTACAGCGCCGCGGCGCGCTGCATCTGGTGGCGCGAGGACAGTTCCTCGGCGACCAGGAAGGCCAGTTCCAGCGACTGGCTGGCGTTGAGCCGCGGGTCGCAGGCGGTGTGGTAGCGCAGCGACAGGTTCTCGTCGGTCACCGCCCGGACGCCGCCGGTGCATTCGGTGACGTCGCGGCCGGTCATCTCGAAATGCACCCCGCCCGGGATCGTCCCCTCGGCATTGTGCACCGCGAAGAACTCGCGCACCTCGCTGAGGATGCGGTCGAACGGCCGGGTCTTGTAGCCCGAGTCCGACTTGATGACGTTGCCGTGCATCGGATCGCAGGTCCAGGCCACCTTGGCGCCCATCTCCTCGACCGCGCGCACCAGCCTGGGCAGGTGGTCGCCCACCTTGCCAGCGCCGAAGCGGGCGATCAGGGTCAGCCGGCCGGCCTCGTTCTCGGGGTTCAGCTTCTCGATCAGCACCCTGAGGTCGTCGGTGGTCAGCGACGGCCCGCATTTCAGCCCGACCGGGTTCTGCACGCCGCGGCAGAACTCGACATGCGCCCCGTCGGGCTGCCGGGTGCGGTCGCCGATCCAGATCATGTGGCCCGAGCCCGCCACCGGCAGGCCCGAGGTCGAATCGATCCGGCACAGCGCCTCCTCGTATTCCAGCAGCAGCGCCTCGTGGCTGGTGTAGAAATCGACCGTCGACAGCGCCTTGTTGGTCTCGCCGTTGACCCCGGCCGCGGTCATGAAGTCGAGCGCGTCCGAGATCCGGTTCGACAGCTCGCGGTAGCGCTCGGCCTTGTCGCTCTCGGCGAAGCCCAGCGTCCAGCTGTGGACCCGGTGGATGTCGGCGAAACCGCCGGTCGAGAAGGCGCGCAGCAGGTTCAGCGTCGCCGCCGCCTGGGTATAGGCCTGCAGCATCCGCGCCGGATCGGGGATCCGCGCCTCGGGGGTGAAGTCGAAGCCGTTGATGATGTCGCCGCGATAGCTCGGCAGCTCGACATCGCCCTGTTTCTCCATCGGCGCCGAGCGCGGCTTGGCGAATTGCCCGGCCATGCGGCCGACCTTCACCACCGGCACCTTGGCGCCATAGGTCAGCACGACCGCCATCTGCAGCATCACCTTGAAAGTGTCGCGGATGTTGTCGGCCGAGAATTCGGCAAAGCTCTCGGCGCAGTCGCCGCCCTGGAGCAGGAAGGCGCGGCCCTCGGCGACCTCGCCCAGCTTGCGTTTCAGCCGGCGCGCCTCGCCGGCAAAGACCAGCGGCGGAAACTTCGCAAGCTGTCCCTCGACAGCGTTCAGCGCATCCCGATCCGGATAATCGGGCATCTGCACGCGCGGCAGGGCGCGCCAGTCAGACTTGTTCCAGCCCTTGGTCATGGTCCTCTCCAGCAGTTACAGCGCGGGGGTCCGCGCCTGGGGGGCCTTATAAGCAAGGGGCGCGGCGATGCAAAGCGCCAATCCCGCCTTCCCCGAGCCCCGGCCATGCCGTCGTATCTCTTGCGGCGAATGACGATTCCTGTTTCCGTGCGCCAGATTCGACATAGACTGGTCGCGCCATGACAAATACCTCGCGCAGAATCGCCCCGGCATCCTCCGCCCCGGCAACGCGCCCCGCGGCTTCCGGCACCGGACCCCGGCCCGGCTCCATGCGCACGGGCACGCCGCGGCGCTTCGTCTTCCTGCTGCTCGACCAGTTCACCATGCTGTCCTTCGCCGGTGGCGTCGAGCCGTTGCGCATTGCCAACCGCATCGCCGGGCGCGAGCTCTACAGCTGGGCGCTGGCCGGCGAAGGCGGCGAGTTCGTCACCTGTTCGAACGGCGCCTCGTTCAAGCTCGACATGGGGCTGGACGAGTTGACGCGCGAGGACGTGGTGCTGGTCTGCGGCGGCATCGACGTCCAGAAGGCGACCACCAAGGCAGTGCTGAACTGGCTCCGGCGCGAGGCGCGCCGCGGCGCGGTGCTGGGCGGGCTGTGCACCGGCGCCTACCCGCTGGCCCGGGCCGGGCTGCTGGACGGCAAGCGGGCGACGATCCACTGGGAGAACCAGGACGGCTTTCTCGAGGAATTCGACGAGGTCAACCTGACCAAGTCGGTCTTCGTCGTCGACGGCAACCGGATGTCGACCGCCGGCGGCACCTCGTCGATCGACCTGATGCTGAAGATCATCGCCGACGACCACGGCGACGAGCTGGCCAATACCGTCGCCGACCAGCTGATCTATTCCACCATCCGCACCGACCAGGACACCCAGCGGCTGTCGATCCCGACCCGGATCGGCGTCCGCCACCCCAAGCTGGCCGGGGTGATCCAGCGCATGGAGAACGCGATCGAGGACCCGGTCAGCCCGTCGGAGCTGGCGCGCGAGGTCGGCATGTCGACGCGCCAGCTCGAACGGCTGTTCCGCCGCTACCTCAACCGCAGCCCCAAGCGTTACTACATGGAACTGCGGCTGCAGAAGGCGCGTAACCTGTTGATGCAGACCGATATGAGCGTGATCAACGTGGCCCTGGCCTGCGGCTTCGCCAGCCCGTCGCATTTCTCGAAATGCTATCGCGCCCATTACAGCACAACACCGTATCGTGAACGCGGCACCCACGGCACGCGGCTGTCGATCTAGCCTCCTGTCCCCCTCCGATCGCGCGGATTTTCAAGGGAAATGCCGGCCCCGGCCGGGGGCTGAAACAGGCCCAATTCCGATCCGTGATGTTACCCATTCGAATGGCTTTTCTTTTCCGATTTGCCCCTCTAGGGTTGCCGCAGGGTTTCGATCCAACATGGGAGTATGAAATGAAAAAACTTCTTCTGGCCACCGCGGCCTGCGCGCTGGCGGCGACCGGCGCCACGGCCAAGGACGTCAAGATCGGCGTGATCCTGGGCTTCACCGGGCCGCTGGAATCCATCACCCCGGCCATGGGTGACGCCGCCGAGATGGCGATGAAGGAAGTCAACGCCTCGGGCAACTTCATGGACGGCGACACCATCGTGGCCGACCGTGGCGACTCGACCTGCATCGACGCAACCGCCGCCACCGCGACGGCCGAACGCCTGGTGACCTCGGACAAGGTCAAGGGCATCATGGGCGCCGACTGCTCGGGCGTCACCGGCGCCATTCTGCAGAACGTCGCGCGTCCGAACGGCGTCGTGATGATCTCGCCCTCGGCGACCTCGCCGGGCCTGACCACCGCGCCCGATGACGGCCTGTTCTTCCGCACCGCGCCGTCGGACGCCCGCCAGGGCCAGGTGATGGCCGACGTGATCATGGGCAAGGGCATCAAGTCGGTCGCCCTGACCTATACCAACAACGACTACGGCAAGGGTCTGGCCGACAGCTTCCAGAAAGCCTACGAGAAGGCCGGCGGCAAGGTCACCATCTCGGTCCCGCATGAGGACGGCAAGGCCGACTACTCGGCCGAAGTCGGCTCGCTGGCCTCGGCCGGCGGCGACATGCTGGTGGTTGCCGGCTATGTCGACCAGGGCGGCAAGGGCATCATCCAAGCCGCGCTCGACACCGGCGCCTTCGACAGCTTCTACCTGCCCGACGGCATGTATGGCGACGTGCTGATGAAGACCTTCGGCAAGGACCTGGACAACACCATCGGCGACGTTCCCGGCACCGACAGCCAGGGCGCCAAGGACTTCATCGACCTGGCCAAGAAGGCCGGCTTCGACGGCACCTCGTCCTTCACCGCCGAGTCCTACGACGCCGCCGCGCTGATCATGCTTGCCATGCAGGCCGCCCATTCGACCGACTCCAAGGTCTACAAGGACAAGGTGATGGACGTCGCCAACGCCCCGGGCGAGAAGATCTATCCCGGCCAGCTGGGCAAGGCGCTCAAGCTGATCTCGGAAGGCAAGGACATCGACTATGTCGGCGCCTCGGCCGTGGAACTGATCGGCCCCGGCGAAGCCCGCGGCAACTACAAGATCTACGGCTTCAAGGACGGCAAGCGCGTCACTCTGGAATACAAGTGATCGCCATCTGGTGAAGAAAAAGCATTGGCCCGGGGCTTGCCCTGGGCCTTTGTCATAGCTAAAGCCGCCCGCAGAAGAAAAATAGGCGCCTCTGGCCCGTCCGGCCCCCCGGGGTTTCCCCCGGTCCGGTACGGCGAACGGAGAGCCCAAGGGGGAGACATATATGATCGTCGTCGAAGATCTGCACAAGCATTTCGGCGGGTTCCATGCCGTTGACGGCGCCTCGCTGGAGATCCGCGCAGGCTCGATCACCGGCCTTATCGGTCCCAACGGGGCCGGCAAGACCACGCTGTTCAACGTCATCGCCGGGCGGCTGCCGCCGACCTCGGGTCGGGTGATGATGGCCGGCCAGGACGTCACCGGCCTGCCGCCGCACGAGCTGTTCCACCGCGGCCTGCTGCGCACCTTCCAGATCGCGCACGAGTTCGGCTCGATGACCGTGCGCGAGAACCTGATGATGGTGCCGGCCGCCCAGTCGGGCGAGACGCTGTGGAACTGCTGGTTCCGCCGCGGCGCCGTCGCCGCCGAGGAACGCAAGCTGCGCGAGAAGGCGGACGAGGTGCTGGACTTCCTCACCATCACCCATCTCGCCGACGAGAAGGCGAGCAACATCTCCGGCGGCCAGAAGAAGCTGCTGGAACTCGGCCGGACGATGATGGTCGATGCCAAGATCGTCTTCCTCGACGAGGTCGGCGCCGGCGTCAACCGCACCCTGCTCAACACCATCGGCGATGCCATCGTCCGGCTCAACAAGGAACGCGGCTACACCTTCTGCGTCATCGAGCACGACATGGATTTCATCGCCCGGCTCTGCGATCCGGTGATCGTCATGGCCGAGGGCAAGGTGCTGGCCGAGGGCTCGGCCGACCACATCATGGAAAACGAAGCCGTGATCGAGGCCTATCTCGGCACCGGCCTGAAGAACAAGGCGAAAGTCGGAGCGTGAGGGCGTGCCATGGGCGCGCCCTTTGACGTTCTGACCCACAGCTTGGGGGACAGAAACCAATGCCATTTCTGATTGGCGAGGCGATGACGGGCGGCTATGGCGCCGTCGACATCCTTCACGATTGCACCGTCGCGGTCGAGAAGGGCGAGATCGCCGTGATCGTCGGCCCGAACGGGGCCGGCAAATCGACCGCGATGAAGGCGGTCTTCGGGATGCTGAAACTGCGCAGCGGCCACGTGAAGCTGGACGGCGAGGATATCACCGCGCTCAGCCCGCAGGACCGCGTCGCCAAGGGCATGGCCTTCGTGCCGCAGACCCACAACATCTTCACCTCGATGACCGTCGAGGAGAACCTCGAGATGGGCGCCTTCCTGCGCCGCGACGACATCTCGGGCACGATGGAACAGGTCTACGAGCTGTTCCCGATCCTGCGCGACAAGCGCCGCCAGGCGGCGGGCGAGCTTTCGGGCGGCCAGCGCCAGCAGGTCGCCGTCGGCCGGGCGCTGATGACCCAGCCCAAGGTGCTGATGCTCGACGAACCGACCGCCGGCGTCTCGCCGATCGTCATGGACGAGCTCTTCGACCGCATCATCGAGGTCGCCCGCACCGGCATCTCGATCCTGATGGTCGAGCAGAACGCCCGCCAGGCGCTCGAGATCGCCGACAAGGGCTACGTCCTGGTCCAGGGCGCCAACCGCTACACCGACACCGGCGAGGCCCTGCTGGCCGACCCGGAAGTCCGCAAATCCTTCCTGGGGGGCTGAGCATGGATTTCCTCAACGCGATCGTGGCGCTGGCGAACTATGTCGTCATCCCCGCCACCGCCTACGGCGCCCAGCTGGCGCTCGGCGCGCTCGGCGTGACGCTGGTCTACGGCATCCTGCGCTTTTCCAACTTCGCCCATGGCGACACCATGGCCTTCGGCACCATGGTGACGATCCTCTTCACCTGGCTGTTCCAGCACTGGGGCATCACCCTCGGGCCGCTGCCCACCGCCCTGCTCGGCCTGCCCTTCGGCATCGCCGCCACGGCCCTTCTGGTGCTGGGCACGGACCGCGCGGTCTACCGCTTCTACCGCAAGCAGAAGGCGGCGCCGGTGATCCTGGTGATCGTCTCGATGGGCGTGATGTTCATCATGAACGGCATCGTCCGCTTCATCATCGGCACCGGCGAACAGAACTTCGCCGACGGCACCCGCTTCATCATCAAGGCGGGCAATTTCAAGCGCGCCCTCGGCCTGCATGAAGGGCTGGCGCTGAAATCGACCCAGGTGATCACCATCGTCACCGCGGTCATCGTCGTCGCCGCCCTGTTCTGGTTCCTCAACCGCACCCGCACCGGCAAGTCGATGCGCGCCTTCTCGGACAACGAGGACCTGGCGCTGCTCTCGGGCATCAACCCCGAGCGCGTCGTCGCCATCACCTGGATCATCGTCGCCGCGCTGGCGACCATCGCCGGGGTGCTCTACGGGCTCGACAAGTCGTTCAAGCCCTTCACCTACTTCCAGCTGCTGCTGCCGATCTTCGCCTCGGCCGTGGTCGGCGGGCTGGGCAACCCGCTCGGCGCCATCGGCGGCGGCTTCGTCGTCGCCTTCTCGGAGGTCGCGGTCACCTATGCCTGGAAGAAGGTCCTGACCTATCTGCTGCCGGCCAGCATGGCGCCCGACAGCCTCGTCCAGCTGATGGGGACCGACTACAAATACGCGGTCTCCTTCGGCATCCTCGTCATCGTGCTGCTGTTCAAACCGACAGGGCTGTTCAAGGGGAAATCGGTATGAGCACCTCCATGAAGAACGTCTCGCTTTTCGTCGCCGTGGCGGCGCTGTTCATCCTGACCGGCTTCATCCAGAGCTGGAACAGCGCCCTGCTCAACATCAATATCGGCCTGATCGGCGCGGTGATGGCGCTCGGCGTCAACATGCAATGGGGCTATGCCGGGCTGTTCAACGTCGGCGTCATGGGCTTCACCGCGCTTGGCGGGCTGGCCATGGTGCTGATCGCCACGCCCTATGACGGCGGGGCCTGGGCCGCCGGCGGCTGGCGCATCCTGATCGCGCTGGCAATCGGCGCGGCGACGATCCTCGGCGCGGTCCAGACCTGGATCCGGCTGCCCAAGGGCAAGCCGCGCGTCCTCGCCATGCTGGCGGTGCTGATCGTCGGCTTCGTCCTCTACCGCATGGTCTTCGATCCGGCGGTCTCGGCGGTCGAGGCGATCAACCCGGCCAGCGCCGGCAATATCGGCGGCCTCGGCCTGCCGGTGCTGATCGCCTGGCCGGTGGGCGGGCTGATCGCCGCCGGCGCCGGCTGGCTGGTGGCCAAGACGGCGCTCGGCTTGCGCTCGGACTACCTCGCCATCGCCACGCTGGGCATCGCCGAGATTATCATCGCGGTGCTCAAGAACGAGGACTGGCTCGACCGCGGCGTCAAGAACGTCACCGGCCTGCCGCGGCCCTTCATCGTGCCGCTCGAGGTCGACCTGCAGAACAACGCCGGCTTCGTGCAATGGGCCCATAGCTGGGGCTACGACCCGCTGATCGCCTCGTCGATCGTGGTCAAGCTGCTCTACATGGTGCTGTTCGTCATCGTCCTCGCCATCGTGCTGACCCTGGCCGAAATGGCGCTGAAATCGCCCTGGGGCCGGATGATGCGCGCGATCCGCGACAACGAGGACGCGGCCGAGGCGATGGGCAAGGACGTCAAGAAGCGCCACCTGCAGATCTTCGTCCTCGGCTCGGCCGTGATCGGCATCGCCGGGGCGATGATGGCGACCTACAATGGCCAGTTCGTGCCGACCACCTTCCAGCCGCTGCGCTGGACCTTCCTGATCTGGGTGATGGTGATCGTCGGCGGCTCGGGCAACAACTGGGGCGCGGTGCTGGGGGCGATGCTGATCTGGCTGCTCTGGGTCCAGGTCGAGCCTCTGGGCAAGCTGCTGATGCATGTCATCACCATGCCGCTGCCCGACGATTCCGGCCTCAAGCAGCACCTGCTCGACTCGACCCAGCACATGCGTCTGCTGACCATGGGCCTCGTGCTCTTGCTGGTGCTCCGCTTCAGCCCGCGCGGCCTGATCCCGGAGAAATAGGCCCCGGCCCATCGCAACGTCAAAGGGCGGGCCCATGGGCCCGCCCTTTTCTTATCTCGCGTCGCAGGCGCAGCCCGGCCCCTTGTGACAGCTCTTCGCGCGCGAGATGCAGCTGTTGCCGCAGGCCTTGCCCGCGCGGCAGATCTTGCAGCATGCGGCGGCGTAGCGCCGCCCTGCCCCTGCCAGCGCGGCGTCGAGCCGGTCAAGCCCATCCGCCGTTACAGTCACTGACGGCGCGAGGAACAATGGCCCGGTGTCCGCGGCAGGCGTTTCGGCCAACAGGCCACCCGCCGGCACCATGGCCACACCGAGGGCCAAGCTCCAAAGAATGTGTTTCACGAAATGCCTCCGGTTAACTAATCGTTAACCAATACACCCTCAGGGCGATTCTGTCGAAACACGCCGCCGCCGCGCATCAGCCCCTTCAAGCCGTCTTCGCCGCGACGAGGCCCCGACGGGGCACGCGGAGCGCGCCGGGCGCCCGCGCCGTCAATATCCCAGCGCCGCCGCGATCTCGGCGACGCTCCAGCTGCGGCCGCCGCTCTGGAACCGCATCCTGGCCAGGATCGCCGCCCGCTCCGGTTCCGCCAGCGCCGCCAGCGCCGGGTCGGCCCGGTGCGAGGCCAGCCGGGTCCCGTCGCCGCCGATCCCCTCCAGCTCCACCTCCTGCGGCACCTCGAAGGCGGCGCGGAAGGCGCTCTCGTCGTTCAGAACCCGCTCCATCTGCAACGGCACGGCGCCCGCCTCGAGACCGGCAAGCGTGTAGCCGCAGACATGACCGCAGGCATAGGCGTAAAGCAGGTTCGGCAAGGACAGCGCCACGCCCAGCCGCTGCAGCAGGTCGAGCGCGTTCTGCAGCGCCGCGACGAAGGCCGCCTGATCGCCCGCCAGCACCTTCTTCGCCGCCCAGGCATAGCAGCTGTCGATCTGCGCCGCGGGCGCGCGCACCAGCAGGTGAAAGCGAATCCCGCGCCGCTCGCAGGCGGGCTTGAACCGGGCCGGGTCGAACAGGCAATGCACCGCGACCGGCCGTTTCCCCGCCGCGGCGGTGCGGACCATGCTGTCGGCGAAGGCCTCGACGGTTTGCGATCCCTGCCCGACCGGTGCGCGGGTTTCGAAGTTCTGGCTGCCATGGCTGACCTCGAAACCGGGCAGCCGCGACAGGATATGGCTGAGGCTGTGGGTACCGGCGAAACCGATGGATTCGACGACGATCATGCTGGGGCTCCTTGCGCGCGCGTCCCCCATGGGTAACCGAGGAGCGGCCGGATGGAAACCGCGCCGCCGGGCCGCGCCGGGGCGCCACCGCCCGCCGGGCCGCGCAGCCCAACCTTTCCCCAATCCGACATCTTTTGTCGCAACCCGACATGCCGCGGCCCTTCGGGCACGGACACTTGGGCCAAACGCGGCGAAGGAGAATTCCATGAAAACGCATACCCGGGTCGTGGTCATCGGCGGCGGCGTCGTCGGCTGCTCGGTCCTCTACCACCTGACCAAGCTGGGCTGGTCCGACGTCATGCTGATCGAGCGCTCGGATCTGACCTCGGGCTCGACCTGGCACGCGGCCGGCGGCTTCCACACCCTGAACGGCGACACCAACATGGCGGCGCTGCAGGGCTACACGATCCGGCTCTACAAGGAACTGGAAGAGATCACCGGGATGAATTGCGGCCTCCACCATGTCGGCGGCATCACCCTGGCCGATACCCGGGAACGCTTCGACATGCTCAAGGCCGAGCGGGCCAAGCACCGCTACATGGGCCTCGACACCCGGATCCTGAGCCCGTCCGAGATCAAGGACTTCGCCGAGATCGTCAACACCGACGGCGTCATCGGTGCGCTTTACGATCCGCTCGACGGCCATCTCGATCCGTCCGGCACCACCCATGCCTATGCCAAGGCGGCGCGGATGGGCGGGGCCGAGATCGTCCAGCACAACCGGGTGCTGGAAACCAACCCGCGCCCGGACGGCTCGTGGGAGGTCGTCACCGAGCAGGGCACCGTCATCGCCGAGCATGTCGTCAATGCCGGCGGCCTCTGGGCGCGCGAGGTGGCGGCGATGGCCGGGGTCTACCTGCCGCTCCTGCCGATGGCGCACCAGTATCTGGTCACCGACGAGATCCCGGAGATCTACGAGCGGGGCAGCGAATTTCCGCATGTCATGGACCCGGGCGGCGAAAGCTACCTGCGCCAGGAGGGCCGCGGCCTCTGCATCGGCTTCTACGAGAAACCCTGCGAGGGCTGGGCGATCGGCGGCACGCCGTGGGATTTCGGCCACGAGCTGCTGCCCGACAACCTCGACAAGATCGAGGACTCGGTCGCCTTCGCCTATCGCCGCTTCCCGGTGCTGGAACGCGCCGGCGTCAAGAGCGTGATCCACGGCCCCTTCACCTTCGCCCCCGACGGCAACCCGCTGCTCGGCCCGGTGCCCGGCCTGCGCAACTACTGGTCGGCCTGCGCCATCATGGCCGGCTTCTCCCAGGGCGGCGGCATGGGGCTGATGCTGGCGCAATGGATGATCGAGGGCGAGACCGAGCGCGACCCGCGCGGCTTCGACGTCGCCCGCTACGGCAACTGGACGACGCCGGGCTACACCGTGCCCAAGGTGATCGAGAACTACCAGAACCGGTTCTCGGTCGCCTATCCGAACGAGGAACTGCCGGCGGCGCGGCCGTTCCGCACCACCGCGATGTACGACATCTTCGACGGCATGAATGCCGTGTGGGGCCAGCAATACGGGCTCGAGGTCGTCAACTACTTCGCCCTGCCGGGCGAGCCGACCTACGAGACGCCGAGCTTCCGCCGCTCCAACGCCTGGGAGGCAACGGCGCAGGAGGTCAAGGCGGTGCGCGAGGCGGTCGGCATCAACGAGGTCCAGAACTTCGGCAAGTACCGCGTCAGCGGCCCCAATGCCCGCGCCTGGCTCGACCGGATCATGGCCGGCCGCATCCCCAAGCCGGGGCGCCTCAGCCTGACGCCGATGCTGTCGCCGGCGGGCAAGCTCTACGGCGATTTCACCGTCTCCTGCCTCGGCGAGGAGGAATTCCAGGTCACGGCCAGCTACGGCGCCCAGGGCTGGCACGGCCGCTGGTTCGAACAGCACATGGAAGACGGCGTGCGCGTCGAGAACATCTCGGACCAGCGCACCGGCTTCCAGATCGCCGGGCCGCAAGCCCGCGACCTGCTGGCCAAGGTGGTGCATGACGCCGACGTCTCGGGCGAGGCGCTGCGCTTCCTCGACGTGCGCCGGATGACCATCGGCATGGCCGACTGCATCGTCCAGCGGGTCAGCTATACCGGCGATCTGGGCTACGAGATCTACTGCGACCACATGAGCCAGCGCCACCTCTGGCACACGCTGTGGGAGGCGGGCCAGGAATTCGGCCTGCGCCCCTTCGGCATGCGGGCGATGATGAGCCTGCGGCTGGACAAGTTCTTCGGCTCCTGGGGCGGCGAGTTCTCGCCCGACTACACCCCGGCCGAGACCGGTCTCGACCGCTTCATCAGCTGGAAGAAGAACGGCGACTGGATCGGCAAGGAAGCGGCGCTGGCCGAGAAGGAAAGCGGCCCGTCCCGCAAGCTCTGCGCCTTCGTCGTCGAGGCCGAGGACGCCGACGTCATCGGCTGGGAGCCGATCTGGCTCAATGGCGAGGTGGTCGGTTTCTGCACCTCGGGCGGCTATTCGCACTGGGCCGGGAAATCGGTGGCCCAGGGCTTCGTGCCGACCGACAAGGTGGCCGACGGGCTGGCGGTCGAGATCGAGATCCTCGGCGCACGCCGCCCGGCCAAGCTGGTCACGACGCCGCTGTTCGATCCCGACGGCGCCCGGATGCGCGGCTGAGCGCCTGCGGTCATGCCGGCCCCGCCTGCAAGCGCGGGGCCGGCCGATCGGCGCGGGCTTCTCGCGCGCCGTTCCCGGAGCCGAGGGCAGCGCCCGCGCCGTCCGGGGCGGATCGGGCAGACCACGAAATGACGGGGGCGCGGTGACCGCCTCTCACATCCCCGCGCGACCGCGCCTGACCCGTTTCGCCCTTGCGCCAGCTGCGTTAGCATCCGCGCCATGGAGATCACCATCCTCATCCCCGCCGCCGGCGCCTCCAGCCGGATGCGCGGCACCGACAAGCTGGTCGAGGCCGTCGATGGCCAGCCGCTGCTGCGGCGCCAGGCCGAACGGGCTCTGGCGACGGGGCTGCCGGTGCTGGTCACCCTGCCCCCGGCCGACCATCCCCACCACGCCGGCCGCCGCGCCGCGCTCGACGGGCTGGCGGTGACGCCGCTGATGGTGGCCGAGGCGGCCGAGGGCCTGTCGGCCTCGCTCCGCGCCGGGGTGGCGGCGGCGAAGGACAGCGCCGGGCTGCTGGTGCTGCTGGCCGACCTGCCGGAGATCGGGACCGCCGACCTCGGCGCGCTGATCGCCGGGTTCGAGGAAGCGCCCGGGACCGTGTTCCGCGCCAGTGCCGAGGACGGCGCCCCGGGCCACCCGGTGCTGCTGCCGCGCCGGCTGTTCGATCAACTCGCCCGGCTGCACGGCGATGCCGGCGCCCGCGACCTGCTCAAGGCGGAACAGGCGGCGGGACGGCTGCAACTGCTGCCCCTGCCCGGCCGCCGCGCCACCACCGACCTCGACACGCCCGAGGACTGGGCGGCCTGGCGCGCGCGGCACGGCGCAGGCTGATCCCACTCAAACGCAAGCGCCCAAACGAAAACGCCCGGCCGGATGAGATCCGACCGGGCGGTTACGGCATGCACGCGGGAGCCCCCGTTCCCCGGCATGCCAGGTCGGAACCGCGGCCCCGACCCGTGCTGCATTCCTACTTGGCCAGAAGCATGGCCTCGTGCCGCTTCAGCGTCTTGCGGGCGGCGGTGTAATCCTCGACCCCTTCCGGCGTCCGCAGCTCGGGGAACAGCTCGAAGATCTCGCTGCGTTGGGCGTTGCCCATCCCCTTGAGCGTGAAGTCGCCGGGCTGGAAGCTCTCGGTCCAGGCGCCGTTCGACAGCACCACTTCGTGGCGGTCGAACATGAAGTGGATATAGGTCGTCCCGATGCTCTCGATCGTCTGGATGCCCATGTTGTTGACCACGTGCTTGGCCGCCACCAGAACCTCGTGCTCGTCGAAATAGAGCGCGGTGCGGTCATTGGCGACCAGCAGCCGGTGGTTGGGCGAGACCATCATGTCGCGCTCGGGCAACCCGTTGCCCAGGGCGCCGGCCCGGATCAGCACCGGCTTGAGATGCGGGTTGGCCGACAGCGCCTTCCAGTCCAGCGCCTTCTGGCCGACCCAGCGGATCTCCTGGATGCCGTTGTCGCGGGTGATCACGGTGTCGCCCGGGCGCAGCTCTTCCACCAGCCGCTCGCCCTTCGGCGTCGCGATCAGCGTGCCGGGGGTGAAGCAGGGGATGACGTTCTCGATATTCTTGAACGTCAGGGTCCCGGTGGTGTTGCCGTCATGGTCGAGGAAGTTGACGGTGCCGTTCTCGTGGTTGCTCGGGTCGTAGTTGATGTGCAGCGGCCCGGTGCCGGTCAGGTCGAGCGTGTCGCAGTCGACACCGCCCTCGCCGCCGTCGACGAAATCGCCGCCATTGCCGCCGATGAACAGGTCGCGGTCGTCGCCGCCCGAGAGCGAGTCATGGCCGTCGCCGCCGGTGATGGTGTCGTCGCCCGAACCGCCGAAGATGGTGTCGTCGCCTTCGCCGCCGTTCAGCGAGTCGCCGGCCTGGGCACCGTCATCGGTCTGCACGGTGCCGGTGATGTCGTGGAACGGGTTCGAGAAACCGACCCCGTCGCCGACCTGCACCTTGAGCATGGCGTCGTTGAAGTCGTGGTCCCCCAGGTTGACCATGTCCTCGATGCCGATATGGAGCGAACCGTCGGCATCCTGGCCGTAGTCCTGCAGGTGCTGGTCGCCGTCGCTGTTGAGGTCGACATCGCTGCCGTAGCCGGCCGAGTGAAACACGCCGCCATTGATGTCGGTGGTCGTGCCGTCGGCGCCGTTGAAGACCAGCTGCGGGTTGCTGTCGTGGATCGTCGCCGGGTCGCCCGAGGCATTGACGAAGGACAGCTCGCCCGAGCCGAGCGCGTCGTAATTGTTCTGCGAGTCGCCGTCGCTGACCATGAACAGCCCGACCTGGGCGCCCGGGGTCACGGTGAAGGTATAGCTCGACACGCCGGGCTGCAGGTCGCCGCCCGAGCCTTGGGCCGAGGCGTTTTCCCAGGCCATCTGGACGTTGCCGATCGCGCCCGTCGACGGGTCGATCTCGTAGACGCCGATCGAGTTCAGATAGGCCGCCGAAACATCGCCCTCGAAGGTGATGGTGACGCTGTTGTCGGCGCAGTCGCCGCCATCGCCGTAGATCACGTCGTTGCCGCTGCCGCCGTCGATCGTATCGCTGTCATTGCCGCCGACCAGCGTGTCGTTGCCGGCGCCGCCGGTCATCACGTCCGAGCCGTCGCCGCCGAAGGCCAGATCGTTGCCGTCGCCGCCATCGATGGTGTCGTCGCCGGCGCCGCCGCAAAGGCTGTCGTCGCCAGCGCCGCCATCGAGCGAGTCGTCGCCGGCGCCGCCCTCGAGCTTGTCGTTGTCGTCGCCGCCCTCGAGCGTGTCATTGCCGGCGCCGCCCACCAGGGTGTCGTCCCCCGTGCCGCCGTGCAGCTGGTCGTTGCCGTCGCCGCCATCGACCGAGTCGTCGCCGTTCCAGCCCCACAGCGAGTCGTTGCCGTCCTCGCCATAGACGCTGTCGTCGCCGTCGCTGCCGGTGGCCATGTCGTTGCCGTCTTCGCCGTGGATCTCGTCGTTGCCGGCGCCGCCGATGATGGTGTCGTCGCCCGCCCCGGCATGAACGATGTCGTCATCGGGCCCCTGGCCCGGCAGCAGGGCGTCGCCATGGTCGATCCGATCGCCGTCGGGATCGCCGGTGTAATAGAGGTCGATCTTGTCGTTCCCGGTCGTGCCGCTCACGATGCCGTCCCGCGTGGGATGGTGATCGTGGCAGCCATGCTGATCATCAGTACGATCGGTCATCTCTTTCACTCCCAACTCGCCCGGCGCAGAAACCTGTTGCGGACGTCATCCAACAATGCTCCGCCCCGCCGCCCGCGAAAGGGCGCACGCAGTAAAAGGCGGGCCGCCTGAATAGCGGCATCGCCGGACCTGTCGTGATGGTGAATGTCGGCGAGAGTAGCGAGCAGCAGGCGGGCGCGCCGAACGGCACGGTTCCGATGATGTAGCGGGGCGCACCGTTCGGCCCCACCCAGGCAGCTCACACACTCCTACACGACACTCTTACGTGCCACACCACTTCCAGGCCGCCCCCACGGCCAAAGTCGTCCCCCAGAAAGGACATCCTCTTTGTAGCGTCGCCCCTGCCCCCGACAAAGCGAAAAGTGTCGGAAGCATGGCGCCTTCTGGGCGCTCAAACGGCGGAAATCGCTCAAAAAAGGCGGCGCCCGTCACAACCCTTAATTGTTCATTGTCGCCCATTCGGGACCAATGATGACCGCCGCGCGCCCTGCGATCCGCGCCGATTAACCCCGCCGTTATCTGGCCTTAAAGTCACTTCGCCGCTTCCCCCGGCAGCGCCTCCGCCACCGCCACCCCCGCCAGATGCCGGCACTTTGTTTCCATTTCGAAACCAATCGGCGCGCCGCATTGCGCCGGCCAATTTGGACGAATTTTGCTCAATTATGGCAAGAATGCGGCAACAGCATCATTCCGGTTCAAAGGTCAATGCGCTGAAATGGCTGGGATTGTTTAGGGGGCTGCTACCGCGAAGGGCGAATCACGTTTCCGTCGCCATGCCGTGAACGGAGAATCACCCTCCGGATCGCCCGCCCGGTCCATGCCGGCCCCTTCGATCGCGACGATCCCGTCGATCCCGTGGTGCCCGAGGTGGGACTCGAACCCACACACCTTGCGGCGGGGGATTTTGAATCCCCTGCGTCTACCATTCCGCCACTCGGGCCACCTTTCGCGGTTTAGCCGCGCCCCGGTCCGGCGTCAATCGGGACCGGGGCGAGGCCGGCGCGCGCTCAGAACATCAGGTGGACCAGCCACAGGGTGATGCCGGGGAAGCTCACCAGCACGATCACCCGCAGCAGGTCGGCCAGCACGAAGGGCGCGACGCCCTTGTAGGTCTTGCTCATCGGGATGTCGCGGGCGACGTTGTTGATGATGAACAGGTTCATCCCGACCGGCGGCGTGATCAGCCCGACCTCGACGACGATCAGCGCCAGGATGCCGAACCAGATCGCGCTGTCCTCCTTGCCGAGGCCGAAATCCAGCCCCTGGATGATCGGGAAGAAGATCGGGATCGTCAGCAGGATCATCGACAGGCTGTCCATGACGCAGCCGAAGATCAGGTAGCAGATCAGGATCAGCGCCAGCACCAGGTGCGGGCTGAAGCCTTGCGTGGTAACCCATTCGGTCAGGGCCTGCGGCGCCTGGGTGAAGGCGAGGAACGAGTTGAACATCTCGGCGCCGAGGATGATCAGGAAGATCATCGCCGAGGACACCGCCGTCTGCAGGATCGAGTCGAGGAAGCCGCGCCAGTTCAGCGAGCCGGTGAGGATACCGTAGAGCCCGGTCGCCACCGCGCCGACCGCCGCGCCCTCGGTCGGCGTGAACAGCGCCTGGACGCCGGGCTGGGTCCAGTCCCAGTCGCCGGCGATGCCGCCCATGACGAGGCCGAAGATCACCACCACCGGCCAGATCCCGATCAGGCCGCGGAAGCGCTCGCCATAGCTCTTGCGCTCGGCGGTGCTGGCGGCGCCGGGATTGACCCGGACGAAGATCGCCACGGTCAGCATGTAGGTCAGCGCCGCCAGGATGCCGGGCACCAGCGCGCCGACGAACATCTTGACGATGTTTTGCTCGGCCAGGATGGCGTAGATCACCAGCACCACCGAGGGCGGGATCAGGATGCCCAGCGTGCCGCCGGCGGCCAGCACCCCGGTCGAGAGCGAATCCGAATAGCCGCGCTTGCGCATCTCGGGCAGCGCCACCTGGCCCATGGTCGATGCGGTGGCCAGCGACGAGCCGCAGACCGCGCCGAAGCCGGCGCAGGCGCCGACCGCCGCCATCGCCACCCCGCCCTTGCGGTGGCCGAGCCAGTCCGAGGCGGCGTTGAACAGGGCCGCCGACATGCCGGACCGGGTCGCGAACTGTCCCATCAGCAGGAACAGCGGCACGATCGACAGCGAATAGGAGGCGAAGGTCTCGTAGCTCAGCGTCTTGAGCTGGGCCAGGGGCGCCACCGGCTTGCCGAGCACGATCCAGGTGCCGATGAAGCCGGTGATGCCCATCGCCGGGCCGATCGGGATGCGCAGGAAGATCGCCAGCAGCATCAGCAGGAAGGCGATGATCGCGAGTTCGAGGCCGCTCATGCGCCGCCCTCCTGTCCGTCAAGAGTCCAGTTCAGGCTACGCCACATGGTGTAGAGGCAGACCAGGAAGAACACCGCCGCGCCGATCACGGCAAAGCCGTAGGGGATCCAGACCGGGATCGCCAGCTCGTAGGTGGTTTCGGGGTAATAGGGCTTGGAGCCCAGGCCGAGGGCGGCGCGGAAGGCATCCGAGCCGTAGGGGTATTTCTCGCCGAAACCGAGATAGAGCCGCCACAGGATGACGAAGCTGCACAGGGTCAGCACCGTGTCGCCGATGAATCCCAGCGCCGCCTGCACCCGCAACGGCAGCGCCGAGACGAAGATGTCGACGGTGACATGGCCGCGGCGCAGCTGGCACCACGGCAGGAAGGAAAAGATCGCCAGGGCGCAGCCCATGCCGACCAGCTCGTAATCGCCCTTCACCGGGCCCAGCCCGAGCGGCAGCAGCGCCCGCCCGATGATCGAGACCACCGTGAGGACCGCCGCCGCGGTCAGCACCACGCCGCCGCCATAGGCCATCCAGCGCGCCGCCGCCGTCACCATGCGGCCGGCGGTCGCCTCCGCCTGTCTTGCCAGTGCCATTCTCCTACCCCGTCTTCTAGCCCGCCAGCACCGGAGGCCGCGCGTTCAGCGCGGTGATCTCCATCCCGGCGATCTTCTTGTAGCCTTCGGCGAAGGCCCGGCGCTCGGCCAGCGGCATCACCGTCTCGATATCGTCGAACCCCTCCGGCGCCCGGTCATGGACGATGTCGAGGATCTTGTCGGGGCCGTCGCCCCGGTTGGTCAGCACCAGCGCGTTCATCGCCTCGCGCCGCTCGTCTTCATAGGCGTCCAGCGCCGCCGTCCCGACGCCGTGATCGCGCAGCGCCCGGCCCAGGTAGCGGGCGTCGAGGATCGCCTGGCTCGCCCCGTTCGAGCCGATCGGGTACATCGCGTGGGCGGCATCGCCCAGCAGCGTCACCGGGCCGTGGCGCCAGCGCGGCAGCGGCTCGCGGTCGACCATCGGATATTCCCAGATCTCGCTGGCATCGGCGATGACCTTCGGAATGTCGAGCCAGGGGAAGTGCCAGTCGGCGAACTCGTCGGCGAAATCGGCGCGCCGGCCCTCGCGGGTCCAGTCCTGCCGGGCCCAGAGGTAATCCTCCGGCTTGCCGAGGTCGGCGATCCAGTTGATCAGGCTGCGATCCGCGCCCAGATCGGCGATCGGGTAGCAGACGAACTTGCGCGCCTTGGTGCCGGCCATCGCCATCGTCCGCCCGCCGAGGAAGCGCGGCCCCTCGGTGACGCCACGCCACATGACGGTGCCGCCCCATTGCGCCGGCCCCTCGTCGGGAAAAAGCCGCGCCCGCGCCGCCGAGTTGATGCCGTCGGCCGCCACCAGCAGGGTGCCGTCGGCCGTGCCCGCCGGCTTGCCGCTGTCGCGCTCCCTGAGCCGGATGCGCACGCCCTCTTGCGTCTCCTCCCACCCGTCCAGCGCCAGGCCGCAGCGCAGTACCTTCGGCCCGGCCCGGGACACCACGGCGCGGAACAGCATCATCTGCAGCTCGCCGCGATGGATCGAGAATTGCGGCCAGTTGTAGCCCGCCGCCGCGCCGCGCGGCTCGGTCCAGATCTCCTGGCCGTAGTCGTTGTAATAGCCCACCTGCCCCGTCCGCAGCCCGATCTTGTCGAGCCCGGGGCCGAAGCCCATCTCGACCAGCTCGCGCACCGCGTGGGGCTGCAGGTTGATGCCCAGCCCCAGCGGCGCCAGCTGGCGCACGGCCTCGAAGATGCGGAAGGGAATGCCCAGCCGGTGCAGGGTGAGCCCCAGGCTCAGCCCGCCGATCCCGGCGCCGGCGATGAGAACGGTCATGTCACGCCCCCCGATGTCGGGCAGCGCCCCGGCCTTGCCGGACCGGGGCGCAACCGGATCGGCCCCCGCCGGCCGCGCCGGCAGGGGCCTCGTGGTTCACTCGGCCGAGTATTTCGCCACCAGATCGCGGGCGTCCTTGACCATCTGCTCGCCCGGCAGGCCCTTGGCGTCCATCTCGGCGATCCACTCCTTGGTCACCTCGTCGCCGACGGTCTTCAGCTTGGCGACCTCGTCCGGGCCGAGGGTGTAGACGGTGTTGCCGGCGGCCTCGACGGCCTTCTTGCCCAGCACGTCGCCCTCGTCCATCGCGCGCCCGGCCCAGGCCGAGGCGGCAAGGCCGGAATTGTCGTCGATGACCTTCTTCAGGTCGTCGGGCAGCCCGTCATAGGTGGCCTTGTTCATCGCCCAGATGAAGAAGGTGTTGTAGAGCGAGCGGTCGCCGCCGATCTCGGTCGAGCTGTCGGTCAGTTCCTCGACCTTGAGCGAGGGCACCACTTCCCACGGGATGACGCCCCCCGACACGACGCCCTTCGACAGCGCCTCGGGGAAGGCCGGCACCGGCATGCCGACCGGGGTCGCGCCCAGCTTCTCGAGCAGCTTGTTGGCCAGCTGCGACGGCCCGCGCAGCTTCAGCCCCTTGAAGTCCTCGACCTTCTCGATCGGGCCGCCCTTCTTGTGGACCACGCCGGGACCGTGGACATGCACCGCGATCAGGTGAACGTCCTTGAATTCCGGCATCAGGTATTTCTGGGTGAAGTCCCAGGCCGCTTCCGAAGATTTCTCGGCCGAGGTCGAGGTCATGAAGGGCAGCTCGAACGCCGCCGCGCCCGGGAACCGGCCCGGGGTATAGGCCGGCAGCGCCCAGCCGCAATCGATCACGCCGTCGCGGATCTGGTCATAGAGCGCCGGCGGCTTGCCGCCCAGCTGCATCGCCGGGTAGAGCTCGACCTTGATCCGCCCGCCCGACTCCTTCTCGATCTTCTGCGCCCAGGGCGCCATGAAGAACTTGGGCACCGAGCCCGTCGCCGGCAGGAAGTGCTGGCAACGCAGCGTCACGTCCTGCGCCAGACCGCTCCCGGCGCTCAGACCGAGGGCAACAACCCCGGCCAGCGCGGCTTTCACCGTGAAATTCATCTAGTTTCCTCCCATTCGCCGCTCCGGCACCGCTTCTTCCGGCGACGCCCTCCCGGCCTTTTCAAGCGATCGTGTGCCTCCGCCTCCTCACGCGGCGACACGCCCGATACATTACCAACCGCCCGGTCGGCTTTGCTAGTGTTTTTTCTTCCCCCGCGCCATTTTTACGCGGTCCGCCCCGGGCAGCCGTTGATCACACCGCCGAGACTAGCTTGTGAACGACCGCCAGCATAGCCCCGATCGGCTTGACCTCGACCGCCCGCCGTGCTGCAACCGGGCCGACCCTTGGGAACGACGACATGCTGCGCAGCACCTATGACTGGACCCTGTCCCTGGCGCAGTCGCGCCACGCCCTCTGGGCGCTGTTCGCCGTCGCCTTCATCGAAAGCTCGGTCTTCCCGGTGCCGCCCGACGTCCTCATCATCCCGATGGTCATCGCCCGGCCGAACCGCGCCTGGCTGATCGCGGCGGTGGCGCTTGCGGGCTCGGTGCTGGGCGGGGTGCTGGGCTACTATATCGGCTCGGCGCTCTACCAGACGGTGGGCGAGCCGGTGCTGGCCTTCTACGGCAAGCTCGACGCCGTCGACGCCTTCCGCGCCCGGTTCAACGATTACGGCGCCTGGGCGGTGCTGATCGCCGGCGTCACGCCGTTTCCCTACAAGGTGATCACCATCGTCTCGGGCATGACCCAGCTCAATTTCGGCGTCTTCATGGTCGCCAGCGTCGTCGCCCGGGGGCTGCGCTTCTTCATCGTCGCAGCGCTGTTGTGGAAGTTCGGCGCCCCGATCCGCGACTTCATCGAGCGCCGCCTCGGGCTGCTCTTCACCCTCGCGATGCTGCTGCTCGTCGGTGGCTTCGCCGCCGTGAGGTACCTATGACCAAGCCCCTCGTCCTGCTCGCCGGCACCGGCTCGGCCGCCCTGCTGCTCGGCGCCCTCGGCTTCCAGTATATCGGCGGCTACCGCCCCTGCGAGCTCTGCCTGCTGCAACGCTGGCCGCACGGCATCGCCATCGCCCTCGCCCTCGTCGCCCTCTACCTGCCCTTCCGCCTTGTCCCGGCGCTTGGCGCCCTGACCATGGCGGTCAGCACCGGCTTCGGCCTCTACCATACCGGGGTCGAGCAGAAATGGTGGCAGGGGCCGAGCGAATGCACCTCCTCCACCGACATCACCCACCAGTCGGCCCAGCAACTGCTCGACCAGATCATGTCGGCGCCGATCACCCGCTGCGACGAGGTGCAATGGACCTTCCTGCACCTGTCGATGGCCAGCTGGAACGCGATCCTCTCGCTGCTCCTTGCCCTGGTCTGGGTCGCCGCCGCGCGCCGCAAGGCGTGACCCCCGTCCCGGCTTCTTCTTTGCGGAAACTACTCCGGGGGTGAATGCGCGGCACGCGCAGAGGGGGCAGCGCCCCCCCGCTCACCTTCTCCCCGCCCGCCGGGTCGTGAGCAGCAGGCTGGTCTCGCTCGTCATCACCCCGTCGAAGCGCCGGATCTGGGCCAGCACCGCGTCCAGCTCCTCCAGCGTCGCCGCCCCGATCTCGGCGATCAGGTCCCACTTGCCGTTGGTCGAATGCACCGCCCGGACCGCCGGCAGACCCGACAGCCGGGCCGAGATCCGCTCGGCCCAGCGGCCTTCGATGCCGATCATCATCAGCGCCCGCACCGGTGCCGTGCCGACATCCGAACGCGTCTGCACGGTGAAGCCGATGATCTCCCCCGCCGCCGCCAGCCGCTCCATCCGCGCCCGCACCGTCGCCCGGGCGATGCCCAGCTCTGCCGCCAGGTCGGACAGGGACGCCCGCCCGTCACGCCGCAGCGCCGCGATCAGCCGCTGATCGGTATCGTCCATCTCGCGCAATCCTCCCGCCGTTTCGATCAATAGACCGCCCAGTTCGACACTAAACCGGGTTCAAACCGCCGGAAAGACGAAAGACAGTCGCGGCACGAAGGAGACGCGACATGACCAACTGCATCCTGATCGGGGCCCCGATCGACAGCGGCCAGCGCCGCCCCGGCTGCCTGATGGGCCCGGCCGCCTATCGCGTCGCCGGGCTGGCGCGGACGCTGGAAAGCCTCGGCCACGCGGTCGAGGACCGCGGCGACCTCGCCCATGGCGCCCTGCGCCCGGCCGATTGCGCCAACCCGGCGGTCCATTCACTGGCCGAGACCGTCGCCTGGACCGAGGCGCTGGCCGAGGCGGTGCGGACCGCCCTGCCCGCCGGCCTGCCGATCACGCTCGGCGGCGACCACTCGCTGGCGCTCGGCACCGTCGCCGGCGCCGCCGAGCACGCGCAAGAGATCGGCCGGCCCTTGTTCCTGCTCTGGCTCGACGCCCATTCCGACTTCCACACGCCGCTGAGCACCGACTCGGGCAACCTGCACGGCACCCCGGTCGCCTATATCGCCGGCCGTTCCGGCTTCGACGCCTTCCCGCCCTTCCCGGCGCCGGTCCCGGCCGGGAACATCTGCATGTTCGGCATCCGCTCGGTCGATCCGGCGGAACAGGCGGCGCTGCAGGAGTGCGACATCGCGATCAACGACATGCGGGTGCTGGACGAACAGGGCATCGTCGCCCCGCTGCGCGCCTTTCTCGACCGGGTGAAGGCCGCCAACGGGATGCTGCATGTCTCGCTCGACGTCGACTTCCTCGACCCCGCCATCGCCCCCGCCGTCGGCACCACCGTGCCTGGCGGCACCACCTTCCGCGAGGCCCATCTGGTGATGGAACTGCTGCATGAATCCGGCCTCGTCACCTCGCTCGACCTCGTCGAACTCAATCCCTTCCTCGACGACCGCGGCCGCACCGCGCGGCTGATGGTCGATCTGACCGCCTCGCTGATGGGGCGCAAGGTCTTCGACCGACCGACACGGAGCTTCGCATGAAATCCCTCAACCTCGTCCCTTTTGTCAGCGTAGACAACATGATGCGGATCGTTCTTGAGATCGGGCTCGAACCCGTCCTGCGCGATCTCGCCGACCGGATCGAAGAGGATTTCCGGCGCTGGGAGAGCTTCGACAAGACGCCCCGCGTCGCCAGCCATTCGCCCGGCGGCGTGATCGAGCTGATGCCGACCTCGGACGGCGCGCTCTACGGCTTCAAATATGTCAACGGCCATCCGAAGAACATGAAGGAGGGGCTGCAAACCGTTACCGCCTTTGGGCTTCTGGCCGATGTCGATACCGGATACCCGCTCCTGCTGACCGAGATGACGCTGCTGACCGCGCTGCGCACCGCCGCCAGCTCGGCGATGGCGGCGCGCCACCTGGCGCCGAAGAACGCCAAGGTGATGGCGATGATCGGCAACGGCGCCCAGGCCGAGTTCCAGGCCCTGGCCTTCAAGGCGATCTGCGGCATCGAGGAGGTCCGGCTCTACGATATCGACGCCACGGCGACCGAGAAATGTATCGCCAATCTAAAGGGGTCCGGCCTGAGGCTCGTGCCCTGCCGCAATCCGGAAGAGGCCGTCGAGGGCGCCGAGATCCTCACCACGGTGACCGCCGACAAGCAATATGCCACGATCCTGACCGACAACATGGTCGGCGCCGGGGTCCATATCAACGCCATCGGCGGCGACTGCCCGGGCAAGACCGAACTGCACCGCGACATCCTGCTGCGGTCGGAGATTTTCGTCGAATACCCGCCGCAGACCCGGGTCGAGGGCGAGATCCAGCAGCTCGCCGCCGATCACCCGGTGACCGAGCTGTGGCAGGTGATCGCCGGTACCGCTCCGGGCCGCCGCGACGCCCGCCAGATCACCCTGTTCGACAGCGTCGGCTTCGCCGTCGAGGACTTCAGCGCCCTGCGCTATATCCATGAAAAGGTGCAAGAAACCGGCATGGCCCAGATGCTCGACATGATCGCCGACCCGGACGAGCCGCGCGACCTTTACGGCATGCTGCTGCGCGCTCAGGCCGCCCGGGCCGCCTGATCCCGGGGCGCCGGCGCCCCGCGCGCCCGGCGCCTCAATGGACCTTGAATTCGCCGACCACGTTGCGCCATTCGCCGGGCGCGATCATCTTGCGATGGGTGAAGCGGACCGAATGCAACGGGCCCTCGATCTCGTCCTGCCAGAACTCGATGAACTTGAACAGCCGCGGATAATCCGGCGCCAGGTCGTAGTCCTGCCAGACGAAACTGTTGAGGACGCTCTGGAAATCCGGCATCCGGTAGTAGAATTCGGCCGTGGTCAGGCCATAGCCCCGCAGCATCAGTTCGGTCTCGTTTCGCTCCATTCCTTGCCTCCCGTGGATCCCCGATAGGAAAATCATGCCACAGGCGGAATTGTTTGCAATGAAAACAGTGTGTTATCACTCACCAACGCTGGCTGCTCGCGGCCCCGTCCGCGCGCCATTGCACCCCATAACTTGGTTCGGCTATAGTGCCGCCAACCAGATATTGAGCCTTAGGAACGAAGGGTCGGACGACCGTGAGCGATACGCCGGAACCGCCTGAAAATACTGACGAAACCGCACCGGAACGGCCGCGCTACAGCGGTCCCTCGGTGTCGATCTCGGACGAGATGCGCACGTCCTATCTCGACTACGCGATGAGCGTCATCGTCAGCCGCGCGATCCCCGATCTGCGCGACGGCCTCAAGCCGGTCCACCGGCGCATCCTCTACGCGATGCACGAGACCGGCAACACGCATGACAAGCCCTACCGCAAGTCGGCCCGCCCGGTCGGCGACGTGATGGGGAAATACCACCCGCACGGCGACAGCGCGATCTACGACGCCCTGGTGCGGATGGCGCAGCCCTTCTCGATGTCGCTCAAGCTGCTCGACGGCCAGGGCAACTTCGGCTCGATGGACGGCGACAACCCGGCGGCGATGCGCTACACCGAGGTCCGGATGGACAAGCCGGCGGCCTACCTGCTGGCCGATATCGACAAGGACACGGTCGATTTCCAGGACAACTACGACGGCAAGGACCAGGAGCCGACGGTCCTGCCCGCCCGTTTCCCCAACATGCTGGTCAACGGCGCCGGCGGCATCGCCGTCGGCATGGCGACCAACATCCCGCCGCACAACCTGGGCGAGGTGGTCGACGCCACCCTGGCGCTGATCGAGAACCCGGATCTGTCGACCGAGGCGCTGATGGAGTACGTCCCGGCGCCCGACTTCCCGACCGGCGGCCTGATCCTCGGCCGCTCGGGCGCGCGCAAGGCCTATCTCGAGGGCCGCGGCAGCGTCATCATCCGGGCCAAGACCCGGATCGAGGAGATCCGCAAGGACCGCTACGCCATCATCGTCGACGAGATCCCCTACCAGGTGAACAAGGCGACGATGATCGAGAAGATCGCCGAGATGGTGCGCGACAAGCGGATCGAGGGCATCACGCATGTCCAAGACGAATCCGACCGGGTCGGCGTCCGCGTCGTGATCGAGCTCAAGCGCGACGCGACGCCCGAGGTGGTGCTGAACCAGCTCTACCGCTTCACGCCGATGCAGGTGCATTTCGGCTGCAACATGCTGGCGCTGAACGGCGGCAAGCCCGAGCAGCTGACCCTGCGCGATTTCCTGAGCCATTTCATTGTCTTCCGCGAGGAAGTGGTGGCGCGGCGCACGGCCTACCTGCTGCGCAAGGCGCGCGAGCGCAGCCATGTGCTCTGCGGCCTCGCCGTCGCGGTGTCGAATGTCGACGAGGTGGTGGCGACGATCCGCGCCTCGGCCGACCCGGCGGAGGCGCGCGAGAAGCTGATGACCCGGCGCTGGCCGGCGGCCGACATCGCCGATTACATCCGGCTGATCGACGACCCGACCCACAAGATGAACGAGGACGGCACCTACAACCTGTCGGAAATCCAGGCCCGGGCGATCCTCGAACTGCGGCTGCAGCGCCTGACCGCGATGGGCGTCAAGGAAGTCACCGACGAGCTGCAGGACCTGGCCGAGAAGATCCGCGACTACCTCGACATCCTGCGCTCGCGCGACCGGATCATGGCCATCATCTCGGAGGAGCTGACCGAGGTGAAGGAGCTGTTCGCGGTGCCGCGCCGGACCGAGATCGCCGAATGGTCGGGCGACATGGACGACGAGGACCTGATCGAGCGCGAGGACATGGTCGTGACCATCACCTCGGGCGGCTGGGCCAAGCGCACGCCGCTGGCCGACTACCGGGCCCAGCGGCGCGGCGGCAAGGGCCTTTCCGGCATGGCGACCAAGGAAGACGACGTCGTCACCACGCTCTTCGTCGCCAATACCCATACCCAGCTTCTGTTCTTCACCACCGACGGCATGGTCTACAAGCTCAAGACCTGGCGCCTGCCGCTGGGCGGGCGGACCGCCAAGGGCAAGCCGATCGTCAACATCCTGCCGATCGCCCAGGGCGTCTCGATCGCGGCGATCATGCCGGTCGACGTGCCCGAGGAGGATTGGCAGAAGCTGCAGATCGTCTTCGCCACCTCGCAGGGCGACGTGCGGCGCAACGCGCTGTCCGACTTCACCAACGTCATGCGCAACGGCAAGATCGCGATGAAGCTGCCCGAGGGCGTCTCGCTGGTCAACGCCCGCATCGCCGACGAGAACGACGACATGATGCTGGTCACCGCGCTCGGCCGGGCGATCCGCTTCCCGACCACCGATGTCCGGGTCTTCAAGGGCCGCGATTCGACCGGCGTGCGCGGCATCCGGCTGGCCGAGGGCGACGAGGTGGTTTCGATGTCCGTCATCCGCCATTTCGAGGCCGAGGCCTCGGAGCGCGCCGCCTATCTCAAGCAGCGCCGGCTGATGGCCGGGGCGCTGGAGGACGAGGGCGAGGCCGACGAGGACGAGGAAGCGGTGGCCGAGGGCCAGCTGTCGACGGAACGCTATGCCGAGATGTCGGCGGCCGAGGACCTGATCCTGACCATCACCGCCAAGGGGGCCGGCAAGCTGTCGTCGAGCCACGACTACCCGGTGCGCGGCCGCGGCGGCCAGGGCGTGATGGCGATCGACAAGGCGATGCGCGGCGGCCGGATCGTCGCCTCCTTCCCGGTCGAGATGTCGGACCAGATCATGCTGGCCAGTTCGACCGGCCAGTCGATCCGCTGCCCGGTCGAGGGCATCTCGTTCCGGTCGCGTTCGGCCGGCGGCGTCAAGGTCTTCGATACCGCCAAGGGCGAAGAGGTCGTGACCGTTGCCCGCATCGCCGACCAGGGCGAGGAGGAGGTCGAAGCCGGCGAGGATTGATCGGCTGCGCCCCTGCGACGCATGGGCAACCGAGCCTCAGCGGCGCTAGCTGAAAGGGGCCGCCGGGGCGCAAGTCGCGGGCGCAGATCGAGGCGGCCGTCGCGAAAGGACCACGATGGACCAGTTGCTCCGGCGTCTCGACCCCGTGCTCACGCTCATCGGCCGGTTGCTGATGGCCACGCTCTTCGTGATGGCCGGCCTGGATGCGGCGATGGACTTCTCCGCCTTCTCGGCGCGGCTGACGGCCGACGGGCTTCCGGTCCATCTGACCGGGGTGGTCTTCTGGTTCCTGATCCTGAGCGGCCTGGCGCTGGCAGTCGGCCTCCAGACGCGGCTGGTGGCGCTGGTGATGGCGGGGTTCAGTCTGCTTTCCGGCCTCATCGCCTATGCCGACCTCTCGCAGCCCACCGACATGGTGATGCTGCTGAAGAACATCGCCCTGACGGGCGGCTATCTCTTCGTCGCCCTGCACGGTCCCGGACGCTATTCCCTCGACGCCCTGCGCGGCGGGCGTGGCTGAGCCTTCCATTTCACGCCGCGCCGGCATAGATGGACGCCATGACAAAGACACTCCATATCGTCGGCGGCGGCATGGCCGGATCGGAAGCCGCCTGGCAGGCCGCCCGCGCCGGGCTGCGCGTGGTGATCCACGAGATGCGGCCCCGGTTCGGCACCTTCGCCCATCGCACCGGCAATTTGGCCGAGATGGTCTGCTCCAACTCCTTCCGCTCGGACGATGACGAGCGCAACGCCGTCGGCCTGCTACATTGGGAGATGCGCGCCGCCGGCGGCTTGATCATGGCGATGGCGGACGCCCATTCCCTGCCCGCCGGCGGCGCGCTGGCGGTCGACCGCGACCCGTTCTCGGCCAGCGTCACCGAGCGGCTGCGCAGCCATCCCAATGTCGAGGTCTCGGAAGAGGAGATCGACGCGTTGCCCGACGAGGGCCAGTGGATCATCGCCACCGGGCCGCTGACCTCGGGCAAGCTGGCCGAGGCGATCCGGGCCGAGACCGGCACCGAGTCGCTCGCCTTCTTCGACGCCATCGCCCCGATCGTCTATGCCGAGACGGTGAACATGGACGTCGCCTGGATGCAGTCGCGCTACGACAAGGGCGACACGCAGGAACAGCGCACCGCCTACATGAACTGCCCGATGACCCGGGACCAGTACGAGGCCTTCATCGACGCCCTGCTGGCGGCCGACAAGACCGAGTTCCACGAGGGCGAGACCGCGGGCTATTTCGACGGCTGCCTGCCGATCGAGGTAATGGCCGAACGCGGCCGCGAGACGCTGCGCCACGGCCCGATGAAGCCGGTCGGCCTGACCAATGCCCACGCCCCGGAAAACAAGCCCTATGCCGTGGTCCAGCTCCGCCGCGACAACGCGCTGGGGACGCTCTACAATATCGTCGGCTTCCAGACGAAGATGAAGTATGGCGCGCAAGTAGATGTTTTCCGGATGATTCCAGGGCTTGAGGATGCGAAGTTCGCGCGCCTCGGCGGCATTCACCGCAACACCTTCCTCAACTCGCCGACCCTGCTCGACGGCCAGATGCGGCTGAAGTCGCGGCCCAATATCCGCTTCGCCGGCCAGATCACCGGCGTCGAGGGCTATGTCGAAAGCGCCGCGATGGGCCTGCTGGCGGCGCGGCTGGCGGTGGCCGAGGCGCACGGGCTCGACCTGGCGCCGCCGCCGCCCGAAACCGCGATGGGCGCCCTGGTCACCCACATCACCGGCGGCGCCGTCGCCAAGAGCTTCCAGCCGATGAACGTCAATTTCGGACTGTTCCCGCCGATCGACGCCAAGGGCGGCCGCCGCGGCCGCAAGGACCGCTACAAGGCCTATACCGACCGGGCGAAAGAGGCGTTCGTTCAATGGCTTGAAGACCAAGACTGAGATGCCGGGCGTGGTCACCCGCTTCGCCCCGTCGCCAACCGGGCCGCTGCATCTGGGCCATGCCTTCTCGGCTATCCTTGCCCATGACATGGCCCGCGCCGCCAGCGGCCGCTTCCTGCTGCGGATGGAAGATATCGACCGGGCCCGCAGCAAGCCGGACTGGGAACGCCAGATCTACGACGACCTGAGCTGGCTCGGCCTGAGCTGGGACGGCCCGGTGATGCACCAGTCCGAGCGCCTGCCGGCCTATCGCGCCGCGCTCGATGCGCTCTGGGCACGCGGGCTGCTCTATGCCTGCGACTGCACCCGGCGCGACATCGCCGAGGCGCTCTCGGCGCCGCAGGAAGGCGCCGTGATCGGCCCCGACGGCCCGGTCTATCCCGGCACCTGCCGCGGCAAGACCCGCGACGGCATCCCCTTCGCCGCCCGCGCCCGCCATCCGCGCCCCGAGGGCGTCGCGCTGCGCCTCGACATGGCCGCCGCCGCCCGGAAAACCGGCCCCGTCGCCTTCACCGAAACCGGCGCCGGGCCCGAAGGCCAGAGCGGCCGGATCGAAGCCGGCGAAACGGAGCTGGTCGAGGAGATCGGCGATATCGTCCTCGCCCGCCGCGATATCGGCACCTCCTACCACCTCTCGGTGGTGATCGACGACGCCGCCCAGGGCATCACCCACGTGACGCGCGGCGCCGACCTGTTCGAGGCGACCAAGATCCACCTCGTCTTGCAGAAGCTGCTCAAGCTGCCGACCCCGACTTACCGCCATCACCGCCTGATCCGCGACGAGACCGGCAAGCGCCTGGCCAAGCGCGACGACGCCCGTGCCATCGCCAAGTACCGCGCCGAAGGCGCGACCCCGGACGACATCCGCCGGATGGTCGACCTCTGAGAGCCGTCCCAATTCATCTTCACGAAAATATCCCGGGGGTCCGGGGGCAGCGCCCCCGGCCCTGACCGCCTACACCATCGGCGCCATGATCTCGACTTCCTCGCCGCCGCGCAGCGCCGTGTAGAAGCACGACCGCCGGTTGGTGTGGCAGGCCGGCCCCTGCTGATCGACCAGCACCAGCAGGCAGTCGCGGTCGCAATCGATCCGCATCTCGATCAGCCGCTGGACATGGCCCGAGCTCTCGCCCTTGATCCAGAACGCCTGGCGCGAGCGCGACCAGTAGGTCACGCGCCCGGTCTGCAGCGTCCGCGCCACCGCCTCGGCATTCATCCACGCCATCATCAGCACCTCGCCGCTGGCATGGTCCTGCGCGATGGCCGGGATCAGGCCGTTGGCATCAAATCGCAGAGAGCCGGGGTCGAAAGCCATGGCGGATGTCCTTTGCAAAACGCGTCACGCGGTCTATCTAGGGGGTCGAGGCCCAAGAGGGAAGCCATGAGCGCCGAGACCGACCTGATCAAGCTCTATTCCGACCGTATCCTGGCCCTGGCCGCGGATATCCCGCATGTCGGCCGGCTCGAGGCGCCGATGGCCAGCGTCAAGCGGCGCTCGCCGCTCTGTGGCTCGACCGTGACCGTCGATCTGGATGTCGCCGACGGCCGCATCAGCCGCTTCGCCCAGGACGTCAAGGCCTGCGCCCTCGGCCAGGCGGCGGCGGCGGTGGTCGGGGCCAATGTCATCGGCCGCAGCCGTGTCGAGATCGAGCAGGCGCGCGACGAATTGAAGGCGATGCTGAAGGAGAACGGGCCGGTGCCCTCGGCCCCCTTCGACGGGCTCGAGGTGCTGCTGCCGGCGCGCGACTACAAGAACCGCCACGCCTCGATCCTGCTGGCGCTGGAGGCAACGGCCGAAGCGATGGTCGAAGCCGAGAAGGCCGCCTGCGCCTGAGATCCGTGCGGGACGGCCAGGGGCGGAACCAGGGGCCATCTGCCCCGCGGCCATTTCACTAGGGCAACGGCGCAAAGGAAGGGCGAGGGGCTGTCTGCCCCTCGGGCTCCCCGAGAGTATTTTGACAAAGAAGAAGTCGGGGCCGCGCTTGCCGCCACCGATCGGCCGTTCCGTCCGCTCGGCCCGACCTCCGGCCAACCGCGTTCCGCGAGTTGCCGACAAAAGACCGCCGCGCTTCCGGGGAGGAAGGCGGCGGCAGGCGCGTGTCTCGCGGGGGTCGGGCGGCGCGGATGCGGGGACATCCGGGCGTCAGGACAGGCAGGACCTTCAGACTTCACATCGTTGGGGACAGATGCGGGCCGCCCGAGGCGAGACAACGGGGCAGAATGGCAGGCGGAAACTCAGATCAATCCGGGCAGCGCGAGGCCAACGACCAGCATCACGGCCAGGGCGACCATGCCGGCGGCATCGGCGATCAGGGTGCCCGAAGCGCGGGCGGTGGCGGCTTTGATTTCTGCGAACATCGGGCACTCCCTCGTTGAGTTGCTATTTTGTTCTCATATCCTTTATCATCTGTAAAGAACTTTTTGAGAACATTTGCGAACAAAGGCGGATTTTGCTTTACCCTGAGGAAATCCCGCGCGCTCAGCCGACCGAGATCAGCCGGATCGCCCGGTCCTGCTCCATCAGCCAGAGCAGGGTGCGGGCGGCCTCGCCGCGCTCGCTGGTCAGCTCCGGGTCCTCGGCCAGCAGGCGCCGGGCATCGCTCTGCGCCACCGCCATCAGCGAGGCCTGGCGTTCGAGATCGGCGATGCGGAAGCGCGGCAGGCCGGATTGGGCGGTGCCGATCACGTCGCCGGCGCCGCGCATCGCCAGGTCCTCCTCGGCGATCCGAAAGCCGTCCTCGGTGTCGCGCAGCACCGTCAGCCGGCGGGTGCCGCCCTCGGTCAGGGGCGGCTGGTACATCAGCAGGCAGGTCGACTCGGCGGCGCCACGCCCGACCCGGCCGCGCAGCTGGTGCAGTTGCGCCAGGCCGAAATTCTCGGCCCGCTCGATCACCATGATCGAGGCGTTGGGGACGTTGACGCCGACCTCTATCACGGTCGTCGCCACCAGCACCTTGGTCTCGCCGGCGACGAAGCGCGCCATCGCCGCGTCCTTCTCGGCCGGCGGCATCTGGCCGTGGACGAGGCCCACCCGGCCCTCGCCCAGCACCGCGCGCAGATGCTTGAAGCGTTCCTCGGCCGCGGTCAGGTCGCTGACTTCGCTCTCGTCGACCAGCGGGCAGACCCAATAGGCCTGCCGACCCTCGGCGGTCGCCTGACGCAGGTGCTCGATCACCTCGTCGATCCGGCCGGTCGAGACCAGCGCCGTCTTCACCGGCTTGCGCCCCGGCGGCTTCTCGTCGAGCAGCGAGACGTCCATGTCGCCATATTGCGCCAGGCTGAGCGAGCGCGGGATCGGCGTCGCCGTCATCACCAGCACGTCGGCATGGCGGCCCTTGGCACCCAGCTCCATCCGCTGGGCGACGCCGAAACGGTGCTGTTCGTCGATCACCGCCAGCCGCAGGTCGTGGAAGGCGACGTCCTTCTGGAACACCGCATGGGTGCCGACCAGCACCTGGATCTCGCCCGCGGCCAGCGCCGCCAGCTTGGCCGCGCGCTCGCTGCCCTTGTCGCGGCCGGTCAGCAGTTCCAGCCGCACGCCGGCGGCCTCTGCCAGCGGCTGCAGGCTGTCGAGATGCTGGCGGGCGAGGATCTCGGTCGGCGCCATCATCACCCCCTGGCCGCCGGCCTCGACCGCGATCAGCAGCGCCAGGAAGGCGACCAGCGTCTTGCCCGAGCCGACATCGCCCTGCAGCAGCCGGTTCATCCGCTCGGGCGCGGCCATGTCGCCGGCGATCTCGCTCACCGCCCGCTGCTGCGCCCCGGTCGGGCGGTAGGGCAGCGATTCCAGCACCTTGCGCTGCAACGCGCCGCTGCCGGTGCTGGCCCGGCCCTTGGCCTTGCGCAGGTCGCGGCGGGCGAGCGCGAGGGTGATCTGGTGGGCCAAGAGCTCGTCATAGGCCAGCCGCTGCCGCGCCGGGGCGGTGGGCGACAGGTCGGCGGCCGCTTGCGGCGCGTGGACGGCGCGCAGGGCGTCGGCCCAGTCGGGCCAGTGCTCGCGCGCCTTCAGCGCCGGGTCGATCCATTCCTCGAGATCGGGCAACCGGGCCAGCGCCCCGGCAACCGCCTTGGCGATGGTTTTCTGGGTGAGACCTGCGGTCAGCGGGTAGACCGGCTCATAGGCCGGCAGCTCGCCCGCCTCCTCCAGCCGCAGCACGTGGTCGGGATGGACCATCTGGGCGATGCCGTCGAAGAATTCGAGCTTGCCCGAGACCAGCCGGTGCTGTCCGGTCGGCAGCAGTCGTTGCAGGTAGTCGGTGCGGCCGTGGAAGAAGACGAGCTGAAACTCGGTCTTGGCGTCGCGGACGGCGATGCGGTAGGGCCGGCCCTTGGTCCGCGGCGGGAAATGGGCGCCGACCTCGACCTCGACCGTCACCGTGACCGGCGGCGTGACCTCGCGGATCGAGCCCTTGCGGGCGCGGTCGATGCCGGAATGCGGCAGCAGGAACAGCAGGTCGCGCGGCCGCTCGACCTCGAGCCCGGCGAAGGTCTCGGCGCTCTTCGGCCCGATGCCGGGCAGGGTCTCGAGCCCGGCGAAGAGCGGGAACAGGATTTCCGGCCGCCCCGCCACCCGTCAGGCCCCGCCGATCAGCGCCAGCCAGGCATCCTCGTCGATCACCTCGACGCCCAGCTCCGCCGCCTTCGTCGCCTTCGAACCCGCCCCCGGCCCGGCCACCAGCAGGTCGGTCCTGGCCGAGACCGAGCCCGCCACCTTGGCCCCCAGCGCCTCGGCCCGGGCCTTGGCCTCGGCCCGGGTCATCTTTTCCAGCGTGCCGGTGAAGACCAGCGTCTTGCCGGCGACCGGGCTTTCGACGGCGCCGATCGGCTCGACCGCCTCGATCGTCAGATGCGCCACCAGCCGCTCGACCGAGGCGCGCTCGGCCTCCTGGGTCAGGCTGGTGGTCAGCGATTGCGCCACCGTGGCGCCGATGCCGTCGATGCCGACCAGGTCGTCCCAGGCCGCGCGCGCCTCCTTTGCGATCTCGGGCTCCGCCGCCCAGACCGCATCGGCCGCCTTCTTGAGCTGGGCGCGGCGGCCCTCGTCGGCGGCGGCGCGGCGCTCGGCCTCGCGCGCGGCCTCGGCCTGGCGCTGGCGCTCGGCCGCCGGGGTGGCAAGGTCGATGGCAGCGATCAGCGCCGCCCAGCTGCCGTAGTGCCGGGCCAGGTCGCGCGCCGCCACCTCGCCGATATGGCGGATGCCGAGGGCGAAGAGCAGCCGATCGAGCGGGATCGTCCGCCGCTCGTCGATGGCGTCGAACAGGTTCTGCGCACTCCTCTCGCCCCAGCCCTCGCGATTCTTCAGCTGCTGGATGCCGCTGCCGTAGCGTGCGCGCAGGGTGAAGATGTCGGCCGGCTCCCGGATCCAGCCGTCGCGGTAGAATTGCTCGACCTGTTTCGCCCCCAGCCCCTCGATGTCGAAGGCGGCGCGGGAGACGAAATGCTTGAGCTTCTCGATCGCCTGGGCCGGGCAGATCAGGCCGCCCGAGCAGCGGCGCACCGAATCCCCCTCCTCGCGGATCGCCTCGGAGCCGCATTCGGGACAGGTGGTCGGGAACTCGTAGGGCACGGCATCCCCCGGCCGGCGCGCCAGGTCGACATCGGCGACCTTGGGGATGACGTCGCCGGCGCGGTAGACCTGCACCCAGTCGCCGACGCGGATATCCTTGCCGCCGCGGATCGCCTCGCCCTTCGAATCCCGGCCGGCGATGTAATCCTCGTTGTGCAGGGTGGCGTTCGAGACCACCACGCCGCCGACCGTCACCGGGTGCAGCCGCGCCACCGGCGACAGCGCACCGGTGCGGCCGACCTGGATGTCGATCGCTTCGAGACGGGTCCAGGCCAGCTCGGCCGGGAACTTGTGGGCGATGGCCCAACGCGGCGTGGTCGAGCGGTAACCGAGCCGGTGCTGCAGCCCGATATCGTCGACCTTGTAGACCACGCCGTCGATGTCGTAGCCGAGATCGGCACGACCGGCCTCGATCCGGCGATAGGTTTCCAGCATCTCCCGCGGCCCGTCGCAGCGCGTGGTGTAGGGGTTGACCTGGAACCCCAGCGCCTTCAGCCGCTCCATCGCGCCCATCTGGGTTTCGGCCAGCGGTTCGGAATGCTCGCCCCAGGCATAGGCGAAGAACTTCAGCGGCCGCGACCGGGTGACTTCGGCGTCGAGCTGGCGCAGCGAGCCGGCAGCGGCGTTGCGCGGGTTGGCGAAGGTCTTTTCGCCGGCCGCTTCCTGGCGGGTGTTGAGGGCGGCGAAATCGGCGTGGCTCATATAGACCTCGCCGCGCACCTCCAGCACCTCGGGCGCCCCCGACAGCCGCTGCGGGATGTCGGCGATGGTGCGGGCGTTCTCGGTCACGTTCTCGCCGGTCTCGCCGTCGCCGCGCGTCGCCGCCTGCATCAGGATGCCGTCGACATAGCGCAGCGCCAGCGACAGGCCGTCGATCTTGGGCTCGGCGGTATAGGCCAGTGGGGCGTCGGCGGAGAGGCCGAGAAAATTCCGGATCCGGGCATCGAACTCGGCGACGTCCTCGTCCTCGAAGGCGTTGGCGAGGCTGAGCATCCGCACCTTGTGGCGGACCTTGGCAAAGCCCTCGGCCAGCGCGCCGCCGACCTGCTCGCTCGGGCTGTCGGCACGCTTGAGCGCCGGGAATCGCGCCTCGATCGCCAGGTTGCGCTGCTTCAACGCGTCGTATTCGGCATCCGAGATCTCGGGCGCGTCCTCGGTATGGTAGGCGCGGTTGGCGCGCGCGATCTGCTCGGCCAGTCGCGCCAGTTCGGCGCGGGCTTCCTTTTCGGTCAGCTCGTCGACAGGCCTGGCCTGCATCCTGGTCTCTCCCCGGGGTCGTCTGCTCCAGTGATAGGAGGCGGCCCCGGCGAGGTCCAGACCATCCGTGCGCCGAGACCGGCGGCGCGGGAGACGGCCCGCCGGGCAATTCCCCGGCCCCGTCCAATTCTCCGGCCCCTGCCCGGCGGCGGCGGCCCCGGCCTCAGGCGCCGACGGCGATGGCGGGCTCGGCCGGTGCCGGATCGCGCAACACGTAGCCGCGGCCCCAGACCGTCTCGATATGGGTGTCGCCGCCGGTCGCCTCGGCCAGCTTCTTGCGTAGCTTGCAGATGAAGACGTCGATGATCTTCAGCTCGGGCTCGTCCATGCCGCCATAGAGATGGTTGAGGAACATCTCCTTGGTCAGCGTCGTGCCCTTGCGCAGGCTCAGCAGCTCGAGCATCTGGTATTCCTTGCCGGTCAGATGCACCGGCTGGCCGGCGACATCCACCGTCTTGGCATCGAGATTGACATTCACCTTGCCGGTCCGGATCACCGACTGGGCATGGCCCTTCGAGCGCCGGACGATGGCATGGATCCGCGCCACCAGCTCCTCGCGGTGGAACGGCTTGGTCAGGTAATCGTCGGCACCGAAGCCGAAGCCCCTGATCTTGCTCTCGGTATCGTCCGAGCCGGACAGGATCAGGATCGGCGTGTCGACCCGGGCCAGCCGCAGCTGGCGCAGCACCTCGTGGCCCGACATGTCGGGCAGGTTGAGGTCGAGCAGGATCAGGTCGTAATCGTAGAGCTTGGCCAGATCGACGCCTTCCTCGCCCAGGTCGGTGCAGTAGACGTTGAGGTTGGCATGGGTCAGCATCAACTCGATGCTGCGCGATGTGGTCGGGTCGTCCTCTACCAGCAGAATCCGCATTCTGAGGCCTCCTGAACAATCATCTTTTCGGCAACAGGTTTGAAGCGCATTGGTTAATCTCCCGTTACTGTGGCATAAATGGGGCGAAAGACAACCTATAGTTGCCGGTATCTCTGGACCGCGGTCACTTTCAGCGCCGCCTCGCCATGGGTTTCGACCGCCCGGCGCCACAGCGTGAACTCCTCTTCCGACAGCGCGTAGCGGCGCAGCGCCTCGGCTTCGCCGATCAGCCCGTGCTGCACGGCGCGGACCACCATCGCCTTGCGGCTGGCGACCCAGCGCCTGGTGTCGGGCGGCGGCAGATCGGCGCGGCGCAGCACGCTGCCGTCGGACAGCTTCACCTGCTCTGGCGCGGTTTCCGATGCGGACGGGGAGGCGGATTGCGACGGCGCCTGCGGATCGGGTGTCAACACGGTGGACATGGCGGTTCCCTCTTGTTTTCGGCCACGCTGCCAGAAGCGCCTTAAGGAGCAGTGAAGGCGCCCCGGCGCGAATACGGGACCAATGTCGGCCGAAAGAGGGGTTGAGAGTGGGAGGCGTTTTCCTATATTCCATCGCACTTCACCGCTTTCGGGGATTTCCCATGCCGCTCGACCGTCCCGCACCGCTCAATTCGCTCGGCATCGCCAAGCCGCCGGCCGAGACCCGGGTCGTCGTCGCCATGTCCGGCGGCGTCGACAGTTCGGTCGTCGCCGCGATGCTGGCCGAGGAAGGCTATGACGTCGTCGGCGTGACGCTGCAGCTCTACGATCACGGCGCGGCGCTGGCCAAGAAGGGTGCCTGCTGCGCCGGCCGCGACATCCACGACGCCCGCCGGGTGGCCGAGGAGATGGGCTTTCCCCATTACGTGCTCGACTACGAGAACACCTTCCGCGAGGCGGTGATCGACGAATTCGCCGACAGCTACCTCGCCGGCGCCACCCCGGTGCCCTGCATCCGCTGCAACGAGCGGGTCAAGTTCCGCGACCTGCTGGAAACGGCGAAGGATCTCGAGGCCGACTGCATGGCGACGGGCCATTACATCCAGCGCAAGATGGGCGAGGCCGGGCCGGAACTGCACTGCGCCACCGACCCGAACCGCGACCAGAGCTATTTCCTGTTCTCGACCACGCCGGAGCAGCTGGCCTACCTGCGCTTCCCGCTCGGCCACCTGGCCTCGAAGGCCGAGACCCGGGCGCTGGCGGCGAAATACGGCCTCAGCGTCGCCGACAAGCCCGACAGCCAGGACATCTGCTTCGTGCCCGACGGCAACTATGCCAGCGTGATCGAGAAGCTGCGCCCCGGCGCCGCCGATCCGGGCGAGATCGTCGACATGGACGGCAACGTGCTGGGCGAACATCGCGGGGTGATCCACTACACGATCGGCCAGCGTCGGGGCCTCGGCATCGGTGGGCTGGCCGATCCGCTCTACGTCGTCAAGCTCGACCCGGAGGCGCGGCAGGTCGTCGTCGGGCCGAAGGAGGCGCTGACCACCAGGATCGTCCCGGTGCGCGAGATCAACTGGCTCGGCGACGCGCCGCTGACCGCGCGGCCGGAATGGGAGGTGGCGGTCAAGGTCCGGTCCACGCGTCCGCCGCGGCCGGCAGTGATCCGGCCGATCTCGGAAACCGAGGCCGAGGTCGAGCTGCTGACGCCCGAGGAAGGGGTCAGCCCCGGCCAGGCCTGCGTGTTCTACGCTCCCGACAGCACCCGCGTGCTGGGCGGCGGCTGGATCTGGCGCGGCAAGTAAGCCCCCCGGCAAGCCCCCCGGGCATTCCCCCGATTGCCTCCGCCCTCGCGGCACGGCATCCTGCCGGCAGAGATGCTGAAAGGATCGGCCGATGCCTGACGGATCGCGACGCCGGGGCCTGCCCGGCCCCCTGCTCGCCCTGCTCTATGTCCTCATCGTGATCCTGCCGATCGGCCTCGCGGCGGCAATGACCGGCGGCAAGGGCGCGGATGCCTGGGTCCGGGCCTGCGCCGCGGCGGGGCTGGCGGCCGGGGCGATGATCCTGCTGCAGATGGTCTCCAGCGGCCGGTTCGAGCGGCTCTCGGGCCGGATCGGCATCGACGTCACGATGGGGTTTCACAAATGGGCCGCGCCGCTGGCGCTAGTCCTCGCCCTGGCCCATCCGCTGCTCTATCTCGGCCTGCCCGACCCGCAGCGCCCGCGCCGTTTCTACAACCATCTCAACACCCTGTGGAATGCTCCTCATCTTGCCGACGGCCGTTGGGCATTGTTGTTGCTGCTGATCCTCGTCGCCCTGGCGCTGCTGCGCGACCGGCTGCCGCTGCGCTACGAGGTCTGGCGGATGAGCCACGCGATCGTCGCCTATGCCCTCGTCGCCCTGATCGTGGCCCACGCGCTGAGCGACGGGCGCCATTCGACCCGCGGCGCGCTGCCGTTCTACTGGCTGCTGCTGGCCGCCGCCGTCGCCGGGCCGGCGCTCTGGGTCTATCTGCGCCGGCTGCTGGCCGGAGCGGAAGGCGACTGGCGGCTGGCGTCGTCGCGCAAGGTCGCCGACCGGCTGTGGGAGGTGACGCTGACCGGCAATTCCGGACAGTCGCTCGACTTCCGCGCCGGCCAGTTCGCCTGGCTCGCCTTCGGCCGCCACCGGCTGCCGCTGTTCGATCACCCGTTCTCGATCGCCTCGCCGCCCGATCAGGGCGCGGCGCCGCGCTTCCTGATCCAGGAGGCGGGGGATTTCACCCGCTCGATCGGCCGCCTGCCCCATGGCACCCGCGTCGGCATCGACGCGCCGCATGGCAGCTTCCCCCTCGACGGTGGCGGCAACGCGGTGCTGCTGATCGCCGGCGGCGTCGGCATCGCGCCGATCCTGTCGCTGCTGGGCGACATGGCGGCGCGCGCAGACGACCGTGCCGTCCGCCTGATCTATGCCGCCCGCAGCCCGGACGCGATGCTGCATGACAGCTTCTGGCGCCCGGCGCTGGAGGCGCTCGACGGCAGGGCGACACTGCTCAGCGACGCGCCGACGGATCGGCCCGGGATCGGCCAGGGCCCGCTCGGCGAAGCGCATCTGAGGGCGGCGCTGGAGGGGATCGACCCGAAGCGGGTCAAGGTGCGGATCTGCGGCCCCGGGCCGATGATGACCATGGCCACCGATTGCCTGCACCGCTGCGGCGTGCCGCTTGCCAATGTCGATTACGAGCGTTTCAGCTATTCCACCGCCAGCCTGTCGCGCAGGGACCTCAGGGCACTGGCCGGGTTCCTGCTGTCCTGGGCCGCGATCGCGGCGGCCGTCGCCGGCTTCGCCCTTGCCGGCTAACAGCCGGATGGCGGCGGGCCGCAAGACACCTTGCGCCTTCGCGAAGGCGCCGGGAACGGTCGGTGGGCGCGGCCCTGGCCCGACGGGCCTAGCGCGGGGCCGCCTCGATCGAGATCGCGCGCTTCCTGAGTTCGGAATAGAGCGCCGGAAGCACCCGGGCCTGGTCGACGGCGAGGCGCAGGGCCTCCTGGATCCGGGGCTCTGCCGCCCCCGGCCCAGCGGCCCGCCAGACCATGCGCTGGCTGACGCCATCGTCATAGACGATCTCGAACATCCCTTTCTGAGTGCGCCGCAGCCCCAGGAAATTCCGGCTACGCGCCGCGTGGAAACTTGTCGCGTTTTGAGTCATGGCTGAAATGCTGATCACCCTGGACCGGACAAGCCTGAATCCTGAGCGCATTTCGGTCAATTGCCGTTTTGTTCCCTGTCGCAGAATTGTCGCAAAGCGCGGCACGGCGGCCACAGGGGACGGGCGGCATCATGCGAGGCGCCACAGCCCGATAGCCGGCCCAAAGAAAAAGGCCCGCGAAACCGCGGGCCCTTTCCGAAAGCTCTGGCTGCGATCAGCGCTTCGAGAACTGGAAGCTCCGACGCGCCTTGCGCTTGCCGTATTTCTTCCGCTCGACGACGCGGCTGTCGCGGGTCAGGAAGCCGGCGGCCTTGAGCGGCGCGCGCAGGCTGGGTTCGTAGAGCTGCAGCGCCTTCGAGATGCCGTGCTTGACCGCACCGGCCTGGCCCGAGAGACCGCCGCCCTTGACGGTAGCCATGACGTCGAACTGGCCTTCGACATTCGCCACCTGGAACGGCTGGCGCAGGATCATCTGCAGCACCGGGCGGGCGAAATAGGTGTTCAGTTCCTTGCCGTTGACGGTGACCTTGCCGCTGCCCGGCTTGATCCAGACACGGGCGACCGCGTCCTTCCGCTTGCCGGTGGCATAGGAGCGGCCCAGTTCGTCACGGACCGGCTCGCGCGGGGTCTCGGTGTCGGTGAAGACGGCGGCACCGGCGTCGGCGGTTTCGGTGACGACCGACTTCAGCTCGTCGAGAGATTTGATTTCATCGGCCATGATCAGGCGCTCCGGGTGTTTTTCGGGTTCAGCGGCTTGATGTCGAGCACTTCGGGCTGCTGGGCCTCGTGCGGGTGCTCGGCGCCGGCATAGACGCGCAGGTTGGCCATCTGCTTGCGGCTCAGCTTGCCGCCCGGCAGCATGCGCTGCACGGCCTTCTCGACGACGCGCTCGGGATGGGCGCCCTCGAGGATCTGGCGCGCGGTCCGGCTCTTGATGCCGCCCGGGTGGCCGGTGTGCCAGTAATAGGTCTTGTCGTCGCGCTTCTTGCCCGTCATCTGCACCTTGTCGGCGTTGATGATGATGACGTTGTCGCCCATGTCCATATGCGGGGTGAAGGACGGCTTGTGCTTGCCGCGCAGACGGTTGGCGACGATCGAGGCGAGCCGGCCCAGAACGACGCCCTCGGCGTCGATCAGGATCCATTTCTTGTCGATATCCGCCGGGGTCGCGGTAAAGGTTTTCATTGTCGGCCCTATTCGATGAAGGGTTCGGCCGGGAGTCCCGGCGCTGTGGATGGGCGTGTTCTAATCATTTCGCGACCCACGTCAAGGGGCGTGCTTCCAGATTTATTGCGTCAAAACAACGACTTGCGAAATAGGTATCATTTTACCCCACACTTTCGGAGCCCTGCGCGGCCCTTTCGGGCGCTAGCGCAGGATCGGCGGCTTGTCCGGATCCGATCCGGGGGCGATGCGCTCGACCCGCTCGGGCGTTTCCGGCGCCGGCAGGTCGAAGCGCAGACCGACCCGGGCGAGCCGCTCGGCCACTGGGTCGGTGCCGGCGAGGAAGGTGACGTCCATCTCGCCGGCGTCGATGCCGGAGAAGGTCAGCGCCTCGGCCGCGGCCCGGGCCAGCGCCTCCTCGGCGCCGGCGACGGCATCGACGAAGGCCAGCATGTGGCCCCGGCGCCCGCCCTCGTACTCGACCGCCGCCAGGAAGGCCGCCGCCGCCAGGCCGCCGGCCCGGGCCAGCTTGGCGTCGAGTCCGGTAATCAGCGCCTCGGGCAACCCTGCCGGCGGGGTCAACACGGTGGGGGTCGCCTCGGCCTGCTCGGGTCCGTGGCCCAGCGTCACCGCCAGCCAGTCGACCGCCTCTGGCCCCAGCAGCATCGCCGAGGGCGCGACGCCGAGGTTGATCCCCAGCCCGATCCCCTGCCCCGCCAGCTGCGCCGCCACCACCCGGCCGGGCAGCGCGGCATAGGGCGCCGGGGCGTCCGACGCGTCGGCGGCGAAGGCGGCCAGCCGCTCCTCGCGGTCGAAGACGACGACGACCGGGCCGTCCTCGAGCCCGAAGACCTGCGGCGTCAGGCTCTCGCCCTCGGCTTCGCGTTCCAGCAGCAGGAACAGCTCGCCATCGGCGAGGCGTTCGTAGAAGCGCAGCCTTGCGGCGCCATCCTCGGGCGCGGCCGTCATCGCGGCATGGGCGGCGTCGAGCGGGGTTTCCTCGGTCATGAGCTCTCCTGCGGGCGTTCCAGCGTCCGGGCAACCGCGTCGCGCAGCACCGGCAAAAGCTCGGCCGCGAACCACGGGTTGCGTTTGAGCCATCCCGTATTGCGCCAGGACGGGTGAGGCAAGGGCAGGATGCGCGGCGATCCGGGCGTGCCGGGCCCGGCGTCGCAGATCTCGCGCCAGTTCCGCACCGTCTCGGTCACGCCCTTGCGGGTGCCCAGGTGCCAACGTTGCGAGGCGCCGCCGACCAGCACCATCAGCTCCAGCTCCGGCAGCGCCGCCATCACCCGCGCGTGCCAGGTCGCGGCGCAGAGCGGCGGCGGCGGCAGGTCGCTGCCCTTGGCGTCGTAGCCGGGAAAGCAGAAGGCCATCGGCACGACGGCGACGCGGGAGCGGTCGTAGAAGGTGGCCTCGTCGATCCCGAGCCAGTCGCGCAGCCGGTCGCCCGAGGGATCGGCGAAGGGCCGGCCGGCCTTGTGCACCCGCATCCCCGGCGCCTGGCCGGCGATCAGGAGCCGCGCCCCGGGCCGGAACCAGACCACCGGACGCGGGTTGTGGCCGGTCGCGGTGGCGGCGAAACGCTCGGCGCAGAGCCGGCAGGCCTCGATCTCGCGGACCAGGGCGGGGGCGGAGGGGGCGTTTGACATGACGGCAATCTAGGGACCGCGAGGACAGCCCGCAACGAGGCGCGGCATCTTCGCCGACGCCCCCCCGAAGGACAAAGGGCAGCGCCCGACCCGTCGGGGGCGGGACCGGGCGGCGCTCTCGGGTCTCACAGGCCCCAACGGCATGCCGTTTGCCCCATCGTCGCCAGTAGCGCCCGCCCCAGAAGCGCCGCTCGTCGTGCTGAAAGCACGCCTGTGGCGTGACCGGGGCCGGGGCGGGCGCTGCCCGGCGTGAACGCCGGGGCGAGACATCGGTTGGGCACTCCGAACCTCCAGGCGCGCGCCATATCGCTTTGCGTCTTCCCGCCCCGACAGACCGGCGCGCCCCGGCAACGGCGCCCCTTCACCGCCCCGTGAGCGGCCGGGCCGTTGCCGCAGGGCGCGGCTTGCTCTATCCCGGTCGGAACCCGCCGGCACGGGCGGATGGGACAGGAGAGCCTCGCGTGGCCATGTATCGCGTCTCGCATTTCGTCACCCGCTTCGCGCTCTGCCTGCTGGCGGGCGTGGCGCTGGCGCTGGTCTGGGCCAATCTCGGCCCGCGGAGCTATTCCGACTTCGTCGAGTGGCGGCTGATGGACGGCCTCGTCGGTTATCCCAACCCGGACGCGCTGGACGGGATGGGGCGGACGCTGACGATGCAATACCTGTCGGGCGGCGTGCTGATGGCGCTGTTCTTCCTCGTCCTCGGCAAGGAATTGTGGGAGGCGCTGGCGCTGCGCCACGGCGCCCTGCACGGCCGCCATGCCATCGCCCCGGCCATCGCCGCGCTGGCCGGCGCGGCGCTGCCCGTCGCGCTCTACCGCGTCCTGCCCGGCGACCTGGCCGCCTATGGCGCCGCCCCCGGCGCCGGCTGGCCGGTGCCGATGGCGAGCGACGTCGTCCTGACCTATGTCGCCGGCCGCTGGGTCTTCGGTTCCGGCCACCCGGCGCTCCGCTTCCTGCTGATCATGACCATCCTCGACGACCTGCTCGGGCTGCTGACCGCCGGCGCCGCCTTCCCGGTCGAGGCGCTGCACCCGGCATGGCTGGGGCTCTCCTTCGGCGCGGCGCTGGCCGCCTACCTGCTGTTCAACCTGCTGCCGCACCGCCTTGCCGCCGCCAATCCCGCCAGCCCGGCGGCGCATTTCCTGCATCGCCGGCTCGGGCTCTGGCCCTTCGCGCTCGCCGGCATCGTCAGCTGGTTCGGCTTCCAGCAGGCCGGGCTGATGCCGGCGCTGGGGCTGTTGCCGATCGTCCCCGCCCTGCCCCATGCCGACCGCGCCTTCGGCATCTTCGCCGAGGCCGAGGAAGTGCTGGCCGACCCGCTCAACCGCCTCGCCCACCTGCTGGTGCTGCCGGTCTGCGCGGCGCTGTTCCTGTTCGGGCTGACCCATGGCGGGGTCGAGTTCACCGCCGCCGGCCCGGTCAGCTGGACCGTCACCGCGGCGATGCTGATCGGCAAGCCGCTGGGCGTGGTCGCCGGCGGGCTGGTCGGCGCCCGGCTGGTCGGCGGCGGCCTGCCCGAGGGGATGCGGGCGGCCGACCTGGTCCGCGTCGGCCTGCTGGCCGCGATCGGCCTGACCGTGCCGCTCTTCGCCGTCGGCGCCTCGCTGCCCGGCGGGGCGCTGCAGGCGGCGGCGAAGCTGGGGCTGCTGGCCGCCGGGGCGCTGGCGCTCGTCCTGCTGGCCATGATCCGCCGCGTCGGGGCGCAGCGATGAGCGGCGCGGCGGCGCCCCCTGCGGCAGGAAATCATTGGCAGATGTTCCGCGTTTCCGACATAATACTGCCCGAAACGGCCCCTAGGGCTTGCCGCCAAGAATAACCCGGCACAAGCGGGCAAGATTGGGAGCTTCTCCCGAGGCAGAGCAATGATCGAGTTCGAGAACGTCAGCAAGTCCTTCTGGACCGGCAAGCAGCGCAAGGTCATCCTCGACCGGGCGTCGTTCCGGGTCGAGCTGGGCAATTCGCTCGGCATCCTGGCGCCCAACGGCACCGGCAAGACCACGATCATCAACATGATGGCCGGGCTGGAGAAACCCGACGAGGGCAAGATCACCCGCACCGCGCGCATCTCCTTCCCGCTGGGCTTCATGGGCGGCGTCGTCAGCCGCCACACCGCGACCGAGAACAGCCGCTACATCGCCAAGCTCTACGGCCTCGATCCCGACTATGTCGAGGCGTTCTGCCGCTGGCTCTGCGGCATCGACGAGTATTTCGACATGCCGATCGGCACCTACAGCCAGGGCATGCGCTCGCGCTTTTCCTTCGCCCTGATGCTGGCGCTGGAATTCGACATCTACCTGATCGACGAGGGCATGCCCTCGACCACCGATGTCGAGTTCAACCGCAAGGCCACCGGCATCCTGCGCGACCGGCTGCAAAGCTCGACCGTGATCGTGGTCTCGCACCAGGCCCGTACCCTTGAAAAGTTCTGCAACTCGGCCGCCGTGCTGCGCGACGGGCAGTTGTACATGTTCGATACCCTTGAAGAAGCGAAACGTCTCTATGACTACCAAGCCTAAGGCCAAGAAGTTCCGCATTCGCCGCTCCAGCCCCGGCGCCGATCTCGAGCGCTCGGCCAGCGGCGCGGTCGCGGAGGAGGCGGCCGGCAGCCAGGACGACGACGGCTTCGGCGACGCGGTGTTCCCCACCGCCGGCAATGACGTGATGAGCGCGGCGGAAGTGGCCGCCGAAACCGAGATCGACGCCATCCGGCGCGAGGGTCTGACCGGGCGCCAGCTGCGCCTCGCCCGGCGCATGGCGCAGAAGAACGGCATCGCCGCGACTTCGGATTTCGACGCCGTGCGCCAGCTGCGCAAGGCCGGGATCGACCCGTTCCAGCGCGCCAACATGCTCGAGCTGGTGGTCGCCGATACCCAGGCCGATGCCGGCCAGATGCCGGCGGCGACCCGCGCCGGGCTGCCGGCCCGCAGCGACGGCGACATCCACCTGCCCCAGACCGTCAAGGAGGCGCCGCTGCCCTCGACCGAGGTCAGGGAAGCCGAGCAGAACCGGGCCCGCGACATCCTGCGCATCCAGCGCGACATCGCCAGACGCCGGCGCCGCAAATTCGTGCTGCTGGCGGCGCGGCTGTGCTTCTTCGTGCTGCTGCCGACGATCCTGGCGGGGTTCTATTTCTACAGGATCGCCACGCCGCTCTACGCCACCAAGTCCGAGTTCGTCATCCAGAAGGCCGAGCCCGGCGCCGCCGGCACCCAGATCGGCAGCCTGTTCGCCGGCACCCAGTTCGCCACTTCGCAGGATTCGATCTCGGTGCAGAGCTACTTGCAGTCGCGCGACGCGATGATGCGGCTCGACAAGGACATGGGGTTCAAGGCCGCCTTCTCGGGCGACAAGGTCGACCCGATCCAGCGCCTGCCCGACCCGCCCAGCAACGAGGCCGCCTACAAGCTCTACCAGCGCATGGTCAAGATCGGCTACGACCCGACCGAGGGCGTCATCAAGATGGAGGTGATCGCGCCTAGCCCGCAGCTTTCGGCCCAGTTCTCGCGGGCGCTGATCTCCTATGCCGAACAGCAGGTCGACCAGATGACCCAGCGCCTGCGCGAGGACCAGATGACCGGCGCCCGCCAGAGCTACGACGATGCCGAGAAGAAGCTCGCCGCCGCCCAGCAGAAGGTCGTCGACCTGCAGGAGAAGTTCAAGGTCCTGTCCTCGGATGTCGAGGTCAGCCTGGTCACCAGCCAGCTCCAGGCGCTGGATTCCGAGCTGACCAAGGACAAGCTTGCGCTCGAGGAGATGATGGCCAACGAGCGGCCCAACCCGGCCCGGGTCGACCCGCTCAAGCGCCGGATCAAGTCGATCGAGGGCCAGATCGCCGAGCTGCGCGCCCGCCTGACCCAGGACAGCAAGAGCGGCGTCTCGCTGGCCAAGGTGCAGAGCGACCTGCTCGGCGCCCAGGCCGAGGTCCAGACCCGGCAGATGATGCTGGCCCAGGCGCTGCAGGCGCTCGAGACCTCGCGCATCGAGGCCAACCGCCAGGTCCGCTACCTGTCGCTCTCGGTCTCGCCGGTGGCGCCGGACAAGGCGACCTATCCGCGCTCGTTCGAGAATACCGTGGTGGCCTTCCTGATCTTCGCCGGTCTATACCTCATGGTGTCGATGACGGCCTCGATCCTGCGGGAACAGGTCTCTGCCTGAGGGAACAGCATGAAAGAGTTTGACATCGGCGGGCTGACCGTCGGCAACGACCGGGAACTGGTGCTGATCGCCGGCCCCTGCCAACTGGAAAGCGCCGACCACGCCGAGATGATCGCCGGCCGGCTGGTCGAGATCTGCGCCACGACCGGCGCCCGGCTGATCTTCAAGGCCAGCTTCGACAAGGCCAATCGCAGCTCGCTGAGCGGCAAGCGCGGCGTCGGCATCGATGCCGGGCTGAAAATCCTCGACGGCGTCAGGGCGAGTTTCGGCGTGCCGGTGCTGACCGACGTTCATATACCCGACCAATGCGCCGACGTCGCGACCGTGGTCGACGTGCTGCAAATCCCCGCCTTCCTCTGCCGCCAGACCGACCTGCTGCTCGCCGCCGGCCGCACCGGCGCAGCGGTGAACATCAAGAAGGGCCAGTTCCTCGCGCCCTGGGACATGGACAACGTCGCCGAGAAGGTCGCCTCGACCGGCAACGACCGCATCCTGCTGACCGAGCGCGGCACCTCCTTCGGCTACAACACGCTGGTGGCCGACATGCGGTCGCTGCCGCGGATGGCCCAGACCGGCTATCCGGTGATCATGGACGCGACCCATTCGGTGCAGCAGCCCGGCGGGCTCGGCGGCGCCACCGGCGGCCAGCGCGAATTCGCGCCGGTGATGGCCCGCGCCGCGGTCAGCCTCGGCATCGCCGGCGTCTTCATCGAGACCCACGAGGACCCCGACAACGCGCCCTCGGACGGCCCGAACATGATCCCGCTCGACCGGATGGAGGGGCTGATCGCCTCGCTGATGGATTTCGACCGCCTCGCCAAGGCCGACCCGATCCGGATCTGACGCGGCGCCCGGACCTGCACGGCGCCGACTTGCTCCCCGATTTCCTCTCAGCGGAAATATCCCGGGGGGAGTCGCCCCCGGCGACGGGGGGCAGCGCCCCCCTCCCCGCTCCCCGCCTGCGCGCGCCCGGACCGTTCAGGCCACCTGCCCGGCGGCCCAGCCCGAGGCCCAGGCCCACTGGAAGTTGTAGCCGCCGAGCCAGCCGGTCACGTCGACCACCTCGCCGATGAAGAACAGCCCCGGGACGCGGCGCGCCTCCATCGTCCTCGCGTCCAGGTCGCGGGTATCGACCCCGCCCAGCGTCACCTCGGCGGTGCGGTAGCCCTCGCTGCCCTGCGGCAGCAGCTGCCAGTCCTGCACCCGCGCCGCCAGCCGCGCCAGCGCCGCCTTGGTCTGGTCGGCCAGGTTGCCCGCCAGTCCGAGCTCGTCGCAGATGCTGCGCGCCAGCCGCTCGGGCAGGAAGCGCGCCAGCGCCGTCGCCACCGCGCTGCGCCCGATCTCGCCGCGCAGCGCCTTCAGCTCGGCCGCCAGGTCGGTGCCCGGCAGCAGGTCGACCGAGATCGCCTGCCCCGCGCGCCAGTAGGACGAGATCTGCAGGATCGCCGGCCCCGACAGCCCGCGATGGGTGAACAGCAGCGCCTCGTCGAAACCGGCCTTGCCGCAGCGCACCCGGGCCTTGGGCACCGCCACCCCGGCCAGCGGCTTCAGCTGCTCGAGATCAGCGCCCGAGAAGGTCAGCGGCACCAGCCCCGGCCGTGTCTCGACGAGCCGCAGCCCGAATTCCTCGGCCAGCCGGTAGCCGAGCCCCGTCGCCCCCATCTTCGGGATCGACTTGCCGCCGGTGGCGACGACGACGCTCCCGGTCCGGATCGGCCCGCCCGAGGTCTCGACCACGAAGCCGTCCTCGCGCCGCAGGCCGGCGATCTCGGTCTGCAGCCGCAGCTCGGCCCCGGCCGCGGCCATGTCGCGCAGCAGCATGTCGACCACCTGCCTGGCCGAGCCGTCGCAGAACAGCTGGCCCAGCGTTTTCTCGTGCCAGGCGATGCCTGCGGCCTCGATCCGGGCAAGGAAGTCGCGCGCCGTGTAGCGGCTCAGGCAGGAGAGCGCGAAGCGCGGATTGGCCGACAGGAATCGCTCGGGCGCGATGTCGAGGTTGGTGAAATTGCAGCGCCCGCCGCCGGAGATGCGAATCTTCTCGCCCGGCGCCCTGGCGTGGTCGAGCACGATCACCCGCCGACTGCGCCGGCCGGCCTCGATCGCGCAGAACATCCCCGCCGCGCCGGCGCCCAGGACGACGACGTCCGCTGTCTCGATGGCCTTGTTTTGCATGTTCTCGCCATAGCCTGCACGGCGTCCGCCGGCAATGTCACAAAATCCGCATTCCCCCCCTTGCAGTGCCCGGGCGGCTTGGGTAAACACCGCTCCACGTTGGGGCGTAGCCAAGCGGTAAGGCAGCGGTTTTTGGTACCGTGTACCGTAGGTTCGAATCCTACCGCCCCAGCCACTTTCCTTTTTCGATTAATTTCAATGGCTTAGCGGACCGCCGCCGAGCCCGTGTGTTACAGTCATGTGTGTGTAACACACACGCCTTTCTGCCTCGCCTCGACCTCTCGACTCGCACAATGAAAAAGCCGCCAGGGTGATCCGGCGGCTTCGTGACGACGACGAATAGTCGCTTCGGAGCTACTTGCAGATGTAGGCGCGCTCGATCCAGTCGTAATAGGGGCCAGTGCGATAGTGGCGCTGAGCCTTGCGCGCCGCCTTGGTCTTGCCCATTCCCCGGCACTCCTTGGTCGCCATGTCGTCCATGTGGTCGAGGACCTGCGCCAACTCGGGCGCCTTCATATCCATGTTGCCCTTGTTCACCTGGATGCTGACGCCGTTCGCGCTCCGCTGGGTGACCTGGTAATACATCCTCTCCGGGTTGAAGGAGCAGGCAGCGAGGGCGACAAGGGCGAGAATGCCAAGATACTTCATCAAGATCACGCCCCCTCAACATCATACATGACGCTCCGAGGCCAGATGCCTCCGGTCTCGCCTAGGGTGCTCACAATCGCGGTGTCGGCGTCGTGCGGCGGATCGGTGATCAAGCTGAGCAGCGCGGCCCTAAGCGCGGCATAGGTGGCGTCGTCAACGTAGGTGTCTGTGGGAGTCTGCATGGTCAGTCCTCTTGATGATGTCGTCCGGTGAGACTCGCACGAGTGGAATCCGGCGATCAAGAGAGAAAATGAACCTAAAACATTGATAATGCTTATATAAGTAAGCGCTTACTTGTCGCAAAAGAGAAACCCCGCGCCGGGTGACTTACATCGGCAACGATGATCCGGCGCGGGGTAAGAGAAAGCAGCTACAACACTGCGTGTTGCAAATATGCCACGCCAGCCAATCAAGGACAAGCTGTTTTCGCCCGACGCCGCGCCCACCACCCCGGCAGCTCTGCCTCGATCTGCTCATCGGTCTTGCCCCTCTTGCGCTGCGCGAACCTCCACTGCTTCTCGGCGTTCTTGTCCTTCCTGTGCTGCGCGCGTTCTTCGGGCGTCATCGCGTCCAGCACCGCCCTGGGCGTCATCTTGTTGGCCTTGTTTCTGACTTTGCGCCGACTGGCGTTGTAGACTTCGCGGCCCGGCCCAGAACGCCACTCTTCGGTAGCGCGGCGTTTCCGCCAGCCTTCGTCAGTGGCGCGTTCCTGCTCCTGCTTAAGCGCCCGCCGGGCCTCGGCTAACTCAGCCATCGCCTGGTGCCATTCGTCGCTACCCTGCTCTACTGCATCGCGGTAGATTTCAGCTTCGTAGACCCGCTCTCGCGCCTTGTCATAGGGCGTCAGTTCCGGCGCGTGGTCGACCCTCTCGAAGTCCGCGTCATCGTCCTGGGTAGGCTCTCCGGCGGCCTCGTGGCCGGCGCGCTCGCGCGCCGTCTCGTCGATCATGTCGTCAAGCTCCGCCAAGGACGCCTCGACCCGCCGCAGACTCTGCCCACCGTCACCGACAGTAAGGTCGGTGAAATCACGCTCGGGTTTCTCGCCTCGCGCAACTGCGTCAAGCCGATCTTCAAATTCCTGCGCATCCCGGTCAGAGCTTGCTATAGACATGGGCACTCCTACTAGCATGAGAGGGGGCGGCGATGATGCGTCGCCCCTTCTCGTCTTACACGGCCTCGGGCAGCGCCCGCTCGATCAGGCGCGCGAACTCGTCAGCAAGTCCACGGTCGAACACCTTCGGCGTCTTGCTGAAGGCGGGGATGGAGACGGCAATGCCCTGCCCCTTGCCCTTCAACGCGAAGTTTGCCCGCTTGTCGGCGTTCATGCTGATCACCTGCTTCGCGGTGCGCTCTCCGGCGAGGAAGGCGCGTATCTCAGATGCGAGACGGGCAGCATCTTCGGACGAGAAACCGACGGTCTCGCCGTCATCGAACTTGATCGCCAGACCATCGGCGAGCGCGTTGATTTTGACGCCGGGGATTTCATGGGCGATCAGGCCCTCGTTCTGTGCGAACGCGATCAGCTTCGCCAGGACTTCGCTCATGTTCTGGGCGCCCATGTTCGCGGCCATCTGCTTGAGCTGAGTGATACGTTCCTGGGGAACCTTCAGAGTGGGGTGGTTGGACATCGGCAATCCTTTTTTTGCGAGGCTGACCCACTTATAAGGGAATACCCTCTGCATGTCAAGAAATACCGCCATATCAGTAACTTACTACACGTAACGCGTTACCTCGCACACCACGCCCATCGCCGCAGAGACGGCCATAGAGCGCCCGAGGCGTCTCCGGCACCACCAACCCCCGCCCATAAGCACATAGATGGCCTCAGCGGCGCTCTCCGTGCCTCTGGTGAGCGGCCACGCCGTGCCGGTCCTGCCGTGGACGATTACGCCGCGTCGGGCACGCCGTGGCCGGTGCGTCGCACCAGGGCACGAACGCTAGCCGGAGGAGGTCTCCTAGCCGGAACAGGAGAGAAACTCGGGCGCGAGCGCAGCGAGCGGCAAGGCCCCGCAGGGGCCGCGCAGGCGAGGGCCGCAGGCCCGAGGTGTCGTGGTAGCCGGAGGGGTCTTTCAGCCGAGGCAGGAGAGAACTAACCTTTTGCCCGTTTTATCGTTTATTCTTATGTTTATGAGTATAGTAGGTAAGAAGAGGTAATCATAAATACGTGCAAAAGGTTAGGTTTCGGGAGGGCAGAAGGTTAGCCACCTCTTCCAGGCAACCAAACCTCCGGGCGCGCAAAAGGTTAGCTCCTGGACGGGCAAAAGGTTAGCTCTCCGGCGCCCCTCAGTTCCGCCGATTGTTGAGCATGTTCCCCGGCCGCATCTGCCGCCGCATCTCATCTGCGATGGTGCCGCGCATGGTGGCCTCCATTTCGCGCGCCATCTTCTTCGCGAGATCGCTGTTCTGCTCCGGGGTGCCGGCCGATCCTTGCACCGTGACCGGCGCGTTGATGGTGATCACCTGCCCCGCCATCGCAGGAGACTCAGAGTGCGCCGCTGAGGGGCCGATCCGGGGTTCCGGGGCACCTACCAGCCCGCCGCCGCTATAGCCCCTCAGCGCGGCGCTATGGAGTCCTGCCAGCCGATCCACCCCGACGCGCTGCACCACCTCGCGCGGCATAACGTATTCGCCGCGATGGACAACGCCGGCCGGCTCGAACTTGCCGCCGGCGCCGGTGTAGCCGCCCTCGGCATAGCCGCCGCCCAGCATGGTCGCGAAGCTGTTGAGCCAGCCCTGCCCTCCGCCAGCCATGCCGCCCAGGAGACGGATGATGAACTTCTGCGCCGCGTAGCGCGCCAGGTCTTTCATCAAGCCCGCCATCGCCTGCCGGAAGTTCATGGTGCCGGTGATCAGCCCGTCGAAAGCGTTCGCCGCCGAGTTCTGGATCTGCATCCGGGCATCATCGATCCGGCGCAGGCCCTCGGCGGCCAAGTCCGACTTCCGGGCGCTGTCCACATAGGCGCGCGCCAGCTTGGCGACTTCGGTGCGCAGCTCGGGCGTGATGCTCAGCCCCTGCATCTGCGCCGAGTGCAGCAGCTCGGCCTCGCGCCGGGCGGTCTCGATTGCTGTCTCGTAATCGCTGCCGGCCGCAGCCGATGCCATCAGCGCGGCGGCTTCCAGCTCAAGGGCCTTCGTCTCGTCAACGATGGACTGCACGGCGCGACCGAAGAGGTCGCCACTGCCGCCCACCCCGCCCTTGCCGGCATCGTTGCGTGCGGCGTCGGCCGCGATCTTCGCCTTGGCAGCGGCCTCGGCCTGCGCACGGGTCAACGTCACGCCCTCGGCAGCGGCCCGCTTCATCACCGCCGCGATCTCGCGCTCAAGCGTCAGGCGCTCGCGCGACATGGCGTTGCGCTTGGCCTCGCCGGCGAGAAAGGCGTCCTGCGCCGCCTTCTGCGCCTGCCAGTTCTTCACCGACTGCGCGTCGGCCTCGCGGAAGGTCTGCATCTGCGTCTTGGGCGGCTGCACGCCGGCGGCGTCGGTCAGGGCGCCCTTGAGCGACGACGCCAACCCGATGACGGTCTGCAACACGCTGCCCAGGCGGCTCACCTGTGAGATCGCGCCGCCGAAGTCCACCTTGTCGGCCTCGTCCAGCTTGTCGAAAGCGCCGGCCGCCGCCTTCTGCACCTCGCCAAGCTTCTGCGAGAACTCTTCGCCGGTCAGGCTGCCGTTGGCGAAGCCGTCGCTCAGCTCGACCATCCGCGCCGCCGCGTTCGCCAGCTCGTTCGCCGCCTCGTCATAGCCCCAGCTCCGGGCCAGGTTCGACGCCTGCACGAGCTGCGCCGAGGTGGTGCGCGCCGTCTCGGCGAGCTGATCATAGCCCTTGCGCAGCTCGCCGATGTCGCGCATCTCGGCGTCCACCGCATCGCGGTTCTTGGCGAGGGCGTCATACAGTTCATTGCCCAGGACCGCGCGGCCCTGCTTCTCGTTCGGGAATATCTCGTCCAGCCGGGCGCGCAGGTCGGCCGCCTCGGCGATCCCCTCCGCGACGGCGACGGCAACGCGCTTGCCGAAGGTAGAGATGCGCGCGGTCAGCTCATCGAATTTGCGCGACACCTCGTCGGCTTTGGCGACCACCTCGTCGCCCAGGACAAGGCCCAGCTCATGCGCCCTGTTTACGGTCTGGCGCAGCTCAGCATCGCTGCGGCCCATCAGCTCGACAAAGCGCTCGCCGGCGGTGCCGCCGAAAATCTCGTCTGCGATGCGGATGCGCGCGGCCCGGCTCAGCTTGCGCGCACGCTCGAAGATCTCAAGCAGCAGCTCGGCCGGGTTCTTCAGCTTCGCCTTGAGCTCTTCGGCGCCGTAGCCCAGCCGGGCGAACGCCTCGGCCGCCGGCCCCTTGCTGGTGATGATGAACTCGTCGGCGCGCAGGTTCAGCTCTTTCATACCGTCGATCATCGCGTCGAGGTCGATGCGGTTCTGTTCCGACAGGAACTTCAGTTCCTGAAAGTCCTTGAGCGGCACCCCTGCCCGCTTGGCCTCGTCACCGAGGCGCGCAACGCCCTTGGTGGTCTCGGCAATCGCCCGGACGGTCGCCGCCGAGGCGATTCCGCCCACCAGCGGCAGCGCCATCTTCTTGAAACCGGCGGCAATGTCGCTGCCCATCCGGCCATAGGTGTTGCGCATCCGGTCGGCCGACTGCTTCGCGCGCCGCTCCATGCTCTGCGCTGCCCGGCGCTGCGCCCGGTTCGCGCGTTCAAGGCCCTTCTCAAGCTTGTCGATCCGCGCCTCAAGCGGGACGATCAGGCCGGGCATCATCACTTCGTTCATTGCTCACACCTCAAAACGTGAAAATCTCGGCGTCCTCGCCGCTGTAGCTCGACTTGCTGCTCTCACCTGCGACGGCGCGGTGCACGGCCATCGCCGATGCGACAGCGCCGTCAATCCGGTCGGTCTTCTTGCCCTTGTGCATCCGCACGAGGCCCGTGGTCTCGTTCCGGCTCGCGACGACGCTATCGAAGTGGTGACGCAGCACGGGGTGGCCGTCATGGCGGATCATCTGGCCGTTGACGGTGCGCTCAAGGTCGCCGATGGCGACACCCATGCTCAGCGGCGCCTGCCGCAGCTCGATCACCGGAAGGCCGTCATCATAGAGCCGCTGCATGATCTGCCGGGCGAGATGGGGGTCGAAGGCGATCTCGCGCACATCATGGCGCGCGGCCAGCTCGCGCAGGTGATCCTCAACGGCCTCCGGGTCGATGATCGGCCCCGGCGTCGCCGTGATCAGCCCCTCGTCGCGCCAGCGCTCGTAGGGCACGCCGTCGCGCTCGCCGCGTTCCTTCAGCTCGTCACCGGGCACGAAGAACCACGGCTTGATGGTGATCTGCCCGTCAGGGTGCCGCCACGCGGCGACCACGGCGGCGGTGTCGCCCGACAGCGCCATATCGACCCCGACCCAGCACGGCAGCGCCTCAAGCTCGGCCTCGTCATCCTCGAAGCGCCGGGCATCATAGGTCGCCATGTTGAACAGCGGGTCGCGGCTGTTCCCGAACCAGATGTTGAGGTTGTATTGCTGGAAGCTGTAGCGCTCGGCCGGGTGGTCCTTGGCCTCGTTCGCCAGACTGCGCAGTCCCGGCAGGCTCGGGAAGCCGTGCTTGAGGCCGGGGTTCACCCGGTGCCACACGGCCTCGTCCTGCCAGTCATCGCCCGGCTCGGCGGCGAAGATGATCGGAAGGAACTCGGGGTTGTCGATATCGCCCAGGGCGATGCGCCGGGCGTAGTCATACTGCTCTGCGGCCAGGGTCTCATGGCCCCGGCCGGCGGTGGTGGCGATTACCATCAGGTTGTCGTCGGTCTTGGCGAGGCCGGACTTCAGCGCTTCCCACAGGTCGCGGCCGGTCCAAGCGTGGATCTCGTCGGCGAGCACGAAGGCCGGCGTGGTGCCGTGCTGGGCGCGGCCATCGCTCGACACGGCGCGCAGCCGGGCGCCGCTGGCAAGGTCGGTGATCTGCTTGGCGCTGTTGAAAGCGTCGTGAATACGCGTCGCGGCGACAAGGCGCTTGTCCTGCCGGATGATCTCGGCCGCCTCGCGGAAGCCGATGCCCGCCTGCTCCCGATCCGAGGCGGCGAAGATCACCTGCCCGGCCGGCACCTTCTCGGGGCCGATGACGTGCAGCAGCGACAGTGCGGCGGCGAGCGAGGTCTTGCGGTTGCCACGCGGCAGCATCAGAAACACCGTCTTCACGATCCGGCGGCCATCGGCATCGCGCGGCCCGTAGATGCGGCGCACGATGCGCTCCTGGAACGGAGCAAGCTGAAAGGAGCGCTTGGCTGCCGTGCTTGCCGGGTGCCGCAGCCTGCGCAGGAAGGTGACGGCGCGCTCCCCGTGCCCTAGCGGATCGGGAATGGGGCTGCCGTCATCAATCCACATCGGGTAGGTGCTGGCCGCGCTCATGGTCACACGGCGAGCGGGTTGTCGGCGTCGTCATCTTCGGCAAGCCCTGCCCCGATCCGGGCGCGGCTCGTCGGGGTCAGGCCGTATTCGGCGGCGAGCTGGCGCGCGGTCTGGGCAGCCCGGTTGAGAACGCCAAAGAGCTTCACGTCGATCATGCCACCGGCGGCGGCGCGCTCTTCCTCGATCTGGCGCACGATGCCGATACAGGTGGCGTAGTTCTCGACGCCAGCCAGGTCGGCGCGGGTGATCACCCGCCGGGCGATGAGCTGCGGCATGATCCGCCGCCACTCGGCCTTCGCGTGCGGCGCCAGGTGCTTCGGTGCCGGCGGGGCCTTGGTCAGCGCGTCAGCATCGGCGGCGAGCGCCGGCTTTACGCCGCGAGAATGCACGCTCATGCCGCCGCCCTCGTGCAGCGCAGCTCAAGGGCGCGCCGGCGCCCCAGCTCCGCGATTTCGTCAATATCATAGGCCACTCCATCGCAGATCACGCGGTCGGCCGGGGTGATGCCGGCGAGGTAGCGGATGCGGAACACAGCACCGCCGGCGTCGGCCTCGCCGAACCCAGCGAGGTATTCGTCGGCGCTGCGCTGCACCAGCTCGGCCCGGACGGTCGCGATGGGTGCCCAAGTCTTCGACACGGCGCCGCTCGCGGCCACAGTCTCGGCCTCGCGCTCGATGATGATCTGCCGGTCGAGCTTGCCTGCCCTGATCATGATCACACCCGCCACCGGATCACGCCCTCGACGGTGCCGACGCCGTGGCAATAGGCCCGCTCCGGGTCGGGGTCGCGCATGTAGCTGAAGCCGGGGCGCTGGTAGGCATCAATGCCCACCTCGTTGCTCGCCGGCACATCCCAGAGCGCGACCGATGCCGCCGCGCCGATCTGCCGGGCCATGTCGGCGCCGTCCTCCACGGCCCAGATGTGCAGGTCGAGCGAGACGCGCGTCAGATACTGCCCACCGCTCGCCCGGCCCAGGTTGATCGTCTGGGGGCTGGCGATGATGATGGTGGGCAGCTTGTCCGGGCGCGTGGAGCCGGCCCGGACATGATCGGCCGGGACAAGGGCACTCACCGCCGGGTCGGCGATTAGCGCAGCCCTCACAGCGGTCTGAAAGGCGATGCTGGGGTCGATCATGCCTTGCCCTCCGCCGCCTTGCGCACGGCCTGCCCGATGGCGCGCTGAATGCGGCGCAGGGCCTTGGGCTTCGCCAGCCGGAAGCCCGGCCGCAGGAACGGCTGCGCCTCCTGCTTGACGGTGCCGAACTCCTGCAAATGGCCGTGACGCACCTTCTCGTTGCCGGCCGTCACGAGGGCCTGATTGCTACCGGCGGTGCGCTTGCCGCCGCCCTCGGCATAGGCCGGCGTGCTCTGCCCCGGCGCGGTGACGGTGATGCTGTCCTTGAGCGCGCCCGTGTCCACCGGCACCAGCGCGCGCATGTTCGCGGCCACTTCCTCGGCGCCCTTGATCAGGGCCGGCTGCACATCGCGCACCACGGCCTCGGGGATGGCGCTAAGGCGCTTGCTCAGCAGGCGCGACTGCCCGGTCAGGCTCTTAGACTGCGACATAGCCCGTCACCTGCTCACGATAGGGCGCCAGCAGCTCATAGACGCCGAAGGGCACCGGCCGCATGGTCACGTCGCTGGCGCTCTCGCGCTGCTCATACCAGTAGCCGGCAAGCTGCAACGCGGCCTCGGTCAGAGCGGCGTCACCAACGGCAAAGGGCGTGCCGGTGTGGTGGCCGATCCACGCCTCGGCGGCGTCGAGCTTGTGCGCCAGCAGCGCATCATCAAGGTCGGTGTCGATGTTGAGCTGCGACTTCAGCAAGCTCAGGGGTGTCAGGGCGGTCATAGGGAACTCTTCAGCGAACGATGCGTTATGTTATAACACTTCTCGCGAATCCGGTGAAGAGTCGGTGGAAAAGTTATTTAGAGGCTCTCTTGTGCGGACCTCCCCCCGCCGGTCCCCAATGTATCGCGGAAGTTGAACCCGCCCCCATTCACAACGCCCTGAGAGCCACATATCGTGACCTATATGCGATTCGCCAAAGGGCCCACCTCCTGCCGCTCATCCCTCCACGCGGCCATACGGACGATCAAGAATTTGAACATACCCGTGACAACTCACCGCGCCGAACTAGCGCAAGTCTTGCTAATCGCACACAATTTGTGGTGTGTTCAGCGGGTTACGGGGCCAGGGGCATATCCAGTATCCATTTGCAACGCCCGCATAGTTAAGTCATACCTTAACCCATGACCGAGTTTTGAATGCAGATCGAAGGCTACGAAGCACACGCGCCAGATGAAGAAGAGTGGGAGGTGGATGTCCACCTCTCTAAGCAGGTGCGCGACTTCATCGACAAAGAAGGGAGGCGAGGAAAACGGAATGAAAGGCATGTAAAAAAGGCAAGGATTACTCTGACCACCTTGAAAAGACATGGGCTAGAACGCGTCAACAACACCGCACAGTTCAAGAGAGAGGGAAACTTCCCCTCCGGGAAGAAACGGGGCGGCAACCAAGTCGTGTATGAGATCAAGTCCGACCAGGTCAGAATCTATGGCGGTCCGGTTACGGCGAGAGGTCGAACCGAATTTTTCTTTGTTGAAGCAACGAGCAAAAAAGAAAACAGAGCGGACCAAAAACAGCTTCAACGAGTAGCCAAAGCTTTGGGAGCGATTCACGATGAGCTCGAACGAAAGAAATAGCGTGACCAACTGGAAACATGATGCCGATCGCCAAGAATTTGCGATCGAGGCGCTCGCGATGTCGGTTCAATTTGCTTTGCAAAAGGCGATGAACGAAAACTGCATTACCCAAAAACAACTTGCGGAACGCCTTGGAGTTAGCCCCGCTCGCGTCTCTCAAATTCTTGCCAAGGATGCGACCAATTTGACGCTGAAGACGATTGGAAGAATTGCGGACGCGCTCGGAGAAGAATTTGAACTCTTTTCGTTGCGCGACATTAACAAGCTCAAAGCGCGAGCTAAGAAAGGCGAAACGGGTCGCTTCTGCAAAATCATTACCATTCCCCACCTTCACAAGGGTGCATCTTGGGTGGATACGTCTGCGGCGAATGATCGCCTCGGTGAAAGAGACCTTGCATTCGCGGTTGCGCAATGACGAAGAAGACCGGCAAAGACATTGTGAGCGCACCGGAAAATGCGCTCACTTTTTCCAGCGATGATTTCGACGCGGACGTCTACGCGAGCGTCGCGCGCAAAGCGCGTCTGCAAGATCTGAGACTCTGCGAAAGCAATTACTTTTCGAAACCTGAGTGCTTCATGGAAGCTGAGGAAACTGGAAAGGAATTATCTCAAGGGTTTTATGGAGAAATGTCTGGGCACAGTTTTTCCAGCGATAGTGGACTTCTTGTTGGCGGTTATGTTTGGGGCGCCGACGTTAGGTTTGGCCGAAAGAAAGCACTGAAGATGAAGTGTGAGTATGTGCTGATCTATAGCGGCCTGGAGGGAGCTGACGCCGAATATGTGCGTCTCTATTTCAAGAAAATCGCACGTTTCACTTCTTATCCATATTTTCGAGCACATTTTGCGCACCACTCGGCTGCATCTGGATTGCGTCTTCCTCCTCTTCCGTCGTTGAATGATCGCATGGACTAATAATCCGTCCACAATATCAGAGGCACCCCTCGAGTTACACAACGCAGAGAGATTGCATCATTCTATTGACTGCAGTCCGTCCTCTGCTTCACCCTATCATGGCAGCTCTTGCACAACGGCTGCCAGTTCGACCGATCCCAGAACAGCACCATGTCGCCCCTGTGCGGCTTGACGTGATCCAACACATCCGCAGGAGCGCCGCACATCGCGCAGCACGGGTGTAGCCGCAGGAACTCAACACGGGCTTTGCGCCATTCGTGATTGTAGCCCCGCTGCGCCGCACTCGGCCGCCGGGCATCATGGCGGCGGTTCCGGGCACGGGTGCGCACGATCTGACAGGCGCAGCGCTCACCATGGGGCACGATCTGGCCGCAGTTGCAGATGTGCGGAGGCTTCGGCATCAGGCGGCCATGCCCTCGCGCAGCGTCGAGAGCTGCTTCAGCGCGTGCAGTCCTGCCCGGTCGAAGTCAGGATCGAGGCCCTGCTCTACGTTCTGCCTGCGCTGAGCCGCGTCAGGGCCTCTCTCGTCGTGCTCATCAGCACCGGCGCCGTGAATGGCCCTGAGCTTGACGACATGCGCGTTAAAGGCGTCAAGGATTTCCTGCGGCGTGGCGTTCCACGCCGTCTCGGGCGTCCAGCCGAGCCAGCCGGTCGCGAAGCCATACAGTTCCTTGAACAGATCGGCCCAGGGCGTCGGCTTGGCCGTGCTGGGCTGCGCCGTAGCGGTCGCCGGGGTCTCGGGGAAGAACGCGGCCACCAGCTCGATACACGGCCCCTGTGCGGCCCGCTTGAAGCCGCTGAGGGGGTGAGTGGCGGCATAGGCAAAGAGCGCGTCTGTGGCGTCCTTGCCGGCCGCCGTGGTGATCACCCGCCAGATCGTCAGCGTGTCGAACTCTTCGATCTTGCGCAGCAACTCGGGGAAGCCCCCATGCAGCCGCTCAAGGTGAAGGGCAGCCCGCAGAGACGGGCGCAGGACCACGGCGTTGCCGCCGTAGTCCAACGTGATCGTGTCATCTGCGAGCTGCTGTTTCATGGCCGGTTACGCCGCCGCCATCTGGAGCTTGCGGAAGGCGTCCGGGCGCACGACACCAGCGCCGACACGACGGCGGGCGTGGTAGCGCATCAGACCGTTGGCGCGCTGGGTGTAGGGGTCGGCCAGCATCGCCAGCGAGATCCGGTCATAGATGCGGTAGCCGCGCTTGAAGTCGCCGAAGATGATCGGCTCCGCGCTCAGGCCAACGTCCGGCATGTCCACGGCCTCGATCACCGGCCGGCCGAGGATCGTCTCGGGCTGGCCCGCCTGATAGGACGGCTGCCACAGGTAGTTGCCGTTGCCGTCCTTGAGCGTGCGCAGGGCGGCAAGCGTCGTCCCGTTCATCACCCAGGTGCCGGCGTTGCGGTAGGTCGCCGGCAGGGCATACATGAGCGCGATCAGCTCGTCGGGCGAGATCGCCGTGCCGCTGGTCGCGACGGTCGCGCCGATGTTCGCATCGGCCATCACACCGGCCGGTTCAAGTGCGGTGTTGCCGCTGACGAAGGACAGGCTTTCCTTCTGGCCGAAGTCCTCGGCCAGCGCGAGATTGACTTCGCTCAGCACGTTGGCGCTGTCCTCGGCGAGCTGAAGCGACATGTCGACGAAGGTCGCGATTTCCTTGATCTCGATGTTCGACTGATCGAAGGCCGGCTGACTGCCCGTCCGGGCATCGGTTTCGCCGACCCAGACGGCATTGGTGATGCCGGTGCGCTTCGGCAGGACGATGTTCGCCGAGGTGGTGCTGCGCACATCGGCGATGCCCCGGATCGGGCTGAACTCGACCAGGTTACGGATGAACTCGGCGCTGACGTCCTCGGGGGCAAGGATGTGGTTCGCGGTGTCGCTCGCCGTGGTCAGCGATTTCTTCTCGCCGGTGCTCAGGTAATGCGTGAACGCCTTGACCTCTTCGGCGCCGATCACCGGGTCGGGCGTGCCGGTGATCCGGGGGCGGTTGGCCTTGGCCTCGATCTTGTCGAGCCGGGCCTTGATCTCGTTGAACGCCTTGGCGTCGATCTGCGGCACCTGCTGCGTATCGTTGGCCGGGGTCGCGGCCTTCTCTTCGATTTCGATTTCCTCGTTTTCCACTTCGGGGGTCTCCTTGAGGGCGGTGGGGGTCTGGGGTGCATCCGATTTAATGGAGGTGATCTGCGCGCCCGGATGCGCGGGAACGGCGACAACAGAGATTTCATGCAGCTCGGCGGCGGTGATGGTGCGGCCCTTGGCCGTGCGCTGCGCCTTCTTGGTGACGAAGCCGATGGACAGCCCCGAGACGGCCTTGCTGCGGATCATGGCGCGCACCTCGCGCGCGCGCTCCACGTCCTCCACCAGCAGGCGGCCTTTGACGGTCAGGCCCTCCGGGGTCTCGGCGATCTGATCCCAGACGCCGACCACCTGGCCCTGATCGTGCGCGAAGAGCATCGGCAAGGTGCCGGGCGCGGTTAGCGCGCCCTTCTCGATCACGTCGCCTACCCGGTCGGGGCTGCCGAACGGCCATGCGATGCCGGTGATCTCGCCGGCGTCGGTGACGGCCAGCGCCGCCTTGATCTCGATGCGGTCGGTCACGCGGCAGCCTCGTCTTCAAGGGCACCGCCCCAGCGCGCGTCGAGAATGTCCAGCGCCAGCGGGTAGAGATCGTCAATCGGCCGGTTCCGGGCGTAGGTATCGACAAGCTGCGCGGCCCTCTCCGGGGCGGTGCCGCCGCCGATCAGGCCGAGGCGAATGACCTCGATCAGATCGGCGAGCTTGAACTGCATGTTGACGGCGCGCAGGTAGAGCGCGCCGATGCCCAGGTCGGCGAGCCGTTCAAGCTCGGCGATCATGTCGTCGGTCAGGGCGAAGGCGTGCTCGCCGTCGCCGAAGAAGGCGGTGTGGGTCAGCCTCATGCGGCCTTGTCCTTGCTGGTCGTGGTGTAGGGATTTTCGAGGGTGTCGCCGCCGGCCATCGGCGGCAGGTTGAGCCCGGCGCGCACCTCGTTGGCGGTCAGGGCGCCCATGCTGCGATACTGGCCATAGGCGGTCGCACGGGCGGCGGTGTCAGTGGTCAGAAGATCATCGGTGACGGCCTCAAGGTAGGCGGTCTTGCGTTCCTCGGGGGTCAGCAGGCAGCGGGCATAGGCCCAGCTCCACGCGGTCAGCCACGGCTTGAGCGTGACCTGCATGAACTGCCGGGCCATCTCTTCGGTGTTGCTCCACGTCCCGCGCGACAGCTCGAAGAGCATCGTCGGCGGCACCCGGAACACACGCGCGATCTCGCGCACCTGCTCAAGCCGGTTCTCGGCGAACTGGGCGTCAGCGAGCGTGGTCGAGAGCTGCTGATAATCCATGCCCTCGTCAAGCACGGCAGTGCCGCCGGCGTTGCTGCCCGAGTGGGTCGAGAACCAGCTTGCCGCCAGCTTCTTCTTGGCGTCCACGTCGAGCACCTTCGGGCTCTTGATCACGCCCGAGGGCCGGCCGCCGTTCGCGAACAGCCCGCCGATATGGCTCTCGAAGCTCAGGGCGAGCGCGATGGCCTCGCGGCCCAGGGTGATCGGGGAGACCCCACCGAACGCCTCGACGCGCAGAACGTCGCGATAGGACAGCCGCACCGGCCCGGCATCGGTGGAGACGCGATAGAAGGGCTCGCCGTAGTCGTCCTGATCGCGCTGCACCCGGCTAGGGTCGAGCCGGTGCAGCTCATAGGGGGCGCCATCGGCGAGCCGGATCACCTGCGCATGCCCTGCCCCATGCAGCAGCGCGTCGAGCGTCAGGTCGCGGCGCAGCTCGGCCGCGCTCGTCCACTCGTTCGCCTCGTCATGCACGAGCCGATAGGCCGGGTGATCGGTCAGGGCGGCCTTGCTGGCGCGCTCATAGAGCTTCACCGGCAGCGCGCCGATGGTCTCGGAGATCAACCCGACCGCACAGGCGACAGCGGGGACGCGCAGGGCGGTGCTGGGGCCGATGGAGACGCCCGACGCGGTGGGCAGCACCCCGAACAAGGTCAGGGCGTCGGCATCGGTCAGGGTCAGCGCCTTCTTGTCGGCGCCGAACTCGAGGGCCTTCTTGATCTTCGTAAGTGCCATGCAGTCCATGCCATGTGTTCGCCTGCATGGATTCTCTCACAAGTGGAATCCGGACTCAACATTAATGTTATGTTATTACTTTTCCAGGCCTCAGAATCGACCATGGTCAATGACTGCTGCTGCAATCCTCGGATCCTCAAACTCAAGTGGCTCTGCGCGTTCATCCAAGCCTCCAGCGTTCCTTGGATCAATAAGCAGCATCCTGACTTCTTCTTCGTGCATATAATCCTTAGACTTCACAAAAGCCGTTCCGAGCCAGACAGCAAGGCGATCTTTAGAAGCGGCATACTCGAATCTCTCTTCAATCTCCCAATGTCTGTCCTTGCTCCCATAGACGACATCACGCCCGATCAATACGAGGTCATTTGTCTCTGCTTTTTCCAAAATCAAATCTTCTATCGCCTGCCGTAATTTCTTGAGATCATAAACGGCATATGCGCCGATATCATCATTACCCCGTTCACGAAGAAGCTTTGCACGCGCAAGATCAAATTTTCCACTGGACGAACAAGAGCAGTAGTCGTTAACGACATATTCATAAACAATCGGGTTATCGAAACCAACTATAGTAGTTCCAAGGATCCGATTTCCGCCAATCGCCACATCATCATACAACCCAGTCCTGCTTCTAAATGTCTCCTGCTGCGTCCCCTCCTGCGCATCGCTAAACCGTCCAATCTGCTTCATATCCGCCGGCCTATAGCTTGCGATTGTCCCGAAGCGAAAATAGCCTCGCAAAGCTCCACCGATAAAATCTTCCTTAAAATGCCGAGTTACATATTCCGCAGACGTATCATCAATGCCTTCAATGTCGCGCAGAGAGAGAGCTGGACACGCTATCTTTTCACCGAAACGAAAGGCCGTCGACCCGCGCCCTCTCGCCTGACCTGGCGCAACAGCCACCTTTCGCGCTAGCTTCTGCGTATGCCCCGGAGACTTGGCACCCGCAGTTCCTTGATTAAAAGCAATCCTACCTGATTTCAAGAAGGTGGAATTAAGCAACCTACTTTTCATATTGTTCCTAGCTCCGCTACCTCAATATCTCAGATATTATCACCTACACTGCGCCATCAAACAAACGAAATCGAACTGCACGGCAACATCTGAGCACAACCCATGCGAAGCAATATCATGGGTGAAGCTACGTTTCAGCCAAATGCCTCAAGGACAAACCATGATAGCCAATTGCATTGATCAACTCGACGCGCTGCTCAAGCATCCCCTGCGGCAAAATCCCGTAGCGCCCCGTCATCGTCGCGCCCGTGTGGCCGAGGATGAAGCCGAACTGCTCGTCTAGGTAGCCAGCTCGGCGAAGCGCGTCGGTCGCACCATGCCGGAACGAATAGAGCGACAGCCCCCTGCCCTCCTTGATGCCGATGCGCTCTAGGTAACGCCCGAACTCGCGCGAGAAGTCAGCCATCATCTGGCCGCGCGCGTTACGCTGCGCACCGGGGAACAGCCGCTTGCTGCCGGCCCGCTCCTGCTCATCCCGATACTTGATGAACCCAAGCCGCACCAACTCGGGGTGGATCGGCACTACACGCATTGACCCCTCGGTCTTCACCGACTTGTCCCCCTCTCCCTCGGTGGTGATGTGCATGATCCAGTGGCCATGCTGCTGGCGCACGTCCGAGACGGCAAGCTGCGCGATCTCGCCCGGCCGGGCACCCGAGAACAACATGATCAGCGGCACCCAATGGCGGTGATCTCTGACTTGCACGTTGCCGGGCTTAGCGAGGTTGCGCCACTCATCGCCGCTCAGGCAGCCGGTGAACAAAGGCGAGGCGAACAAGGCGTTCAACTGCTCTGAGGTGAAGGGCAGCGTCTTAGAGGTTCGTTCCTTGGGCAGAGCCATACCGTTGACCGGGTTCTGATCGAGATAGCCGTTCTTCACGCACCAGTCGCAGAACGCCCCGAGGCTCGACAGATAGCGGTTCACGGTGCGGTCGGAGATCACCGGCTTGCCCACGCGCTCGTTGTGCTCGACCGTCTGGCGCATGGTCAGGCCGGCGAAGTCCTTCGTCTCGGTGGCCTTGACCGGGTAGCTGATCAGCAGCGTCTTCCACTCGCGCACGGCCGCCTTGTCGATCTTCGTCACCGACAGGTTGCGCCCGACAACATCAACGAACAGACCCAGGTCGCGCCTCATCTGATTGAGCCGGTCCTGCGCGACCTTGCGGGGGTTCTCACGGGCGAAGATGTCGAAGACCTCCATGACGGTTTCGCCGGGCTTCGCAGGCGCTCTGGGCGCGCTCGTGAAGGGAGTGACGATGGGGTCGCGGGGTTGCCCGCCATAGTCGCCCTCATCGCGCTCTAGGGTGCGTTGCAGGGCCTCGATCTCGGCGCGCATCATGCGGTGCGCCAGCGCCTTCCAGTCGGGCGAACCTTCCTCGACCAGTAGCTCGTTCTCTTGGATGTAGGCGGCGACCTCGTGATTGATAAGCGCCATGTTGCCGGTGCGCAGATGCTTACGCAGTTCGGCTAGCTTCACCCTGCGCGCCTCGGCGTCGAGCCGGCCCCATTCCTGCTTCACCTTCAGGTCGAGAGTAGCGTCTAGGATAGTGAGCGGATCGGCCTTGGCGATCTCACCGGCTTCGGCTCGGCGCATGATCTCCGCCCGTTCGGCTTCAATGTCGGCCTCATCCGGGTAGCTCTGCCGGCTCGCCTCGTCGCGGTCGAGGGCACCGGCGTAGTGCGCCCAGGTCGCGTGCGCCTTGTCGTCGTCGGTCACGGCGCGTCGGGCGCGCAAATCATCGAACTGACGATGCCAGCCTTCAAGCACCGGCAGCAGGCGGCGCTTCGCCTCGACGTGATCGCTCGTCCCGAGAGCCTTCACCAGCTCCTTGCGCCCTAAGATCTCGACCAGATCGAGCGGAACGCGGATACGCGCGGAGTAGCTTCCACCACGTCGAAGAAGGTAGTTCAATCGGGCCATAGGCGCACCACATGCGAGGGTCGTGTGTTACAGCCATGTGTTACAATTTCGTTCTGATTTTGCAATATCTATCAGTAACTTATTGAAATGCCTACGCCTTAGAAAAGTTGGATTATTGTCCTACCGCCCCAGCCACTTTCCTGAAATCGATGTGAAAATGACCTTCACGATTGGCCGAGTGGTGTGAAATGCCCCATCGGGTGCCCCAATCTGCCTCTTGCGGGAGGAGGCAGTCATCCGTCGTCTGGCGGTTCTTACGGACGGTTGCTGCCCCAACGCCTTATTGACGTCGAGACGTGCCATTCCTTTTTCTGGCGCATCCTGACGGCACCTGGCTACCTAATTGGCCTTCCGAGACGGTTCTTTGTTCTCACGCCGCCGGGCGAGGCGATCGCGCTCTCGGGCATCAGGTCGAGGTTCCCAAAGAAAAACCTCACAGAAGAGGAGAAGGCTGCGAAGGAGGCGGCTGAGCATAGCCCCCAGCAACTGCTCCCGAGCACACCCGCTGAACCCGGTCACGGGACGAAGGAAGAAAAAAGGCAAAGTGGGGAGACCCCGGCAGTCTCCCGCCGGGGCCTTTCTCAGGTCAGTTTCCTGCTCAGTACGTATTCGGCCAGGCCCACCCAGTACTAGTTGGCATCGTGAAAGCCCTGTGTCTGGGCAGCGCGACCCGGGCAAGATTTTCCCTGACAGCCGAGCGAACGCGATAACGCCCCTCCGCTCCTATCAACTCGGCATGCCGGGAGATCGACGGGCTCAGACAAGTGCCAAGCGCACCGATGCCTGGTCCCCGGCCGGACCTGTTCGATAGCGCCCGCGCCCCTGAACGAGCCGGCGACGTTCTGCGCCTCAACGGCCTGCTGGCGCCTCAGAGCGGCAGCACCCGCGCAGCAAGCTCGCTCCAGTAGGCCACACCGGGCGCAATGGCGCCGTCGTCGAAATCATAGGCGGGGTTGTGCAGCGCCGCGCTGTCGCCGTTGCCGATCAGCACGTAGGCGCCCGGCACCTGGCGCAGGATGAAGGCGAAATCCTCCGAGCCCATGATCGGCTTAAGATCGTCACTGACCCGGTCCTCGCCCACCGCCGCACGCATCGCCGCGAGCGCGATTTCGGTTTCGGCGGGATGGTTGACGGTCGGCGGATAGGGGGTGAGCGGCGGACGCTTCACCTCGACCGAGACGCCAAACGCCTCGCCGGTCTTCTCGCAGATCCGCCAAAGCTCCGCCTCGATCTCCTTGCCGACGCATTCCGAGAAGCAGCGGAAGTTGCATTTCATCTCCACCGTGTCGGGGATTACGTTGAAGGCCTCGCCGCCATGGATTGCGGTGACTGAAACCACCGCCTTTTCGAACGGATCGACCACACGGCTGACGATGCTCTGCACCGCGGCGACGATATGCGCGGCGGCGACGATCGGGTCGCGCGCGAGGTTGGGCGCGGCGGCGTGGCCGCCCTTGCCCTGCACGGTGATGAACACGCCGTCGGCAGAGGCCATCGCCGCGCCGCGCACCACGCCGAACTCGCCCACCGGCATGCCCGGCCAGTTGTGCAGCGCGTAGGCGCCCTTCACCGCGAAGCGCTCGAACATGCCGTCGTCGATCATTGCCTGGGCGCCGGCATGACCCTCCTCGGCGGGCTGGAAACAGAACACCAGCGTGCCGTCGAAGGCCCGGGTTTCGGCGAGGTGGCGGGCGGCGCCGAGCAGGATCGCGGTATGGCCGTCATGGCCGCAGGCGTGCATCCGGCCCGGCACCTCGGAGGCATGCGCCGCGCCGCTGGCCTCCTCGATCGGCAGCGCGTCCATATCGGCGCGGAACATCACTCGCTTTTCGGCGTTGGCCGCCGGGCCGGTCGCGCCGTACAGGATGCCCAGCACCCCGGTTTTCCCGACGCCTTCGATCACCTCGTCGAAGCCGAACTCCCGCAGGCGTTTGGCGACGATCCCGGCGGTGCGCGGCAGGTCGTACATCAACTCGGGATGGCGGTGGAAATCCTGTCGCCAGTCGATCAGCTCAGGCAGCATCGCGGCAATCGAGTTTTTCATGGGCGCATTCATGTTACAGAGATCCTTGTTCAAATTGCACTTTTGGCGGCAACGGGCGCAGCAGGCCCGGTGCCCGCGGGGAACCAGTCCTGCCCCGGGATCGCGGCCAGAAGCTCCTCGACATAGGCGTGCCGGCTCCCGGTCAGCACCGCCTCGGGCGTGCCCCGGGCGACCACGCCGCCATGGCGCATGACTACCACTTGATCGCAGATCTCGGCGGCGACACGCAGGTCGTGGGTGATGAAGAGGATCGCCAGGTTGCGCTGCTCCTTCAGCTCGGCAAACAGCGCCAGCATCTGCTTCTGCACCGAAACGTCGAGCGCCGAGAGCGCCTCGTCGGCGATCAGCACCTCGGGGTTGGCTGCCAGCGCGCGGGCGATGCAGACGCGCTGGCGCTGGCCGCCCGAGAGCTCGTGAGGGAAACGGTCGACGAACTTGCCGTCGAGCTTCACGTCGTCGAGCAGCCCAAGCGCCCGGGCGCGCAGATCGCCCCGGGCACAGCCGTTCGCCCGTAGCACATCGGCCAGCGTGCGGCCGATGGTGTGGCGCGGATTGAGCGCCGCGGTCGGGTCCTGGAACACCATTTGCATCATGTGCCGCTTCTGGCGCCTCTGCACCGGCGGCAACGTGGTGATCTCGGTGCCTTGCACGACGATCTTGCCGCCGTCCGGCTCTTCAAGCCCGATCAGGCATTTGGCGAAGGTGGACTTGCCCGAGCCGCTTTCGCCAACGATGCCCAGCGTCTCGCCGGCCCTCAGCGCCACCGACACGTCATCCAGCGCGGCGAAACTGCCCTTGAACACCTTCTGCAGCGATGTCGCCTCGATCAGTGCCGGTGCTTCGAGCCCCTCGGCACGCGGGTTCCACTGCGGCACCGCCTCGATCAGCGTCTTGGTGTAGTCCTCGCGCGGCGCGCGCAGGATGGTCTCAAGCGGACTGTGCTCGACGATCCGACCATGCCGCAGCACCACCACGTCATCGGCGATCTCGGCGACCACGCCGAAATCGTGGGTGATGAACAGAACCGCGGTGCTGAACGTCCTCTGCAACTCCGCGATCAGCCGCAGGATCTGCGCCTGAGTGGTGACGTCGAGCGCGGTGGTCGGCTCGTCGGCAATCAAGAGGTCGGGGTTCAGCGCCATCGCCATCGAGATCATCACCCTCTGGCGCTGCCCGCCGGAAAGTTCGAACGGAAAGGCGTCGAGGATGCGCGGCGGGTTCGGCAGGTGGGTGAGTTCCAGAAGTTCGAGCATCCGCGCCTCGCGCCCGCCCTCGGGCTCGATCCCGTGCGCCGAGAACACCTCGTCGAATTGGGTGCGAATCCGGCGCGCCGGGTTCAGTGCCGACATCGGATCCTGGAAGATCATGCTGACCCGCTTGCCGCGCAGATCGCGCATCGCCTTGTCGCCGAGCGGGCGCAAATCCTCGCCGTGGAAGCGGATTGCGCCGCCGGTCACCGCCAGCTGCGAGCTCGGCATCAGGTCCATGACGGCATTGGCGATCATAGACTTGCCCGAGCCACTCTCGCCCACGAGACAGACGGTCTGGCCGGGGGTCACCGCGAAGGAGACGTGCTCAACGATCTTCGCGCCGGTCTTCAGGCAGACGCAGAGATCGCGGACTTCGAGGACCGGCTCGGCCATCACAGGTCCTCCTTGCGTTCGAAATGCGGGTCCTGGCTGTCGCCGATCGCGTCGCCGAGGATCGATATCGAGACGATGGTGAGCATGATCGCCATGCCCGGCAGGAAGGTGAGCCACCAACTCCGCGCCATCACGCCGCGTCCGGCGCTGATCAGGTAGCCCCAGCTCACCACCTGCGGATCGCCGAGGCCGACGAAGGAGAGCGCGCTTTCGAACAGGATCGCCATCGACACCATCAGCGCCGCCATCACGATCAGTGGCGACAGGGTGTTGGGCAGGATCTGCGACCAGGCCACGCGCAGGTTGGATTGCCCCGACAGCAGCGCCGCCTGCACGAACTCGCGCCGGCGCATCGACAGGAACTCGGCCCGCGCCAGCCGCGCGACCGGCGGCCAGCTGACCACCGCGATCGCGACCATGATCGAGGTGAGCGAGGGCGCGTAGATCGCCACCAGCAGGATTGCCAGCGCGAAGCTCGGCACGGTCTGGAACATCTCCGTCGAGCGCATCAGGATGCTGTCGACTCGGCCGCCGAAAAAGCCGGCGATGCCGCCGACGCCGGCGCCGAACAGGATCGCCACGCAGGTCGAGACGAGGCCGATCTCCAGCGAGGTGCGCGCGCCATACATCAGCGAGGCCGCGAGGTCGCGCCCCAGCGCATCGGCGCCGAGCGGATGGCGCATGTCGGTGAATGGCGGGATGAACGGCCGCGCCACCATGCGCCACGGCCCGTCGGGGAAGACGACCGGCGCGCAGAGGCCGGCGAGCACCACCGCGGTCAGGAGAACCAGGGCGAGGATCGCGTCGGGGCGCGAAACGAGGGATTTCCATATCGGCATGGCGGACTCCTCAGGCGGCACGCGTGCGCGGATCGACGACGCGGTAGAGCAGGTCGACCACGAGGTTGGACAGGATCACGATGACCGAGGTGACGATGAAGACCCCGATCACCACGTTGTAATCGCGTGCGCCGAGCGCGTCATACATCAGCCGGCCGATGCCGGGCCAAGCGAAGACGGTTTCGGTCAGGATCGTGCCGGCAACCAGCTGCCCGGCCTGCACCCCGGCCATGGTGGTGATCGGCAGAAGCGAGGTGCGCAGCACGTGGCGCAGCCAGATCCGCATCGGCGCCATGCCCTTGGCATGTGCCGCCTTCACGAACAGCGCATTGGAGGTTTCGATCATCGAGGCGCGCACCAGCCTTGCGTAGATCGCCATCGAGAACAGCGCCGAGGCGGTGGCGGGCAACACGAGATGGTGCAGGTAGTCGGCCACGGCGCGCAACCCGGTGTAACCGGCGCCGATGGTTTCGATGCCATGCGAGGGGAACCAGCCGAGCTTGCCGGAAAACAGCAGGATCGCCATCAGCGCAACCCAGTAGTAGGGCGAGGAAAAGAACAGCACCGAGCCGATCGAGATCACCCGATCGGTTAGCCGGCCGCGGTGGATCGCGGCAAGGAAACCGGCGGCGGTGCCGAACAGGAGCGCCAGCAGGAACGCCGCGCCGGCCAGCGCCAGCGTGTTGGGCAGGCGCTCGGCGATCATGTCGAACACCGGCCGGTTCTCGCGGTAGGACCGGCCTAGATCGAGGCTGGCGAGGTCGCGCAGGTAGTAGCCAAGCTGCACCAGGAGCGGCTTGTCGAGCCCCATCTGCGCCCGCAGGTGCTCAATGAAGGCAGGATCGCCCGACCCGGCCTCGCCAGCCATGAAGGCCGCCGGGTCGCCCGGCGCGGCCCGCGCCAGGAGGAAGGTGCCGGTCACCACGAACAGGATCACGACGAAACGCTTGGCGATTTCGGAAACAACGGTCTTTAGCACCACTCGGGCTCCGATAAAGGGGGGGGGCGGCCGGCGCCATCGCACCAGCCCGCCGGGGGGGGGGGGCTACTGCTTGATCCAGACGCCGGCGAAGCTGTCGCTCAGCCCCAGCGCGGTTGCGATGAGGTTGCGCACCTTCGAGCGGTAGAGCGTCGGAAACTCGAGTTCGGCGGTCCAGACCTGCACCGCATCGTTGCCGATGATCTGCTGTGCCTGGGCATAGAGAGCCGCCCGCTCGTCGGCATCGGTCACCGAATCCGCCTTCCCCAGGATCGCGTCGAGGTCGGCGTTCAGATAGCGGCCGACGTTGTTCCAGGGTGAGCCCGCGACATCGTTGAACGAATAGAAATTGCGGGTCACGCCGACCGAGGGGTCGCCGTATTGGTAAAGGTAGATGTTGCCGAGATCGTAGCTGCGGTCGCCCAGCTTTTTCAGGTAGCCGCCGACATCGTTGTTATCGAGCTCGACATTGATGCCGACCTCTTTCCAGGCCTGCACCTCATACTCGGCCAGCCGCGCCCAGGCCGAACCCACCGGCGCGGTCGACAGCTTCAGCACCGTGCCGTCATAGCCCGAGGCCGCAACCAGTTTGCGCGCCTTTTCCGGGTCGTAGGCGTAGTCATTGACGCTGGGGTCGAAGAATTTCGTGCGCGAGTCGAAGGCGCCACGCGGCGGCGTGGCCAGGCCGTTGAACACCACGTCGCGGATGAACGCCTTGTCGAGCGCGTAGTTCAGGGCTTGGCGCAGCTCGACGCTGTCAAGCGGGGGCTTCTGGGTGTTGACCCACAGGAAGCCGTGCGGGGCAAGCATTTCCCAGCCGTGCTTGGTGCTTTCCACCCCATCGAGACCTGCCAGACGTGACACGTCGAAACCTTCGAGATTCGACGCCGAAACCACGTCGACGCTGCCCTCCTCGAACGCCACCGCCACGCCCTGGGCATCGGGGATGACCACGAAATAGAGGTCGTCGAGAAACGGCTCGGAGCCGTCGCGGTAGTCGTCAAACCGCACCAGATGGATGTAGCTGCCCTTCTCCCAGTCGGCGAACTTGAAGGCGCCGGTGCCGATCGGGGTCGCGTTTGCCGGGTTGTCCCGATAATTGCCCCCAGCGTAGAGATGCGCGGGGATGATCGGCAGGTTGCCGTAGTTGATCATGTAGATGAAAGACGGGATCGGCTCGTTGAGGGTGAAGCGCACCTGGTGCTCGCCGACCGCCTCGACCGCGGCGATCTTGCCGGCGATCAGTTTCAGCCGATCGTTTTCGACCGAGAAGACCTCGTAGGAGGTCACCACGTCGGCGGCGGTGAAAGGCACACCGTCATGCCATTTCGCGTCTTCCGCGAGGTTGAAGGTCCAGACCAGCCCGTCCTTGGAGGTCTCCCAGGAGGTCGCGAGCCAGGGCTGCGGGTTGAGGTCAAAATCGTAGGTGACGAGCGCTTCGTAGATCTTGCTCGACACGATGCTTGCCGAGCCGAGGCCGGAGAGGCCAGCCACTAGCGTCGGCGGTTCCGGAAACAGCGCCACTTTCAGGCTGCCGCCGTACTGATGCGCCGAGAGCGGCGCAACAAACGCGAGCCATGCCGCGAGCAGCGACAGGAAGAATGCTTTGAACTTCATGTGAACCTCCGATGGGGAAACAGCCCTCTTCGCGGGGCGGAGTAAGCAGTCTGGGTGTCGTCAGCCGCCCGACGGGCGGAACGGCGCCGGGTCGAGAAAACGCCGGACCACGTTCTCGGTCATCCGGGCCACGTCGTTGCGGCCCGCGGTATCGCCGCCGTCGAGCAGCGCCCCGACCCAGGCCATCGAGCCGACCGAGAACACCGCGCCGGACGCCCCGGCAAAGCGGATCGCCACATCGGCGCGCGCTTTCGGGTCGTCGAACGGCATCACGAAAGAGAGCATTTCTTCCTTGGTGCGCAGCATCGAGGGTGGATGGCCGGTGCTGCTGGCGAGCACGTGCACCTCCGCGTCGGGGGCGAGCCGCGGCTCGACCCGGTCGATCTCTTGCCCGGCCGCGCCGCCGCCCAGCCAGCCATGCTGACCGAAATCGTCGCCGACGCCTTCGAGCGCGAAACCGCCGGGCCCCGAGCGCGCGTCCGGGCGAACGTGGTAGTGGCCGCTCGCGTCGAAGCCCTGCGCGGCGAAACCGACGCCCGCCAACCGGTTCGGCGGCCGGCCAAGCCGGCGCCACAGCCCGCCGTAGCCGCCGTCCATCTGGTGGTGGCCCTCGCCCGGTTCGGCGATCCAGGCCCGGGTGCCGTCCTCGGTGCGACGCACCTCGATCTGGCCCGGCACCGTGTCCGACACGCTCACGCGCCAGTAGAAACCGTTGCCGCCGAGATACATCATCCGCCCGCCCCCGTCGCAGAAGGCCTCGAGCGCATCGAGCATCTCGGTGGAGTAGTATTCGGGGTGGTTGCCGGTGATCACCAGCCGGTGCCCGGAAAGCGCATCCAGCCCGTCGCGGTGCAGGTCCTCATCGGTGAGCAGGTCGATCTGCCCGAACCTGTCGCGCAGCCAAGTGTAGAGCCAGGTATCGGGGGTGATCCCCCAGGGCAGGCTGCCGAACCGCATCGAGGTGACCGGCCGCAGCCGCGACGAGAGCATCACCGGCGCGCCGTCGTCATGGCGGTCGTAATGCGAGCGGCCGAAGCCGGGATGGCCGTCGATCGGCGCCTCGTCGGGATAGGCCGCGATACCATGGTCGGGACCGCGCATCGCCGGCGGGGCGTTGCCGTAGGACAGATACGTGAAGGTGGGCAGCAGCAGCGCCACCGGCTCCCGCTCCGCCGGGCGCGCCCGCACCACGAACGGCACCACGTCGGTGCCCTTTTCGGTTTTCAGTTCGGCGCCATAGAGACCCGAGGGGCAATCTGCCGGAATGTCGAGTAGGGCTGCGTCGGGCCAGCCGCAATCCGAGAGGTCGTCGGCGTGGAAATGCACCGCGTTGTAGTGCTCCGGCCGCAGGCGCCAGTCGAAGGCGCTACCGTCCCAGAACGGCCCGGTGATCACGCGAGAAGGGGTGTTGACCAGCTCGGCGTCGCAGCGGCCGGGGCCGACATCGCTAACCCGCGCGCGTTCCGGCGCCTGCGAGAAATCCCACCGCGACAGGACCGCGCCGGCGCCGTGGGCACGCGACAGATGCCGCCAGCCCTGCGTCCCGCTGGCCAGTGCGGTGGCGATCTCTCCGGCCGTGGCCGTGGTTAGCAACGGATCGGCGAAGCGGGCGTCCGCGACCTGCGCCGCCCCCCCCGCAGCGACAGCAGCGCCGAGGGTCAGGGTTTCAGCCGCCGCCAGGCCGTCGAGAGCCACATCGCCCCGCGAAACGGTCGCCGCGCCGAACAGCGGCGCGACGGCCAGCTCGACCCCGCCCGTGGTGCCGGAAAACCCCGCGCCGACGCTCGCCCACTGGCCGCGCACCAGCGGGGCCGCGCTGCGTAGGAGCGGAGCACCGTCGGCGCCGACGATGGCCAGGTGGCCGCCGGCATCGAGGGCGAGCCCACCCAGCCGCCGGCCGTGCGGGCCGTAGAACTGCACTAGCGCCTGCACCCGACCGTGTCTTGCGGTCGGCATCAATAGCAGGCCGAAGCTACGTGCTTCGGACCGGCGAAAGGCCTCCGACACCGGCGCCTGTGCATAGGAGCCGAGCGGAACGGAATGGAGCGTCCCGTCGAGGACCCGGTCCTCAAAGCCTTCCGCGTGAACCAGTGTTACGTCGGGCCCGGCCTGTGCCGACCAGCTCCCTGAAGCGACCCGCCGGACGCCAAGGCGCACCCGGTCAGCGGTGGTCGAAACCTTCAGTTTCAGCGTTCCGCCAGCCTCGACCGACATCGGGTCGGTGTAGCCGACGACATCCTTGAAATGCGTGTTGACCATGGTGCCCTCACAGCTCCTTCATGTAAGCTGGCATGCCCGGCGCGGCGTGCGCCCGGCCGTAGATCTGCCGGCTGGGGTAGTATTCGGCGTTGTGCTGGACCGCGGCGGCGACCTCTTCCCCCGCGGTCTCGGCGACAAAATGCAGCATCAGGTCGATCCCGGCCGACACACCGCCGCTGGACCAGATATTGCCGTCGCGCACGAAGCGCTGTTCGGCCACATCGACCCCGGCCTCGCGGAGTTGCCCGAGAACCTTCCAGTGAGTGGTGGCATTTCGGTTCTCGAGCAGCCCGGCCGCGAGCAGGATGAAGCTGCCGGAACAGACCGACAGCACGTCTTTTCCGCTTTGGGCAACGGCCCGGACGAACGTGACAACGGCCTCGTTCGCCATCTCGTCGAAGGCGGCAAAACCGCCCGGAACAACCAGCGCGTCGAGCGCCGGACAATCGGCAAAACCTGTATCGGCGACGATCTCCAGGCCCTTGGCACAGCGCACCGATCCGGCCTGCTGGGCGACGACCAGGCATTCCGGTCCAGCGGCGTAGTCCCGCCACATCGTCGCCATTTCCCACGGCCCGACGAGGTCGAGTTCCTCGACCCCGGGAAACGCGAGGAAGCCAATCCGTCTCATCACTTCGACGCCCCGGCCATCTCCGGCCGCCGTTCTTCCTCAGCGCCATTCACCACCATGAACAGCCAGTCGGCCACCACCGCCGGTTTGGCTTGGCCCCGGACCTCGACGGTCATCTCGATGGTAACGAGAAAACGGGCCGGTCCACGGTCCTCGATCCTCTTCAGCCGGGCCACGCCGCGGATCGGCGCCCCGGCCGGGACCGGCGCCATCAGCCGGACCCGGTCGAAACCGTAGTTCAGCTTGTAGGCCTCCTGCGAACCACGGTTCAGGATCTCGTTGATCATCATCGTCATCATCGAGATGGTCTGGAAACCGTAGACGATGGTTTGGCCGTAGGGGCTGCGCGCGCGGGCCCAGTCGGGATCCATGTGCATCGCATCGACGTCGCGGGTGAGGCGGCCGAAGGTGTCGATGTCCTCCTGGCAGATCGGGTGCCAGCTCGATCGGCCAATCTCCTGGCCAATATGCTGCTGCAGGGAAACTCGGTCGGAAAGATCGATACTCACGGTATTCTCCTAGGAATCGAAGGCAAGGGACGGCAGCCACAGGGCAAGGTCCGGGAAGGCAAGAAGTATCAGGATCATCAGGAAGATGACGGCCACGAACGGGATCGAGCCGAGGATCACGTCGCTGAGATCGCCCCCCTGGCGCACGCCCTGGACCACGTAGAGGTTCATGCCGATCGGTGGGGTGATCAGCGCCGCCTCGAGCAGCAGCGTCAGCACCACGCCGAACCAGATCGGGTCATAGCCCAGCGAGACCACGATCGGCACGATGATCGGCACCGTCACAAGAAGGATCGAGAACCCCTCCATGAAGCAGCCAAGCACGAGGTAGAACAGCACGATCGCGATCATCAGCGCCAGCGGGCTGAGGTCGAGCGCGACCACCACGTCGACGATCTGCCGCGAGATGCCGAGAAAGGTCATCACGAAGTTCAGGATCAGCGCGGTCATGATGATCGCGGTGACCATCGCGGTGGTGCGCATGGTGCCCTCGATCGCCTCGGAGAGCATCGGGATGGTGAGCTTCTTGTGGGTGGCGGCGAGGCCGAGCGCGCCGACCACGCCAAACGCAGCGGCCTCGGTCGGGGTGGCGATGCCGACATAGATCGTGATCACCACCAGGCCGAAGATCATCAGCGGCGGAAACAGATCGGGGATGGCCCGGATCCGCCGCGCCCAGGTGGTCTTCACCGGCGTGCCGCCAGCCGCGGGCTTGATCAGGCAACCGCCGGCGATCAGCGCCATGAACATTGCAGCGAGAACGATACCCGGCAACATCCCGGCCATGTAGAGCCGCGGGATCGAGGTCTCGGTGAGCGCGCCGTAGACGATCAGCGACACCGAGGGCGGGATCAGGATGCCGAGCGTGCCGCCGGCCGCGAGCGAGCCGAGAAACAGCCGTGGGCTGTAGCCGTGCTTCTCGATTTCCGGCGCCGAGACGGTGCCGATGGTGGCCGCGGTCGCCACGCTCGATCCGGACGAGGCCGCGAACAGCGCGCAGGCGCCGATATTGGCGTGCATGGTGCCGCCGGGCAGCCACGACAGCCATTCGACCAGCGCGGCGTACATCCGCTCGGCAATGCCGGCACGCAGCAGGATCTCGCCCAGCAGGATGAAGAACGGGATCGCCACCAGTGTGTCGGACGACATCGACTGCCAGGCGATCTCGCCGATCATCCGGTCGAGCGGCACCTCGGTGAAGAGCCAAATCAGCGCGTAGGCCAGCACGCCGAGCGATGCGGCAACCGAAACCGACAGCGCGAGCGCGCCGAGCAGGAGAAAGATCGTCGACGCAATCATGACAGCTCTCCGGCGGTGGCAGGGCCGACGGCGTCGTCGGACGACACCGCGATGTGGGAAAGCTCCTGCGCCACCTCATCCGACGGCGACAGCATCGCAGCCGCGGCCTCGCCCTGCCCCACCCGCCATAGCGCCAGCGCACGCAGCGCGAGCGACAGCGAGGCGAGCACGCTGGCGACCAGCCCGGCCGCCCACAGCCCCTGGGGAATGGCCAGGTAGCTGCGCAGCGGGGTGATCGAGCGTGCCCCCTCTTCGAAGGACTGCAGCGCCAGCGCGCAGGCCCGGTAGGCGATCAGCGCGAACACCAGCGTGAAAGCCCCCCAGGCCAGCACATCCAGCGCGAGCCGGACACGGCGTCCGAACAGGTTGCGCAGGATGTCGATGCGGATGTTGGCGCGTTGTAGGATCGCGAACGGAAACGCAAAGGTGGTGGTGACGGCGAAGACATAGGCCGTGATTTCGTCCACGCCGCCAAAGGAGTGGCTGAGAAATTTGCGCATCAGGGCCTCGACGGTGATGACGAACGACATCACGATGAGGGCAGAGCCGCAGACCCAGACCAGGAGCTGGGCGACGCGCTCAATCGTGCCGTGCCCGCGAAGCAGGAGTCGGTTCATCATCACCGTTTTCCCCTATTGAAGGTTCGGATCGGCGCGCCCTACGGCCGCGCCTCGACCCCGACGACGGCACCAGCGGTCTCGTTCCACCGGGTCGTGCAAGCTTCGCCGCAACGATCGGCGTAGCGCTTGAGCACGAAATCGGCGAGCAGCTGCTTGCGGATCGGATCGTCTTCCGGGCGCGCGGCCACCAGCTTCATGTTGGCCGGTTCGCCATAGCGGCATTCTTCGCCCTGGCCGGTCAGGCAGGCGATCCCCTGCGCTTCGGAATCCGCCAGCGCGTCCCACGCCTTGTCGACGAACTTGTCGGCTTCGGCCTGGATCAGCGCCTGGGTGTCGGCATCGAGGCCGTTCCAGCGGCTCATGTTCATGGCAAGGAAGGCGATGCCGGCCGAAACCGGGGTTTCGTAGACGTATTTCACCACGTCCTGCCATTTCGCCGTATACATGCTGATGCCGCTCGACACGCCGCAGTCGATCACGCCACGCTGCAGCGCCGGCACCACATCGCCGAGCGGGATGGTGACGCTGACGCCGCCAAGACCCTCGGCCATATCGCCAAGCGTGGTGGAATAGACCCGGATCTTGCGCCCTTTCAGGTCATCGAGGCCGGTGAACTCGTCGCGACAGACCAGGATCTGCGCCGGGAACGGGTAGCTCGCCAGCAGCTTCACGCCGTGGATCTGCTCGAACGCCGCGGCGACCACCGGCTCGTAGGCCTCAACCAGCTTTCGGTTTTCCGCGCTCGACCGCGAGACCAGGGCCAGGTCGATCCCCTCGAACACCGGGTCGCCCGAAGCAATGTAGGTGTAGGCGCCGAAGCCGGCATCGTAGACGCCGGTCTGCAGCAGCTTGACCGTCTCGAACCCTTTGAGGCCGAGATCGGTCATCGCCTGGATGTCGGCGGTGATCGCGCCGCCCGAGGCCTGCGGCAGCGCGACAGTCCAGAGCGGCGCCTCGTGCTCGGGAAACATCGCCCCGGTGCCCCAGGTGCCGACGACCTTGAAATGTTCTTCCGCCAAGGCGGCGGATCCTGCGCCCACCAACAGGCAGAACGCACCAACAGCAGTACCGAATCGTTTCATGGTGAACCTCCCCTGTGTCACTCCATGCAACGATCAGTCTCCATTTATTTACATGTCTGTCAATCTTTATCCATCCGCTGGCGGCGCGCCCTCCCCGCCAACCCCCACCAGACCGCTCACAGAACGGACCGCCTGGGCCGCCATCGCGTCAGCCACGGCGGCAGCATCCATCTGCCCGTCCGGGCGGAACCAGAACACCGCGTAGGACAGGATTCCCAGCACGCCAAAAGCGGCCATCGTGGGAGACCCGTCAGCAAACTCACCCGCCTTCTGCCCGGCCACGATCACATCCCGATACATACCGACGATCCGGCGCTGCAGCCGCAGGATATTGTCGCGCTGCTCATCCGACAGCTTTGCGGCATTGCGCAGCGGTCCGTAGAGAAACGCATTCACGAACGGGACAAAGGCGCGCCCGTCGAGCTCGTGGAAAACTTGCGCTCTGGCAATGCTATAGAGCTGCAAACTTGGGTGAAGCGGCAGCGATTTCACGGCCACCTCCATCGCCGCGATCTCGTCTTGGATCGCCTTCTCCACCGCCTCGTAGACCAGTTGCTCCTTCGATGAGAAGTAGTGGTAGAGCGCCGGGTGGGTCAGCCCGAGGCTGGTCGCGATTTCCTTGATCCCGGTCGATTCCAGGCCGCGCTCAGAGAACACGCGCAGCGCCTCGGCCAGGATCGTTTCGCGGCGCTTCGAATAGCGCTTCGACTGCCTTGCTTCATCCACCGTCTCTCTCCTCATTGCCAGCATTGGTGCTGCCACAGTTATCCCGGCCCGAACACCGAAAGGCAACATGTCACGGCGCCGCCGACAACGGGCCAGATTTCGACACTCTTGTAAACCTTATGGGTTCTGATAGAAGGTTTCTACATAGCTGTCGGGAGACGCCAAATGCCGACTCTTCCCCGCCCCACACCGGACCGATTCGCGGCCGCGCGCGCGCGAACGCGCGCGCTTGGTGACACCTTTCCGCTTCAGTCGATCGGCAGCGCGGTCTCCGAGGCCTGCGCCCGCTATCCCGACCGGATGGCGATCGAGGTGTTCGAACGCGGTGAGCGGGCAACCTTCGCCGCATTCGAGGCGCTGACCCACCGCTATGCCCAGGCGCTCACGCGCATGGGCATAGCCAAGGGCGACCGCGTTGGCCTGATGCTGCCTAACCGGCTGGCCTACCCGGCGCTGTTTATCGCGCTCGCCCGGCTCGGGGCGGTGCACGTGCCGGTAAACACCCGCTACACAGCCGACGAGATCGCCTATGTGCTGGGCGATTCCGGCGCCCGGCTACTGCTGCATGACGGCCAGTTCGCCAAGGTGGTCGCGGGCCTGCCCGAAGACCTGCGCCGCCGCCTTGCCGTTGCCGACATCGCCGAAGGCGACGGTGCGTTCGACCGGATCGCCGCGGCAAGCCCCGAGACGCCGTTGGCCTCCGGCCCCGCCGGCCCCGACGACCTGGCCAACATCCAGTACACCTCGGGCACCACCGGTTTTCCGAAAGGCTGCATGCTCACGCATGATTACTGGCTGGTGCTCGCCCGAGCGGCGCTCGCCTGGGACGCCGCGCCTGCGGGGCGGATCCTGTCGGCACAGCCCTATTTCTACATGGACCCGCAATGGATCACCCTGAAAGCGCTGCTGAGCGGCGCGACGCTGGTGATCGCGCCGGGCCTGTCGTCGTCGCGGTTCCTGGGCTGGCTCATCGACCACAACATCGAATGGTGCATGTTCCCGCTTCTGATGACGCGCCAGCCGGAACGACCTGAGGAAGCGCAGACCGCACTGAAACAGGTGGCGACCTTCGGCTGGCCGCCGGAAACCTGCCGTGATTTCCGCCGCCGCTTCGGCGTCACCGCGCGCGAGGCCTTCGGAATGACCGAGATCGGTCTCGGCACCTGGATGCCACCGGAGCTCGACGAGATGTACGCTTCCGGCAGCGTCGGCTTCGCCGCGCCGTGTCGCGAAACCACGATCCGTAACGAGGCCGGCGCGCCGGTGGCCACCGGCGAGACCGGCGAGCTCTGGGTGCGCGGCCGGTCGATCTTCCAGGGCTACTGGAACCGCCCCGAGGCCAATGCCGAGGCGTTCCGCGAGGGCCGCTGGTTCCGCACCGGGGACCTGTTTCGCAAAGACGCGGACGGGTTCCTCTATCTCGTCGGCCGGCTGAAGGACATGATCCGCCGCTCGCAGGAAAACATCGCGGCGCGCGAGGTCGAGGCTGTGATCTGCGCCCTGCCCGGGATCGAAGACGCCGCTGCGGTGCCGGTGCCCGATCCGGTGCGGGGCGAAGAGGTAAAACTCTACGTCCAGCTCAAGCCCGGCACCCGGCGCGACGCGATGCCGGTCGAGCTGATCCTCGACCACGCCCGCGCGCATCTCGCGAAATTCAAGGTGCCGCGCTACCTAGCCTATGTGGAGGGCTTCCCGCGCACGCCGTCAAACAAGATTGAGAAAAAGGCGCTGCTGGCAGGCGTCGACGACCTGCGCTTCGGCGCGTTCGACGCGGTAGAGGGCATCTGGCGCTGAGGCGCTGGCTAGCCGAGAAAGTCTCTCAGGATCCGGTTGAACAGCCGCGCACCGATGCAAATCAGATCGTCGGGGAAATCGTAGTCGGGGTTGTGCAGATGTGGGCGGCTTTCGCCCGCGCCGAGCAGGAACAGCGCGATCTTGCTGTCACCCTTGCCGAACCTGCCGAAATCCTCCGAGCCGCGCAACGGCAGCTCGCCGGCATCGAAAGCGATCCCTTCCGCCTCCAGCGCGCGGCGCACATGGGCGGCTGCCTCGGGATCATTGGTGCAGTCGGCAAACACGTTGTCATATTCGATCTCGACACCGAGCCCGGCCTCTGCTGCCGCCTTGCGTGCGAGCTGCTCCGCCTCGAGGCGCAACGCCTCCATGCGGCTGTCGGTCAGGCTGCGCAGGGTGAGCCAGACCTCACCGTCGCCCGGCGAAATGCCGAAGACCGGCTCGCCGATCTCGACATGGGTGATCGTGGTCATCGCGAAATCCGGCGACGGCAGCGCACCGCTGCCGAGGCTGACCAGCTCGGGCAGGAGCTTCAGCACGGCCGGTATCGGCGAGACCCCCGTTTCAGGCATCGAGGCGTGGGCGGTGCGCCCGGCGAAAATGATCTTCATCCCGCGCGAGGCACAGGTGACGGGCCCATCCGTCAGCGCGACCTTCCCCAGGGGCATGCCGGGCATGTTGTGGTAGGCGAAAACAAAATCCGGCTTGATCGCGACAAAACCGTCGTCGGCGACCACCGCGGCGGCACCGGCGCCGTTTTCCTCGGCAGGCTGGAACATCAGCACCGCCCGCCCCCGTCGCGGCCGCTGCCGTGACACCCCGCGCGCGAGTGCCATCAACGTGGTCATGTGCCCGTCATGGCCGCAGTGGTGCCCCTTGCCGGGCACCTGCGACCGATACGGAAGATCGGCGGTGTCCTCGATCGCCAGACCGTCCAGCTCGGCCCGGAACATCACCGTGGGACCGAGCTCGGCACCCTCGTAGACGGCCGCCACACCATGCCCGCCGAGGCCGTCGATGATATGGTCGGGGCGGGTCGCCATCAGCGCCGCCTTCACCTCGCGTGCGGTCTCGACCTCCTCGCCGGACAGCTCCGGCAGGGTGTGCAGCTTGCGCCGCCAGGCCACCAATTCCACCACATCTTCATTCGTCAGAAACATCTGCCAGCCTCTCCTGGGAATTGCATCGTCTGGCGGGCACCGCCGCCTCATTGCGCGCTCGGGCCCGCAACAGCATGCCAAGAAGATCCCGCGGCTCATCAGGGTCCGCCACCAGGTCTAGACGCTCACTGAACGGGCCCGCGGTGATGCGGTCGTGGACGTAGCGCAGCGCCGAGAAATCCTCGATCGCAAAGCCGACGCTGTCAAACAGGGCGATCTGATCGGCGCCCGACCGCCCCCGCGTCGCGCCGGTGACGACCTGCCAGAGCTCGATGACCGGGTGGTCGGTGGCCAGCTGCTGGATCTCGCCTTCGATCCGCGTCTGCGGCAGATACTCAACGAAGATCTCCGCGCGCCGCAGGATGTCGGGATGCACCTCGGTCTTGCCGGGACAGTCGCCGCCGATCGCGTTGATGTGCCCCCCCGGCCCGATCATGTTGTCGCCGAGGATGGTTCCGTGCTGCTTGTCGGCCGTGCATGTGGTGACGATCTGCGCCCCCTCGACCGCTGCTTCGCCCGAGCGGCTGGGCACCACCTTCCGTCCGCTGCCGGCGAGGTTTCGCACGGCTTTCTCCGTCGCAGCCGGGTCGATATCGTAGAGCCGCACCGTGTCGATGCCCGGTACCGCCTTGAAGGCGATCGCCTGGAATTCGCACTGCGCGCCGTTGCCGATCATGCCCATGGTCCTGCTGCCTTTCGGCGCCAAGTGCCTTGCCGCCACCGCCGACTTCGCCGCCGTGCGGAGCGCAGTGAGGATTGTCAACTCTGACAACAGCACCGGATAGCCGGTTTCCACGTCCGCCAGCACGCAGAATGCGGCGACCGTCTGCTTGCCGCTGCGGGCGTTCTTCGGGTGACCGTTCACGTATTTGAAGCTGTAGAACCGGCCGTCGCTGGTCGGCATCAGCTCGATCACTCCGCCCGGCGAATGCGCAGCGACGCGTTGTGTCTTGTCGAAGTCTTGCCAGCGCCGGTAGTCGTCTTCGATGTAGCCCGCGAGCTCGATGAGAAACCGCTCGACACCGATTCCGAGCACAAGCTTCATCATGTGGTCCACGCTCACGAAAGGCACCGAGCTGAGCGGCTTCGCGGTGATCTGCATGTGTGGAGAAACCTTTTGTGTCGGGCGGACACTTGGCCCGCCCGGGGCATTTCAGCCGGCGACGGCGTCCAGGTGGGCGCGCAGCCGGTCGGCCAACAGCTCGGGCGCCTCGGCATTCGGTTGATGGCCGAGGCCGTCGAAGATCTCGAGTTTGCTGTCGCGGATGCCTTCGGCGATGATCCTGGATTTTGCTGGTGGGTTCGCCCCGTCGAGTTCACCAACGAAGACATAGGTCGGGCAGGCGACATGCGGCAGCATGTGACGGATGTCGACCCGGCGCAGGATCGGCGCCGAAGCGCGCGCCACCGCCGGGCCGTCATTGTCGATAATCCGCGCCCGTTCGCGGGCCACGTCGTCGGCCCGGGCTGGGTCGGTCCGGAACGGTTCGCCATAGAGGATCGGCATCAGCCCGTCGACCACGCTCGCGGGATCGACCGCATAGCCATCCAGCAAGAGATTTTCGTATTTCATCACCTTCTCGATCGGCTCCGCCTCGGCAGAGGCCCCGCCGATCGCCAGAGATTTGAACCGCGCCGGCATCTGCGCCGCGAGCCGGATACCCACCACCCCGCCGACCGACATGCCGACCCAATGGAACCGGTCGATGCCGAGGGCGTCGGCCACGCCGATCACGTCGTGGCAGAGGTTGTCGACATCATAACCGCCAAGCGGCTTGCCGCTGCGCCCCATGCCACGCCAGTCGATCGTGATGCAGCGGTACCGGTCGGCGAGGCGTTGGATCTGCCGCTCATACATCCGACCGCTGAAGAACAGCGCATGGGTGAACAGGACCACCTCTTCGCCGGCGCCAAATTCCTCGACGAAAAGAGCCGCCCCATTAACATGCATCAGTGCCATTGAGACCTCACGTGCTGCAGTGTGTCATTCCGGTTGCCGTTTTTTACATGTATGTTAATTTCGGCCGATGGTCAATCGCCATTACGGCGCAACACGGATGTCAAAGGTCGACATATATGCCCCTACCCACACCCCACCCCAAGACACTCGACGCCTTTACTTCCCACTACGCCGCGGCCACGCCCGAGGCGGAAGCCGCGGTCGACGGGTCCCTGCGTTTGAGTTATGCAACCCTAAATTTGTTGATAGATTTCCTGTGCGCCTGGTTGGATGAAAAGGGCATTCGCCGCGGCGACCGGGTTGCGATCGCGGCCGCGCCCGGCATTCCCTACCTGATGACTCTGCTCGCCGCATCGCGACTCGGCGCAATTTACGTTGGTGTCAATCCGCGCTATTCCGAGAGCGAGATTGCCCATGTTCTCGCGGTCACCAAGCCAGCGATCCTGCTCCATGCCCCGGTGCCGCGCGAGCAGGATCTCGCGTCTCGGCTGAGCCGCGCCGCCGGCGACATCCCGGTCCTGCCGGTGCCAACTGCCGAAGGGCTCGCCGGCCAGGTGGCCACGCATCACAGCCCGGCCCAGCCCGACGATGTCGCGGTGATCGTGTTCACGTCGGGGTCGACCGGCAAGCCCAAGGGCGCGGCGCTGCATCACGGCGGGCTGATCGGCGCGGCGACCGGCCAGCACGAACATCTCGACGGGGAGGCGCGACGCTACATCTCGAACCTGCCGATCAACCATGTCGGCGCGATCATGAACAACACGATGGCCTGCGTGGTCGGTGGCGGCACGCTGGTATTTCAGCCCAAGTTCAGTCCCAGCGAGGTGATGGAGCTGATCGAGCGCGAGCGGATCCAGACCTGGCTCCAGGTGCCCGCCATGTTCACCATGGTGGCGAACCACGACGATTTCGGCCGCCGCGATCTGTCGTCGCTGCGCTCGATCTGCATCGGCGGCGGCGCGGTCTCGGCCCCCACCCTCGCCCGCCTGCGCGAAACCGGCGCTGAAGTCTTCGTCGAATACGGCCAGACCGAGGTGATGAGTTCACTGTCCTATTCCGACCCGGGTGCGCCCGACGAGGTCTTGCTTAACACGATCGGTCGGTTCGATCCGCGGTTCGAGACCCGGATCGCGCGCGCGGACGGCACACTGTGCGAGGAGGGCGAGGTCGGCGAGATCCAGGCGCGCGGCGACTGCGTGCTGCGCAGCTACTGGGGCGACGATGCGGCCACAAGCGAGGCCTTTACCGCCGAGGGTTGGCTGCATACCGGCGATCTCGCCTTCCTGCGCCCCGACGGCAACGTGACAATCAAGGGACGGCTGCGCGAGATGATCAAGTCGGGCGGCTACAACGTCTACCCGCGCGAGGTTGAGGTGGCGATCGAAAGCCACCCTGCCGTTGCCGAAGTCGTGGTCTACGGCGTAGCCGACGAAGTCTACGGCGAAGCGGTGCATTGCGCGCTCGAGTGCAAGCCCGGCGCCAGCGTGACCGGCGACGAGCTCAAGGCGCATTGCGCCGGGTCGCTTGCGAACTACAAGATCCCGAAGCTGTTTGCCGTCGTCCCGGCCCTGCCGCGCCTGAGCAACGGCAAGCTCGACCGCGCCGCGGTGTGCAATGGGGAGCTCGGCTAGCGCCCTCTCGCCATCGCAAACGGGAAAGGCACAGGCGCCGACGCGCCCGTGCCGTTCCAGACCACAGCGCCGCTGTGTCAGATCGTGTCGTTGGCGAGGCTGTTGATCGATGCCGGCCCGGCCATGATCCCGGCTTCCAGCGCCAGCGTCTGCGGCGACAGCCGGTCGAAGAAGAAACGGGCGAGGCACAGCTTGTTCTCGGCAAAACCGCCCAGCGCGCCGCGCTGTTCGACCGCGCAAGCGGCCATCTGCAGCCAGAGCCCAGCCATAGGCGGTGTCGGCGAACAGCCGGAGGTGGTCGGTGGCCGCCGCGCCGACCCAGCCCGGCTTCGCGGCATTGCCAAGGATCGCCTGCGTCACCCGGTCGAGCCGATCCAGCGCGGCCTGTGCCGAGGCGACCAGATCGGCAACGTCCGGGCCCGATGCGTCGGCGACCTCGGCGCGCATCATCTCGATGAACCGTCGCACCAACTTGCCGTCTTCAAACCCCAGCTTGCGCCCGGCGAGGTCGAGCGCCCGCACCACGTTGGTGCCCTCGTAGATCTGGGTGATCCGCGCGTCGCGCACGAATTGCTCCCTGCCCCATTCGGCGATGTAGCCGTGCCCGCCGATGGCCTGCTGCGACAGCACCGCCGCCTAAAGGCCGAAGTCGCTGAGTGCCGCCTTCACCACCGGGGTGAGCTGGGCGACGAAGCCGTCCGCCGCGGCGCGCAGCTCCGCGTCGGGATGGTGTCTCGACAAGTCCATCTGCAGCGCCGTCCAGACCGCCAGCGCCCGGCCTGCCTCGTTCCAGGCCCGGACGGTGAGCAGCATCCTGCGCACGTCGGGATGCCCGATGACCGGCGCCGGGCCGGTTCAGCGGGTTGAGCAGCTCCGCGCAAAGCTTGTCGCCCCCGGTGAGGATGTCCACCGCAAGAGCGGCATCGACCTCGCTCTGGCCGATCGCGGTCATCACCTCGTCGAAACCGAACACGGTCTCGAGCAGAAAGCGCAAGTCGTCGATCGGCGCCATTGGCGTGAGCCCGTGCCGTTCGACGGCAGCGGCGGAGGCGACCAGGGTCATCGAGGCGCCATCGGTCAGCGGAGACGTGATGATCTTCTAGCCGAACTCACCGACGGGCACCTCCGCCATCTCGAGGCCGGGCTGCGCTTTCAGAAACCAAAAGCATCGGGCTCAGGCCTGATGGAGCGGCTTCTGAACACTGACTGGGCCAAGTCTTCTTCCGGTTGGCGCGGCGGCGATAGAGTGCCCCATCGGGTGTCCCGAGGGGGGGAGGCGATCGTCGACATCTGGCGGGGCTGGCGGGAGTGCAGGCGTCCGGACAGCCGGCTCGGATAAACACCTCCGAGGCGATGTGCCGGAAACTCCGCGGCGAGGCGAAAACCGGCTTCTTCGGCACCGCGAAGACTCGCGCGATGGATCGGGCGCGCAGCTCGCCTCGCGATGAATCCGGCTCATCGACGGCTTCGAACGGAATCAACCCATTTTTGCGTTGGTCAGATCAATGGCGCTGCATTAAGTCATGATCGGAATCACGACAGGAGGCTTGGATGCCCACACCTACCCCGAAGCGCATTGCCGTGACCGGTGCCGCCGGTCAGATCTGCTATGCTCTGTTGTTCCGCATTGCCAAAGGCGACGTCTACGGCCCCGATCAGCCGGTCATCTTGCAGCTTCTCGATCTGCCCCAGGCCCAGGCTGCGGTGCGCGGCGTGGTCATGGAGCTCGAAGACTGCGCTTTTCCCCTCCTCGTCGACACGATCGTCACCGACGATCCGACCGTCGCCTTCCGGGACGCGGACGCGGCGTTCTTCGTCGGATCGAGGCCGCGCAGCAAGGGCATGGAACGCCGCGATCTTCTTTCGGCAAACGCCGAGATCTTCAGGGTTCAGGGCCGTGCGCTGAATGAAGCGGCCAAGCGCGACGCCAAAGTCGTGGTCGTGGGCAACCCCGCCAATACCAACGCCATGATCCTCGCGGCCAATGCTCCCGACTTCCCGACAGAGAACGTCACCTCGATGATCCGCCTGGATCACAATCGCGCACTCACGCAGCTTGCCGCGCGGGCCGGCGTGGCCGTGGGCGACATCGATCGCCTTGCGGTCTGGGGCAACCACTCGCCGACCATGTTCGCCGACTGGACAGAAGCGGTGTCCGGCGGTCGCCTCCTGTCGGAGATCATCGATGACGAAACCTGGTATCGCGAAACGCTGATTCCGGATGTCGCGCGGCGCGGCACCGCCATCATCGAGGCCCGTGGCGCCTCGTCTGCCGCGTCCGCGGCAAATGCTGCCATCGACCACATGCACGACTGGATTCATGGCAGCGATGGCAAGTGGGTGTCCATGGGCGTCCATTCGACAGGAGCCCACGGCATCCCCGAGGGGCTGATGTTCGGGGTGCCTGTCGTCTGCAAAGACGGCAGCTATGAACGCGTCGAAGGCTTGTCCTTCAATGAGTTCCAGAACGGGATGATGGCCCGGACCATTGCCGAGCTCGAAGAAGAACGGGAAGCCGTCGCGGCCCTTCTGGGTTGAGCTGGCCATTCCGGCAACAGGGTGGAGTGTGCTTCCCGGAAGGACCTGGGCCAGGCCACTCCACCTTCACGGCCATCCGCATGGCGCCAGCGCCGAGACGGTGATCTGGCGCCCTGTCGGAGGGGTTTGAGGGCGATTGTGCCGGCCCTCATCGCCGCCCCTGGAATCGCGCTGCAAGTCCAGCCTGCGGTTGAGGCCGAAGAGGAAAGCCGGGGAAGCGCGCCCGGTTCCTCGCGGCATTCGAGCCCAGGGGCGACGGTCGCGCGCGACGGCGAAAGATGAGCCCCGGCGCTCCCATGGCCATTGCCGGCAGGCGAACGGCCCAGGCTGCTTGCCCGGCAAGCCGTGGCAGCGCCGCAGGCAGAGCGTCGGGATCGGCACAGCGGAGTGCGCTCAGCGGGCGCGGAACCCGGATCGCCGGGTGGCAACCATCCCTACTCGGCGCCGACCCAGCCCGGCATCGCGTCGATCATCTTCGCCAGCAGCGCGTCGAACTGCGCGGCCTCCTCGGCGGTCAGCGCCGCGCGCATCGCGCTCTGGCGTGCCTCGAACAGCGGAACCGCCTGGTCGAGCAACGCGCGGCCTTCGGCGGTCAGCGCCAGCAGCTTTGCGCGCTTGTCCCCGGCGTCCGGGCGGCGCTCGATCAGCTTGCGCGCCAGCAGCGTCGAGACCGCGCGGCTGATCGAGTTCTTGGGCAGGCCGGTCACGAGGCAGATGTCGCGCGCCACCAGCCCGGACCGCTGCGACAAGCTGAAGAGGATGACGAACTCCGCCCGCGACAGGCCGGTGCGCTGCTCGAGCTCGCGGTAGACCGGACCGGTAAAGAAGTTGGCAAGGAAGTTGAGCCGCCAGGCTGGCGACAGCGGCGTGTCGTTCAGCATCACCAGCGACAGCGCGCCGAAACGCTCCACCATTGCCCGCTCCGCTCCGCCTTGATCGCCCATCTCTGCCACCCCCCCAACCGGTTCCATATGGAACTTTACATGTAGTCCCATTTGGAACTATACTTCCACCATTGGCGCGTGATGCGCAAGGGAGGAGAACATGAAACGATTTCTGAGCCGGGCCTGCGCCCTGGCGATCGGCGCGGCACTGGGGCTTGCCGCCGGTACCGCCTCGGCCCTCGAGTTGAAGATGCTCGGCAGTTTCCCCGAGGGCTTCGTCTTCACCGAGCAGATCGCCAAGCCGTTCATGGCGCTGGCGACGAAGGATTCGGGGGGCGAGCTGACCTTCACCTACACCGGGCCCGACGCGGTGCCGGCGCTCGAACAGTTCGAGCCGGTGCAATCGGGGGTCTTCGACCTGCTCTTCGCCCATCCCGCCTATTCGGCCGGGGTCAGCCCCCTGGGCCTCGCCATCGACGCGATCGCGACCGACCCGCAAAAGCGCCGCGACGGCGGGATCATCGACTATATCGACAGCTACTATCAGAAGAACTTCGGCATGAAGCTGATCGCGGCGCCGGCAACCGGCACCAAGGGCTTCCGCTTCTTCCTCAAGGACCCGATCACCGGCAGCCCGGCGCTGGCCGGGCGCAAGATCCGCGCCACCGTCTCCTATTTCCCGATGATCGAGGCGCTTGGCGGCACCGGCGTGGTGATGGGCGGCGGCAACGTCTACTCGGCGCTGCAGACCGGGGTGGTCGATGGCGCGGCCTGGGGCCTGACCGGGGCCAAGGACTTCAAATGGTATGAAGTCAGCAAATACATGGCCGATCCGGTTTTCGGGCAAGTCGGGGTGATGATCTTCATGAACCTCGACCGCTGGAATTCGCTGACGCCCGAGGAACAGGCCGCGCTCCACAAGGCGGCGATCACGCTCGAAGACGAGAGCATCCCGCGCTTCGACAGTCTCGCGGCCACCGAGAAGGCGGATTTGCTGAAGCTCGGCATGAAGATGACCGATTTCCCGCCCGCCGAGGCGGCGCAGCTCGACAAGCTCTGGTCCGACGGGGTCTGGGCAGTGGCGATGAAAGGCGCGCCCGAGGCCGTCGCAGGCCTGCGCGACCTCGCCCGCAAGGCCGGGCTGTCGGACTGAGATGACACCCCTCGGCCGGTTCCACGACCTCACCTCCCGCGGGCTCTTCGCGCTCGCGGGGGGGGCGCTGGTCGCGGCGCTCTTCCTCTACGTCTTCGAGGTGATCGCCCGCTACCTCTTCGCCGCGCCCACCGTCTGGTCGGGCGAGGCGGTGCAATATGCGCTGGCGGTGGTGATCTTCACGGCGCTGCCCGAGATCACCCGGCGGGGCGCCCATGTCGCCATCGACATGGTGCCCGAGGCGCTGAGCGGCCGCCCGGCGCTGTGGCTCGGGCGGTTCAACGTCGCAATTGCCACGCTCGCCTGCGCCACCGCGGCGGGGATCGTCGGCAAGGAATCCCTGATCCAGTTCCGGCGCGGACTGATGACCAACGCCGCCATCCCGGTGCCGCGCTGGTGGATCACCGCGATCATCGCGCTCGGGCTGGCCAGCGCGGCGCTCCACCTCGCCCGCCGCTTCGCGAGGCCGCTATGAGCTGGGCACTGTTCCTGATCGTCGCCATCGGCCTGCTGCTGGCGCTTCTCTTCGCCGGGGTGCGGATCTTCGCCGGCTTCCTCGCGCTCAACCTCGTCGGCGTGCTGCTGCTGATCGGCCCGCGCGGCTTCGGCCTGTTCACCAACTCGATCTTCGAGACCGCGACCTCGCCGTCGCTGATGACCGTGGCGCTGTTCATCCTGATGGGCGAGGTGCTGTTCCGTTCCGGCACGGTGGACGTGCTGTTCAACAGCGTCGACCGGCTGGTCGGGCGGCTGAAGGGGCGGCTTTACGTGGTGACGATCCTGCTTTCCACCGTGTTCGGCGCGCTCTCGGGTTCTGCCGTCGCGGTCGCCGCGATGCTCGGCCGTTCGGTGCTGCCGCTGATGGAGGCGCGCGGCTACGACCGCCAGCTTTCCGCCGGCACCATCCTCGCCGGCGCCAGCCTCGCGCCGATCATCCCGCCGAGCCTGATGGCGATCGTGGTGGGCTCGCTGGCCGACGTCTCGATCGCCGGGCTCCTCGTCGCCGGTATCCTGCCCGGGCTGGTGTTCGCGGCGCTGACGCTGGGCTATGTCGCGCTCGCCACCCGCGGCGAGGCGCCCCCCGAGGCCACCGCCCCCAAGGGTTCGGCGCTGAAGGCGCTGCTCGGCATGACGCCGTTCCTGCTCGTCATCTTCATGGTGATGGGGCTGATCATGCTCGGCATCGCCACGCCGTCGGAATCGGCCGCGACCGGGGTGATCGGCGCGGCGCTGGTGGCGGCGCTGTTCGGCCGGCTGAATTTCGCCATGCTGCGCGAGGCGGTTTCCTCGGCGGTGCTGACCAGCGGGGTGATCCTGATCATCATCTGCTCGGCCAAGCTGTTCAGCCAGCTCCTGTCGCTCGCCGGCGCCACCCGCGGCATGGTCGAACTGATCGGCCATCTCGGGCTCGGGCCCGACCTCACCTTCCTGGTGATGATGGCGATCCCCTTCGTGCTGTGCATGTTCATCGACCAGATCGCCTTCATGCTGCTGGCGATCCCGATCTATCAACCGATCGTCGCCGCCATGCATTACGACCCGATCTGGTTCTGGACACTGTTTCTCATCAACCTCACCGTCGGCAGCCTGACCCCGCCCTTCGGCTACACCCTCTTCGCGCTCAAGGGGGCAAGCCCCGGCCTGACCACTGCGCAGGTGTTCCGCGCCGCCTGGCCGGTGGTCGCCATCTTTCTCGCCGGCATGGCGCTGCTCTGGGCCATGCCCGGGATCGTCACCACCATTCCGAGGATGCTGTGATGGACTGGCGCCGTCACGACACCGCGCGGGCGCATTTCATCGCCTCGTCGGATGAGCCCGGGTTGCGCCTGCATCTGCGTGCCCACGAAGACGACCCCGCCCGCCCGCCGGTGCTGTTCGTCCATGGCGCCACCTATGCCAGCCGGCTCTACGACATCCCCCATCCGGGGGCGAGCTGGTTGAAAGCCGCGGCCGCGGCGGGCTTCGCCGCCTATGCGCTCGACATCCGCGGCTACGGGCGCTCGCGATCGGCCGCGATGGCGGCGGCAACCGGGCCCTATGCCCGGGCGACCGAGGCGATCCGCGACATAGATGACGCGATGCGTTGGCTTGCCGCCCGCCACGGCCGCAGGGCGCTGCCGCTGGTCGGCGGGTCATGGGGCTCGATCACCACGGCGCTCTACACCGCGACGCTCGGCGCCGGGCGGGTCGCGCGGCTGGTGCTCTACGCGCCGATCTTCGCCGCGCCCAATCCGGGCTGGCACGCGCTGCTGGCCGATCCGTCCGATCCGGCGCGGCTCAATCCCGCCTTCGGCGCCTGTCGCTGGGTGACCGAGGCCGGCACCCGCGAGCGTTGGGATGCGGAGATACCCGAAGGCGCCGACTGGCGCGACGAGGCGGTGCTGCAAGCACTTTTCCTGTCGTCGCTGGCCGACGACCCGCTGGCGGCGCAACAGTCGCCCCCCGCCTTCCGTGCGCCGAACGGAACCTTCTGCGACCTGTGGCAGGCGTTCAACGGCCGGCCGCTCTACGATCCCGGCGCGATCCGCTGCCCGGTGCAGCTGCTCCGGGGAGGCGCCGATCCGACCTCGACCCGGGCCGACGCGCTGGCGCTGTTCGACGCCCTTGGCAGCGAGGAACGCCAATATGTCGAAATCGCGAACGGTGCGCATTTCGTCAGCGCCGAGCGTCAAGCTCCGGCCGTCTTCGCGGCGGCGAACAGCTTCCTTGCCGGCTGACGGAGCCGTTGACCTCGACCGCGCTCGCCCTCCTGACGCCCGTCAGCGAAATCGCCTGAAGAAGCGGGCCCTGTCATAGAGCCCTTCCAGCCGCTTCATTCTCGCGTGGGTCTCTTGCCAGGTCAGGTCCTGCACCGCGGCCAGTAGGGTTTCGACCAGCACGAGGATCGAGACGGTAGAGTCCCACGCCGAAGGCACCTCGACATGTGCCCGCAGCGTATGGCGGGCGAGGCTGGCAGCCGGCGAGACCCATTGATCGGTAATCAGCACCACCTCGGCGCCCTGGTCGACGGCCATCTCGGCGACCTGCAGGACCGTATTCTCGTAGCGGCGGATGTCGAAGACCAGGGCCACGTCGCCGGGGCGAATGTCGAGCAGCGCCGGCGGCCAGGCATTGGCCATGTCCGACATCAGCGTCACCCCGGGCCGCACCACCTTCATGTGGGTCACGAAGTGGTCGGCCATCGTGTGGGTGATACGGCCGCCGAGCGCGACGATCTGGCGGCCCGGATCGGCCAGCAGGGCGGCGGCGGCATCGAACTCGGCATGGTCGATCTGGCCCAGCGTCGCCTGCAGGTTGGCCACGACCGCATCGGCGAAACGGTTGAGGATATGGGTGTCGGGCACGCCGCCGGCCCAACGCTGGTGCTTGGCCAGCGGCGAGACCAGCATCTCCTCCACCTCGGTCCGGAGCGAGGCCTGGAAGTCGGGATAGCCCTTGAAGCCCAGCTTCTGCACCAGCCGCACCACCGTCGGCGTCGACACCCCGGCGGCCTTGGCCAGCGCAGTGATCGAACCCAGCGCCGCGACCGGGTAATGCGACAGCAAATGAGTGGCGAGTTGGCGCTCGGCCCGGGTCAGGCCGGTCAGCGCCGCCTGTATCTTCTGCGAGATCGTCTCGACGGTCTCGGTCACTCGTCCCTCCTGTCCGTTCGGGCCTGCTGCCCAGAGAATATGCGCCGGTGAAACTTTTTTAACAAGATTTCAGCACAAGAAACATTCTTGACAGAACGTATCTCGATCGGTGAGCCTTGAGTCAGATTCCCGTGATCAAACCGTGAGCGATATCCGTGCCGAGCACTTCCGAGAGTCCTCCTGCCGAGTTCACAGCGCGCGTCGAGAACCGCGATGCGCGGGGCCGGATCGTGCTGGTCTGCGAGCATGCCAGCAACGCTTTCCCCGACGTCTTCGGCACGCTGGGGCTGAGCAACGAACTGCAATCGGCCCATATCGCCTGGGACCCGGGCGCGCTCGGGCTGGCGCGAGGACTGGCCCGGCGCCTCGACGCGCTCCTGGTCCATGCCCCGGTGTCGCGGCTGGTCTTTGACTGCAACCGCCCGCCGAACGCCTCCGGTGCGATCACGCCACAATCCGAGATGTATCCGGTGCCCGGCAATGCCGGCCTCGCCCCGGAGGGGCGACTGAGCCGAGTCGAGGCGGTCTATCTGCCGTTCCAGAACGGCCTCCACAGCGAGATCGCCCGCCGCCTGACACGAGGCCCGGCTCCGGTGATCGTCACCGTGCACAGCTTCACGCCGAGTTGGTTCGGAACCCCGCGCGACGTCGAGCTCGGGATAATCCATGACGAGGATCCCCGCTATGCCACGGCCGTTCTGGCCGAGGCCCGGGCGCGCACCCGGCTGAAAACCGAACTGAACGCCCCCTATTCCGCAGCCGACGGGGTCACCCATACGCTGCGCCTGCAGGCCCAGCCATACGGGCTGGCCAACGTCATGCTTGAAATCCGCAATGACCTGATCGCCGATGCCGAGGCCGAAGAAGCGATGGCCGAAATGCTCGCGCCGGTACTCGAGGCGGCACTGGCGGCAGTCGACATCCCACAATCGACCGAAATCCGAGGATAGGAGAACCATGCCCCGCGCCATCGTCGCCTATGTCCGATTTGTCGACCGCCTGAATTATCGGGTCGGCCGCTTTGCCATGTATCTGCTCTTCGTGCTGATGGGCATCCTGCTCTATTCCTCGGTCACCAACATCCTGCGCCAGAACGCGATCTGGACGCTGGAAATGGCCCAGTTCACCATGGTCGCCTATTACATGCTGGGCGGACCCTATTCGCTCCAGCTCGACAGCAACGTGCGCATGGACCTGCTCTATCACCGCTGGTCCGACAGGACCCGGGCCTGGGTCGACGCCTTCTCGGTCTTCGCGCTGATCTTCTACCTCGTCATCCTGCTCTACGGCGCGGTCGACAGCACCACCTATTCGCTGACCTATAGCGAACGCAGCCCGACCGCCTGGCGGCCCTATATCGCGCCGATCAAGATCGTCATGGTGGTCGGCATCTTCCTGATGCTGCTGCAGTCGATCTCGTTCTTCTTCCGCGACGTCGCCCGACTGCGCGGGGAGGAGATCTGATGTCCTATGACATGATCGCCATCATGATGTTCAGCACGATGATGCTGATGATGATGACCGGACAGAGGGTGTTCGGCGCCATCGGCTTCGTCGCCGTGCTGGCCTCGGTGACGCTCTGGGGCACCGGTGGCACCGATCTCGGCTTCGCCGCCGCGATGAAGCTGATGAAATGGTATCCGCTGCTGACGCTGCCGATGTTCATCTTCATGGGCTACGTGCTGTCGGAAAGCCGGCTGGCCGACGACCTTTACAAGATGTTCCACGTCTGGATGGGGCCGGTCCCGGGCGGGCTGGCGATCGGGACGATCCTGCTGATGGTCGTGATCTCGGCGATGAACGGCCTCAGCGTCGCCGGCATGGCGATCGGCGCCACCATTGCCCTGCCCGAACTTCTCAAGCGCAACTACGACAAGCTGATGGTGACCGGGGTGATCCAGGCGGGATCGTCGCTCGGCATCCTGGTGCCGCCCTCGGTGGTGCTCGTGCTATACGCCATGATCGCGCGCCAGCCGGTCAGCCAGCTCTGGCTCGCCGGCGTCTTCCCCGGGCTGCTGATGGCGGCGATGTTCATCGGCTACATCTGGATCCGCTGCAAGATCACCCCGTCGCTGGGCCCGACCCTGCCGCCGGAAGAACTCGAGCAGATCACGCGCGAGGAGAAGCTCCACCTGCTGCGCGCCGGCATCCTGCCGCTGGTGATCTTCGTCACCATGATGGTGCCCTTCATCCTGGGATACACCAGCCTGGTCGAAAGCTCGGTCGTCGGCGCGATGGCCTCGGTCTTCGCCGCGGTGGTCAAGCGTCGCTTCACCCGCCGGGTCTTCGAGGTGGCGACGCGCGAGACGCTGGCGATCTCGTGCATGTTCATGTGGATCATCCTCGCCGCGCTGGCCTTCGGCGCCGTGTTCGACGGCCTGGGGGCGGTGAAGTCGATCGAGGGCTTCTTCGTCGACCAGCTCGGCCTGTCGCCCTGGGAGATCCTGCTGCTGATGCAGCTGAGCTACCTGATCATGGGCACCTTCCTCGACGACACCGCGATGCTGGTCATCGTCGCGCCGCTCTACGTGCCGCTGGTCAAGCATCTCGGCTTCGACCTGATCTGGTACGGCGTGCTCTACACCATCACCTGCCAGATCGCCTACATGACACCGCCCTTCGGCTACAACCTGTTCCTGATGCGGGCGATGGCGCCGAAGGAAATCACGATCCACGACATCTACCGTTCGATCGTGCCCTTCGTCGGCGTGATGATCGTTGCTCTCGCGATCGTCACGGCCTTCCCCCAGATCGCGCTGTGGCTGCCGCATTACGTCTATCAGAGATGACACTAGAGGGGCGGCCCGAACCGCCCCCATCCAACCTGCCCCGCGGGGCTCTGACCGCCCGGACCGCCCGGGCCCAACAGAACGAGGTAAGACCATGACCACAAGACGCAAGTTCCTAACCCATGGCGCGCTTGCCGGCGCCGCCACCCTCGCTGCGCCTGCGGTGCACGCCCAGTCGGCGCCGATCAAGTGGCGGATGCAGACCTATGCCGGCCCGGCGCTGGGCGAACAGGTGATCGACACCTGCATCAAGCAGTTCAACGAGATCGCCAAGGGCCAGATGGAGATCGAGCTCTACTACGCCGACCAGCTGGTGCCGACGGGCGAGCTGTTCCGGGCGATGCAGAAGGGCACCATCGACGCGGTGCAGTCGGACGACGATTCGATGGCCTCGCCGACCGAGGTGACGGTGTTCGGCGGCTATTTCCCGCTCGGCCTGCGCTACTCGCTCGACGTGCCGGCGCTGTTCAACCACTGGGGGCTCGACGAGATCTGGAAGGCGGAATACGCCAAGGTCGGCGTCAAGCACATCTCGGCCGGCTCCTGGGACCCGTGCAACTTCGCCACCCACAAGCCGATCAACAAGCTCGACGACCTCAAGGGCCTGCGCGTCTTCACCTTCCCGACCGCCGGCCGCTTCCTCAGCCGCTTCGGCGTGATCCCGGTCACCCTGCCCTGGGAGGATGCCGAGGTCGCGCTGCAGACCGGCGAGCTGGACGGCATCGCCTGGTCGGGCATCACCGAGGACTACACATCGGGCTGGGCCAACGTGACCGAGTACTTCCTCACCAACAACATCTCGGGCGCCTGGATCGGCCATTTCTTCGCCAACATGGACCGCTGGAACGAGGTGCCGCCGCATCTGCAGACGCTGATGCAGGTCTGCTTCAACTCCTCGCACTACCACCGCCAGCACTGGTACTGGAACGGCGAAGCCAGCCTGCGGGTCAACAAGGACAAGCTGAAGTCGACCACCATCCCGGATGCGGAATGGGCCAAGGTCGAGGAAGAGGCGCACAAGTTCTGGGACGAGATCGCCGCCGAAAGCGAGCTCAAGGCCAAGGTCGTCGGCATCTTCAAGGCCTATAACGAGACCATGGTCAAGGCGGGCACGCCCTATCGGTATTCCTGATCCTCGGGACCGGATTGACAAGGTGGGCGCGGGCATTTCCTGGCCGCGCCCGCTGCACAGAAAGTTGGACAGGACGTTTACCGAATGCCAGGCAACATGACATTTGAGGCGCTGCGGGAGGCGGTATCTTCCGGCGCGGTGGACACGGTGATCGTGGCCGGGATCGACATGCAGGGGCGGCTGATGGGCAAGCGTTTCCATGCCGCGCATTTCGTCGACAGCGCCCATGCCGAGACCCATTGCTGCAACTACCTGCTGGCGACCGACCTGATGATGGCCACCGTGCAGGGCTACAAGGCGACCTCGTGGGAGGCGGGCTACGGCGATTACGTGCTGCGCCCCGACATGGCGACGCTGCGCCTGGTGCCCTGGCTCGAGGCCACCGCGCTGGTCTTGTGCGACATGCTCGACCACGCCACCCACGAGGAGGTTCCGCATTCGCCGCGCGCCCTGCTCAAGGCGCAGATCGCGCGCGCCGAGGCGCTGGGGCTGACGCCGATGATGGCGACCGAGCTCGAGTTCTTCCTGTTCGAGCAGAGCTACGCCGAGCTGCGCGACGCCGGCTGGCGCGACCCGAAGACGCTGGGCGGCCACAATGTCGATTACGCGATCTTCGGCACCACCAAGGAAGAAGAGGTGATGCGCGCGATCCGCAACGGGCTCTACGGCGCCGGGGTCACGGTCGAATGCTCGAAGGGCGAGGCCGAGATCGGCCAGGAAGAGATCAACGTCAAGTATTCCGATGCGCTCGACACCGCCGACATGCACGCGATCACCAAGAACGGCTGCAAGGAGATCGCCTTCCTCAAGGGCCGCTCGGTCACCTTCATGGCGAAGTACCGCGCCGACCGCGCCGGCTCGTCGAGCCATGTCCACCAGTCGCTATGGTCCGGCGCGACGTCGGCCTTCCTCGACCCGGCGGCGGCGCACGGCATGTCGGAAAAGATGCGTGCCTACCTGGCCGGGCAGCTGAAATACGCGCGCCAGATCACCTATTTCCTGGCGCCCTACGTCAACAGCTACAAGCGTTTCACCGAGGGGCTGTTCGCGCCGACCAAGATCGTCTGGAGCCTCGACAACCGCACCGCCGGCTTCCGCGTCTGCGGCGAGGGCACGAAGGCAATCCGGATCGAGTGCCGGATCGGCGGCTCGGACCTCAACCCCTACCTGGCGATGGCGGCGCTGCTGGCCGCCGGGCTGGCCGGGATCGAGGAGGGGCTGGAGCTTGAGCCCGAGACCACCGGCGACGTCTATCATGCCGAGGGCGTGACCGGGGTGCCGCGCACGCTGGGCGAGGCGGCGGCCGAGATGACCGGCTCGGCGATGCTGCGCGCGGCCTTTGGCGACGCCGTCGTCGAGCATTACACCCGCGCCGCGTTGTGGGAGATCGAGGAACAGAACCGCACCGTCACCGACTGGGAGCTGAGCCGCGGCCTCGAACTCGCCTGAGCCCCCTGCCCCACGGCGCCGGGCCGGCCTTTACACCTCTGCCCCGAGCCGACATCACATCCAAACCGCCGCGACGAAGCGGCAGGAGCCACAGAGGTTCTCATGAGCAAGACAATCCAGTGCATCTCGCCCGTCGACGGCCGGGTCTATGCCGAACGCCGCGCGCTGCCGCTCGACGAGGCGCGGGCGGCGGTGGCGCGCGCCCGCGCGGCGCAGGCCGCCTGGGCCGCGCGCCCGCTGGCCGAGCGCACCAGGCTGGTGATGGCCGGCATCGACGCGCTCGGCGCGATGAAGGAGCGGGTGGTCGAGGAACTGGCTTGGCAGATGGGCCGGCCGGTGCGCTATGGCGGCGAGTTCGGCGGCACCGAGGAGCGCGCGCGCTACATGGCCTCGATCGCCGAGACCGCGCTCGCACCTATGGTGATCGAGGACAGCGACAGCTTCCGGCGTTATATCGCGCGCGAGCCGGTCGGCGTGGTGCTGATCGTCGCGCCGTGGAACTACCCCTACATGACCGCGATCAACACCCTGATCCCGGCGCTGATCGCCGGCAATTCGGTGGTGCTGAAGCATGCCAGCCAGACGCTGCTGGTCGGCGAACGGCTGGCCGAGGCGATGCATGCCGGCGGCGTGCCGGAAGAGGTGTTCCTCAACCTCGTGCTCGACCACGCCACCACCGAGGCGCTGATCGGCGAACGCGGCTTCGACTTCGTCAACTTCACCGGCTCGGTCGGCGGCGGACGGGCGATCGAGAAGGCGGCGGCGGGCACCTTCACCGGCGTCGGGCTGGAACTTGGCGGCAAGGACCCGGGCTATGTCATGGAGGACGCCGATCTCGACGCCGCGGTCGACAGCCTGATGGACGGCGCGATGTTCAACGCCGGCCAGTGCTGCTGCGGCATCGAGCGAATCTATGTCCACGAAAGCCTCTACGACGCCTTCGTCGCCAAGGCTGTGGCCTGGGTCAATGCGCTGAGGCTCGGCAACCCGTTCGATCCCGACACCACGCTGGGGCCGATGGCGCATGAACGCTTCGCCCGGGTCGTGCGCGCGCAGATCGCCGCCGCGTTGGCCGAGGGCGCCGAGGCGCTGATCGACCCGGCGCAGTTCCCGAAGGACGATGGCGGCGCCTATCTCGCGCCGCAGATCCTGGTGAACGTGAACCACGAGATGCGGGTGATGCGCGAGGAAAGCTTCGGCCCTGTGGTCGGCATCATGCCGGTGGCGGACGACGAAGAGGCGATCGCCGCCATGAACGACAGCGACTACGGGCTGACCTGCTCGCTCTGGACGCGCGATGCCGGGCGCGCCGCGGCGATCGGCGCGCGGCTGCAGACCGGCACCGTGTTCATGAACCGCTGCGACTATCTCGACCCGGCGCTGTGCTGGACCGGCTGCAAGGAGACCGGCCGCGGCGCCGGGCTGTCGGTGCTCGGTTACCAGTCGGTGACGCGGCCCAAGTCCTACCATCTCAAGAAGGTGAAGACATGACCCTCACGGCAAACTGGTCCTACCCGACCGCGATCAAGTTCGGCGCCGGGCGTATCGCAGAACTGGCCGAGCAGTGCAAGGCGGCCGGGATGACGAAGCCACTCTTGGTGACCGACCGGGCGCTGGCGGCGCTGCCGATCACCGCCCGGGCGCTCGACATCCTCGACGCCGCCGGGCTGGGCCGGGCGGTGTTCTCCGAGGTCGACGCCAACCCGACCGAGGCCAACATGGAGGCGGGCCTGACCGTCTACCGCGCCGGCGGCCATGACGGCGTCGTCTGCTTCGGCGGCGGTTCGGCGCTCGACCTCGGCAAGATGATCGCGCTGATGGTCGACCAGTCCTGCAGCGTCTGGGATCTCGAGGATGTCGGCGACTGGTGGACCCGCGCCAACCCCGACACGATCGCGCCGATCGTCGCCGTGCCGACCACCGCCGGCACCGGCTCCGAGGTCGGCCGCGCCGGGGTGCTGACCAACGCGAAAACCCACCGCAAGAAGATCATCTTCCATCCCAAGCTGCTGCCCGCGGTGACGATCTGCGACCCGGAGCTCACCGTCGGCATGCCGAAGTTCATCACCGCCGGCACCGGCATGGATGCGCTCGCCCATTGCCTCGAGGCCTATTGCAGCCCGCATTACCACCCGATGAGCCAGGGCATCGCGCTGGAAGGCATGCGGCTGGTGATCGAGAACCTGCCGCGCGCCTACGCGACGCCAGACGACATCGAGGCCCGCGCCCACATGATGAGCGCGGCGGCGATGGGCGCGGTGGCGTTCCAGAAGGGGCTCGGCGCGATCCACTCGCTCAGCCATCCGATCGGCGCGGTCTACAACACCCATCACGGCACCACCAACGCCGTGGTGATGCCGATGGTGCTGGACTTCAACCGCCCGGCGATCGAGGCGCGCCTGGCCCGCGCCGCCGCCTATCTGGACATCGCCGGCGGCTTCGACGGCTTCCGCGCCCGGGTCATGGAGCTGCGCGCCGCGCTGTCGATCCCGGAAAACCTGTCGGCGATGGGGGTCGAGGAGAGCCGCCTCGATGAGCTCACCGAGATGGCCCTCGAAGACCCGTCCTGCGGCGGCAACCCGGTCGAGATGACGCGCGAGAACACGCGCAAGCTGTTCCAGGACTGCCTCTGAGCGCGGCGGGCGCCATGCACGGGGCCAGGAGAGACCGGGGCATGAGGGGGAAACCTTCGCCACCGGGCTGGGTCAGCTGCGTGATGCCCGCCGAGCCGATCGCGATCGGCTCGGATTTCCTCACCCCCTGAGGTCGATGCAGGGAGAACCGGAAGGGGCGCTGCGGCGCCCTTTCCCACTTGCGGTTGGCAAGATCGCCGGCTCTCACCCGATGATGAGGTCGTTCACCAGCAGCGCGGGATCGGAGATCCCCGTCACCGTCAGCACATCGCCATTGCCGAAGTCGAGCACCACGCTGTTGCCATCGGCATGAGCATAGTTGGCGACGATCTGGCTCGCGCTCAGGGAGCCGGCCCAGAGGTCGCTGTGCAGCTTGGCCTGATCGACATCGTCGACGAAATCGACGACGCGGTCCTGGCCATAGCCCTTGCCGAAAACGAAGCTGTCGACCCCGGCGCCGCCGGTCAGCACGTCACCGCCCTTGCCACCGTCGAGCAGGTCCGCGCCACCGCCGCCGAACAGCTTGTCGGCGCCGGCCGCACCGAGGATCCTGTCCTGACCGTCGCCGCCGTTCACCGTATCGTTGCCGGCCCCGCCATTGAGCGTGTCGTTGCCGCCCCCGCCGAATACCTTGTCGAACCCGGCGCCGCCGACGATCCGATCGTTGCCGGCATTGCCGTTGAACAGGTCGGCGCCCGCGCCGCCGTTGATCGTGTCGTTGCCGCCGCCGGCAGTCACCGTGTCGGCGCCCGCCGCACCGCCCTGGGCATTGTCTTGGAACAGGTCGGCCCCGTTGCCCAGGAACGCCTTGTCCTTGCCGTTGCCACCGTTCACCGTATCGTTGCCGGCCCCGCCGTAAAGCGTATCGGCGCCGTCGCCGCCAAACAGGGTGTCGTTGCCGCCGCCGCTGTTGAGCAGATCGTTCCCCTTCGCGCCCTTCAGGATATCGTCTCCGAGGTCCGACATGAACTGGTTGCCGGCACCGTTGCCGGTCAGTCTCGCGTCGAAATCGCCGATGACCGTGAAGCCTTCGGTGTGGATCTCATCCCGCCCGGTCGTGGTTTCGACCGCGCCGGCCGCGCCGGTCGCGGCGTTGTAGAACAGGGTGAAGGATTGCGGGGTGGCCTGGCTCAGGTCGGCGATGGTCATGTCCTGGCCCGCATCGCCGAAGATCGTGTCGCTGCCCCCGCCGCCGCCCAGGTGGAAGACGTCATTGCCGTCGCCGCCCCTGACGAGGTCGTCTCCGTTGCCGTCGCTGATATCGTCGGCGCCGTTGTTGCCCAGCAGGGTATCGTTGCCATCCGAGCCTTCGAGCCGATCGGCCCCGGCGCCGCCGACAAGCCTGTCGTTGCCGCCTTCGCCTCTGAAGCGGATGCCCCCCGCCACCCCGGCTGCGGTCATGACATCGCCCTTGTCGGTGCCGCGCACTTCGTCGATGCCCGAAACCACGTCGGTATAGCCGAACGTGTCGACGATCGTCCCGGCCTTGAGATCGGCATGGATCGCGTTGCCCGGGCTGCCGTAATCCGTCTCGTAGCCGTAGTTGAGCGCATCCCAGCCGCCGCCGCCCCGGATCGTGTCCGCGCCCCCGAGGCCGGCAAAGCCCTCCCAGCGGTCGGCGTTCGATCCGCGAATGAGATCGCCATCCTGCGACCCTTCGAAATACTGGATATAGGTGAAATGGTCATTCACCCGGCCGTCGCCGCTGACCGCGGTCCCGGTGCCGTTCGCCCCGACTTTCACGGTGACGCCCCCGACCCCGGACAGATCGCCATAGGAGATGTCCGTGCCTTCGTCGCTGGCATAGAGCCCGGCATGGCCGATAATCGTGTCGTGACCGAGGCCCGGCCGGATATAGTCGCCGTAGCCCTGAGAGGCGACGGTGCCGCCCGACGCGTCGATCCGGTCGTTGCCGTCGCCGCCCTCGAGATGATCGCGCCCGCCGCCGCCGACCAGCGTGTCATCGCCATTCCCGCCACGCAGCGTGTCGTCGCCGCCAAGCCCGACGAGCCGATCGTTGCCGTCCCGCGCCTCCAGCAGGTTGCCGGCCCCGTCGCCGATCAGCACGTCGTTGCCCGACCGGGTTCCGCGGATTTCCTCGACCCCGTAAAGATGGTGAGTGAAGGCATTCCCGTCCCAATTGCCGGTCGCCTTGTGCTGCGCCAGGTTGACGTTGAGATTGTCGACGCCCGACCGGTCATAGCGCACCTGGTCCCAGCCGGCGCCGGCATGCAGCGTGTCATTGCCGCCACGCAGGATGAAGCGTTCACTGGCGTCGCTGCCAGTGATGTTGTCATTGAAATCGGTTGCGCGAATCTCGAGCCAGCCACCGGCCTGGCTCACGTTCAGCGTATCGGTATAGCCGAAGCCATCATTGGCGATCACGCCGGTCGCCAGATTGACGACCGCCCCCTGGTTCGCCTCGGAGAACCAGCCGTTCAGCAAGTCGATCCGGAGCCAAGATGACAGCGTTAGATTGTAGGTGTCAGCCCCGCCTCCGCCGTTGATGATGAGTGAAGTGCCCGAGCCTGCATTCACCGTGAAGGTATCGGCGGAAGTCGTTCCGAAGATGTTGAACCCGTCGGTCATGTCGCTCAGCACGTGGCTGACATCGACGATGGTGTCGGTGCCGCTGGCCTTCTGGACCGAGGCGGTATTGGCGGCGCCGTCGATCACCGCGGTGACGCCGGAACCCAGGTTCATGTAGGACAGCGTGTTCCATCCGTCCCCAGCCGAGACGGCGGAATAGACAATCGTGTCGTTGCCTTCCGACCCGCGGATCTGGTCGCCGCCACCGTAATCGGTCGCACCGGCATTCAGCCGATCGTTACCGCCGCCGCCGTCCAGCGTATCCCAGCCGCCAAGCCCTCGGATCGTATCGTCGCCCGCCGTTCCGAGCAGACTATCATTACCACTTGTTCCAATGATCAAGGCCATCGCAATGCCCCCCAATAGCCAACGGAAAAGTAGATTTATGTAAATTAGATTCACGATATGGTGTGTATTGCGGGCAGTCAACGGGGCTCTTCCGGGCCAATGCCGTTGATGATTCACATCATGGAATCAAAGCGATAGACTGGCATCATGGGCATTCCCGCCCCTCCGACCGACAAGACGAGGAACAGGCAGAGGGACGACGAAGCGGTCGTTCGCGACATCGACCTCGAACGCCCCCCCAGTGGCTCGACGTCACATTCGTCCATCGCTCTGACCTGCCCTCCTTCGCCCCTTCCCGGCCTGCGCTTCGGTTCGCCCGGCACTTCGGAGTCCAACAAGGCACAGTCGGAAACGGCCGCTCTTTGCCGTGAAGATCTCAGCCCCGTGGCGCCCCCGGCGAAACGCAGGGGCCGTGGCAGGAGGGGGCTCGGACTGTCTCGCTAGTCGGTTACGCTAGTCGGTTTCGGGGGGCTGCAGGCAGCGGTAATAGGCTGCCCGCGTCAACTGGGCATCGCCACAGCGCCGGAAGGCTTCGAGATCGCCCAGATAGCTGTAGTTGACATAGGGATTGACGAGATACCGGCCCTCCTGGCTGCGGAAATTGCCGAACCGGTCGATCTCGCCCTCGAGATCGGGATGAACGGCGAGGATCGCGTCCTTCAGCATGTCGCCTTTCAGGAAGTTGTCCGGCAGCTGATCGAACGGGCCGTCGAAATAGTTGTTGTTCTCGACGTTGTCGGCATAGACGCCGATGAGGATCTTGCGGTCGAGGTAACGGTCCCGGTAGAAGGCGAAGCCGGTGCGCATGCCGACCAGGATCGACGGGTCGCCGTCGCTATAGGCAAGCAGGTCCTCGGCCTTGGGTCCGGCCTCGTTGAGGACGAACATGAACCGCCTGTCCCGCTTGTGAAACAGCAGGTAGAACTGCAGGCCGGATTCGTCGAAAACGGGCCCCAGGTATTCCTCGCCCTCCCCGATCTGCCCCGGCGGCGGCTGGACATCGCCCAGATCGTTGAGGGCGAACAGCGTGCTCTTGCCGTTGAAGGTCACCCGGTAAAGCAGGGCCGCGACCTTCTCAACCGTGACGCCATCGGCCCGCGAGAGCGGCCGGTACCGGGTGAGAACCTCGCCATTCCAGCTCTCCAGCTTGTTGAAATAGGCGAAATGCAGAATGCCGGCGTCGCGGTCCTTGACGTCCAGCCGCATGTTGCCGGCATAGGTCAGCCCGCCATAGCCGAAGGTGAAATAGAAGTAGTTCTCCGTCGGGTAGACCCGGACCCGGTCCGGCAGCGACGCGAAGACATGGCCGAAGACGCCCATGATGTCGTCAATGGCGAAGCTGGGTTCGGCGCTGACGGATTCGACGTAGTCCTGGTTGCAGACAACGCCGTTCGTGCAGGCCGTGGCGGCCGCGGCTGTCGTGGAGAAAAGCAGGACGATACCAGCCAGAGCGGGCAGTATCGTGGTGAGGGTTCTGTTCATTTCTTCCAAGGCCTTTCAACCTGGCGATCACTGGTTCCTGTTGCGGCAGCGCCACCGCGTCTCCTGCGCCCCTGCGCCTTGCCACCCGTGCAAGGCAAAGCGGCCCTACTTGCTCTTCTCCACATCTATCCGGCTCGTTCGCGGGTCGTGCTGCGCCGATTGGTAGATACGGTGGAAGGTCGACAGCGCGGTGCTGTGCACCTGGCGCTCGCGGGTGGTGCGGGAATCGTGCTGCGCCGACTGGTGGCTGCGGTGGAAGGTCGACAGCGCGGTATTGTGCACATCGCGCTCGCGGCTGGTGCGCGGGTCGTGCTGCGCCGACTGGTGGCTGCGGTGGAAGGTCGACAGCGCGGTATTGTGCACATCGCGCTCGCGGCTGGTGCGCGGGTCGTGCTGCGCCGACTGATGGCTGCGATGGAAGGCCGACAGCGCGGTGCCGTGCACCTGGTGCTCGCGGGTCGTGCGCGGGTCGTGCTGCGCCGACTGGTGGCTGCGATGGAAGGCCGACAGCGCGGTGCCGTGCACCTGGCGCTCGCGGGTCGTGCGCGGGTCGTGCTGCGCCGACTGGTGGCTGCGATGGAAGGCCGACAGCGCGGTGCCGTGCACCTGGTGCTCGCGGGTCGTGCGCGGGTCGTGCTGCGCCGACTGGTGGCTGCGATGGAAGGCCGACAGCGCGGTGCCGTGCACCTGGCGCTCGCGGGTCGTGCGCGGGTCGTGCTGCGCCGACTGGTGGCTGCGATGGAAGGCCGACAGCGCGGTGCCGTGCACCTGGTGCTCGCGGGTCGTGCGCGGGTCGTGCTGCGCCGACTGGTGGCTGCGATGGAAGGCCGACAGCGCGGTGCTGTGCACCTGGCGCTCGCGCGTGGTGCGCGGATCGTGCTGCGCCGAGCGGTGGCTGCGGTGGAAGGCCGACAGCGCGGTGCTGTGCACCTGGCGCTCGCGCGTCGTGCGCGGATCGTGCTGCGCCGAGCGGTGGCTGCGGTGGAAGGCCGACAGCGCGGTGCGGTGATCCGGAATGCGCAAGCTGGTCACCGTGTTATGCAGTCCCGAGCCCAGGGTGCGGTGGAAGATCGAGAGCGCCGTGCTGTGGCTTTGCCACCGCCGGGTGGTGCGCGGGTCGTGGCGCGAGGAGGTCCAGCTGCGGTGGAACAGCGACAGCGTCGTGCGGTGCAAGGAAATCGATCGCGTGGTCACCCCGTCATGCATCGACGAGCGATAGCGCAGGTGGAACGAGGAAATTGCCGGGTTGTGCAGCGTGACCGGGCCGCTGGTGCGCGCATCATGCATCGCCGAGACGTAGCGGCGGTGGAAGGCGGAAAGCTGGGTCAGATGCGCGGGCGGCGGCGGGATGTCGATATCCGCATAGGCGCAGCTGCGGTTGTTGGACTGGACCGCGTCGCCGCCGCGCAGCCCATCGGGGCCGAACAGCGCGCTCAGCAGCGCGTCGGAGACTTCGCCGCTCTCCGACAGGCCGAGGCTGCGCTCCGCGGCGCGGATCGCGGCACGGGTGCGCGGCCCCATGATGCCATCTGCCAGCCCCGGGTCGAAACCGCGAGTGGCGAGTTCAAGCTGGACCACCCGCAACGGGTCGCGCCCGCCCCGGCCGAGCCAGCCAAGCTCGACGCAATTGCGCACCCGGGTCGTGGCGATGTTGCCGGGGGCCAGGAACTCGACATCGAGCATCAGTTGCGCGCCGGGAGCGAGCGGCGCGCCCACGCTGTAGCAGACGACGTGCGAGGTGCCGCCGGCGCAGCGCCACCGGCCGTGGGCGGCGGCGCGGTAGCGCAGGGCGCCGGTGACGTCGTCGGACAGGACGATCGGGCCGGCATAGGGCGTCGAGCCGGTATTCGTCACGGCGATCCGGAAACGGCACAGCTGATTGGGACCGCAGCCGGCAAGCACGCTCTTGGCAACGCCCAGATCCGGCACCGTCGTGCTGGCGGCGGGCTCGCCGGTCGCGGCTTGGTAGATCTCGACATCGCCGACCTGACCGGCGGCGAGCGGCGCCGTCGTCCGGCCGAGGCCGATCATGTAGGAGGCATCGGGCCCCACGGAGGCCGGTCCCGGGCCGGAAACCGTCGGCGGGGCAAGGGCATCCGGGGTGATCACGGCCACCACGGCGGCCAGCGGCGCGCCTTGGAGTCCGGTGGTCGGGCGCGGATCGCTGCCGGTGCCGCCGCGGAGGGGACAGGGCGCCCCCGTCGAGCAGAGCGCATCGCCGGTCATCCACACGACCGTCTCCGGCGCGTCCTGGTCGAGCTGGCCGGCGGCGGAATAGCCGAAGCCGAGGGCGACGCCGCCGGCCGCGCCGGCGCGGAGATAGGGCGGCCCGAGCGCGCCGCGGGCGTCATAGCCGACGTCGAGCCGTCCCTGCGCGGCCCACATCCCGTCCTCGCCGCGCGCGAAAGCCAGCACCCGCGCGCCTCGCGGGGACGTGGCGGCTCCCGCGCCCGGCTGCGCGGCGCCCCTGAGCCCGCCACGCTCGGCGACAAACATCACGTCGTCCTGCGAAAAGGCGATGTCGGTGACCGGATGGCTGGCCCCGTGCGCTTGCCTGTCCTGCGGCATCACGAAGAACGGCGGCAGGTCGAATTCCCGCCGCACGCTCTGCAGATCGAAGCTGCCCGCCTCGTCGAGGCCAACCGACCAGATCGAGTTCTGCGCATCCTCGGTGGCCGGGTCCCATTGCGGGTTTCCGAAGCCCTGCGCGCCCCAGACGGCGTAGTAGAGCCGCACCTCTCCGGTTTCCGCATCCGTCTGCACGCCGAGCCCGTAGACCCGGCGGCGGAAGTCGGCGATGTTCCAGCAGGCGGGCTGGGCGTTGAACCGCGCCGCCGCCTGACCGGCGGGCCCGGTTCCGCAATCGGCGATCCGCGCGGCGCTGGCGGGATCGAAGGGAACCACCTCTCCGACCCGGTACTGCGCCGAGGCGCTGTCGAGGTAATAGGCCCGGCCGTCGACGCCGTGGTCGAAGTGATCGAGCACCGTGCCGCTCGCCGCGTCGATGCGGTAGATCATGCCGTTTTCGAGATCGGAGACGAAGAGCTGGTCGTTGCTGGCGTCGAAGGCGATATTGCCAAGCCCGACGCCGCTGTTGGGCCGGCCGTCGAGGGCCAGAGCTGCGAATGGCTCGGGCCGGTAGCCATTGGCCGCGCGCAGCCGGTAGACGGTTCCCGGCCCGCCGCCGCGGCCCCACATCCCGGCCATCCAGCCGCTGTTGTCGGGCGCCCGATAGAGCCCGAAGGCCGAACTGGCGGCAAGGTAGATCGTGGGCGGGCGGGCCCCGTCGATGGCGATGCCGAAGACCTGGCCGCTTTCGCGCGCCGTCACGTCGAGCGTGAGCGGCACGTCGTCCCACCGGCTGCCATTGGCGGCAAAGCCCGGGGACGACAGGTCGAGCACCCGCAGCACCTGCCCCTCCGGATCGAGGACGGGCGCGCCGGAGGCCGGGTCGCGCTTGACGCCGGAAAAGCTCGTTACCACGGCGGCACCCTCCGGAACGTCGCCCTGCTCGGCCATTGCCCCGTCGCCGAAACCGATCAGCGCAGAGGCAAAGGCGGCAGCGGACACCGCGGCAGGCAGGCGCCGCGGCCGCCCGGGGGCCGCGCAGGGCCGGCTGCAGGAAATGGACAAGAGAACGCGGGACCAAACCGTCCCCAAGCGACTAAAATCAATCAATACGATCGCCTCCTCGACCGTCCTAATGTCTGCAAGTCTGCGCCGCTTTGGGTTTCTTTTCAACTGGCGCAGCCCGGGCGTGACATTCCCCCCGCTGAACCGCTTGTCGGGTTGGACGATTCAGCCAGACGGAATTCCTCGCATCCGGAGCATGGCCTCGCCGGCCCGGCGATCACGGGAGGCCGGATCGCCGCGGACCCGTTTCATGCCTCCCATGCCGCAACCGGCCTGTCGGGGGAAACGCCCCGGGCGTTCAAGGCCAGGGCGGCTCTTGCGGCTCAGCCGAAGTGCCCGGGAAAGGCGAGCGCCAGATAGGACAGCACCTGTCCGTGGGCCGCTTCACGGCTGAACTTGGCCGGATACATCAGGATGTTGAGCCACAATCCGTCGAACAGCCCCTCCAGGGTCAGGGCGACGCCTTCGCCGGAGAGACCGGGATAGCCGCCCTCGCCGATGATCTGCCGGCACAGCTCGGCGCAGACCTCCTGACGCTCCATGTCGATCTCGGAGGTGATCGCGCGATAGGACTTGCGGTGCCTCGCCTCGCCGAAGAAGGCGAACCAGACCGACAGCTTCTTGCGGTTGCAGATGCGCGGGTGGAACTGGGCGTCGATCAGGGCCCGCAGCTTGTCGGCCGGGCCCAGATCGGGCCGCGTCAGCGCCGCCAGCCACAACGTCCGATGTTCCTCGGCCAGGAATTTCAGGGTTTCCGAGAGCAGCGCCTCCTTGCTCTTGAAGTGGAAGTTGACCAGCCCGAGCGACAGCCCCGCCTCCCTGGTGACGGCGGTCAGGGTGGTGCCCGAGATGCCGTGCTTGCTGATCGAGCTGACGGTCGCGTCGATCAACTGGCGGCGTCGGGTTTCCGGCGGCGCGGTGCGGGGTTTCTTGCCGGTCTCTGTGTCGTCCATCAATCCATCCATTGAATGGTCATTCAATCAATTTCTTGATTTCCGGCCCGCGTCAATCCAACAATTTGATCAAATCGCGAATCCCTCAGCCGGAGCCGACCATGCCCCAGACCCTGCCCAGCCACGCCCAGACCGTCATCATCGGCGGCGGCTCGATCGGCTGCAACACGGCCTATCACCTGACCAAGCTGGGGATGACCGATGTCGTCGTGCTCGAACGCGATCAATTGACCAGCGGCACCACCTGGCACGCCGCCGGGCTGATCGTCGCCGGGCTGCTCAAGTCCGAGGCCGAGTGCGAGATCTACACCCATGGCCGCGATCTCTATGCCAGGCTCGAACAGGAGACCGGGCTGCCGACCGGCTTCCGCGATGTCGGCTACCTGCAGATCGCCTCGAACGCGGAACGGCTGCACGAGATGCGCCGGCTCGCCCCCTTCATGCGCCGGCACGGCATCAACATCCATGAGATCTCGCCGCAGGAAACCGCCGCGCTGTTCCCGATCGGCGATCTGTCCGACATCCTTGCCGGCTTCTACATCCCCGAGGACGGGCGGGCGAACCCGGTCGACGTGACCATGTCGCTGGCCAAGGGGGCCCGGATGGGCGGGGCGCGGATCTTCGAGAACACCGCGGTGACCGAAATCCTGGTCGAGAACGGCACCGCGACCGGCGTCCGCACCGCGACGGGCGAGACGATCACCGCCGAGACCGTGGTGGTCTGCGGCGGGATGTGGTCGCGCCAGCTGGGAGCGAAGGCGGGGATCAACCTGCCGCTGCAGGCGGCCGAGCACTACTACCTGATCACCGAGAAGATCGCGGGGCTGAGCCGCGACCTGCCGGTGCTCGAGGATCCCAGCACCTACACCTATTACCGCGAGGAGGTCGGCGGGCTGATGCTCGGCCTGTTCGAGCCGGGCGCGGCGCCGTGGAAGCTGGACGGCATCCCCGAGGACTTCGCCTTCGGCGAGATCGAGCCCGACTGGGACCGCGTCGGCCCGCATCTGGAACGGGCCTACAGCCGCGTGCCCTCGGCACTGAATGTCGGCGTGCGCAAGCTGTTCTGCGGCCCGGAGAGCTTCACCCCCGACCTCGCGCCGCTGGTCGGCCCGACGCCGGAACTGCGTAACTGCTATGTCGCCTGCGGCATGAACTCGCTCGGCATCCTCAACGGCGCCGGCACCGGCAAGGTGCTGGCGCAGTGGATCGTCGACGGCGTGCCGCCGGTCGATGTCACCGCGATCAACGTCAACCGCTTCACCAAGAACGAGGCGACCCGCGCCTTCCGCCGCGACCGCGGGCCGGAACTGCTGGGCAAGATGTTCGGCCAGCATTACCACAACGAGAGCTTCCGGACCGCGCGCAACGTCAAGCGTTCGGTGCTCCATGACCGGCTGAAGGCGGCAGGCGCCTGGTTCGGCGAGAGCCACAGCTGGGAACTGCCGGACTGGTTCGCCCCGACGCCGGAACAGGCGCAGGTCGAACGTTACAGCTGGTTCCGCCAGAACTGGTTCGACTGGCACGCCGCGGAGCACCGCGCCGCGCGCGAGGACGTCATCCTGATGGACATGTCGTCGATGTCGAAATTCTCGATCGAGGGCCGCGACGCCTGCGCCCTACTCAGCCGGCTGAGCTGCAACGACGTCGATGTCGAACCCGGCCGCGTCACCTACACCGCCTGGGTCAACGAGCGTGGCGGCTTCGAGGCCGACCTGACGGTGACCCGGCTGGCGGCGGACAAATATGTCGTCGTGGTCGGCGAGAACAGCCACGGCCATACCGAGATGCGGATGCGCCGCCATATCGGCGCCGACGAATGCGTGGTGATTACCGACATCACCCCCGGCATCACCCAGATCAACATCCACGGCCCCAAGGCGCGGCTGCTGATGGAGAAGGTCAGTTCGGCCGATCTTTCCAACGATGCCTTCCCCTTCATGACGGCGCAGGAGATCGATGTCGGCTATTTCAACGTGCTGGCGCTGCGCGTCACCTATGTCGGCGAACTGGGCTGGGAGCTGCACGTCCCCAGCCTGCACGCGGTCCAGGTCTACGACCTGCTGATGGCGGCCGGGCAGGAGTTCGGGCTGCGCAATGCCGGGATGCAGACGCTGGGCTCGCTGCGGCTGGAAAAGGCCTATCGCGATTTCGGCGTCGATATCGACAATACCGACAACCCGATCGAGGCCGGCCTGGGCTTTGCCGTCAAGCTCGACAAGCCCGGCGGCTTCATCGGCCGCGACGCGCTGGCCGCGATCAAGGCGCAGGGCGTGCCCAAGACCCGGATGCTGCAATTCCTGCTCAAGGACCCCGAGCCGCTGCTCTACGGCAACGAGCTGATCTATCTGAACGGGCAGGAGGTCGGCCACCTGCAGGTCGGTGCCTATGGCCACACGCTGGGCGGCGCGGTGGCGATCGGATTTGCCGAGACCGACGCGCCGCTGACGGCCGAGATCGTCGATACCGGCGACTGGGAGATCGACGTCGCCGGCGAGCGGATCAAGGCCGTCGCCTCGCTCAAGCCGCTGTTCGACCCGAAGATGGAGCGGGTGAAATGCTGAGCCGCGCCCCGCGCGACAACAGCCCGTACGCGCGCTTCTGGCAGGTGCCGCGTCGTATCGGCATCGCCGGGCTGCGCCCCCGGCCTTTCCTCGGCCAGGGCGTTCCCGCGGAATGCGGCGCCGAGGCACCACGCCGGCACCGCGATCCCGCCCCGGCAGGACAGGCTAGCCCCCCATCAGGACGCGGGCGGCATTCATCAGCACCTTCGGATCGAGGTCCGTGCGCGCGACCGGTGGCGGCGGGTCGATCCGGCCGGTCAGGCTTGCCACCGCCGCACGTGCCGACCGCACCGAATATTCCACCGTGAAGACGCAGTCCCGGGGCTGTTCGCAGAATTGCCCGATGACCGCGAAGTTCCGCGCGCCGCTGGGGCGCAGGTCGGGACGGTCCCCGGGCAGGCGCGGCATGAACTGGCTGGTGATGTAGGGCAGCCGGCAGGGCCGCACGCGGGCGCCGCTGAACCAGGCCTGCTGCTCGGGCGTCAGGCGCAGATGCCCGAACAGCTCGGCCAGGATCTCGTCACCGGTCGCCTGCCACATCCGCTTGTCGACGAAATCGCCCGGGCGGTCGCCGCGCAGGCCATAGCCCCAGAAGACGTAGGTGCCGTGCTTCTGGCCGCGGAAATGCGGCTGGTGGAAGAGGACGATGGAGAGGATCCAGCCGGAATCGGCGAAGGTCACGAGCCCGCCGGTGCCGGTCCGGTTGCCGGTGAAATCCTCCATGAACTCGAAGAAGTCGGGCCCATCGAGCGTCACCGTGAAGGAATGCCACGCGGTCTTGCCGGTATCGCTGCAAAACGCCTCGGGGCGGCCGAAGCCTTCGTGCGCCGCCGCCAGCTTGCGCCAGAGCGCCCAGGCCCCGCCCTCGCGGTCCTCCATGCCCGGGGCGCGGTCGTTCGATCCCGTCGCCGAGGCGTCGGTCATCGACCCCAGGGTAAGGTAGACCTGGTCGGTCTCCGCCACCGGCACCTCCTGGCCGCCGGCCAGCACCAGCGCGGCGACCCGGCGCTCCTGCCGCGTGCCCTCGATCCTGACGTCGATCACCTGCGCGGCGGTGGCGATCCGCACGCCCCGGTCCCGCAGCCATGTCAGGATCGGCGCGATCAGGGAGTCGTACTGGTTGTAGCGGGTGCGCAGGATGCCGGCGATCCGGGTGAAGCCCGGAAACAGATGGATGAACCGCCGCAGGTAGCGCCGCATCTCGACGGCCGAATGCCAGGGCTGGAACGAGAACATGGTCGACCACATCAGCCAGAAATTGCTGGCGAAGAAGCTGGGCTTGAACCAGTCCTCGATCGTCCGGGCGCCCAGCGCGGGCTCGGAATGCAGGATCAGGCGGTTGATGTCGACGATGTCCTGCGCGGTCAGCGTAAGCTCATAGCGGTCCTCGGCCGGCCGGCCGCCCCGAACGATCCGGCAATTGGCCGAGCCCGGCACCATGCGGTTGAAGGCGAAGATGTCTTCCGCCGCCGAAACGGCGGGATCGTTCGCCGACGGGACCGTCGCCAGCAGGTCGAAGGTGCAGGCGAAATGCTCCTCGAACATCCGGCCGCCGCGGACGAGATAGCCCGCCTCGGCATCCCCGGACCCGTCGAGCGATCCGCCGGCGACCCCCAGCTGCTCGTAGATGTGGATGTCCTTGCCGTCGACCGCGGCATCGCGCAGCAGAAAGACCGCCGCGGCCAGCCCGGCGATGCCGCCGCCAACGATGTGGTATTGTCCCCGTGCCTCGTCCATCGCCAACACGCCTTGTCCCGTTGCAGAAATCTCACCGCACTATGGCACAGCTCGTCCCTCGGGCGGCACGGCGAATTGTCGTCGTGCACGAAGTCATGATCTGCCGCTTGGCCGCGCCACGCCTCCGCCGACCCGCGGTCGGGAACTCGGGCGGTGCCGCCCCGCCGGTCGCGACTGGCGGCATGCGGCGGCTGCAGCGCAGGGAGAGCAGCGGCCGAGCGGCGACTCGCAAGCGGTCGCGTCGCCGTCCCGCCGCCCTGCCGTCCGCTCAGTCCCGCCAGGCGGGGTCCTCGCTGTCGAGCGTGGATTTCAGGTAGTCGAAGTGCCGCTGCGCCATGCCGCGATAGGCGCGCCAGCCCGCGGCCGTGTTCCGGGCGACCGCGTCGGACAGCAGCGCAAGCTCCTCGCCGCTCGACCGCGCGAGGATCAGGGTCTGGGCCGCCTTCTCGAAGAAGTAGAGGTCCTCGAAGGCGTCGGCGACGGTGTCGCCGGTGACGGTGACGCCGTGATTGCCCATCACCAGGACGCTGTTCTCGCCCATCGCCTCGACCAGGTGGGCACCTTCGGCCGCGGTGTCCGAGATGCCGCCGAAGGCCAGGTCGTAGCCGACGCGGCCGAAGAAGCGGGCGGTGTTGTTGTCGATCAGAAGCAGCGTCGGGTCCTTGAGGCAGGCCAGCGCCGTCGCGTAGGGCGAATGGCAATGCAGGATCACCCGCGCCTGCGGCAGCGCCCGGTGCAAGGCGCCATGCACCGCCCAGGCCGAGGGGTCGGGCGCGTCCGGCCCCTCCATCGCCACGGGGTCGTCGGCGTCGAGCAGCAGCAGGTCGCCGGCCCGGATGGTGGCGAAATGCTGCCAGCGGCGGTTCAGCAGGAACTTGCGCCCGTCCGCCGAGACCGCGGCGCTGAAATGGTTGCCGACGGATTCGCTCCAGCCGAAGCGGTGGCAGAGCCGGAAGGCCGCGGCCAGGTCCTGCCGCAGCGTGGCGCGGTCTCCGGCATCGGCGTCCGGGGCGATTGTCGTCGCGACGTTCATGCCTTGAACCTCCCTTCACAGACCAGCGCGCGGTAGGTCGAGCGCATCTCGGCGCGGTCGGCATAGGTGCCGCGCAGATAGCGGTCACCGCTTTCGGCGGTGTAGGCGGCGCGGCCATGGACGATGCGGTGGTTGTCGAAGACGATGCATTCGCCCGCGTTCAGGGTGAAGCGCATGACATACTTGTCGTCCTGCAGCAGCCTGCCGAAGCGGCAGAAGGCCGGATACCACCTGTCGAGCAGTTCCTGCGGCAGATCGACGAGGTCCAGCATGTGCTGGCTGATCGTCAGCCCCGCGACCTCGCCATGCTGGTCGAGCTCGATGATGCGCTGGTAGGAGCGCATGTCGTAGCTGTCGTGCTCGCAATAGAACGGGATGTCGGTCTCGGCCAGCAGCCGGAAGCCTTCGGGGTCGAGCGCACGGAAATCGTTGGCGGCGGCGACGCCGTCGCCGAACAGGTTGCGCCCGCCCTCGACCGAGTTGGCGCGCATGTGCAGGAACTGCACCCCGGGGGCATGTTCCTCGGCCGGCGTGTCGGTGTGCAGTTCCAGCGCCGACGCCGTGTAGGCGGTGTTGGTCGGGTTGATATGGGTACGGACGTCGAAATAGAGGCCGAAGAAGGTCGGCCGCACCTGCCCCATCAGCTGCACCAGCTCGGTCAGCGCCGCGTCGGTGTCCGGCATCTCGCCGACGACCGAGATGCCCTCGACCAGCATCGCCTCGAGCCAGGCCTGCCGCGCCACCTTGTCGGAGATCAGTTGCGCATGGGTGAAACGGGCGACGTCCGGGTAATGATCCCCGAACCAGGCCTTGCGCGGCAGGTCCGCCGGGTCGGGGCGGCGGCCGCCCTCGGCATAGGTTTCGAGCCAGGCGACGGGCATCCGCGTGACGTGCTCTTCGCCGTCCCAGTCGATCACCAGGGTGTCCGCTTCGAGATGTGCGGCGCGGGCCCTGGGGGCGGCCTCGAGGTGGAAGATGTCGAAGCTCCGCTCGCGGGTCTCGGGATTGAAGCTGGAGGGGCAGTTGTCCCGCAGCCAGTAGTAGTTGAAATAGCGCGCGCCCTGCGCGAGCGGCACCGTCAGGCCGGTATCGCCAAGGCTCACAACGGTTGGGGAAGGAGACAGGACATTCATGGGCTCTGGCCTCGTGTTCGCGGTCGATAATCGAAAGCAAACCGATTTGGCTTCGCGGAAAAAGCGCGATAAAACTATCGCTAAGTTAATCTATAAGTTTACATCGCCATGGACCGCCTGCCGCCGCTGCGCCTGCTGACGATCTTCGATGCCGTGCAACGGCTCGGCTCGATGCAGCTTGCCGCCGCCGAGATGAACGTCACCCGCCCGGCGGTCTCGCAGGCGATCCGGGCGCTCGAGGATCACGTCGGCGCCCGGCTCATGGACCGCGGCGTCAAGCCCGCCGTGGCGACCGAGGCGGGCCAGCGGCTGGCCCAGGCGACGCGGAGCGGCCTTGCCCAGATTGCCGACGCCGTCGAAGAGATACGGCACGCCGCGGGGTTGGCCGAGCGGCAGGTCACGGTCAGCTGCACCCTCGGCATGGCGACCTACTGGCTGATGCCGCGGCTGGCCGACTTCTATGCCCGGCACTCGGACATCATGGTGAACGTCCAGGCGCCCCCGTCCGACCTGCCCGTCTTCGCCACCGGGATCGACATCGCTCTGCGCTACGGCGCCAAGCCATGGCCGGACGGCGCAACCGAGCTGCTGTTCCCCGAGCGCATCTGCCCCGTCGGCACCTCCCGGGTCATCGCGCCGCTCGGGGGCGATCCCGGGCGGCTGCGCGAGGCCACGCTCATTCACGTCCGCGTGCCCCAGTCCTATGGCTGGGCGGGCTGGCCGGAATATCTTGCCGCGCGCGGGCATATCCGGCCAAGGGGGCAGAAGCAGGTCTTCGACAATTACATCCAGGCGGTGCAGGCGGCGCTGGACGGGCGCGGCGTGATGCTCGGATGGCGCTCGATCACCGCTGCGCTGGTGGCGGAAGGGCGGCTGGTCGACCTGCCCAACGGGGGCTGCGATTTCGGCACCGCCTATTGGGCGACCTGTGCGCCGGGCAGCCAGGACAAGCCTGCCGCCAGCGCCTTCATGCAGTGGATCAGAGAGGCGTCGCGGCCCGAACGGGGCGACTAGGCCGGCCGTCCACGCGGGGGCGCCGCATGGGCGGGGCACGGTGTGCACAGCCCTGTCCCGCCTTCGGGGGCCAGTCCTGCCGGCAACCTTGCCGGGAGACGCCCCGGGCAGGCGCCCCGGGAGACGCCCCGGGAGACGCCCCGGGCAGGCGCCGGGCCGCCGGGCCGCCGGGCCCGCCGCCCTCCCGCGCCCAGCCGGGATCAGCCGGGATCAGCCGTTGTAATCGGCGTCCTCGACCTTCTCCATCCAGGTCACGGCGCTGCCGTCGACGGCTTCCTGCACCGCGATATGGCTCATCGCGGTGTCGGGCGCCGCGCCGTGCCAGTGCTTCTCGCCGGCCGGGAACCAGACGATGTCGCCCTGGCGGATCTCCTCGACCGGGCCGCCCTCGCGCTGGACCCGGCCGCGGCCGAAGGTGACGATCAGGGTCTGGCCCGCCGGGTGGGTGTGCCAGGCGGTGCGGGCGCCGGGCTCGAAGGTGACCTGGGCGCCGGCGGCGCGGCCGGGCTCCTCGGCCTGGAACAGCGGGTCGATGCGGACGGTGCCGGTGAACCAGTCCTCGGGGCCGGCCATCGACGGGGCGGTGCCGGAACGGGTGATCTTCATGGCTTTCTCCTTGTCTATGGACCGCGCGGCTCAGCCGCGCAGTTTCTCGAAACGGTAAGTGAGGGCCGGGCCGCCGGGCTGGCCATAGGCCAGTTCGGCGGTGACCATGGCGAAGGGCTCGATGAAGCGGGCGGTGCGCAGGGCGCCGGCCTCGAGCGGTTCGAAGCCGATGTCGCGGATCAGATCGCCCGCGACTGCCCTGGCCCCGGCATCGTCGCCGCAGAGCAGGAGCTGCGGCGCCTCTCCCCGGCCCTTGTTGGCGAAGACCGGGGCCAAGCTCTCCGACGGGCTGGTGTTGAAGCACGAGACCCAGCGCGCCCGGGGCCGCATCCGCGCCAGTTCCTCGGCGCCCGACGAGGTGGCGCCGACGACGAGGTCGGTATCGGTCTCGTCGAGCGGCACGCAGCAGTTCAGCACCACCTGCCCCGCCATCTCGCCCGCCTGCGCCAGCACCTCCGCGACGCGCGACCAGTGCACCGCCAGGAGCAGCGCCTCGGCCCCCGCCACCGCCTCGGCCACCGTGCCCGGTGCGCCGCCGGTCTCCTGCGCCAGCCGCGCGAGCTTGGCCGGGCTGCGCGAACAGGCAAAGGTCACCTCGTGGCCGCAGGCCGCCCAGAGGCGGCCCAGCCCGGCGCCCATCCGGCCCGATCCGAGAATGCCGATCTTCATCTCGCCCTCCTTGCGGCCCGCGTGGCCGCATCGCGATGCCCCGCAACCTGACAGATCCGGCGCGGATCTTAATGCCAGAGTCGACCAAGCCACCCATGAGGGCCGCTCATCAATCCTCACCCCCGCGCGCGCAGCGCCTCCAGCACCACCCCGAAGGCCGAGGACGGCCGCTGCCGGCTGGGATAGTAGAGGTGGAAGCCCGGGAAATAGGGGCAGTAGTCTTCGAGACAGCTCCGCAGCGCGCCGGAGGCCAGGTGCTCTGCCGCCAGCCGCTCGGGGATCAGGGCAAGGCCATGCCCGTCCACCGCCGCCCGCATCACCGGGTTGACGGTGTTGAAGCAGACCTGGCCGCCGACCTTGACCTTGATCTCGTGGCCGTCCCTGTCCTCGAACTCCCAGGCATAGAGCGCGCCATGGGTCGACAGGCGCAGGTTGATGCAGCGGTGGCCGGAGAGGTCCTGCGGCGTCTTGGGCACCCCGGCGGCATCGAAATACTCGGGCGCACCGACGCAGATCATGCGCTCGTCCGGGCCGATCCGCATCGCGATCATGCCCTCGCTGACCTGGTCGCCGTAACGCACCCCGGCATCGCATTGCGCCGCGGCGAGGTCGGTATAACCGTAATCCATCACGAACTCGACGTTCACTGCCGGGTATTGCTTCAGCACCGGCGACAGCTTGGGCCAGAGCAGCGACTCGATGGCGTATTCGACGGCGACGATCCGCACCGTTCCGGTCGGCTGGTCGCGGTGGTCGTTCAGCGCCCGCAGCCGGGTCTCGATCATCTCGAAACAGGGGTTGAGCGTCGCCAGCAGGTCCTCGCCCTCCAGTGTCGGCGCGACCGAACGCGTGGTGCGGGTCAGCAGCCGCAGCCCGAGCCGCTGCTCCAAGCCCTTGATCGTGTGGCTCAGCGCCGATTGCGAGATGTTCAGCCGCGCCGCGGCGCGGGTAAAGCTGCGCTCCTCGGCCACGGCGGCGAAGGCAATCAGGTCGTTGATGTTCTCGCGCAGCATTGGGGGCCTCCGTCCGCCGGTCCGGCACTGTGCGCAGGATATATGCGCGTGGCTCATGAGGTCCAATGATTGTGCGGTGAGCGCCGGGGGCGCGGCGGGCGGCCCCGGCCCCGGATTGATGAATACCCGTCATGAGTGGCAGTGACGCGCGGGGGCTAATCCTGCCGGACCGGAACAGGCATATTGGCAGCACCCGGACGAAGGAGGCCCAGGATGCGCAGCTTGCTGATCTCGGCGACGGCAGCCGCCGCACTTGCCTGCGCCCCGGTCCGGGCCGAGACGGCAAGCGGAGAAGGGAAAGGCCCCGCCATGACCAGGATCGAGGTAATCGCCGGCGACACGGTTCTGTCCGCGACCCTGAACGACACGCCGACGGCGCGCGATTTCGCATCGCTGCTGCCGCTGGAGCTGCCCCTGAGCGACTACCACGGCACCGAGAAGGTGGCCGACCTGCCGCGCAAGCTCGACACCACCGGGGCGCCGGCGAGCTACGCGCCCGCGGCCGGCGACATCACGCTCTACGCCCCCTGGGGCAACCTCGCGATCTTCTACCAGCCGTTCCGCGATTCCGCCGGCCTCGTCCCGCTCGGGCGGTTCGACGCGCCGCTCGCGGGGCGGCTAGAGGACGGTCCGGTCCGCATCCGGCGGGCCGACTGACCAGCCCCCCCCAAACGCACCGGCACGGGCCGCCCCTCGGGGCGGCGCGACCGCGTGTTTCCAGATGACAGACGAAAGGACATCGAAATGACCGATACCATCACCGGAAAGGTGGTCATCATCACCGGCGCCTCCAGCGGCATCGGCGAAGCCACCGCGAAGGAAATCGCCGGCAAGGGCGCCAAGGTCGTCCTCGGCGCGCGCCGCGCCGACAAGCTCGAGCAGATCGCCGAGGCCATCAAGGCGGCGGGCGGCGAAGCCGTCTGGCAGGCGATGGACGTGACCAGGCCGGAGGACAACGACGCCATCGTGCAATTGGCCAAGGACAGCTTCGGCCGCCTCGACGCCATCTTCCTCAACGCCGGCATCATGCCGGTCAGCAACGTCTCGGCCCTCAAGACCGACGAGTGGAGACAGATGGTCGATGTCAACATCAACGGCGTCCTGAACGGCGTCGCCGCCGTCACGCCGACCTTCACCGCGCAGAAGTCGGGCCACATCCTCGCCGTCTCCTCGGTCGCCGGGCTCAAGGCCTATCCGGGCACGGCGGTCTATGGCGGCACCAAGTGGTTCCTGCGCGACTTCATGGAGTGCCTGCGGATGGAATCCGCGATGGAGGGCACCAACATCCGCACCGCCACGCTCTACCCGGCGGCGATCAACACCGAGCTCCTGAGCACGATCACCGATCCGGGCGCGGCCGAGGGCATGGCCGGGCTCTACCAGGCCTTCGGCATCTCGCCCGACCGCATCGCCAAGGTCGTCGGCTTCGCGCTGAACCTGCCCGAGGACACGACGGTCAGCGAGTTCACGGTCGGCCCGGCGAACCAGCCCTGGTGAGGCGGCCGGATTGCCCGGCGGCGGAGCCCCCCGCCGCCGGGAGCCTGAGCGTTTGCACGCTCAATGCGCGGCGACGTCGGTATGCTCGGGCTTGGCGAGCAGCAGGATCAGCGGCGTCGCGCAGATGAACGAAATCGCCATCGTGTAGAAGACGTCGTTCCAGGCCATGATCGCGGCCTGCTGCGCGATCTGGCCGCCGAGCTGGCGGATCGCGGCCAGCATCGGGTCGCCGTTGATCTCGGGATGGCTCGCCATCAGATGCGTCATCTGCCGGACCCGGTCGGCGACGGCCTGGTCGGTGGTGCTGATGCTCTCGGCCATCCACCAGTAATGGCGGTCGTAGCGGCCGTCCCACTGGGTGTTGATCATCGCCAGCCCCAGCGCCCCGCCCATGTTGCGGAAGACGTTGAACAGGCCCGAGCCGCCGCCGACCAGCGTTGTCGGCAGGGTGCCGAGCGCGGCGGCGGTGATCGTCACCATGCACAGCACCAGCCCCAGCCCGCGCGCGATCTGCGGCCAGAGCAGCTGGTCGAAGCCGACCTCGGTCGTCATCTTGGTATTGAGCCACAGCCCCAGCGTCACCAGCGTGAAGCCGAAGAACAGGATCTTGCGGGCGTCGAACCTCTGCCCCAGCTGGCCGGTGATCGGGGCGCCGACGAACATCGCGGCGCCGGTGACGGCCATCACCTCGCCGACCTGGAGCGAACTGAAGCCGCGCACCCGCGACAGGAACTGGGGCAGGATGTAGCTCTGGCCGTACATGCAAGTGCCCAGCACGAAGGTCAGGATGCAGCCGACGGTGAAGTTGCGGTTGAGGAAGGCATGCAGTTCCAGCACCGGGTGCTCGATGGTCAGCTCGCGCCAGATCAGCAGCACCGCCGAGCCCACCGAGAGCACGGCGAAGAACAGGATCATGTCGCTCTGGAACCAGTCCTCGCGCGGGCCCTCGTCGAGCACGATCTCCAGCGAGCCGAGGAAGCCCGCGATCAGGACGATGCCGAGGATGTCGATCTTGCGGAACAGCTTCCAGTCCGGCAGGTCGATATCGACGAAGAGCGGCACCAGCGCGGTCACGATCAGCCCCGGCACGATGTTGACCAGGAACAGCCAATGCCAGCTGAAATGCTCGGTGATATAGCCGCCCAGGGTCGGCCCGGCGGCGGGGGCGACGGTGGCGGTCAGGCCGATGATCACCGTACCCAGCATCCGCTTCGACGGCGGCAGCAGCTTGTAATTGGCGGCGAAGACGGTCGGGATCATGGCGCCGCCGATGAAGCCCTGGACCGCGCGGAAGGCGATCATCGACTGGGTGTCCCAGGCGAAGGCGCAGGCCACGCTCATCAGCGTGAAACCCGACGAGGACATGACGAAGACCCAGCGCGTCGACATCACCTTGGCCAGCCAGCCCGAGAGCGGGATCATCACCACCTCGGCGACGAGGTAGGCGGTCTGGACCCAGGTCACCTGGTCGATCGAGGCCGAGATGCCGGCCTGGATCTGGGGCAGCGAGCTGGCGACGATCTGGATGTCGAGGATGGCCATGAACATGCCCACGACCATCAGGAAGAAGCCGAAGACGTCGCCCTTGGTCGGCACCGGCGGCGCGCCGGGCGGGTCGGCCGGCGCGCTCATCACTTCGCCCCGCGCGTGTTCACGTCGACGACGACCGAGCTGCCGGGCCGCAGCCGCGGACCGTCCGGCGCTGCCGGCGGGGTGACGCGGATGCGCACCGGGATGCGCTGGACGATCTTGGTGAAGTTGCCGGTGGCGTTCTCGGTCGGGATCAGGGCGAATTCCGATCCCGTCGCCGGCGCGATGCTGTCGATCACGCCCGAGACATGCGCCCCGCCCAGCATGTCGGCGGTCAGGTCGACCTTCATGCCGGGGTGGAAATGCCGGACCTGGGTCTCCTTGAAATTGGCGACGACGTAGACGGCGTCCAGCGGCACCAGGCTGATCAGCCGGGTGCCGGCGGCAACGGATGTGCCGACCTCGACGCCGCGATTGCCGACCACCCCGTCGCGGCTGGCGCGGATCACGGTGTCGTCGACATTCTTCTGCGCCAGCACCAGCGCGGCCCTGGCCCGGCTCAGCGCCGCCTCCTGCTGGTGGCGCTGGCTCTTCAGCACCGGCACCTGCCCGCGCGCGACATCGAGCGACGCCTTGGCGCCGCGGACCCCGGCCCGGGCCTGGTCGAGCGCCAGCGTCTGCTGGTCGGTGACGGCCTGGGTGGTGGCGCCGCGCGCCAGCAGCGCCTGGCTGCGCTCGGCATTGGTGCGCGCGACCTCGAGCTGCGCCTTCGCCGAAGCCAGGCTGGCCTCGGCCGCGGCGATGTTGTGGGCCTGCAGCGCAATCTGCTGATCCGTGGTCGCGATCGCCGCCTCGGCGCTGGCGACCTGGGCCCTGGCCTCGGCCAGCGCGGCGCGGTAGCGCGTGTCGTCGATCCGCAGCAGCACGTCGCCGGCCTTGACCGCGGCGTTGTCGGCCACCGCGATCTCGGTGATCGTGCCGGCGACCTGCGCCGAGTAGGTGACGATATCGGCCTTCACATAGGCGTCGTCGGTGGTTTCGGTGAAGCGCCCGACGGTCCACCATTCCCGCCCGAACCAGACCCCGGCCGCCACCAGGATCAGCACCACGGCGCCGATGACCAGCCGCTTGGTCCCGCCGGAGGCCGGTTTCCCGGTCGCCGGCATCTCCGAGGCGGGCGCGGCGCCGGTCTCGCCTGCCGCCGCCGGGCGGCTGTCCTCGTCGGTATCGCGGGGCATGGGACGGCCTTTCGTTACTATACCGTTTAGTTTACTTATTGCTCTATATCGCCGGACATGCAATATGCAAGAGGCAAAAATCGGCTTTGACGGGGGCACAGGTGGACGCGCAGGCGGAAGAAACCGGAAACCAGCCGACCGCCCGGACGGGCGGCAGGCGTGGCACCGCGAAACGCGAGCAGATCCTCGCCGGGGCGCGCGAGGTGTTCATGGAACGCGGTTTCGAGGCCGCCTCGATCGACGAGATCGCGCGCGTCTCCGGCGTGTCGAAGCCGACGCTCTACCGCCATTTCCCCGACAAGCGGCATCTCTATTCCGCGTTCTTCACCCGCGAATGCGATCTCTACGCCGCCAAGCTGTTCCCGGCCGAGCTGGTGCAGGCCGGGGCCGCCGACGCGCTGGACCGGATCGCGCGCTTCTATCTCGACCGGCTCTCTTCGGCCCAGGCGCAGAGCGCCTTCCGGGTCGCGGTCGGCGACGCGCAGCGGTTCCCCGAGCTTGCCCGGGCCTTCTACGCCACCGGCCCGGCCCGCGGCGCCCGCCATCTCGAGCCGCTTCTGGAGGCCTTCGTCGCCCGCGGCGAACTGGAGATCGACGACATCGCGCTGGCCGCCGCCCAGTTTCTCGAGCTGTGCAAGGCGGACCTGTTCTACAAGCAGGTCTTCTGCATGATCGACGCCCCCGACCCGGCCGAGATCGACCGCGTGGTGGCCGGCGCGGTCACGGTCTTCCTGCGCGCCTACGGCCCGCGCGCGCCACGCTGAAAAGCTGCGCCGCATCGGCCGGCCCGTTTGCGGCCTGCCCGTTCCCCCCTGCCCGTCCTCCCTGCCCGTCCTCCCTGCCCGACAAGCCCAAGCTTGACGAAAACCAGGTAAATCCTTAGCCCGGTCATAGTTCGAAACTTCTCGAAATGGGGATGCGATGGCGCGCGGGCGCAACGACGGAGCCGAGAATCGGGGCGCGGCGCGGGCCGGGCTTGCCCCCTGCCCCCGGACCCGGTGGGCAACGGGCTTTCACGCAAGCAGAGAGGACAGCGCAGCATGACCGACAACTCCCGGGACCATTCCGAGCCGATGGGCCTCTTCGCGCGTTACCTGACGCTGTGGATCGCGCTCGCCATCGTCGGCGGCATCGCCTTGGGCAGCGTCGCCCCGGGCCTGATCGCCGCCATCGCCGCGGCCGAGGTCGCCTCGATCAACCTGGTCGTGGCGGTGCTGATCTGGGCCATGGTCTACCCGATGATGGTCAATGTCGATTTCGGCGCCGTCGCCGGGGTCGCGCGCCAGCCCCGCGGGCTGCTGGTCACGCTGGCGGTGAACTGGCTGATCAAGCCCTTCACCATGGCCCTGCTTGCCGTGCTGTTCTTCGATCACGTCTTCGCACCGTGGATCGCGCCGGCGGATGCCGCGCAATATACCGCCGGGCTGATCCTGCTCGGCGCCGCGCCCTGCACCGCGATGGTCTTCGTCTGGTCGCAGCTGACGCGCGGCGACGCGACCTACACGCTGGTCCAGGTCTCGGTGAATGACCTGATCATGGTCGTCGCCTTCGCCCCGATCGTCGCCTTCCTGCTCGGCGTCACCGATATCGCCGTGCCCTGGGAAACCCTGGTGCTGGCGACACTGCTCTACGTCGTCCTGCCGCTGATCGCCGGGCTGTTCACCCGGCGCAGGCTGGGCTCGGACGCGGCGATCGAACGCTTCGAGGCGCGCGTCAAGCCGCTCTCGATCATCGGCCTGATCGCCACCGTGGCGATCCTGTTCGGGCTGCAGGGCGAGACCATCCTCGCCCATCCCGCCGTCATCGCCCTGATTGCCGTGCCGATCCTGATCCAGAGCTACGGCATCTTCGCGCTGGCCTATGGCGCGGCCTTCGCGCTGCGGGTGCCGCACAGGATCGCGGCCCCCTGCGCCATGATCGGCACGTCGAATTTCTTCGAGCTGGCGGTGGCCGTGGCGATCAGCCTGTTCGGGCTGAACTCGGGCGCCGCGCTGGCCACCGTCGTCGGCGTGCTGGTCGAGGTGCCGGTGATGCTGTCGCTCGTCGCCTTCGCCAACCGCACCCGCGGCCGCTTTCCCGGCGCCTGATCTGCGGACGTCAGGCCCCCGCGCCCGGCCGCGGCAACACGCCCGCCGCGATCCAGCGGTCGAGCTGCGCCAGCGCCGCCTCGGCGAAAGCCGGATCGTTGATATGGGCGTCGAGCTCGACCAGCGTGACATTGCCGGGGCAGCTGGCGCGGATCTCCGCGACGAAGGCGGCAAGGCCCTCGGGATCGGAGAGCGGCCCGCCGGGGCGGTCCCACTCGTTGCCGCCGCGCAGGGGCAGAAGCAGGGTCACCGGCCCCTGCGCCGTGGCCAGCTGGCCGCAGATCGCGCGCGCCATCTCGCGCCGTTGCTCGGCGGTCATCATCACCGAGGACAGCAGCCGGTTATGGGCATGGACCTCCTGCCCGGCCAGCCGGGGCGGCACCTCCTGCCAGCCGACGAAATCGACCAGGTCGTAGCAGCCGATCGAGACCAGTTGCGGCACCCCGGCGCGGCCGGCCGCGGTCATCCGGTCGGGGCCGGCGCTGATCGCCGAGCCCATGATGTGGTTGCCCAGCTCCTGCGGGGCGAAGTCCATCACGGCGGCGAAGGCGCCCTCGGCTGCGAGGCTCTCGAAGGCGCGGCCGCCCATGCCGGTGGCGTGGAACACCGCCACCTCGAAGCCCCGCGCCTCGAGCGCCGGCTTCAGCGCCACCATGTAGCGCAGCACCGTCTTGCCGAAGCTGGTCATGCCGATCAGCGGCCGGTCGCGCGCCGGCGGCTCGACCGCGCGCGCCGCGCCGAGCACCGCCCCCGCCGCCTGCGACAGCGACGCCTTGCAGACCGAGTTGAGCCCGTAGAGCCCGCCGGCCCAGAGGATCATCTGGATATCGGCCGGCAGCCGCTCGGGCGGGATCAGCGGCGAGAAGGCGACCGTCGAGACGATGTATTTCGGCACCCCCAGCGGCAGCGCCAGGCAGAGGTCGAGCGCGAGGTCGGTGCCCATGCTGCCGCCGAGCACCAGCACGCCGTCGAACCGCCCCTCGCCGTGCAGCTGCGCCGTCAGCGCCGCCGCGCCGCGGGCCATGATCTGCATGGCCAGGTTCTCGTCCTCGCCGGCGATGGCCTCGGCGATGGAGCTGCCGGCGGCCTCGGCCACCTCGTGTTTCGAGAACTCGGTGGGCACCGAGGGATCGCCCAGCACGCTGACATCCATCGTCAGCACGCCGCCGCCCTGGCCACGGATCACCTCGGCGATGTAGGTCAGCTCGTCGTCCTTGGTGTCGTAGGTGCCGACGACGAGGATGGTGCGGTCGGTCATAGCTTGATCCACGCGGTCTTGAGGTCGAGATACTTGTCGAAGGCGTGCAGCGACTTGTCGTGGCCGTTGCCCGATTGCTTGACGCCGCCCAGCGGCACGGTGAGGTCGGCGCCGCCATAGGTGTTGACGTGGACGACCCCGGCCCGGATCGCCCGGACCATGCGGTGGGCGCGCGACAGGTCGCGAGTCCAGACGGCGGCGGCGAGGCCGTAATCGGTGCCATTGGCGATGGCGACCGCCTCCTCCTCGGTATCGAAGGGGATGACCGCCAGCACCGGCCCGAAGACCTCGTCCCTGGCCAGCCGGTCGGAGGGGGCAACGCCGGTGACGATGGTCGGCGCCATGTAGTAGCCGCCGGTCTCTTCGAGGATCCGCTTCCCGCCGATGCGGACCTCGCGACCGAGCGCCCGCGCCTCCTCCACGAAGCCGAGGTTGCGGTCGAGCTGGGCAAGCGAGTTCACCGCCCCGGCGCCGGTGGCGGGATCGAGCGGATCGCCCACCGTCATCACCTGCACCTGCCCGGCCAAGGCCTCGACGAAGCGGTCGTGGATCGAGCGTTCGACCAGCAGCCGCGAGCCGGCGACGCAGACCTGGCCCGAATTGCGGAAGATGCCGTTGGCCGAGACTTTGACCGCCTGGGCCAGGTCGGGCGTGTCGGCGAAGACGATATTCGGGGACTTGCCGCCGAGTTCGAGATAGACGCGCTTGAGGTTCGAGCGCGCGGCATATTCCAGCAGCCGGCGGCCGGTGGCGCCCGAGCCGGTGAAGACCAGCACGTCGACCTCCATCGACAGGCCGATCGCCGCGCCGACGACAGGGCCGGGGCCGGTCACCACGTTGAACACGCCCGGCGGCAGCCCGGCCTCGAGCGCCAGTTCCGCCAGCCGCACCAGCGTCAGCGAGGCCGTCTCCGCCGGCTTGAGCACCACCGTGTTGCCGGCGGCCAGGGCGGGGGCGAATTTCCACGCCCCGATCATCAGCGGGAAGTTCCACGGCACGATGGCGCCGACGACGCCGACCGGCTCGCGGTGAACCAGGCCGAGCACGCCCGGATCGGTCGGCGCGATCTCGCCGGAAAGCTTGTCGAGCGCCTCGGCGTAGTAGCGAATGGTGCCGGCGGCCGAGAGCGGCTCCGCCTTCAGCGCCATGCCGATCTCGGTGCCGTTGTCGCGCACGCCCAGCACCGCGAGTTCAAGCGCGTTCCCGGCGATCAGATCGGCCCATTTCAGCAGGATCTTCTTGCGCGCCGCCGGGGCCATGTCGCGCCAGCCGCCTTCGTCGAAGGCGCGGCGGGCGGCGGCGATGGCGGCGTCGGCATCCTGCTGCGTGCCGCGCGCCATGGTGGTGAAGGCCCGGCCGTCGAGCGGCGAGATCACCTCGAGCACGCCGCCGTCCGAGGCCGGGCGACGTTCGCCGTCGATGACGTGAAGCGCGGGCGGCACCGCGGCGTGGCGCAGCTCCTCGATGCGGGTCCGGTCAAGCATGGCTCACCCCTGCTGGCTTTCGTGGATGTCGTGATCGTGCGAGAATTCGGGCGGATTGAGCCGCCGCTCGCGGAAGACGCCCCAGAAGTGCAGCCCGATCAGGGCAAGGATGGCGAGGGCGAGGAAGGCGGCGATCGGCCGGTCGACGAAGTCGAGCGGCGTGTGCACCCGGGCCATGGCCGAGCGCAGCTTGACCTCCATGATGCCGCCCAGCACGATGCCGAGGATGATCGGCACGATCGGCAGGTTCTGGCGCTTGAGGATCAGGCCGAGGATGCCGAAGGCGGCGGCCAGCAGGCAGTCGGTCACCGAATTGCGCAGGCTGAAGACGCCGACGAAGCTGAGCGTCAGGATCATCATGCCGAGGAACCGGGTCGGGATCCGGATGATCCGCATCAGCAGGTTCGAGCTGAGCGCGACGAAGACGACGACGATGACGTTGAGCAGCAGCATCGCGATATAGAGCGCATAGACGAAGTCGAGGTGGTCGCGGAACAGCCCCGGCCCCGGCACCACGTTATGGACGTAGAAGACCGACAGCATCATCGCCGTCAGCGCCTCGCCCGGGATGCCCAGCGCGAGCAGCGGGATCATCGCGGCGGCTGGCACCGCGTTGTTGGCGCTTTCCGAGGCCACCAGCCCCTCGGGACTGCCCTTGCCGAAGGCGTCCGGGTCGGTCGAGGTCTTCTGGGCATAGGTATAGGTCAGGAACTGCGCGGTGAACTCGCCGACGCCCGGGATCATCCCCATCAGCACGCCGAAGCCCGAGCCGACCGCGGCGATGCGCTTGTGGCGCAGGACGCCGGCCATGGCCCGGAACATGTTGCCCGAGACGTTCTGCGATTCCGGCGCGTGGTCGGGGTCGACCAGCAGCACGAAGGCCTGGCTGACCGCGAACAGGCCGAGCACGACGACGATCAGGTCGACGCCGGAGGAGAGGAAATCCAGACCGAAGGTGAAACGCTGGGTGTATTTCACCGGCTCCAGCCCGACGGTATGCAGGAAGATGCCGAAAGCGGCGAGCGAGCCGGCGGCGAAGGTCTGGCCGCGATGGGCGATCACCACCAGGACGATGCCGAGCAGGGCGGCCAGGAAGATCTCGCGCGAGCCGAACATCGGCGCGATCCTTGCCAGCACCGGCGACAGCAGGATCAGCGCCAGGATCGACAGGATGCCGCCGGCGAAGCTGGCGCCATAGGCCAGCCCGAGCGCCCGCAGCGCCTCGCCGCGCCTGGTCATCGGGTGGCCGTCATAGGTGGTCAGGGCGTTGACCGGCGTGCCGGGGGTGTTGATCAGGATCGCCGGCAGCGAGCCGCCATACATCGACGAGCCGTAGATCCCGAGCAGCATCGTCAGCCCGACCAGCGGCGGCATGGCGAAGGTGGCCGGCAGCAGGATGGCGATCGCCACCGCCGCGCCGACGCCCGGGATGGCACCGATGATGACGCCGCCAAGCGATCCGACCAGCAGCGCCAGCGCCACGGACGGGGTGAAGATCAGGCCGAGACCGGCGAGAAGCGCATCCATGTCGGGCCTTTCACAGATAGGTCAGGAAGAAGCTGCGCAGCGCGGCCCCGGGCAGCAGCTCATAGGCTGCGCCGCCGGGGATCTTGACGTGCAGCAGCGTCTTGAACAGCACGACGACCACGACGCCGAACAGCAGTGCCAGCGCCGACCAGCGCCAGCCGCGATAGCCCAGCCGGTAGGTGAGCGTGACCGTGAACAGCAGCGTCGACGGCAGGTAGCCGAGCCACGGCACCAGCATGACATAGGCCATGAACCAGGCCACGTATTCCAGCGCCTTGAGCCACTGGATCACCTCGGCCAACCGGCCCGGGATGCGCTCGGACACCAGCGCGCCGATCATGTGCAGGGTGCTGAACAGGACCATGAAGCCGATCGCGACCGCAGGCCAGAAGGCGGGCTGCGCGACCGGCTTGGTGCGCGCGACCCAGGTGGTCTGGAACGGCAGGTTGGCCGCCAGGAACAGGGCGAAGGCGAAGGAGAGGAAGGCGATGACGAAATCGCCGGGGCGCCGGTAGCGGCGGAACAGGTCCTGCAGCGTCTTGATACGGCTCATGTCGCGCTCCGTTTGGGCGGCCCCGGGGCGCAGTGCCCGGGGTCGCCGCCGGTTTCAGGGGCCGGTATCAGTTGCCGATCAGGCCGGTGACGGTGCCCAGCGACTTGCGGTCATGCGCGATCTGCGCCTGCGCCGCCTCGGCCCCCTTCCAGTAGATCAGCGCCCCGGTCTTCTCGGACAGCTTCTTGGCCGCGTCCGAGGCCATCACCTTCTCGGCCACCGCGGCGATCTTGGCCTTGACCTCCTCGGGCGTGCCCTTGCGCACGAACAGGCCGTTCCACAGGTGCAGATCGAGGCTCGGCGCGATCTCGCCCACGGTGCGGGTGTCGGGCGTCAGCGGGATGCGCTTCTCGCCGATCGAGGCCAGCACGGTCACCTTGTCGAGGCAGGGCAGGATGAGCTGCAGCGTGGTGTTAATGACATCGGCATCGCCCGAGGCCAGCGTGTTGCAGTCGAGCGCGTCGAAGGCGGCCTCGGAGCCCCAGTCGAAGCCCATCTTCTTGGCCAGCGCGAAGGTCACCTGGGTCGGGATCAGGAACGAGCCGAAATGGCCCAGCGCAACGTCGTGATCCTTGGCATAGGCGGCCAGCTCTTCCATCGTCTTGTAGGGCTTGTCCTTCGAGGTCGCGATGACGAAGGGATAGGTCAGGAAGATGCCCACCGGCTCGAACGGGTCCGGCTTCAGCGCCGGGATGCCGACTTCGGGGCCGACCAGCGGCACGTCGATGACGAAGGACCCCACGGTGTAGCCGTCGGCCGGCGCCTTGGCCACCTCGGCCGCGCCGGGGAACGGGCCGCCGCCACCGCCGGGCTTGTTCACCACCGCCGCCGGCACGCCATAGGTCTTCTGGAACGCGTCGGCGATCATCCGCGTCAGCACGTCCTCGAGGTCGCCCGGCGGGAAGGGGACGACGAACTCGACCGGTTTCTCGGGATATTCGGCGGATGCCGTCATCGGCAAGGCCGCCGCGACGGCCAAGGCGGCCATTGCGAGGATCTTCTTCATCTTCGGTCTCCCTGCTTATCGGTTCATTATTCAAACCGTTGGTTTCAAATATTGTTGCAAGAGAAACGAATATCTGTCAACGATTGAAGCACCCGAATTTCAGACGCTGCCGGAAGCTCCACGGAACCGACATGGGAACCATCACCAAGGCCCTTGATCTGCTTAACCTTTTCTCGCGCTCTCACCCGGCGCTGAAACTTGGCGACTTCGTCCGCCTGTCGGGGCGGGACAAGGCCACGGTGCATCGCCATCTCGTCGAACTGACCGAAAATGGCTTTCTCGAGCAGGACGCGCAGAGCCGCGCCTATCGTCTCGGGCCGGCGATTCTGCGGCTGACGGCGGTGCGCGAGGCGACGATGCCGATGCGCTCGGTCGTCGGCCCGATCGTCACCCGGGTGGCGCAGGAGGTCGGCGAGCTGGTGCATTTCTCGCTGCTCCAGGGCAGCCGGCTGTCGCCGGTCTTCCACGCCGATCCCGGCCGGCACGGCACCCAGGTGCATTTCGACGAGGCCGAGATCCTGCCGCTGCACGCGACCTCCTCGGGCTTGGCCGTGCTCGCCTTCGCGCCGGAGGAGTTGCGCGACGCGGTGCGCGCCGGCCCGCTCGAACCCCATGCCTCGGGCGCGCTGACCGATGCCGCGCGGCTCGACGCGGCGCTGGCGAAGACCCGGCAAAGCGGCCTGGGCATCATCGACAAGGGCTTCGACGACGAGGTCGCCTCGGTCGCCGCCCCGGTCTTCGGCCCCGACGGCGGCGTCGTCGGCGCCCTTGCCATCGCGGTGCCCATCGCCCGCATGTCCGCGGCCAAGCGCGCCGAGATCCGCGCCAGGCTGCCCGGCGGCGTCAGCCAGATCACCGACGCCATCGGCGGCCACCTGCCCGCCGAGCTGGCGCGGGCCTGGCAGGCCGCCGCAACCGCCCCCGCTTCATGATCGAGAGGACGCAATGAAAGACGCCAATTTCCTCAAGGAACGCAATGCCCGCCACCTCTGGCACCCGATGGCGCATCCTGCCGACATGCAAGCCAACCCGCCCGACATCATCGTCGGCGGCGAAGGGGTCGAGATCACCGATGTCGACGGCCACCGCACGGTCGACGCGGTCGGCGGGCTGTGGAACGTCAACCTGGGCTATTCCTGCGCCCCGGTGAAGGAGGCGATCGCGCGCCAGCTCGACAGGCTGCCCTACTACTCGATCTTCCGCGGCACGACGAACGACAACGTCATCGTCCTGGCCGAGATGCTGAAGGCGTTCTTCGCCCCCGACGGGATGGAGCGGGCGTTCTACACCTCGGGCGGGTCGGACAGTGTCGAGGTGGCGCTGCGGCTCGCGCGGCAATACCACAAGCTGCGGGGCGAGGCCGGCCGGGTGAAATACCTCAGCCTGAAGAAGGGCTATCACGGCACCCATACCCTGGGCGCCTCGGTCAACGGCAACGCCAATTTCCGCACCCAGTACGAGCCGCTGATGCCCGGCTGCTTCCACGTCCCCGCGCCCTATCCCTACCGCAACCCGTTCAACGAGACCGACCCGGAGCGGCTGGCCGGGCTGGTGCTGGCCGCCATCGAGGACGAGATCCGGTTCCAGGACCCGTCGACCATCGCCACCTTCATCATGGAGCCGGTGCTGGGCGCGGGCGGGGTGATCCCGCCGCATGAAAGCTTCATGCCCGGGGTGCGCGAGCTGTGCACGAAATACGGCCTCCTGCTGATCGCGGACGAGGTCATCACCGCCTTCGGCCGGACCGGCGACTGGTCCGGGTCGCGCCACTGGGGCGTGCAACCCGACCTGATGACCACCGCCAAGGCGATCACCAACGGCTATTTCCCCTTCGGCGCGGTGATGATCTCGGGCGGCGTCGCCGAGGTCTTCGAGAGCGACGGCAGCGGCAAGGGGGCGATCGGCTCGGGCTATACCTATTCGGGCCACCCGGTCGGCGCGGCGGCGGCGATCGCCACGCTGAAGGAAACCGAGCGGCTGAACGTCAAGGACAACGCGGCGGCGCGGGGCGACCAGCTTTTTGCCGGGCTGCGGGCGCTGCAGGAGAAATACGCGGTCATTGGCGATGTCCGCGGCGGCCACGGGCTGATGCTGGCGCTCGAGCTGGTCTCGGACCGGGCCGCGAAAGCCCCGATCGACAAGAAGACCATCGGCACCGTGCAGCGCGCGACCTACGAGGCCGGGGCGATGATCCGGGTCTCGGGCAACAACATCATCCTGTCGCCGCCCCTGGTCCTGAGCGAGGCGGACGCGGCCACGATCCTGGGCGCCCTCGACGCCGGTTTCGCCGCCGTGTCCTGACGCAGTCTCCTGAGCCGGCGCGGCGGCGCCGTTGCGGGCCGGCCGGCGCGCGGATAAGCTCCGCCGCGATCTTGAGAGGAGACCGGCGATGGCCCTGCGCAGCGACGCCGCGATGGTGCTGTTCTACGACATCGACGGCGACACCGCCGATCACGACGACTGGCACAGTCACGAGCATTTCCACGAGCGGCTGTCGGTGCCGGGCTTCCTGCGCGCCACCCGCTGGATCGCGACCGCGGCCGAGCCGCGCTACATGGTGACCTACGAGGTCAGCGACACCGCTATCGGCACCTCGCAACCCTATCTCGACCGGCTCAACGACCCGACCGCATGGACCGGCGCGATCATGCCCCGGTTCCGCGGCATGACTCGTGGTTTCTGCCATGTCACCGCCAGCGCCGGCTTCGGCCTCGGCGCCGCCGCCGTCGCCCTGCGCTTCCAGCCCTCCGCCGGGAGCGCGGCGGAACTGAGCGGCTGGCTCGCCGACGTGGCGCTGCCGGCGATGGTGGAGCTGCGCGGCATCGCCGGGGCGCATCTGCTGCAACCGGTGCCGCCGCCGCCGATGACGCGCGAACAGGCGCTGCGCGGCGCCGACAGGCCGATGCCGTGGCTGATCTTCGCCACTGGCTACGACGCCGCCGCGCTTGACGCGGCGGTGGCGGCCGATCTGGCGCCCGAGGCGCTGGCGGCCAAGGGGGCGGAAGAGCTCATCCATGGCCGCTACGCCCTGCACTACACCGCCGATGCCGACGAGGTCGCCCGCACGCCCAAGCCGCCGGTGCTGTCGCCCGAGGGGCGCAAGCGGCCCTGAGCGCGGCCCTGAGCGCGGCCCTGAGCGTGCTCCGTCAGCGCAGCACCCGCCGCAGTCCCGCCTGCACCCGCAGCAGTTCCGGCAGGTAGCGTTCGATCACCTGTTCCGGCGTTTCCTGCGTCACCGCCATGCCGCTGTTGAGCGCCGCGACCACCCTGCCCCGCATGTCGAGCAGCGGCACGGCGAGCGAGCGCAGCCCGATCTCGACCTCCTGCTCGTTCAGCGCGTAGCCCTGGGCGCCGATCCGGGCGATCCGGGCCATGATCTCGTCCGGCTCGGTCAGGCTGTAGGCGGTGCGCGGTGTCAGGTCCGAGGCCTCGACCACCGCCCGGGCCTCGGCCTCGGGCAGCGCCGCCAGCAGGATGCGCCCCATCGAGGTGCAATGCGCCGGCAGCCGCGAGCCCGGCATCAGCCCGATCGACATCACCCGCCGCTGCGCCGCCCGGGCGATATAGACGATCTCGGTCCCGTCGAGGATCGAGACCGAGACGCTCTGGCCGATGCGCTCGGTCAGCTGGTCGAGCCAGGGCTGCACCACCTGCGGCAGCGGCAGCGAGGCCAGCGCCCCCATCCCCAGCCGCAGGGTCTTCGGCGTCAGGGTGAAGAACTTGCCGTCGTAATCGGCGTAACCCTCGTGATGCAGAGTCAGCAGGCAGCGCCTTGCGGTGGCGCGGTCAAAGCCGGTGGCGGCGGCGACCTCGGCAATCGAGCGGCGCGGGGTCTCGGCCCCGAAACACGCGATGACACGCAGGCCCTTGGCGAAGGAGGCGACGAAATCGGCAGGTTTGTTCGGCATGCGAACACCGTTCGACGCGATGCGAACAAATGTCAAGATGTGAACGTTGGGCGTGGAAAGCCGCGCGGCCGGCGCCTAAGCCTGCCGCCCAGGAGGATCGCCAATGGACAAGACACTACCCTCGCTGGCCGAGGCCGTCGCCGGGATCGCCGACGGCGCCGCGGTGATGATCGGCGGCTTCGGCGGCTCGGGCGCGCCGATCGAGCTGATCCACGCCCTGATCGACCGCTTCCTCGCCACCGGCAGCCCGAAGAACCTGACCGTCATCAACAACAACGCCGGCAACGGCCATGTCGGCATCGCCGCGATGATCGAGCAGGGCATGGTCGCCAAGATGATCTGCTCGTTCCCGCGCTCGGCCGACCCGCGGGTCTTCACCGAGAAATACCTCTCGGGCGAGATCGAACTGGAACTGGTGCCGCAGGGAACGCTGGCCGAGCGCATCCGCGCCGGCGGCGCCGGCATCCCGGCCTTCTACACCCCCACCGGCTATGGCACCGACCTGGCCGAGGGCAAGCGGGTCGAGGAATTCGACGGCCGGCACTACGTGATGGAACGCTGGCTGAAGGCCGATGTCGCGTTGCTCAAGGCCGAGGCCGGCGACACGATGGGCAACCTGACCTACCGGATGGCGGCGCGGAACTTCTCGCCGATCATGGCGATGGCGGCGGAACGGACCATCGTTCAGGTCAGCCGCAAGCTGACCCCCGGCGGCATCGACCCCGAGGCCGTCGTCACCCCCGGCATCTTCGTCGACGGCATCGTCGAAGTGGCCGAGCCGCAGCAGGAAGAAGCCCTCAACCGGGCGGGAGCGCATCACCCATGACCGACAAGCTGACCAACGCCCAGATCGCCTGGCGCGCGGCGCAGGACATCGCCGACGGCGCCTATGTCAACCTCGGCATCGGCTTCCCCGAGATGGTCGCCAAGTTCCAGCCCGAGGGCCGCGAGGCCGTGTTCCACACCGAGAACGGCGTGCTCGGCTTCGGCAAGGCCCCGCCCGAGGGCGACGAGGACTGGGACCTGATCAATGCCGGCAAGAAGGCGATCACGCTCAAGCCCGGCGCCGCCTTCTTCCACCATGCCGACAGCTTCGCCATGGTCCGCGGCGGCCATCTCGACGTCGCCATCCTCGGCGCCTACGAGGTGGCGCAGACCGGCGACCTCGCCAACTGGTCGACGGGCCCCAAGGGGGTGCCGGCGGTGGGCGGCGCGATGGATCTCGTCCACGGCGCCAAGCGCGTCGCGGTGATCACCGATCACGTCACCAAGACCGGCAAGCCCAAGCTGGTCGGGCGCTGCTCGCTGCCGCTGACCGGCGTCGGCTGCGTCACCCGGGTCTATACCTCGCTCGCCGTGGTCGACATCGAGGACGGCCGCTTCATCCTGCGCGAGAAGCTGCCCGCGATTTCCTTCGACGACCTGCAATCCCTGACCGGGGCCGAGCTGCACCGCCCTGCCCCCGTCGCCGACCTCATCGCCCCGGAGCTGTGACCATGACCGAAGCCTATATCTGCGACTACATCCGCACCCCGATCGGCCGCTTCGGCGGCGCGCTGGCCCCGGTCCGGGCCGACGACCTTGCCGCCGTGCCGCTCAAGGCGCTGATGGAGCGGAACGCCGCGGTCGACTGGGAAGCGGTCGACGACGTCATCCTCGGCTGCGCCAACCAGGCCGGCGAGGACAACCGCAACGTCGCCCGGATGGCGGTGCTGCTGGCCGGGCTGCCGGTGGGCGTGCCCGGCAGCACCGTCAACCGCCTCTGTGGCTCGGGCATGGACGCGCTGACCATCGCGGCGCGGGCGATCAAGGCCGGCGAAACCGAGTTGATGATCGTCGGCGGCGTCGAGAGCATGTCGCGCGCGCCCTTCGTCATGCCCAAGGCCGAGGCCGCCTTCTCGCGCGCCAACGCGGTCTATGACACGACCATCGGCTGGCGCTTCGTCAACAAGCTGATGAAGGCGCAATACGGCACCGACTCGATGCCCGAGACGGCCGAGAACGTGGCCGACGATTTCGGCGTCAGCCGCGCCGACCAGGACGCCTTTGCCGCACGCTCGCAGGCCAGGGCCGGGGCGGCGCAGGAAAACGGCCGGCTCGCGGCCGAGATCACGCCGGTGACGATCCCGCAGCGCAAGGGCGACCCGGTGGTCGTCGATACCGACGAACACCCCCGCCCCGGCACCACGGCCGAGGCGCTGGCCAGGCTGCGGCCGATCGTGCGTCCCGACGGCACCGTCACCGCAGGCAATGCCAGCGGCGTCAACGACGGCGCGGCGGCGCTGATCGTCGCCTCCGGGGCGGCGGTGAAGGCGCATGGCCTGACGCCCATCGCCCGCGTGCTCGGCGGCGCGACCGCCGGGGTGCCGCCGCGGATCATGGGCATCGGCCCGGCGCCGGCGTCGAAGAAGCTGATGGCGCGGCTCGGGCTGACGCCGGCCGATTTCGACGTCATCGAGCTCAACGAGGCCTTCGCCAGCCAGGGCCTGGCGACGCTGCGCGAGCTCGGCATCGCCGATGACGACCCGCGCGTGAACCCGAATGGCGGCGCCATCGCCTTGGGTCACCCGCTGGGCATGTCGGGCGCCCGCATCGCCGGCACGGCGGCGCTGGAACTGGTGCGGACCGGCGGCAAGCGGGCGCTGGCGACGATGTGCATCGGCGTCGGCCAGGGCATCGCCGTCGCGCTCGAGCGCGTCTGAGGCCCGCGGGCGGCGCCCCCGGCGGCCGGGCTGGTCGAGGCCGGGCTCTGGGCGCCCCCCGCCGGACGATACCGCCGCGCCGGGCGACGGCCCTGCGGGGGCACCCTTCGTGGTGTTCCCGCAGCGCCCCCGCACTGCCCCACGATGCCACCATGCGCGCAGGGCGCTGTCGCGATCTGCGCCCGGTTCCGATCCGGCCCCGAGCCTGCGCCTCGGCGGTGGCCCCGGCCTGATCCCCGGGCGGAGAACACGCCCCCCGACCTCTGCCGCGGGCCGGGATCGGCCCGGGCTCCGGGCCGCCATGTTGCACTGCGGCAACGGCTGTGTATGCTCGGCTTCACATCACAAAACATGGAATTGAAGAACGCATGCTGGATCATGACACGGCGCCGACCGGAGACAAGACAATCGAGACCGCGGAAGACCTCTCGTCGATCGCGTTCGGCTTCATGGCCTCGAAAGCCCTGTTCGCGGGGCTCCATGTCGATCTCTTCTCGGCGCTCGCGGATGGTCCCAAGACGGCGGAAGACCTTGCCAAGGCGATCGGCGTCCCGCTCAACCGCATCGTCATGCTGACCACGGCGCTGGCCAGCGTCGGCCTGCTGACCATCGGCGACGACAAGAAGATCGAGAACTCGCCCGCGGCCCAGAACTTCCTGTCGAAGCAGTCGAAATACGATTTCGGCGACTACCTGCGCTACCAGATCGACCAGCAGATGTACCCGTTCCTGCTGCAGCTCAACGCGGTGATGAAGGACGACCTGTCCGAGGACGCGATCGCCTCCTACAAGCACTGGATGACGGACGAGGAACAGGCCTCGGTCTATTCCGAGAGCCAGCATGCCGGTTCGCTCGGGCCGGGGCGGACGCTGGCACGCAAGGTCGATCTGGCCAAGGCCACCAGCCTGCTCGATGTCGGCGGCGGCACCGGGGCGATGACGATCAGCCTGTGCAAGGAATACCCCGAGCTGCACGCCACCATCATCGACTTCCCGAACGTGGCCGAGATCGGCTGGCGCTTCATCTCCGAGGCCGGCCTGGTCGACCGGGTGCGCTACATCCCCGGCAACGCGGTCGAGGTCCAGTGGCCGGGCAACCAGGACGCGATCCTGATGTCCTACCTGATGAGCGGCGTGCCCGGCGACGACGTCGAGGGGCTGCTGCGCAAGGCCTACGAGGCACTGGCCCCCGGCGGCCGGCTGATGGTGCACGACTTCATGGTCGAGGAGGACCGGCGCGGCCCCGCCCTCGCCGCGCTGTGGCAGCTGCAGCACATGGCCTTCACGCCCGAGGCGCGCTCGCTCTCGGTCGGCTGGCTGACCGAGGCGGGCAGGAAGATCGGCTTCGCGATCGACGATGTCGACGCCCTGATCCCGGCGATGACCAAGCTCGTCGTCTTCTCGAAACCCGCCTGATCCGGGGGCAACATGTCGACTTTCCGCCTGCACGAAGAGCCGCTTCAGGAAGCCTGGCTCGACGCCTACGGTCACCTGAACGAGGCCTATTACCTCGTCCCCTTCAGCAACGCGACATGGAAGTTGCAGGACCGCTTCGAGATCGGCACCGCCTATTTCGACGCCAGCGGCTGTGCGCTCTACACGCTCGAGACCCATCTGCGCTATGTCGCCGAGGTCCGGGCGCCGGCGACCCTGTCGATCGAATCCATGGTGCTGGACGCGGATGCCAAGCGCCTGCATGTCGGCCATGTAATGTGGTCGGGCGAGCGCGAATGCGCGACCTTCGAATGCATGCTGTTGCATTACGACACGCGCAAGCAGGCAACGGCGCCCTTCCCCGAGGAGGTCCGCGCCGCCCTTAAGGACGCGGTGCTGGACCCGACCCCGGGCTGGGTCGGCCGGTCGCTGCGCCGGCTGGGCTGACCCCTGCCCCGGCGCACCCTGCGGGGGGCGCCGGAACCGCTTGCCGCCTCAGCTCTCTCTGCTCCAGGCGGACTCGTCGATCAGGTCGCCGACATTGAAGTGGTGATGCGAGAACACCCGTTTCTTCTGATGGGTGTCGACATGCTCGATGTCGTAGACATATTCGCGCGGGCTTTCGGGGTTGGCCAGATCGACCCCCTCTTCCACCGCGGCTTCGATCCCCCAACTGAGGATGTTCTCGGCGTGCTTCGCCGTGACTTTCCATGTCGCGGACATTGATGCCTCCTGTTCCGGGAACTTCGGTCCCTGGCCGCGACCCTAGCACGGCGCGGCCGCGCCGCCTTGATCGCGCTCAATGCGCCCGGGCGGCGCGGCGCCGGGCCGCCTCGCTGGTCAGCGCGGCCAGGCGATAGGCGCCGTGGACCATCTTGGAATAGGGCAGCAGCGCGAACAGGGCGAGGACGGCGCCGAGATGGACGATGAGCAGCGGCGTTGCCAGGACGCCACCACGGGCGGCATAGAGGGCGAGGCCGCTGGCCCCGGTCCAGAACAGCATCCAGGTGAACCCGCTTTCGCCCTTGCGCAGCCCGGTCGCCCCCAGCGCCGGGTCGGCCCGGCGCTTGAGCGTGGCCAGCCACAGGGTGCCGGTGCAGAGCAGCAGCCCGCCGGGCAGGCCGAGCAGTTTCGGCGGGCTGAAGGGGCCATAGGGGGCGTGCAGGGCGAAGGCGTAATGCATGACGGTGGCGACGCAGGTCGCCGCGAAACACAGCAGGAAGCCCCAGAGCGTGGCCTGATGGGCCCAGCGGCGGGCGTTGGAATAGCGGTCGCCGGCCTCGAAATTGCAGCCCTGCCCCTGCCCGCCGTCGAGATTGCGCAGCCGTGCCGCGTCCTGTAGGGCCGCGATCAGATCGGCCAGCCGCACCCTGCCGCCGCCGCTGTCGCGCCAGTAGCGCCGCAGCCCGGCGGCAAGGGCAAGCAGGGCCAGCCCGAAGACGGTGCCGAAGATCGCCACCAGCGTCCCGTGCGACAGCGTGGCATAGAAGGCCCGCCCGCCGGCCGGCCGCAGCAGCGCGGCCGCCAGCGCGATCAGCAGGGTGGCGACGACCAGCACCGCCGCCTGCGCCGCCGCGCTGCGATGGAACAGCCGCGCCAGTCCGCGCGGCCGGCTGGCGGCCTCCCAGCTGCCCTGGCGCAGTTCGGCCAGCGCGGCGGGCAGGTTGAGGGCGAATTCGTGCGGCGCGGTATATTGGCAGGCGTAGAAGCAGCCGCGGCAGTTGTGGCACAGGTTGGCGAGGTGCAGCAGGTCGGCCCCGGCGAAGCTCTTGTTGCGGGTCATCGCCGGGAAGACGGCGCAGTAGCCCTCGCAATAGCGGCAGGCGTTGCAGATGCCGACCTGGCGCCGGGCCTCCCCGGTCGCGGCGTCGAGACTTGGATCAGGCGGCATCGGCGGCTCCCGTTGCGCAGGCGGCCGCCCCGGCACCGGCGATGCGGCCGAAGACGGTGCCGATGGTCATGCCGAAACCGGCAAGATAGCCCTGGCCGAGGATCGAGCCGGCCATCGTCTCGCCCGCCGCGAAGACATTGCCCAGCGGCCCGCCCTTCGCCTGCACCCGGGCATCGGCATCCACCTTGAGCCCGAGATAGGTGAAGGTGACGCCGGGCCGCAGCGGGTAGCCGGAAAAGGGCGGCGTGTCGATCGGCCGGGCCCAGTTGGTCTTGGCCGGATGCAGCCCCTCGGTCGCCAGTCCGTCGAGCTCGGTCGGCCGGAACGGCCCGGCGCGGCAGGCGGCATTATAGGCGGCGACGGTCTCGACCAGCCTTTGCGGCGGCAGGCCGAGGCGGCCGGCGAGCCCTTCCAGCGTGTCGGCCGTCTCCGGCGGGAAGACCGAGGGCATGAACAGCCCGTCGGCCTTGGCGTCGAGGATGGCGAAGGCCAGTTGATCGGGCTGGGCGGCGACCAGCCGACCCCAGATCGCATAGCGCTTGGGCCAGACATCCTCGCCCTCGTCGTAGAACCGGTCGCCGTTCCGGTTCACCACCACCGAGAACGGCACGCAATCCAGCCGCGTCACGATCCCGCCGTCGAATTTCGGCGCCCGGCCGTCGATGGCGACGGCATGGCACTCGGTCGGATCGCCGACCGGGGTGCAACCCTGGTCGAGCAGGTCGCGCAGCACCCGGCCGCGGTTATAGGGTGTGCCGCGGATGAGGAAATTCGCCGCCGCCGGCCCCCAGGCCCGGGTCAGCCAGTCGATATTGGCCTGGAAGCCGCCGGCCGCCACCACCAGCGCCCGGCCCGCGACGGTCCGGGCCACGCCGCCGATCTGCACCTCGACATGGCGGAACCGGTCGCCGTCGAGCGCGACATGGCTGACCTCGGTCTCGTAGACGACGGTGACGCCCAGCTCCTCGGCCCGCTGGTAATAGGCGTTGACCAGCGCCTTGCCGCCGCCGAGGAAGAAGGCATTGGTCCGCGCCAGTGACAGCGTGCCGGAAAGCGAGGGCTGGAAGCGCACGCCATGGGCCTGCATCCACGGCAGGCAGTCCTGCGAGCGGCGGATCACCAGCCGGGCGAGAGCGGGATCGGTCTTGCCGCCGGTCACCTTCATCAGGTCGTCGAGATACTCGGCCTCGTCGTAGCGCCCGGTCAGCACCGAGAGCGGGCCGTCATGGCGGCAGCGGAAGTTGCGGGTGTGGCGCGAATTGCCGCCGCGATAGGGTTTCGGCGCGGTTTCGAGGATCAGCACCCGCGCCCCGGCCTCGGCCGCGGTCAGCGCGGCGCAGAGCCCGGCATTGCCGCCACCGACGACGATCACGTCCCAGCCCGTCGCCTGCGGCCCTTCGACCTCCGCTTCAACCACCGCTTCAGCCACCACCTCAGCCCTCGTCGAGCGGCCGCTCGGCCAGGCGGAAACCGCGCAGCCGGGCGCGGTGGGCGGCCTCGATATGGGCCCGCATCGCCGCCTCGGCCCGGGCGCCGTCGCGGCCGCGCAGGGCGTCGAGCAGCACGCCATGTTCCTGCACCGCCTCGGCGGCGCGGGCGGGATCGGTCAGGGTCGACGGGCCGAGGATCAGCAGGGTTTTCTGCAACGCCTGCGACGCCTTGATCAGGTAGCGGTTGCGCGCCGCGTCGAGCAGGATGGCGTGGAAATGGCGGTTGAGCCGGTAGGTCGTGGCGCTGTCGGGAAAGCGCGCCAGCTCCTCGTTGACGCTGGCCAGCTCGTCGAGCTCGATCTCCGAAGCCGCCCGCGCCGCCATCCGCGCCGCCGTCCCTTCCAGCACGGCGCGCATCTCGTAAAGCTCCATCACCTCGCTGCGGTCGAGCACCCGGATCACCGCGCCCTGGCGCGGCAGGTGGGTCACCAGCCCCTCGGCCTCGAGCGTCCGGATCGCCTCGCGCACCGGGGTGCGGCTGATCCCCATCCGCTCGGCCAGCTGGGTCTCGCGCAGCCGCGCCCCGGGCATCAGCTCGCCGCGCCGGATCTCGTCGACAAGCCGCAGGTAGGCCTGGTGGCCCTGCCCGCCCTCGCTGCCCTCAGTCGCCTCGTCGGAGCCGGCCATTTCACCCTCGGATTGTAATGTATCCGGAAGTATACGAGCGGATGCGATTTCGTCAATGTGAACAGAACATCACGTTTGTCTGACATATGCTCGCCCGGAGAGCGCGATTCGCGCCGGCACGGACCGGGCAGGAACAAGGCCCGGACAACCGGGGGCGGAGCGCGCGGGGAGGAAACCGGGGGCCCTCGGCGCCGCGCGGCAGGCCGTGCGCCGCCACAGCCCCCAAAGGACGAGTCAAAGGGAGGAGATTTCGATGAAACTGATGTCTCGCAAGGGCATGACGGCGCTGATGGCCGCGGCCTCGCTGATCGGGATGGGCGCGGCGGCGCAGGCCGACAACGTCATCACCCTGGGCGCCTCGGTCCAGCTGACCGGCGCGCTGGCCAATACCGGCCGCTACTACAAGGACGCCTACCAGTTCGCGATCGACAAGATCAACGCGGCGGGCGGCGTCAAGGTCGGCGACAAGCACTACACGCTCAAGCTCGACCTGCTCGACAACCAGTCCAACCCCAGCCTCAGCGTGCGCCAATACGTCCAGCTGGTCAGCGCCGACAAGGTCAATTTCCTGCTCGGGCCCTTCGCCTCGAACTACGTCATCTCGGACAGCTCGGTGGCCGAGAAATACCAGATTCCGATGGTCGAGGGCGGCGGCGCCTCGGGCCAGATCTTCTCGCGCGGCTACAAATACGTCTTCGGCACCCTGCCGGCGGCGAACGACTACTTCGCCTCGACCATCGCGATGATGGGCAAGCTCAAGCCCGAGGCCAGGACCGTGGCGCTGGTCGCGGCCGATGACAGCTTCGACGTCTCGGTCGCCAAGGGCACCCGCGCCCATCTCAAGCAGGCCGGGCTGAAGATCGCCGTCGACGAGACCTATCGCGAGAACAGCAGCGACTTCTCGACCATCCTGACCAAGATCAAGGCGGCCCATGTCGACGCCATCCTGTGGAGCGGGCACGAGACCGAGGCGATGAACTTCATCCGCCAGATGAAGGACCTCAACGTCTCGCCGGCCGACCTGTCGGCCTTCACCGTCGGCGTGCCGACCGCCGATTTCCGCAACGCCCTCGGCAAGGACGCCAACTACGCCTTCGGCATGACCTCGTGGCTGCCCAGCCCGCAGCTCAAGGACAAGTGGTTCGGCGACGCCGCCACCTTCGCCAAGGACTACAAGGCGAAATACGGCTATGCCCCGGATTACCACGCCGCCTCGGGCGCCGCGGATATCGAGACCTATGCGATGGCGATCGAGAAGGCCGGCTCGCTCGATCCCAAGAAGGTGCGCGACGCCATCGCGGCGAGCAACTTCCAGAGCCTCTATGCCCATGTCAAATACGGCAAGAACGGCCAGATCGCGCTGCCGCAGATCGTGGTCCAGGTCCAGAACGGCAACCTGGAACCGGTCTACACCACCAAGTTCCTCAACAAGCCGATGTACCCGGTCCCGGCCTGGGGCGACCGCGGCTGAGCGACAGCCGAAATCGACGGCACCGCCGCGTCTTCCGCGCGGCGGTGCCGGCATGTTTCCCGCCCGGCGCGCCGGCCCCGGGGGACGCTGACTTTCCGCCGATCGGAGGATTAGGCACTTGGTTCTGGCTCAGATTCTGCTCAACGGCATCCTGCTGGGAGGGCTCTACGGGCTGATGGCGCTCGGCATGGCGCTGGTCTGGGGCGTGTTGAACATCGTCAACCTGTCGCATGGCGCGCTGATCATGCTGGGCGGCTATGCCGTCTATTTCCTGTTCACCCTGGCCGGGATCGACCCGTTCCTCGCCCTGCCGCTGGGCATGGCGGTGATGTTCGCCTTCGGCTACGGGCTGCAGCGCCACCTGCTCAACCTCATCGTGCGCTCGAAGATGATCAACACGCTGCTGATCACCTTCGGCCTCGACGTCGTCATCACCTATCTCGCCCAGCTCGGCTTCACCGCCGATTTCCGCACCATCAATCCCGCCTATGCCGGCAGCAACTTCGCCCTGTTCGGCCTGACCGTGCCGGTGATCCGGCTGGCCGCCTTCGGCGTCGCCGTCGCCCTGGCCGCGGCGCTGTGGCTGCTGCTCAACCGGATGCGGCTGGGCCGGGCGATCCGCGCCACCTCGCAGAACCTGACCGCGGCGCGGCTCTACGGCGTCAACCCGACGGTGCTCTACTCGGTCACCTTCGGCATCGGCGCGGCGCTGGCCGGGGCGGCCGGCGGGCTCTACGGCATGGTCTCGGACCTGACCCCCTATATCGGCGCGAGCCTGACGGCCAAGTCCTTCGTCATCGCCATCATCGGCGGGCTGTCCAACCCGTTCTACGTCATTCTCGGCGGCATCTGCGTCGGCGTGGCCGAGGCGCTCACCGCGCTCTATTTCGGCCCGACCTATTCCGACGTCATCAGCTTCGGCCTGCTGGTCGTGGTGCTGGTGCTGCGGCCGAACCGTTCGCTGAGGGTCTCCTGATGAACCGCTGGCTGCTCGTCACCTCGCTTGCCGTCGCCGCCGCGCTGGCCTTCCTGCCGCTGGCCGGCAACGCCGTGCTGATCCAGTTCGGCATCGACGCCCTGCTGATGGCGGTGCTGGCCCAGTCGTGGAACATCCTCGGCGGCTTCACCGGCTATGTCTCCTTCGGCAACTCGGTCTTCTACGGCCTGGGCACCTACGGCACCGCCATCGCGATGGCGCAATACCACCTGCCCTTCGGCCTCGGCCTCGGGCTCGGGGCGCTGCTGGCGATGCTCTGCGCGGCGCTGGTCGGGCTGCCAATCCTGCGCCTGCGCGGGCCCTATTTCGCCATCGCCACGCTGGGCCTCAACGGCGCGATGATGGCGATCGTCTCGAACCTGCCGATCGCCGGCGCCAATATCGGCCTCGTCCTGCCGCTGATGCGCAGCGACACGGTGTTCTACGAGCTGGCGCTGGCGCTGCTGGTCGCCTGCTCGCTGACCGTGCTGTGGATCAGCCGCGCGCGCTACGGCATGGCGCTGATCGCGATCCGCGAGGACGAGGACGCCGCCGGCACGATGGGCGTCGACGCCACCCGCTACAAGATCTCGGCGCTGGTGCTGGCGTCGTTCTTCTCGGCCATCGCCGGCGGCATCCACGCCTACTGGGCGACCTTCGTCGACCCGGCCAGCGCCTTCGACCCGACGCTCAACGTCCGCATGGTGATCATGTGCGTCTTCGGCGGGCCGGGCACGGTGCTGGGGCCGGTCGTCGGCGCCTTCGTGCTGTCGGCGGTCTACGAGATCCTGGCGGCCAAGATCTCGACCGCCGCGGCGCTGCTGTTCGGCGTCGTCATCGTGCTGGCGGTGGTGTTCATGCCCGGCGGGCTGGCCGACCTGATGCGCGGCGCCCGGCGCCACGGCTGGCGCTACTTCATCCGCAACATCCGGGAGAACCGGCTATGAGCGCGCAGAACCACCCCGCCCCGCAAGCCGCGGCCGCCCCGGTGATCGAGACCCGGGGCCTGACCAAGCGGTTCCAGGGCCTCGTCTCGGTCGACGCGGTCAGCTTCAGCATCGCCGAGGACGAGATCCTCGGCGTCATCGGCCCCAACGGCGCCGGCAAGACGACGCTGGTCAACATGATCAGCGGCACCTACGCCCCCAGCGCGGGCGAGATCCTGTTCCGCAGCGAGAGGATCAACGACCTGCCCGCCTTCCGCCGCGCCCATCTCGGCATCGCCCGCACCTTCCAGGTGATGAAGCCCTTCCCCGGCATGACCGTGCTCGACAACGTCACCGTCGGCGCCCTGTTCGGCCGCGACGGCGGCGAGAAATCCATGCCCAGGGCGCGCGAGACGGCGCGGGAATGGCTCGAATTCACCGGTCTCGGGGCCAAGATCGAGGCCCAGGCCGACGCGCTCGGCGGCCCCGACCGCAAGCGGCTGGAATTCGCCAAGGCGCTGGCGATGGGGCCGAAACTGCTGCTGCTCGACGAGGTCATGGCCGGGCTCAACCCGGTCGAGGTCGACGAGGTGGTCGAGTTGATCCGCAAGATGCGCGGCCACGGCATGGCGATGCTGGTGATCGAGCACGTCGTCAAGGCGATCCGCAGCCTGTCCGACCGGGTGATGGTGCTGCATCACGGCGAGAAGATCGCCGATGACGACCCGGCCGCGGTGCTGGAAGACCCGCGCGTGATCGAAGCCTATCTCGGGAAGAGACGGACATGAGCGAGCCCCTGCTGAAGATCGCCGGCCTCAATGCCGGCTACGGCGCCGTCCCGGTGCTGTTCGACATCGACCTCGAGGTCCGGCGCGGCGAGATCGTCTCGATGGTCGGTTCGAACGGGGCCGGCAAGACGACGCTGCTGCGCGCCATCTCGCGGGTGATCCCGGCGCGGGGCAGCTTGCAGTTCGACGGCACCGACCTGTTGCCGCTGGCGCCCGAGGGTGCCTTCACCCGCGGCCTCGTCCAGGTACCCGAGGGGCGGCAGCTGTTCGGCAACATGACCGTCGAGGAGAACCTGCAGATGGGCGCCTATCGCCGCCGCGACGACCGCGTCGGCCAGAGCTTCGAGCAGGTCTACGCCCTGTTTCCCAAGCTGGCCGAGCGCCGGCGCCAGCTGGCCGGCAACATGTCGGGCGGCGAGCAGCAGATGTGCGCCATGGCCCGCGGGCTGATGGCCGAACCGCGGCTGCTGCTGGTCGACGAGATGAGCCTCGGCCTGGCGCCGGTGATCGTCGACCAGCTGCTGGAGATTCTCATCGACATCCGCAAGCAGGGGGTGACGGTGCTGCTGGTCGAGCAGGACGTCTTCGCCGCCTTCAGCGTCGCCGACCGGGCCTATGTGATGGAGACCGGCCGCGTCGTCCGCGAGGGCGCCGTCGCCGAGCTGAAGAGCGACCCGGCGGTGCAGGAAGCCTACCTGGGCAGCATCGACTCGGTCTGAGCCCGCTCGCCCGCCAGTCGCCGCCAGGCCGGCAGGTCGTCCTCGAAGGGGAAGCGCGACAGCAGCTCGATGCCGGCCTCGTAGCCTTCGGCCAGCCGCAGGCAGGCGGTGAACTCGAACAGGATCGAGCGGTCGGCGGTCAGCAGCAGGCAGCGCGACGGCGCGTTGCGCGTCGAGAACATCTGCATGTTGCGGGTGCCGGCGACGTAGCGGATGTTGACCGGGTCCGACCGGATCCCCGCGATGCAAGGCATGGCACGGCTGTCCGCGCCGCCCGGCAAGCCGCCGCGACGCGGCTTGCCAAGCCCGCCGCCGGATGCCAATCCTGCGGCCCCAGAACGGAGACCGAGATGACCGGCGACAACCGCAGTTCCGATCCGGCCGCGATCAGCCCCGCCGCCGCCCTTGCCGCGCTGGTGGCGCTGGAAAACCCGGAAAAGGCGGCGCAGATGGCCGCCTATCACAAGGCGCCGCGGCGCTATCTCGGCCTTGCCGTGCCGCAGATCGAGACGCTGGTGAAGGACTGGCGCGCCGCCTGCACGCTCGACCAGCGGGTGGCGCTGGCCGCCGGGCTGTGGAACAGCGACATCCACGAGGCGATGGTGGCGGCGGCCAAGCTGCTGACCCAGGCAAGGATCAAGCCCGACGACAGCGCCGTCTGGGCGCTGATCGCAAGCTGGGTGCCGGGCTTCGACGCCTGGGCCGTCGCCGATCACGCCGCCAAGGCGGGCGAGCGCCGGCTGGTGGCCGACCCGTCCCGGCTCGACACGGTCGAGACCTGGCTCGACCATCCCAACATGTGGACCCGCCGCGCCGCGCTGACCTTCACCCTGCCCTGGGCCAAGCTGACCCATCCCAAGCCCGAACAGCAGGCGCAGCGCAACCGCATCCTCGGCTGGGCCGCGCGGCTGGCCGAGAACCGCGACTGGTTCGAGCACAAGGCCGTCGCCTGGTGGATCCGCGATCTCTCCAAGCACGATGCCGCGGCCGCCCGCGCCTTCCTCGCCGCCCATGGCGAAAGGCTCAAGCCCTTCGCCCGGCGCGAGGCGGCGAAATACCTCTGAGCGCCCCGCCTTGCGCCGCCACCGCCACGGCATGGACTGAGGGCGCCCGCCCTGTCGACGCCAGGGCCTTCACCGCCAGGGCCTTCACCGCAACCGGGACCGCCGCCCGCAGGACCGGCGCGACCCGATGCGCGCCGCCCGCGCCGCCCCCAAAGCCTGCCGCGTCACCTACCGCCTGACGAAGGCGCCGCCGCAGCAATGGCGACGCCCGCGCCCCGCACTTTCTGTTCCTAAATATCCTCGGGGGGTCCGGGGGGCAGACGGCCCCCCGGCCTCTCCGCCCGCGCGCCGCCTCAGGCCGCTTCCTCGGCCTCCTCGGCCGATTGCCGCTGCCACATCGCGGCGTAGCGCCCGCCCTTGGCCAGCAGGTCCTCGTGGCGGCCATCCTCGACGATCTCGCCCTTTTCCAGCACCACGATCCGGTCGGCATCGGCGATGGTCGACAGCCGGTGGGCGATGGTCAGCACCGTGCGGCCCTCGCCGACCCGGTGCAGCGCACCCTGGATATCGCGCTCGGTCTGGGTGTCGAGCGCCGAGGTCGCCTCGTCGAGCAGCAGGATCGGCGGGTTCTTGAGGATCGTCCGGGCGATCCCCACCCGCTGCTTCTCGCCGCCCGACAGCTTGAGCCCGCGCTCGCCGACCTTGGTGTCGTAGCCGTCGGGCAGGCTTTCGATGAAATCGTGGATCCGGGCCGACCTGGCGGCGGCGACGATCTCGTCCTCGGTCGCCTCGGGGCGGCCATAGGCGATGTTGTAGCGCACCGTGTCGTTGAACAGCACCGTGTCCTGCGGCACGACGCCGATCTGGGCGTGCAAGGAATCCTGGGTGATGTCGCGCAGGTCCTGGCCGTCGATCCGCAGCGCGCCGCCGGTGACGTCGTAGAAGCGGAACAACAGCCGGCCGATGGTCGACTTGCCCGAGCCCGAGGGGCCGACGATGGCGACGGTCTGGCCCGGCTCGATACGCAGGCTGACGCCCTTGAGGATTGGCCGCTCCGGGTCGTAGCCGAACTGGACGTTATCGAGCTCGACCGCGCCGCCGCTGACCTTCAGCTCCGGCGCGCCGGGCTTGTCCTGGACCTCGGGCGGCTGCTCGATCAGATCGAACATCTCGCCCATGTCGACCAGCGCCTGGCGGATCTCGCGGTAGACGGTGCCGAGGAAGCCCAGCGGCATGGTGATCTGCATCATGTAGGCGTTGACCATGACGAAATCGCCGACCGTCAGCTTGCCCGCCTGCACCCCCATCGCCGCCATCACCATGACGATGACGAGGCCGGTGGTGATCAGCAGCGACTGGCCGAAATTGAGCAGGCTGAGCGACTGGCCGGTCTTGATCGCCGCCGCCTCGTAACCGCGCATCGCCTCGTCGTAGCGCACGGCCTCGCGGGTCTCGGCGCCGAAATACTTGACCGTCTCGAAGTTGAGCAGGCTGTCGATCGCCTTCTGGTTGGCGTCGGTGTCCTGGGCGTTCATCTGGCGCCGGATCTGCACTCGCCATTCGGTCACCTTGAAGGTGAAGGTGATGTAGAGGTAGATCGTCACCACCACCACGGCGGCGTACCAGACATCGAAGACGGTCAGGAAGATGATCGTCACCAGCGTCAGCTCGACGATCAGCGGCCCGACCGAGAGCAGGGTGAAGCGGAGCAGGAAATCGACGCCCTTGACCCCGCGTTCGATGATCCGCGACAGGCCGCCGGTCTTGCGGGTGATGTGGTAGCGCATCGACAGCCGATGCATGTGGGTGAAGGTTTCCAGCGCCAGCTGGCGCAGCGCGCGCTGGCCGACGCGGACGAAGATGGCGTCGCGCAGCTCGCCGAATCCGACCGAGGACAGCCGGGCGATGCCGTAGGCGACCGTCAGCCCGACGGCACCCGCGCCCAGCGTCCAGGCCGGGCTCGCCTGCCCCGGCGCCAGGGCATCGACCGCCGCCTTGTAGAACCACGGGATGATCAGCGAGAACATCTTGGCCAACAGCAGCGCCGCCAGCGCCAGAGAAACGCGGCGCTTCACCCAGGGCGTGTCGTCGGGCCAGAGATAGGGCACGACCCGCCGGATCGTGCGCCAGCTGCTGGCGCGCTCCTGCGCCGCCAAGGCCTTGGCTGTATCGCTCATGTCCGTCCCCTCAGAAGTGCCCCCTTACCTAGGGCGCGGCGGCGGGAAAAGCCAGAGGGGGCAATGGAGATGACGCGACCGCTCAGCCAACGAGCGTCCCGCCACAATCGGGCCGGCCCGGCGACCTCCCTGCGGTCTTCTGCGCGAGCGAAGCCTGCATTGGCAGCGCGGGACAGAGGGCCGCGCCCTCCCTCGGGTGGGCGCCTGCAACGCTCGTGGTCTGCGCTATGTCCTGAAAGCTCCGAACGACCCTGAGTGGCAAGCGACACCGCCAGGGCGCCCTCCCGTCGTGCTGCAAGCACGCCTGCGGCGTGACGAGGAGGGAGGGCGCGGCCCGGCGGGCTCACGCCCTTGATTCCGGGCCATTAACGCTCTTGGCCGGGATCCGGAAAATGCCGGCGAGACCGCCGCGCCACGGCCGCTCTCAATCCGCCTGCGGCACCGAGAAGACCTGGCCGGGATAGATCAGGTCGGGGTTCTTGATCTGGTCGCGATTGGCCTCGAACACCTTGACGTAGAGGATGCCGTGGCCGTAGCTGCGCCGCGCGATGCCCCAGAGCGTGTAGCCCGGCTGCACGGTGATGATCTCGGCCTTCACCCCGACGCCCGACGCCGGCCCGGCCTGCGCCGCCGCGGCCTGCAGCTGCGCCGGGTCCTCGCGCTTGAACGGCGTCTCGAACCGCGCCGTCACCTTGCCTTTGGCATCGAGCTGGTCGGCGCGCAGCTTGTAGACGCCCTCGTCGACCGCCGGCAGCGTTGCCGTCCAGTTCCCGTCGGCGCCGATCTTCGCGGTCAGCAGCGGGCGGTTGTCGAGGTAGATCCGGACATGCTGCCGCGGCAATCCGCGGCCCGAGAGCACGACCGCGCCCGCGCTGCTGTAGGAGATCGAGTCGATCGCCATCTCGCTTTCGACCTCGGGCGCCGGACCGCCGGGCTGCAGCACCTTCACCCCGCTGTCGTCCGACAGCAGGATGGTCGGCGCCGCCGGAGCGGCCGGCTTCGGGCTCGGCGCGGCCGCCGGAGCCGCCTCGGGCGCCGCTTTGGCAAGCTTGTCCTCGGCCTTGGGCGCCGTTTCGTCTCCGGTCACGGGCGCGGCGGCCGTCGTGCCGCCGTTCTCAGTGGCGGAGGCCGTCGCCGCGGCGGCCGCCGGGGCCGCGTTGTCTTCTGCCGGCTCGCCGCCGGTCTGTTCGCCGGCCGCCTGCGATGCCGTCCCGGAAGCCTGGTCCGGAGCCTTCGTCGGGCTCTCGCCGGGGCTCCCGGCCGCCTTGTCAGGATCGGCGCTGGCGACCCGCTGCGACGCCGGGTTGGGCGACAGGATCACGCTCTCGGTCGAGGCGACGGTGCGGCCGTCCTCGAGATGCATCAGCAGGGTCACCTGCCGCGTCTGGTCGCTGGGCGGCAGGTCGAACAGCGACACGAACCTGCCCTGCCCGTTCGCGGTCGCGCGGCTGATCGCCGAGCCCTCGACGCGGATGTCGACCACCGATCCGGCCACCGCCCGGCCGGCGACCAGCGCCGCGCCGTCGGGCGCCACCCGGACCACGTCGAAGGCCGGCGGCGCCAGCTGGGCCTGTTCGGGTTGAGCCGGCTTGGCGGCCTGTTCCCCGGCGGCCTGTTCCCCGGTGGCCTGTTCCCCGCCAGCCTTTTCCCCCGTGGCCGGCGCCGAGGGGGCCGGAACCGCGGGCTGCGGCGCGGTCTTGCTCTCGCCGCCCTCCGACGGCGCTGCCGGCGCCTGCGTCTCCGGGCTTGCCGGCGCGGGCGCTTGCGCCGTCTGCTCCGGCGCTTGCGTCGTCTTCTCTGCGGCTGTTTCGGACCTGGTTTCCGATGTCGCTTGCGGCTTCGTTGCCGGCTTCGTTTCCGGGGCCGCCGACGGTGTCGAGACCGCGACCGGCGCGGGCGCCGGCTGGCTCACCGTCCAGACAAAGTATCCCACCAGCGCCACCGCCAGCGCGGCGCCGCCCCCCGCGGCCGCGCGCGCGCCTGTTCCCCAGCTGTTCCAGCCTGCCATTCCGTCTTCCCTGATGCGCGGCGCTTCCCCACGGCCCACGCTTGAGTGACCTTAACAACCCCGTTATCACGGGTCAAAGCAACCCTTTAGCGGAAATTCCCCTCCATGACCCGTGCTTTGCATTCCGTCTGTGTCTACTGTGGCTCACGCAGCGGCGCCCGCCCCGCCTATGCCGAGGCCGCCCGCGCCGTCGGCGCCCTGATCGCCGAGGAGGGCTGGCGCCTGGTCTACGGCGCCGGCGATGTCGGGTTGATGGGCGAGGTCGCCCGCACCGCCCAGACCGCCGGGGCCCAGACCTTCGGCGTCATCCCGACCCACCTGATGCAGCGCGAGGTCGGCAAGCGCGACCTCTCGACCCTGGTCGTCACCGAGAACATGCACGAGCGCAAGAAGGTGATGTTCATGAATTCGGACGCCATCGTGGTGCTGCCCGGCGGCGCCGGATCGCTGGACGAGTTCTTCGAGGTGCTGACCTGGCGCCAGCTCGGCCTGCACAGCCGGCCGATCCTGCTGCTCGATGTCGAAGGCTACTGGCAGCCGCTGGCCGGGCTGATCGACCATGTCATCGCCGAGGGCTTCGCCGATGCCACGCTGCGCGACTACGTCACGCTGATCCCGGATGTCGCGGCGCTGGCCGCGGCCCTGCGCGCCGCCCTGTCCTGACGCAGCGCCTCGGCCGAATAGATCGCCAGCGCGGTCCAGATCAGGGCGAAGGCGCCCAGATGCCAGGGCGTGAACGGCTCGCGGAAGACCAGCGTGGCGCAGAGGAACTGCAGCGTCGGGTTGAGATACTGAATCAGCCCGACCGTCGTCATGTTCACCCGCCGCGCGGCATAGGAGAACAGGATCAGCGGCCCGCCGGTCAGCACGCCCGAGAAGGCCAGCAGCAGGCTGAGATGCAGGTCATGGCCGAAGAAGCCGCCCGGCCGGCCCTCGCTCCACAGCCCGTCGTGGATGCCGGCCAGCCACAGCGTGGCCAGCGGCGACAGCACCAGCACCTCGGCCGTGACCGAGACCACCGGCCCGGCATCGAGCCGCTTCTTCATCAGCCCGTAGATGCCGAAGGTGCCGGCCAGGAAGAGCGAGATCCAGGGCGTCACTCCCAGCCCCCAGGTCAGCAGCGCCACCGCCGTCGCCGCCAGCGCCACCGCCATGCCCTGGGCCGGGCGCAGCCGCTCGCCGAAGGCGATGACGCCCAGCATCACGGCGACCAGCGGGAAGATGTAGTAGCCCAGCGAGGCCTCGACGGCGCGGTCGATCTGGATCGACAGGATGAACATGAACCAGTTGGCCGAGATCGCGACGGCGGCCAGGACGACGATCAGCGCCCGGCGCCCCGACAGCAGCCGCGGCACCTGCGCCAGCCGGCCCTGCAGCGCCAGCACGATGCCGAAGAAGGCCAGCGACCACAGGGTGCGGTGGCTGAGCACCTCGCCCGGCGGCACCGCCACCAGCAGCTTGTAGTAGAGCGGCGACAGGCCCCAGATCGTGCAGGCCCCCACCATCGCCAGAATGCCCTTGCGCGCCTCGGTCATCGCATCCTCTCTCCGTTCCCCGGCGGTGCTAGCCGATCCCGGCGCCGGCCACCATCGCTTTCCGTTTCCGAAACGCAAGGTGATGTCGCGACGCCGGGTTGGCGGCGGAAGCAGGCCGAGCGCCGGCCCGTGGGCTGGCGCGAGCGGCCTTCGATGGGCGGCGCCTTATCCCAGCCAAAGCCCTCTGCCGAATGGGCGTTGCGCACGGACAACAAAGCGCCGGTCCGTCCGGAGGGGCCGGCGCTCGCCCTGCGGTTGCGCCGCGCACCGGGCCTGTTTCAGTGTCCATGAAGACAGTTCGGTGTCGGCAGGAACGCAGCCAGCGCAGCTTCGGGATATCGCCAAACGCAAACGGGCGCCCCCAGGGGCGCCCGCCGCGGAACCGATCGGGTCGGGATTACAGGCGCGAGGCCACGTTCTCCCAGTTGACCAGGTTGTCGAGGAAGTTCTGCAGATAGGCCGGACGCTTGTTGCGGAAGTCGATGTAGTAGCTGTGCTCCCACACGTCGCAGCCCAGCAGGGCGGTCTGGCCGAAGCAGAGCGGGTTGACGCCGTTCTCGGTCTTGGTGACCTTGAGCGAGCCGTCGGTGTCCTTGACCAGCCAGGCCCAGCCCGAGCCGAACTGGCCGGCGCCGGCGGCGGCGAAGGCTTCCTTGAACTTGGCGACCGAGCCGAAGGCCTCGTTGATCGCCTTCTCCAGCTCGCCCGGCATCGACTGGCTGCCCGGGCCCATCATTTCCCAGAACTGGGTGTGATTCCAGTGCTGGCTGGCGTTGTTGAAGATGCCGTTCTGGGCCACGGCGCCGGCCTGGTAGGTGCCCTTGACCACCTCCTCGACCGACTTGCCTTCCCACTCGGTGCCGGCGATCAGCTTGTTGCCGTTGTCGACATAGGCCTTGTGGTGCAGGTCGTGGTGATATTCCAGCGTCTCCTTCGACATGCCGAAGGCGGCCAGGGCGTCATGGGCATAGGGAAGGTCGGGAAGTTCGAAAGCCATCGGATCATCCTTTCGCGCAATTGGAACTCTCGTGGGGAATAAGAGCCCTCATGGCGCCGAGGTCAAGGGCCGATCCCGGCGCCGGCACGCGCGCCCTACTGGATCGCGCAGGAGCCGTGCCCCGAGAAGCTGTTATCGGCGCCATCGAAGGACGAGAAGGCCTGGAAGCTGTGGCTCGCCTTGACGATGGTCGCCGCATAGCGCAGCACCATCTTGGTTGTCGCCCTGCCGTTCTCGGTGCCGTGGATCCCGTGCACGACCCAGCGGAACGACATCCGCTTGTCGTTGTCGACGGTCACCGAGACCGGGATCGGCTTGCCGAAGACATGCTTGATCAGTCCGTCATAGACGACGCCTGTCCGCATGGCCGTATCGACCTTGAAGAAGATCGGGCTGTTGAGGCCGCCGCCCGGCGGCGGATTGTGATAGCTGCACTTGTAGACGACCGTCCGGCCCGCCGCCTGCCCCGCGACGGGAACCGCTGCCGCGGCCGCGGCCAGGGCCAGGGCGGCGATCAGGTTCATGCTTTTCTGCATAGTTGTCTCTCCTCTCAGAGCGCGTCTTCGTTGCTCCGCGGCGCAGCGCCGGACAGGGCCCCGGCCGGCGGCGCGAACTTGGCTATTTCTTCATGAGCTTGGTTTCGCAATGGCCGTTCGCCGACGGCTTGTTGTCCCAGCCCGACAGGTTGAGCGAGACATGGATCGCCTTCGACGCCTTCATGATCGTCACGGTATAGGTGACCAGGGGAATGCCGCCGTGGCTCATGTTTTCGGACTTGGGCCGCTTGATCGACCAGCGGTAGGTGGTGCGCGCAGAGTTGTCGACGAGCACCTTTACCGGGATGTCGCCGCCCCGGTACTGCTTGATCATGCCGTCCAGCGCCCGGGCCTCGCCGGTGGCGGGATCGTGCAGGACATAGATCAACTTGCCGATACCGCTATGCGGCGCCGGGTGTCGGATGTGGCAGGTATAGAGCACCGCCTGCGCCTGCAGCGCGGACGGGACCAGAAAGGCGCAGAGGGCGACGGCCAGGGCTTTCGGGGTCAACGGCATGTAATTGTCTCCAGTTTCGCAAGCCGGCACCGGCGCTGCCGCGCGCCTCGGACCGGGTGTCGACGGTGGCGGATCAATGCTGCAGCACGCACTGGCCATTGGCCGAGTAGCTGTTGTCGGCGGCATGGGAGCGGGTGACGAGCATCAGCTTGTTCCCGGGCTTGAAGATCGACATGTCGTGGCTCAACCCGGGAAACCGCCACGGCTTGCCGTCCAGCGTGCCCTTGGCCTCGTGGATGATCCAGCGGACGGTGAGGCGGCGGTCGCTATTAGCCAGCACCTTTGCCGCCAGCGGCTTGCCGACCTGGTACTTGATCACGGGATCGAAGACCCGCGCCTTGCCGGTCTTCTGGTTCAGTTCGAGGAAAAGCGGGCCGACGATCGCACTGTGCGGTGGCGGGTGGTTGAAGCTGCACTTGTAGACGATGACGTCGGCGGCCTTCTGGGCCAGGGAAGCTGCCGGAACCGTTGCCAGCGCCACCGAAACGGCCAGCGCCGCCGCCTTGACCACCTTGCCGATCACCTGCATGTCTCCGCACTCATTGACATTTCCGCCATTGAAACGTGAGGGCCTGCCGGTGTCAACGCAGGGTGGAGCGGCGGCGCATCGACTCTCGCCAAAGCATAAAGACAGCCCCGTTTCGCGTTGCAAAACGGGGCTCTCAAGCCTTGAAAACACGGTGAATTCGACCGCTGACGCGCCGCCGGCTCACGAAGAGTTGAGAGCGGGTGCCTAGAACAGCCCGACCTCGCCGCCCGGGGTCGCCGAGACCGTCAGCAGCCCCATGACATAGGCCGCGACCGAGCGGAAGGAGACCAGCGTGAAGCCGCCTTCCGCATCCATCCAGAAGGCGGCGGCGACCTGGGCGGCGCGGGTGCGGCGCAGCTCGCCCGGGCCGAAGACGGCGGGCGACAGGTCGACGGGGCAAAGCTTGGCCAGCACCTCGCGCGCGCCCGCGCCCTCGATCCGGAACACCGCGCGGGCGTCCGAGACGTCGATCGCCAGCGCGTGCTCGCCCTTCAGCGCCGCGGTCAGCGCCGCCAGCGTCGCCGGCACCTCGGCATAGGGCAGCCAGAGCAGCAGCTCGTCGGGCGACATCCAGCCCGCGCCCTTCTCCCCCACCATCTCGATCCGCCGGGTGTCGGGCACCTCGGTGCCGACCGCCGCCTTGACCGCTTCCTTCAGCCGGGTCGCGCCAAGGTCGCCGCGCAGGGTGATCATGCCCTGCGGCCCGACCTCGCGCACCGTCACGTAACCGTCGAAGCTGGCGCCGCCGAGCGCCGAAACCGGGTCAGACATTCTGCTTCTCCCCGTCCTTGTCGTAGAAGACCGGATCGACGATCCGGGCCCGGACCGCGCCGCCACCGGTCTTCGGGAACTCCACCGTCTCGCCCATCCGTTCGGGCCCGCGCTTGATCAACCCCATCGCGATACCGCGCTTGAGCGTCGGCGAGTAATAGGTTGATGTCACGCGCCCTTCCGTGTTGCGCTGACCGTTGGCATTGGTGCCCGCGGCCACCGCGTAGGCGCCGTCGGGGATCACCGAGCCGTCGAGGGTTTCCAGCCCGACCAGCTTCCAGCGGTCGGGATCGGTCATGTGCGGCCGCTGCTGGCCGCGCTTGCCGAGGAAATCCTCCTTCTTCTTCGAGATCGCCCAGTCCAGCCCCAGATCCTGCGGGATCACCGTGCCGTCGGTCTCGTCGCCGATCATGATGAAGCCCTTCTCGGCCCGCATGATGTGCAGCGCCTCGGTGCCGTAGGGCATGGCGCCGAACTCGGCCCCGGCCTCGATCAGCTTGTCCCACAGCGCCCGGCCGTGGCTGGCCGGCACCGCGATCTCATAGCTCAGCTCGCCCGAGAACGAGATCCGGTAGATCCGCACCGGCAGCCCCGCCAGTTCACCGTCCTGCCAGTCCATGAACTTGAAGGTCTCGGCCGAAACGTCCATGCCGCCCAGCTTTTCCAGCACCTTGCGGGCATTGGGGCCGACCACGGCGATCTGGGCGAACTGCTCGGTCAGGTTGGCGGTATGGACCTTCCAGTCCCACCATTCGCATTGCAGCCAGTCCTCCATCCAGCCGTGGATGCGATCGGCCCCGCCCGAGGTGGTGTGGCACAGCCAGGTCTCCTCGTCGATGCGGGCGACGACGCCGTCGTCCGACAGGAAGCCGTTCTCGTTGCACATCAGCCCGTAGCGGCAGCGGCCGGGTTTCAGGTTGCTCATCATGTTGGTGTAGAGCATGTCGAGGAAGCGCCCGGCATCCGGCCCCTTGACCAGGATCTTGCCCAGCGTCGAGGCGTCGAGCAGGCCCAGCTTCTCGCGCGTGTTCAGCACCTCGCGCTTTACCGCCTGGTCCGCGGTCTCGCCCACCCGCTTGTAGCAGAACGGGCGGCGCCAATGGCCGACCGGCTCCCACTCGACGCCGTTGGCCTCGTGCCAGTCATGCATCGGCGTGCGGCGCAGCGGCTGGAAGATCTCGCCCCGCGCCTCGCCGGCCAGCGCGCCGATCGTGACCGGGGTGTAGGGCGGCCGGAAGGTGGTGGTGCCGACCTGCGGAATGTCTTCACCCAAAGCCTGAGAAAGAACGGCAAGCCCGTTGATATTACTCAACTTCCCTTGATCTGTCGCCATGCCCAGCGTGGTGTAGCGCTTGGTGTGCTCGACGCTCTCGTAACCTTCGCGCGCGGCCAGCTGGACGTCGGAGACCTTGACGTCGTTCTGGTAGTCGAGCCACATCTTCATCCGCAGCGCCGGCGCGGCGCCCTGCGGCATGGTCCAGACCGGCAGCAGCGGTGCCTCCTCAGGCGCGCCGACGGTCGCCACCGCGTCGCCCTTCGGCGTGAACCCGGCGGCCTCGAGCGCGGCAACCGTCGCCGCCTGCGCGTCCGTCAGCACCTCGCCCGCCAGCAACGCGCCGTTGGCTGCGCCGGCGGCGAAGACGAAGCCGGTGCCATCGGCGCCCAGCGGCGGCCGCGCCGGATCGGGGCGGAACATGGAGTGCTCGGCGTCCCAGGTCAGCTTGCCGCCGCAATGGCTGTAGAGGTGGACCACCGGCGACCAGCCGCCCGACATTGCCACCGCGTCGCAGGCGATCTCTTCCAGCACCGCGCCCTCGCCGGCCTGGGCGCAGATGGCGACGCCGGTGACGGCCTTGCCGCCCTTGACCTTGGCGATGCCCTTGCCGGTCTCGACCCTTATGCCGAGTGCCCGCGCCTGCTCCGGCAGCGCCCCGTTGGCGCTGTCGCGGGCATCGAGAATGGCCGGCACTTCCAGCCCCGCCTGTTTCAGCGCGATGGCGGTGCGGTAGGCGTCGTCGTTGTTGGTGACGACGACGGTGCGGTCGCCCGGGCTGACCGCCCAGTTGACCACGTAGTCGCGCACCGCCGAGGCCAGCATGACGCCGGGAATGTCGTTGCCGGCGAAGGCCAAGGGCCGCTCCAGCGCCCCGGTCGCGGTGACGATGCAGCCGGCGCGGATGCGCCAGACCCGGTGTTTCGGCCGGCCGTCGCCGGGGGTGTGGTCGGCCACCTTCTCGTCCGCCAGCACGTAACCGTGGTCATAGACCCCGGCCGCCATGCAGCGGCTGCGCAGGGTGACATTCTCCATCCCTTCAAGGGCTTGAAGCGTGGTGTTGATCCACTCCTCGGCCGGCTTGCCGTCGATCTCGACGCCGTCGACCGGCGCCCGGCCACCCCAATGGGCGGTCTGTTCCAGCACCAGCACCCGGGCGCCCGAGGCCGCGGCCGTCAGTGCCGCCTGCAGCCCGGCGATGCCGCCGCCGACCACCAGCACATCGGCGAAGGCGTAGAGGTATTCATAGCGGTCGGCGTCGCGCTCGACCGGCGCCTTGCCGAGGCCGGCGGATTGGCGGATCACCGGCTCGAACACCGATTTCCAGGCCGCGCGCGGTGCCATGAAGGTCTTGTAGTAGAAGCCGGCCGGCAGGAAGCGCGCGACGTAGTTGTTCAGCACGCCGACATCGTATTCCAGCGTCGGCCAGTGGTTCTGGCTGGTCGCCGTCAACCCGTCGAACAGGTCGGTCGTCGTCGTGCGCTGGTTCGGCTCCAGCCGCGCGCCGCTCCCGAGGTTGACCAGCGCGTTGGGCTCTTCCGCCCCGCTCGCCACCAGCCCGCGCGGGCGGTGATACTTGAAGCTGCGGCCGAGCAGGCTCTGCCCGCTGCCCAGCAGCGCCGAGGCCAGCGTGTCGCCGGCAAAGCCGGTGAACCGCTTGCCGTTGAAGGTGTAGCTCAGCGTTGCCGAGCGGTCGATGAGGCGGCCGCCACGGGCCAGACGGGTGCTCATTTCCAGCCCTCCCAACCGGGTCGCTTGGCCTTGATCGTCGCGATCAGATCGGCCGGGGGTTCTTTCGACTGCGCCGGGTAGGTGCCGAAGACTTCCAGCGTCGCGGTGCAGCGCGCGGCCAGGAACCACTTGCCGCAGCCATGGGCATGGCGCCAACGCTCGAAATGCACGCCCTTGGGGTTCTTGCGGGCGAACATGTAGCTTTCGAAATCGTCGTCGGAGGAGCCGGCGCCATGGCGCACCAGATGCGCCTCGCCGCCCGGGGCGAGCTCGGATTCCTCGGCTTTGACGCCGCAATAGGGGCAGGAGAGAGTGAGCATCTATTGCACTCCAAGTGCTTTTAGGTTGAGCAAGTCCAACCCAAGAAGTTGCAGAGCAAAGCCAGTGAGGATGAACACCATACCGACGTAAGAGAACGTGAGCGATCGACGTGCGTCGTCAGCAGCCTCCCTGGCCGACCGATGAAGAAACTCGATTACATTTGTCACCCCGTCGGCGCTCTTGCCGATCTCGTCACGAAAAGACTGAAGTGTTTGGCTGAGTTCGTGCACATCTACTCCGCCATCGCCATCGAAACCTTCGCTGCCGCTGATACCAGTCTCAAGATAGGTTCTTGCGAACTCAAGAGTCTGAAAGCTTGGGAATATCTCATTGAACAGGCGCTCATTCTCGCTAGCCGTCTTCTTCATCGACTTTTGTACCCTGACAAGATCAACTGCCAGCAAGGCCACGCCGACAAAATCCAGACAGAGACCGAGGGCTGACAGAGAGGCCATCAGTGCGCCACCCCCGCCGCGACGCTCTCGTCGATGAAGCGGCCTTCCTTGAAGCGATCCAGCCCGAACTCGGCGGCGAGCGGCGAATGGCCCTTGGCCATCAGCTCGGCCATCGCCCAGCCCGAGCCGGGGATCGCCTTGAAGCCGCCGGTGCCCCAGCCGCAGTTGATGAAGCAGTTGCCCAGCGGCGTCTTCGAGAGGATCGGCGAGCGGTCGCCGGTCATGTCGACGATCCCGCCCCATTGCCGCAGCATCTTCAGCCGCGAGATCATCGGGAAGGTCTCGACCAGCGCCCGCAGCGTCTCCTCGATATGGTGGAACGATCCGCGCTGGGTGAAGTTGTTGAAGCCGTCGGTGCCGCCGCCGATCACCATCTCGCCCTTGTCGGACTGGCTCATGTAGCCGTGCACGGTATTGGCCATGACGACGACGTCCATGCAGGGCTTGACCGGCTCCGAGACCAGCGCCTGCAGCGCCACCGCCTCGATCGGCAGCCGGAAGCCCGCCATCTCGGCCAATTGCCCGGAATGGCCGGCGACGACGATGCCCATCTTCTTGGCGCCGATGAAGCCCCTGGTGGTCTCGACCCCGGTGACCTGGCCGTTCTCGGAACGCACGCCGGTCACTTCGCATTTCTGGATGATGTCCATGCCCATGTCGGAACAGGCGCGGGCATAGCCCCAGGCGACGGCGTCGTGCCGGGCGGTGCCGCCGCGCGCCTGCCACAGTCCGCCGAGGACGGGATAGCGCGGGCCGTCGATATTGATGATCGGCACCAGTTCCTTGACCCGGGCCGGACCGATCCACTCGGTCGTCACCCCTTGCAGCGCGTTGGCATGGGCGGTGCGCTGGTAGCCGCGGACCTCGTGATGGGTCTGGGCCAGCATGATGACGCCGCGGGGCGAGAACATGACGTTGTAGTTCAGGTCCTGGCTCAGCGTTTCGTACAGGCTGCGCGCCTTCTCGTAGATCGCCGCCGACGGGTCCTGGAGGTAGTTCGAGCGGATGATGGTGGTGTTGCGGCCGGTATTGCCGCCGCCGAGCCAGCCCTTCTCGATCACCGCGACATTGGTGATGCCGTGGTTCTTGCCCAGGTAATAGGCGGTGGCGAGGCCGTGGCCGCCGGCGCCGACGATGACGACGTCGTAGGACGATTTCGGCTGCGGCGAGCGCCAGGCCCGCTCCCAGCCCTGGTGGAAGCGCAGCGCCTCGCGGGCGATGGCAAAAGCGGAATAACGTTTCATCGGCCCTCTCGAATCCCCGATCTGCGGCGGTGGCCCGCCCCTTGCCTTGTGAAGCGGCGGCGCCGCCCCTCCCCATCCGTCTGCGGCACTATCGGGAGAAATGCGACATCGCCCCGATTGCTGTAGCACGCCGCCGCCGCTCGCGCGCCATCACGCGGCCGTGAGCCGCAGACCGCCCCCTGCGGCGGTTTGTGTCTTTTGTCATCGGCGATGAATCTTTACATGAGGTGCGAGCGGATGGGAGGATCAATGGACTTCTTGGCGAATTGGGGCTTCTGGACCGCCGTCGGCGGGCTGACCGTGGCGGTGGCCGCGCTGATGATCCGGGCGCTGATCCGCGGCCGCGACCGCGGCACGCCGGCGGCGGCCTATGACCTGCAGGTCTATCGCGACCAGCTGCGAGAGGTCGACAAGGACGAGGCCCGCGGCGTGATCTCGGCCGAGGAGGCCAAGCGGCTGCGCACCGAGGTCTCGCGCCGGGTGCTCGAGGCCGACAAGGCGCTGCAGGCCGCCGACGGGGGCGCTCCCGCCCCGCGCGAGGCGACGATCGCCGTTGGCCTGGTGATCGCGGTGCTCTGCCTCGGCGCGGTCTGGCTCTACCTCCGCGTCGGCGCGCCGGGCTATCCCGACCTGCCGCTGGCCGAACGTCTGGCCCAGGCCGAGAAGGCGCGCGCCGACCGCCCGAGCCAGGCCACGATCGAGGCCGAGGTGGCCAAGAAATTCACCCCGCCCAAGGCCGATCCGAAATATGTCGCGCTGATCGAGAAACTGCGCCAGGCGGTGGCGAAGAAGCCCGACGACCTGACCGGCCAGCAGCTGCTGGTCCAACACGAACAAAGACTGGGCAATTTCTCCGCCGCCTGGAAGGCGCAGCAGGCGATCAACCGCATCAAGGGCGACAAGGTCACCGCCCAGGACTGGGCCATACAGGCCGACCTGATGGTGATCGCGGCAGACGGCTACGTCTCGCCCGAGACCGAGCAGGTGCTGAAGAAGGCGCTGCTGCTCGACCCCAAGAACAAGATCGCGCGGTTCTATACCGGGGAGATGCTGACCCAGACCGGGCGGCCCGATCTCGCCTTCCGGCTGTGGCAGCCTCTGATGGAGGAAGGTCCGCCCGATGCGCCCTGGGTCCAGATGATCCGGGCACAGATCGGCGAAATCGCGCGCGAGGCAGGCATCCGCTACAACCCGCCCGGCATGAAGGGGCCGAGCGCGGCCGACATGGCGGCGGCCCAGGACATGACGCCGGAAGAGCGCCAGCAGATGATCCGCGGCATGGTGCAGCAGCTTTCGGACCGGCTGAATACCGAGGGCGGCAGCCCGCAGGAATGGGCCCGCCTGGTCGGCGCCTATGGCGTGCTGGGCGAGACCGACAAGCAGGCCGCCGCGCTGGAGAAGGCGCGCAAGGCACTGGCCGACAACCCGGATGCGCTGAAGATGGTCGAGCAGGCCGCCAAGGGCGGCGGCGCACCGATGATGGGCGGCGCGGGCGGCCAGGCCCCGGCGGCGCAGGCCCCGGCCCTGCCCGGCCCCACGGCCGAGGACATGCAGGCCGCCGGCAAGATGTCGGCCGCCGACCGCCAGCAGATGATCAAGGACATGGTCCAGCGCCTCGCCGACAAGCTTGCCAACGAGGGCGGCACGGCGCCGGAATGGGCGCGGCTGATCAACGCCTATGGCGTGCTCGGCAACACCGAGCGGGCCAAGGCGATCTGGGGCGAGGCCCGGACCCGCTTTGCCGGCCGCGACCAGGACCTGGCGCTGATCCGCGCCGCCGCCCAGAAGGCCGGCGTGGCCGAGTGAATGCACCGATGAGCATCCTCGAGGAGATCGTCGATTTCGCCGCCGCCCTGCCGCCGCATCGCGCGCTGGCCGGGCTCGACTTCGGCGAGAAGACCATCGGCGTCGCCGTCTCCGACCGGCTGCGCAGCGTCGCCACGCCGCTCGAGACGATCCGGCGCAAGAAGTTCACCCTCGATGCCGAGGCGCTGCTGGCGATCGTCGAGGCGCGCGAGATCGGCGGCCTCGTCCTCGGCCTGCCGCGCAACATGGACGGGACCGAGGGTCCGCGCTGCCAGTCGACCCGCGCCTTCGCCCGCAACCTCAGCCGCCTGACCGATCTGCCGATCACCTTCTGGGACGAGCGGCTGTCGACGGTTGCGGCAGAAAGGGCACTGCTCGAGGCGGATACGTCGCGCAAACGTCGGAACGAGGTGATCGACCACGTCGCCGCGGGGTATATCCTGCAAGGGGCGCTGGATCGCCTGCGCAATCTGTAACCGGCCGAACCAAGGGGAAAGCGGTGAACGACGAGGTCTGGAAGCGCGACGAGATCGAAAGCCCCTGTGTGAAGATCTGCGTCATCCATCCCGAGGCGCGGCTTTGCGTCGGCTGCCACCGCAGCGTGGACGAGATCGCCGCCTGGTCACGGATGGCGCCCGAGACCCGGCGGCAGATCATGGCCGAACTGTCCGCCCGCGCGCCGTTGCTGGCCAAGCGCCGCGGCGGCCGCGCCGGCCGGCGGGGGTAGGGCTGTCCGGGGCGACCTCACCGGAGTAGCGCCCTGCGTTGCCCCCAGTTTGCGCAACAGAGGGCGGCGCAGAGCGTCTTGTTCCGGGCCGTTGGCGCATTTCTCGGATGGCAGGGAATTTTCGAGCCGCGCGAAAAGCGACAGGCCTCACCGCCCCTTCACGGCTCTGGCATTTCCCCTCCGCCTCCCCCATATCCGATCCATGATCCGCTTCACCCCCATCCTGCTCGCCCTGCTCTTCGCCTGGATCACCTGGCGCTTCTCGGCCTGGCAGACGGCGAAGGAGCTCGACGCCCGCTCGGTGCCGCTGGCCGATGCCGGGCTCAAGCGGCTGACCGACCGGATGGCCGAGGCGCTCGGCGTTTCCCGGATCGAGGTCAACCTCTACCGCATCGCCCCGGTCAACGGCCTTGCCGCCCCCGACGGGCGCATCTTCCTGACGCAAGGGTTCTACGACCGCTACCGCGCCGGCGAGGTCAGTGCCGAGGAACTGGCCAGCGTCATCGCGCATGAGCTGGGCCATGTCGCGCTGGGGCATTCGCGGCGGCGGATGATCGACTTCTCGGGCCAGAACGCGATGCGGATGGCGCTGGGGATGATCCTGTCGCGGGTCCTGCCCGGCATCGGCATGTGGGTGGCGAACATGATCACCAGCCTGCTGGCCGCCCGGCTCAGCCGCCAGGACGAATACGAGGCCGACGCCTATGCCGCGGCGCTGCTGACCAAGGCCGGGATCGGCACCGCGCCGCAGAAATCCCTGTTCCACAAGCTTGAGGCCCTGACCGGCGCGGCGCACGGCACCGTCCCCGCCTGGCTGATGAGCCATCCGCAAACCCACGAGCGGATCGCCGCGATCGAGAAGATGGAAGCGCGCTGGGCGGCGGTGGAGCGCGGCAGCGATTGATCTGCGAAACCTGAGAGAAGGGCGGCGCCCGACCCTGGGTGGGCGCTTGCGACGGTCCCGTCTGGCAGTTGCGTTGCGGCCCTCCGAACGGCCGAGCCCATTGGCCGGCCTCGGCATGCGCCCTCCCGGGGGAGGGTCGGGCGCCGCCCGGCGTTGCCACCGGGCGAGACAGCCGCACAGGCGTCCCCTACCCCAGCGCCTTGCCCAGCCGCGGCAGCTTGGCCCGCTTGAGCAGCCGGCGCATCGGCTGGGCCTCGCCCGAGAGCCGCTCGGCCTCGACCCGCACCTCTTCCGCCGCCGCGGCCACCGCCTCGGGCGCGTCCTGCCACAGCCCGATCAGGAACTGGTCGGGGTCGAGCCGCTCGAGGCCTTCCTCGGCCAGGTCGCGGCGCGGGAAATCGACGGCGTTGAAGGTCACCAGCACATCGGCGCTGCCGGCGATGGCGGCGGCGAGGACGTGGATGTCGTTCGGATCGGGCAGCCACAGCCGCGCCTCGATGCCCGGCGTCGGCGCCACCGCCGCCCTGGGCCAGGCCGCGCGCAACAGTGCGATCTCGCCCCGCGCGATCTCTTCCGCCCCGGGCCCGAGCTTGACCGCGGCCCGCGCCCATTCCTCGAGGATGCGGTCGGACCACAGCGGCTCGTAGAGGCCGCGCCGCGCCACCGCCAGCAGCACCTCGCGCAGCACGGTCGGGTAGAGGACGCAGGCGTCGAGCAATGCCTTCACGGCATCATCCGGTAGAACAGCGCCTTGAGGTAGCCGGATTCGGCCAGCTGCGGCAGCAGCGGGTGGTCGGGGCCGGCAAAGCCGGTATGGAGGATCTGGCCGCGCCGCCCGCCGCGGCCGATGCCGCGCGACGAGGCGTTGCGGAAGCTGCTCAGGTCGGCGGCATGCGAGCAGGAGCAGAGCCCGAGATAGCCGCCCGGCGCCACCAGCGGCGCCGCCAGCCGCGCCACCCGCTCGTAGGCGCGCAACCCCGCCTCGAGCGCCGGTTTCGCCGGCGCGAAGGCCGGCGGGTCGCAGACGACGAGGTCGAATTGCGCCCCTTCCTCGGCCAGCGCCTCCATCACCGCGAAAGCGTCGCCCTGCCTTGTCGAGAACCGCCCGGCGACCCCGCCGGCCTCGGCTCCCCTGGTCGCCAGATCCAGCGCCGGGGCCGAGCTGTCGACGGCCAGCGCGCTCTCGGCGCCGCCGGCCAGCGCGGCGAGGGAGAAGCCGCCGACATGGCTGAACACGTCGAGCACCCGCGCCCCCTTGGCCAACCGCTGGGCGAAGGCGTGGTTCGGCCGCTGGTCGAAGAACAGCCCGGTCTTCTGCCCGCCCAGGACGTCGGCCATGTAGGTGGCGCCGTTCATCGTCACCGGCACCGGCCCGTCGACCGCGCCCTGCAGCACCACGGTCTCCTCCGGCAGCCCCTCGAGCCCGCGCGCCCGGCCGGTGCCGTTCTTGATCACGGTCGTCACCCCGGTCACCTCGACCAGCGCCGCCGCCAGCGGGGCGAGCAGCGCCTCGGCCCAGGCGGCATTGGGCTGGATCACCGCAACCTTGCCGAAGCGGTCGATGACGACGCCGGGCAACCCGTCGGCCTCGGCATGGACCAGCCGGTAGAACGGCGCCTCGAACAGGCGCGTCCTCAGCGCCAGCGCGTGGCGCAGCCGGGCCGCGAACCAGGCCTGGTCGACCTCGGCGCCGCTGTCGCGGTCGAGCATCCGGCAGATGATCTTGGAATTGGGATTGACCGTCACCAGCCCCAGCGGCCGGCGCTCGCTATCCTCGAGCCGCGCCAGCACGCCGGGCGCCAGCGCCCGCGTCCGCCGGTCGGTGACCAGCTCGTCGGCATAGACCCAGGGAAAGCCGTGGCGGATCGCCCGCGCCTCGGCCTTGGGCCGCAGGCGGACGGTCGGGCGGGAAGCGGAGCGGTCGGAGTCGGGGCTGGGCGCGGAGGGCTGTGTCATGGCCCTCTCCTACTGCAGCTTCGCCACGGCGGGAAGAGGCCGCGCACGCTACTCGCCCCTCCCGAAAACGAAAGGCTCGAAACGAAAGGCTCAAAAACGAGACACTCCCGGGAAGGCCCCGGGAGTGTCTCCGTCGCGTCCGTCTTTGCCTTTCCTTGCGGCGGCTGCCCGCACTCAGGCGTTCTGCGGCAGGCCGGCACCGCGGCGGGTGTGGCTGGCGACCCAGGCGATCATCGCGCGGACACCGCCGGCGACGGCCTCGGCCCGCATCCGGCGCGCCTCGCGCTCGATGGCGGCGAGATCGATTTCGGCGAAGGTTTCGGGCGTGTTCATGGCGTCTTTCCTTTCCATGTCTCAATGCTCCGTCCCTGCGACCCAAAATAGGTAAGCATCACTGACATGACCACTTCGAATGCCGTAATGCCGCTATGCAGCATTCGCATGGGTTGTCACCCCGGCGCATAGCGATTGCGCAACCCGGCCGCCGCGGCGCCGAAAAACCCGGCCGCGCCGGTCTGTCCCGATCCCCGCTTCCCCGCCGGAGATATGGTGCTATCTTGTCCCGCATCCCGGCCGGATTTGAATTGTTAGCGCTAACGGTCTGTGCTAAGCGCGGGTCCGAGCCCCAATTACCCCGGAGAGCCGCCATGCCGCTCGACAGTACGATCGCCCGCGTCACCGACCGCATCCGCGCCCGCTCGCAGGACAGCCGCAGCCGCTATCTCGACAAGATCGCCCGCGCCGCCGAGGCCGGGCCGGCCCGTGCCCATCTCGCCTGCGGCAACCAGGCCCATGCCTATGCCGCCGCGGGCGCCGACAAGCCCTCGCTCGCCGCCGGCCGGGCGCCGAATATCGGTATCGTCACCGCCTATAACGACATGCTCTCGGCCCACCAGCCCTTCGAGCGTTTCCCGCAGCTGATCCGCGAGGCCGCGCGCAAGGCCGGCGCCACCGCCCAGGTCGCCGGCGGCGTGCCGGCGATGTGCGACGGCGTCACCCAGGGCCAGCCCGGCATGGAGCTGTCGCTGTTCTCGCGCGACACCATCGCGCTTGCCGCCGGGGTGGCGCTGAGCCACAACTGCTTCGACGCCGCGCTCTTCCTCGGTGTCTGCGACAAGATCGTGCCCGGCCTCGTCATCGCCGCCGCCAGCTTCGGCCATGTCCCGGCCCTGTTCCTGCCCGCCGGGCCGATGACCTCGGGCCTGCCCAACGACGAGAAATCCAAGGTCCGCCAACGCTTCGCCGCCGGCGAAATCACCCGCGCCGAGCTGATGGAGGCCGAGATGGCCTCCTATCACGGCCCCGGCACCTGCACCTTCTACGGCACCGCCAACACCAACCAGATGCTGATGGAGTTCATGGGCCTGCACCTGCCCGGCGCCAGCTTCGTCAATCCCAACACCCCGCTGCGCGACGCCCTCACCGTGGCCGGCGTCGAACGTGCCGCCGCGATCACCGCGCTCGGCAACGATTACCGCCCGGCCGGCGAGGTGCTGGACGAGAAGGCCTTCGTCAACGGCATCGTCGGGCTGATGGCGACCGGCGGCTCGACCAACCTGGTGCTGCACCTGCCGGCGATGGCCCGCGCCGCCGGGGTGGTGCTCGACCTCGAGGATTTCGCCGACATTTCCGCCGCCACCCCGCTGATGGCCAAGGTCTACCCGAACGGCCTCGCCGACGTGAACCATTTCCACGCCGCCGGCGGCCTGGCCTACATGATCGGCGAGCTGCTCGACGCCGGCCTGCTCCACCCCGACACCACCACCGTCGCCGGCGACGGCCTCGCCCGCTACACCCAGGAGCCGAAGCTGGCCGACGGCAGCCTGAGCTGGCAGGACGGGCCGCGCGAAAGCCACAACGACCGCATCCTGCGCCCCGCCGCCGATCCGTTCCAGCCCGAGGGCGGGCTGAAGCAACTCTCCGGCAATCTCGGCCGCGGCGTGATGAAGGTCTCGGCGGTGGCGCCCGAGCGCCATGTCATCGAGGCCAAGGCCCGCGTCTTCGCCGACCAGGCGGAGGTCAAGGCCGCCTTCCATGCCGGCGCGTTCACCGAGGACACCATCGTCGTCGTCCGCTTCCAGGGCCCGCGCGCCAACGGCATGCCCGAGCTGCACTCGCTGACCCCGATCCTGTCGGTGCTGCAGGAGCGCGGGTTGAAGGTGGCGCTGGTCACCGATGGCCGCATGTCCGGCGCCTCGGGCAAGGTGCCGGCGGCGATCCATGTCAGCCCCGAGGCCGCGACCGGCGGTCCGATCGCCAAGGTCCGCGACGGCGACCCGATGCGCCTCGACGCCACGGCCGGCCGGCTGGAAGTGCTGGTCGACGACCTCGACGCCCGCCCCGCCGCCACCGCCGACCTCTCGGCTCACCGACACGGCATCGGCCGCGAGATGTTCGAGATGTTCCGCGCCAATGTCGGCGCCGCCACCGAAGGCGCCGCCGTGGTCGTCTGATCCCCCCGGCGCCGCGGCCGCTGGCCGGCGTCCGAACTTTCTTGCCTTCGGCGAGGATATTTTAGTGAAGATGAAAGGATTTCGCGGAAGGATCAGGGCGCGGTACAGGCGGGGACGCCGATGACCGCTGAAGGTGAAAGCCCTCCGCCTCCCCGGCTCCGGCCGCCCGAGGCGGAGGGCCGCCCCTTCCCCTCCCTTTCATCTTCATACAAATATCCCCGCCGGAGGCCTCCGCCCTCTCCCCCCGTTCCCGCGTTTCGACGAAAGGCCCCGACATGACCCCGCAAGACGCCTCGGCCCGCGCCGAAGAGATCTGCCGCCTCGCCCCCGTGATCCCCGTGCTGGTGATCGAGGACGCCGCCCGGGCGCGGCCGCTGGCCGAGGCGCTGGTCGCCGGCGGGCTGCCGGCGCTGGAGGTGACGCTGCGCACCCCGGCGGCGCTGGACGCGATCCGCGAGATGGCGCAGGTGCCGGGCGGCGTGGTCGGGGCCGGGACGCTGCTGACGCCCGAGGATGTCGCCGCGGCGAAGGCGGCGGGGGCGCGCTTCGGGGTCTCGCCCGGCGCCACCGACCGGCTGCTCGACGCCTGCGAGGCGGCCGACCTGCCGCTGCTGCCCGGCGCTGCGACGGCATCGGAAGTCATGGCGCTCTACGAACGCGGCTATACGGTGCAGAAGTTCTTCCCGGCCGAGGTGGCCGGCGGCGCCCCGGCGCTGAAGGCGCTCGGCGCGCCGATCCCGCAGGTCCGGTTCTGCCCGACCGGCGGCGTCAGCCCGAGGAATGCCGGCGACTACCTGGCGCTGGCGAACGTGCTTTGCGTCGGCGGCAGCTGGGTGGCGCCGAAGCAGATGCTGGCCGAGGGCGACTGGGCCGGGATCACCGAGCTGGCGCGCAAGGCGGCCGGGCTGGGCTGAGTTCAGCCGGCGGCCGGGCGGCTCCGCCCGGCGCGACCGCCGCGGCGGCACGGCGCGGCGGCCTCGTCGAGCCCGGCGCTCAGCACCGCGGTCATCGGGTGGTCGGGCGCCGCGGCGCCGTACTGCGCCAGCAGCGCCCGCAGCGCCTCTTTGGGATCCATCCCCGCCGGCAGGCTGAGCGCCCAGTCGACGAAGATCGAACGGCATTCGGCCGCGCCGATGCCCTCGATGCGGTAGCTTTCGCGGATCAGCCCCTTGGGGTCCGCCTCACCCGTCGCCATCACCCGTCTCCCCATCGTCACGCCGGCTCCTGCGCCTGTCCCAACAGCGCCGATATCCGCCGTTCCGCCGCCGCCGTCCGCTCCGCCAGCGCCGCTGCCAGGTCGGAAACCGACGCCACGCCGGTCTCGCGCAGCAAGAACGCCGTCGCGCCCTCGCCGACCGCGTCGAGATCAAGCGCCCGGTCGGTCAAGAGCCGCGTCGCCGCCGTCAGCCGCCAGCACAGACGGTAGGCCGCCAGCAGCTCTTCTTCCACCGCCTTGTCATACCAGCCCGAGCGCGCCCCGGCGCGCAGCTGGGCCTCGACCCGGCGCGCCGGATCGCCGGCCCGCAAGGCCGCGGTCTGGGCCAGCAGCTCGATCTCCATCATCCGGCCCGGGCCCTGCTTGGCCTCCCAGGCGCCGTCGCCGGGCTTCGCCGCCCGCAACCGGGCGCGCATCCGGGCGACATCCTCCAGCACCGTCGCGCCCTGCCCCTTCTCGGCCAGCAACGCGCGCCGGAACGCCTCGACATCCGCCGCCAGCGCCTCGTTGCCGGCGATCGGCCGGGCCCGGGTCAGCGCCAGGTGCTCCCAGGTCCAGGCCTCGTCGCGCTGGTAGCTGACGAAGGACGCCCAGGAGGTCGCCACCGGCCCCTGCCGGCCCGACGGCCGCAGCCGCATGTCGACCTCGTAGAGCCGGCCCTCGGCCATCGGCGCCGACAGCGCCGTCACCAGCGCCTGGGTCAGCCTTGCGTAATAGGGCCGGACGGCGAGCGGGCGGCGCCCGTCCGAGGCCTCGGCCTCTTCGGGGTCGTAGATCACGATCAGGTCGAGATCCGAGGTCGCGTTCAGCCGCCCGGCGCCCAGCGAGCCCATGCCCAGCACCATCGCGCCACGGCCGGGCGGCGCGCCGTGCTTGCGGGCGAATTCGGCGACGCAGGGCGGCCAGACCGCCGCCACCGCCGCCTCGGCCAGGTCGGCATATTGCTTGGCCGCCTCGAAGGCGTCGATGAGGCCGCGCAGGTGATGCACGCCGATGCGGAAATGCCATTCCTTGGCCCAGCGCCGGGCGGCATCCAGCTTGCCCTCGTAATCGCCGATCCCGGCCAGCATCTCGGTCAGCCCGGCGCGCAAGGCCGCCACGCCCGGCCAGGGGGCGAAGAAGTCGCCGCCCAGCACCGCGTCCAGCACCCCGGCATTGCGCGACAGATAGGTCGAAAGCTGCGGTGCTGTTGCGCAGATGTCGACAATCAGGTCGATCAGCTGAGGATTGGCCTCGAACAGCGAGAACAGCTGCACCCCGGCGGGCAGCCCCTTGAGGAAACCGTCGAACTGGCGCAGGGCCTCGTCCGGGTTGGCGGCGCGTTGCAGCCGGCCGAGGATGGTCGGCCGCAGCCGGCGGAAGATCTGGCCCGCCCGGTCGCTGCGCAGCGCCGGATAGACGTGCCAGCCCTCGACGATCGCGGCGGCACTCTCGGAGAGGTCCGGCCCCTCCGCCTCTTCCCCGGGCGCGAAGAAGCCCTCGGTCAGGGTATCCACCCGCTCCAGCCGCTCGGTCAGCCGGGCCCGGAACCGGGCGGTGTCGCCCTCGCCCGTCATCCGCGCGATGCGGTCGAAGCCCGCAGCCGAGGTCGGCAGCAGGTGGGTCTGGGCGTCCTGCACCATCTGCAGCCGGTGCTCGACCTCGCGATGGGCGCGGTAATGCTCGGTCAGTTCCTCGGCCACCTCGGCCGGCACCCAGCCCCTGTCGGCCAGCCGGGCCAGCCCCTCGACGGTGCCGCGCACCCGCAGGTCCGGGTCGCGCCCGCCGGCGATGATCTGCCGGGTCTGGGTGAAGAACTCGATCTCGCGGATGCCGCCGCGGCCGAGCTTCATGTTATGGCCTTCCAGCACCAGCGGCCCGGCCAGCCCCTTGTGGGCGCGGATCCGCAGCCGCATGTCATGGGCGTCCTGGATCGCGGCGAAATCGAGATGCTTGCGCCAGACGAAGGGGGTCAGGGTCTTGAGGAAGCGCGCCCCCGCCGCCAGGTCGCCGCCGCAGGGCCGCGCCTTGACATAGGCTGCCCGCTCCCAGGTCCGGCCGACGCTTTCGTAGTAGCTTTCCGCCGCCGCCATCGACAGGCAGACCGGGGTGACGGCGGCATCTGGGCGCAGCCGCAGGTCGGTGCGGAAGACGTAGCCCTCGGCGGTCAGGTCGGTCAGCAGCGCCGTCATCTTGCGCGTCACCCGGATGAAGCCGGCGCGGGCCTCGTGGCTGTCCTCGGGATCGTAGCGGCTCTCGTCGTAGAGGCAGATGAGGTCGATATCCGAGGAGTAGTTGAGCTCCCCCGCCCCCATCTTGCCCATTGCCAGCGCCACCATGCCGGCGGCGGTCTCGGCGTCTTCCGGCGTGGCGCCGGGGATCTTGCCGCGCCGGATCTCGTCGCCCACCAGACGCTTCAGCGCCAGGTCGACGGCGGTATCGGCAAGGCTGGTCAGGGCGCCGGTCACCTGTTCCAGCGACCAGACCCCGCCCAGGTCCGCCAGCCCCGCCAGCAGCGCGATCCGGCGCTTGGCCCGGCGCAGCGCGGCGCCCAGATCGGCCAGCGGCAGCTCCTGCAAGGACGCCAGTTCGGCCTCCAGCGCCGGCTCCGGCCCGCCGGCCAGCGCGGCGCCGATCCAGTCCACTTCGCGTTCGAGCAGGCCCTTGAGATAGGGGCTGCAGCCGGCAGTGCCGGCGATCAGCGCGCCGATCTCGGGCGGCTGGTCGGGGAAAAGCCCCCGCGCCTCGGCCCCGGCCTCGGGATCGAAGGGAATGGGGCAGCGGCTCAGGCGGGTGGCGAATGTCATGGAGGCAAGATGGCGGCGCGGCGCGGGAGGGTCAACGGGCAGCGGTGCCGCAAGGGAGTGGGCGGAACGGGGGCCAGAGGCGAGCGCCTTGCCCTTTCGGGGCGGCACTGGATGGGGTTCGCCAATCCCGACCCTGCAGCAATACGCGACCTGAGCAGGGCGAGCGCCTGCCCGTGGGGTGGCGCTCCCAACCGTCGAACTTCACACTTTATGGCAGCCAAGCCCCTACTCAACATGAACTTCGCACGCGGCCCCCAAAGCGCCAGCCCGCCGGGACGGGCAGGCGCTCGCCCTGCACGCTACACGCGCGTAGCGGGCGGAGTGGCGCATCGCATGACTGGCAAAGGCAGTCTCCCCTACCCTACACCGGCACCGGCCCGCCTTCCGCCGTGTCCTGGCTGAAGACGTTCCGCCAGACCACCGGCCCGCCGTCCTCGGCTCGGCGCCAGACCGAGGAGACATACATCGCCTCGAGTTCCTGTGACCCCACCCGCACGAATTCCGCCCGGTAGGCCAGCAGCACCACGCCCGGCGCCAGTTCGAGCAGCCGCGCGTCGCCCAGTTCGTAGCGTGCCACCGTCGGCCCGCCGGCCAGCTGCCCGGCATGGTCGGCCTTGGCCGCGAACCCGTCCGAATAGACCCCGAGGAAGCCATCCTCGAGCATTGCCCCGTCCGCCGCCGGATCGCCCGCGACCAGCGCCTCCCAGACCCGGCGCTCCAGCGCCAGGAAGGTCTCCAGATCGGCCATGCACGCCTCCTTCGCGTCACCCTGCCGTGAGCGGCCGGGCCTTGCCCCCGCCGCGCGCGCCGGACATGGTGACGCGGCTTAACAGGGAGACAGTCATGAGCAAGAGCCTGAAGCGGGTCAAGGCGGCGCTGGAAGCGGCCGGGGTCGAGGTCGATCTGCGCGAGATGGCGGCCGAAACCCGCACCGCCGCCCAGGCCGCGGCGGCGGCCGACTGCGCGCTGGACCAGATCGTCAAGTCGATCATCTTCCGCGGCGAGACCTCGGGCCATGTCAGGCTGTTCCTGACCGCCGGCGGCAACCAGGTCTGCGCCGACAAGGCCAGCGAACTGGCCGGCGAACCGCTGGGCCGGGCCGATGCCAACCTGGTCCGGGCCGAGACCGGCTTTGCCATCGGCGGCGTCTCCCCGGTCGGCCATATCAACCCGGTGACCGCCTTCCTCGATCCCCGGATCCTCGAGTTCGACCTGGTCTGGGCCGCCGCCGGCACCCCGCGCCACATCTTTTCCATCGCCCCCGGCGAGCTCCACCGGCTGACCGGCGCCGAGATCGCCGACTTCACCGAATAGACCGGCGTTTCAATCCCTTACGGCACGCCCCCGGCCGAGGCGCGATGCTTCTCGCCAGAGCCGGGAAACTGTCGCACCCGGGGGCAATGTGAAAAACTTTCACATCGACCCTTGAAAGCCGGCGCCGGATTCCCGATCTTGGCAATGTGAAAGCAATTCACATCATCTCTTCTAGGGAGTTCACAATGACCGCCATCACCGCCTGGCCCTCACAAGCCGAAGCCTGGCTCGACGAGCGCGGCAAGCCGGCCTGGATCGCCGCGATGATCCTCGGCTTCATCTTCTTCTGGCCCGTCGGTCTCGCCATCCTGTTCTACATGATCTGGAGCAAGCGCATGTTCAAAGGTTCCTGCCGCCATCGCCGCCACGAGTGGAAGGCCCGCCATTACGGCATGGCCTCCTCGGGCAACACCGCCTTCGACGCCTACAAGGCCGACACCCTGCGCCGGCTCGAGGAGGAACAGGACGCCTTCGAAAGCTTCCTGCAGCGCCTGCGCGATGCCAAGGACAAGCAGGAATTCGACGCCTTCATGGACGAGCGCGCCCGCGCCGCCCGCGACAGCGAGACCGCGGCCGAAAGCTGAGCTAGACTGAGCCGAGACACGCGACGGGCGGTCCCCTGGGGGCCGCCCGCCCCATGAGGAGCCCAGCATGTATTCCGCCGATCCCTATCCCGGCCTGCCCGACCCCGATCTCAACGCCGGCTTCTACGACGGCGTGCCGGCCAAGCGCGCCATCGCCTGGGTCGTCGACACCGTGCTGATCGTGCTGGTCACGGCCCTGATCGTGCCCTTCACCGCCTTCACCGCGCTGTTCTTCCTGCCGCTGCTGTTCCTGACCGTCGGCTTCCTCTACCGCTGGGTGACGCTGACCACCCGCTCGGCGACCTGGGGCATGCGGCTGGTGGCGATCGAGTTCCGCCGCTTCGACGGCAGCCGCTTCGACGGCGCCACCGCCTTCCTGCACACGCTGGGCTTCACCGTCTCGGTCTCGATGGTGCTGCCGCAGCTGGTCTCGATCGCGCTGATGCTGACCACGGCCCGCGGCCAGGGGCTGAGCGACATCGTCCTCGGCACCGCCGCGATCAACCGCCCGGCGGCGATGTAGGCGGCAAGGTGGCGGGGGCACAACCGAAGGCCCCCCACGCCCCCACGGGACGTCTGCAGCCGGAAGACGGGCAGAGCGGCCTTCCTGCTTCTTCTGGGCGAAAACATCCCCCGCCGAAGGCCAATGCCGGCCCCGAGGCCGGCATTTCCCCGCCTTTCGCGCCCGTCTGCGGCCAATGAGGTACTTGGCAGGGGGCAACGGGATTGCTAGCGTCTGCGGGTTGCCCGGTGCTTTCCCGGGCCCCGGACCAAGCGAAACACCACTCCAGATGCGCCACACGCTGCCCATAGCGCCCCAGTTCTACGTGACGGCCCCGCAATCCTGCCCCTATCTCGACGGGCGCATGGAGCGCAAGCTGTTCACCGCGCTGCAGGGCGAGCGGGCCGAGATGCTCAACGACGCGCTGTCGAAACAGGGCTTCCGGCGCTCGCAGAACGTGCTCTACCGGCCGTCCTGCGCCGAATGCTCGGCCTGCCTGTCGGCGCGGATCCGGGTCGCCGACTTCACCCCGTCGCGCGGCCAGCGCCGGACACTCAAGCGCAATGCCGAGCTGCAGCGCGAGGCGACCAGCCCCTGGGCGACCGAGGATCAATACGCGCTGTTCCGGCGCTATCTCGACAGCCGCCACGCCGATGGCGGCATGGCCGACATGGACATCTTCGAATTCGCCGCGATGATCGAGGAGACGCCGGTGCGCAGCCGCGTGGTCGAATATACCTCGCCGCCGCGGCCGGGCGAGCGCCGGCGCGAGCTGACCGCGGTCTGCCTGACCGACGTGCTCGATGACGGGCTGAGCATGGTCTATTCCTTCTACGATCCCGACCGGGTCCGCGACTCCCTGGGCACCTATGTCATCCTCGACCACATCGCGCTGGCGCGCGAGGTCGGGCTGCCCTACGTCTATCTCGGCTACTGGGTGCCGGGCAGCCGCAAGATGGGCTACAAGGCCAATTTCGACGCGCTCGAGATCTACAAGGACAACCGCTGGCAGCCGATCGGCGATCCCGAGGCGCATACCTCGGAGCTGCACCCGCTCTCGGTCGATCCGATCGCCGAACAGGTGGCGCGGATCTCGCTGCCCGACAGCCTGCCGCGCCGCGGCTGATCGCCTCGCCACCCCCTTCGCCGACCCCTTCGCCGATCCCCTGGCCGAGGGTCCGGCCGCGGCACCGCCGCGATCCGGCGCGATCCCCTCGGCCACCGCCGGGGCCCGAGCGGGCCGGCCGCGCCCCGAACCCGAGCCGCCAGACGCCGCAGACGGGCATCTGCCCGAAAATGCAGCAGCCTCCCGCGTCGAAGCGCACGCTGCCGTGACCTATGCCGATGCCCCGCGCCCCCGTATTTTCCGGCGGTTGACGCCTATGGGGAACTTCGACATAGGTAGCGCGGCCGAAACCGCCACAACGGCGGGCGGCCCCGACAACAACGAGGGGGAAGACTCATGGGAGGACTTCTTGCGGTATCGAGAGTGATCGACCGCATAACCGAGGCAATCGGCAAATTCGTCGGCTGGCTGATCTTTCTGGCCATCTGGGTCAGCGCGGTCAACGCCATCGTCCGCAAGACGCTGGACATGTCGTCGAATGCCTGGCTGGAACTACAATGGTATCTCTACGGCGCCGCCTTCATGGGCGCGGCCGCCTATACCCTGCAGCAGAACGAGCATATCCGGATCGACATCGTCTACGGCGCGCTCAAGCGGCGCACCCAGCACTGGATCGACCTGATCGGCCATCTGCTGTTCCTGATGCCCTTCGTCATCCTGATGAGCGTCTTTCTCGTCCCGTGGCTTGGCAAGTCGATGTGCCTGCCCCTGGGGGCGATGATCCCTCCGAATTGCCAGCCTGAAATCTCGACCAATGCCGGCGGGCTGATCCTGTGGCCGGCCAAGTCCTTCCTGCTGATCGGCTTCCTGCTGCTCGTGTTCCAGGGCTTCTCCGAGATCATCAAGAAAGTGGCCGTGATGCGCGGCCTGATCGAGGATCCGACACCGTTCGTCTCGTCGCATGACGCGGCCGAGATGGAAGGCGCCGCCTATCTCGACGATCTCGAGGAGACCGATAAATGATGGAACTCATCGCGCAGAACATGGCGCCGATCATGTTCCTGTCGCTGGTCGGCTTTCTGCTGCTCGGCTATCCCGTTGCCTTCTCGCTGGCCGCCAACGGCCTGCTGTTCTTCATCATCGGCGTCGAGCTGGCGCCGCTGTCGAACGGCACCATCAGCCTGTCCTGGCCCCTGCTCTACGCCCTTCCAGAGAGATTCTGGGGGATCATGCAGAACGAGACATTGCTGGCGATCCCATTCTTCACCTTCATGGGGATCGTGCTGGAACGCTCCGGCATGGCGGAGGACCTGCTCGACACCATCGGCCAGCTGTTCGGCCCGGTGCGCGGCGGCCTCGCCTATGCCGTGATCGTCGTCGGCGCGCTGCTGGCCGCCACCACCGGCGTCGTCGCCGCCTCGGTGATCGCCATGGGCCTGATCTCGCTGCCGATCATGCTGCGCTACGGCTATGACCGGCGCGTCGCCACCGGCGTCATCGCGGCCTCGGGCACCCTGGCCCAGATCATCCCGCCCTCGCTCGTTCTCATCGTCCTGGCCGACCAGCTCGGCCGTTCGGTCGGCGACATGTACAAGGGCGCGCTGATCCCGGGCCTGGTGCTGTCGGGCATCTATCTCAGCTACGTCATGATCGTCTCGATCCTCAAGCCCGACTGGGTGCCGGCGCTGCCGAAAGAGGCGCGGACGCTGGGCTCGGGGGTGACGTCGCTCTTCGTCGCCATCGCCGCCACCGTCGGCCTGGCCTGGTTCCTGATCCACTGGATGTACCCGACCCATGGCGACAATGCCGACATCCTCGGCGCGGCACTGGCGATCATCGCGATCTACGTCGTCGCGCTGCTCAACCGGGCCCTGAAGCTCAACATCATGTCCTACCTGACGCAACAGGTGATCATGGTGCTGATCCCGCCGCTGGCGCTGATCTTCCTCGTCCTCGGCACCATCTTCCTCGGCGTCGCGACGCCGACCGAAGGCGGCGCGATGGGCGCGGTGGGCTCGCTGGCGCTGGCGGCGATGAAGGGCCGGCTGAACCTGACGGTGATCCGCCAGGCGCTGGCCTCGACGACCCGGCTGGCCTCGTTCGTGATGTTCATCCTGGTCGGCGCGCGGGTCTTCTCGCTCACCTTCTACGGCGTCAACGGCCACCTCTGGGTCGAGCATCTGCTGACCTCGCTGCCCGGCGGCCAGCTCGGCTTCCTGATCGTGGTCTCGATCCTGGTCTTCGTGCTCGCCTTCTTCCTCGATTTCTTCGAACTGGCCTTCATCATCATCCCGCTGCTGGCCCCCGCGGCCGAGAAGCTGGGGATCGACCTGATCTGGTTCGGCGTCATCCTGGGCGTGAACATGCAGACCAGCTTCATGCACCCGCCCTTCGGCTTCGCGCTGTTCTACCTGCGATCGGTGGCGCCGAAGATCCCCTATGTCGACCGGGTGACGGGCAAGCAGATGGCGCCGGTCAAGACCAGCCAGATCTACTGGGGGGCGGTGCCGTTCGTCTTCATCCAGATCATCATGGTCGCGCTGGTCATCGGCTTCCCCTACATGGTGACCCATTACAAGGGCAAACCGATCGACCTGAAGGACGTCAAGATCGAGATGCCGACGATGCCGGGCCTCGGCGGCGGCGGGCTTGGCGTGCCGAAGCTGGGCGTGCCGCCGCTTGGCGGCAGCGGCGGCGGCGTCGGAGCGCCGAACCTCGGCGGCAACTGAGGCCAGCCTCGGAGCAAGGAAAGAGACCGGCGGCAGAGATGCCGCCGGTTTTGTTTTTGGGAACGAGCATTCCCGAGGCAGGCGCCCTCTTTCATGCTCCCGACCAAATTCGAAACAAGGCATCACGGGCTATTGCAGGCCAACACCACCTTGATGTCGCTTGTCGGAATGACGGAACAGATTTCAGATCGCCTGCTCGACCGGCGCCTGCGCAACCGCGTCATGGAGGCGGTCGACATTCTCGCCGACGGGGGGCTTGGGCTACGCGCGGTCGGACATGCCGACTACTTTGAAATCTTCCATGGCTGCATTCCCCGCCGTGAAGACGGCGAAATGAACACCAACAGCGCGATCAACGCCGCGGAGCGGGCGGCGCTGCCTCTTATGAAACGACGCGGAAGTTTGAGCGAGGATCAGGAACAAACCAGCCCCTTGCTCTTGGGGCAAAGCTCCTGCCCCAAGGGCGCGCGGCCGCCCGAGGGGGGAGCGGAACGCGCCCGCCTGTGGGGCGGGCGGACGCGTGCCCGGCGTAGACGCCGGGCGGGACGGTTGACCTGGGCCAGCGCCCCTACTTCTCCGCCGCCAGTTGCACCAGCTTGAGGCAGACCTTCGTCGCCGCCGCCATGTCCTGCACGCTGATCCATTCCAGCGGGCCGTGGATCGCGCACATGCCGGTGAAGATGTTGGGCGTCGGCACGCCGAGCTCGGTCAGGCGCGAGCCGTCGGTGCCGCCGCGGATCGGGAAGGAGGTCACCTCGATCCCCTCGGCCGCGCAGGCGGCGCGGGCGAGGTCGACCGGCGTCATGTCCTCCTCGAGCCAGTAGCGCATGTTGCGGTATTGCGGCCGGATCTCGCAGCGCACCTTGGCCCGCGGCTCGGTCGCCTGCACCACCTCGCAGACCTGTTTCAGCAGCGCGCCCTTGGCCGCCAGCCCGTCGCGTTCGAAATCGCGCAGGATGAACTTGAGCTCGGCCTCGGCCGCGGTGCCGTGCATGTCGTAGAGGTGGAGGAAACCGTCGCGGCCCTCCGTCACCTCGGGCGTCAGCGTGACATGCGGCAGGGTGTTGATCACCTTGGCCGCCAGGTGCAGCGCGTTGACCAGCTTGTCCTTGGCGGTGCCGGGATGGATCGAGACGCCGGTGATCTTGACGATGCCCTGATCGGCCGAGAAGCTCTCGTAGACGATCTCGCCCAGCTCCTGGCCGTCGAAGGTATAGGCGAAATCGGCGGCGAGGTCCTTCGGCAGGCGCTCGTCGACGCCACGGCCGATCTCCTCGTCCGGGGTGAAGGCGAGGCGCAGCTTGCCATGCGGGATGTCGGGGTTCTGCAGCAGGTGGCGCGCCGCGGTCATGACGATCGCCACCCCGGCCTTGTCGTCGGCGCCCAACAGCGTCGTGCCGCTGGCGGTGATGATGTCGTGGCCGAGCTTCTGGCCCAGATAGGGCGAGACCTCGGGCGACAGCACCAGCTCGGGCGCGTCGGGATAGCTGATCTCGCCGCCGTTATAGCCGCGATGGACCCGCGGCTTGACCCCGGTCGCGTTATAGGCCGGGGCGGTGTCGACATGGCCGAGCAGGCCGATCGTCGGCGCCCCCTCGACCGTCGCCGGCACCGTCGCCAGCACGACGCCATAGTCGGTCAGCGTGACCTCCTCGGCGCCCATCGCCTCCAGCTCCTCGACCAGCAGCCGCTGCATGTCGAGCTGGATCTCGGTGCTGGGCGAGGTCGGCGAGGTCTCGTCGCTCTGGCTGTCGATGGCGGCGTAGCGCACCAGGCGCTGTTCGAGCTCGCTGTCGAATTCGGTCTTCATCTGTTTCTCCACGGGATTGGCCGGCCGAAGCGGCCCGCGCCGCGGCCGAAACGAAACGGGCGCCCCTGTCCGCGATCGACTTGGCGGGGCGCCCGGTAGCCTGGCTTACTCGGTGACCGTGACCTTGGCCATCCAGTCGGGATCGTCCACCTTGCCGTTGCTGGCGGCGTCGCCCTTCTTGATGGCATCGACCACGTCCATGCCCTCGATCACATGGCCGAAGACGGTATATTGGCCGTTCAGATGCGGCGCCGGGGCGAACATGATGAAGAACTGGCTGTTGCCGCTGTTCGGGTCCATCGCCCTTGCCATGCCGACGGTGCCGCGCTCGAAGGGCTGCTTGGAGAATTCCGCCGGCAGGTCGGGCAGGTCGGACCCGCCCATCCCCGCGCGCGACAGATCGCCGCCTTTCTTGCCGTATTGGACGTCGCCGGTCTGGGCCATGAAGCCGGCGATGACACGGTGGAACACAACCCCGTCATAGGCGCCTTCCTTGGCCAGCTTGACCACCTGGGCGACGGTCTTGGGCGCGACCTCGGGCAGCAGGTCGATGACGATCTTGCCCTTGGCCTGGCCGTCGACCTGGATCACCAGGTTCGGGCCCGGGCCGTCCTCGGCGGTCGCGGCGCGGCTGGCGATGCCGCTCTGCATCAGCACGAAGCCGCCCAGCACCGCGGCGCCGAGCGCCATCAGCCCGCCCGAGATCAGACGATCACGCATCGGCGGCCACCTTGACGCTCAGCATCCGGTCGGGATTTGCCGGCGGCTCGCCACGCACGATCTTGTCGACGAATTCCATCCCCGAGATCACCCGGCCATAGACGGTGTATTGCCCGTTCAGGAAGTGGTTGTCGTTGAAATTGATGAAGAACTGGCTGTTGGCCGAGTTCGGGTTGGCCGAGCGGGCAGCGCCCAGCGTGCCGCGGTCATGCGGGATGCGCGAGAACTCGGCCGGCAGGTCGGGCAGGTCCGAGCCGCCGGTGCCGGCGCGGCCCATGTTGAAATCCTTCTCGGCATTGCCGTTGGCGACATCGCCGGTCTGGGCCATGAAACCGTCGATAACGCGGTGAAACACCACATTGTCATAGGCGCCCGAGCGCGCCAGAACCTTCATCCGCTCGCAATGCTGCGGCGCTATGTCGGTGAGAAGTTCGATCACCACGGGCCCGTCCTTGAGCTCGATGATGATGGTGTTTTCCGGATCCTTGATCTCAGCCATGCTGGGCTCCTCGATTGTTCCGGCCAGACCCTAGTCATCCCGGCGCGGAAGGGGAAGGGGCAAGCGGATGGCCGGTTGACGCGGGCCGCGCGTTGGCGAGAGTAGGGACAAGCCCGGAGCGGGCGCGAAACAGGAGGGACGGATGGCCTGGAAGACACTCGACGACATGGATCTGGACGGCAAGGTTGTGCTGGTGCGGGTCGACATCAACGTGCCGGTCGAGAACGGCCGTGTCACCGACGCGACCCGGATCGAGAAGATCGTGCCGACCGTCGAGGACATCCTGGCCAAGGGCGGCAAGCCGGTGCTGCTGGCCCATTTCGGCCGCCCCAAGGGCGAGGTCGTGCCCGAGATGAGCCTGCGCATCACCCTGCCCGCGCTCGAGGCCGCCCTGCCCGGCCACGCGGTGAAATTCGCCGAGGACTGCATCGGCGGCCCGGCCAAGCAGGCGGTCGGCGCGCTCGAGCCCGGCGAGGTGCTGCTGCTGGAAAACACCCGCTTCCACCCGGGCGAGGAGAAGAACGACCCGATGCTGGCCGCCGCGATGGCCGCGCTCGGCGACGTCTTCGTCAACGACGCCTTCTCGGCCGCCCACCGTGCCCATGCCTCGACCACCGGCCTCGCCCATCTGCTGCCCGCCTGCGCCGGCCGGCTGATGGCGGCGGAGCTGAAGGCGCTCGACGCCGCCCTGGGCGAGCCCGAGCGCCCGGTGGTCGCCGTCGTCGGCGGCGCCAAGGTCTCGACCAAGCTCGACCTGCTGGGCAACCTCGTCACCAAGGTCAACCACCTGGTGATCGGCGGCGGCATGGCCAACACCTTCCTCGTCGCGCAGGGGGTCGAGGTCGGCAAGTCGCTGGCCGAGCGCGACATGGCCGACACCGCGCGCGAGATCCTCGCCAAGGCGGCAGAGGCCGGCTGCAGCATCCACCTGCCCAAGGACATCGTCGTCGCCCGCGAGTTCAAGGCCGGGGCCGCCAACGAGACCGTCGCCGCCGAGGCCTGCCCGGCCGACGCGATGATCCTCGACGCCGGGCCCGAGACCGTCGCCGCCCTCGGCGGGGTGTTCGAGACCTGCCGGACGCTGATCTGGAACGGCCCGCTGGGCGCCTTCGAGATCGAGCCCTTCGACGCCGCCACCAACGCCGCGGCGCAGAAGGCGGCCGAGCTGACCCGGGCCGGCAACCTGATCTCGGTCGCCGGCGGCGGCGACACCGTCGCGGCACTGAACAAGGCCGGCGTGGCGGGCGATTTCTCCTACATCTCGACCGCCGGCGGCGCCTTCCTGGAATGGATGGAAGGCAAGGAACTGCCCGGCGTCGCGGCGCTGGAAGGCTGAGGACAAGGCCGGGGGGCCAGCCCCCCGGACCCCCCGGGATATTTTCGTGAAGATGAAATGAGCGGGCCGGCAATCGCGGCGCCCTTGCTCAAATCGGCCTGAAAGGACGAGACGAATGGCAATCGGCTACAAGCAGATGCTCGACGAGGCGGCGGCCGAGGTGCGCTCGGTCGGCACCGCGGAGGCGCGGGCGCTGCACGACGCCCCGGAGGTCGTCTTCGTCGACATCCGCGACCCGCGCGAGCTCGAGCGCGACGGCATGATCCCGGGCGCCCACAGCGCACCGCGCGGCATGCTGGAATTCTGGATCGACCCCGAAAGCCCCTATCACAAGCCCTACCTGGCCGAGGACAAGCTGTTCGTCTTCTACTGCGCCTCGGGCTGGCGCTCGCTGCTGGCGGCGCAGGTGGCGCAACGGATGGGGCTGCGCTGCGCCAGCCTGAGCGGCGGCTTCGGCGACTGGCGCCGGGCCGGCCATCCGGTCGCCGACGGCCATCATCCCTGAGTTGCACCCGCGCACCACAGGCGGGCGCGATTTCGCCCGCTGTTAGCGCCAACGCCATTGCGCCTTTCGCCCCGGCCTTCTAGACGCTTTGCCAGGCCCACGATTTGAAAGGACCAAGCGATGAAAGCCACCCGGACAGTTCAGAAGATTCTTGCCAATTACGAAGGGGAAACCCCCGGCGTGAAGGCCAACCTGTGCCGCATGCTGATGAACGGCAAGCTGGGCGGCACCGGCAAGATGATCATCCTGCCCGTCGACCAGGGCTTCGAGCACGGTCCGGCCCGTAGCTTCGCCCCCAACCCGGCCGGCTACGACCCCCGTTACCACTACCAGCTGGCGATCGACGCCGGGCTGAACGCCTATGCCGCGCCGCTGGGCATGATCGAGGCCGGCGCCGACACCTATGCCGGCCAGATCCCGACCATCCTCAAGGTCAACAGCGCCAACTCGCTGATGTCCGACACCGCCGGCAAGAACCAGGCCATCACCGCCAGCGTCGACGACGCGCTGCGGCTGGGCTGCGCCGCCATCGGCTTCACCATCTACCCGGGCTCGGACATGGCGCTGGACATGTTCGAGGAGATCAGCGCCATGCGCGAGGAGGCCGCCGCCAAGGGCGTCGCCACCGTGATCTGGTCCTACCCGCGCGGCGAGGCGATCTCCAAGGACGGCGAGACCGCGATCGACATCGCCGCCTATGCCGCCCAGATCGCCGCCCTGCTCGGCGCCCATGTCATCAAGATCAAGCTGTCGACCGATCACCTCGAGCTGCCGGCCGCCAAGAAGGTCTACGAGGAACAGCGGATCGACATCGCCACCCAGGCGGCGCGGGTGCGTCACTGCATGGACGCTGCCTTCGCCGGCCGCCGCATCGTGGTCTTCTCGGGCGGGGCCAAGAAGGGCGCCGATTCGGTCTATGACGACGCCCGCGCCATCCGCGACGGCGGCGGCAACGGCTCGATCATCGGCCGCAACAGCTTCCAGCGCAGCCGCGAGGACGCGCTGGCGATGCTGGGCAAGCTGATCGACATCTACAAGGGCAAGGCTTGAGCGACGCCCTGAAGGCCGCCTGGCCGGGAAGCGCGACCCGCTTCCTCGGCCTGCGGCTGCTGCCCGGCGACGACCTGCGCCGGGCGCTGCAGGCGGCGGTCGCGGGCGAACCCGAGGCCGCCGGCTTCGTCGCCGCCTGTGTCGGCAGCCTGACCCGGGCCGAGCTGCGGATGGCGGGGCAGGACGGGGCGACCCGGATCGACGGGCCGCTGGAAATCGTCGCGCTCTCGGGCACCTTCAGCGCCGACGGCCCCCATCTCCACCTCGCCGTCTCCGATGCCACCGGGCGGATGACCGGCGGCCACCTGCTTGACGGTTGCGAGATCCGCACCACCGCCGAGGTCATCCTCGGCCTCGTCTCGGGGCTGCGCTTCCGGCGCGAGACCGATCCCCGCAGCGGCTATGCCGAGCTCTACTTCACCGAACACTGAACCGCCCGGAGAGCCCCCCGGAAGCCTCAGCCGCCGATCCGCGCCACCAGCGCCGCGGTATCCAGCCCCTTGACGCTGCCCGCCACCCGGCCGCCCTCGCGCGCCAGCCTTCCGGCGCAATAGCCGTCGGAGACGGCGCCCGGCGCGTGGCGCAGCAGCACCGAGGCGGCCAGCAGCGTCGCCAGGCTCTCGGCGAACCAGCGCGCCTCGGGCTCGGGCGGCAGGCCGGGCCAGCGCCCGAGATGGGCCTTCAGCGCCGCGTCGTAGCGCCGGTCGGCGCCCTTGGCGGCCAGCAGCTCGGCCATCACCGCCTCCGCCGCCGCCGGCTCGCGCGCCACGGTGCGCAGGATGTCGAGGCAGATGACGTTGCCCGAGCCCTCCCAGATCCCGTTCAGCGGCGCCTCGCGGTAGAGCCAGGGCATCGCGGTGTCCTCGACGTAGCCCATGCCGCCCATCACCTCCATCGCCTCGGCGACCAGCGGCGGGCAGATCTTGTTCGACAGGAACTTGGCCAGCGCGACCGCCAGCCGGGCGAAGGCGCGGTCTTCCGGCGCGCTGCCGTCGAAGGCCTGGGCGACGCGCAGCGCCAGCGCCGTCGCCGCCTCCCAGTCCAGCGCCAGGTCGGCCAGCACCGCCTGCATCAGCGGCTGGTCGATCAGCCGGCGCTGGAAGGCCGAGCGATGGGCGACCCAGTGATGCGCTTCGGCCAGCGCCGCCCGCATCAGCCCGGCCGGGGCGACGGCGGTGTCGAGCCGGGTGTGATGCACCATCTCGATGATCGTCCGCACCCCCTGCCCCTCGTCGCCCAACCGATAGGCCAGCGCGCCGTGATACTCGATCTCGGAAGAGGCATTGGCGCGGTTGCCGAGCTTGTCCTTGAGCCGCTGCAGCGCGATCGCGTTGCGCGCGCCTTCGAGCCAGCGCGGCACCAGGAAGCAGGTCAGACCCTCGGGCGCCTGGGCCAGGGTCAGGAAGCCGTCCGACATCGGCGCCGAGCAGAACCACTTGTGGCCGTAGAGGCGATAGGCCCCGCCCTCCGGCACCGCCCGGGTGGCGTTGGCACGCACGTCCGAGCCGCCCTGCTTCTCGGTCATCGCCATGCCCAGCGTCGCGCCGCGCTTCTGCGCCAGCGGCGCCACCGCCGGATCGTAATCGCGCGCCATCAGCTTCGGCCGCCACTCGGCCGCCAGCGCCTCGCTCGCCGCCAGCGCCGGCACGGCGGCATAGGTCATCGTCATCGGGCAGCACGAGCCCGGCTCGACCTGGTTGTGCAGGTAGACCAGAGCGGCGTGGCTGACATGGCCGCCCGGCGCCCCTTCCCAGGGCAAGGCGGCATAGCCGGCGCCCAGCCCCTCGGCCATCATCCGGTGATAGGCGGGATGGAAGATCACCTCGTCCAGCCGCCTTCCGCCGGCATCGAACAGCCGCAGCTCGGGCAGCACCCGCATCGCCTCGCGCCCCGCCGCCCGCATCGCGGCGGTTCCCAGCGCCGCGCCGCGCGCCGCCAGCAGCCCGGCATCGCCGCCCATCGCCACCGCCATTCCCGACAGCGCCGGGTCCGAGGCCCAGAGATCGGCATCGCCGCGGCCGGGCGGCTGGTTCATCACCTCGTGATCGGAGAGCTGGGAACGGGCGGGGAGCATGGCGGCCTCCTGGATTTCGGCCCCCTTCTCGGGCCCTTCGGGCAAAAAACTGCGCCTGTGGGATTCACAAAGCAACCCGGCCGTGCAATTATCGTGGCGTCACCGCCCGTCAGAGGCGGACGCAACGAGGCAGACGAGCATGGGCGGCCCCGCATGACCGGCACCCTGAAAAGACCCGCGATCGGCGGGGTGATCTTCTTCGCCGTGGCCTTCGTGCTGGCGAGCTATTTCACCTTTGCCGCGGTGCAGGGCGATTACGGCGTCTTCCGCCGGGTGCGGATCGAGGCCGAGGCCCATAACCTGCGCAGCGAACGCGATCAGCTCGCCGCCGAGCTGGCGGTGCTGAAGAACAAGACCCACCGGCTGTCCAGCGACTATCTCGACCTCGACCTGCTCGACGAACAGGCCCGCAAGGTGCTGGGCCAGCTGCGCGCCGACGAGGTCGTGATCCGCTAGGGGGCGCGCCGCGACGGTCCCGCCCTCGGCGGGCACCGCGGGCCGGCCGGGCCGAAGAGCGCCCGGCACCGTTCCTCTCGCCGCCTCACAATCCGGCATTGCCCCCTTTTCAGTCCCCGTTCCGGCTGTCACTCTGGCGCCGAAACGGGTTCCCGACACTTTGCCCTCGCCCTCGCCGCAGGCATGAGGTATAGGGTAGTTTAATATTGAACTATTCAGTAACGCGACCGGAGGATGCTGCCATGGCCGCAAGGAAATCCCCTGCCAAACCAAATACATCCAAGGAAGATCTGGTTCACTACTACCGCCAGATGCTGCTCATCCGTCGATTCGAGGAAAAGGCGGGCCAGCTTTACGGCATGGGGCTGATCGGCGGCTTCTGCCACCTCTATATCGGCCAGGAAGCGGTCGTCGTCGGCCTCGAAGCGGCCTCGGAAGAGGGCGACAAGCGCGTCACCTCCTATCGCGACCACGGCCACATGCTGGCCTCCGGCATGGATCCCAAGGGGGTGATGGCCGAACTGACCGGGCGCGCGGGCGGCTATTCCAAGGGCAAGGGCGGCTCGATGCACATGTTCTCGAAAGAGAAGCATTTCTACGGCGGCCACGGCATCGTCGGCGCCCAGGTGCCGATCGGCGCCGGCCTCGCCTTCGCCGACAAGTATCTCGGCAACGACCGCGTCACCTTCACCTATTTCGGCGACGGCGCCGCCAACCAGGGCCAGGTCCACGAGGCCTACAACATGGCCGAGCTGTGGGACCTGCCGGTCGTCTTCGTCATCGAGAACAACCAATACGCCATGGGCACCGCGGTGAAACGCGCCACCAAGTCGCCCGACTTCTGGGAACGCGGCAAGAGCTTCGGCATCGAGGGCGAGGCGGTCGACGGCATGGACGTGCTTGCCGTCAAGGCGGCCGGCGAGAAGGCCGTGGCCCACTGCCGCGCCGGCAAGGGGCCGTATATCCTCGAGATGATGACCTATCGCTATCGCGGCCACTCGATGTCCGACCCGGCCAAGTACCGCACCCGCGAGGAGGTCCAGAAGATCCGCGAGGAGAAGGACGCCATCGAGCATGTGCGCGAGCTGCTGCTGCAGGGCAAGCACGCCACCGAGGACGAGCTCAAGGCGATCGACAAGGAGATCAAGGCCATCGTCAACGAGGCCGCCGATTTCGCCAAGGAAAGCCCCGAGCCGGACGTTGCCGAGCTCTGGACCGACATCTACGCCGACGCCTGAGGGGAGTGAGAGACATGGCAACCGAAGTACTTATGCCCGCGCTTTCGCCGACGATGGAGGAAGGCACCCTGGCCAAGTGGCTGAAGAAGGAAGGCGACACGGTTTCGGCCGGCGACATCCTGGCCGAGATCGAGACCGACAAGGCGACGATGGAATTCGAGGCCGTCGACGAGGGCGTGCTGGGCAAGATCCTGATCGCCGAGGGAACCGAGGGCGTGAAGGTCAACACCCCGATCGCCGTGCTGATCGAGGAGGGCGAGAGCGCCGACGACATCGCCGTCTCGGCCGCGCCCGCCGCTGCCACAGCCCCTGCCTCTGCCCCCGCCGCAGCCGAGCCCCCTGCCCCGGCTGCAGCCCCGGCTCCTGTCCCGGCCAGCCCGGCCCCGGCCGCGCCGCAATCGAACGCCTCGCCCGACTGGCCCGAGGGCACCGAGATCAAGCAGCTGACGGTCCGCGAGGCGCTGCGCGAGGCGATGGCCGAGGAGATGCGCCGCGACGAAACCGTCTACCTGATGGGCGAAGAGGTCGCCGAATACCAGGGCGCCTACAAGATCAGCCAGGGCCTGCTCGACGAATTCGGGTCCAAGCGCGTCATCGACACCCCGATCACCGAGCACGGCTTCACCGGCCTCGCCGTCGGCGCCGCCTTCGGGGGTCTGCGCCCGATCGTCGAGTTCATGACCTTCAACTTCGCCATGCAGGCGATGGACCAGATCATCAACTCGGCGGCCAAGACGCTCTACATGTCCGGCGGCCAGATGGGCGCCCCGATGGTGTTCCGCGGCCCCAACGGCGCCGCCGCCCGCGTCGCCGCCCAGCACAGCCAGGACTACGCCTCGTGGTACGCCCATGTTCCGGGCCTCAAGGTGGTGATGCCCTACTCGGCCTCGGACGCCAAGGGCCTGCTCAAGACCGCGATCCGCGATCCCAACCCGGTGGTGTTCCTGGAAAACGAAATCCTCTACGGCCGCAGCTTCGACGTGCCGGTGCTGGACGATTTCACCGTCCCCTTCGGCAAGGCCCGGATCTGGCGCGAGGGCACGGACGTCACCCTCGTCAGCTTCGGCATCGGCATGCAATACGCGCTGGAGGCGGCCGACAGGCTGGCCGCCGACGGCATCTCGGCCGAGGTCATCGACCTGCGGACGCTGCGCCCGATCGACTATGACACGGTGATCGCCTCGGTGATGAAGACCAACCGCTGCGTCACGGTCGAGGAGGGCTGGCCGGTCGGCTCGATCGGCAACCACCTCGCCGCGACGATCATGCAGAAGGCCTTCGACTACCTCGACGCACCGGTGCTGAACTGCACCGGCAAGGACGTGCCGATGCCCTATGCCGCCAATCTCGAGAAGCTCGCCCTTATCACCACCGACGAGGTGGTCGCGGCGGTGCATCAAGTGACCTATCGCTGAGGAGGCCCGGACATGCCCACTGAAATCCTGATGCCCGCCCTGTCCCCGACGATGGAGGAAGGCACGCTGGCGAAATGGCTGGTGAAGGAAGGCGACACGGTGTCGTCGGGTGACATCCTCGCCGAGATCGAGACCGACAAGGCGACGATGGAGTTCGAGGCGGTCGACGAAGGCACCGTCGGCAAGATCCTGATCGCCGAGGGCACCGAGGGGGTCAAGGTCAACACCCCGATCGCCGTGCTGCTCGACGACGGCGAAAGCGCCGACGACATCGCGGCCGCCCCGGCCGCTGCCGCCCCCGCACCGGCTCCCGCGACGGCTCCGGCGGCCGCCGCGCCCGCAGCCCCTGCCCCGGCGGCGGCTCCTGTCCCGGCCGCGGCCCCGGCCGCCCAGGCCACCGCCGGCGGCCAGCGCATCTTCGCCTCGCCGCTGGCGCGCCGCATCGCCGCCGACAAGGGGCTCGACCTGACGGCGATCTCGGGCTCCGGCCCGCATGGCCGGATCGTCAAGGCCGATGTCGAGGCCGCGACCGCCGCCCCGAAAGCCGCCGCCCCGGCCGCGGCGCCCGCGGCCGCTCCCGCCGCTGCGGCAGCCCCGGCGGCCCTGCCCACCGGCCCGGCGACCGAGACCGTGCTCAAGATGTATGCCGACCGCGCCTTCGAGGAGGTCAAGCTCGACGGCATGCGCAAGACCATCGCCGCGCGCCTGACCGAGGCCAAGCAGACCATCCCGCATTTCTACCTGCGGCGTGAGGTCAAGCTCGACGCACTGATGAAATTCCGCGCCGAGCTCAACGCCAAGCTGGCCGATCGCGGGATCAAGCTCTCGGTCAACGACTTCATCATCAAGGCCTGCGCCCTGGCGCTGCAGGCGGTGCCCGACGCCAATGCCGTCTGGGCCGGCGACCGCATCCTCAAGCTCAAGCCGTCCGACGTGGCGGTGGCGGTGGCGGTCGATGGCGGCCTCTTCACCCCGGTGCTGCGCGATGCCGACCAGAAGTCGCTCTCGGCGCTCTCGGCCGAGATGAAGGACCTGGCGACGCGGGCCAAGACCAAGAAGCTCGCCCCGCATGAATACCAGGGGGGCAGCTTCGCGATCTCGAACCTGGGCATGTTCGGCATCGAGAATTTCGACGCCGTCATCAACCCGCCGCACGGCTCGATCCTCGCCGTCGGCGCCGGGATCAGGAAACCGGTGGTCAACGATGCCGGCGAGATCGAGGTCGCGACGATGATGTCGATGACGCTTTCGGTCGACCACCGGGTGATCGACGGCGCCCTCGGCGCCGCCTTCCTCAAAGCCGTGGTCGAGAACCTCGAGAACCCGCTCCTGATGCTGGCCTGAGGGCCCGACCGAGACGACCAGAAGCGCCCGGGCCAATCCAGCCCGGGCGTTTCTCATTCGGCCGCTTGAGTATCGGAATGCGGGTGCGCGCCCGCCGCGGGGCGGGCAGGCGCGTGCCCGGCGGTTCCCGCCGGGCGACCGTTCACCTCAGTCGCACAAACAAAAAACGGCGCCCGGTTTCCCGCGCGCCGCCCGAATTCCGCCCTGCGCGGCTCACTCGCCGGCGCAGCAATCCGGATCGAGGATCTGGTCCATCTTGACCGAGGGCTGGTCGCAGCCGGCATCGCCGACCACCCGCGCCGGCACCCCGGCCACGGTCTTGCAGCACGGCACGTCGTGCAGCACCACCGAGCCGGCGGCGATGCGGGAATTCTCGCCGATATGGATATTGCCCAGCACCTTGGCCCCGGCGCCGATCAGCACGCCGTCGCCGATCTTGGGGTGGCGGTCGCCATCCTCCTTGCCGGTGCCGCCCAGCGTCACCGAATGCAGCATCGAGACGTTATCGCCGACCACCGCCGTCTCGCCGATGACGATGGCGTGGGCGTGGTCGATCATGATCCCCTGCCCGATCCGCGCCGCCGGGTGGATGTCGATCCCGAAAGCCTCCGAGACGCGCATCTGGATGAAGAAGGCCATGTCGCGCCGGCCCTGCGTCCACAACCAATGGCCCACGCGATAGGCCTGGATCGCCTGGTAGCCCTTGAAATAGAGGATCGGCTGCAGGAAGCGGTGGCAGGCCGGGTCACGGTCGTAGACCGCGACGATATCGGCCCGGGCCCGGCGCCCCAGCTCGGGGTCGGCGGCATAGGCCTCGTCGGCGATCTCGCGCAGGATCTGCTCGCTCATCTCGCCCGAGGCCAGCTTGAGCGAGAAGCGATAGGCCAGCGCCCGCTCCATCGTCGCGTGATGCAGCAGGTTGTAATGCAGCATCCCGCCCAGCAGCGGCTCCTCGGCAAGGGCGTCGCGCGCCTCGTCGCAGATCCGGGTCCAGACCGGATCGACAGTGGCGACATTCACTCGGGTCTTGGCCATGCGCTTCCTCCGTTCGCCCGCAATCCTAACCCAACTAGGCCCCCTGGTTCACGAATAAAGACCCCCACTGCACATTTTGTGATCGTTGTCGTGGCGCGCCCGCCGCGCCCTGAGCGCCGCGATCACCCGGCCCAGCGCGTCCAGATAGGCCGGATCGCTCAGGAACGGCTCGCCGCCCGGGCGGTGGCGCAGGGCCGCCGCCATCAGGCTGCCATTGCCGTAGTCCGGATGCGGTCGCCCCAGCCGCTTGCGGTAGCGGTCGGCCAGGTCCGCCTCTTCCAAGAGCCGCCGCAACGCCCCGTCGCGCTCGGCCTCGGGCAGCGCCCGCAGCACCAGCGCCGCCGCTACCAGGTCGCCCGGCAGGACCTGCCGCATCAGGCGACGGCAAGCGCGGCGAACAGCCCGGGCCCGAAGCTGTCCGAGACCTGCGCCACCCGGATCTCGTAGGGCGCCACCACCCCGTCCGCCGCCTGCGCCGCCGCCGGGTAGCTCCAGGCCGGCGCCGAGACCTCCTCCTCGCGCACCACCCCGCCGCCAGAGACCACCCGCACCAGATAGGCCTCGCGCGCCTCGCCCAGCGGCACCTCGACCGATTGCCAGCTGTCGCCGTCGATCCGCGTCCGCCTGATCCAGCTCACCGCCAGCGCCCCGTCCGCCGCCACATCCGCCGCCAGGTGACAGGGCGCATAGGGCCTGAGCCCGATCCCCTCGAACGCCTCGACCAGATGGACATAGCTCGGATCGTCATAGGCCCGCCCCGCCGGCCCGATCCGGTAATGCCGCGCCAGCCCACGGGCCGAGGCCGCCAGCGCGATCTGCCGCGGCGCCCCGTCCAGCGCCACGAACAGGCTGCCCTCGGGCCAGACATCCGGCATCAGCCCATCGCTGCCCGCCTGCCCGCGCAGCCGCAAGCTCAGGTCATAGGTATCCGGCGCCACCAGCACCGCCCCGGCGAACTGGATCACCTCCCAGTTTCCCGAAGACCCGTCCCCGATCGCCACCGCATTGGCGCCGTTCAGCACCTCCGCCTGCGACACCGAGGCCAGCGTGCCGCCATAGACCTTGACCCGCAGCGCCGGCCCCCGGTCCCACAGCCCCGGCGCCGCCCGCAGCAGCGCCGTCTGCGTTAGCCCGATCACCGCCCCCGCCGGCAGCAGCGTATTGAGGGCGTAGCCGGCATCCTGCGTCGAGGAATAGACCGCGACGGAGCCCGGCCAGGGCGTCGCCGTCGCCGCGACATGGGGAGCATAGGGCACCTCGTCGCCCCTCAGCAGCGGCAGGTCGAGGAACTGCGGAAAGACCGGCACCGGCGCGACGAAGGCGCGCGGCACCGCGCGCTCCTCGACCGCGTCGCTGGGCTGGTAGGGGCCGGGCTCGACCCGCACCGCCTCGATGCTCTGTGCCCCGGCCTGCTCGACCCGGTCGATGCGATAGCTCTCGCCCGCCAGCGCCACCACGTCGCCCGCCCCCAGCGCCAGTTCCGACGGCGGCAGCGCGAACCGCGCCGTATCCCGCGCCACCCGCGATTCAGCCAGCCAGCGTTCGACCGCCTTGCGCCCTTCGGCCAGGGTCAGCACCAGCGGCAGCTCGGATTGCGAGGCCGGCTGCACCGGATCGCCCGGGAACACCGTCTCGGCCGCCCGGGTCCGGTATTCCCCCTCCGCCTCGACGAAGTTGAGCCGCACCCGCCCGGCCACCTCGGCGGCCGCCGCCCGGACCGTCTGCAACGCGCTGTCGGCGCCAGCCTCCAGCACCAGCCGCCCCACATCCACCGCGGCATCGGCATAGCCATCCCGGCCCTGGAAGCGCAGCACCCCCTCGCGCTCGACCGCGTCGATGCCATAGGTCAGCATCAGCGGCTGCAGCGCCGCCCGCGCCTCCTCGACCCGGTCGATAGCATAGCCCCGCACCACCCCGAACAGTCGCGACAGGTCGAGGCTTTCCACCCCCGACCGGCCGCAAATCTCCGCCACCACGCGGGCCAGGTCCTGCGCCGTCGCCCGCCCGGTGATCCAGTGGCCATGGGCATAGTTGTCGCCATCGGTCCACAGGGTGCTGTTGTTCGGGAAGAACGGAAACGGCCGCGCATCCCAGGCCCAGACATGGGCCCGGGCGATATCCACCATCGGCGCGCCATAGACCTCCGAAACGGGATTGTTCGCCCCGTCCCGCCAGTAGGAGATCAGCGCCCGCAGGTATTGCCGCTGGATCATGTCGTCCCGCGTGCCGAGCGAGAAATACGGCAGAGCCGATTCCGACGACTTGGGATCGAGGAACACGTTCGGCTGGTTGGTCCCCTTGTCGATCGCCGGGCAGCCGATCTCGGTAAAGACGATCGGCTTCGCCTGCGGCACCCAGCCGGTCGCCGCCACCTGCCGCACCCCGCCGATCCGCTCGTGATGGGTATTCTCCCACCAGCCGCGAATGTCCTTGACCCGGTAGACCCAGGGCTCGCCATGGGCCCCGTCGGTGATCGGCGTGCGCCGCTGCAATTCCGCCGCCGCCTCGGTCTGGTAATACCAGTCGTAATCCTTGCCGCCCGCCACGTTGGCGCGCAGGTAATCGAGGTTGTAGATCGCCCCCCAGGACGCATCGGCGTGGCTGTTGCCGTCGCGCCAGTCCGACAGCGGCATGTAATTGTCGATGCCGATGAAATCGACATTGTCGTCGGCCCAGAGCGCATCCAGCGGGAACAGCAGATCGCCGCCGGGATGCTGATAGGCGCCGTATTCCGACCAGTCCGCCGCATAGCTGATCCGGGTATCCGCCCCGAGAATGCCCCGCACCTCCGCCGCCAGCGCCCGCAAGGCCGCCACCGCCGGGTAGCCGCTCGCCCCCCGGATCCGCGTCAGACCGCGCATCTCGGAGCCGACGCAGAACGCATCGACGCCGCCCGCCAGCGCCGCCAGATGGGCGCAGTGGAGGATGAAGCGGCGATAGCTCCATTCGTCCGGCCCGGCGTAGCTGATGACACCATCGACGACCGAGAAATCCGCCGCCGCCGCCGTGCCGAAGAACGCCGCGACCTCCGCCTCCGCCGCCGCCGTCCCGTCCGTCGAGCCGTCCCGCCCCGGCGCCACATCCAGCGTGATCCGCCCCCGCCACGGCAGCGCCGGCTGCTCGGCCCCGCCATAGGGATCGGCCAGCCCGTTCCCCGCCAGCTGCTCCATCAGCAGGAAGGGATAGAACATCACCTCCTGCCCGGCCGCCTTCAGCGCCTGGATTGCCTCGACCACCGATGCGTCCGCCGGCGTCCCGCCATAGACCGGCCGGCCATCGACCTGTGCCACCGCCTGCGCCTCCGCCCGGGTAATGCCTCCCGAGCGCCAGGCCATGCCGACACCCTCGCGCGCCGCCTCGACCTGCGGCCGCACCGAACAGGAACCGCAACGCAGATCGTCGCCGAACCACGACACCACCAGCGAGACCGAGCGGCAGGCGGGCAGCTCTGCTGTCAGCATCTCCAGCGAGGTCGCGAAATCCGTCTTGCCGCTGGGCGAGTTGATATTGGCCGAGATATTCACCCCCGGCCCGTCCGAGAAATGCACCGGCGTGGTCGCCAGCGCGTATTCCCCGGTCCCGGGGATCAGCGCCACCGCCTGCACCGCCTCGATCAGCTCCGGCGTCTCGTCCACCCGCGGCCCCTGCGCCGGCCGCAGTACCTCGAACGAGAACTGCGGCACCCGGTTGCCATAGGGCGCCAGCCCCAGGTCCTCGAAGACGACATAGGCGATGCCGCGATAGGCCGGCGCCATGCCGGCGCCCTCGACCGCCTCGATCTTCGGGTCCGGCAATTGCTCCTCGCTGCCGGTATAGACCCGCATCGGCAGGTCGTCGCGCGCCACCTCGACCCCGTCGGCCCAGACCCGGCCGACCCGCAATATCTCGCCCTCGCACAGCGCGATCGCCAGGCTCACCGAATAGGAATACGCGGTCACGGTTGGCCGCGGCGCCCCCTTGCCGCCGCCGCTGACCGTCTTGGTCTCGGCAAAGCGCGTCGCCCAGATCACCTGCCCGCCGACCCGCACCGCGCCATAGACCTGCCCGACCGCCACTCCCTCGCTGGCCCCGGTCAGGTGGAAGCGGTCGATCCGACCGCTCTCGACCCGCTCCGAGCCCAGCCCGAGCAGCCGCTGGTCGATGCTCTGCCCCAGCACCGCCCCGACGGCCCGGCCGATCACCGCGCCCGACAGCCCCAGCACCGTGCCGCCGAACCCCGCCCCAATCGACGCCCCGACCGCCGAGAGCACAATCGTCGCCATCAGGCGCCTCCTTCCGGAAATTGAAACCGCGCCACGATCCGGCGCCGCCAGGGCGTGGTCAAAGCACTCTCGACCACCCCGTGCCCGCCATAGGCGTGAACGAAGCTCGGTGCGGCCCCGACCGCCCCGGCGATGCCCAGATGCTTGGCGATGCTCCCCGCCCGCATCCGGAACAGCAGCACGTCCCCCGGCGCCGCCGCCGCGCTGCGCACCAGCCAGCGCCCCGCCGCCTCGAGCAGCAGCTCGCGCCCCTCCGGCTCGGCCCAGTCGGCCGTGTAGGGCGGCACCGCCACCGGCTCCGCCCCGTAAAGCTCCAGCCACACCCCGCGCAGAAGCCCGAGACAATCGCAGCCCGCGCCCTTGGCCGAGCCCTGGTGCCGATACGGCGTCCCGATCCAGCCCCTTGCCAGAGCGACCGCCCGATCCCCGGTTCCGCTCATGCCAGCTTGCCGCCGTCATTGACCCCGTCGCGCGATGGATAGGTGGTGATCCAATCCTCGCCAGGAATCTGAGGAAAGCCACGAAAATTATTGAAGTTGTTGAACTTCAACCGGCAGGTATCCGCCCGCTTGTCGCACCCCGTCTCCAGCCGCACCCTGTCCCCCGGCGTCACCGCCCCGCCCACTGCCTGCCACAACTCCACCACCCGTTCGGTGCCGCTCAGCCGGTCGTCCTTGATCACCTGCACCAGCCCCGCGGCCGCTCCGCTCAGCACCGTCAGCCTGCCGCGCTCGAACCAGCGGTCGTCGAAGCCGGTGAAATCGGCGAAACGGAACACCCGCCCGTCCTCGACCTCCTCGACCACCCGCTCGCTGGAATACCCCGGCGCCGTCAGGTCGACGCGGCAGAAGGCATCCCCCAGCACCGCCGAGCAGGTCGGGGCATAGATCCGCCCCTGCAACTGGTTCAGCGCCTCGGTCAACCCGCGCAGCTCGGCAGTGAAGGCGCCCCCCACCCGCGTCATCTCGCCCAGCGCGCCGCGGAACTGCAGCACCCGCTGCGCCGGATCGGCCCAGTTGACCAGCCAGACGCGCAGCTCGGCGCCGTCGAAGCGCCCAGCCAGGATATCCGCCTCGGTCAGTGCCGCGTCGCTCAGCGCCCCCACCGCCTCCGAGTTGTCGACCGCCAGGCCCGAACCCTGCTGCAACGCCCTCGCCGTCATCCCGCTCCCGGCCCGGAACACGATGCCCTCGAAGCCCAGGTCGACGTCGTGATCGGTGAAGCCGAACACCGTCCCGTCGCGCCGCACCAGCGCCCAGGCCCGGCAGACCGTCGTCGCCCCGCTGGCAAGATGCGCATGGAGATCCGCCGCACTCATAGCCGCACCTCGATCACCGGCACATGCGGCAGGTCTCCGGCCTGGAAACTCGCCACCGAGACCTCGATCCGGTCACTGTCGAAGCGCACCGGCACGTCGAACTCGTAGCCCGCCGTCACCTGGGTCCCGACATCGGGCGGGTTGGCAAACGTCACGTTCCCGGTTGTCGTATCGACGGTGAAATCGAGCGTCTCGACCAGCTGCTTGCCCTGCACCCCGGCCCGGACCGTCCCCGCCACCGGCTTGGCGATCGGCCGCGCATAGCCCTGCCCGCCGGAGCGATAGGTCTTGAGCAGCTGAAACACCCGGGTCTCGCCATCGCCGATGCCGATCACCTGGTCCTCGAACCCCACCTCCTGCGAGGCCCGGCACGACCGGTAGTCGGCCCAGTCCTTCCAGCGAAACCCGTTCAGCTGCCCGCGCCGCGCCTCGAAGAAGGCCAGCAGCGCCTCGACATCGTCGAGCGAGCGCAGCCCGACCCCGGCATCGTAGCGCCGCCGCGCGTGCGCCCAGGGCGTGTTGCGCTCCTCGTAGCCGTTCGCCAGCGTCACGATCTCGGTCCGCCGCTCCGGCCCGCCGACCGAGCCGAAGCTCAGATTCGCCGGAAACCGCACCTCGTCGAAAGCCATGCTCACCTCACCGATTGCGTTGCCCCTGGGCGATCGCCCGGCCCAATTGCGCCGCGATCTGCCCCTGGCTGCGTTGGAAGCCCTGCACGTCCGGCGTGGTGACGTTCATCACCACGGTGACCGGCCGGCCACCGCCCTGCGCCTGCACCCCCAGCCGCCCGTCCGGCCCCCGGGTCAGCGGCATGATCGCCTCCGGCCCGGCCTCGCCCATCAGCCCGCGCCCGCCACGCATCGGGAACAGCACCGGGCTGCTGACGATGCCGCCGCGGGCGAAGGGCATCACCCGGCCCTGGGCGAAGCTGCCGCCCTTCTCGAACGGCAAGGCCGCGCTCATCACCGCCTGCAGCCCGCTGGCGATGGCGCCGCCGACGGCGTTCTGCACCGGCCGCATCGCGATCGCGTAGACCGAGTCGGTGATCGTCCTGCCGACCCCCTTGAGCGCGTCCGACAGCTTCATCCCGTCGAAGACCAGCCCGTCGAAGCTCCGCCGCAGCCCGTAACCGATGCCGCGCGACAGGCTGTCGACCTCGCGGCCGGTGAAGACCAGGCTGTCGCGCAGCCGCCCCAGCTCGCCATCGAAGGCCGCCAGCATGTCCGACGAGCCCGCCAGGCTCGCATCCAGCGCATCGATCTGCGCGGCGTAGTCAGTCGCCGTCGCCATCCGTCCCTCCTTTCGCCCCACCCGGGGCCCTATCCGGAAACTCCCGCGCCAGCGCCTCGAGCCCGGCCCGGCCCAGCGGCGCCGCCGCCTCCGCCCCCAGCATCAGCCGCAGTTCGCCCGGGGTCAGCCGCCAGAACGCCTCGGGCGTCAGCCCCAGCCCGCCCAGCGCGCGCCGGCTCAGCCCGGCCCGCATCAGCCCGGGCCAGTCGAAGCCGCTCATCGCGCCCCCGGCGCCGGCGCGAAGGCCCGGGCCAGCAGTTCCGCAGCCACCCGCGCCGCCTCCACCGGCCCGCCCTCGATCTCGGCGCTGCGCAACTCCTCCGCCGTGCCGGCCCAGCCGCCGCCGCGCAGCCCGGCGACGACCAGCGCCAGCACGTCCCGCGTCCGATAGCGCCCGGCCTCGAAGCGTTCGACCAACGCGACCAGCGTGTCGGCCTCCAGCGCCGCCTCCAGCTCGGCCAGCGCCCCCAGCGTCAGCTTGCAGACCCGGCGCTCGCCATCCAGCACCAGCGCCACCTCGCCCGCCCACGGGTTCGCCATCCCCGCCCTCACAGCGCCGTAAAGGTCAGCGCCCCGGCCGAGGCCAGCGACAGCTCGTAGGTCGCCTCGCCGTCATGGTTGCCGGCATAATCGACGCCGGTGATCTGGAACGGCCCCTCGACCGTGCCGAAACCGGGAATGATGACCTGGAAGGCCGGCGTCTCGCCGTCGAAGGAGATCTGCCGCGCCCGCTCGTCGGTCGTTGCGTCCTTGAACACGCCCGAACCCGAGATCGAGGCCGATTTCACCCCTGCCCCCGACAGCAGCTCGCGCCAGCCGCCCTGGCTTTCCAGGCTGGTGACATCCACCGTCTCGGCATTGAAGCTCAGCCGCGAGGCGCGCAGCCCCGCGACGGTCTCGAACTGGCCGCCGCCGGTCATGTCGAGCTTGATGAGAAGATCCTTGCCGTTCTGGGCACTCATCGCCGTATCTCCAAACTAGGATTGGCGCCCGGGCTGGGCACCGTTGATTGCGTGGGGACGCACCTGTCGGGCAACCGTCGACGCTCGCCGTAGTACCGCCACAGATCAACTGTCTTGCGGGGCGTCAGCCCCGGATCGCGCCCGACCCGCCCCCATGGGCGGGCGCGATGCGCCCACCCTCGGGCCGGACGCAATCCTCTCCTCCTTGGCTCACCCCTTTGCGCTAAGCACCACCTAGCCCTCGACCCGCGCCCGGAAGGTCAGGTCGATCTGCCGCCTTGTCCCGTCCTCGATCCGCTTCGCCACCGCCTTCTGAAAACCGATGCCGACCAGCGTGCCGCGCGTCAGGGTCAGCGTCGCATCGACCAGCGCGTCCGACACCGCCGCTGCCGCCGCCTTCGCCGCCGCGAACCCCGCCGCCTCGGACACGACCGAGACCACCAGCCGGTGCTCGGCCCCGTCGCCGGTCGCGTCGGAGCGGTCGCGCACCTGCTCCTCGCCGAGCACGACATAGGTCGGCGGCTTGTCCCCCGGCGGCACCGCGTCATAGACGCCGGTGCCAACCAGCGCCGCCAATGCCGCATCCCCCGCCAGATGCTGATAGACTGCCGCCTGCAGCGCCGCCGCCACGCCATAGCTCATGCCGCCGCCTCCTCATGGGCGAAACAGGTCAGGAAATGCCCTGCCGCGTCGCGCTCCGTGACGGCCACGATCCGGAACAGCCGTGTGCCCTCGCGCAGCCGCTGATCCGGCCGCGGCCGCGACGGCGCCCCCGGCGCCGCCGCCCGCACCGTGATCCGGTAGGGCACGTCCGACACCGAGGCCGGCCCGACCGCCCGCTCGCGCCCGGTCCGCGCCACCACCTCGGCCCAGAGCACGCCCAGCGCGGCCCAGCTCTCGCCATAGCCACCGGCCCCGTCCGGCTGCCGGCTCAACTCCTCCAGCGCCATCCGCCGGGTCAGCCGCAGCGGTCTCATGCCCCGCCTCCCAGCACCCGCACCGTGCGCCAGCGCTCGATCAGCGCCATCACCCCGAAGGGCATCGCGGCGCGTGGGCCGCCCGCGTCGTGGCGCTGCTCGTAATATTCCGCCGCCAGCAGCAGCACCGCCTGGCGCAGGTCGGCCGGCAGGTCGGTCCAGTCCGGTCCGAACCCGGCCTCGAAACCGATCTCCGCCGCCCCCTCGGTCGGGATCTCCGGCAGCACCAGCCCGGTCGCCGCGATCCGCGGCCGCTGCATGTCCTCGATCAGCCGGTAGCGATCCGCCGCCACCGTCGTCCGGGTTCCGTCTGCCGCCACCAGCACCAGCGACAGGATCGCCGAGATCGGCGCCACTGGCAGCGCCTGATCCGCCGCGTCGCGCCAGGCCGCCAGCCGCCACAGGAACTGCCGCGCCAGCAGCGCCTTGCCGATCCGGCCCTCGATCGCCGCCAGCGCCGCGCGCAGGTAACTCTCGGCCAGGCCGTCCTGCATCGCGTCATCGGCGAAACCGGTGCCCAGCCGCAGGTGGTCCTTGAACTCCGCCACCGGCAGCGCCGTCGCCGGCACCGCGGTCTGTTCCGTCAGCATCATCGCCACTCTCCGCACTCACTCCCCTCAGAAAGTCGGACGCGCCCCGCCGCGCCGCACGGACGGAGGGAGACAACAGCCCGGCCCGGATAGCCGGGGCGCGCCCGGACCGGCCGGTCACCCGGCCGGCCGTTCACCGCCTCACGAGACGGCGAATTTCAGCAGCTTGATCGCGGCGAAATCGCTGACATCGCCGCCGACGCGCTTGGTGGCGTAGAACAGCACATGCGGCTTGGCCGAGAACGGATCGCGCAGCACCCGCAGGTCGGGCCGCTCGGCGATGGTGTAGCCGGCATGGAAGTCGCCGAAGGCCAGCGCGTAGCTGCCCGAGGCGATATCCGGCATGTCCTCGGCGATCAGCACCGGATAACCCATCAGCCGCGCCGGCTCGCCCGCCGCCAGCCCGTCGGCCCACAGGAAGCGGCCGTCGGCATCCTTCATCTTGCGCACCGCGCCGGCGGTCTTGGAGTTCATCACGAAGCTCGCGTTGGCCCGGTACTCCGCCGCCAGCGCATAGACCAGGTCGACGATCGCGTCCGAGGCCCCGGTAGCGGCGAAATCGCCGTCCGCCCCGGTCGCGACATAGCCCAGGTTGCCCCAGCTCCAGCTGTCCTCGGCGACCGCCGGATGGCTCAGGAAGCCGGTCGGCTTGTCGACCCCGTCGCCGGCGATGAAAGCCATCGCCTCGGCGCGGGCGAACTTGTCGGCGATCCGCCCCGCCAGCCAGCCCTCGATATCGAAGGCGCTGTCGTCCAGCAGCCGCTGGCTCGCCTTCGGCATCGCGCTCAACTCGTTCAGCGGGATCGAGATGCGCTCGATCAGCGGCGTGTCGGTCTCGGCGATCGGCCCGGCCTCGGTCGCCCAGCCCGAGCCGACATCGGTATGGTCGATCAGCACGTCGAAGCTGGTCGCCTCGACCGTCACCACATTGGCGATCGCCCGGATCGACGCCGTCGTGCTCAGCACCGAGCGGATGCTCGCCGCGGTCTCGGGATCGACCAGGTAGCCGCCCTCGGCCGCCACCGCCTCGACATAGGTGCTGCCGGTCAGCAACAGCTGGCCGTAGAGCGCCTCGAACAGCTCGGCCCGCCCCTGCGCCGGGTTCGGCCGCCGCAGCAGGTCGATGACGGGATGGCTCTCGTAGCGCCGCTCCCGGTCCTGGTAGACCAGCGGCAACGCCGCCGCCGCCTCGGCGATCAGCTTGACCGCCCGGAAGCCGACCGGATTGCCCTGGAACCCCTGCCGGATCATCGAGCCGCTGTCGCGCGGGCTCCAGCTCACCCGGCCCGAGCCGGCCCAGGCCACCACCGGCCCGCCCCCGGACATCCCAGCCGACGCCTTCCGCTCGGGCGCCTTCCGCTCGGGCGCCCGCTCCGCGCCGCGTCGCATGAACCGAAATACCATCGCCCTCTCCTCATCCACCACCGAAAAGGCCGCCGCCCGCAAGCCGCCGCCCCCGTCCTCGTCCATTCCGAAATCCGCCGCACCCGGTCCGAAACGCCCCCGGTTTGAGCCGCCCGGGCTTTCATCTTCAGGCAAATATCCTGGGGGGAGCGCGCAGCGCGGGGGGCAACGCCCCCTTCCGCCCGCGCCGCCCGCGCTACAGCCCCCGCACCCGCGGCCGCCTCCAGCCCTGCGCCGGCACGATCATCAGGTCGGTCAGCGCCCAGACCAGCGCATCCACCCGGTCCGGGCTGCCCGACCCCAGGAATCCCTGCGCCGTCATCTGCGCCATCTGGTCCTCCAGCGCCCCCAGCCCGCGCAGATGCGCCACCCGGCCCTGCTCGTAGACCGCCGCCACCGGCTCGGCCCGTGCCGCCTTGCCGCGCGCCGCCCGCACCGCGCGATAGGGCACCAGCGGATCGACCTGCCGGATCACGCTCTCGACCAGATCGCCGCCCTGGTTGACCTCGGCCACCAGCCGCTCGGCCCCGTGCCGCTCCATCGCCGCGATCGCCGCCCGCGCCCAGCCATCGGGCGAGGCCGCCGCGACGCTGGCATCCTCCAGCACATAGGCGCGCCAGTCCTGCGGCGGCCCCTCCATCACCACCCCGGCGACGACGATGCCGCAAGCGTCCGAACCGCCATGCCCCGTCACCGGCGGATCGACCGCGACGACGACGCGCCCCAGCGCCGGCGCCTGCTCGACCCGCGCCGCCTCCAGCGCCGCCGCGCTCCACAGCGCGCCCTCGGCTTCCTCCAGCAGCTCGCCATCGAGTTCCTGCCGCCCCAGCCGGGTGCCGCGGTAGCGCGCCCGCACCTCCTCGAGGAACGAGCTCGCCAGATAGGCCCGGTTGGCCTCGGTCGGCGCGTGGGTGATCACCGTCGACGGGTTCTTGACGATCGCCTTCAGCACGCCGACGTTGCGCGGCGTCGTCGTCACCACCTGGCGCGGGCTGTCCCCCAGCCGCAGCGCGAATTGCAGCATGTCCCAGGCCTCCTCGGCCCGCTTCCACTTCGCCAGCTCATCGACCCAGGCGGCATCGAATTGCGGCCCCCGCAGGCTCTCCGGCTCATGGGCCGAGAAGATCTGCGCCACCGCCCCGTTGGGCCAGACCAGCCGCTTGCGCGTCGCCTCCCAGGCCGGCCGCCGGTCCGGCGGCGAACAGGCCAGCAACCCGCTCTCGCCGAACACCATCACCTCGCGCGCCTGCTCGATCGTCTCGCCGACCAGCGCGACACGGCTGGCCAGGCCCGGATCGCACGGCCGTGCCCCCTCGACCTGGGCCCGTACCCATTCCGCCCCGGCCCTTGTCTTGCCGGCGCCGCGCCCGCCCATGATCACCCAGCTGCGCCAGGCGCCCTCGGGCGGCAGCTGATGCGGCAGCGCCCAGAACTCGAACAGCCACGGCAGCGCCAGCAGCGCGCCGTCGCTCAGCCCTCCGATGAAATCGTCAACCTGCTCCGGCGTCGCGGAGGCGAGCCAGGCGGCGCCCGATCTCAACTCGGGCGGCGTCGAAATCGAGGGCATGGTCGTGGACGATGCCCGCTTCTTCCTTGCGAAGTTTCTCAATGATCGCCCTTTCGGTCAGCACCGCCTGCAGCGCCTGGCGAAGCTCGCGGGCATAGGCCGGCGCCTTCTTCGCCTCCGCCGTCTCGCCGTTCTCCAGCTCGCGGATCAGCAGCGAGAAGACCTCGGCGGCCGTGGTGTAGAGAAGCGAGGCCTCCGAAACCAATGGCTTCGGGGCCTCACCCTCGTCAGGGGTGTGTATCGTCATATGGTCGTGAACCTGCCTCTCGCGAAGCTTTGCGGCAAGGCGGGCGGCGGCGCGCCGGGCGAAACCTCAGCCGGGACGCGGCCAACAAAAAAGCGGCGCCGGGCATCCCCGGGGCCGCTTGCCCACCTTTCCTATCATGGCATTGCTTATACCTGGGAGCGTGCGCCGAGTCAAGCCCTAAATCTCAGGTTGCACCCGGCGCTCGCCAGCGAAGCCCCGGCGGACGGCTCAGTTGCCCGAGCCGTCCTGTTCCTGCTTGCGGCGCTCGGCCTCGATCTTGCGCCAGTTCGCGACGTTGCGGTTATGCTCGGCCAGCGTCGACGAAAAGGCATGGCCACCGCTGCCATCGGCGACGAAATACAGGTAATCCGTCTGCGCCGGATGCAGCGCCGCCTTGATCGCGTCGCGGCCGGGGTTGCAGATCGGCGTCGGCGGCAGCCCGTCGATGACATAGGTGTTGTAGGGCGTCTTGCGGCGCAGCTCGCTCTGCCGCAGCCCGCGCCCCAGCGCCCCCTTGCCCTTGGTGATGCCGTAGATCACCGCCGGATCGGTCTGCAACCGGATCCCCTTGTCGAGCCGGTTGACGAAGACCGAGGCGACCTCGGCCCGCTCGCCCGGCACGCCGGTCTCCTTCTCGACCAGCGAGGCCATGACCAGCGCCTCTTCCGGCGTCTTGTAGGGCAGTCCCTCGGCCCGGTTGGCCCATTGCTCGTCCAGCACCGTGGCCCGGCGCTGGCGCATCTCGGCGATCAGCGCCTCCCGCCCGGAGCCCTTGGTCACCTCGTAGCTGTCGGGCAGCAGGCTGCCCTCGGCCGGCACGTCGGCCAGCTTGCCGTCCAGGAAATCGGCCCGCTTGAGCGCGTCGACCACCTGCCAGCTGGTCACCCCCTCGGCCAGCGTCACCCGGAACCTCGTGCCCGGCTCGGCCTCGACCTTGGCGTATTCCGTCGGCGCCCGCGCCGCCGCCGGATCGAAGCTCAGCATCTCCTCGTAGCGCCCGGTCTTGGGATCGAGATCGCGCACCACCAATTCGCTCGACAGCACGCCGATGCGATAGTTGACCTCGGTGCCGCAGGTGCTCTGCCCGCCCCGGGTCGCGATCCCCAGGATCTGCTCCATCGAGGCACCGGCCGGCACCAGGTAGGAGCCGAACTTGAGCTCCGTGCTCTTGCCGCTATAGCGCGCGCCGATGCGGAAGATCGGGCCGTAGCTGATCGCCTGCTGCTCTTCCAGCGTCTTGCTCAGCGACGCCACCGTCGCCCCCTTCTCGACCCGCAGGCAGATCGGCTCGGCCAGCGGGCCGGGACCGACATACTGGTTGCGGCCCCAGGCCAGGATCCCGGCGGCGACGGCCAGCAGAACGACGAACAGCGTCAGTGCGTTCGAGGCGATCGAGCGCCACATCAGTCGGCCACCCTCCCGAGCACGAGCGAGGCATTGGTGCCGCCGAAGCCGAAGGAATTCGACAACGCGACATTGATCTCGCGCTTGCGCGCCGCGTTGGCGGCAAGGTCGAGACGCGGCTCGACCGCCGGGTTGTCGAGGTTGATCGTCGGCGGCGCCACCTGGTCGCGCAGCGCCAGCACGCAGAAGATCGCCTCGACGGCCCCGGCCGCGCCCAGCAGGTGGCCGGTCGACGACTTGGTCGAGGACATCGTCGCCTTGTCGGCGGCATCGCCCATCAGCCGCTCGACCGCCGCCAGCTCGATCGTGTCGGCCATCGTGCTGGTGCCGTGGGCGTTGATGTAATCGACATCGGCCGGCGCAATCCCGGCCCGGTTCAGCGCCGCCTGCATCGCCCGGTAGCCGCCGTCGCCATCCTCGCTCGGCGCGGTGATGTGATAGGCATCGCCCGACAGGCCGTAGCCCAGCACCTCGGCATAGATCTTGGCGCCGCGCGCCTTGGCGTGCTCGTATTCCTCGAGCACGACGACGCCCGCGCCTTCGCCCATGACGAAGCCGTCGCGGTCGCAATCCCAGGGCCGGCTCGCACATTGCGGATCGTTGCCGCGCTTGGTCGACAGCGCCTTGCAGGCGTTGAAGCCGGCGATGCCGATCTCGGAAATCGGGCTCTCGGCGCCGCCGGCGATCATCACGTCGGCATCGCCCCACTGGATCAGCCGCGCCGCGTCGCCGATGGCATGTGCGCCGGTCGAGCAGGCGGTGACGACGGCATGGTTCGGCCCCTTGAAGCCGAAGCGGATCGAGACCTGGCCCGAGACCAGGTTGATCAACGCGCCGGGGATGAAGAACGGCGACACCCGCCGCGGCCCGCGTTCCTTCAGCACCACGGCGGTCTCGGCGATCGAGGTCAGCCCGCCGATGCCCGAGCCGATCATCACGCCGGTGCGCAGCTTCTCGGCTTCCGCCGGGTCTTCCCAGCCGGCATCGCGCACCGCCTGGGTCGCCGCCGCCATGCCGTAAAGGATGAAATCGTCGACCTTGCGCCGTTCCTTCGGCTCCATCCAGTCGTCGGGATTGAAGGTGCCGTCGCTGCCGTCGCCCTGCGGGATCTCGCAGGCATAGGTCGTCGCCAGGTGCCCCGCGTCGAAGCGCGAGATCGTGCCCGCCCCCGACTTGCCGGCCAGCAGGCGGCTCCAGGTCTCTTCCACACCGCAGGCCAGCGGCGAGACCATCCCCAACCCCGTGACAACCACTCGACGCATCTGCCATCCCCTATCTTTGCGCAGCATCCCGGCACAGATACACGCGCCCGCCCGCCCGCGCAACGCATTGGGCGGGCCGGCGGCAGCGAGATGCCGGCGCGACCGCCCTGCGTTCAAGCGGGCGCTGCCCCCGGCGGCCCTCGGACAGCCTCCCCCGGGGATATTTCGAAGCGGAAAGGGATCAGATGCGGCGCGGCCGCAGACCGTCGGGGCCCGTGCCGGCAACGGCGTGGTCCAGCCGTTCACTCCTGATCCCGGCAATGTCCATGCCGCTCACACCAAAACAAAACGGCGCCCCGCGAGGGACGCCGTTTCAAAAATCCGCAGCGGCCTGAAATCAGGCGGCTTCCGTGATGAACTTCACCGCATCGCCGAAGGTCTGGATGGTCTCGGCCGCGTCATCCGGGATCTCGATGCCGAACTCTTCCTCGAAGGCCATCACCAGCTCGACGGTGTCGAGGCTGTCCGCGCCCAGGTCGTCGATGAACGAGGCGTTTTCGGTCACCTTGTCCTCTTCCACGCCCAGATGCTCGACGACGATCTTCTTCACGCGGTTCGCGATGTCGCTCATGTCATTTCCTCATAGAGTTTCGGGAGGTATCCCGTTTCTTGCTGTCCCGTGCTCATCCGAGCGGCTCGTTGCCCGCTTGCGCAGGGCGCTGCCCTCCGGTGCGAACACCCTCGGGCGAAATCTGCGCCGCCTATAGCATAGTCTCGGCGCGACGCAAACGCTTTCGGAACATGGCCGGCACGCGCTCAGATCATGGCCATGCCGCCGTTCACATGCAAGGTCGCGCCAGTGACGTAACCGGCCTCGGCGCTGGAAAGATACAGCACCGCCGAGGCGATTTCATCCGCCGCCCCCATCCGCCCGGCGGGAATCTGGGTCAGGATCTTCGCCTTCTGATCGTCGTTGAGTTTCCCGGTCATCGCCGTCTCGATGAAGCCCGGCGCGACGCAGTTGACGGTGATTCCGCGACTCGCCACTTCGTAGGCGAGGCTCTTCGACATCCCGACCATGCCCGCCTTGGCGGCGGCATAGTTGCCCTGGCCCGGATTGCCGGTGGCGCCGACCACCGAGGAGATATTCACGATCCGGCCCCAGCGCGCCTTCATCATCCCGCGCAGCACGCCGCGGCACAGCCGGAAGGTCGAAGTGAGGTTGACGTCGAGCACCGACTGCCACTCCTCGTCCGACATCCGCATGAACAGGTTGTCGCGGGTGATGCCGGCATTGTTGACCAGGATATCGACCGAGCCCATCGCCGCCGCCGCCTGCTTGGGCAGCGCCTCGACCGCATCCGGCTCCGACAGGTTGCAGGCCAGCACATGGGCCCGCTCGCCCAGCTCGCCCGCCAGTTCCTCGAGCGGCGCCACCCGGGTGCCCGACAGACCGACCGTCGCCCCCTGCGCGTGCAGCGCCCTGGCGATCGCGCCGCCGATGCCGCCCGAAGCGCCGGTCACCAGCGCCGCTTTTCCCGTCAGATCGAACATCATCCACTCCTCGGGACGGTCTCCCCGCCCCTCATTCTTTCTGCTTGCAAATATCCTCCGGGGGTCCGGGGGTGGAAACCCCCGGCGCGCCCCCAGGCACAAACCTCTCAGCCGGCGACCGCCGCCGCCACGTCCTCGGGCGTGCTCACCGGCCGCGTCGCGATCTCGCGCGCGATCCGCCGGATCATGCCCGACAGCGCCTTGCCGGCCCCGATCTCCCAGATCTCGGTCACCCCGGCGCCGGCCATCCAAGCGACGCTCTCGCGCCAGCGCACCGAGCCGGTGACCTGCGCCACCAGCAGATCGCGGATCAGCGCCGGGTTGCTCACCGCCTCGGCGCGGACATTGGCGACCAGCGGCACCTTCGGCGCCTCGATCACCACCCCGGCCAGCGCCTCCGACATCACCGCCGCCGCCGGCTGCATCAGCGCGCAATGGAACGGCGCGCTGACCGGCAGCAGCACCGCCCGCTTGGCGCCCCTGGCCTTGGCGATCTCGACCGCGCGCTCGACCGCGCCCTTGTGGCCGGAAATGACCACCTGCGCCGGGTCGTTGTCATTCGCCGCCTGGCAGACCTCGCCCTGCGCCGCCTCGGCCGCAACTTCCGACGCCGCCTCGAAATCCAGCCCCAGCAGCGCCGCCATGGCGCCGACGCCGACCGGCACCGCCTCCTGCATCGCCCGGCCGCGCGTGCGCAGCAGCCGCGCCGTGTCGGCCAGGCTCAGCGCCCCGGCGGCACAGAGCGCCGAATACTCGCCCAGCGAATGCCCGGCGACGAAAGCGGCGCTCTCGATGCCGACGCCCTCGGCCTCCAGCGCCCGGAGCGCGGCGATCGAGGTCGCCATCAGCGCCGGCTGCGCATTGGCGGTCAGGGTCAGTTCCTCGATCGGCCCGTCCCAGATCAGCGCGCTCAGCTTCTCCCCCAGCGCCTCGTCGACCTCGTCGAAGACGGCGCGCGCGGCCGGATAGGCCTCGGCCAGCGCCTTGCCCATGCCGACGGTCTGCGCCCCCTGGCCCGGAAAAACGAATGCCCGGCTCATGTTCCCTCCATCTCAAGTCGCCCCGCCATACAGCGCCCCGCCCCGCCGCGCAACATCGCCCCTCTTCCACAGCCTTTCATCTTCATCCAGATATCCCGGGGGCGGCGCCGCAGGCGACGGGGGCAGCGCCCCCTTCTTCCCTTGCATCCCGCGCCCGCGCATGTATAAGGCGCCATCCTTCCGCAAGACCACGAAACCGGCGCAGCCTCTCGTGAGCGGGCCGCGGAAGGCTCACTGCCCGTTCTATGAAATGCGCATCGCAGAAATGGAGTTCGCATGCCGCTTTACGAGCATGTCCTCATCGCGCGTCAGGACCTGTCCAACGCGCAGGCCGAAGGCCTCGTCGAACATTTCTCCACGGTTCTGGCTGACAACGGCGGCAAGGTCGTCGACAGCGAGTACTGGGGCGTCAAGACGATGGCCTACAAGATCAACAAGAACCGCAAGGGCCATTACGCCTTCCTTCGCACCGACGCCCCGGCGCCGGCCGTGCAGGAGATGGAGCGTCTGGCGCGGCTGCATGACGACGTCATGCGCGTGCTGACCATCAAGGTCGACGAGCATGCCGAAGGCCCGTCGGTCCAGATGCAGAAGCGCGACGACCGCGAGCGCGGCCCGCGTCGCTGATCGAGGCAGAGGAAAGGACATAACCCATGGCCAACAAACCGTTTTTCCGCCGTCGCAAGGTCTGCCCCTTCTCGGGCGACAACGCGCCGAAGATCGACTACAAGGACGTCCGTCTGCTGCAGCGTTACATCTCCGAGCGCGGCAAGATCGTGCCGTCGCGCATCACCGCCGTGTCGGCCAAGAAGCAGCGTGAACTGGCCCGTGCCATCAAGCGCGCCCGCTTCCTGGCGCTGCTGCCCTACGCCGTGAAATAAGGGGGAAGACCGATGCAAGTCATTCTTCTTGAACGCGTGGCCAAGCTGGGCCAGATGGGCGACGTCGTCGCCGTCAAGGACGGCTACGCCCGCAACTTCCTGCTGCCGCAGGGCAAGGCGCTGCGCGCCACCGACGGCAACATCAAGGGCTTCGAGGACCGCAAGGCCCAGCTCGAAGCCCAGAACCTCGAGACCCGCAAGGAAGCCGAGGCGCTGTCGGAGAAACTCGACGGCCAGAGCTTCGTCGTGATTCGCTCGGCCTCGGATTCGGGCGCGCTCTACGGCTCGGTCACCCCCCGCGACGCCGCCGATGCGGCGACCGAGGGCGGCTTCACTGTCGACCGGCGCCAGATCGTGCTCGACCGTCCGATCAAGGAACTCGGCCTGCACGACGTGACCGTGGTCCTGCACCCGGAAGTGTCGGCCAAGATCTCGCTCAACGTCGCCCGCTCGCCCGAAGAGGCCGAGCTGCAGGCCTCGGGCAAGTCGATCCAGGAACTGGCGGCCGAAGCCGAGGCCGAAGCGGAATTCGAGATCGCCGAGCTGTTCGACGATATCGGCTCCGCCGGCCAGGACGAGGAAGGCGCGAGCGAAGAGTAATCTTCCCGCAACTGCTGGAATACGAAACCGCGCCGGTCCCCCGGCGCGGTTTTTCATTCGGAGGTGCCACGACCTCCTGCCGATCGGCGTCGAGCCCGTTGCGATCGTTCCCGGCAGACCCGGCGGGAGCAGGGCGAACGGAGGGGGCTCGGCAGGAACGACGGCGCCTCTCCCGCCTTGACCCCGATCAAGGCACCCCCTTCCCCGCTCTGGCACCCTCTCTGCATCCCCAGGGCAAGGAATGGTCCGATGCAGGAGAACCGTCTGCCGCATTACGACATGAGCGTGAACACCACCGGCTGCTGCCCGCGCTTCGATCCCGCGGGCTGGGACGGCCAGGTGCTGCATTTCAACGACAAGCCCTTCCTCCGCGCCACCACCCGCAGCGAGAACCACGTGCCGCAGGACATGGCCGAGGTCTTTTCCCGGGTGAACGCCCACATGCAGCAGGCCGGCGCCTTCGACCCGGATAATTTCATCGTCCTCAGCCACGATCCCTCGGCCGAGACCGGCGAGCATTTCTTCGCCGTCAGCAAGCCGGTGCCGGACGAGGAGATGGTCGAGCTGTCGGGCGATTTCGTCACCAGGGTCTTCGACGGCCCCTACCAGGACGGCCCGCGCTGGCAGGCCGAGATGGAGGCGGTGGTCCGTGCCCGCGGGGCCGAGCCCGACCGGATTTTCTTCTTCTACACCACCTGCCCGAAATGCGCCGCGGCCTATGGCCACAACTACGTCGTCGGCGTCGCCGAAATCCCGGCCCAGGCGGGCTGAAGCCGGGGCTTCCCTCCGGCGGCCCCGGCGCATAGCGCCGCCGCCGGGTAGCGCCGCCCGGCCCGGGGTTCACCGCCGCCAAGCTCCACGGACATCGAAAAGCGACCGCCCCGCTGATGCGCCAATGAAAAGGCCGCCCCCCGAAGGAGCGGCCTCAATCTCGCGGCGCGTCGGCCTCACTCTTCGTCGAGCGCCTCGACGGCCTTCTGCAGCTCGTCCTTGCCGACTTCCTTCTCGGTGACCTTGGCGTTCTCGACGATGTGGTCGACCACCTTGTCCTCGAAGATCGGCGCGCGCAGCTGCTGCTGCACTTCCTGGTTCTTCTGCACGAACTCGAAGAAGGCGCGCTCCTGGCCCGGGTATTGCCGCGCCTGGTTCATCACCGCCTGGGTCATTTCCTGGTCGGTGACGTCGATCTCGTGCTTGCGGCCCAGTTCGGCCAGCAGCAGGCCGAGGCGGACGCGGCGGTTGGCCAGCTTCTTGTGCTCGTCGGTGACCTCGATCTCGCCGTGGTTGTGGCCATGCTCCTCCGGGTGCTCGTCATGCCACAGCTGGTGCGCGATCTGGTTGGCCTCGGCCTCGACCAGGCTCGGCGGCAGTTCGAACTCCACCAGCTTGTCGAGCTGGTCGAGCAGCGCCCGCTTCATCACCGCCCGCGCGGCGCCCTTGTATTCCTCTTCCAGCCGCTCGGCGATCTGGGCCTTCAGCGCGGCAAGGTCCTCGGCGCCGTATTTCTTGGCCAGCTCGTCGTCGATCTCGGCCGGCTTCGGCGCCTTCACCGCCTTCACGGTGCAGGCGAAGACGGCATCCTTGCCGGCCAGGTGGGCCGCGCCGTATTCCGCCGGGAAGGTCACCTTCACCTCGACTTCTTCGTCGGCCTTGGCGCCGACCAGCTGATCCTCGAAGCCCGGGATGAAGCTGTTCGAGCCCAGCACCAGCGGGTAATCCTCGGCCGAACCGCCCTCGAACTCCTCGCCGTCGACCGAGCCCTTGAAGTCGATCACGACCTGGTCGCCTTCCTTGGCCTTCGAGCCCTTGCGGCGGTCGGCGAAGTTCTCGGCCGATTCCGCGAGGTTCTTCAGCGCCTCTTCGACGGCCTCGTCATCGGCCTTGACCACCAGCCGCTCGAGCTCGACCTTCGAAGCATCGAGCTCCGGGATCTCCGGCAGCGCCTCGTAGCTCATGTCGACGACGACGTCCTTGCCTTCCGACCAGTTCTCGCCGTCCTGCATCTGGACGTCGGGCTGCATCGCCGGCCGGTCGCCGGTGGCTTCGAAGTGGTCGCGCATCGCGTTGTCGATCGCATCCTGCATCGCGTCGCCCAGCAGGCGCTGGCCGAACTGCTTGCGCAGGATCGCCAGCGGCACCTTGCCCTTGCGGAAGCCCTTCATCTCGATCTCGGGCTGCGCCTCGACCAGCTTTTCCTGCACCTTGGCATCCAGCTCGGCCGCCGTCACCGTGATGGTGTAGCCGCGCTTGAGGCCTTCCTTTTGGGTCTCGGTGACCTGCATCTTATCGTCCTTCTTTCCTCTTGGTGCGGGTGGAGGGACTTGAACCCCCACGCCTTGCGGCGCCAGAACCTAAATCTGGTGCGTCTGCCAATTCCGCCACACCCGCATGAACCAAAGACAGCCCCGCCGCTCCTCGCCGACAGGGCCGCCCCGAAAACCGGCGCCCTTCTAGCAAAGCCGCGTGCCGGATGCGAGAGGAAAAAGCGCCCAAGAAAATGCCCGCTCCTTACCCATTCTTGACATATTTCAACCCCAGAGTACCGGGAGCAACAGCAGGAACGTCCAATGTCTAAGCGGACCGGGGGCAAGGCGGCGACCAACCGCGGCGCTCAAAATCACGACATCACGCCCGCGGGCATCGCGGCCGGCACCATCGTGCTGACCCTGCATGGCGCCCTTCCGGTCGAATACCTCACCCCCGGCGATCGCGTCGTCACCCGCGACGGCACGCGGGTGCTGCGCGGGCTGCATGTCCGCGTCGCCAGGGACGAGCCGGCGATCCGCATCGCCGCCAGCGCCCTCGGCCATGACCGGCCCGAGGCCGAGATGGTGGTCTCGCCCGAGCAGGAGATCCTGATCCGCGACTGGCGCGCCAAGGCGCTCTACGGCGTCGAGACCGCGATGGTTCCGGCGCGGCGGCTGGTCGACGGCCAGTATGTCCGGCGCGAGACGCCGGAAGAGCTGCGCCTGTTCACGCTCGAATTCGACAGCCCCGCCGTGATCTATGCCGGCGATCTCCAGCTCGCCTGCGACCGCGTCGCCGCCGAGGTCTGAACCCCCGGCCCCGAGCGGCCCTTCATCTTCCCTCGAATATCCCCGCCGGAGGCAACCACCCTCACCGGCGGTGCAGCCATGCCGGGACGACGCGGCTACAGCCCCAGCGCCCGGAACACCTGCGGCAGCTCCTCCGGCAGATCCTCGGCGATCAGCCCCGGCCCGAAGCTGCGGGCGCATTCGACATGGAGCCAGGCCGCCGTTTCGGCCGCGCCCCTCGGATCGAAGCCGCGCGCCAGCAGCCCGGCGATGAAGCCGGCCAGCACGTCGCCGGCACCGGCCGTCGCCAGCCACGGCACTGCCCGCTCGTAGGCGGCGGAATTGACCGCGCAGCGCCCCCCTGCATCGGCAATGACGGTGTCCGGCCCCTTGAGCAGCACCACGCAGCCCGCCCGCGCCGCCGCCTCCCGCGCGGCATCGACGCGGCAATAGGCCGGCCCGGTCTGCGCCGGCGCGGTCAGCTTCTCGGCGATGTCCGGGAACAGCCGTGCGAATTCGCCGCCATGGGGCGTCAGCACCGTCGCCGTGCCCCGCGTCAGCCCGAACAGCAGCTCGGGCGCCTCGGCGAAGGCGGTCAGCGCGTCGGCGTCGAGCACGCAGGCCCGGCCGCTCTCCAGCGCCACCGGCACCAGCGCCCGCGCCCGGTCCAGCCCCAGCCCCGGCCCGAGGCCGAGCGCGTTGATCCGCCCGTCCTTCAGCAACTCCGCCAGCGCCTCGGCATCCCGCAGCGGTCGCAGCATCACGGCATTCAGCTGCGCCGCGTTCTCGATCAGCGCCGCCGGCGGACAGCCGAGCGTCACCAGCCCCGCCCCGATCCGCAGCGCCCCCCGCGCCGCCAGCCGCGCCGCGCCGCCTCGTCCGGGTCCGCCGGAGAGGATCAGGGCGTGGCCGTGGCTGTATTTGTGCTCGCCGGGGAACTTGGAGAGACGGTAGAAGCTTGGCTCTGCCAGCGTCACCCTTTCGCCCGGCGGCACCGCCGGGCAGCGCCCGACCGCCCCCCCGGGCGGGCGCTTCTCGCCCCCCCGCGGCCGGCCGCCGCCCTCCAGGCCAATGTCCTTGACGACGACCTTGCCACAGGCATCGGGCCCATAGCCCAACACATGACCAAGCTTCTTGGCATGGAAAGTGACCGTCAGGTTCGCCAGCATGCAGCTGTCAAGCGGGTTCTCATCCTCATATCCCGGATAGGCCCCGCTATCCGACGACAAGCCGCTCGGCACATCCACGGCGACGACATGCGGGAAGGCCGGATTGCTGCGCGAGGCCGCGTTGCAGAGATTGACCTGGTCCTGCATCCGGCACAGCGTGAGGAACGGCCGTGTCAGGCCGATGCCGAAAATCGCGTCGACGATCAGCGCGACGCCGTCGCCCTCGTCCGGGTAGCCGTCGGGGGCATCCTCATCGAGCGCCCGAACCGCCCCCATCTCCACCCAGCGCCCGTAATTCACCCGTGCATCCGGCGGCAGTTTCTCCGCGTCGCCATAGAGATAGACCTCGACCTCCCAGCCCCATTCCCTGAGCAGCCGCGCCACCACGAAGCCGTCGCCGCCGTTGTTGCCCGGCCCGCACAGCACCACCGCCCGCTGCGGCGCCGCCGCCAGTTCCGGCCATTCCTCGAACACCGCTTCGACGACGCCGCGCCCGGCGCGCTCCATCAGTTCCAGCCCGGTGACCGCGCCGGAGGCGATCGCCGCCTCCTCGATGGCGCGCATTTGGGCAGATGTCAGAAGTTCAGTCACTCGTCCCGCCCTCACGGATTCATCATTGCGCATTTCGCGCCCTTGCTGCCTATAATTTAATCAACGCCCATTGATTCCGCTTCCTGCCGCCCGGCGCCGAACCCTGCCCGATTGTCCCCCCCGGTGAGAAGTGTTGTGACACGAGGCGGAAACGCAAATCCAAAGGGAGTCGGCAGCGATGAAGAAGATCGAGGCGATCATCAAGCCCTTCAAGCTCGATGAGGTCAAGGAAGCCCTCCAGGAGGTCGGCGTGCAGGGGCTCTCGGTGATCGAGGTCAAGGGCTTCGGCCGCCAGAAGGGCCATACCGAGCTTTATCGCGGGGCCGAATACGTCGTCGACTTCCTGCCCAAGGTGAAGATCGAGGTGGTGCTGGCCGACGATCTGGTCGAGAACGCCGTCGAGGCGATCGTCTCGGCCGCCCGCACCGACAAGATCGGCGACGGCAAGATCTTCGTCAGCCCCGTCGAACAGGCGATCCGCATCCGCACCGGCGAAACCGGCGACGACGCGATCTGAAGGTTTTTCGCGGCGGTCTGGAGGATGGACCTGCCGCAAGCATGCTCAACAGAAGGGATCATGGTCACATGAGCAAGGACAAGGTTCTCAAGACCCTCAAGGACGAGGAAGTCGAATATGTCGACATCCGCTTCACCGACCCGCGCGGCAAGCTGCAGCACGTCACGGTGATCGCGGACGAGGTCGACGAGGACTTCCTCGAAGAGGGCTTCATGTTCGATGGTTCGTCCATCGCCGGCTGGAAATCGATCGACCAGTCCGACATGAAACTGATGCCCGATTGCGACAGCGCCTATATCGACCCGTTCTACGCCGAGAAGACGCTCTGCCTGCACTGCAACGTGCTCGAGCCCGACACCGGCGAGCACTATGACCGCGACCCGCGCGGCACCGCGGTCAAGGCCGAGGCCTACCTGAAGGCCTCGGGCATCGGCGACCAGGCCTTCTTCGGCCCGGAAGCGGAATTCTTCCTGTTCGACGACGTCCGCTACTCGGTCTCGATGAACAAGGTCTCCTACGAGGTCGACGCCATCGACGGCGCCTGGAACACCGACGCCGAGTATGAATCGGGCAACTCGGGCCACCGCCCGGGCGTCAAGGGCGGCTACTTCCCGGTCAACCCGATCGACGACGCCATGGACCTGCGCAGCGAGATGCTGAGCACCATGAAGCGCATGGGCATGAAGGTCGACAAGCACCACCACGAAGTGGCCAGCTGCCAGCACGAGCTGGGCCTGATCTTCGGCACGCTGACCAAGCAGGCCGACAACCTGCAGATGTACAAGTACGTGATCCACAACGTGGCCCACGCCTACGGCAAGACCGCCACCTTCATGCCGAAGCCGATCAAGGGCGACAACGGCACCGGCATGCACGTCAACATGTCGGTCTGGAAGGACGGCAAGCCGCTCTTCGCCGGCGACAAGTATGCCGACCTGAGCCAGGAGGCGCTGTATTTCATCGGCGGCATCCTCAAGCATGCCAAGACGCTGAACGCCTTCACCAACCCGTCGACCAACAGCTACAAGCGCCTGATCCCGGGCTTCGAAGCCCCGGTGCTGCGCGCCTACTCGGCCCGCAACCGCTCGGGCTGCGTCCGGATCCCGTGGGCGGAAAGCCCGAAGGCCAAGCGTGTCGAGGCCCGCTTCCCCGACCCGGCGGCCAACCCCTACCTGGCCTTCTCGGCGCTGCTGATGGCCGGCCTGGACGGCATCAAGAACAAGATCGACCCGGGCCCGTCCTCGGACAAGGACCTCTACGACCTGCCGCCGGAAGAACTGGCCTCGATCCCGACCGTCTGCGCCAGCCTGCGCGAGGCGCTCGAATCGCTGGAAGCCGATCACGACTTCCTGCTCGCCGGCGACGTCTTCACCAAGGGCCAGATCGAGGGCTACCTGGCGCTCAAGTGGGAAGAGGTCTACGCCTACGAGCACACGCCGCACCCGGTCGAGTACCAGCTCTACTATTCCTGCTGAGCCGGGAAACAATACCTGCGGAAGGGCGCCTCCGGGCGCCCTTTTGTTTTTAAAGCGGAAACAGTCAATCCCCTAACCCATTGCAGCAAATCCAGAAAATTCCACATTTTGCGCTCAAATGGGGCCGATTTCGGGCCGACAGTATCTCTTGCAAGCTGGCTGGAGACCTCTGTCATGTATGACGCCGCCTTCGTAAACGCGACCAGTACGAGTGTTTCTCTGCTTTACCGGGAACGCCCGGTGCTGAACTTCGCCGCCTATGTCTCGCGCATGGAGGAAGCTCTGCGCGGGTCCTTCGAGGACACGCTGCAACTGAGCTGGGACCATGACGACATGGTCGTGATCGACATCGACGGCTCGCGCGTGCTGCTGGGCTACTGGGAAGCGCCGCAGGGCGATGACAGCGCCGAGGCCTGCGAGGCCGTGCTGGTGCTGTCGGTCGGCCCCGGGCCGGACTGGCGCTCGCAGACCCGGCTGGCGCGTCACCGCAAATCGCTGTGCCAGTCGGTCATCGCCGGCATCCTCGACCGCAACCCGGCCGACATGGTGCTGTGGAAGGATTTCCAAGGCGTGTTCACGCCCGACGACTTCGAAACGCTGGTCGAACAGGCGATCGGCATGAGCGAGCAGGACATCGCCGAGGGCACCGATTTCCCCGCCGACAGCCTGGTCGGCGCCGACCTGGCGGCGGCCAGCCCCGAGGTCGCGCCCGAAGAGCCCGGCGACGAACGCTTCGGCAACCTGCCGGTGCGGCGGCTGATGGACCGGCTGGAAACCGAGATCCGCCCGAGCCGGCCCCAGATCGAGGCCAGTGCGGAAGAGAACGAAACGACCGACGGCGCCGCGACGCCCCCGGCCCGGCGCCGCAGCCGGCGGCCGGACTGGCGCGCGGAATGGGAAGCGGCGGTGATGTCGCTGCCGGCAGCGCCCGACGAGGCCGGCGATGCCCCGCTGGAAGGCACGGCGACCGATCTCCTGGCCGCCAACGACCTGCCGGACCTGCCCCTGCCCCAGGCCTCCGAGCTCGACCGGATTCGTTCCGCGCTCTATCCCGACGAGCAGCCGGGCGCCGAGACCGGCAAGCCGCCGCTGGCCCAGCGGCTGACGATCTACACGGTCAACACCACGCTGATGCTGGTCGCGCTGCCGGTCGGCGCGGCGCTGATGACCTACAACATCCTCGGCGGCGAGGACTTCAAGACCACCGCCCGCGCCGTCGCCCTGACCGGCGCCGCGATCGGGCTGGCCCATTCGGTGCTCGGCCAATACGTGATGTCGATGGTGTGAAAGGCGCTGCCCTGAGCCCGGCGGCCCGGCCGCCGCGCCTCCGGCCTTGCGAAAGCCCGCCCTGCGCGGGCTTTCTTGCTTCCCGGCACCGGGTGACGGTCAGACCGTCACCTCGATCGGGTGCTCGTCGAGCGCCGCCGCCTGCTCCTCGCTCAGATCCTCGACCCGCAGCAGGTAGGTGTGGATCGAGAACACCACCGCCCCGCTCTCGGGCAGCCGCAGCAGGCATTGCCGTTCCGAGCGCAGGAAGGGCGCGCTGGCCGGTTTCTTGCGCGGATCGGCCTCGCGCTTGGGATGGAACAGGCTCGGATCCTCGTAGAGCAGCGCATTGGCCCGCCACAGCCCCCGCCCCGGGCGGATGGCGTCGAACAGGCGCTGGACCCGGCGGGCGATGTTGTCGTCATAGACCGGCACGTTGTCATGGATGCCGATCAGCGGCCGGCCGTATTTCTCCTCCAGCGTCCAGCTGGCCGGGAAACACAGGATGGCACCGGTCAGGACATGCTCGTCGCCCTGCTGCTGCAGGAGGCAGAAATCCTCCTGGCACAGCCGGCCCAGCGTCAGCAGCGGCGCGTCGCGGTCGAGCTTGACCGCCATGCCGTCGGGCCGGGTGACGACCTCCCGGCCGACCACGTAGCCCGGCAGGGCGCTCAACTCGGCCAGCACCAGCGCGAGCAGTTCCCGCGCCGCCGGCAGTGCCTCGGGCGCCAGCCGGTGCACGGCCTCGGGCTTGCCGGCGATCAGCCGGTCACGCTCGGCCATCTGGCCGGCGAAGGCTTCGTCGACCCGCAGCCAGTCGCCGGGCTCGAGCGGCAGGATGCCCGGCAGCCGTCGCGTGCGCGGATCGGCCCAGGGCGCGAAGGGGAGGTGTTTGTGCAGAATGGTCGTCATGCCCGATCCTTAGACCGCATTCCGGAGCGGGAAAACCGCTTATCCACAGCATTTTTGGTCTCGCCCCCCGCGCCCTGCCGTCCCGGCGGAACGCGGCACGAATCCGTCCTTTCCACGTCGCATTCCGGCGCGCCTTCCGCAGCCGGCCGGCCCGATGCTTCGCCCAATCAGGGAGGAGCCGATGAACCGCCATTACGCCGACACCCGCAAGATCGATCCCAGCCGCGGCGCCCAGCTGGCCGATGGCAGCCCCAACGACGCCGACCGGATCGAGATCGGCCCGACGCAACTGGCCTTCCGCGAATGGGAGGCGGCGGGCCTGACCCCGCCCGACCTGCTGAAGATGCGCGACTTCCGCTGGCGCCGGCTGACCCGGCATATCGTCGACCGCGATTACGGCGGCCTGCTGATGTTCGATCCGCTCAACATCCGCTACGCCACCGACACCACCAACATGCAGCTGTGGAACACCCATAACCCGTTCCGCGCCGTGCTGCTCTGCGCCGACGGCTACATGGTGATCTGGGATTACAAGAATTCGCCCTTCCTGGCCGATTACAACCCGCTGGTCCGCGAGAGCCGCTCCGGCGCCTCGATGTTCTACATGATCACCGGCGACCGCGGCGCCGACGCCGCCCGCAGCTTCGCCGCCGAGGTCGCGGAGCTGATCGCCGAACATGGCGGCGGCAACCGGCGGCTGGCGGTGGACAAGATCATGATCCACGGCCACCGCGCGCTCGAGACCGCCGGCTTCGAGCTGATGGAGGGCGAGGAGGTCACCGAGAAGGCGCGCTCGGTCAAGGGCCCCGACGAGATCCTGGCGATGCGCTGCGCCGCCCATGCCTGCGAGGCGGCGATGGCCGAGATGGAGCGGGTCTGCCGCGAAGGCGTCCCCCGCCGCGCGCTGAGCGAGGACGACGTCTGGGCGGTGCTCCATGCCGAGAACATCAAGCGCGGCGGCGAGTGGATCGAGACCCGGCTGCTGACCTCGGGCCCGCGCACCAACCCGTGGTTCCAGGAATGCGGCCCCCGCATCATCCAGCCGAACGAGATCGTCGCCTTCGACACCGATCTCGTCGGCAGCTACGGCATCTGCGTCGACATCTCGCGGACATGGTGGGTCGGCGACGAGAAACCGACCAACGCCATGGTCTACGCCATGCGCCACGCCCACGAACACGTCACCACCAACATGGCGCTGATGAAGCCCGGCGTCTCGCTCAGGGAGCTGTGCTTCGAGGGCCACCAGCTCGACCCGCAATTCGACAAGCTGAAATACGGCGTCCGCTTCCATGGCGTCGGGCTGTGCGATGAATGGCCCTCGGTCCCCTACCCCGACAACTGGCAGGACGGCGCCTTCGACTACCTGCTGGAACCCGGCATGGTGCTCTGCGTCGAGGCACTGGTCGGCGCCGAGGGCGGCGGCTTCTCGATCAAGCTCGAGGACCAGGTGCTGGTGACCGAGACCGGTTACGAGAACCTGACGCGGTATCCGTTCGACCCGGCGCTGATGGGGGCGCTGTAAAACCCTCCGGGGCGTTCTCACCGAGCGAGATAGAGGGCCGCGCCCTCCCTCGGGCGGGCGCTTCTCCAGTCCGTGGTCTACGGTTTGTTCCAAGACCCCGAACGAGGTCCGAACGGCAAGCAACATCGCCAAGGCGCCCTCCCTGACGGGAGGGAGGGCGCGGCCCGGCGGCGCTGCGCGCCTCGATTCCGGACCGGAGGATCGAAAAGACATTCTCCGCCCTCGACCTCAGGTGACTGGCCCGACCGGCGATGCGCCGCCGCCATGACACACCCCGTCACCAAGCCGTCAGTTTCGCACGCAGCCCCTTGCCGCCCCGCCCCCGGCGCGCCAGTTTGAGCCGCAGAGGGGACGAGAGACGATGACGACCGAAAAGCTGACCTTTTCGGGCCATGCGGGCGATGACCTGGCCGCACGGCTCGACATGCCCGAGGGCCCGCACCTGGCTACGGCCCTGTTCGCCCATTGCTTCACCTGCGGCGCCGACATCCCGGCCGCGCGCCGCATCGCCCGGCGCCTCGCCGCCATGGGCATCGCGGTGCTGCGCTTCGACTTCACCGGGCTGGGCCATTCCGCCGGCGAGTTCGAGAACACCACCTTCTCGTCCAATGTCGACGACCTCGTGCTGGCCGCGCAGGCGCTCGAGGCGCGCGGCATGGCGCCCAGCCTGCTGATCGGCCATTCGCTGGGCGGGGCGGCGGTGCTGCGCGCCGCGCCGCGGATCCCGTCCTCGCGCGCCGTCGTCACCCTCGGCGCGCCCTACGATCCCGGCCATATCGCCCACAATTTCGACGACGCGCTCGACCGGATCGACGCCGAGGGCTATGCCACCGTCGATCTCGGCGGCCGCCATTTCCGCATCGGCCGCGACTTCATCGCCGATATCGCCGGCGAGCGGCTGGAACCCGAACTCGGCCACCTCAAGCGCGCCCTGCTGGTGATGCACGCCCCGCGCGACTGCGTCGTCGGGCTCGAGAATGCCACCCGCATCTTCACCGCTGCCCGCCACCCGAAAAGCTTCGTCACGCTGGACAAGGCCGACCACCTGATCACCGCCCCGGCCGATGCCGAGTACGCCGCCGGGGTCATCGCCGCCTGGGCCGCGCGCTATCTCGACCTGCGGCCGCCGGCGCCGCCGCCCGGCGTGCCCGAGGGCGTGACCCGGGTCGTCGAATCCGATCCCGGCGGCTTCCTGCAGGATGTCAGTGCCGGGCCGTGGCACCACGCCCTGGCCGACGAGCCCAAGGCCTATGGCGGCACCAACCGGGGCATGTCGCCCTACCAGTTCGTCGCCGCCGGGCTGGGCGCCTGCACCTCGATGACGATCCGGATGTATGCCCGGCGCAAGGGCTGGCCGCTGGACCATGTCCAGGTCGACGTCACCCATGACAAGGTCCACGCCCAGGACTGCACCCATTGCACCGAGGCCGACAAGCTCGACCGCTTCACCCGGCTGATCCGCCTCGACGGGCCGCTGACCGGGGCACAGCGCGTCCGGCTGATGGAGATCGCCGACCGCTGCCCGGTGCACCGGACGCTGGAACACAGCGCCCGGATCGAGACCCGGTTGAACGACGAAGGCGCCAAGGCAGCCCCGGAACGGGAGACGGGGTGACATCCATGGAATGAGATTATTCTTTTTATATTAATATAGTTACGAACCAGCCTTAAACTATCGCATCAAGTCGACCCTCGCCCGAACCGCGGCCCCGGCCGCGCCGCCTGCTCCAGCCCGCCCTTGCCGAGGCGCCCCGCGATCGGATAGGTTGGGGGCCTCCGCCGCAAGAGCCGCCGCCATGCTGTCCTACCAACATCTCTACCACGCCGGGAACCTCGCCGACGTCCACAAGCACGCGCTGCTCTGCACCGCGCTCGACTACCTGACGCGCAAGGACAAGCCGCTGAGCTATATCGAAACCCATGCCGGCCGCGGCCTCTATCGGCTCGACGCGCCCGAGGCGGTGAAGACCGGCGAGGCGGAACAGGGCATCCGGCTGGCCGAGGCCCGGGGCTGGTTCGCCGCCGATCATCCCTATGCCCGCCGCCTGGCCGAGATCCGGGCGCAATACGGCGCCGAGGCCTATCCCGGCTCGCCCCTGCTCGCCGCCCAGTCGCTGCGCCCGAGCGACGCGATGACGCTGGCCGAGCTGCACCCGCAGGAATATGCCGCGCTGCGCGAGGTGATGAGCCGCTACGGCGCCCAGTGCCGCCAGCAGGACGGGGCCGAGATGGCCCTGGCCGTCACCCCGCCGACGCCGCGCCGCGGGCTGATGCTGATCGACCCGAGCTACGAGGTGAAGGCCGATTACGCCGCCCTGCCCAAGCTGATCGCCAAGCTGCATCGCAAGTGGAATGTCGGCGTCATCCTGCTCTGGTACCCGATCCTGTCTTCCCGCGCCCATGTCCCGATGCTGGAGGCACTGGAGCGGGCCGGCTACCCGAACGCCCTGCGCCACGAGGTCGGCTTTCCGCCGGCCCGGCCCGGCCACGGCATGACCGGCAGCGGCCTGTTCGCGATCAACACGCCCTGGGGGCTGGAGGGCGAGGCCGGGCGGCTTTCGCAACTCTTCGCAAGCCTCTGAAATAGAACCTCTTTCCCCCAAGTCCGCGCGCGGCTGGCGAGGCCGGCGGGGGGCTGTCCGCCCCCCTGCGCCCCCCGAGAGTATTTGAGCAAAGAAGAAGCGGCCCTTGTGCATCATGGCCACGCGGGCGAGAGTGCCCCGACGCGGACAAGGGAGGGTGCGATGAGCGACGCGGAGCGGGTGGTGTTGTGTTTCGGCGATTCCAACACCCATGGCACGATGCCGCTGCCCTCGCTGACCGAGCGCGGCCGGCACGGCTTTTCCAGCCGCTGGACCGGCCATTTCCGCCGCGCCCTCGGGCCGGCCGTCCATGTCATCGACGAGGGCCATCCCGGCCGCACCACCGTCCATCCCGACCCGGTCGAAGGCGAGCATCGCAACGGGCTGAGCGTGCTGCTGGCGCTGCTGGAAAGCCACCGGCCGCTCGACCTGGTGGTGATGATGCTGGGCACCAACGACTGCAAGGCGCGCTTTGCCGTCACCGCCGACGACATCGCCCGCTCGATCGACCGGCTCTGCGGCGTGATCGCGGCGGCGCAATGTGGCCCCGGCGGCGCCACGCCGAAGCTGCTGCTGGTGGCGCCGCCGCCGCTGACCGAGACCGGCTGCCTGGCCGGCATGTTCGAGGGCGGCGCGGCGAAGGCGGCCGCCCTGGCGCCGCGGATCGAAGCGGTCGCGCAGGCGCGCGGCGCCGGCTTCGTCGATGCCGGCGCCCATATCACCGTCTCGCCGATCGACGGGGTCCATTTCGACGCCGCCGCCCATGCCACGCTGGGCACCGTCCTGGCGCGGGCGGCCGCCGAGCTGCTGGACTGACGGGACCGGCGCGGGGCATTTTCGCCGCAGTGCGGAAAAAACCGCTCTGCGCTTGCGAGAGATCAATGCGTGCCGCAACGAAAGCGGCGATTCTGGTAGGAGGCGTGGATGACGCGCCGCAGCATCGGAGGATCAAATGGCACCCCGCAAGAGCACCGCGAGCCCCGACATCTGGAAATTCACCTCTGCCATTCCCGACGCGCGCGATGGCATGGCCGCCTTCCTGCGGCCGCAGGCGAAGATGGTCGAGGCGATGCTGGCCCAGAATGTCGAGATGCTCGACTTCATGAAGGACCGGTTCGAGAAGGATCGCGCCATGATGGCCGAGCTGGCAGAGGCCGAGGACCCGAGCGCGCTGATGGGGCTGTGGTCCGATTTCTGGCAACGGATGATGGCGGATTACAGCACCGAGAGCGGCAAGCTGGCCAGCTCGATGTCCTCGATCGCCGGACAGGCGCTGAAAAGCGTCAGCGAGGAAGGCAAGGCGATGACCGACACCCTGTCGGCCAGCGGCAGGAAATAGGCGCAGCACATGGCCCGTAACGAGGTGAAGCCGGCCCCGGCGCCGGTCGAGAGCAGTATTGAGTCCGCGGCGGAGAGCCCCGAAAAACGTGCCGCCGAGGCAAGTTTCGAGCAGCTCGACCGCCGGCTGCATGCCCGCATCGGCGAGGCCCTGGGCGGGCTGTCGCTGATCGACCTTGTCGGCGCCTGGGCCGACTGGGCCAGCCACATGGCGATCGCGCCGGGCAAGCAGGCCGAGCTGGTCTGGAAAGCCAGCCGCAAGTGGCAGAAGCTGAACGAGGCAGCCTGGTGCCAGCTGAGCGGCCAGCAGACGCCCGAGCCCTGCATCGCCCCCCTGCCCCAGGACCGCCGTTTCCGGGCGCCGGAATGGCAACGTTTCCCCTACAACCTGATCTACCAGTCCTTCCTGCTGAACCAGCAATGGTGGCACAACGCCACCACCGAGGTGCATGGCGTCGACGCCAAGAACGAGGCGCTGGTCGAGTTCTACGCGCGGCAGGTCCTCGACATGCTGTCGCCGTCGAACTTCCTCGCCACCAATCCGCAGCTTCTCGACCGCACCGTCAAGGAGGGCGGCCGGAACCTTGTCCGCGGACTGGCGCATTGGCTGGAGGATGTCCAGCGGGCGGTCACCGGGGCGCCGCGCGCCGATACCGAGGCGTTCCGGCCGGGCCGCGAGGTCGCGGTCACGCCGGGCAAGGTGGTCTATCGCAACCGGCTGATGGAGCTGATCCAGTACGCGCCGGCGACCGAAACCGTGCATTCGGTGCCGGTGCTGATCGTCCCGGCCTGGATCATGAAATACTACATCCTCGACCTGACACCGGAGCATTCGCTGATCCGCTGGCTGGTCGGCCAGGGCTTCACTGTCTTCTGCATCTCGTGGAAGAACCCCGACGAAGGCGACCGCGACCTCGGCCTCGACGACTACCGCGAGCTGGGGGTGATGGACGCGCTCGACGCGGTCTGCGCCATCACCGGCGCCGAGACCGTGCACGGCATGGGCTATTGCCTTGGCGGCACCCTGCTGTCCGTCGCCGCGGCAGCGATGGGGCGCGACGGCGACGGCCGGCTGGCCACCCTGTCGATGCTGGCCGCCCAGGTCGATTTCTCGGAGGCGGGCGAGCTGTCGCTCTTCGTCAGCGAGGCGCAGCTGGCGCTGCTCGAGGACATGATGTGGGACAAGGGCTATCTCGACCAGCGCCGGATGGCGGGCACCTTCACCATGCTGCGCTCGCAGGACCTGCTGTGGTCGCATATGGTGCACGACTACCTGATGGGCGAGCGCGACGGTCACAGCGACCTGGGGGCCTGGAGCGCCGATGCCACCCGGATGCCCTACCGGATGCACTCGGAATACCTGCGCCACATGTTCCTCAACGACGACCTGGCCGAGGGCCGGCTCGAGGCCGGGGGCGAGACGGTGTTCCTGCCCGATATCCGGGTGCCGGTCTTCGCCGTGGCGACCGAGCATGACCACATCGCGCCCTGGCATTCGGTCTTCAAGCTGACCTACCTGCTGCATGGCGATATCGACTTCGCCCTGGTCTCGGGCGGCCACAATACCGGCATCGTCGCCCCGCCGGGCAACCCCAAGGCCGGCTATCGCCTGCTCAAGCACCGCAGCGGCGACCGCCACAGCGATCCCGACGACTGGGCGGCGGCGATCCCGCGCAAGGCCGGCTCGTGGTGGGAGCCGTGGCGCGACTGGCTGGTCGAACATGGCGACAACGACGTTCCGCCGCCGCCGTTGGGGCGCAAGGAGGCCGGCTATCCGCCGCTCGCCGAGGCGCCGGGCGATTACGTCCGCGCGCCCTGACCGACACATGCCCTAGCCGGCGGCCAGCCGCGCCACCAGCGCCTCGGCCGCCCGCGCCACCTCGGGCGAAAGCCCCTGCCCGGCGGCGAAATCCGCCCCCTCGATGGCATGGACCGTGAGCGCGGCGGGCAGCATGTCCAGCGCCCGGGCGGTCTCGACCGCCTCGGCGAGGCCGAAATTATGGGTCGAATAGTGGAAGAAGGCGGCCGGCAGCGGCCCGGCCAGCGCGTCCAGCTCGGTGACGGTCCCGGCCGCCGCGCCGCTGTGGCTGGCATCGACCAGCACCAGCCGCGCGTGGCGCTCGAACAGGTCGATGAGGCCGACCCCGTCGCCGCCATGGACCTGCGCCGGCAGCCCGCGCGCCGCCAGCGCCTCGGCCACCCAGGGGCCGACGCCGTCGTCGCCGCGCAGTGCGTTGCCGACCCCGATCACCAGGTCAGACACGCTCGACCGTCAGCTTGAGGAAATGGGTGGCGCAGGAGATGCAGGGATCGTAGTTCCTGATCGTCTGCTCGCAGCGCCATTTCAGCGCCTCGTCGGCGAGGTCGAGATTGGCCGCCGCCACCCGCGCCAGATCGGCCTCGATCTGCGGCTGGTTCTGCGAGGTCGGCGGCACGATCTGCGCCTCCTCGATCTTGCCCGCGCCGTCCAGCCGGTAGCGGTGATAGCAGATGCCGCGCGGCGCCTCGGTGCAGCCATGGCCCTCGCCCGCCCGCGCCGGCGCCGCGATCACCGCCGGCTCCGGCGGTTCGTAGCCGGCCGCGATCCGGGCGCCCTCCTCGCAGGCATATTGCACCTCGATCATCCGCACCAGGATCGACTGGAACGGGTTGCGTACCACCTCGCCCAGCCCGGCCTCGCGTGCCGTCTGCTGACACGACGGCGTCAACTGGCCGTAATTGTTGGCATAGCGCGCCAGCGGCCCGACCAGGTAGGCCGAGCCGTCGCGCATCCGGCCGTGCAGGGCGTTGGAGCGCGCGACATGCTCCTCGACGAAGTGGTCGTTGAACTCGGAAACGGCGATGTCCAGCCCCCGGTTCGAGCCGATCCGGCCCTCGATGATCGGGTAGCAATCGTCATGGATCAGCGAGACGAAGTGATAGTCGTACTCGTCCTGCGGGAAATCGAACTTGGCGAAGTCGAGCGTCAGCTCGCGCGCGATCCGGGCGCAGTCCTCCAGTTCCGGCACCAGCCCGCGGATCGCCTCGCGGTCGGGCGCGCGGTAGAAGCCGCCGACGCGGGTGTTGACCGGATGCACCGCCCGTCCGCCGATCACCTCCATCAGCGTGTTGCCCAGCTTCTTCACCCGCAGCGCCTTGCGCACCAGATCGGGCGCGACGCCGGCGATCTGGATCGCGTCGTGCAACCCGAGGAAATCCGGCGCATGCAGCATCGCGGCGTGCAGCACGTGGCTCTGGATCCACTCGCCGCAATAGAGCAGCCGGCGCAGGGTGTGCATCCCGGGTGGGATGGCGATCCCGAGCGCATCCTCCATCGCGTGGCTGGCGCTCATCGTGTAGGCGATCGGGCAGATGCCGCAGATGCGCGAGGTGATATCGGGCGCGTCGCCGTAATCGCGGCCGCGCAGCAGCGCCTCGAAGAAGCGCGGCGGCTCGAAGATGCGGAACTCGACCTGTTCCAGCGCATCGCCGTTGATCTTCAGATACAGCGCCCCCTCGCCCTCGACCCGGGCCAGCGCGTCGACCTTGATGACCCTCTCACTCATGGTTCAGGCTCTCGTCCCGGAAGGCCGGCGCGCCGGCGTTGAAACTGCGATAGAGCGCGCGGAGCTGCGGCGGCGTCGCCCCGGCTTCGGCCAGATGCGCCGACAGCGATGCCGGGTTCGGGTTCTCCTTCGGCCCGAAGCAGCCGTAGCAACCGCGGCCATGCGACGGGCACAGGTTGCCGCAACCCGCCTGCGTCACCGGGCCGAGGCAGGGCGTGCCATGCGCCACCGTCACGCAGACGGTCCCGGCGCGCTTGCACTCCATGCATTGCGACGACCGCGGCACATGCGGCTTGCGCCCCGCCAGCGTCGCCGAGATCAGCTCGAGCAGCTGCGGCTTCGAGATCGGGCAGCCGCGCAGCTCGAAATCCACCTTCACGTGGTCGGCGATGGCGGTCGAGGTGGCCAAGGTGTCGATATAGTCGGGATGGGCGTAGACCGCGCGCGTGAACTCCTCGACATCGGCGAAGTTGCGCAGCGCCTGGATGCCGCCCGCCGTGGCGCAGGCGCCGATCGAGATCAGCACGCCGGACTGGGCCCGGATCTGCTTGATCCGCTCGGCGTCATGCGGCGTGGTGATCGAGCCCTCGACCAAGGAGATGTCATAGGGCCCGTCCAGCGCCGCGCTGGTCGCCTCGAGAAACTGGGCGATGTCGAGCGCCCCGGCGATCTCCAGCAGCTCGTCCTCGCAGTCGAGGATCTGCAGCTGGCAGCCGTCGCAGGACGAGAATTTCCACACCGCGAGCTTGGGGCGGGCCATCACTCAGATCTCCTTCTGGGTCAGCCGCCGCGCGACCTGGTCGTAGGAAAACACCGGCCCGTCGCGGCAGATGAAATCGGGGCCGTACTGGCAATGGCCGCAGAAGCCGATGGCGCATTTCATGTTGCGTTCCATCGAGACATGGACGTCCCGCGCCGCCACCCCGGCCTCGATCAGCCCGGCGGCGGTGAAGCGCATCATGATCTCGGGGCCGCAGAGGAAGGCGGTGACGCTGCCGGGATCGACCCCGGACAGGGCGTGGCCGAGCGCGGTGGTGACGACGCCGACCCGGCCGGTCCAGCCCCGCTGGGCATGGTCGACGGTCACCTCGACCTCGGTATCGAAGCGCGACTTCCACGCCGCGATCTCCTCGGCATAGAGCAGCTCACCGGGCGAGCGGGCGCCGTAGATCAGCGTCATCCCGGCATAGTCGGCGCGGTTGTTGAGGACATGCAGGATCGCCGGCCGCAGCGGCGCCAGCCCGAGCCCGCCGGCGACGAAGACCGCGTGCCGGCCCTTGGCCTGCTCGACCGGCCAGGACGAACCGAACGGACCGCGCAGCCCCAGCATCTGGCCCGGCTGCAGCTTGGTCAGCGCGTCCGACACCGCGCCGACCGAGCGGATGGTGTGGACCAGCCGCCCCGCCTCGGCCGCGTCGTTGGAGATCGAGATCGCGACCTCGCCGATGCCGAAGGCATAGAGCATGTTGAACTGCCCCGGCCGGAAGGCGATCGGCGCGCCGTCGACCGGCTCGAGTTCCAGCGAACGGACGTCGCCCAACTCGTCCCAGGCCTTGGCGACGCGGAAGCGCCGGGGCAGCATCGGGTCGGTGAGGACCGCCTCCGCCACCGCCTTAGCCCCGCGTTCCGTAGAGATCGAGCAGCTGCATCCGCAGCACTTGCACCCTTTGCGCCATATGCGGCAGCCAGTGCTGGAAGATGCGGTAGCCCAGCACCGGGTTGTCGTCGCATTTGCGGCGCAGGCAGGCGGCGTCGATGCTGACCGCCCGCACCTCGCTGGTGGCATGCGCCTCCGAGCGGTGGCGGTAGGGCGGCACGATCCAGGACCAGCCGAGGATGTCGCCGGCATGCAGCGTCTCGACGATGATCTGGCCCCGGCCCGGCGCGCCGACCTCGATCGCGACATCGCCATGGCGCAGGATATAGACCTTGTCGGCGCCGTCGCCCTCGCCATAGATCACCTCGCCGGGCTTGAAATGCTCGTTCATGCAGCAGCCGGCGAGCAGCAGCAGGATGTCGGCGTCGAAATCGCGGAACACCGGATGGTCGGCGAGGATCTCCTCGAAGCCTTTGACCTCCATGCTCAGCCCTCCTTGCTTGCGGCGAAGGCCGCGGCTTCCTCGGTGATGTCGATGCCGACCGGGCACCAGGCGATGCAGCGCCCGCAGCCGGTGCAGCCGGATGTGCCGAACTGGTCGTGCCAGCTCGACAGCTTGTGGGTCATCCACTGGCGATAGCGCGAGCGGGTCGATTGTCGGACCGAACCGCCATGGACATGGCTGAACTCGGCGGTGAAGCAGCTGTCCCAGACCCGCCAGCGTTCGGCGTGGTCGCCGCTGAGGTCGGTGCTGTCCTCGACATCGGAACAGAAGCAGGTCGGGCAGACCAGCGTGCAGTTGGCGCAGCTCAGGCAGCGGTCGGCGACCAGCTCCCACTGCGGATGCTCGGCCGCGTCGCGCAGGATCGGCGCGATCTCGGCGGGCATGCTGCGGCTCTGGCTGGCGGCGGTGGCGCGCGAGACGGCCCGGCCGGCCTCGACATGGTCGGGCCCGGCCGGCGCCAGGTCGAGCCCGTCGAGCAGGGCCGCACCCGCCGCGCTGCCGACCTCCAGCAGGAAGCCGCCCCGCTCCAGCTCGGTCAGGGCGAGGTCATAGCCGCCCTCGGCCCGCGGCCCGGTATTCATCGCGGCGCAGAAGCAGGTCTCGGCCGCGCGGGCGCAGTTGACGGTGACGATCAGCGTCTCGGCCCGGCGGGCGCCGTAGCCGGGATCGGCGAAGCTGCCATTGTCGAAGACCCGGTCCTGGATCCCCATCGCCGCGATCTCGCAGGGGCGGACGCCGAAGAAGGCGGTTTTCGGCCAGGCATCCCCGGGCGCCTCGACGGTGAAGCCGCTGCCGTCCCGCGCCGCGCTCCACAGCTTCTGGCGCGCCGGGAACAGCCATTTCTTCCAGCTTTGCGGCCCGACGACATAGTCGAACCAGCGCCCGGGGTCACCCGGCTCCAGCCGGTACTGCCCCGGTTGCTGGCTGTCGGTCATGCCCCGGGGCAGGTCGCCCGGCCCGATCTCCTCGTAGCAGATCGCGCCGTCACGGGGTTTCGGCCCGATCACCCGCCATCCCTGCGCGGCCAGCCGCTGCAACAGCGGCTCGGGCGTGGCAATCACGTGGCGGCCGGCATCGGACATGGAATCGGGCCCTCGCAACCATCGAACAAATCCCCGCCAGTAGAGCGCCCCGGGCCGACTCGTTCAAGCCGCCGCAGGGCGAATGGGCGAAATTCGCCGCGCCCGTCCCCAGATGCGACGACACCCGCCCCGGGACCGGGACGGGTGTCGAGACCACAGCGATACAAGGCGATCCGTGGGCCGCGTCAGGCCGCCTTGCGCTGTTCCGGCTCTTCGGCCGCGCCGATCACGACCTCGGCATTGAGCGCCCGGATCGCGGTCAGCAGGTCGTCGCGGGCGACGACGAACTGGACGTCGACATTGCGCGGCGTCTGGTGGGCGGCGATGACCTCGACCCCCTCGCCCTCGATCGCCGCCAGGCCGCGGCCCAGCACGCGCAGGCCGCTGAGGTCGCGGCCGATGGCCGAGGCGATCGACAGCGCCCGGACGTTCAGCGTCGCCGAGGGGTAGAGCTTGAGCAGGTCGCGCTCGACCCGGCGCACCGATTTCAGCGACGCCTCGACATAGTGGGTGATGGTGTTGGCGTTCGAGCTTTTCGACACGATGCGGACGTTGTGGCGCCGCAGCGCCTCGAGGATCGCGGCGTCGTAGCCCTTCACCCCGACCATGTCCTGCTCGAACAGCTCGAGCGCGACCACGTCGAGGCCGGTGACGATCTCGACTTCCGCCGCCTCGGCCGGGGCGTCGTCGATCAGCGTGCCGGGGTCGCCCGGCTCGAAGGCGTTGGTGACGCGCAGCGGCACGCCGGCCTGGCGCAGGGTCTTGGCGGCGCTCGGGTGGATCGCCTCCATGCCCATGTTCGACAGCTGGTCGGCGACGTCGTAATTGGTGTGGCCGAGCTTGCGCACGCTCTCGGGCCCGACGAGGTTCGGGTCGGCCGAGGACAGGTGGAACTCCTTGTGGATGATCGCCTCGGCCGCGCCGCTAAGGGCGGCGAGCGCCGAGAAGGTGACCTCGGAATAGCCGCGGTCGAACTCGCGCATCAGCCCTTCGCCGCATTGGGCGTAGCCGGTGACGATCGGCATCTCGGTTTCCAGGTCGACATCGGCCAGCCCGGCGGCGATGCGCTGCTCGAGCGTGTATTCGCTCTCGTCGCGCCAGCCGGAAAGGTCGACGAAACGGGCATTGACCCCGGCGCGTTGCAGCAAGAGCGTGGTGGTGAAGGCCGAATGCGCCTCGCCCAGCCCCGACAGCAGCTCGCGGATGATCAGCATGTGGCTCGAGAGCCGGAAATGGCCGTAGGAGCACAGCCGCTGGAGGTCGAACAGGCACGAGCGCGCGCCCTCGATCCGCTCGCGGACGAAATCGTCGGCCGCGGCCAGGTCGGCGGCGTGGTCGAGCACCTCGGCATGGGCCGCGCGCATCGCCTCGGCGACGGCGCTGAGCGCGTCGAGCCAGCCATGTTCGCTGCTGTCATTGGCGAACAGGCCATAGACGCCCGGCGTGCCGGTCTTCTTGTGTTCCAGCAGCAGGTTGGTGATGCCGCCGAAGGCGGAGACCACGAAGATGCGGCGGTAGAGATCGGCGCCCTTGCGCTTGCCGATGAACAGCGTGTCGCGCAGCTCGCGCGCACGGCTCATCGAGGTGCCGCCGATCTTCTCGACAGTATGTTCGGGAAAGCTCACGGTATATCTCTCCGGCCCGGTGGCCGGAGCCCCAGTTGTGCTTGTCAGGATGTCGAAGGCGCCGTGCGGCGGGTGGCTCAGGCCAGTTCTTCCGCCGGCGCGTAGGAGCCGTCTTCGCGGTGCACTTCCCGGCCGGTGACGGGCGGGTTGAAGCAGCAGGCCATGACCAGCTCCTCGTCGGCGCGCAGGGTGTGGCGGTCATGCTCGTTCAGGGCATACATCACCCCCGGCTTGATCTCGTGGGTCTCGCCGGTCTTGAGATCGGTGATCGAGCCCTTGCCCTGCATGCAGTAGACGCTCTCGAAGTGGTTCTTGTATTCGAAGGTGTGCTCCGAGCCGGCATCGAGGAAGGTGATGTGGAACGAGAACCCCATCCCGTCATCGGCCAGAAGCATGCGGACCGAGGTCCACTGCGCATCGGAAACGGTCCGGTCGGTGTTGACCAGGTCGTGGAAGTCGCGAACGATCATCAGGTTACTCCGCAGCGAATTTGGTTTGGTGGGCGACGTCGCGGGCGGCGTCGAGCAGGATGTTCAGACCCTTGGTCATCACCTCCGGCGGCGTCGTCAGCGGCGCCAGGATCTTGACCACCTGGTCGTCCGGCCCCGAGGTCTCGACGATCAGCCCCTTGCGGAAGGCGCGGGCACAGATGTCCCCGGCCAGCTCGCCCGAGCCGACATCGACGCCCTGCATCAGGCCGCGGCCCTTGAGGAAGGCGCCCGGGATCAGCGCGGCAAGCTCTTCCAGCGCGGCAGTCAACGCCAGGGACTGCTTGTCGAGCCCAGTCTGGAAGGTGTCGTCGGCCCAGAACTTCTCGATCGCCACCTTGGCGGTCACGAAGGCATGGGTGTTGCCGCGGAAGGTGCCGTTATGCTCGGCCGGGCCGAAGACGTCGTGCTTGGGCCGCACCAGCATCAGCGCCATCGGCAGGCCGAAGCCCGAGATCGACTTCGCCATCGTCACGATGTCCGGGGTCACGCCCATCTCCTCGAAGGAGAAGAAGCGCCCGGTCCGGCCGCAGCCGGCCTGGATGTCGTCGATGATCAGCAGAGCACCGTGCTTCCTGGCCAGTTCGGCCACGCGGCGCACCCATTCGGGACGCGCGGCGGTCAGCCCGCCCTCGCCCTGAACGGTCTCGAGCAGGATCGCCGCCGGGGCGTCGACGCCGCTCGAGCGGTCGTCGAGCATCTTCTCGAGCAGGTCGGCGGTATCGACCGACTTGCCCATGTAGCCGTCGTAAGGCATCCGGGTGACGCCGTTCAGCGTCGTGCCGGCGCCGCCGCGGTGATAGGAGTTGCCGGTCGCCGCCAGCGCCCCCAGCGTCACGCCGTGGAAGCCGTTGGTGAAGGCGATGACATTGGTCCGGCCGGTCACCTTGCGGGCGATCTTCAGCGCCGCCTCGACGGCGTTGGCGCCGGTCGGGCCAGTGAACATCAGCCGGTGATCCATGTCGCGCGGCTTGAGGATATGCGCCTCGAACGCCTCCATGAAGGCGCCCTTGGCATCGGTATGCAGGTCGAGCGCATGGGCCATGCCGTCGCCGGCGATATGGTCGATCAGCGCGGCCTTCATGTCCGGGTCGTTATGGCCGTAGTTCAGCGAGGAACAGCCGGCGAGGAAGTCGATATAGCTCCGGCCTTCGGCGTCGGTCAGTTCCGAGCCCGAGGCCGAGGTGAAGACCGCGTCGATGCTGCGGCAATAGCTGCGCGCTTCGGACTCGCGGCGTTTGAAGATGGCGATTTCGGCTGTCTTGGCAGTCGACATGTCAGATCCTTGTCTGGGGAATTGGCTGCGGGTGCAGGGGCCGGCTTCAGGCCGCCTGCTTGACCCGCCGCGGCAGCGAGATGGTGACCATGTGCTCGGTCGGCGCCATGCCGCGGAAATGGGTGTCGCGGGTGAAGTGGGCCTGGTTGTCCAGCTCCCCGCCCTCGCGCTGCGCGAAGCGCTTGAACAGCGCCCAGGAGGCCTTGTTGCTCTCGGTGATCGTGGTCTGCAACCGCGTCACGTCCTTGAGCTCCTTCCGGCCCAGCAGATGCTTGAGCATCTTGCCGCCCAGCCCGGTGCCGCGCGCCTCCTCGGCGACGGCAACCTGCCAGACGAAGACGGTCTGCGGGTCGTAGGGCAGGATATAGGCCGAGATCCAGCCGACGACCTTGCCGTCCTCCTCCGCCAGAACGCAGGTGTCGCGGAAGTGGTCGCACTGGATCAGGTTGCAATAGACCGAGTTCTCGTCGAGCGGCTTGCACGCCTGGACCAGCTTCCAGATCGCTGCGCCGTCCTCGGCTGCGGGCTTGCGCAGAACGGGGCCGGTGGCGCGGAAGAACTCCAGTGAATGTCGCATACTCTCGGAACCTCCAAATTGCTTCGATCTTCTAAGTAACACCCAAAGATGAATATTTCAATAACCTAAGCACTTTTCCGCCCCGAACGGCATAATTTGCGCCATTATCCTGACAAACCCATATAGAAGCTATGGAAAATATTTCGATCTATCGTTGCAATCCGGGCGCCGATACCACCGATCGGCAAAAGTTTGCATCCGGAACCCGGCTCTGTCACCATCGGGCGCCGGAATTCCGAGGGGGTGGGATGGACCGTACCGATGCCAGTCTGATCGCGCTGCGCCGCATCCTGCGGGCAACCGAGATGTATCGCCGCGACCTGGCCCAGGCGGCCGGGCTGACCGCGGCCCAGTTCCGCGCCCTGCAGCTGGTGGCCGAGCGCGGCTTCTGCACCGCGACCGATATTTCCAAGCGCATGGGGATCAAGCAGGCAACCGTCACCTCGCTGGTCGACAAGCTGGTGCGTCAGGGCATGGTCACGCGCGAGAAATCGGCCACCGACCGGCGCCAGACCAACATCCTGCTGACCGAGCGCGGCGCCACCACCCTGCGCACCGCGCCGGACGCGCTGCAGCAACGCTTCGTGCGCAAGTTCGAGGCGCTGGCGGACTGGGAACAGGCGCAGCTGATCTCGTCGCTGGAACGGGTGGCGGCGATGCTGGATGCCGAGGATCTCGACGCCGCGCCGGTGTTGGACGTCGGCGATTTCGGCAAGCCGGCCTAGGGTCGGGCCGGCCTAGGCTCGGGCCCCCTGCCCCTTCTTCGCCCGCCGCGCCAGCCGGCCGCGCAGCGCCAGCAGGCCGAGCAACGCCAGCACCGCGAAACCGGCCCCGGCGAGGAAGGTCGCCTCGGGCCCGCCCCATTCCCACAGCGCCCCGGCCAGCACGCTGGCGGCCAGCATCGCCGCGCCGGTGACCAGGTTGAACAGGCCGAAGGCGGTGCCGCGCAGCTCGGGCGCGGCGGTGTCGGCGACCAGCGACGCCAGCAGCCCCTGGCTGAAGCCCATGTGCAGCCCCCAGAGCAGGACGCCGACGGCGATCCCCGCCAGCCCCGGCGCCAGCGCCAGCACGATGTCGGCGGCGATCAGCAGCCCGACGCCCAGCGCCAGCAGCGCCAGCCGCCCGACCCGGTCCGACAGCACGCCGACCGGGTAGGCCGACAACGCATAGGCGACATTCATCCCCACCAGCACCAGCGGCACCAGCATCAGCGCCAGCCCGGCCTGCTGGGCCCGCAGCACCAGGAAGGCCTCGCTGAACCGGGCCAGGGTGAAGACGGCGGCGACGGCAACCACGGCCCAGTAGAGCCCGCCGAGGCGGGCGAGCTCGTCGCGGGCCAGCGGATTGCGCACCTGCCGGGTGCCCTCCGGCCGGGCCGGCTCCCTGACCGCGAACAGGATCAGGCCGAGCGACAGGAACCCGGGCACGACCGCGACCCAGAAGACCGAGGCGAAACGGTCGGCGAACAGCCACATCAGCCCGATCGCCGCCAGCGGGCCGAGGAAGGCGCCGACGGTGTCGAGCGACTGGCGCAGCCCGTAGGCGGCGCCGCGCAGTGCCGGCGGGGTCAGGTCGGCGATCAGCGCGTCGCGCGGTGCGCCGCGGATGCCCTTGCCGATGCGGTCGATGAAGCGCGCGGCGACGATCCAGCCGACCGAGCCGGCGAGCGGGAAGATCGGCTTGGTGCAGGCCGCCAGCCCATAGCCCAGCGCCGCCAGCCCCTTGCGCTTGCCGATCCGGTCGCTGAGCGCGCCGGAAAACACCTTGGTGATCGCCGCCGTCGCCTCGGCGATGCCCTCGATGACGCCGACCGCCAGCGCCGTCGCCCCCAGCCCGACGGTCAGGTAGACCGGCAGCAGGGCGTGGATCATCTCGGACGAGACGTCCATCAGCAGAGAAACGAAGCCCAGCGCCCAGATGCCCGCCGGCAGGGCGCGCCGGGCGGCGGCCTTGTCGGAAGTGTCGCTGGCCGTCTGCGGTTCCGCCATTGCGCCGCTCTCCTCCACGCCGGGTCGGGGCGGTGATGGCGCAAGCCGGCGGCGCTGTCCATCCTTGCCGCCTCCGCGTCCGGGTGTCTGGGCCTCAATCCTCGAGCCGGCCGACCTCGACCAGCGCGGTATGGGCGCTGCAGCCCTGCCCCAGCCGCGAGGTGCCGACATCCAGCGTCAGCACATTCGGATTGCCGTGCGGATCGAGATTGCCACCCGGATCGCCGAACCAGGCCCCGGTCGGCAGCGCCACCACGCCCTCACGGATGGCGTCCGAGACCCGCGCCCGCGCCCGGCAGGCGCCGCGGCCGTTGAATACCCGCACCAGTTCGCCGTCGCCGATCCCGCGCGCGGCGGCGTCCGCGGGATGAATCGCCAGCGTAACCGGGCGGGCACCGGGCACGTCGGCCAGCGCGCATTCGAGCTGGCTGTGCAGCTTGTCGCCCGGCTGCGGCGAAACCAGGTGCAGCGGCGTCGCCTCGGTCGCGGCGCCGAGCCATTCCCGGGGCGGCAGCCAGACCGGGTGGCCGGGGCAATCGTCGTAGCCGAAGCCGTCGATCCTGTCGGAGAAGATCTCGATCCGGCCCGACGGGGTGCCCAGCGGCGCCGCCTCCGGGTCGGTGCGGAACGGCGCGAAGAGGGTCCGGTTGGGGCCCTCGGCCCGGATCGGCAGCCGGACCCAGTTGCGCGCCTTCAGGGTCTCGAAATCCGGCACCTCGACATCCTGCTCCGCGGCGAGGCTGCGGTAGTCGTCGTAGAGGCTGCGGATCCAGTCCGCCGCACTGCGGCCGCCGGTGAAGGCCGGCCCCGCCCCCAGCCGCTCGGCCAGGCCGGCGAAGATGGCGTAGTCGTCGCGCGCCTCGCCCTGGGGCGGGACCAGCTGCGGCATGTGGAACAGGTAGTCGTCGAGGTTCGACCGGCCGATATCCTCGCGCTCGTAGGGCGTCGTCGCCGGGAAGACGATATCGGCGCGCTTGGCGGTCGGGGTCCACCACGGCTCATGCACGATGATCGTCTCAGGGCCCTGCCAGGCCGCGTGCAGGGCATTGAGGTCCTGGTGATGGTGGAACGGATTGCCGCCGGCCCAGTAGATCAGCCGGATATCCGGGTAGGGCCCGCGCCGGCCGTTGAAATCGTAAGGTTGGCCGGGGTTGCGCAGCATGTCGCCGATCCGCGCCACCGGGATCACCGTCCGCACCGGGTTCCGGCCCTGCGAGAAGGTCATGCCACGCAGCCCCTTGAACGACTTGCCGACCCCGCCGATGGCGCCGTAGCCATAGCCGACGCCGCCGCCCGGCAACCCGATCTGGCCCAGCATCGCCGCCAGCACCGCCGACATCCAGTAGGGCTGTTCGCCGTGCTCGCCCCGCTGCAGCGACCAGGCGACGGTGATCAGCGTCCGCGTCGTCGCCATCCGCCGGGCCAGCGCCCGGATCGCCTCCGGGTCGGCGCCGCAGATCGGGCCGGCCCAGTCCGGGCTCTTGGGCTGGCCGTCGCTCTCGCCCAGCAGGTAGGGGCGGAAACAGTCGAAGCCGACGGTGCAGCGCGCCAGGAAATCGCGATCGGTCAGCCCCTCGGTCTCGATCACATAGGCCAGCGCCAGCATCAGCGCGGTGTCCGTGGCCGGCCGCAGCGGCAGCCAGTCGCAGCCCTCGGGCGCGTCGCTGCGCTGCGGGCCGACATTGACGCGGGACATGCCCTTGGCCGCGAACTTCTCGAACCAGCCGGCGGTCTCGTGCTCGGTGATCCCGCCCATGCTGACCTGGGCGTTCTTGGGGTTGATGCCACCGAACATGACCAGGGTTTCGGTATGGTCGTGGATCACCTGCCAACCGTCCTGATGCTCGTAGAGCAGCTTGAGGAAGTCGACGCCGAAGACATGCGGCATGATCGCCTGGGCGCAGCCGGTCGAGTAGCTGCCGAAAGAGGCGACATAGCCGCCGATGCAGTTGAGGAAGCGGTGGACCTGGCTCTGGGCGTGGTGGAAGCGGCCAGCCGAGCCCCAGCCATAGGAGCCGCCGAAGATCGCCTCGTTGCCATGGGCCTTGCGCACCCGGTCGATCTCACCCGCGGCGATGTCCAGCGCCTCGTCCCAGGGCAGCGCGACGAAATCGTCGCTGCCGCGCCCGTCCCGCCGCCGCGTCTCGAGCCAGCCGCGGCGGATCGCCGGGCGCTGGACCCGGCTGGAGTGATGCACCGCGGCGGGCAGGATCGCCGGGATCGCCGGCGGATGCGGGTCTGCCGCGAAGGGCCGGGTGGCGACGATGCGGTCGCCCTCGACATCGACTTCGAACGCGCCCCAATGGCTCGACGTCACCTGCGTCCGTCTCTCGCTCCCGTCCGCCATCGCACCCTCCTGTTCCGCGCACCTGACTGCCTGACGGCGGCAAGCCTAACCCGGCGCCGGGGGGATGTCAGCCATCGGCCGCAGCAGCCGGCAGATGCCGGCCTGCGGATCGCGGAACAGGACCGCGACCCCGCGGCGGGCGCTTGCGCGACATGCGCCGCGGCCGGCGGCCCGGGACGCCGTGCCGGAACGGGCGCCGGATCGCTCCGCCCGCAAGTCGCTCCGCCCGCAAGTCGCTCCGCCACCGTGCCGTCAGCGCCCTTTCACGCCCTCCAGCGTCCGGGTGATCGCATCGCGCGCCTTGACCATGTCGTCATGGCTGCCCGACATGAAGATCCGTCCCGAGGCGCCCATCATCTGGACGTCGTTGACCGTGGCCAGCGGCGCCGCGCGTTCGGCCTCGTTGGCGGCGACGCAGGCGAACAGCGCCGGCATCATCTCGTAGATCAGGAGCGACTGCCCCGGCACCAGGATCGAGGCATCGCGCGAGCGGTTGAGGATGATCGCGTGCTGGTCCGACAGGTCGTCGATGATGTCGTGGAACAGCACCTTCGGCGCCAGCTGCTCCTCGGGCTTGGCCCCGATCCCCTTGAGGATGGCGCGGCCGGCCCGGTCGAGCTCGCCGGCGTCGTCGGCATGCAGCTCGAGCAGGCCGAACTGGCGCTCGGTGAACAGGATCCCGGGCTCCATGTCCGGCGATTCCTTGAGCGCGAGATCGGCGATGCGGTGGATCGCCAGGGCGGGGGCGACCTCGATGATCAGGCTGTTCTGACCCTCGTAGGGCGGATAGCCCCGTGCCCGCAGCGGCGTGGCCAGGTAGGCCGCGAACTGCGGCTGCAGATCGCGGATCGGCAGGTAGACGCGTAGCTCTGTCATCGGTCCGGTCGCCCCAAGCCGTTACTTCAGCGCAGCCGCGTCGAAATGCTTGCCGAGATCGGCATGCGGGCGCGGGATGACGTGGACCGAGGTCACTTCGCCGATCTGGTTGGCGGCCTGGGCGCCGGCCTCGGTCGCGGCCTTGACCGCGCCGACATCGCCCTTGACGACGACCGAGACATAGCCGCCGCCGACCTCGTTGCGCGACACGATCTCGACATTCGCCGCCTTGACCATCGCGTCGGCGGCGGTCATCGCCGGGACGTAGCCGCGGGTTTCGATCATTCCGATAGCCTGATTTGCCATTTGGGTTCTCCTCGTTCAGCGTTCAGGATGCGTCGACGGACCCGACGATGAGCGCATCGACCGGAGCCTTGATGTTGGTGAAATAGGCGGCCGCGACCGACCCCTGGGTGATCAGCACCTCCTCGCCCTCGGCACAGCCGAGCGGATCGAAGGCGACCAGCGTGGAGGTGCCGACCTTGACCTCGAGCAGAGCGCCGTTCGGCAGCGTGTCGATGCGCTTGGTGGACCAGACCCGGCCCGTGACCTTGCCTCGGATCATGTGGATACCCTTTCAAGCTGGATGCCGCGGCGGGCGAGTTCGTCGCGGGCGAGTGGCGTGAGGCGGACCGACTTGCCGACCCGCACCACCCGGGTGCCGTCGGCCAGCCCGGCGATGTCGCGTTCCGACACCATGCCGCGCAGGAATTCGGCCTGCGGCGCCGCCGTCGGCGCCGGCGCGGCCGGCTGGTGGGCATGGACCGGCGGCGCGGCCTGCCCCGGCGCCGCGGTCCCGGCCAGCGCGAAGCGGTGGCGGCCGGCGGCAAGGTCGGCGATCAGCCGGCCGTCCTGGGCCCGGTCGAGCAGCCGCAGCGCGAAATCGTTCAGGTCGGCGCTCGAGCGGATCGTGATCGCCTCCTCGGTCACCTGCGGCGCGGCGGCGGTCAGCTCGGGCCGCAGCCGGGCGATCTCTTCGGCGAGGATCTCGCGTATGGCCTGGCGCAGATCGGACATTCACCGCGCCCCCATGTCGCGCAGCGCCGCCTCGGCCGCGTTGCGCGCGTTGCGCACCTCGGCCTCGTCGCCGGCGAGGTAGAGCCGCCCGTTGGGGCCGATCATCCGGTAGTCGATGACCTTGATGTTGGCCTCCTTCTCGGCCTCGTTGCAGGCCAGCATCGCGTAGGAGGCCGAGGAGCATTCGAGCAGGTAGAGGCTTTCGCCACCGAGGATCATCGAGCCCATGCGGTTGCGGTTCATCAGGAAGGCGTGCTGATGATCGACCCGGGTGACGATCTTCGAGGCGAGGATCTTCGGCGGCGCCGCGTCCTCGCGCCTTGCGCCGAGCGCGTCGAGCACGGCCTCGGCCCCGGCATGGACCTCGGCGGTCGAGCGCGAATGGAATTCCAGCGTGCCGAACTGGCGTTCGACGACCAGCAGCCCGGCCTTCACGTCGGCGCTTTTCAGCGCCACGTCGGTCAGCGCCTCGATGTCGAGGCCCGGGGCGATCTCGATGATCTGGGCCGCCATCCGCGCCCGCGGCAGCGAGCCGCGCATCCAGGTGGCAACATAGGCCAGCGTCTGGGGCTGGAGTTGGTCGATGAAGATGAAGGAACGCAGGTCGGCCATGGTCACTTTCTCAGCAGGTCGCGAAGTTCGGCGGCGATCAGGCGGCGCAACTCGTCCCGCGTGGCGCTGTCCATGCCGGACATGGCCGAGGGCTGCGGTTGCGGGGCGGACGGGGCGGAAGCGGAGCCCGGCACGCCATCGGCCGGCGCCCGTGGCAGGGCGCCGCGGAAGCTGCGCCCGAGGCCGTGGAAATTGCCGAACGGCACGTCGGCCTCGCTGCCATAGGCGATGCGGGTCCAGTGGACGAGGTGCTGCGGGCCGATATTCTCGCCGATCGACGAGCGGCCGAAGAAGCCGGTGCCGATGGTGAAGGTCGGCGCCAGGTTGGTGGCGAAGCCCGCCGCGCCTTGCGAACAGGGCGCGTTGACGACGACGCGATAGGCCTCGACGGTGCTGGCATAGGCCATGATCACCGCCTCGTCGGCGGCGTGGATCGCCGCCGAGTGGCCGGCGCCGGTCAGCCGCAGCACTGCCCGCGCCTGGCTCAGCGCCTGGGCCCGGGTCTCGGTCACGTGCAGGCTGAGCACCGGGCAGAGCTTTTCCTTCGACAGCCGCTCCTCGACCCCGATCTGGGTGATCGGCGCGACCAGGATCTTGGTGTCCGGGGACACCCGGATGCCGCATTCCTGGGCGATCCAGGTGGCATCGCGGCCGATCGCCTCGATATTGAAGCCGCGCGGATGGAACAGGAACCGGCGCAGCGCCTCGGTCTCCTCGTCCGAGCAGACATGCGCCCCGGCCGATTTCAGCGCCCGCTTGAGCTGCCCGGCCACCGAGGACAGGGTGATCAGCACGCTCTCGTTGGTGCACAGCACCGAGTTGTCGAAGCTCTTCGAGGCGACGATGCGGCGGGCGGCGGCGGTCATCTCGGCACTTTCGTCGACGAAGACCGGGGCGTTGCCGGGGCCGACGCCGATTGCCGGGTTGCCCGAGGAATAGGCCGCCCGCACCATCGGCGTGCCGCCGGTGGCAAGGATGACGTTGGTCTTCTCGGAGGTCATGAACGCCTCGACCATCGGGATCGACGGTTGGGCCAGGATCTGGATCACCCCCGCCGGCGCCCCGGCCGCCTCGGCCGCCCGGGCCAGTTCCTCGGCCGCCTCGACCGAGGTCTCCTTGACCGCCGGATGGGGCGAGATGACGATGGCGTTGCGGGTCAGCAGCGCCAGCAGCACCTTGTAGTTGATCGTCGCGATCGGGTTGGTCGAGGGCGTCAGGGCGAAGATCACCCCGGCCGGGCGCGGCACCTCGACGATCTTGCGCGCCTCGTCGACGCGCGGATTGACGTAATCGGCGTCGCGGTAATGCGCGACCAGCGGCTTGGCGGTCAGCTCGTTCTTGATCTTCTTGTGCGCGGCGACGCCGAAGCCGCTTTCGGCCACCGCCTTCTCGGCGAACTCGCCGGCGCGGGCATGGGCGGCCTCGGCCACCGCCTCGGCGATGCGCAGGGTGGCGTCGCGGTCGTAGCGGTCGAAGACCGTCGCCGCCCAGCGCGCGCGTTCGAGCATCATCTCGGCCCGGCCCTTGCGGGCGGCGGGGCTGGCCGAGATGTCGATCAGCGAATTGAAAAGCGCCTGGTCCATCACACGGCCCTCCGGCTGCTGCCCATGATCTCGGCCCGGGCCAGCTCGACCGCGATCGCCACCCGGCGCAGCACCTCCTCGGCATCGGCCTGGCGGAGCAGGACACCGGGCTTGAACTGCAGCACCCGTGGATCGAGCGTCGAGAAGATCGCCCAGACGCCGTTTTCGTAAAGGTGCTTCATCACCGGCTTGGCGCCCTGCGGGTGGTTGAACTCGAGCCCCATGATGACGCCGTGCTGGCGGATGCCGGTGAAGAAATCCGGGAAGGCGGCCATGATGTCGTTGAGCCCGGCGCGCAGGTAGTCGCCGATATAGTTGACCATGGTCCGGACCTCGGGACGCTGGAGGATTTCCAGCACCTTCATCGCCACGACGCAGCCGAGCTCGGCCCCGCCCATGGTCGACATGTGGCCGAAGCCGTATTCCTTGAGCCAGCCGCCGCAGCGTTCGGTGATCAGCACGCAGGCGATCGGATACATCCCGCCCGAGATGCCCTTGCCGGTGACCATGATGTCGGGCTCGACCCCGTAGCGGGTGCAGCCCCACATCTCGCCGGTGCGCATCAGCCCGGTCTGGACCTCGTCGGCGATGTAGAGCGCGTCATAGCGTTCGCACAGCGCCTTGACCCCGGGCAGGTAGCCCTCCTGCGGCATCGGGAAGCCGTAGGTGGCGGGGATCGTCTCCATGATCACCGCGGCCACGTCGCGGCCCTTGAGCGCGTCCTCCATCGCGTTGAGGTCGTTGAACGGCACCTGGACGAACTCGCCCTCGGTATCCTCGGACAGGAACATCTTGGAGAAACGGTCGTCGCCGGCCTTGACCGCCAGCCCGGTATGGCCGTGATAGGCCTTGATGACCGAGACGATCTTGCGCTTCTGCGTCGCGTGGCGGGCGGTCTTGAGCGCGATGTCGATCGCCTCGCCCCCGCCCGAACCGTAGGCGGTGTAGCGAAAGCCGGGCCCCGGCGCGACCGCCTGCAGCGCCTCGGCCAGCGCGGTGCGGGCCAGCGCCGGGAAATGGTGGTTGCCCATGTCGAACCGCTCGGTCCCGGCCTTGAGCACCTCGACCAGCTCGGGATGGCGATGGCCGAGATTGTAGGTGCCGCCGTTGAGGTGCAGGTCGATCAGCCGCCGGCCGTCCATGTCATAGAGGTAATAGCCCTCGCGCCGGTCGATCACGAGGTCGACCCCCATGTCGATCCAGTCCTGGGTCTTGCCCGGGTTCCAGAAGGTTTTGGACCGTTCGAGGAAGTCCAGTTTTGCCTGCGACATCGGCGCGTCCTTTCAACACTTGGCGACAGTCTTGGCGATTCTCGGGCGGCCGGCTTGACCGCAAAGCGCGGGTTCTTGACAGCGCCCGGTCAACCGCGCGTCACCCGCTGCGGGCCAGCCAGGCGCGGCCCAGCTCGGCGGTGACGCGGGCGAAGCCGGGGGCCAGGGCCTGCGGCTCGGGCGCCTCGATATGGCTGCCGATCCAGGCCAGCAGCGCCATCCGCCGCAGCATGACGAAGGTGTCGAGCTCGGCCTCCTCCTCCGGCGAGAGCGGCCGCACCTTGCGGTAGCCCTCGACCCAGGCCTGCTTGAGCGCGGGCACGCGCGGGTCGTCCTCCATGAAGCTGATCCCGGTGGCGAAATCGTAGAGGAACCAGCCGATGCCGCAGTCGTCGAAATCGATCAGCCGCGTGCCGGTCTCGTCCTCGAGCAGGTTGGCCAGCCGCATGTCGGCATGGATCAGCCCGTAGCGGTCGGGCCCGCGCCCGAAGGCCTCGAGCCTTGCGCAGATCCGGCGCTGCACCTCCTCGAGCACGGCACGCACCCCGGCGGTCACCTCGGGCGCGTCGCGCCAGTCGCCCCAGGTCGGGCGGGCGCCGAAGAACTGCTCGATGTCCCAATAGGGCCGTTCGAACCCGTCCGGGCGCTGCCAGCCGGCCGACTGGATATGGGTGTGGGCGGCGATCTCGCCCAGCTCGGCGAAGCCCGGCCTGAGGTCGCCGTTCTCGTCCGGCGGGCTGCCCTCGACGAAATGGAACAGCACCATGTAGCGCGGCGCGTCCAGCCCCTCGATGGCGGCCTGCTGGATCGCCTCGCCGTCGCGGCCGAGGTAGTGGCCCGGCGCGACCACGGCGCCCGAGGCGTCCAGCGCCGCGATCCAGGCCAGTTCGCATTCGATGGCGCGGCGGCTGTGGTAGTTGGCCCGGTGCACGCGCAGGATCGACCGGTAGCCGCCGGGCGCCTCGACCAGGTAGGTCGCGTTCTCGGAGACGTTGATCAGCCGGGCCGTGGCACCCGCGGGCATCTCCCACAGATGCAGCGACTTCCGGACAAGCGCCTCCAGTCGCTCGAGGAGCTCCTCGAGCGGCAATTCGTTGTCTGCCATGATTTTACCTCCCTGCGATCAGATCTCGTCGAGCGCCTCCAGCGACTCCGGGATGATCTGCCCGCCGTCGACGACGATCTGCTGTCCGGTGATGTAGCCGGCCTCGTCCGAGGCGAAGAACAGCGCCGCGTTGCCGATATCCTCGACAGCGCCGAGCCGCTTGAGCGGGATCGAGGCGGCCATCGTGTCGAGGTAGTCCTGGCCCAGGTCCTGCAGCCCCTCGGTATAGATGTTTCCCGGCATCACCGCGTTGATGGTGGTGTTGTAGCGCGCCAGCTCCATCGCGGCGGTCTTGAGAAAGCCCAGCTGCCCCGCCTTCGAGGCGCCGTAATGCGACCAGCCCGGGAAGCCGGTGACCGGCCCGGTGATCGACGAGGTCAGCACCACCCTGCCCTTGCCGGCGGATTCGAAATGCGGGATGCAGGCCTTCACGCAGAGGAAGGCCGAGCGCAGGTTGGTGGCCAGCACCCCGTCCCATTCGGCCGGGTCCATGTCGACGATTTTGGTCTGCGGGAAGGCGCCGGCATTGGCGCACATCACGTCGATGCCGCCCTGCGCCGCGGCGGTGCTGTCGACCATCGCCCTGACGCTGTCCCAGTCCGAGACGTCGCAGGTCTCGTAACGGACGTCGCCCGGCATCTCGGCGGCGGCGGCCTTCAGCGCCGCCTCGCCGCGGGCGGTGATGGTGACGCGGGCGCCCTGGCGGGCGAAGACCGTCGCGATGCCGCGGCCGATCCCCTTCGAGCCGCCGGTCACGATGACGCTTTTCCCTGCGAGTGATGTAAGCATGTCTGTCCCTTTCGTTCGTCAGTTTCGTGCGGCCCGCGCCCGGCGCCGCGCGCGCAGGACCCAGGAGATCAGGAAGGCGGCCAGGATGACCAGGAAGGAGGCGACCACCGACATCACGCCCAGCGTCGGCACCAGCGGCGAGTAGCCCGAGACCATCTTGGCGTAGAGCCATTCCGGCAGCGTCGAATCCGCCCCGGTGGTGAACAGCGAGAGCGGGAAGTTGCCCCAGCTGAGCAGGAAGGCGAACAGCCCGGCCGAGACGATGCCCGGCATCAGCAGCGGCAGCGTGATCTCGCGCAGGATGGTCCAGGTGTCGGCGCCCATGTCGCGCGCCGCCTCTTCCAGCGCCGGGTCGAAGCCGTAGGCGCGGATGGCGACGATCAACGTCGCGATCGGCGCGATCCAGACCAGGTGGGCGACGATCGCGGTCTTCCAGGTCGGGATCACGCCGATCGAGTTGAACCACATCAGCAGCGCCAGCCCCAGCACCGTCTGCGGGAAGAAGATCGGCAGCAGGATCAGCTTCTGGAAGGTGGTGCGGAAGCGCCAGTGATAGCGGGCGAAGGCCAATGCGCCGAAGAAGGCGACGACCATCGAGATCACGGTGACGATGACCGCGATCTTGAGCGAGGTCATCAGGATCTGGCGCACGTTGTCCGAGGCCAGCGCGCTGCCGTACCACTTGGTCGAGTATTGCCGGATCGGGAAGCTCAGGTAGCGCGAGCGCGAGATCGAGGCGAAGCCGACCGAGACCAGCGGCAGGTAGAGAAAGAAGATGGTCACGAGGCCGTAGACCAGCAGCACGATGCGGGTGGAGCGCGAGGCGGGCATCAGCGTTTCCTCCCCATGATCGCGTCGAGGTCGATCCGGGCGATGCCGGCGATCGCCAGCACGCCGATGATCAGGATCAGCACCACCGACAGCGCCGCGCCCAGGGGCCAGTTCTGGCCGAAGGTGAAGGCGGTCTCGATATCGTTGGCGAAGACGATGATCGACTGCCCGCCCAGGAGCTTGGATTCCGCCAGCGCCCCGGCGGAGAGCACGAAGGTCAGGAGCGCGCCGACGACGATGCCGGGCGCCGCCAGCGGCAGGTCGATCTGGGTCAGGATCTGCCAGCGCGAGGCGCCCAGGTCGGCGGCGGCCTGGCGGGCGTCGTCGGGGATCATCGAGATGCCCTGGGCCAGCGGGAACAGCATGAAGGGCAGGTAGACATAGACCAGCCCGAAGACGGTGATGCCGGCATTGTAGAGCGGGTTGGGCAGCGCGATGCCGGTCAGATGGCGGAAATAGCCCTCGATCAGCCCGCCCTTCATCAGGGTCAGCACCCAGCCGAACAGGCGGATGTTCTCGGGCACGAACAGGCTCATCACCACGGCGACGGTGATCACCAGCGAGAAACGCTGGAAGATCTTGGCCATGCCGTAGGCCAGCGGCCAGCACAGCAGGAACAGGATCAGCGTCGCCGCGAAGGCCATGCCCAGCGACCAGGCCAGCGAGCGGTAATAGCCCTGCTGGAAGAACACCGCGTAGGACGAGAAATCGGGCAGGTTCCAGAACGAGAACACCTTCTGCGGCATCACCGAGAAGATCGCCACCACGATCAGCGGCGCCATGAAGGCGAGCAGCAGGATCAGGCCGATGGGAAGGGCGGAGAGCTTGCCGAGGCGGTTATCGAGCCGTTCCATCACGCCCCCCGGATCAGGTGGACGTTCTCGGCATCGAAGCCGAGCATGACCTCGCTGCCGGGCTGGCCGGTGAAGCGGTCCTCGCGCAGCTTCTCGACGGTCACGGTCTGGCCCGCCGAGGTCTCGATCTGGTATTGCAGCCGCGAGCCGAGGGCGTATTCGTCGCGCAGCACGCCACGGACGATGAAATCGCAGGTATCGGTCGCCGCCAGGAAGCGGACATATTCGGGCCGCACCATCAGCGTTCCGGTCTCGCCCGGGGCCAGGCTGACGCCGCAGTCGCGCGCCTCGCCGTTGACGTGGATTTCCACCCCGTTGCCGTGCAGCCGCTCATTGGTGGTACCCTCGACGTCGAACAGGTTCACCTCGCCCATGAACTCGGCGACGAAGCGGCTGACCGGACGGCCGTAGATCTCGTCGGCGACGGCGATCTGCTCGACCCGGCCCTGGCGCATGATGGCGATGCGGTCCGACATCACCATCGCCTCTTCCAGCGAATGGGTGATGTAGACGAAGGTCTTGCCGGTGCGGTTGTGCAGTTCCTTCAGCTCGCGCTCCAGCGTCTTGCGCAGCCGGTAGTCGAGCGCCGAGAGCGGCTCGTCGAAGAACAGGATCTCGGGATCGAAGGCCAGCGCGCGGGCCAGTGCCACCCGCTGCTTCTCGCCGCCCGAGCATTGCGAGATGCGCTTGTCGTAATACTCGGCCGGCAGGCGCAGCAGTTCGAGCAGCTCCAGCGCCCGGGCGCGCCGGTCGGAGGGCGGCTCTTTGCGCAGCTTGAGCGGGAACTCGATGTTCTGGCCCACGCTCATATGCGGGAACAGCGCCAGCGACTGGAACACCATGCAGGTCGGGCGCTGGTTGGCCGGCGTCTTCTCGATCCGCGTGCCGCGCAGGCTGATCTCGCCCTCGGTCGTCTCCTCCATGCCGACGAGAATGCGGATCAGGGTCGACTTGCCGCTGCCCGAGGGGCCGACGATGGTGAAGAACTCGCCCTCCTCGATATCGAGGTCGACACCGTGCAGGGCGGTGAAGGTGCCGAATTTCTTGACGATGTTGCGAAGCCGCAGAATCGGTTGCGATGGCATGGACGGTCCGGATGTCTGGAGAAGTCGGAAGCCCCCCGGTCGGTGCTCCGCCGGGGGGCCAGCGGGATCACGACCGGCGGGACTCGGTGTAGATCTGCATCAGCGCGTCGTAGGACGAGACGACCTCGTAATCGAGCGAGCGCGACAGTTCCTCTTCCAGGCTGTCCCACTGGATCGCGTCCAGCTCTTCCTTGCTGAACTTGGCCATGACGTCCGGGTTGCCCATCTGCGCGATCGGGTTGTAGGTGCCTTCGGCGAAGGCCACCTGCTTGCAGATGTCGGGCTTCTGGACGAATTCGAGGAAATCCTCGGCCAAGCTGCTGGGATCGGGGTTGTTGACCGCCGAGGTCAGTTCGACCCAGACCACGCCGCCCTTGCCGCCGACCGGTCCCGAATTCGGGGTGATGGCGCGGATATTGCTGGCGCCGTCCAGCCGCGCGGGCGACGCCGTGTAGGTGCCACCGGTGAAATAGGCGTCGATCTCGCCGTTGATCAGGGCGGTGTTCATCGCCGTCATGTCGGCCGACTGCAGCTTGGAATTGGCGAAGATCTGCTTGGCCACGTCGCGGAACTTGGCCTGATCGTCGCCCTCGACCGGCTTGAACGGGTTCAGCCCGGCGGTCAGGCACATGTGGATGATGTTCCAGTTGTCGTAGGTCAGGACGCCGTAGCGGCCCTTCATCTTCGGATCGAGGAACAGCTTCCAGCCTTGGTCCTCGGCCTCGGCGCGGCTGATCTTGTCGGTGTTGACGACGAAGCTGAACGGACCGAAACGCTGCGGCATGCCCAGCAGGTTGCCGTCATCGGCGAAGGCCAGCGGATAGGGCTTGGCGAAATCCGGCAGCATCTTGTCGAAATAGGGCATGAAGCGCGCCTTCTCGAGCGGCTTGATCAGCTTGCCGGGATAGAGCTGGTCGCGGGCCCAGGGCTGGTTGACGTTGATCAGGTCCCAGACCTTGATCTCGCCGGCGCGCAGCTTGTTGATCATGTCCGGGTCCGAGGTGCCGCTCTCGGCCTTCACCGTGGCGCCCGGATGGGCTTTGCGGAACGGGCCGAGCACGGTGTCGGTGTTGTAGCCCTCCCAGCACAGGATGTTCATCTGGTCGTTGCGATTGGCGAAGGCCGGGGTAAGGGGCGCCACCGTTGCCAGCCCGGCAAGTGCGGCGGCGCGGCCCGTGAATTGACGACGGGTGAGTGCCATGTCTTTTTCCCTGTTGCTTGTGTTCGGTTGTTGTTATTCCCCGAGGATAGGGTCGATTCGATTCGTCTGACTTGACAGCGGACCATCGATTCTTGTCATCTTTCGCGCCGTCTCCCCCGGTTTCCGTCTCTTTCGAGAAACGGTTTGGCAGTTTGCCCGAACCGCGCTAGCCTCTTGCGTTTAAGGGCACGCGAGGGGTGAACCATGACACCCAGACCGACAGTAGAGGACCGCCTGGCACCGGCCAAGGTGCTTTCCGCCGCCGCCGACGGGGCCGCGGAGCTGTTCCGTGCCAATGGCGGAGACCTCGACACGATCTTCGGCAATGCCGGCATCCGGGTCTCGGATCTGGGCGATCCCGTCTCCGAACTGAACCTGACCCAGTATTGCGAGATGTTCGAGATCGCCGCCGCCGAAACCGGCAACGACAATATCGGGCTGAGCTTCGGCCAATCCTTCCAGCCGCGCCAGCTCGGCATGCTTGGCTATGCCGCGATCTCGTCGCCGACGCTGGCCGCGGCGCTGCGCAACATGGAAGAGCTGTTCCCCGCCCATCAGGGCCAGAGCAGCTTCGGCCTGCTCAACGACGACGGCATCCTGTGGCTGTGCTACCGCATCCTCGATCCGCGGATCGAGGCCCGGCGCCAGGACGCGGAACTGTCGCTGGGCATGTTCTGCAACGTCTTCAAGACCGCCCTCGGCCCCGATTGGCGCCCGCTCGAGGTCCGTTTCGAACATGCCCGCCCCGACGGCTGGGGCGATCACGAGCGGATGTTTGGCGCGCCGGTGCAGTTCGGCCGGCGCACCAATGCCATCGCCTTCCGGCGCTCGGATCTCGATACCCGGATGCCGACCTGCGATCCTTACCTGTTCTCGGTGGTCAAGGCCTTCCTGCAATCGCGGGTGCCGCAGGACCAGGACCCGGCCGATTTCGCCGAGGTGGTGCGCAACGAGGTCAAGATGCAGCTTGGCAGCGCCGCGCCCTCGGTCGGCCAGATCGCCGCGATCCTCGGCCTCACGGGCCAGGAATTCCAGAAGCGGCTCAAGCGCAACGGGCTGTCGTTCAACGACATCCTGCGCGCCGCCCGGCACGAGCTGGCGCTGCACTACCTCGAAGACCAGGACATGCCGCTGACCGATATCGCCTACAGCCTCGGCTATTCCGAGCTCTCGGCCTTCTCGCGCGCCTTCCGCAGCTGGACCGGCATGAGCCCGCAACGCTATCGCCGGACCTGAGGCCGCGGCAGCCCAGCACCAGCTGACGGTCCAATCCGAACCATTGGGGGACAGTGCTCACAGGCCCTGAAACAGCCCGGTGCGCGCGAGAAACGCGCGGGGCAAGCGCCGGTCCGTCCCGGCGGGCTGGCGCTATGCCCCCCGCGCGAGGCTCATCCGACAGAGGGATTTGGCTGCCACAAAGCACTGCCGCTCAAATGCTGCGCGCGCGCCCCACGGGCCGGCGCTTGCCCTGCTTCCGACACGCCGAACCAGAAACCGCCCCCCCCCGATCACGTCTCACCCGCGCCGGTCCCGTTCCGGCCCGGGATACAGGGCCTGATGCCCTTGTCTTTCAAGACTTCGCGGAACCGATCCGCATCATAGCCCCGGTCAGCGAGCAGCCAGTCGGCCTCGGGCAGGCTGCTCAGCAGCGCGGCAGCGCCGGTATAGTCGCTGACCTGGCCCGCAGTCATGACGAACTTGAGCGGGCGGCCCCTGGCGTCCGTGACAGCATGCAGCTTGGTGTTCATGCCGCCCTTGGGCCGGCCGATCAGGCGTCCACGCCGCCCTATTTCGACCGCAAACTCGAGGCCGTGCGATGGGCTTTCAGATAGGTTGCGTCGATCATGACCGTCTTCCGATCCGCGGCCTCCGAAGCCAGCCCCTCGAAGATCCTGGCGAACACACCCATCTCGCTCCAGCACTTCCATCGATTGTAGAGGGTCTTCGGCGGGCCATACTCCATGGGCGCACCGCGCCACCGCAAGCCATTGCGAGTGATGAAGATTATCCCGCTCAACACGCGCCGACCATCGACCTTCGGCTTGCCATGGCTCTTTGGAAAGAAAGGCTGAAACCGTGCCGTCTGCTCGTCGGTCAGCCAGAAAAGATTGCTCATCATGCCGCCATAGGTTCGGAAGCGTGAATCACGCCGGCAGGGCACTCGCAAGCCGATTAATGGGTCCTGAGCCTAAGCGATGGCCTACATGGGGACGTCGAGCCATTCCTTGCTGCGGATGTGCCCATCCCGAAGGTGGTCAACGATCGGAAGCCTTCCTGGAATCAACTCCAGATCACTTGCATCTCGTCTTCCGCCCAAGTCTCAACTCGTTCCGGCCCAGCAAGCACAGCAGCCGTCGAAAAGGCGTCGGCCACCGCAGCCCTGCGGTGAATGACATTCGCGGTTAACGCCGGGGCGCGAGCGGTGGGACCTTCTCCCAGCGGATTGAAGATGTGACCGATGCCCGCCGCCGGGTTCACCATGGTCCCGGTCAGGCTTGAGGAAGCGATGGCACACGCTCGCAGCTTCAGTCGACTGCCATCGCTCAGCCCGACATGCCAACCGTCCCCGTCTGGCCGCAGCCCCAACGCCCGGATCTCGCCGATATCCACCAGCACGTCCCGCAGCCCCTCGCTCTGCAGCAACGCCGCGACACGATCTGTGACGAAGCCCTGGGCAATTCCATTCATCGTCAGGGCCATACCCGGTTTGCGAAACACAATCTCCGCGGCAGAAACCTCGACCCCTGCCAGCCCGATCAATGCTCGCGCCGCTGCGATCTCGCCGGCCTCGGGCAAGGTGCCCGCCGCGAAGTGCCGGGCATGGAGCGCGAACAACGGTTGGACCGTCGGATCGAACAGCCCCTCGGTGCGATGGTGAACACTCTGGGCGAGCGACAGCACTTCGAGCATTTCAGGGGATGGCGCATTCAGGCGGCCCTCTCGATTGAGCCGAGCGAGGGCGCTGTCGGACCGGTAGAGGCTGAACTCCGCTTCCAGCCGGCCAAGCTCGGCCTCGATCCGGGCGAACAGCGGCGCGGCCTCGGCTGCGGACAGCCCGACGAGCTTGATTTCGGCATGGGCGCCGAGGGCATGCCCCTGCCAGCGGGCGAGCGGTGCGGCACGGCCCAACGTCGGCAACACGCAGGCGGCAGCGGCAATCAGCAGGGCACGGCGGCGAGTGATCATCCTTGCCATCAGTTCATTCCTTCCATCGAGGAGGTGTTCCCCTTTTCCGCGCCCATATCGGGGTGCACATAGCTTTCGGGCACCTCTTTCAGCGCCACGATCCGGCCGCCGGCCTCGGCGACGAAGGCCTCGGCCCCGGCGCGGGTGGCGAAGGGCACCGCCTCGGGCATGCCCATGCCGCCCTTGCGGGCGCTGTCGATGACGAAGAGGGCGCTGTCGGCATCGGTCCAGGCCTTGTCGCCGGGCACGGCCCAGCTTTCGGCGCGGGCCATGTCGGTGACGTAGAAGGCCGCGATCTCGGCGTCGCGCTCGGGATCGTGCAGATAGGCGATGGCGTCGCTGACCTGGCCGAACCAGATCGGATGCTCGTAGCCGCGCAGGTGGATCTGGGCCTTGGGGCCGGCATGGTCGGCGACGATCATCTGGCAATAGTGGCCGAGGGCCTCGTCGGTCAGGGCGACCGGGTCGGGCTTGCCTGCGGCCTGGTCCTCCTTGCAGGCGGTGAGACCAAGCGCGAGGGCGGCGATGAGAAGCATACGGATCATGGCACGATCTTTCTTGTCAGGTGGATGCCCAGCGCGGCCGGCACGGCCAGCCAGAGGCCGAGGACGACAAGCGGGAGGCGCGGGCTGAACGGCAGGCTGCGGGCAAGGCCGTCGATGCCCGAGACCGGGGCGGCGTCGAAGGCGGCGAGGTTGTAGATGCGGAAGGCGTCGGCAGGGTTGGCCAGCACCAGCCAGGGAAAGACATGGCTGGTGAAGGCGCCCTCGCCCGCCGCGATCACTCCGCCCAAAAGGGCGAGATCGTAGAGAACGACGACGATCAGCCAGCAGGCGATGGCGAAGGCGGCGGCGGTGGCGGTGCGCCCGGCGGCGGCCGAAAGCGCCAGGCCGACAGCGACGAAGATGGCGCCGAGCGCGAGGCCCGAGCCGACCAGCCGCGCCCAGGCGGCCAGGCCCTCGGCGCTGATGCCGTAGACCGCGCCGATCGCCCCACCGGCAATGGCGAAACCCAGGGCGATGGCCGCGCCGACGGCGGCGCTCTGGGCCAGGAACTTGGCCACGAACAGCTCCCAGCGCCGGGCCGGCGTCGCCAGCGTCAGCGCCAGCGTGCCGCGCTCGACCTCGCCGGCCAGCGCGTCATAGGACATCAGCAGCGCGATCAGCGGGATCAGGTAGACCGAGAGGGTCGAGAGGCTGGCGGCGGTCAGGCTGAGGACGTCGGCCTTGAGCGCCGCCCCCTGCCCGGCGCCGAGGAAGCCGAGCGCCAGGGCGAAGGCGGCCAGCGCCGCGGTGGCAAGCCCGACCCAGAGGTTGCGCCGGGCGAGGCGGAATTCCTGGGCGGCGATGGTTGCGAGGCGGGCGATCATGGCCGGCTCTCCTCTGCGCTGAGGTCCGAATAGTGGCGGTAGAGGTCGGAAAGACCGGGCCGGTGCAGGTCGACATCGCTGACCAGTTCGGGCAGGCCGGCGAGCCGCGCGACCATCGGCAATGCCTGGTCGGGCGGGCAGCTCAGGTCAAGCCGGCAGCCGTTGAACCGCGTGCCTCCGAGTTCGGCCTGCAGCCGGTCGGCCTGCCCCGCATGCGCCGTCACCCGGATCGTCGCCGGCAGCGCGGCACGGCGGGCGAGCGCCTCCAGCGTGCCGTCGGCAACCAGCCGGCCGCGCGACAGGATGGCGATGCGGTCGGTGCGATGCTCGATCTCTTCCAGCCCGTGCGAGGACAGCAGAACGGCACAGCCGCGCCCCGCCGCCTCGGCGATCACGGCGTAGAAGTCGCGCCGCGAGAGCGGGTCGAGCCCGCTGGTCGGCTCATCGAGCAGCAGCAACCGCGGCGCACCGATCAGCGCCTGGGCCAGGCCGAGGCGCTGGCGCATCCCCTTTGAATAGCTGCCGACCGGGCGGCCCGCCGCCTCGGCCAGACCGACACGATCGAGCAGGTCGGGGATCGCCGATCGCGGCGCCCGGCGCAGGCCGGAGAAATAGCGCAGCACCTCGGTGCCGGTCAGGCTGCGCGGGAAGGCCACCGTTTCGGGCAGGTAGTTTACGGCAACCCGGGCGGCATCGGCGCCGGGCGCTTGGCCCGTGACCGTCACCCGCCCGGCCGCTGCGGGCAGGAAGCCGAGGATGGTCTTGAACAGGGTCGACTTGCCGGCGCCGTTATGGCCGAGCAGCGCCACGCGCTCGCCCGGCGCGACGCTCAGGCTGACACCGTCGAGCGCCCGGAGGCGGCCGTAGCGGACCCCCAGCCCGTCGACCGTCAGGATCGGTTGCGCGCTCATTGCGTTTCTCCTTGCTTGTGCGGCAGGCCGGCGCCGGCTGGCGAGACCAGCGGCGCACTGTCGATGACGCCGCCGGGCAGCAGGCCAGGGAAACGCTGCTGCGACCAGCGGATCAGCTGCACCGCGGGCGATCCCATCAAGAGCTTGGCCATCGGCTGCGACCAGACCACCCGGTCGATCGCGGTATTGGGGCGGTAGGGGCTGTCGGCGCGCCCGTCGCCGTCGATGTCGAAGGCGACATGGTCCGACCAGTAGTTGCCGGTGCCGTTCTCGGACCATTCCAGCCAGCGGGTGCCGACATATTTCACCTGCAGCCGGTTGCCGATGAAGGCGTTGCCCGAGATCGCGTTGCGTTCCGAGCCGGCGGTGAAATGCACGCCGATGCCGCAGCCTTCGAAGCGGTTGGCGATGATCCGGTTGACGTTGGAATTGTAGACGAAGAGGCATTTCTCGCCACCGTGGCGGACCTCGTTATGGGCGATCACGGCATGGTTGGCGAAGTTCATGAAGAAGCCGTGCGCGCTGTCGCCGTCCGACAGGTTGCCGGTCACCTTCAGGCGGCGCGAATACATCAGCGCGAAGCCCATCGTGTTGCCGCGGCTGATATTGTCCTCGATCACCAGCCGGTTGGAATACATCGAGTGGAAGGCGTAGCGCAGGTTCGTCATCACGTTGCGCCGGTAGGTCGCCTGGTTCGAGGTGGTGACGAAGACCCCGTCGCGGCCCTTGGAAATGCGGTTGCCCTCGACCAGCAGGCCGGGGGCGTTCCAGACATAGATGCCGGGGCCGCGCTCGGGCACCCGCAGGTCGTCGCGGCCGACGATGGTGTTGTTGCGGACCGTGACGTCCTGCGCGCCCTGGACGTCGACGCCGATCAGGTTGCCGATCAGGCGGCTGTCCTCGACCACGGCGCGGCGGGCACCCTTTTCCAGCGCGATGCCGCTGTCGAGATGGTCGAGCCGCCGGCCCGCCCCGGTGACCGTGAGGCCGCGCAGGGTGACGTCGGGCGCGGTGACCGTGATCACCGTGCCCGCGCCGCGCCCCGCGATCTCCGCCCCCCGTCCGGTCAGCGTCAGCGGCTTGTTCAGGGTGACCGGCCCGGCATAGCGCCCCTGTTCGAGGGTCAGCACGTCGCCGGGTCGGGCGGTGGCGATGGCGCGGGCCAGCGCCTCCGGCCCGGGAAGCACCGTCACCTCGGCCGCCGCCGCGACCAGCGGCGCCAGGCTGAGGAGCAGGGCAAGGAGGGGCCGGAGGCGCATCGTTCCGCCCCCTTACGCCGGCTTGACCAGCATCCGGCCGCGCATCTCCATGTGAAGCGCGTGGCAGAACCACTGGCAGTAATACCAGTGCACGCCAGGCCGGTCGGCGGTGAAGGTGACGCTGGCGGTGGCCTGCGGCCCGATCTCCATCGCGATGCCGTGATTGCCCAGGGTGAAGCCATGGGTCAGGTCGTCGACGTCATCCATGTTGGTGATATAGACGGTCACCTCGTCGCCCTGGTTGACCTCGAACTTCTCGAGGCTGAAGACCGGCGCGACCGAGTGCATGTAGACCCGCACCTTGTTGCCGTCGCGGATCACGTCCTCGCCATAGTCGAGATCGACGCCGTCCGCCTCGGCCTGCTTTCGCGCCGCCGCCCACATCGGGTCATTGCGGTCGTAGATCGAGACCGGATTGAGGATATCGGCCCGCACCATGATGCAGTCATGCGGCTCGGCGAAGGTCGGGCCGTCATGCACCAGTTCCATCTTGCCGTCCGAGATGTTGATCAGCTGGTCGTTCTCGGGCTTGAGCGGGCCGGCATTGAGGAAACGGTCCTTCGAGAACTTGTTCAGCGAGATCAGGAACTGGCCGTCGGCCTCGGCGGTTTCGCCCATCGTGGTGTGGTTGTGGCCGGGCTGATACATCACGTCGATCTTCTCGATGATCGGATCGACCTTCTCGCCGGCATAGGCGCGCACCGCCTTGTCGATGTTCCAGTGGCAGATCTGGCTGTCCAGGAACAGCGTGGTGAAGGCGTTGCCCTTGCCGTCGAAGGCGGTGTGCAGCGGGCCGAGGCCCAGTTCCGGCTCGGCGACCACGGCCGAGCGCGGCTCGGCGCCCTGGAACACCGCCTCGATCTTGCGCACATCGACCACGGTGACGGTCGGCGACAGCTTGCCGTTGAGGCACAGGTGCACCTTGTCGGGCGCCATGTTGCAGCCATGCGGGCTGTTCGGCACCGGGATGTAGACGGTGTAGGGAGAACCGTGACGCCCGTCGAGCACCTTGACGCCCTTGTATTCCTTGAAATCCCCCTTCTTGATGCCTTGCTCGATGCGGGCGATGTCGAAGACCACCACCCAGTCCATCTCGTTCGCCGTCATCTCGGCCAGGTTCACGCCCTCTTCCGAGTTGTAGCAGGTCGAGAAGGCATATTTGCCCTCGTAATCGGCGTCGCAATTGTCGAGGTTGCCGTCGACGATCACCTGCCAGGCGACTTCCATCTTGTCGCCGTCGATCGCGGTGAAGAGCGAGTGGTATTTCGTCGGCTCGTCCAGCACCGAGCCGTCATTGGGCAGCGGCACCCGGTGCTCGCCATTGGCGAAGACATAGCCGGTGCGCGGATATTTCTGCGGCCGCAGACCGTGGATGTCGGTCGTGTTCGGGATCTCGATGATCTTGTCGGTCTTCATGATGTCGCAGCGGATGCGCGCGACCCGAGTATTCGCCTTGTCGTTGGCGAAGATGTAGCGCCCGTCATAGGTGCCCTCGGTGAAGGACATGTGCGGGTGGTGCAGGTCGCCGTTCTCGTAGGTTTTCATCCCCCGCTTGGCGAGGAACTCTTTCGTCTCGGGCAGCAGGCCCTCGGTCAGAATCTTCAGGCTCTCGTTGGTGATGCCCCAGCCCGTGGCCGAACAGCGATTGAAGACCGGGATGCGGATCAGCTCGCGCATCGACGGCACGCCCATCAGCCGGATCTCGCCCGACTGGCCGCCCGACCAGATGCCGTAATAGCTGTCCAGTTCGCCCGGCGCGACCTCGTTGGCGGCGCGGGCGGCGTTGGCCTGCTGCGCCGAGCCGACCAGCCCGATGCCGCCGGCCCCGGCCAGAACGGCGGCGCCTGCTGTGCCTTGGAACAAGCCGCGGCGAGAAATGCCCTTGGTTACTTCTGTCATCTTCCCTCTCCTTCAATTTCCAGTTCGGCAGGGTGTTTGCGTGTGGATTTCGACAAACTGTTGGGATGGCCCGTGACCCGTGCGGCGGCGTCGGCCGAGGCGGAGGCCTTGGCGCGGCGCTTCTCGCGCAGGATCACGACGGGGCAGCGCTCCTTGTCCTGGTAGAGCACCTGGCAATTCAGACAGGAGATGCACTCGTTGGGATTGATCTCGCCGGTCGGGTGGATCGCCTCGACCGGGCAGTCGGCGGCGCAGCGCTGGCAGGGATTGCCGCACTCGTTGTAACGCTTGAGCCAGCGGAACATGTGCAACCGCGCCGGGATCGCCAGCCCGCCGCCCAGCGGGCAGACATAGCGGCAGTAGAACCGCTCGATGAACAGCCCGGGCGCAAGGCAGGCCAGCGCGAAGATCACGTAGGGCAGCGGCCGGGCGAACTTGAGGATGATCGCGGTCTTGAAGGGCTCGATCTCGGCGAATTGCTCGGCCAGCGCCAGCGAATGCAGCGACAGCCCGAACAGCCCGAGGAAGATGATGTATTTCAGCGCCCAGAGCCGTTCGTGCAGCCCCCAGGGCAACGTCACCTGCGGCACGCCCAGCCGCCGCGCGATCTTGTTCGACAGCTCCTGCAGCGCGCCGAAGGGGCAGAGCCAGCCGCAATAGGCGCCGCGCGCCCAGAAGATCAGCGCCGCGGCGACGGCGAACCACAGCAGGAAGATCAGCGGGTCCATCAGGAAGGTCGACCAGCGGAAATCGCTGAACAGCGCCGAGATCACGGCGAGCAGGTTCACCACCGAGAGCTGGGCATTGGCGTACCAGCCGATGAAGACCAGCGTGAAGACAAGGTAGGCGTTGCGCAGGATGGCGAAGGCGCGGGCGTTGCGCGTCACGAAGGTCTGGAAGAAGAAGATCCCCGACAGCAGCCCCAGCGCGACCGCCAGCACGATCACCTGGCTCCGCTTGGCCTGCCAGATCTTCAGCCACAGCGCGTCTCGGGCCGGCGCCTCGGCCGCGTCGGACTTGGCGGCGGCGGGCACTGTCGCGGCGACGGTCTTCACGTAAGTGTCGGGCAGCTGGTAGCTCAGGTCGTAAGTCAGGAAGAGCTTCTCGATCGGACCGACGGCGCGATGGACAAGGAATTGGAGCCGGAACGGCGCCGCCGGGTCGAAGCCGGCCTTGGCCGGGACGATGAACAGGTCCATCTCGGTCAGCTTCGGCGCACCCTCGGCCGCGATGCGGACAAGGCGCATGTGCTGGTGGTCGTGGAAGCGTTGCGAGACTTCGCCCTGGATCAGGTGAAAGCGGTCGAAGATGCCCCCGCGGACATAGCCCGAGCCCTTGAAGGACCAGCGGCCGTTGCCGAAGACGGCAATCGCCTCGTCGCCCTCCTTCATCCGCTTCCGGAGGTTGGCGAAGACACGCTCGCCCAGCAGGCTGCGGCCGATCGCCGGCTCGCTGACCAGCGCGGCATAGAGGTCGATGTAATTGTCCGTCAGCGGCGGCTTCTCGGCGTTCTTGGCGCTGCGTGGGTCGCCCATCGCAGCGAAGTCTGCGTTGATCTGCTTGACGTCGACGGTCAGCCGCCGCACCGCGCCGTTGCCGGTCAGCGTCTGCCAGTCGGTCACCGTGCCCGCGCCGCGGTCGATGACGCGCGTCGGGCCCGTCGGGGCCGCCTTCTCGAACCCCTCCAGCCCCAGCGCCTGCGCGACCTTGATCCCGGCGCGCAGGATCGAATCGTCGATCACCATGATGGTGACGGTTGCCCCCGAGACGATGTCGAGGTCGGAGGCATCGCGGCCCTTGGCCACGCCGTGCAGGTCGAGCCCGGTGTATTTCTGGATCACCGCCCGGATCTTGGCCTCGGGGATGCCGACCAGCACGATCGGCTCGGAATGCTTGACCAGCCTGATGCCGGTGATGACCGCCTTGGGCGAAATCCCGGCGACGATGTGGATGGGCTTGCCCGAATAGCCGGTAGTCGAGACGAAATCGGAGGTCAGGAAGGCCCAGCCGACCAGCGTGTCGCCCTTCAGCGCCGGGGCGAGGCCGTTCTCGCCGATCGGGCCGAAGTGATCCGCTCCGGGGACGATCTCGGCCACGTCGACCTTGTCGATATACTGGCTCAGGATCGGGGCCGCCCCGGCCACCGTCGCGCCGAAGGTCAACGCGATCATCATCCAGGCCCCGGCCAGAAGCCGCGCTCGCCAATCATGTCCGTTGCGTCGTCCCATCACCGCCTCGTCTCGCTCACGCCCTTTCACGGCGCTGTGACGGCGGCATAGGCGGCCTCGGCCCGGCAAAGTTTGCGTTTGCGCAAAGAACGGACCGATTTGGCGCGGCGGCACGCGGCGACCGCCGGGAAGTTTGCGCCGGCGCAAACTCGGGCCGGGTCCGCCCCCCTATCCCCGGCGGCGAACGGAATTCTCAACGATGGAGTGACACATGAAACCGTTTCGCATCACCGCCGCCCTGATCGCCGCCGGCCTCACCCTCGGCGCGGCCACGGCGCAGGCCCAGGAAATCGTGGTCCAGATGCTCAACCGCAGCGAATCCGGCATGATGGTGTTCGAGCCCGGCTTCGTGAAGGCCAATGTCGGCGACACGATCCGCTTCGTGCCCACCGACAAGGGCCACAACGCCGAGACGATCAAGGGCTTCCTGCCCGATGGCGCGACGGCGATCGAAGGCAAGAGCGGCAAGGAGGTCACGCTGACCCTGACCAAGGAAGGGCTCTACGGCATCCGCTGCAAGCCGCACTATGGCCTTGGCATGGTGGCCCTGATCGAGGCCGGCCAGCCGGTGAACCTCGACGCGGTCAAGGCGATCCACGAGCCGAAGAAGGCAGCCCAGAAGTTCGACGCCTGGCTCAACCAGCTCTGAACCACGTCAGAGGCGCGTCACGCCCCGGCCCCGATTGCCGGGGCGTGTCCCTTGCTGGGCCAGGCCGCATCCATAAGCCCCCAAGCTTGTTCCGGCGCAATATCCGCTTCGCGCAAATCGGTCAGAAAGGTCTTCAGCACTGCAGCCCCGAGGGAGCGCCCATGCGACACGAGATCGACGATCCCGACCTGCCGCTGGCCGAGCTGTTCCGGCGCTGGCCCGGCGCCATCGCGCCTTTCCTGGCCCGCCGGATGATCTGCCCGGGCTGCCCGATCGCGCCGTTCCACACCGTGCTTGACGCCTGCGCGGAATACGACCTGGAGGAAGACGTCTTTCGGGCCGAGATCCGCGCCGCGGCAGAGCGGCCCTAATCCACCGCCCCGCACAGCATCATCAATCGATGTGGCGCGGTCACCACGACATGCTTGCGCGTGCTCTTCACCAGCCCCTCCTTCTCCCAGGCGCTGAGCAGTCGGCTGACCGTATGCAACGTGGTCCCGGTCATGTCCGAGATGTTCTGGCGGGTGATCGGGAAGGTGATCTCGATCCCCTCCTCGGTCTTGCGGCCGGTCTGGTTGGCCATGCGCAGAAGCGCCGCCGCCACCCGCTGCTCGACGGCCTTGGTCGCAAGCTCGACGATCCGGGTCTGCATCTCGCCCAGTCGTTCGCCGACGGTGCGGTAGCTCTCGGTCGCGAAGCCGTCGTATTTCGCGGTGAAGCCGTGCCACAGCCGCACCGGCCAGGACAGCGCGACGCAGTCGGCCGCGGCCATCGCCGTCGCCGGATAGGTATCGCGCTGCAGCGCCGGGGCGATGCCGAACAACTGCCCAGGCGCGATGTGAAGGGCGATGATCTGCTCTCCCGTCGGCGTGGTGCGGATCACCCGGATGACCCCGTCGAGCAGCAGGTAGAAGCGCTCGGCCTCGGCGCCTTCGCGGAAGATCGCGCTGCCGGTGTCGTAGCGGCGCGGGACGGCGAGATCGAGGATCTCCCGGATCTGCGGCCGGCCGAGGCGGCTGAAGGGCGGCAGGCCGCTGAGCAGACTTTCGTCGAGCTTGGACACGTTTCCCCCGGAAGTTTGTCGCGGCGCAAACACGCCTACCCGTTTCTAGCGCACAAGCTCGGGACAGGAAACCGATAGGCCGGCGAAGACGCGTTCCCTCCTGCCGGCCTCCGGGCGGCGCCTTCCTCCCTGCTGGCGCCGCCCGCCCAGACAGGATCTCGACCATGGCACATGCAATCCCCCGCCTTACCTATTCCGGCCCCGCGCTGTTCAGCATGGGGTTCCGGCCCTTCTTCCTGCTGGCCGGGCTGTTCGCCGCCATTGCCGTGCCGCTGTGGCTGGCCATGTTCACCGGCGCGGTCACGCTGCGCGGGCCGTTCGACCCGGTCGACTGGCATATCCACGAGATGCTGTTCGGCTATACCGCGGCGGTGATCGCCGGCTTCCTGTTCACCGCGGTGCCGAACTGGACCGGACGGATGCCGGCGCGCGGGGTGCCGCTGGCCCTGCTGGCGGCGCTGTGGCTGGCCGGGCGTCTGGCGGTGGCCGGGGTGCTGGGGCTCGACCCGGTCGCCGTGGCGGTGATCGACAGCGCCTTCCTGCTGGCGATCGGGGCGATGATCGGGATCGAGATCGTCGCCGGCCGCAACTGGCGCAACCTCAAGGTGCTGGTGCCGGTGACACTCTATGCCGCGACCAACATCGCCTTCCACCTCGGCGCGTTGAGCGGGGCGGGCACCGAGGGGTCGCGGCGCGCCGCCTTCGCCGTCATCCTGTTCCTGGTCATGCTGATCGGCGGGCGGATCATCCCCAGCTTCACCCGCAACTGGCTGGCGGCGCAGCGAGCGGCGCGGATGCCGGTGCCGGTCAACCGCTTCGACGGGATCAGCCTGGCCGTGGCCGCCGCGGGCCTGCTGCTCTGGGTCGCCGGGCCGGACAGCGTGGCGACCGGGGTCACCCTGCTGGCCGCCGCCGGGCTGCAACTGGTCCGGCTCAGCCGCTGGCGCGGGCTGGCCGCCTGGCGCTCGCCCCTGCTGCTGATGCTTCACCTGGCCTATGCCGCCCTGCCCGTCGGCCTGGCGGTGACGGGGCTGGCCGCCTTCGGCCTGGCCTCGCCCGTGGCCGGCTATCACCTGCTCGGCATCGGAGCCATCGGCGGCATGACGCTCGCGGTGATGATGCGGGCGGCAATGGGCCATACCGGGCGGCCGCTGGTCGCTGGCCGCCTGCTGAGCCTTGCCTTCCTGCTGGTGCTCGGGGCGGCCCTGATCCGCGTCCTCGCGGCGGACACGATGGGCGGGCTGGTCCTCGCGGCGGCCCTGTGGACGGCGGGCTTCGCGCTGTTTTCGCTCAAGGTCGGGCCGTGGCTGGTCACGCAGCGCGCGGGCCGCAAGCGACCCTCCGGGGCGGCGCGCTGAGCGCGCCCCCTTCATCCGCGGGCTGCCGCCTCGATTCGCCGGTAGCCCGCAGCGCCATGATAGAATCCGTTGCTGAACTCGCGGCCGGCGCAGACCGGCGCCAGCATCGCCCGCGCCTCTTTCGCCCCGACCCGGCCCGCAAGGCGGTCGGCGAAGATCCCGGCGACGGCGACCATGTCGACATCCTGCGGCAGCAGCCGGGCGGCCGTGACGCCCATGGCGACGAGATCGGGCAGCTCATCGAGCAGTTCGACATAGCTTTCCGACTGGGTCTGGATGCCGTTGACCCGCAGGATCGGCTGCCCGTCCCGCGTCGCCAGCGGCATGCCGTCGGGATCGGCCTCGCAGACGAATTGGCAATTGTCCTTGGTCCGGCCGTGCGCCCGGGCGTGATAGCAGCGCGCCGAAACCGCCAGCGGCGCCCGGCCGAAGACCTGCACCTCGACGCCGAGCCCGAGGTCGTCCGCCGCCCGCGCGGCCACCGAAATCGCCTCGGCGGGCATCTCGGTCGGCAGGCAGACATGGGTTGCGCCCTGCTCGGCCATCCAGGCGATCGTCGCCTCGTTATAGGCGTTCAGGAACGGTCCGATGCGGTGCGGCCGGCCGGCGCGTGCCAGCAGGCCGGCAGCGTTGTTGATCTCGATCTCGGGATGCTCCAGCGCCGCCAGCCCCGCCGTCGCCTGGCGTTCGCGCGGTAGCATCACCTCGGCCAGCGAGCACAGCACCACCCGCTTGCCCGCGCGCTCCAGCCGCTCGATGGTCTCGGGCAGTTCGCGCTCGAAGAACGGCGCGCGTTTCGAGCAGATCACCTCGCCCAGATAGACGGTCCCGACCGGCGCCTCATCGGCGATCCGGGCATAGAAGTCGCGCTTTGTCTCGGCCGGCCAGTGATAGGCGATCGGCCCCAGGGTCAGCTCCATCGGCTCACCTCCATTTCTTGGTCTTGAACGCGCCCTGGGTCTCTTTCTGGCCTTCGGTCAGGGCGACCAGGTCGGCCAGGTCGGGCTCGACCCCGGCGCGGATGTCGTCGACGGCGCGACGGAAGGCGCGGACGACGCTGCGGACGTAGGATTTCGAGCGTTGCCGGCCCTCGATCTTGAAGGCGTGGACGCCGGCCGCCATCAGTTCGGGCAGCAGACGGCCGAGATTGAGGCTGACCGGCTCCTCGAAGGCATAGTAGCCCTCGGGTCGGTGCGGCGCGACATAGCGGCCCTTGCAGATCGTCGGGTAGCCGGCATTCTCGTCGGGCGCGAAACGGTCGATGGTGAAGCCGGCGAGGCAGCTGCGCATCGCCCCGTCGCTGTCGCGCTCGTAGGTGACATCGGCGGCGGGCGAGCAAACCCCGTCCATGTTGGTCGACTGCCCGGTCAGCCAGTTGGTCAGGCTGCAGCGGCCCTCGACCATCAGGCCGTGATTGCCGAAGACGAAGGTCTCGATCTCGCAGGGGATCTCCGACTTGATCTTGCGGATCTCGGGAATGGTCAGGATGCGCGGCAGCACCACGCGGCGGACGCCGAAATTCTCGCAGTAATAGCGGATCGCCTCGGGACTGGAGGCGGCCGCCTGGACAGAGAGATGCAGCCGGGCGCCGGGATGGGTTTCGGCGATGTGCCGGGCGACGCCCATGTCGGCGACGATGAAGGCGTCGACGCCCGCCCGCACCCCGATCGCCGCCGCCTCGCGCCACAGGTCGACCTTGCCGGCCGGCGGATAGGTGTTGAGGGCCAGCAGCACCCGCGAACCACGCGCATGGGCATAGGCGACCGAGGCCTCCAATTCATCGGGCGTGAAGTTCAGGCCGGGGAAGTTGCGCGCGTTGGTGGCATTGCGGAAGCCGCAATAGACCGAATCCGCGCCGGCATCGACGGCGGTGCGCAGGGCGGCGGGAGTGCCGGCAGGACAGACCAGTTCGCCCGCGTCGGAGAAATCGCTTTTCGTCATTGTCGCCCACTCCGCCGTCTCAGCATCCCCAGGATCGCCCGGCCCGGCGGGCCGAACAGGTCCGCCGTTTCCTGCGCGATCGAGCCGTCGACATCGTCGAGCGCGTTGCGCAGGCTGACGACGGCCTCGGTATTGCCCGAGATGATCAGGTCGCGCGAGAAGAAGGCGGCATCGCCGTCGCTTTCGCCGTCGACCAGTTCGAGCAGCAGCAGGAAGGGCCCCTCGATCCGCGCGTCGGGGACGGGCAGCCGGTCGCGCGGCACGGCGCGCAGCAGCGGCGCCTCGGGGTCCGGACGCAGATGCAAGGCGAACGGCAGTTCGACCGGGACGATGAGGAAATCGGCGGTCTGGTAGGGCGCGATACGGGCGAACATCTCGGGATGGCGCCGGGCCACCCGCTGCACGACCCGGGCCAGGACCGGGCGCAACGCGGCGCAGATCAGGCCCGTCGGCAGCAGCCGGCGCTTCGGGGGGAGAATTGTGTGGGTCTCGGTCATCGCCGCCTCCTCAACGGGTCTCGAACTGCGGGAAGAGCACCTCGTTCTCGAGCCGGATATGCTCTTCGAGATCGGCGATGAAGCGACCGAGCCCGTCATAAAGCGCCGTCCAGGTCCGGCAGGCGCCCTCGGGCAGGGTCAAATCGTCGGTCAGTTTCCGGATTTGGGCGATCTCGTCGCCGTGGTCGTCATGATCGGCGCGCATCGCGGCGATGGGCCGGTCGATCCCCGGCGCGCCACCCTTGCGGATCATCGGGAACAGGATCAGTTCCTCCTTCTTCATGTGGACCTCCATCTCGCCGACCAGCCGCGACAACAGCTCGGCCAGCCCGCGGGGCGCCGTCTCATCGCTGAAATGGACCGTTTCGACCAGGTCGGCGAGCCGTTCGAGTTCGGGCAGTTGCTGTCGGTGCCCGGCGTGATAACGGGTCTCGATATGGTGGGTGAGGGCCGCAGGGTCGTCGATGGGCGCGCAGGTCATCACGGTCAGTCTCCTTCTGCGAGAGTCTCAATCTCGGCGAGGGCCCGATACCGGGAACGAATGCTGCGCTCGATGACGTGGGCGGCACATGCAGGCGGACAGGTCTCGCGCGCAGTCGCGGCCATCAGGGCTGCCGGAGCCTCGGACCGCAGGCGAGCAGCGACAATGCGCGGGGATGGAGCTGTGGACATCGGCGACTCCGCCAATCTGGTCTTCGCCACTTGGCTCTACGGGCTCGTATTGGTATTGTAAACACCTATTCAGCGCGACGGACAGGAAACCATGCGTCTCACCTCTTTCACCGATTACGGGCTGCGTATGCTCATGCGTATGGCCAGCGCCCCCGACCGGCCGTTCTCGACCGCCGAGTTCGCCGAGGAGTTCGGCCTCTCCCGCAACCACCTGACCAAGATCATCCAGCGCCTTGCCCGCGAGGCCATCCTTTCCACCCGGCGCGGCAGTGGCGGCGGGGCGGTTCTGGCCCGTGCGCCCGAAGACATCCGTCTCGGCGAGATCGTGCGGCTGCTCGAAGATGGCCATGCCCTGGTCGAGTGCCTCGGCCCTGGCGGCGGAAGCTGCACCGTCGACGGCCAGTGCCGGCTCAAGGCCCGGCTGCGCCAGGCCGAAACCGCCTTTCTTGCCGAGCTCGACCGCTCGACGCTGGCCGATATCGCCTTGCCCGCCGCCGCCAACTTCCGAGTGCCGTCATGACCGGGGTGATCCGCGACGAAAATGGCTTCACGGTGCCGGCCGAAGTGATCGCTACAGCCTTCGGGCTGACCGAGCGAGAGATGGCAGAGCGGATGCGGAAGGGAGAGATCACCAGCCGAACCGAAGCGGGCATCGGCGACGACGCCGGCCGGTGGCGGCTGAGTTTCTCCTATGCCGGCAGGACCTTCCGGCTGACGGTCGACGCTGCGGGAACGATCCTCAGCCGCGCGCGCTTCGACAGCGCGCTTCCCAATTTCCTCAATGACCTCTGACAGGCGCCAATGTCCATTGCGTTGCCAAGCCGGACACACTGCCGGACACACTGCAGACCGGAAGACCCCGCGGCAGGTCATGCAAGATGCTTGAAGGTGAGACCGGGTTGTGCCGCTTGGCCCCTTACCGCGAAACAGGCCCGGGATTGACAGCGTTCGATGCATCGCTTGATACTCGCTTCGCGCGAAAGGACACCCCCATGAGAGCTGAAGATGTCCCTGAGATGCGGAAGCTGCCACTGTTCTCTGGCATGCAACAGGACAACTTCGAGGCCCTGAGCCGTTGCGCATATGTCCAGACATTCCCGCCCCAGCTCGACTTGATATCGGAAGGAGAACCTTCGGATTTTCTTCATATCCTCGTTGAAGGTCGTGTCGAGTTGCTCGCTTCCTGGAAGCGCAACGAGACCATTTTGACTCTGGTTCCACCACTTTCGACCTTCATCCTCGCAGCGACGATAAGAGACGCCCCCTATCTGATGTCAGCCCGCACGATAGATCGCTCTCGTGTTGTCCTGTTGCCATCGGAAGATGTGCGCAGGGTCTTTGAAACCGACAACGCGTTTGCGCGCGGCGTGGTTGCAGAACTGGCCCAATGCTATCACGGGGTGGTCCGTCACGCCAAAGAACTCAAGCTGCGCACCTCGATGGAGAGGCTTGCCAACTACATTCTGCGCCAGTCCCGTGGTCAAACAGAATTCGAACTCGATATCGAAAAGACGCGGCTGGCATCCTATCTCAATATGACCGCCGAAAACCTGTCGCGGTCGATACGTGCTCTGCAGCCCTACGGTGTCAAGATCACTGGTGCCAATGTAACCATCGAGGCACCTGCCGAGTTGAAGCGCTTCGCCAAGCCGTCGCAGTTGATTGATGATTCCAGCAACTGAGAAACAGGGCTCGGATCATGTGGCCGATGACCTGCTCCCCCTCGGTGTCCGCGCTCATGAGTTGGCTCTGTTCAGGGGGTGGTCCTCTCTCTCGACCGTTGCCGATACTCCCACGGGGTAAGCCCGGCGAGGCTCGTGCGGGGCCCTTGCCGCGATAAGCGCGATAGAGCCTCTTCCAGTTCAGCATCCAGCCCTCCCGCCGGAGCAGGATGCGCAGACGTCGACAGCCGAACCGCCGGCGTCCGCCGGACAGCTCCCGCACTCGTCATCATGGACGGCAGCGAGCGTGACGAGACCGACGCTGAAATGCACTGCCCACGGCTCGGGCCCGCTTCGCTTTGCGCTTCCCACCGAAAACGGTTGCCCCCGCCACGCCTATTGTCGCGACGGGGCCCTTTCCGCCCCCAAGGGCCGGGAACCGAGAGCGAACGACCACAGCATCTTCGGGGGCGCGGAACTCGACAGACAGTGTCAGCGGACGATCGTCACGCCCCCTTCTACGAGTGACGCCACATCCGGAATTCCACCGTCGCGAGAAATGCCTTGCGCTGCCGACCGAGAACAACGCTGAGACCAGTGGTTTGCCACCTCAAATCCCCAAGGGGAGCAAAAGGGCACGGTGGATGCGCGAAACCAAAGCGCGCCGCTTCATCGCGCTCCGCGGGACAGGCCAAAAGTCTCGGGCTCCAAGAGCACATCCTGCAATGTGTGCGCGTCCATCACCTCCATGTAGGCTGCGAGCGCCTTTGACAGGACGCCCGGCAAGCGGCAGGCGGGAAGGATCGAGCAGGAGCTGCCGGGTCCGAAACATTCGACCATATGGAAATCGGGCTCCGTCGCCCGGAGGACGTCTCCGAGACGGATCGCGCCGGGCGCGCGCCCGAGCGTGAAGCCGCCGCCCCGGCCACGCTGCGACCGCAGGAAGCCCGCCGTCGACAACATTCGCACGACCTTCATCAGATGCCCGCGCGAAATCTCATGAGCAGCCAAGGTCTCGTCGATGGTCACCATGCGGTCATGATGTGCAGCGGCGAACAGGAGCACGCGCAGGGCGTAATCCGAGGCCATCGTCAGTCGCATGGGGCGCTCCGTTGCAGGGGTTCCATCGTCTTACCCTGCGGTCGTATCGCTGGCCAGTTCCGGAGGCCTTGTCGCGGCATCGAGATAGCGCGAAACGGCCGCAGCCACCTCGCGCCCTTCGCGGATCGCCCAGACCGCCAACGAGGGCCCGAGCCGCGCGTCGCCGGCGGCGAAGACCCCCTCGGCCGCGGTCATGCGGCTGTCGCGGTCGGCGGCGATGCGGCCCTGCGCCGTCATGGTCACCGCGCCGCCGGTCAGCGCGGCGGCATCCGCGACCGTGAAGCCCAGAGCGTTGATGACGAGGTCCGCCGCGATCTCGAATTCCGAACCCGGCACCCGTTCGGGCACCTGCCGCCCGCCCGCCCCGGCGGCGACCGGCCGGGTGCGGAAGGCGTGCACCATGCGCACGGCGCCGCGGCACCCGAAGCCCTCGGGTTGCGAGGCGATCACGTCCACCGGCACATCCATCAGCGCCTCGGGCTGGCTCTGCCAGCCGAAGGCCGCCCCCTCTTCCTCGGCATGCTCCACCTCACGCAGCGAGCCGGGCATGTTCCCCCGGTCGCGCCGGTATAGACAGGTGACGCCGGCCGCGCCCTGCCGCACCGCGGTGCGCACGCAATCCATCGCCGTATCACCGCCGCCGATCACCACCACCCACTTGTCCGCCGCATCGAATGCGGGCGCCCCGGTTTCGCCGATCAGCGCCCGCGACGAAGCAACGAGGTAGTCCATCGCCGAGATCACCCCCGGCAGTTGCGCCCCCGGCGCATCGAGTCGACGGGCGACATGGGCGCCGTAGGCGAGCACCACGGCATCGTGCCGCCCGCGCAGCTCGTCCAGCGAGATGTCGCGTCCGAGCACGCGACCGCCGTGGAAGATCACGCCGGCATCGAGCAGGAGCCCGGCGCGACGGGCGACCACGTGCTGTTCCATCTTGAATTCGGGGATGCCGTAGGACATCAGCCCGCCCATCCGCGCGTGGGCGTCATAGAGATGCACCTCGTGGCCCGCCGCGCGCAGCTCCTCGGCCGCGGCCATGCCGGCAGGACCGGCGCCGACGACCCCCACGCTCTGTCCGCTCAAGCGTCGCGGAACGCGCGGCGTGACCCAGCCGTTCGCCCAGGCGGTCTCGCCGATATGGCGCTCGACGCCGCCGATGGTGACCGCGCCATGCCCCGCCTGTTCGAGCGTGCAGGCCCATTTCGCCTCGCAAAGCCGCTCCTGCGGGCAGATACGGCCGCAGATTTCGGGAAAGTTGTTCGTCGCCTGGGCGAGCTGATAGGCGTCTTCCATACGCCCTTCCGCCGTCATCTTCAGCCAATCGGGGATGTTGTTGTGAAGGGGACAGTAGACCTGGCAATAGGGCGTGCCGCATTGCTCGCAGCGCGCCGCCTGTCGGGCGGCCTCTTCGGCGCTCAGGTCGGGGCGAATCTCACGGTGATCCGCGATCCGCTCGTCGGGGCGGCGCTTGGCCGCCGCCTGGCGCGCATGAGAGACGTATTTCTGCATCCTGTCGACCATCGGAACCTCCATCTTCCTGATTGACTAGCGGCCAAAAGAAATATTGACAATATTTTTTTAAGATGCACTCTTCCGACATGTTCAGAAAGGATCGCTCAGATGCCGACAGACAGCGCAGCCACAGTTCCCCCCGTCATCGATCTTCGCCCCCTGATCCCGCCCGAACGCCACGGCATGGTCTTCGCCGCCCTCGAGCAGTTGGCGCCGGGCGCGAGCTTCGTGCTGATCAACGACCATGCGCCGATCCCGCTTCTGCGGCATATCGAGCAGCTCTGGCCCGGCCGGTTCCTCAGCGAATGGCTGAAGGACGGGCCCGTGGAATGGCAGATCGCCATCACCCGCGCCGCCGAGGCATAGGAGCGGACCGATGGAACGGATCGCGTTCGCCGACGGCAGGCCCCAGGTGCAAGCCGAGTTCCCGGCCCGGGCCCTCGACTTGAGCACCGACACGCTTCGACGCGGCGTGCGGAACGGAGCGATCACCAGCCGCTACAAGGCCGGCGAAGGGGACCATGCGGGACGGATCCGTCTGACCTTCTTCGCCCCCGAGCGCCGGCTGCCGACCCGGATCTGGAGCGTTGGCAACTATGCCATCGGCATCGGCTTCAGCGGCGGCCACGAAACGGGGATCTATCGCTTCGACGCGCTGCGCGAGATTGCGGATTGCGAGGTCGAAGATGTCTGACCCCGCGCCGCATCGGCGCATTCGCGCGCAAGGATCGGCGCAGGGCCCCAGGGTGATGCGCTTTCTCCTCGATGCCCCCATCCAGGCCGAACGGAACGCGGACTTCGGCGGACCGGATAGGGGCGCGCCACTGGCACGGGCCTTGTTCGCAATCGACGGTGTGACAGGCGTGCAGGTCGTGGGAGAGACCATCCCCGTGACGCGGGCGCAGGGTTGCGACTGGTCGGCGCTGAAGCCCCCTGTCGCAGCGGCGATCCGCGAAGTCCTGGAGACAAGCGACGCGCCACTGGGCCGGCAAGCGGATGCGCCAGCCGCGACGGACCGCGACGCGGCGATGCTGGCGGCCGTCAACGAGGTGCTGGAGGCGCGGGCGAACCCGTCGATTGCCCGGCACGGCGGCCGTGTCAGTGCCGAGGCGGTCGAGAACGGCATCGTCTCGCTGCGCATGTCGGGCGGCTGCCAGGGCTGCGCCGCCTCGTCGCGGACGCTCAGGGAGGGCGTGGAGAAGATGCTGCGTGCGACAGTGCCCGGCATCCGCGCGATCGTCGATGTCACGGACCACGACCAGGGCACCAACCCCTACTACTCCGGCAAGCCCGGTGCGAGCCCCGGCTTCTTCCGCCCGGTTCCGGCCGACGCCGTTTGCGTCGAGGACGGCCGGATCGTGATCGACCCCGACTACCTGGCGCCGCGGCTGGGTCTGAGCGTCGAGGCCCTCGAAGCGGGCTTCGGGCGCGGCGACATCGTCACGGAGCGCCTGACCGGCGGCGCCTCGGATCGCATCCGCATCGGTGTGCGCAGCCCGCAGCGGGCCTGGGCCGCCGAGATCCTGTCCGACGGCACAGCGCACGAGATCCCGCCGCCGCAACGGCGCGGCGCCTCCGACGAGGCCAAAGCCGCCCTCGCCAAGAGAATTCGAAACCACCTCTTGACCCTGCCCGAGAGCGGTTTGCCCGTGACCTATGGACAGCTCGCCCGTGCGCTCGGGCTCTATTGGCCCGGTGCGATCCGGCGGATCACGACCTCGCTTGAGGCAACCATGCACGAGGACGCGCGCGCCGGGCGTCCGTTCATCGCCGCCCGCGTCGTCGGCCGCGGCAGGGCCGGCATCCCCGGAAAGGGGTTCTTCGACCTGGCTAGAACCTTGGGCCGGGGTCCTCAGAAGGAGGAGACAGCGCAGGCCTTTCACCGCAGGATGCTGGTCGCGAGCCTCCGGTTGGACGCGCCCGGGCCCGCCCCCGCATCGAAGGCGGCCCCCTGAAGTCACGCGCCCGTCGGCGCCGCACTCGTGCGATTGGCGGGCGACACGCCGGATTCGAGCGGCCCGCCTAAAGCGGCGCTCCGCCAGCCACGAGACTTCGGATCATCGGGTCGATGAGCGCCTTGTCGCGGTCCGCACGGATCACGATCCAGGCCGGCAGCTCGAAGACCGGCGCGCCGCGGACGGGAAACAACCGCCCGGCATCGATCTGGCGCTGGACCAGGCGTTGCGGGAAATAGCCGCTGCCGCGATTGATCTTGAGGTATTCCAGCCCCAGCCAGGCAATGTTGACCGAGACCGCCGGGCCCGGGAAATCCGGGAAGCTGGCGCGAAACTGCGTGTCGAATTCGGGGCCCCAGTCGACATGGATGTAACTGTCCGGTTGCAGGGCGCCCGTTGCGTCGGTGGAGACCAGCACCAGCCGCTCGGTCAGCAGCGGCAGGAGTTCGAGCATCGGTCGGCGCTGCGGCGTGAACATCACGCCGATATCCATGCGGCTTTCGACCAGCGCCTGCATCAGGTCGGGTTCGAAGCCGATTTCGGAATGAAGCGAGACCTGCGGCTGCGCCTTCTTCATGCTGGCGAACCAGCGCATCATCAGCCCGTCCCAGAGGCCGAAACGGGCGCCGATGACGACGCGGGCGCGGAACGCCTTGGGCAGACCGACATCCTGCCGCGCCCGCTCCAGTGCCCGCACCATCTGTCCGGCATGCTTGAGGAACCGGCGGCCCTGGGCGGTCAGAACCGCGCCGGACTTGTTACGGGTGAACAATGTGCTGCCCAATTGCTCCTCGAGCGCCCGTATCCGGGCACTGACGGTCGACTGGGTGACGTGGAGCCGGTCCGCGGCAGCGACGAAGCTGCCCGTATCGGCAACGGTCAGGAAGGTGCGCGCATGCTCGATGTTCATCGGAGCGAATGATATCGCACTATTCGATATTATATACCAATTAAATTCGCTTTCTCAATGAATGGAATTGCGCGACACAGGTGTATCGACACCAACTGGACCGCCGCCAAATGATCGACATCCGGGTCAAACGCGCCTATCGCGCCGCACGGGTTTCCGACGGCCATCGGGTGCTTGTCGATCGCGTCTGGCCGCGCGGCATTGCACGGGATCGGTTGCGCGTTGCCGAATGGCTGCAGGAAATCGCGCCGAGTGCCGAACTCCGGCGCTGGTTCGGGCACGATCCCGACAGGTGGGGCGCGTTCCGGGCGGCCTACTGGGAAGAACTCGACGACAACCCGGCCTCCGTTTCCCGGCTCCGCGCGCGCGCCAGGGAAGGGCCGGTCACACTGATCTACGGTGCCAAGGACGAAATGCACAACAACGCGGTCGCATTGAAGGACTATCTGGACAGGAGGGCAGAAACGCCATGAAGGACAGGAACATGAGGGGCGCGCCCCCTATGACGACGGCTCATGGGGCCGGCCGCGACGAGGGCGCCGGCCCCCTTGGGAAGCTGTGCCCGAGTCCGGGGGAATGCCGGCTGATGGTCGGGCTTGCGCTTTCCGTGGCGGGCATTGCCGTCCTGGTGACAGGACGGGCCGAGGCCTCCGGAGCCGTGACCTGGCTGGACGTCGTCGGGGCCAGTGCATTGATCACCGGACTGCTGCTCTGGGGGGCCGGGGTCATCGTGCGCACGCTGGAACTGTGACGCTTTCGCCCAGCCGTCCGCGCCGCGTCGAACAGGAGACGCCGAAGATGGAGAACGACCGTAACGAGCGTTGCCCCGGCGGGTTCTCTTCCCCGCCCTGCTATGCTGCAGAGGTGGCGCCGGGCTATTTCGACCCGCTGGCGGTCGATCCCGAGCAGGCGCGGGACGTCGCCCGCTGGCGCAAGGCCGAGCGCGGCCGGTTGCGCGCGGAACGTCAGGCGCTGAGCGTCGCGGACCGCGGCGCGGTAGCGGGCTCCTTGACGAAGCATCTGCGGTCCTTCCTCGCCGCGCGGTTCGACGGTGCCCGGGGGCGCATCCTCTCGGCCTATTGGCCGATCAAGGGAGAGCCGGACCTGCGGCCGTTGATGGCCGAGCTGCACCGGGCGGGGGTGGCTATCGCCCTGCCGCTGGTCGAAGTCAAAAGGGCGCCGCTGGCCTTTCGGCGCTGGACGCCCGAAACCCGGATGGTGCGCGGCGACTGGAACATTCCCGTGCCACCGCCGGACGCGCCGGCCGTCACCCCGGATATTGCCTTCGCCCCGCTGGTCGGCTGGGACGACGCGGGCTATCGCCTGGGCTATGGCGGCGGCTATTTCGACAGGACGCTCGCCAGCCTGGCACCGCGCCCCTTCACCATCGGCATCGGCTTCCAGGCGGCCCGGCTCTCGACCATCTTCCCGCAGCCGCACGACATCGTGCTCGACGCGATCGTGACCGAGGCGGGCGTGCAGGTTCCTCGCAGCGCCAGCTAGGCCCCGGCGCCCGCGTCACGCCTCGGCCTCGACGAGCACGTCCAGGGCCTTGAGCGACGGGGCATAGCTCGCGCCCGCCCGCATTTCAGCCGCGACCCGGATCGCTTCCATGATCTGCTCTGCGCGGTCACCCGCGTTGCGTGCGCCCTTCACATGGCCCTCGATGCACTGCGTCACATGCGCCACCGCTACGGCGATCGGCTGCTTGGTGCGCCGATCCAGCGCACCTTCGGTGAAGACGGCCTTCGAGTAGGCACGGAAAGCGTCTTCGGTCTCCGGGGCGAGCGCGCGCCGACGCGCGATCGCCGCGCGTGTCGCCCTGGGAAAATGGAGGTCGGCCATATTGCAGCCTCGCGGGTCTGGACACGTTTTCTAGCGCAGCGGCGGCGTCAAGCTGACCTCCTGGCGGGCGGCTTGACCGGCCATGAACAGCGACCTGGCGATACGTTCGGCGCAGTCGATCAGATGCGAAGCGCCTTTGGGCGGACAGGTTTCCTGCGCCGTCTCACGGAACAGCGAAAGCCAGCGCTCGTAGTGATCCCAGGTCACCGGAAGGACCGCATGTTTTGGCATCGGCCGGCCATGATAGCGTCCGGTCATCAGCGCGACAGAGGACCAGAACGCGGCCATGCGTTCCAGATGCGGCGGCCAATCCGTGATGCGCTCCGCAAAGATCGGTCCCAGGGCGTCATCGGCCCGGACCTTGGCATAGAAGCGGTACACAAGTCCAGTCAGCAGCCCGTCGTCAAGGCCCGTCCGCTCGATCAGGGCGGCGGTCAATTCGGGGCGGGCCGAACGGGTCTCGTTCTCGGTGGCAGATGCTGTCGTCATGGCGGCCTCGCAACTTTGTGGTTGCAATCTGGTCTATGCTGATAAATAGGTATTGTAAATACCGATTTAGGAAAGCGAGCCCGACATGCGCCTGACCTCCTTCACCGACTACGGCCTCAGGATGCTGATGTGCATGGCCAGCGCCCCTGACCGCGCCTTCTCGACTGTCGAGTTGGCCAAGGAATTCGGCTTGTCGCGCAACCACTTGAGCAAGATCGTCCAGAAGCTGACCCAAGGCGGCTACATCGTCACGCGGCGTGGCATCGGCGGTGGTGCTGCCCTTGCCCGCGCGCCCGAAGACATCCGGCTCGGCGACCTGGTGCGCCTGCTGGAAGAGGGGCAGGCGCTTGTCGAATGCTTCGCCGAAGGCGGGGGCGATTGCACCATCGACGGCTGTTGCCGGCTCAAGGGAAGGCTGCGCCGCGCCGAGGCGGCGTTCCTCGCCGATCTCGACCGCTCGACCCTCGCCGACATCGCGCTGCCGCAGTTCAAAGCCGCCTGAAACAGATCGGAACACCTGATGATCACGTCTCTCAGCCTCGAAGAGCGCCGGATCGCGCTCTTTCTGGCCGCCGCGCTCGCCCTGCTGGGATGGGCGATGGCGGCCCTCGCCCGGCACGGCGTCATGGCCGTTCACGGGGCAATGGCCGGCACGCTGGGGCTTGCCCTCGTCTTCGCCATCGGCGGCGCGCTCTACGATCCGGCCCCCGGTCCGGAGCGTCTTGGTCGCTACTACGACGCCCCGACGCGGTTCGGCATCGGGGCCACCCTCGTCTGGGCGCTGGTCGGCATGGCGGTCGGCGTCTGGGTCGCGGCGTTGCTGTTCTGGCCCGAGGCGACGCCCAAGCTGCCCTGGACGAGCTTCGGACGGCTGCGGCCGGTCCACACGACCGGGGTGATCTTCGGCTTCGGCGGCAACGCATTGATCGCCACCTCGTTCTACGTGCTGCAACGCACCTCTCGGGCGCGGCTGGCCGACTCGATCAGCCCCTGGGTCGTGCTGATCGGCTACAACCTGTTCTGCGTCTGGGCGACCACCGGCTACCTGATGGGCAGCACCCAGTCGAAAGAGTATGCCGAAGCGGAATGGTATGCAGACCTCTGGCTCGTGCTGGTCTGGATCACCTATTTCGCGCTCTACATCCGCACGCTGGCGCGCCGCAACGAGCCGCATATCTACGTCGCCAACTGGTATTACCTGGCCTTCATCCTGGTGGTGGCGATGCTGCACATCGTCGACAACCTGGCCCTGCCGGTCAGCTTCACGGCGGCGAAGAGCTTCACCATCTGGTCGGGCGTCCAGGATGCGATGGTCCAGTGGTGGTATGGCCACAACGCCGTCGCCTTCTTCCTGACCTCCGGCTTTCTCGGCATGCTCTACTACTTCCTGCCGGTGCGCTCGGGGCGGCCGATTTGGTCCTACCGGCTCTCGATCGTCAGCTTCTGGGGGATCGTCTTCTTCTACATCTGGGTCGGCTCCCACCACCTGCATTACACCGCCCTGCCCTACTGGGTGCAGACATTGGGCATGACTTTCTCGGTGATGCTGCTGGTGCCGTCCTGGGCCTCGGCCGGCAATGCCATCGCCACGCTCAACGGCGCCTGGCACAAGGTGCGCGACGACGCCACGCTGCGCTTCATGTTCGTGGCGGCGGTCTTCTACGGCCTGTCGACCTTCGAGGGCTCCTTCCTTGCGATCCGGCCGGTCAACGCGTTGTCGCATTACACCGACTGGACGGTGGGGCACGTGCATTCGGGCACGCTGGGCTGGGTCGCGATGATCATCTTCGGCGCGCTCTACACGCTGGTGCCGAAGCTTGCCGGCCGCGAGACCATGGTCTGGCCGCGGGCGATCGAATGGCATTTCTGGCTCGCGATCGCGGGAACGCTGATCTACGTCGTCTCGATGTGGAACGCCGGCATCACCCAGGGGCTGATGTGGCGCAGCTATGCCGCGAACGGCACGCTGGCCTACAGCTTCCTGCAATCGGTGCAGGCGATGGCGCCCTATTACCTGCTGCGCACCATCGGCGGCGCGCTCTACCTGACCGGCACGGTGATCTGCGCCCTCAACTGCCGCGCCACGATGCGCGCGGCTTCTTCCCCGGTCGCGGGCCATGATCGCCCCCTGGCCACGGCACCGGCACTGGCACCGGCGGAGTGATCCATGCTCAGACTGCACTACAATCTCGAGAAGCTGTCGATGGCGCTGGTTGCTACGATCATTCTGGCGGCCTCGGTCGGCGGCCTGGTCGAGATCGCGCCGCTGTTCACCATCGCCGACACGGTGAAGATGCCCGCCGATCTGCGGCCCTACACGCCGCTGGAGCTTGCCGGGCGCGAGATCTTCATCCGCGAGGGCTGCTACGCCTGCCACAGCCAGATGATCCGCAGTCTCGGCGACGAGCTCGACCGCTACGGCCCCTATTCGCTGGCGGCCGAGTCGGCCTACGACCACCCGATGCTGTGGGGCTCCAAGCGGACCGGACCCGATCTTGCCCGGGTCGGCGGCAAGTATTCGGACGCCTGGCATGTCGCCCACCTGACCGAGCCGCGCGACGTCGTGCCGGCTTCGATCATGCCCGCCTATCCCTGGCTGCTGCGCCCCCTCGACACGGGCCAGTTGAGCGCGATGCTCGCCACCCTGGCCAGGCTCGGCGTGCCCTATGACAAGGCGATGATCGCCAATGCCGAGCGCGACGCGCTGGCCCAGAGCCGCCCCGACAGCGACGGCGCCGAGGCCGTCCAGCTTCGCTACGGCAAACGCGTCGTCCTGCGCGCCTTCGACGGCAACCCGGCAGAGCTGACCGAGATGGACGCGCTGGTCGCCTATCTGCAGGCGCTCGGCACCCTGACACAGGTGGCCTACGGCACGCAGCGCGGGGACCCGTCGTGACCCACGAAACGCTTGTCTATATCGCAAAGACCTTCGGCCTGCTCTGGATGATGGCCTTTTTCGTGGTCGTCCTGCTGCGCGCCTACCGGCCCGGGGCGCGCGCGCGCCATGACCGGGCGGCGCGGTCGATCCTGGTCGAGGCGGCAATTCCCCAGCCGGAGGACCCCAGATGACCCGAGACCGCCCAAACGCGCACGGCGCCGGCGAAATCGATCCGGTGACCGGCTACGAAACCACCGGGCATGTCTGGAACGGCATTCGCGAGCTCAACACGCCCTTCCCGCGCATCGTCATCTGGGCGCTGGCGCTCACCTTCACCTATGCGGTGATCGCCTGGGTGCTGCTGCCGGCCTGGCCCCTGGGACGGACCCACACCAAGGGTGTCCTGGGACTCGATCAGGGCGCTGCGGCCGTTGCCGGCTATCACGAGCTCGCGGCGCGGCGGCAGGATTGGCTGACGCGCTTCGCCACGCCGGACTTCGCCGCGCTGCAGGCCGATACCGGGCTGATGCGCCTTGCCATGCCCGCCGCCGCCCGGCTCTTTGCCGACAACTGCGCCGCCTGCCACGGCCCCCGGGCGACGGGCGGGCCGGGCTTTCCCGACCTGGCCGACAGCACCTGGCTCTGGGGCGGCGACCCTAAGACGGTGGCCGAGACGGTGCGTCTGGGCATCAATGGCACCGACCCCGACACTCGCTTCGCCCAGATGCCCAGCTTCGACTGGGTCGACCACTCCGAACGCCGGAAGCTCGCGGCCTATGTCGCCGCGCTTCCCGGCGGTCACAGCGATCCGGACAGTCCCGAAGCGGCCTTCTTTTCCGAGAACTGCGCCGCCTGCCACGGCGAGGGCGGCACGGGAGGGCTGGGCAGTGGCGCCCCGTCGCTGACCGACCGATCGGTGATCTATGGCCAGGACATCAGCACCGTGGAGCGGACCTTGAAGACGGGGCGACAGGGGGTCATGCCGTCGTGGAACCGGCGGCTTTCCGAGGAACAGATCAACCTGCTGGCGCTCTATGTCAGCCGCCTGTCCGCCACCGCGTCGCAGGGGCGGGAATGACCGCCCGCGCGCAGATACGCCTCGCCCTCCTCGGGGCGCTGGCAGGCGCCTCCCTGTTCGTCGCCGCGAATGTCCATCTGATCGTCAGGGCGGTTCAAAGCCAGCCGGCCTGCACCGCGACCGAAGCCGGGCCGATGCCGGCCCAACGTGCCTGTTGAAAGGACCGACATGCTCGAACCGCTGCCGACCCTGCGCCCGCCCCTGCGCCCGCCGTCCGCCCTGGGCCGAAACCTTCCCACGCGCACGGCACTTGCCTGGTTCGCCACCGGCTGGACCGATTTCCGCGACAGGCCGGGGCCGAGCCTGGCCTATGGCCTGGCCCTGCTCGCCCTGTCCTACGGGGTGCTCGCGGCACTCTGGAGAACGGGCCTGCTGTTCCTGGCGCTGCCGTCCCTCGCCGGCTTCCTGATCGTCGGGCCGTTCCTGGCGGTCGGGCTCTACGAGAAAAGCCGCCGCCGCGCTGCGGGACAGACGACAACGCTGGGAAAGATGCTGCTGATCCGCCCCCGCGCCGGCGGACAGCTCGCCCATGCCGGCCTCCTGCTGTGCCTGCTGGTCTTGTTCTGGCTCCGCGCCGCGGATCTTCTCTACGCGCTGTTCTTCGGTCTCGCCCCGGTTCCGGGCGCCGAGGCCGCGCTGCTCGACGTGCTGACGACGCCGCGCGGATGGCTCCTGGTCGTGACCGGCACCGGGGTCGGCGCGCTTTTCGCCGCCTTCGCCTTCGCGACCAGCGTGTTCGCGATCCCGATGCTCGCTTTCGAAAGGCGCGATGCCCTGACGGCGCTGGGTCTGAGCTTCGCCATGACCGCCCGGAACCTGCGGGTGATGCTGGCCTGGGGCGCGATTGTCGCCGCCGGCTTGGCGCTCTCGGCACTCGGCGGCCTGGTTCCGCTCGCCGTCCTGTTTCCCGTCCTCGGCCATGGAACCTGGCACGCCTACAAGGCCATCCGGATGACGGATTGAAGGCTTTCGCCTGTTCGCACCACCGGTGAGCAACGCCGCGCGGCAGCGGAAACAGAGAGGCCCCGGGGCCAAGGTCCGGCTCAGGCGGAGGGCTGCCCGCCCGAGATCGCCGCGTCGATCGTTTCGAGATGTCGGCGCATCGCCGCCTCGGCCGCCGCCGCATCGCGCCGTGCAATGGCCGCGACGACCTCAGCGTGCTGGTCGCTGTGCAGCCCGGTGAACTCGGTCACCCCGATCCGCCGATAGGTGCGATCCCACTCGCGCTGCCAGGCGGCACGGCGGCGGGCGTCGGAGAGATAGGACAGCAAGGCGCCGAGCACGGGATTCCGTGCCGCCCCGGCGACGGCGCCGTGAAAGGCGCTGTCGGCCTGTTCGCAGCCGGCACGGTCCCGTGCCGTCCGCCCGGCCGACACACAGTGCTCCAGCAGGCCGATGTCGTCGGCTCCGGCCCGGCGGGCTGCGGCCGCCGCGACCTGCGGTTCGAGCAGCAACCGGGCGTCCATCAAGTCGCGCGGCGAGGTCGCCTCGATCAGGAGCCGATCGCGCAGCGGCCGTCCGGCCGGGCGGCGGCCGAGGAAGGTGCCCTGGCCGACATGGCGCCAGATCTCGCCCTCGGCCTCGAGCCTGTCGAGCGCCGCGCGCAGGGTCTCGCGGCTGCAGCCGATCCGGCTCGCCAGGCGGCGCTCGGCGGGTAGCCGGTCGCCGACCGAAAGCCCCTCCGCCTCGATCCAGGCCCGCAATCGGACCAGCGCGTCGTCTTTGCTGCTGCGCGTCACATCCGCCCCATGTTCAGACCAATTTGCAGACCAATGCCCGGGTCTACCAGAAGGCGCAATCCGATTCAGACAGGGGGCCTCCATGTTCTCGACATTCGCCATCCTCGCTGCCGGCTTCGCGGCCGGCATCCTCAACGCCGTCGCCGGCGGCGGCACCTTCCTGACCTTCCCGGCCCTGGTCTGGGCCGGGGCCCCGCCGGTCTCTGCCAATGCCACCGCGACGCTCTCGGCCCTGCCCGGCTACCTGTCCAGCGCCTGGGCCTTTCGCCACCATGTCCGGGCCGAGGGGGCATTGACGCTGGTCTCGGTCATGCTCTGCGCGTGCCTGGGCGGGTTGCTCGGCGCCGGCCTGCTGCTGCTGACCCCGGGCAAGGCCTTCTCGGCCCTGGTGCCCTGGCTCCTGCTGCTGGCGACCGCCGCCTTCGCGGCCGGACCCTTCCTGCTGGCCTTGCTGCGGCGGCGCGGCGTGCCAGCCGCCGGCCCGGCGGTCTCCGCCGCGGCGCTGGTCGCGGTCTCGCTCTACGGCGGCTATTTCAACGGCGGGCTGGGGATCATGCTGCTCGCCGTCTTCGGACTGCTCGGGTTCAGCGACCTGCACGGGATGAACGGGTTGAAGAACCTGCTTTCGGCGGTCCTGTCGATCGTCGCGGTGGTCACCTACATCACTGCCGGGCTGATCTCGTGGCCGGCGGCCTTGCTGATGGCGCCGGCCACGACCGCCGGCGGCTATCTCGGCGCATGGCTGGCGCGGCGGATCCCGGACATGCGCCTGCTGCGCGGCGGCATCACGGCGATCGGCGTGGCGATGACCGTGGCCTTCTTCCTGATCTGAAGCCAACATGTCCTGTGCTGCATGCGGCACGACACCGCCGGGCGCCGGGGCCCGGCGAGGATGGCGTGACAACGATGAAGGAAGACTTCGATGATGCCGTCGCACCCGAGCTTCGGTTCCTGCTATGCGATTGCCCGGCCCTCCCCCACCTCCTCGTGGGTCACGCCGTCGCGGATGTGATAGATGCGCTTGAAGGTCGGGATGATCTTCTCGTCATGGGTGACGACGACGATCGCGGTTTCGAACTGCCGGGCCATCTGATTGAGGATACGCATCACCGCCATCGCCCGCTGGCTGTCGAGCGGCGCAGTCGGCTCGTCCGCCAGGATCACCGGCGGACGGTTGACGAGTCCGCGGGCGATGGCGACGCGTTGCTGTTCACCGCCCGAAAGCTGCGACGGCATCGCCCGCGCGCGGTGGCGGACGTCGAGCGCCTCGAGCAGGTCGAGGGCACGGCGCCGCGCCTCGGCGTTGGGCGCGCCGGCCAGCATCGGCAGAAGCGCCACGTTGTCGGTGACGTCGAGAAACGGGATCAGATAGGGCGCCTGGAAGACGAAGCCGATCTTGTCGCGCCGCAAGGCCCGCAGGTCGCGCACCTGCCAGCCGTCCGCGTAGATCACCTCGTCGCCCAGCGTCATGCGCCCCGCCGTCGGGTCGATCACGGCGCCGAGGCACTTGAGCAACGTGCTCTTGCCAGATCCGGACGGGCCGATCAGGCCAACCACCTCGCCCGGCTCGACCCGCATGTCGACGCCCTTGAGCGCGTCGACCGCGGTGTCGCCCGCCCCGTAGCGTTTGCGCAGCCCTTCGATATGGATGCCGTTGCCGCCCATCTCAGCCCCCGATCGCCTCGGCCGGATCGACCTGCAGCGCCACCCGGATGGCGATGACGCTGGCCAGCGCGCAGATCGCCATGACCACGAAGAAGCCGGCGAGACTGTCCCCCGGGATCAGCAGAACGTATTTCGGGAAGATCGGCGCCGCGAAGGTCGCGGTGATCTTTCCGACCGAGAAGCCGATCGCACCCAGGGCCAGCGCCTGCTGAAGGATCATCGTCGCGATGGTGCGGTTGCGCGTCCCGATCAGCTTGAGCACCGCGATCTCGCGGATCTTGTCCATCGTCAGGGTGTAGATGATGAAGGCGACGATGGCGGCGCTGACCACCGCGAGGATCACCAGGAACATCCCGATCTGGCGCGACGAGGTCGAGATCAGCTTGCCGACCAGGATCTCCTCCATCTGGGCCCGGGTGTAGACGGTCAGCCGCTTCCAGCGCCGGATCTCGGCGGCAACCCGGTCGGGATCGGCGCCCCGGTCGAGGCGGACGAGAACCGCGTTGACATAGGTGTTGCTGGTCTGGCTCGCCTGCACCGCGTCCAGCAGGCCGGGCACGGTAGGACGGTTGAACACCGGGTTCGCCTCGGTCCGGCGCCGGTTCTGCCAGATCGCGTCGTTATCCTTGAGGAATTGCGCCTCCTGCGCATCCTTGAGCGGGATGAAGATCATCGGATCGCCGGCCGAAGAGACCACCCGGCGGGTGAGACCGACGACGTCGTAATCGTTGCGACGGATCCGGATCTTCGCGCCCAGTTGGAACCCCGTCGAGATGTCGGCCACGGCCTCGTAATGACCCCGGGTGATCTGGCGCCCGGCGATCAGGTAGGGCGGCCAGCCAGGCGATCCGCCGACACCGCCCGGCGCGATGCCGACGATCATCGCGCGCACGTCGCGCGCTCCGCTGCGCACCTGCATCGTCAGGTAGGTCACGTTCGCCGCCGCGGCCACGCCCGGCACGGCCAGCACAGAGCGGTAGAGATCGTCGGGAAGGCTCGACGGTTCCGCATAGGGGCCAAGCGTGTCGCGCTGGACGACCCAGACATCGGCACCGCTGTTGTCGAGCAGCGCCTTGCCGTCGTCGACCATGCCGCGGTAGACGCCAGCCATCGTCAGGGTCACGCCGATCAACAGGCCAAGGCCGACGCCGGTGAAGACGAACTTGCCCCAGGAATGGAAGATGTCGCGGCCGGCGAGGCTGATCATGGCCGTCCCCCAGGCAGGGCATCGACGATATGGATGCGGCTTTGCGGACCCAGCGCCCTCTCGCTGTAGACGACCACCCGGTCGCCCGCGCCGACTCCGTCGAGCAACTGGACATTGCCCTCCAGATCGCTTGCCCCGGGAGTGACCGCGACGAAGTGCGGCGCACCGTCGACGAGGCGCCAGACGCCGGTTGCGCCGTCGTGCTGCCTGAGGGCAGCATTCGGCACGACCGGCGCGGCCGGCAAGCCGGGCAATTCAATGGTGACCTCGGCCAATTCCCCCAGCGGCGGAAGTTGCGCGGGCGGCGTGTCGAAGACCACCTTCGCCAGCAACTCCTCGGTGACCGGATCGGCCCGGGGCTCGACCCGCAGAACCTTGCCGGCGAAGGCCTGATCGCGGCGCGAACGAAGAACGATCCGCGCCGGCAGGTCTGCCCTCAACCCACCCGCGGCAACCTGGTCGACGCGGACATTCACCCACAGGCTGGCGGGATCGACGATCTCGATCACGCTCTGACCGGCGCCAACGGCCATCCCCGGATCCGCCGCGCGCCCCGTCACGATCCCGTCGGCCGGAGCCAGGAGCCGCAGGTTGTCGGCCTGAGCGGACAGCGCGCGGAGGTTGGCCCGGGCCTGGACCAATTCGGCCTGGACCTGAGCCAGCCCCGCCTCGGCACGCCGCAACTCCTGGCGACGGGTCGCCAGTTTCTCTTCGCTGGTCGTATGCGCGGCGAACAGGCGCTCGTAGCGCCTCGCCTCGACCGAGGCGAATTCGCGCCGGGTCTTCGCCTCCTGCAGCGCCGCCTCGGCCCGTCGCACCGTGGCCGCCTGCGCGGCCAGCCGATCCGGCAGATCGACCTGGGCCATTTCGGCCACGAGCTGCCCGGCGAAGACCCGATCGCCGACATCGACAGCGATCTGCGCGACACGCCCGGCCTGGGTGGGGCCGATCTTGTAGACGCGGCGCGCCTCGATGGTGCCGATCCCGAACAGGGCCGGCCGGATCGGACGCGCCGCGACCGTCGCCTCCGTCGCCGCGACCGGCGCAAGCGGCCCCGAGCGGAGCGCGACATAGGCCAGAAGCACGGCCAGCGCCCCGAGGACGAGGATCAGTGTCACTTTTCGGCGCCGCAAAGACGAAGTGGTCATGTCAATCTCTCGGTTACGTCCATAGGGGTGGTTCGCCCGAAGGTGCTTCACTGTTAGTTATTGCTCACTAACTATTTGTGACGCGCCGCCATGTCAATGGTCGGGAACTCCCGGAGGGGGACTTTCATCGGATCGGCGGGACCGCGCTCAGTCGGCGCGAGGCACTGCCCTTCCGCGGCGCGCGACGATCGCGGCGACCGCCCAGAACGCCGTCCGCAACAGCATCGCGCCGAGCGTGCGCATCTCGTAGGCACGGCCGGCGAGCATATGCAGGCCGAAGGCGCCGAAGACCGCCGCCGTCGCGACGAAAAGAGCCAGCGCCATCGGTGCTGCCCAGGGGCGGCGGCGCCACAGGCCCAGACCGGCCAGGACATAGGCAAAGCCGGCGAGGAAGTTGAACCAGAGCACGAAGGGAACCACCGCCCCCATATCCGCGCCGCCGAACAAGGCCCGGCCGCCAGAAGCGACCGTCAGGACACCGAAAAGCATCGCGAGGACGCCGGTGATGCTGGTGATCCCCCGACCTGCCCGCATGTCAGTGCCCGTCCGCTTCGAACATGGCGAGCTGACGGTCGAGCAGCCGCATTCCCTCATCGACCAGCGCCATGCTGCGCGCGCCCAGGCCCCAGCGCAGCGCCAGGCCCTGCACCAGCGACGTCAGGAAGGTCGCGGCATCTTCCGGGGTCAGATCACGCCGCAGCCCCCCTTCGGCCTGCCAATCGGAAAGAACCTGAACCAGATAACCCTGGTAGCGCATCAGCAGGGCATGGAAGGCGCCGCGGAGCTGCGGATTGTCGATGTTCAATTCTCGCGAGAACAGGATCAACGGAAGCGCCGGCATCGCCGCGATCTGCTGAAGCTGCGCCTGCACCAGGGCACGAAGCCGGCTTTGGGGATCGCCGTTGCTGCCCATCGCCGCTCTCCACGCGGCATCGAGCTTTTCCGTGATGCGCTCCGCCACCGCGATCCAGAGATCGGCCTTGGTCGCGAAATGACGAAAGATCGCCGGCTGACTCAGGCCCACCGCCCGGGCGACGTCGTTCGTCGTCAGCCGATCCGGCCCGATTTCATCGGCAAGACGCAGCACCGCCGCTACGATCTCGGCCTTCCGGTCCTCGGCTGACTTGCGCTTTTGCATGATTCACACGGTTTGTGAGTGCTTACTCGCTATCCATGACCAGCCGAAGTGTCAAGCCATGCACAAGAGGGAAACGGACGGAACGCCGTAGCGCCACTGATTTGAGCGGCGAGCTGAGACCCATCCTCCCTCTGGCCCACGGGGCGGAGAGCGTCGCTGTTGATTGATGAACCTTGCTGCCGGGAAGCACGGCTCTCATCAAGAGGCCGGTGCCATCTCCGTCGCGTCTCGGCATTTTCGCTGACCAGAGACCGCGAACTTGGGCAACCCTGTGTCGCCTTGAGCACAGCAGACGACCTTCCGCAGTTCACGGCAGTCTGATGCCGATGCCGTGCGGAACCTGCCAGCGGGAGTCTGTTGCCTGCAAATTCGGGGCCGGTCTCTCAATTTCTCGGCGCCAACGAGACCGCGACGGCATGGCCCCTTGAGCGGGAACAAGGTCGACCCGGACGGGCACGACAGCCGGCAGCGGGAACTCCCCAAGCATGAATTCGCGGAGCGTTGGTCAGAATTCTTCGAGGATGGCAAGGAGACCGCCTTCTTCGACGCGCGCATGCTCTCGAGGCGGCGCATCCCGTCGGCCCAGCTGGAGCAAATCTGGCCCGGGGAGGCTGGTGCCGGAGCCGCTATTCTTGCGCCACCAGCAACTCGAGCTTCCGAATTACGATCCGCCCGCCATCCGTGACAAGCAGGCCCTCGCGCTCAAAGGCCTTGAGGTGGAGGTTCGTTCTCTGGCGCGACAGGCCGATCATCGCGCCAAGCGAATCCTGGGTAAGCGGCAGATCGAGCAGGATCCCGGCCGGAACCTTCCGGCCATGTGTCGAGGCCAGTTCGACCAGCCGGTTCGCCAGGCGAAGGCGTGGCGAACCGATGGCGAAATTGTCGAGCATCGCGAAAGATTGCCGCAGCCGGGTGCAGAGTATCTGCAGCAGCGCCTCGCGCAGATCAGCATGGCGCTCCATCAACCTGCGCAGATCGGTTTCCCGGATCTGCAGGACGCAGAGCTCGGTGTCGGCAACCGCGTCATGGGGGCTCTCGGCGCCATCGAGGCAGGACAGCACCCCGTGAACGTCTCCGGCCTCCTGAATCGAGATGCGGTATTCCCGGCCATCTGGTGAAATCGAATAGGTGCGCAGCGTTCCCGAGAGGATGATCGCGACCTCGTTGCGGCGCTTCTCGCGCGTTGCGATCTGGCTGCCGCCGGGGAGCGTGACGACCCGGCCGGCCGCGACGATCGCGGCGATGGTTTCGGGGGAGAGGGCCGCAAGGGCAGTCGAACGCCGCAGAATCAGGTCGCGCACGGCCGCTGCCGGCCAGTCTGTCGGGTTCCGAGGCTGCTGCGCTGTCATCGTCGCACTTTCCGCGCCGCGCGGCGCGGTTGTCAAGCGACGCTCCCCGCCCGGGCCGGGCCCTGTCACTGTGGTGACAGACAGCCCTGTCCCGGCCCCCTACTGTGGCTGGAGTTCGAGGGCCACACCTGCGGCTCCCCGAAGACAGAGGGAGGAACCATGTCGAAACGAACCAAACTCCGCGCCGGGGTCACCGCGCTGATCGCCTCGGCTGCCCTGTTCGCCACGGCGCCCGTCGCCCCGGCGGCAACGGTCAGCCTGCGATTGGCCACCGCCGCGCCCGAGAAGTCGGTCTGGATGGGGATGCTGAAGGCATGGAAGACCCGGGTGGCCGACTTGTCGAAAGGCGATATCGACATCGAACTCTACCCCAGCGGCCAACTCGGCGCGATGGACGAGACCCTGTCGCAGATGCTGCGCGGGCGGCTCGACATCTATACCGGCTCGATCCCCTACCTGGCCTCGGTCGCGCCCGACCTCGGGGTCCTGGTTCTGCCCTATCTCTTCGATAGCGAAGCGCAGTCGGTCTGCGTTATGTCCAGGCTGGACGCCGCGACCAACGCGGCGCTGGACGGCAAGGGCGAGTTCATCGCCTTCATGCCGGTGGGCTGGATGAACATCTCGAGCACGACGCCGGTGCATGTGCCGTCCGACCTCGCCGGCCGCAAGATCCGCTCCAACCCGCTCAATGTCAGCAACATCCTGCTCAGGGCCTACGGCGCCAACCCGGTGCCGATCGCGCCCGCCGAGACCGCCTCGGCGCTGTCGACGGGCCTGGTCTCGGGCGGGGACAATGCGCTCGCCTTCTGGGCCTCGACCGGGCAGGCGCGGATCTCGAAATACTATCTCCAGGTCCATCACTACCTGAACACCTCGGCCATCGTGATCAGCGAGCGGAGCTGGAAGAAGCTCAGCCCCGACCAGCAGAAGATCCTGCACGATGCGGCCGATGCGATAGCCTATCCCAAGGTGCAGAAGATGCTCGACGGCTTCGAGAAGAAGGTGATCGCCAAGGTGACGGCGGCCGGGGCGGTCGTCTCGACCCCCACCCCCGAGCAGAAGGCGCTGTGGCGCAAGGCCGGGCAAGGCACCTGGGACGAGATCCTCAAGGACGCCAGCCCGTCCAAACGCGCCTATCTCGCCAAGATCGAGGCGTTGAAGGCTGACTGCAACTGAACCCGGCGCCCGCCGCGGCGGGCGCCGCCCGACATCACCGACAACCGACGGATGACACATGACTGAAATGACGAAGCTCCGCGGAGGGGCGTTGCTGGCGCGTGCGTTGAAGGAAAAGGGGGTCGAACATGTCTTCACCCTGTCAGGCGGTTTCTGCAACCCGGCCCTGGAAGGCATGATGGAATGCCAGTTGCCGGTGGTGAACTGTCCCCACGAGCAGGTGGCGGGCCACCTGGCCGACGGTCATACCAGGATCACCCGCAAGCCGGCGGTCTGCCTGGTCGGCCCCGAAGGCTTCGCCAACGCGGTGCCGGCGATGATGGAGGCCTGGGGCGAACGGGTGCCGATCATCTTCGTCACCTCCTCCTCGACGCTCAAGCGTCAGGGCGCCGGCGGCTTCAAGGAGATCGACGACGTCGCCATCGCCAAGCCGCTGACGAAATACTCGGTGCAGATCACCGACGGAGCACGGATCGGCGAATTCGTCGACCGGGCCTGGACGGCGGCCACGACCGGCTATCCCGGAGCGGTGCATCTGAGCCTGCCGGTCGACATCATGTTCTCGTCCTTCCCCGAGAATGCCGGCCGACAGGAGCGGCCCTTCGACCGGTCCGCCCGCCCGGTTCCGCGGGCATGGCCCGACCCGACGCAGCTCGGGCGCGTTCTCGACCTGCTGCGCGCGGCCGAACGGCCGGTCGTGGTCATCGGCCACGGCGTCTGGTGGTCGCGCGCCGAGACACGCCTGGCCGAGGTCGCCACCGCGCTGCGCCTGCCGATCTACAAGATGCCGGGCCATGGCAAGATGCTGCCCGAGGGCGCCGAGCCCTACATGGGGCTGGCAGATTTCCACCAGTATCCGCCGTCCAAACCCGCCATCCTTGGCTCCGACCTGGTGCTGATGATCGGTGGCCGGCTTGACAACCAGATGAGCTTTGGCAATCCGCCGTTCTTCCCGTCGGAAAGCCGGCTGGTCTGTGTCAACGGCAGCCACGAGGAGCTAGAGCTCAACGCCGCCGCGGATCTCCAGCTCCTGTCCGATCCCGCCACCTTCCTCGACGCGCTGGCCGGTCTCGGCCGGACCTGGCCCGAGTGGTTCGAGCGCCAGCGCGCGCTGCGCCGCGCCTGGGTCGGCGACTGGAAGGAGAAGATGCGCCCCGGGGTCGATGCCGGCACCGGCGCGGCGATCCATCCGCTGCAGCTCTCGCTCGACGTGCAGTCGGCGCTGGGGCCGAAGGACTGGCTGGTCTATGACGGCGGCAACACGCATTTCTGGGCCGAGATCGCGACCAATATCTCCGGCTGGGAGGGCCACCGGGTCGCGGGCACGCTGCACCCGGGCAGCTTCAGCCTGCTGGGGGTCGGGGTCTCCTTCGCCTTCGCCGCCAAGAATACCCACCCGGATGCCAATGTCGTGCTGATCTCGGGCGATGGCGCCTTCCTGTCGGGCGGCTTGTCGATCGAGACCTGTTTCCAGGAGGGGCTGCCGATCACCGTGGTGATCGACAATAACGGCGGTCTCGATTGCATCAGCCAGCAGCAGGAGCGGCTGTTCGCCGCCGGCACCCGTTTCGCCACCGATTTCCGCGACATCCCGTTCCACACCATGTTCGAGGGGCTGGGCGGTCACGGCGAGCTGGTGACGAGGCGCGAAGACATCCTTCCGGCGCTGGGCCGGGCGATGGCCAGCGGCAAGCCCGCCTGCGTCAACGTCAAGACCCGCGGCGTGATCACCCCGATCATTGCCGCGACCTCTGACAAGCGGGACAAGGCGTCGATCGAATAATGGCTGTTCTGACCACTCACGTGCTCAACGGTGTCGAGGGCATCCATGCCGAGGGCGTTGCCGTCACCCTGCGCCATATCGCCAGCGGACGGGTGCTGTTCCGGGATAGGACCGATGCCGCGGGCCGGTTGCAGCGCGAGGTGCCGGCGGCAGACCTTGCCGCCGGCGCGGAATATGACCTGGTCTTCGCGGTCGGGCCCTACTGGGCCGGGCGGGGGCGCGGCGATGTAGGGACGGTGCGCGAGTGCGTCTACCGCTTCCTGCTGCTTGACCCGGAGGTGCGGATGCATGTTCCGATCAACCTGTCGCCGCACAGCCACGCGCTGTGGTGGTCGGCCTGAGGAGCGCCGACCGGCGGACCGGTCAGGGGGAGGAGAAGCGATGGAACGATTGGCGGCGGCGCTGCTGCGCACGATCACCGGGCTCGAGCGCTGGGTGCTGATCCTGGGCTACGTGTTGATGACAGGCCTGCTGTTGCTCGACACGCTGGGGCGCGAGTTCTTCGGGGCCGGCCTGTTCGGGGCGAATATCTACGCCACCAACGCGCTGATCTACGCGGCGATGGCGGGCTTCGGCCTCGCCACCGCCTCGGGCCGGCACCTGCGGCCGCGCTTCGCCGACGGCCTGGTGCCCGCCGTCTGGGAGCCCGCGGTGCGCCGCGCCGGGCAACTCGTCTCGGGCCTGATCCTGACGGTGATCGCGGCGACGGCGGTTCAGTTCGTCGTCGAGACCTTCAGCTACGGAGAGCGCAACCAGGTGACCGGCCTGGCGCTCTGGCCGATCCAGCTGGCCTTGCCGCTGGGCTTCGCCTTCAGCGCGCTGCGGCACTTCTGTTACGCGCTGTGGCCGTCGCTGGCGCCCGTTGAGGGGAGCGCCGACGAATGACGGCCGCGCTGCTGATCGTGGGCCTGCTGGGCCTCTTGCTGCTGCGGATCAACCTCGTGCTGATCCTGATGGCCGCCGCCGTCTACGCCCATCTCGTCTGGGGCGACGGCCAGATCGCCTATTTCGTCGAGGACGTCTGGGCCTCGATGGATCGCGAGCTGCTTCTGGCCGTGCCGCTCTTCGTCCTTGTCGGCCAGATCATGGGGCAGGGTGAGATCGCCCGCCGCCTGATCGGGATCATCGTCGAACTGACCCGCCCCTTTCCCGGCGGGCTGGCGATGGCGACAGTGCTGTCCTGCGCCGCCTTCTCGTCGATCTCGGGCTCGTCGATCGTGACCATGCTGGCGGTCGGCACGGTGCTCTACCCGGCGCTGCTCGAAAACGGCTATTCCCGGCGCTTCGCCATCGGCGCGCTCTGTGCCGGCGGCACGCTTGGCATCGTCATTCCGCCGTCGATGCCGATGATCCTCTACGGCATCGTCACCGAGAGCTCGATCACTGACCTCTTCGTCGCCGGCATCGGACCGGGGCTCTTGCTGACCGGGCTGTTCACCCTCTACGCGGTGCTGGCCAACCGCAGCAAGCCGCGCGGCCGGTTCAGCGCGCGCGCCCTTGGCCGGGCGCTGCGCCAGGGGGGCTGGGCCGTCCTGCTGCCGGTGATCCTGCTCGGCGGCATCTATTCGGGCTACTTCTCGCCGACCGAGGCCGCAGCCGTCGCGATCCTCTACGCCGTGCTCGTCGAGAGCTTCATCTATCGCGAGCTCGGCCCGCGCGACTACGTCGAGACCTGCGTGGATGCCGGCAAGCTGCTGGGCGCGTTGTTCCCGCTGATCGCGGTGGCGGTCAGCATCAACCTGCTGCTGACGGTGAACCGGGTCCCCGAACAACTGGTCGCGCTGGCGCTGGCCCATGTCCATGACAGCACGGTCTTCATCCTCGCGGTGAACGCCCTGCTGCTGGTGATGGGGTGCTTCATGGATACCAGCTCGGCCATCGTGATCGCCGCGCCGCTGCTCCAGCCCCTGGCCCAGAGCTACGGTTTCTCGACCACGCAGCTCGGGATCATCATGGTCCTCAACCTCGAGATCGGCATCCTGACCCCGCCGCTCGGCATGAACCTTATCGTCGCGATGTCGGCCTTCGGAGAGCGGTTCGGGTTCATCTGCCGAGCGGTGCTGCCCTGGATCGTGATGATGCTGCTTTCCCTGCTCGCCGTCACCTTCCTGCCCTGGATCGCCCTGGGCCTGCTGCACTGACGCGGCCTGTCGCAAGAAGCCCCGGGCCATTGCCGCTCAAGCGATCAAAATGCGCATTCGGCATGAGAGCTTACGGGCGCCCGACCATTCCGCGCCGGAACACCTCCCCTCGGCATCGGCGCGGTTGTGGCAATTCGGCGCGTTCAGGAGCCCCGGGCGTCAGCTCCCGTCGCCGCCTCGCAACATTCCTCGCCGCGGATCAGATCATCCGCGAACGCCCAAATGACTGACCGTCTGGCACCACCACTCCAGCAGTTCGAGCCCTGAACATCCGCTCGCGCAGGCCACCGCCTCCGGCACTGGCCAGCCGGGGCACAAGGGCCATGGCCGTGGCACGGCAACTGCGCTTCGGCAACGGTTGTGACCGCCGGCGAGGAAAGATGGGCGCGCAGGTCATGGCGGGTATCGACGGGGCCTGCGCCGGGGACATGGTCGCCTGCAGGGCAATCAGCAGCAGGCCGCCGAACAGCATCGGCCCCAGCCATCGCAGCCATGTCATCCGCAGCGCCATGCGCTCTCCTTCGCTCCCGGCCCCTGACGATAGCAGCCCCGCCCCGCCGCGTCAGCCGCTCTCGCACATCGCCCGGCGGGAGAGATTGCCGCAGGACGGCCCTTGACCTACGTCAAGGCCCGCCCGGTCGCGATCTGGCATCAGGGACGGCAAGGGGACAGCGATGCGGCCACGACGCTCCATCTTCGCAGCGATCCGATCCCGCCCGCTCAGCGGGGCGGTGCGGACGATCTGTTTGCTGCTCACCCTGTTCACGCTCGCCGTCCACGCCCCGGCCGCGCTCGACACCGCCGATGGCAGTCCGGCCTTCGCGCTTTCGGGCCAAACCCGGGGCCCGGCCCACTCTGACGCCGGCACGTTGCTCGGCTGCCACCACGGCCAGCACCACGCTCATTCGCTCTGCGCTCCGCCGGTGATCCCGGTCGCGCGTCTCGCCTGGCTCAGCCGCCCGACACCCGCGACGATCCCGCCACAGCGGTCCATCCTGCTGCCCGGCCGCACCGAGCGGCTGCGCCACCCGCCCCCCAGGACCTTCACCTGACCCATTCCACCGGCCCGGCAGGGCCTTTGGCACCGGTGCCGCCACGACGGCGCGGACACCGGGCACGGATCAGATGAAGGATCATGACCATGAAACGACTTCAACTTCTCTCGGCGGTCTCCATCGCTGCCGCTCTCGCCCTGGCGGCACCGGTCGGCGCCCAGCAGTCGGGCAACATGCAAGGCCAGGGGATGATGGGCCCCGGCCTGTTCATGCCCCGGATGGACCCGGTTGCCGGCCGCCACCTCTTCGCCTCGAAGGGTTGCGTCGTCTGCCACTCGATCAACGGGGTCGGCGGCACCGACGCGCCCAAGCTCGACGCCAGCACGATGAAGATGCCGATGGACCCGTTCGATTTCGCCGCCAAGATGTGGCACGGCGCCCCGGCGATGATCGCGATGCAGAACAGCGAGCTCGGTGCCCAGATCCAGTTCACCGGGCAGGAGCTGGCCGACATCATCGCCTTCGTCCATTCCCCGGCCGAGCAGAAGAAGTTCTCGGAGGCCGATATCCCCGAGAACATCAAGAAGCACATGGAAGAGGATAACTGAGGGCGGGCGCTGCCGGCGGGCTGCGTGAGCGGCCCGCCGCACCACCTCTCAGGTCCCCTCTTGACCTTCCCGCCACTGGAAACACCATCTTCGGCGTCCAGGCGCTCCAGGCAACAGGAGGTCGTAGTGACGGACCACAGCCATCACCATCTTGGCCCCGCGGCCCCCGGAACGAGACCGGCGACGGACCCGGTTTGCGGCATGCAGGTCGCCGTCGGACCCGAGACGCGAACCGAGCACTTCGGCGGCGAGACCTTCCATTTCTGCTCGGACGACTGCCAGCAGAAATTCCGGGCCGATCCGTGGTTCTACGCCTCGGGCAATGCCGCCAAACAGGGGGCCTCCGTCCCGCCGGGCACGCAATACACCTGCCCGATGCACCCGGAAATCGTGCGTGACGCCCCCGGCGCCTGCCCGATCTGCGGCATGGCGCTGGAGCCGATGCTGCCCTCGCAGGAGCCGAGCACCGAACTGACCGATTTCACCCGCCGGCTGTGGTTCAGTGTTGCTGCCGCCGTGCCACTGGTGATCCTGACCATGGGCGGCATGGTCGGGCTGCCGCTGCGCGACTGGCTCGGCCACCAGGCAGCAAGCTATGTCGAATGCGTCCTCGCCACGCCCATCGTGCTCTGGGCGGCGCTGCCGTTCTTCGCGCGCGGCTGGCAGTCGATCCTCAACCGTTCGCCCAACATGTGGACGCTGATCTCGCTTGGCGTCGGCGCGGCCTATCTCTATTCGATCGTCGCCACCTTCCTGCCCGGCCTCTTCCCGGCGCAATATCATTCCGCCGAAGGTGTCGGCACCTATTTCGAGGCCTCGGTGGTGATCGTCGCACTGATCTTCGTCGGCCAGGTGCTGGAACTGCGGGCGCGAGAGCGCACCGGTGACGCGATCCGCGCCCTGCTCGACCTCTCCCCCAAGACGGCGCGGCGGGTGCTGCCCGACGGCAGCGAATACGACGCGCCGCTCGAGAACGTCATGGCCGGCGACCGGCTGCGGGTGCGGCCGGGCGACAGTGTCCCGGTCGATGCCGAGGTGGTCGAGGGCCATTCCTCGGTCGACGAGAGCATGATCACCGGCGAGGCGATGCCGGTCGAGAAGGGACCCGGCGATGCGGTGACCGGCGGCACGATCAACGGCACCGGCGCGCTGATCGTCGAGGCGAGCAAGGTCGGCGCCGAGACGGTGCTGTCGCAGATCGTGGCGATGGTCTCGAATGCCCGGCGCTCGCGCGCGCCGATCCAGGGGTTGGCCGACCGGGTCTCGGCCGTCTTCGTCCCCACCGTGGTCGGCGCCGCCGTCCTGGCCTTCGTGGTCTGGCTGGCCTTCGGCCCCGATCCGGCGCTGGCCTTCGCCATCGCCGCCGCCGTCTCGGTGCTGATCATCGCCTGCCCCTGTGCACTTGGCCTGGCGACACCGATCTCGATCACCACGGCGGCCGGGCGCGGGGCGCAGGCCGGGGTGCTGATCAAGGACGCCGAGGCGCTGGAGCGGATGGCGCGGGTCGACACGGTGATCGTCGACAAGACCGGGACATTGACCGAAGGCGCGCCGAAGCTCACCGACGTCATCGCGCTGGAAGCGGTAGAGGAAGAGGTGCTGCGGCTCGCCGCCGGGATCGAGCGCGGCTCGGAGCATCCTTTGGCCGAGGCAATCGTGGCGGGCGCCCAGGCGCGCGGGCTGGTGCTGCCCGGCGTCGAGACTTTCGAGGCCGTCACCGGCAAGGGCGTGCGCGGCCGCATCGAGGGACGCGACATCGCGTTGGGGAATCCGGCGCTGATGCGCGACCTCGGCCTCGATCCGGCCTCGGCCGACGAGACGGCGGACGCGCTGCGGACACAGGGCAAGACGGTGATGTATCTCGCCGCGGACGAGGCGCTCGCCGGCCTGATCGCCGTCGCCGACCCGATCAAGGCGACGACGGCGGGGGCGATCCGCGGCCTGCATGCCGCCGGGCTGAAAATCATCATGGCCACCGGCGACAACGAGCGCACGGCGCGGGCGGTGGCCGAGAAGCTGGGCGTGGACGAGGTGCGCGCCGGCGTCCTGCCCGCCGACAAGGCGGCGCTGGTGGACGAGTTGCACCAGCGCGGCGCCTATGTCGCGATGGCGGGCGACGGGGTCAACGACGCCCCGGCGCTGGCCACGGCGGATGTCGGCATCGCCATGGGCACCGGCGCCGACGTCGCGATGGAAAGTGCCGGCATCACCCTTCTGGGCGGCGACCTCGCGGGCCTCGTCCGCGCCCGCAAGCTGGCGCGTGCGACCCTGCGCAACATCAAGCAGAACCTGTTCTTCGCCTTCGTCTACAACAGCCTCGGCGTGCCGCTGGCGGCGGGCATCCTCTACCCGGTCTTCGGCCTGCTGCTGTCGCCGATGATCGCGGCGGCGGCGATGAGCCTGTCCTCGGTCTCGGTTATCAGCAACGCCCTGCGGCTGCGGCGGCTGAAGCTGTAAGCGGAGGCGGGATGGCAGCAGGGAAATGGCTAAGGCGTCGCAACTGGTCGCTGCCGTCCGGAGATCCGGCGCTGACGGGATGTGCGCCGCTCATCTCTCCGGGCGCCTACTGTCCCCCGCGGCAGCCGAACCGGCTTTGTCATCGGCAAATCGTGAGTGCGACTACGGGCTGACCTTCTCTTGCGCCTGCTGCATTTGGCCGGAGACGACCGGCAGCCGGATTTCGGCCCGCAGGCCGCCTTCGGGACGATTGCTCAGCGTGACCTCACCGCCATGGGCATGGACGATGGTGCGGGCGATCGACAGGCCGAGCCCGGTGCCGCCGGTCTCGCGCGACCGCGAACCCTCGAGCCGGACGAAGGGATCGAAGACGCGGTCGAGGCTGTCTTCGGGGATGCCCGGGCCGTCATCGTCGACGACGATCCGCACCTCGGTCTTGTCGACCGCAGTCGCGATCCGCGCGCGGCGCCCGTAGCGCAGGGCATTCTCGATCAGGTTCCGCAGCGCGCGCCGCATCGCGTAGGGCCGCAGCCGCAGGCTGGCCTCCGCGCCCGCGAGCGTCACCTCGCCGCCCGCCTCGCGGAACTCGGCGACGATGTCGCCGAGGAAACGCGACAGGGCGACGGTCTCGACCGGTTCCGTCGTCGCCATGCCCCGGGCGAAGGCCAGTGTCGCCTCCACCATCTCCTGCATCTCGGCGATGCTCGCGATGATCCGCTCGCGGGTCTCGTCGTCGTCGACCATCTCGGCCCGGACCCTGAGCGCGGTCAGCGGCGAGCGCAGATCGTGCCCGAGCGCCCCGAGCAGTCGGGTGCGTTCGCTGACGAATCGCTGCAGCCGGTCCTGCATCTCGGCGAAGGCGGCGGCGAGCTGCTGCAACTCCTCGGGCCCGTCGATGTCGATCCGGCCGGCCTCCTCGCCGCGACCGATGCGATCCGCGGTTGCCGCCAATCGCTTCAGCGGTCTCACGAGCCGCCCGAGCGCCAGCCAGAGCACGATCGCCAGCAGCGCGGCGGTGACGCCGAAGGTGGCGATCTCGGAGGAGACCCACTGGTAGGGCGGATCGTGGAAGCGCGAGGCCATATTGAGCCAACGCCCATCCTTCAGCTCGATCGAGAGCGACAACTCGACCGCGCTCATCCGGCTGGCATTCATCGCCGCGTGCATCCGCATCATCTCGGGCGAGGCGCCGGGCATCGTCGGCATCGGACCGGAGCTTTGATGCAGCTCGACCCGGATGGCGCGGTTGTTGTCCGCGCCGAGCAGCGTCCGGATCCGGCTGGCGATATGCATCGGACCGGCATGGTTCAGGTGGTCGACCGTCGGAGTGCCCGCAATCGAGAACTGGACCAGCGGCGAATTGGCGGCACGCAGGATCTCGGGAACCAGCGCGGGGGGGCGTCCTCCAACAGCCGCACGAGGTTGCCGGCCCGGTCGGCCGCCTCGAGCGACAGGGCCGAACGCACCGCCAGCGCGCGTTGATCGATGAACAGCCAAAGCGTGATCGCCTGGGCAACCGCCAGCGCCGCGACGATCAGCAGGATCAAGCGGCCGCGCAGGGTGCGGGGAACCAGCCGTCTCATGGTTCGCGGACCACATCGGTGGCCAGGCTGTAGCCGCCGCCGCGCACGATGACGATGATTTCCGGGGCCGAAGGGTCACGCTCGATCTTGCGCCGCAGCCGACTGATCTGGTTGTCGATGGTGCGGTCGAAGACATGGGCGCTGCGCCCCGAGGTCAGGTCGAGCAACTGATCGCGACTGAGCACGAAGCGCGGCCGCGCCAGCAGCACCGTCAGCAGGCGGAAATCGGCGGTGGTCAGCACCTCCTCGCGCCCGTCCTCGGCCACCAGCCGCCGCGTGTCGGTGTCCAGCGTCCAGCCGGCGAAGCGCAGGACATGCCCGCCGGGGCCGCCGACCTGCTGCGGCGGACGGTCGGTCCGGCGCAGGATCGCCTTGATCCGGGCCAGCAATTCGCGCGGGTTGAAGGGCTTGGGCAGGTAGTCGTCGGCCCCCACTTCCAGCCCGACGATACGGTCGGTCTCTTCCCCCAGCGCGGTCAGCATCAGGATCGGCGTCGTGCCCTCGGTGCTCAGCCGGCGGCAGACCGAAAGCCCGTCCTCGCCCGGCATCATCACGTCGAGCACGATCAGATCGTAGCGCCCGGTGCGCAGCATCTCGTCCATCTCGGCGGCATCGCGGGCGCTGGAGGCGCGGAAGCCGTTGCGCTCGAGATACCGGCTCACCGCGTCGCGGATCTCGCGGTGGTCGTCGACGATGAGGATGTGGGGCACCGTGTCCATGCCTTCGTCTTAGCCCATTCGGCCCCGCCCCGGGCGAAAACTCTGTCGCCATCGGTAACATCCCGCGCGATCGTTACAAAACGATACAAGAAAGCCGTCTCGCGGGATCGTTCTGCGACACGGCAAGCGCAGATTGACGTCATCGAAACGAAACCGACGGACCAAGAGGTGATGTCATGAAACGCAATACGGTGTTGGCCACGGGCCTGGTTGTGGCGCTGGCGGCTGCGGTAAGCGTGCCGGTGTTGGCGCATGGCACCGGCGGCAGCTGGGGTATGGGCCAAGGCATGGGCTGGGGCATGAGCCAGGGCTACGGCCCCGGCGCCATGATGGACAATGACGGCGATGACGGCCCCCGCGGCGGTGGTTACGGTCCGATGGGGCGCGGCTACGGTCGTGGCATGCCTGGCCCCGGCATGATGGGTGGCTACGGCGGCATGATGGGCGGCCGCGGCGGTCCCGGGATGTCGGGCGGCTACGCCGGCATGGGCGGCGGCATGGGCGGCGGCATGATGGCCATGATGTCGATGCATGGCGGCGCGGGCATGATGGGTGGCGGCATGATGGCCGGCGGTCCGGGCATGATGGGCACCTTGATGACCCAGTTCGACGCCAATGGCGACGGCACCGTCTCCCCTGACGAGCTGCGCAGCGGCCTGCAGGGCGAGCTCAAGACCTACGACGCCAATGGCGACGGCACCCTGTCGCTCGACGAGTTCGCCACTTTCTACGCCGCGGTGACCCGCCCGGCGACCGTGCGCCACTTCCAGGCGCTCGACGTCAATGGCGACGGCCAGGTGACGGCGGACGAGATGTCGGCCCCGGCCGATCGGCTGGAATGGATGCAGAAGGCCTGGCAGTCGCGCCAGGGCGGCGCGGCCATGCCCGAGGGCGGACCCGGCTCGATGATGAAGGACGGCGACAACTGATCGCCCCGATCGAGTGCAGCCGTGGCGGCGCCGCTCCGGCGCCGCCCGCAACCGGAGGATGGAACCATGATGGGATTTGGATTCGGCGGACTGGGGATGGCGTTCTTCACCCTCCTCATCGTGCTGCTGGTCGTCGCCCTGATCCGGGGCATCGGCAGGTGAACCGCCTACCGAAACCTCGAGCCATTCCTCGCCGCGGATCAGGCCAAGCTGAAGCTCGGAAGCGACTGAGGGGCATCTGCTGGCCGTCGCTTGTGACGCACTCCGCTCTCTTGGTCGCTACCGGGGGCGGAAATCGGCCCTTCGCTCCGCTCCGCCCCGACGTCAGGTGTGAGAGCTCAGCCCCCACGTCATCTTGCGCTTCATCACGCCCCCGCTCCCGGGCTTTGCGCCACCTTTGCGATTTGGGGCCGAGGTGCAACTGGTCTGCCATATCTGTTCCGTTGTGGCGGCCCCGGCGTCGGCTGGAAGCGACGAATGGATCGGACCCTGTCGCTTCCCACCTTAGAGCTCTCGCAGCAATTCTACCGTGCCCTGCCTCGATCGCCGCCTGGCGAACCGCACTGCGCCCGCCACCGAGAGGACGACCATGAACACCACCGCACCAAGGTAGCCGAAGGGAATGGCCAGCGTCTCGGGCGGCGGGTCGAAGACCCCGGTGAGCAGCTTGACCAGCATCCAGGCCGCCAGCACCCCGTAACCCATGCCGAAGGCGATCCCCCCCGCCGCGATCAGCAGGCCCTCGGACCTCAGGAAGCCGGCCAGCTGGCCCGGTTTGGCCCCGACCGCCGTCAGGATCGCGAAGGCGCGCTTGCGGTCCTCGAAGCCCAGCGCCAGCATCAGGCCCGCCGAGGCCGCCGCGATGAGGATGGCGAAAGTCAGCTCGATCCGGGTCAGGCCCGAGAGATCGACCGACGTCAGGCTCGACCCGATGATATGGGTCACGCTGCCGATGTCCTTGACCTGCATCCCCGGCGCGCCCTGCAAGGCCGCGCGGACCCTGCCCGCCACCCTGGCCGGCTGGCCCGAGGTCTTCATCAGCACGTATTCCGCGGGAGCGATGGCCGTGGCCTTGGCGATATAGGCAGCATTCGCGACGAGGAAGCTGTCCTTCGGCGCGGTCGGGAACTCTCGCGCCACGCCGATGAAGTGGAAGGGGACGACGTGATACTGGTGGTCGGCCCCGCTCATCAGGCGTAGGTTGATCCGGTCGCCGGGGTTGAGCTGGAAGTCCTTCACCGTCTCTTCCGAGACCAGCACGCCGTCGGGCGTGGCCTTGAGCTTGGCGAGGATCGCCTGTGCACTGGCGCCCCGGAAATAAGCGTTCGAGAGCCGGGCCGCCTTGGTCAGTTCGCCGGGCCGGATGCCGTAGATGTTCTGCAAATCGGCACCGACATAGGCGAAGCGGTGCATCATCGGCACGGCGGCAGTCACGCCCGGAACCTTCGCCAGCGTGGCAAGATGCGGCCCCGCCGGGTTGACCACGGTGCCGAAGACGGTCACGTCGGCGCCGTTGGTCAGTTCCGCATCCACCAGGGCCTGGCCGTTATAGGTGGTGTTGAAGATCGCGGTGGAGGTCGCGAAGGCCAGCGCCAGCGCCGCCATCGCGACCCCGCCGGTCAGCCGCCGCGACTGCCGCGACAGGGCGGTGGCGACGAGGGGCGAGAGACGCCCGGCGGCGGGGCGCAGGAGCCGCGAGACGCCCCGGGGCGCGCCGCCGATCAGCAGGTCTGACAGGCGCAGCAGCAGAAGCGCCGAGCCGATCCAGAACAGCGCGGGGGCGAGGAAGGCCTTATAGTCCACCGCGGTCGCGGGCACGCCCTCGGGGGCGAGCACGATCTGGTAGCCGGTGCTGGCGCTTTGCCAGAAGGCGATAGCGGCCCCGGCAAGGAGGATCAGGTCGAGCCCGAACCGGCGCCAGAGCGGGGCCTCGGCACGCCCGACCGCGCGGCGGGCGGAGGAGACGGTCCGCCCCCCAAGGTCGCGCCAGGCGGGCCAGAGCACCGCGCCGAGGGCGAGGACGAGGCCGGCCGGCGCAGCGATCAGCGCCGCCCCCAGCCAACCTGCGAGGGTCAGCCCGAGCAGCCGGGCCGAGAGCGCCGCGAGGGCGAGGCCGAGCAGCGTGCCGCCCGCGCCGACGGTCAGCGCCTCGGCGCCCGCGAGCGACAGGATCTGCCGGCGGGTGGCGCCACGGGTACGCAACAGGCTCTGATCGGTTCGGCGCCGGTCGCCCCCGCTCGCGGTCACGGCAAAGGTCAACAAGGCGGCGAGCGCCACCCCGGGCAGGCCGAGGAACAGGAAGAGCACGGTGGCATAGAGGCCGTCGCCGCGCACCGCGTCGAGCCGGGCGCCGAGGTTGTTGGCGACAAGCGCCTGCCCGGCGACCCGGGCCTCGAGATTATGTGCGGCTCCCGTCACGGCCGTATAGGCGGCGGTCGGCTGGGCCGGCAGCGCGGGATGGTCGAGCCGAACGTGGAACTGCATCCGCGTGCTGTCGGGCCGGACGGCGCCCTGCGGGTCGAAGACCCGGTGCCACTGGGCGGGGCGCAGGATCACCACGTTGTCGGGCGGCGCCTGTGGCGCGGCCTGCTTCGGCAGGCCGACGCCCTGGAAGAACGCGTCTGCATCCGGCAGGTCGACCACGCCCGCGATCGTCACCTGCACCGGGGCGAGGCCCGGGCGGTTGATGGTGACCGTATCGCCGGGCCGCGCGTGCAGGTTCGCCGCCGTCTGCTGTGCCAGCAGCGGGCCGCCGAGCGTGCCCGACAGCAGCCGCAGCTCGCGCGGGAAGGTCCTCAGGTAGTCCTTGCCGAAAGCGATGACCTTGCCGGGGCCGGTGGTCTGCACCGTGCCACCGGTGCTTGCCTGGAGACCCGTGGTCGTGGCGTAGAACGCCTTTCGCACCGCCGCGACCTTGGCCGCCTTCGCGATGTCGGCGCGGATCTTCGCCGGATCGGCGCCGGGCACGGGTTCGACCTGCCAGTCGATCGGCATCGAGGCGACGGCGCGGGTTGTCATCGTCCGCGTGCTGGCGGTCAGGAAGCCCGCGAGCGCCGCGACCAGCGCCACGGCCAGCGCAACCCCGAGAACGGTGCCGAAAAGCCGCCAGACCCGGTGGCGCGCGAGTTTCGAAATCCAGAGCGAAAGCATCATGCCTCCTCCCTCTCCCGGGCGGAGTTGGCGAGCCGGCCGTGATCCATCGCCCAGAGCCGCGCCATGCGGGCCGCGACCTGTGCGTCGTGAGTGGCGATCACCAGCGCGATCCCCGCGGTCGATGCGAGTTCGAGCACGCCATCGAGGAAATGCTCGGCAGTATGGCTATCGAGCTGCCCGGTCGGTTCGTCGGCAAGGATCAGGCGCGGTGCGGTGGTCAGGGCGCGCAGCATCGCGACCCGCTGGGCCTGCCCGCCCGAAAGCTCTTCGGGCAGCTTGTCCGCGAGCTCCTCCAGCGCGAAGCGCGCAAGCAGTTGGCGCGCCCGGTCCCGGGCGCCCGTGGTGTGGCCCGCAAGGAAGAGCGGCAGGGTGATGTTGCCAAGTACATCGAGCGCGGGAAACAAGCTCGGGCCTTGGAAGACGAACTGCACCTTCACCGGCATCAGCGACTCGCGCGGCCCCAGCGCGGGCCAGTCGATGTGGCCACTGGTGGGCGCGATCAGCCCGCCGAGGATGTGCATCAACGTGGACTTCCCACTGCCAGAGGGACCAATGATCGCGATCCGGTCGCCCGCCGCGATCTCGCAGTCGATACCTTCGAGAACATCGACGGGGGCGGTGCCCGGGGCCGCATAGCGCATCCCGATCCCCTCTGCACGGGCAAGAACGTCAGTCATACTCCACCCTCCCGTCCCTGATCCGGACAATGCGGTCGGCGTGGCGCGCCAGCGCCTCGCTGTGGGTCGTGATCAGGGTCGCCTTGTCCGAGGATCGCCGCGCTTCGAACAGCGCCAGAAGATCTTCCTCGGTTGCCTTGTCGACTTCGGCAGTCGGCTCGTCGGCGACAAGGATCGGCGGATCGAGCGCCAGCGCGACGGCCAGCCCCGCGCGCGCCGTCTCGCCGCCCGACAGATGCGCCGGCAGGGCGTCGCGCCGGTGGCTCAGGCCGACGGCCTCGATCAGGCCGTCCAACCGCGCCTCGTCGGGCCGGCCCGCCAGGCGCATCTGGAAGCGGATGTTGTCGGCCACGGTGAAATGAGGAAACAGGTTGCCCGATTGCAGGAGAATGCCGAAGGCCCGGGCGCGCAGCCGGGCGCGCGTGGCCTCGGGGCGGCGGGTCATCCTTGTGCCGTCCGCGGAGACATATCCCGCGTCGGGCTCGTCGAGCCCGGTGAGGCAGTTCAGAAGCGTCGACTTGCCGCTGCCCGAGGGGCCGGTGACGGCGACGATCTCGCCCGGCGCGAGCGCAAGGCTGACGCCCCTGAGCGCCGCGACCTCGTCGTCGCCCAGGTGGTAGAAGCGGTAAAGCTCGTGTGCGCAAAGGCGGTCCATCTCACGGCCACCGGAAGGAGCGCGACATCAGCCGCCACTGGTCCGCGTTGTCGGCGCCATAGGGGGCCGAAAGGTTCAGCGCCGCCAGCTTGCCGCCGTGTGCGAAGAGGTAGAGGTTGTGCTCCAGCCGGACCTGCTTGCCGGTCACCGGGTTGGGCTCGGAATTGTCGGCATAGGAGATGCGGAAGGCCTTGCCGCCTGGTAGTTGCACGGCATCGAGTTTGTCGATCCGCACAGCGCGGCCCTGCTGTTCGAGCACGGGAAGATAGCGCGTCCGCAACCAGTTCAGGCTGACCGCCGCCGGAGCGTCCTGGACGGTGACGCTCACGGCATCGAGCTTGTCGACGAAACGCACGTCGGCGCCTTTCTCGCTGCGCGCCCAGCCCTCGGGCACCTTGAGCGCATAGCCCGCGGCGGAGCGGTAGGTGATGAAGACCTGGGTGTCGGGAATGTCGCCCGCCGGGTTCTTCTCCGGCGCCACCGCGGTCTCGGCCTGCGCAGGCAAGGCGGTCAGGGGGGCGATGGGGCCAACGGCAGTCGCGGCGGCGAGGAGAAGCGCGAGGGCGGATTTCGAGGCGGGGCGTTTGGCAGACATGAAGGTCTCCGTTCGGGCTGAGGGGGGTGTTCCGCTCAGCACCTACTTGGGAGACAGACGTCACCACTCCTTTGCCGTTGGTTTACGATGCCGTAAGCACGCCGAGTTCCGGCGCCGGAAGGGTATCAGTCGCGCCGCGAGGCGGGAAACCGCGCTGAGACACAGAGCCCCGGACGACCGCTTGCCGACGCAGGATTGGCGGCGAGGGTCAGTTGCGCCCCGTGCAGATGCATCACGGCGGCAACGAGGCTCAGGCCCAATCCGCTGCCCTCGCCCTCGCGGGCGCGGTCGAGGCGGACAAAGCGCTGCAAGGCGCGCGCTCGATCGGCGGCGGCGATCCCGGGCCCGTCGTCGCAGACCGACAGCACTCCCCCCTCGGCATCGCTCGAAAGTCTGACAGCGATCGCAGCGGGTGCCGGGCAGTAGCGGATCGCGTTCTCGACGAGATTGGTCAGGGCCTGAGCCAGCATGTCCCTGTCGCCCTTCACCATCGCAGCTTCCGGAGCGGCCAGCGTCAAGTGGTGGCCTTCTTCCTCGGCCACCGGTTCGAGCATTTCGACGACATCGGCGGCCAGCGCCGAAAGGTCGAGCGACTGCATCTCGGGCCGGGCGCTGCCGCCTTCGAGCTGGGCGATGCGCAGGACTGCATTGAAGGCCCGCACCAGGGTTTCCGCCTCTTTCACTGCGCTCGCGATCTCCTGATCCGCCCCCTCGGGAAGGTCCTTGCGCTGCAAGAGCGGCTCGAGCCGGTTGCGCAGCCGGGTGAGCGGGGTGCGCAAGTCGTGGGCGACGTCGTTCGAGACCTGCCGCAGCCCCTCGATCGAAAGCTCGAGCTGCTCGAGCGTGCCGTTCAGCGATGTGGCGATCCGCCCGATGTCGTCGCCGCCGGAATCCTCGGCCCGGCGGCTGAGGTCACCGCCGGCCACCGCGTCGAGCACGGTGTTGAGATGGCCGATCCGCTCCTCGCTGCGCCGGGCCAGCAGGGCGGCCACGACGGTAGACAGCAACAGCGCCGTGCCCAGCCCCCAGGCGATGGACTGGACCAGAATCTCGCGGCTATCGCCGATCCAGACCGTGTCGCGGCCCGCGACGATCCACGCGCCCCCGACCCTGAGGCCATAGGCGGCGAAGCTGTGGCCCTGCTCGTCCGGTTCTTCCGACAGGAGCCGCATGTCGCGCCCGGCGCGCAGGATCCGGGGCCCGGTGAAGAGGCCGGGAGCGGTGATGTTGCCAGCCAGCGCCTTCCCGTCGGGACCGACGAAGAGATAGAGGCTGTAGTGGTCGTCGACCGCGTCGGTATAGGCACCGATCTGGGCGGCGAGCGCGCCCGGCCCCTCCTTGCGCAGGGTCGTGGCGAGGCCTTCGGCCAGCTGACGCGCCTGGTCGCCGAGCCGGACCCGCAGCTCCTCGGTCAGCACCGCGAAGGAGACCGCGCCGGCCAGCAGGATCGCCAGGCTGAACACCGCCGTAAGCCGCGCCGCCAGCCCGAGCGCGGAAGACCGGCGGAGCGCGTCGATGGGGGCGCGGAAGGTCATGCCTTCAGCACGTAGCCGCTGCCGCGGAGCGTGTGCAGCAGCGGCTTGTCGAAGGGCTTGTCGATCTTCGCGCGCAGCCGGCTGATATGGGTCTCGACCACGCTGGTCTGGGGGTCGAAGTGGAAATCCCACACCGCCTCGAGCAGCATGGTCCGGGTCTGCACCCGTCCGGCCCGGCGCATCAGGTGCTCGAGCAGGCGGAACTCGCGCGGCTGCAGGTCGATCTCCTGCCCGGCACGGCTTACCCGCCGCGACAACAGATCCATGCTCAGATCGCCGACCTTGAGCGCGGTCTCCGGCGCGTCCGAGAACTGGGGACGTCGGGCCAGCGCCGCGACCCGGGCCGAAAGCTCGGCGAAGGCGAAGGGCTTGACGAGGTAGTCGTCGGCGCCGGCCTGCAATCCCTCGACCCGGTCGCTGACGCCGTCGAGCGCGGTGAGCATCAGCACAGGCGCCCGGAAGCGTGCCGCCCGGAGCGCCTTGACCAGCGACAGCCCGTCGAGGCCGGGCATCATCCGGTCGGCGATCAGGAGATCGTAGCCCTGCACCGTGGCACGCACCAATGCATCCTGGCCGTCGCCGACCACGTCGACGCTGTGACCTTCCGCATTCAACCCGTCCCGGATGTAGGCGGCGGTTTCCGGGTCGTCCTCCGCCAGCAGTATCTTCATCCAATGCTCCCCAATGCCCTTCCTGCCTGCCTCCGATGGCGCGGCCGGTCAAGTCCGGCCCGGCGCTGGAGGTCGCCGGGCCGGACCGCGACGGGATCAGCCGTCCTGCTCTTCCCCGTCGCCGTTCTGGCCGGGATCGGCCTGCTCGCCATGCTCGTGGTCGCCCCCGAGCGTGGTTGCCTGCGTCGTCCCCAACACCTTGCCGCTCTGCGCGTCGATCCTGACGATCGTCACCGCGCCATCGGTGCCGACCACCGAGGCCTCGTAGACCCCGGCGCCGTTCTCATCGTTGAAGCCGATCTGCGCGAGCGTCCCCGGCGCCGCCTTGAGCGCGATTTGCCCCGCCTGGTCGAGCTTGACCGGCGCGGCGAGCGCCATCTGCACTTCAGAGATCGGTGTGTTCCCCTGCGCATTGGCCTGAACCAGGCCGATTGCGGGCAGCGCGACCCCGGCGAGGGCGGCAGCGAGAACGAGTTTGCGTTTCATCCTGTGATCCTTTCAGTTCGAGGCAGGCCTTTTTGCCGATGGATCGCAGATGGAAAGTGGCGCTTACCGTCGCTTCAATATGGCCATACCTTTTCGTAAGGTGGTGATTTTGCCAGGATGCCCCCGTTGATCGTCAGGCCGGTGCGGGGCATCTGGACAGTTCGGCAAGGGTTTCGCCCCGATGCCGCCGCCTGTTACCAAGGTCATGCCCATGCCGCATTCGCTCGATCAACTGCTTCCGTCGCTCCAGTCCCTGGGTCTCTGGTCCTACTGGATCATCGGCCTGGCCTCGATGCTCGAGGCCTTCTTCGCGACCGGGATCATTGCGCCCGGCACGCTGGTGGTGGACGCGGCGGGCGTCCTTGCACAACGCGGCTATGTCGATTTCTTCGATCTCGTCTGGTTCGTCGCGATCGGCTCGATCCTCGGCGGCGAGCTGGGGTTCTGGGTCGGTCGTTGGGGCAGCACGCGCCTGTTCGCCCGCTTTGATCCGGAAAGCTCGCGCACCTTCCGGCGGGCCCGTGACCTTTTCCAGCGCCGCGGCGGGCTCGCGCTGGTCATGGGCCGCTTTCTCGGACCGGTCGCGGGCTTCGTGCCTCTGGCCGCTGCGCTGGCCGGGATGGAGCCGCGGCGCTTCCGGGTCTGGAACGCGGTCGGATCGGTGCCCTACGCCCTCGCCCATCTGTCACTGGGATATTTCTTCGGCGACGTGCTGACCCGCATCGGCCCGATGGCGACACGGCTGATGCTCTTCGCTGCCGGGGCGGCGCTGCTCCTCGGGGTGCTGGCCTATATCGTGATCAGGATCGAGCGCCACCTGCCGACGCTCCTGTCGGTCGGCAGCGCCTATCTCGACGCGCTCGGGCGGCTTGAGACGGTCCGCGCCTGGCGAAAGCGCCATCCAGGGCTCGGCAGTTTCGTTGCCGGACGGCTTGACCGGACCCGGGTCTTCGGACTGCCCGCGACATTGATCGGCCTGGCGTTCCTGTATGTCTTCCTCATCTATGTCGGGACGGTCTTCGACTTCCTGATGGTCCCCTCGGTCGTCCAGATGGATCAGAACGTGGCGGCGCTCATGCACCTGTTCCGGGACCCGTTGCTGATCCACCTCGCGGCCTATGTCACGGCATTCGGCATCTGGCAGGCGGTCAGCATCGTCCTCGTCGCGGCGGTGGGGGCTCTGGTCTTGACCAGGCGCGGGCCGTTGGCGGCGGGACTGGTCGCCTCGATCGTCGGGAATGTCGTCACCGTGGCACTCCTCAAGCTGGCGTTTCACCGCCCGCGCCCGAGCCTGAGCTACTTCGTCGAGACGAGCGGCAGCTTTCCCAGCGGCCACGCGGCGATCTCAGTCGCCTGCTACGGGATGCTGGCCTACATCGCCTGGCGGGTCCGGCTGATCGGCCCGATCACGGCTGCCCTGCTGGGGTTGGTCGTTGCCTTCCTGATCGGGTTGAGCCGGATCTACCTGATCGAGCATTATCTGAGCGACGTGCTGAATGGCTATCTCGTCGGTGCGATGTGGCTCCTGATCGGTGTATCGGTGGCCGAATGGCTTCACGTCCGCTCCGAGCCCCCGGGGGCCGCCACGCCCATCGGCACGCGCCCGCGCAGGCTGGGGGCGGCAGGGATCTGGGCGCTGGCGCTGGCCGGATGCGTTGCGGTCTCGGCAACCTATCACAAGGCGCTGACCCCGCCACTGCCAGCCGAGAAGACCGCGACGGTGACCGATATGGCCAGCTTCTTTCAGGCGACTGGTGCTTCTTCTGTGACACAGAGCATCGACGGCACGTCGCTTGCCCCGGTCAACCTCATCCTGCTCGCGCCGGATCGCGCCGTTCTGACGAAAGCCCTTGCGACCGCGGAGCTCGCCCCCGCCGGCCCCGCGAGCCTGTCGAACATCCTTCACGCGGCGTTCTCCGAGCTTACCGGCGCCTCCGATCCTCTGGCCCCCGCCATGCCGGCCTTCTGGAACGGCACCCCGAATGTGATGATCTATGTGGCGCCGGGGATGCCCGGTGCCGCGGGGATGCGCCACCTCTTGCGTATTTGGCCGACGCGCTGGCAGGGACCGGATGGCCGAAAGATCTTCGTCGCGACCGCGAGTTTCGACGACGCCCAGCCCTGGGATGTCGTCGAAAGGCTGGACCCCAATATCGACGCCGACCGCGATGCACTGGTCACGGCGCTGGTAAAGGCAGGGGTCACGGTTCGGGTGGAGGCGATCCACCTTCCTGTCAAAGCAACCACGCCGAAGGGCCGGTGGCAGAGTGATGGCAAGGCTGCGGTCGTGACCTTGCGCTGAGCGCAGGCCCCCGCTTACCGATCCGTATGACGCCGGAAAACGGCGAGACAATCTCGGCTGCGATCAGGTCCGGGCGAGCGCGGCCTTCCGCGTCCGCGCCAAGCTGCCGCGGCGGGCGAGATGCCCGCCGTCAGGCCCTTCCGCACTCCGAACCAGGGAAACGCACCCGCATGACTGCTTCCTCCACCAACGAGCCGCTATACGATATAGCGCAGGCGCCCGACGCCGCCGTCTACAACCGTGTGCCCCAGGTCACCTGGGATTTCTGGGTGATCAAGCTGCTCGCCGTCACCGTCGGCGAGACCGCGGCCGACTTCATCAACCAGTCGCTGGGCCTCGGCCTGTCGATGACCTCGCTTCTGATGAGCGGCCTGCTGGTCGCCGCGCTAGTCTGGCAATTCGCCCAGAAACGCTATGTGCCGATGGTCTACTGGCTGTCGGTCGTGCTGATCAGCGTCGTCGGCACGCTGATCTCGGATAACCTCGTCGACAATCTCGGCTATGCGCTAAGCACCACGACGACGGTCTTCGGCATCGCCCTCGCCGCGGTGTTCATCGCCTGGTATGCGGTCGAGAAGACGCTCTCGATCCATTCGATCTTCACCTTCCGGCGCGAAGCCTTCTACTGGCTCGCCATCCTCTTCACATTCGCGCTCGGCACGTCGGCGGGCGACCAGCTGTCAGAAGGCCTTCACCTGGGTTACCTGCTGTCCGCCTTCATCTATGCCGGGGTCATCGCGGCGATCGCCGGGGTGTTCTTCGCAGGCAAGATGAACGGGATTCTTGCCTTCTGGCTGTGCTACATCCTGACCCGGCCGGCCGGCGCCTCGATCGGCGACTATCTCTCGCAACCCGTCCCGGATGGCGGGCTTGGCCTTGGCACCGTGATCACCAGCCTGATCTTTCTGACCGCGATCGCGGCAACGGTCGTCTATATGACGATCAGCCATGACGGCGACGAAGTCATGGCGGGCAAGGCGCGCTGAACCAGCCCCGGCACGCGCCGGGTGTCTCCACGCGCCCCACGGCCCGGGCATTGGCCCGGACCGTGAACTCTTACCATTTTGTAAGCTCACGCCCTCTTCATCTCGCGGGTGCAGAAACTCGGATAGGCAAGGCGCCTCGACATGAACACCCGTCCCCGGGGTCAGACTGAAAGGGACCATTGCCAATGACCGAGACCCTCCATGCGTTCGCGACCGCCCCCCGCCGCAGCCCCTTCTCGAAAGTCCCCGAGGTGACGGCGATCTTCTGGGTCGTGAAGATCCTGACCACCGGCATGGGCGAGACCACCTCCGATTTCCTCGCCCACCACATCTATCCGCCCATCGCCGTCCTCATCGGCCTGGTCGGCCTCGTCGCGGCGATGGCCCTGCAACTGGCGGCACCGCGCTACAACGCCTGGAGCTACTGGCTGGCGATGGTCATGGTCAGCGTCTTCGGCACCATGGCCGCGGATGTCCTGCATGTCGGGTTCGGCATCCCCTACATCGCCTCGACGATGTTCTTCGCCCTGTCGCTGGCAGTCATCTTCTGGCTCTGGCACAGGACCGAGGGCACCCTTGCCATCCACTCGATCCATTCCCACCGGCGCGAGCTGTTCTACTGGGCCACGGTGCTCGCGACCTTCGCGCTGGGAACCGCCGCCGGCGACATGACGGCGACCAGCCTCGGCCTCGGCTACCTCGATTCCGGTTTCCTGTTCGCCGGGGTGATCGCTCTGCCGGCGCTGGCCTTCTGGAAACTCGGCCTGCCGGAGGTGCCCGCCTTCTGGTTCGCCTATATCGTCACCCGCCCACTGGGCGCCTCCTTCGCGGACTGGATGGGGGTGAACCACCAGCGCGGCGGCCTCGACTGGGGCACGGGGCCAGTCAGTCTTGGCCTTTTCGCGCTGATCGTGGTCTTGGTGGGCTATCTCGCGCTGACGCGCTCCGATGTCGAGCCGGAGACACATTGATCAGGCCAAGAGGTCAGCCGCGACACGTCCGTTCGCATGGGGAGGCGGGAGGCCGTTGTTGCGGCCTGCGCAAAAGTGTGTCGGCACATCTGTCCGCTTCGTCCACGATGCCGCCGTTCTCGTCCAACCTAATCGCCTGGCGCTCCGCCGGGCAGCCGCCGCCAAAGCACAGCCCTACATCAGCTTCTCCGGCAACCAGGTCACGATCGATGGCATCGCGACAAGCAGAACAAGCGTCAAGAGCATCAGCACGACATAGGGGGTCGCGCCCCGGATGATGCGCCCCATCGGCGCATTGGTGATCGCCTTCAAGGTGAAAAGGTTCATCCCGACCGGCGGAGTGATCAGCGCCACCTCGAGGTTCACGACCAGCAGAACGCCATACCAGACCGGATCGATCCCCAGCTGCATCAGCGCGGGCAGGACAATCGGCGCGGTGATCAGGATAATCGCGATGCTCTCGAGGAACATCCCGAGCACCACGATCATCGCCATCATCAGCAGCACGAAGGCCGTGGGGCCAACATCCGCGGCAACCAATTGCCCGACGATCTGCTGCGGCACCCGCATCTTGGTGAGCACATGCGAGAAAACGGTAGCGCCGGCGAGGATCATGAACAGCAGGCCCGACATCCGGGCGGCCTCGGTCGCAGCATCCCAAATCTCGCGCAGCCCCACCGTGCGATAAATGAAGACGGTGATTAGGAGCGCCAGCCACGCGCCCGCCGCCGCCGCCTCGGTCGCAGTGAAGACCCCCAGATACATGCCGCCCAGCACGAAGACCGGAAGTGCTCCGGCCCAAAGCGACTTCCGCGTTGCGCGGACCATCTCGGACACGCTTGCGATCGGCTCCCGCTGCATGTTGCCCGAGAGTGCGGCGCGCAGCGAGGCCCAGAGGATGAACACCCCGGCCATGAGCACGCCCGGCATCATGCCTCCCAAGAACAGCTTGCCGATCGAGGTATCGGTCGATACGCCGTAGAGGATCATGGGCCCTGACGGCGGAATGAGGATTCCCAGCGTGCCACCTGCGGCCACGACGCCATAGGCGAGCTTCTCGTCATAGCCGAAACGTAGCATCTGCGGGATCGCCACGGCGCCGATGGTCAACGCCGTCGCGACGCTCGAGCCAGAAATCGCCGCGAACAGGGTGCAGGCGAGGATCGTGGCGATGGCGAGGCCGCCGGGCAGGTGCCGGGTGAAGGTGTAGGCCGTGTCGTAGATGTCGTCCACGACCCTCCCCTTGATCATGATATGGGCCATGAAACCAAAGAGCGGGATCGAGACCAGGAGGTAGCGGTTCACCTCGTTGAAGATCACGTCCGAGACCGCCCCGACGCCGCCCTGGAACAGGTAGAGGAGCGCCGCACCGTAGATCGTGAGACCGGCGAAGATCGGCACGCCGGTGAACAGCAGCGCCAGAAGCGTCACGAGGATGAAGATGATGATCATCGCGCACGCCCCCAATCATCGATCGCGGTCCATATCTGCGAAAGCGCGCAAAGCCCCAGCATCGCCCCGCCAAACGGCAGGAGCAGTTGCAGCATCCAGATCGGCAGTTCCAGCGATCCGTCGGTAACCTGCCCGATCATCTTCGACAGCATCACCGTCTTCCAGCCGTTACCGATCAGCAGCGCCGCGACGGCAAGCACCGCGAGTCCCGACCAGATCCGCACGGCCAGACGTGCCCGGCCCTTCAGAGTGCCGGTCAGAATGTCCACCTCGACATGGCCGCCAGCGAGCAGGACACGGGGCGCGGCCAGCATTACCACCGCCGAAAGCGACAGCGAAACCACCTCGCCCGTCCAGTCCAACGGGTGGGCGAAGACGTAGCGCATCAGCACCCCGAAACCGACGAGGCACAGATCCATCAGGATCAGCAAAGTCGCCCCTACCATGCACAGATCGGCGAGCATGCGGACTGCGCGCGCAAAGACGCGCAGCCCGCGAGACCGCCCTTCGGAAGCCTCGGTCAGGTCCTGCATTGACCGATCACATCTTGCCCACGAGATCGAGGAGCTTCTTGCCCTCGTCGCCAGCCTTCTCGACAAACGCAGCTTCGACGGCGGGCTGCATCGCAGCCTTGAGCGCGGCCGTCTCATCGGGCGTCAGAACACGGGCATCCATGCCGACTCCGGTGAGGTTGTCGATCTTCTTCGGATCGACGGAGTCGGTCGGGGTGATGGAATCCGCCACCGCGGTGGCGGCGGCCTTCTCGATCCCCTTCTGCACGTCGGCGGGCAGACCGTTGAACCAGGCCGGATTCACCACGAGGTTATCGAAGGCGACGAAGATCGGCGTGGCGCGGCCGTATTTCTGCACCTCGTAGAACTTGCGCGAATAGGCAGCCGCAACGCCGGTGACGCCAGCATCGACCACGCCGGTCTGCAGCGCCTGATAGGTTTCCGAGCCGGGCATCACGACAGTGGTCGCGCCCATCGCCTTCAGCCCCGCGTCGAAGATCGGCGTCAGACCGCGAATCTTCACGCCCTTGAAATCGGACGGCTTTTCGAGCGGATGGCCGTTCGAAGTGAAGATCAGGTCGTTGGTATCGACCATCCATGCAATGTTCTTCACGCCCTTCTTCAGCATCTTCTCATCGAGGAACTTCGCCGCGTCCGAGGCGATGAACGCCTTCTGGTCCTTCGGCGAGGAGATCAGATAGGGGATCAGCGCCACCGACATCTCGGGCAGCGTGCCGCCCCATTGCAGGTTGAGGATCACCGCGCTTTCGATCTCGCCCGAGGCGACCGCGGCGAGGTGCTGCTTCGGATTGTAGAGCTGCGCGCCGCCGAACAGCTGGACCTCGACCTTGCCGTCGGTGTCCTTTGCCACGTCCTTGGCGAATTGCTCCAGCCGCTTCGCAGAGGGGTGCGAGGGCGGGAACTGGTGGCTCAGCCGCATCGTGTATTCGGCTGCCCAGCTGGATGTGCCGATCAGCGCAATCGCTGCAGCGGCAACAAAGCTCTTCAGGTTGATCGTCATGGTCTCCTCCCGTTGACGTTTCGTTTCTATGCATTCAGGCTTGGGTCAGAACTTCCGGCAATCCGGCCCGGGCCAAGGCGCCGTGCACCTTTTCATTTGGCATCGCCGCCTCGAGCACCGAACGCGCCTCCCCCAGCGCGGCAATGTCGATGCCGGTGTCGAATCCCATGGTCCGGCACAGGAAGGCCAGATCCTCGAAAACGGCGTTCCCGGTCGCGCCCGGGGCGAAGGGACAGCCCCCGAGCCCGGCGAGCGACGCGTCGAGGATCCTGACCCCTTCGCCCAGGGCCGCCGCCGCATTGGCCAGCGCCAGCCCTCGGGTGTCGTGGAAATGCATCGCCACCGGCACGTCGCCCAGCAACGCGCGGGCTTCGCGCGCGAGATGCGCCACCTGGGCCGGGCCGGCCCATCCCACCGTGTCCGCGATCGCGATGACGTCGGCGCCGGCCTCGGCCGCGCCCTCCACCATGCGCAACACCTCTTTCGGCTCGACCTCTCCGGCCAGTGTGCAGCCGAAAGCCATCGCGACACCGACGGTCAGGACCGGCGGATCGGTCCGGCCTGCGCGGCGCTGCGCATCGATCCGGCGTGCCATCTCCAGCGCCTCGGTGCGCGAGCGCCGCGTATTCGCCTCGCTGTGCGCCTCGGTCGCCGAAACCACGAACATGATCTCGTCCACCGGGGTTTCCAGAGCATCGGCGACGCCGCGTTCGTTCAAGGTCAGGGCGGCAGAAAAGGCACCGTCCAGTCCGGAGACCGTCGCGATCATCTCGCGCAGGTCGGCGAACTGCGGAAAACGCGCTGCCGGCAGAAAGGAGCCGACCTCGAAATGCCGCACCCCTGCACGATGCTCAAGTGCAAGCCACTCATTCTTCTGCGCCGTGGTGGGCCAGGATTGCACGAGCTGCAGCCCGTCGCGCAGTCCCACCTCGCGCAGGACGACCTTGTCTTTGGGATACAGGCGCTCCGCCAGGGTCATGCCGCATCCCTTTCGCTGCCCGTGGCACGGCCGATCTGCGCCGCCGATAGCCCCAGGGCAGTCAACACAACCTTGGAGTCGCGTCCGACCTCGGGCACATCGCCGCCGCCCGGCAGCATCTCGCCATCCACTTCGAACGGCAGGCCTGGCGCGCGGAAAGTGCCATCACCATAATGCGATACGGCCAACCCGCCAGGCCGCATGACATGCGGGTCGTCATACATGTCGCAGGGCTTGGCAATCGGCGAGAACGGCAAGCCCGCCGCCTCGAGCCTTGGCGCGAGGTCCTCGACCCGCCACTCGGCGATCTTCTCGGCGATCCGCGGAATGGTCCAGTTGCGGGCCTCGATTTGATCCATGCGGGTCTCGAGCCGAGGATCACCGAGTAGCTCCTCAAGCCCCAGAAGCCGACAGATCGCCTCCCATTGTCCCTCGGTGACGGCACCGACGAAAACCTGGCGCCCCTCCGCATCGTGGAAGATGTCGTAGACTGGCCAAGAGAACTCGCGCTCTGGCATCGGCGGCGGGTTCTTGCCCTCCAACTCGAACTGAACCATGTGCTGGGCGACCAGCAGCAGGCAATTCTCGAACAGCCCGATGCGAAGCTCGCGCCCCTTTCCCGTGCGCCCCCGCTCCATCAGGGCCGCCAGAACCGAGAAGGCGGCGAAGAGCCCGCCCATTATGTCGTTCGCCGACGACCCCACCCTCAAAGGGCGCCCCGTCGGTCCGGTCATGTAGGCCAGCCCGGTCATCATCTGGACAACTTCGTCGAGCGCCGTGCGGTTCTCGTAGGGCCCCGACAAGAAGCCTTTGCAATGCGCCACGACGAGCCCCGGGAACTCCTTGCGCAGTGCGGCGCGGCCTATGCCCGCCTTGTCCAGCGCAGCGTCTCGGAAGTTCTCCACAAAGACATCTGCGGTCGCGAGCAATGCGCGAAGGGCATCGCGCCCATCCTCGGTCTTGACGTCCAGCGTCACCGACTTCTTGCCGCGATTGAACAGCGGGAACATCGGCCGCCCCATCCCGGTCAAATGACGCGTCTTGTCACCCTTGGGCGGCTCGACCTTGATCACCTCGGCCCCGAGGTTGGCCAGGAACATGCCGCAGGACGGCCCCATGATCATGTGGCTCATCTCGACGACACGGATACCGGCGAGCGGCGCGAACTGATCTGGCATGACGGTCCTCCCTTGCCCCAGTCATAGACCTGTTCCCGCCATCGATATATTATATAGTTTGTGACGCTGATCTCGATATTTTGGAGAACACATGGATTTCCGGCAATTGCGGGTCTTCGTCGCGATTTTCGAGGCCGGGAGCATTGTCGGCGCCGCGGAAGTCCTGCGTTCGGCGCCATCTGTTCTGGCCCATCATCTTCGCAACCTCGAGTCCCGCGCCGGCGGCCCCCTGTTCGAGCGTCGCTCGCGAGGCGTCGAACCGACCGAGCTTGGGCAGCGCCTCTATGTGCACGCGCGCGACATCCTGCGCGCCGTGGACCTTGCAGAACACGACCTCCGCGATGCCCGCGCGGAAATCTCTGGAAAAGTGGTGCTCAGCCTTGCGTATTCCGCGCTTCATGCAATTGGCCCGGCTGTGCTCGACGCAGTGATCGAGCGCCATCCGCGGATCGTGCTCGACATCGTTTCCACCGTCTCCGGCGCGACCTTCGACCAAATCGCGGCAAGCGGTATCGACCTCGCTGTTGCCTACAATCCAAGCCGGGATGCCAAGCTGAAGCTGACCCCGCTGCTGGAAGAGGATTCCATGGCCATTGGGAAGCCGGAAATCCTGCGGGAGACCGAGGAGGACTTGTTGCTCTGCGATTTTCTGGAAATGCCCTATATCCTGCCACGTAAGGGCGCGCGCGGCCGCGCGGTCACTGACGATCCCGAACATCAGCGCCTGCTGGAGGCACATGCTCGCATGTTCACAGACGGCGTTGATGCGGCGGTGCAATTTGCCGTCGCAGGGCACGGCTGTATGATCGCCAGCGCGCTCTATTCCGAGCGTCTGCTTACCGGGCGCGGTCTCATCGGACGTCGGCTAATCGACCCCCGGATCACAAGGACCCTCTTTCTATGCGAACGCAAAGACGCGCCGTCCAGTAGAGCGATCGGTGCTGTCCGGGAGATCGTGGTCGAAAAGATCACTGAGGTGATCAGAAATGAAACCTGGCCCTGCCGCGAAGTCAGTGGCTTACGAACCGCGATGCCCCGTGATTGCGCTGACTAGTCCCCCTGTTGTGCGGAACGCCCCGCGCACAACACCTGATCGCGCAGTCAGAGCTTTTCGCCACCGGCCGGCACGCGGTCCAGGGCGACCTTGGAGCGACCCTGCTTGAGCCCTTGTCGATCGTCGCCACCCGGCGGGGTGCGCAGTTCGGTCTTGCCTACGACTTCGCGCAGGTCTTTCGGAACACGATGCGAGCATGAGACCGCCCGGATCGGTTCACCAAGTGCCGAGCTCCACCTGCCATGACGCCCCCGCTTGTAGCCAAGACTGTATCCTTGCAACGGGCAAGCGGCCCTGGGCGCGAGGCTATTATTTGTTTTCAAAGGGATAAGGTGGTGGGTGATGAGAGACTCGAACTCCCGACATCCTCGGTGTAAACGAGGCGCTCTACCAACTGAGCTAATCACCCCCCGCGCGCCTAATAGACCGGAGCCCGCATCGGGCGCAAGCCCGTGCGCGCCGGCTGGCGTCAGCGGAACGGCGACAGCCGGCGGGCCAGCGCGCGCAGGTCGGCGCGCAGCGCGGCGGCGGTGAGATGCGGCAGCGCCGTGCGCAGCCGCAGCAGGCGGTAGAGGGCCAGTGCGACATAGGCGTCGAGGAAGCCGGCGAAGACAACGTCGGAGAGGAAATGCCCGCCGACCGCCACCCGCAGCCCGGCGCCGAGGGCGAAGAACAGCCCCAGGCCGGCGGCGAAGGCCGGGCGCCGGCGGCGCGCGACAAGCGGCCAGAGCAGCACGCAGGCGACCAGCGCCACCATCGCCGCCCCCGCCGCCTCGCCCGAGACGAAGGAGCAGTTGCGGTGGCAGGCGTCGGAGATCTGCCAGGCCGGCGTGAACTGCGCCGCGCCGCCGAACTCGGTCACCTGCCACGGCCGCGCCCGGCCCCAATGGGCCTTGAACAGCGCGTTGACCAGCAGCGCCGGGCCGATCAGGAAGCCGAGCACGCCAAAGCCCCAGATCCGCGCCGGCACCTGCCGCGCCCGGCCCAGCAGCAGCGAGGCCGCCAGCGCCAGGCAAAGGCCGAGGAAGACGACATAGGAGCCGGTCCAGTAGACCTGCCGCAGCGCCTCCATCAGTGGCAGCCGGCCGAGCGGGAAGCCGATGCCGGGGCGGTAGAACAGAGCCGAGACCCAAAGGTCGATCCATGGCGCGGCGGCGAAGAGCGCCTGGCTCAGCGCCAGTGCCGCGGTCAGGGACAGGGTCAGGCGCGTCTGCTGCGCGCCGCCCATCCCGGCGTCAATCCTCGTCGCGGGCACAGCGCGCCGGCACCTTGTAGAGCGCGATGCGCAAGCCGCGATAGGCGCCGACCTGCGGCGTGGTCTCGGCCTGCGGCTTCTCGTCGGGGTCGCAGGCCAGCTGGCCCTCACCGGTCTGGACCAGCAGCACCTCTCCCGTCATCTCGTCGGGGAACGGGTGGGTCAGCTCGTAATGGTCCTGCGGCGGGCCGTCGGGATCGGTGGAATAGAAGCGCAGCCCGCTGTCGCGGCCGCTATAGAACAGGTCGGCCAGGATATCGCGGCGCGAGGCGACGACGGTGCTCACGCCGACCTTCTGCGCCTCGGCGATGATCCAGTCGGACAGGGCGGCGCGGCCGAGATAGCGGTGCATGGCGTAGCGGCCGTCGCGCATCACCACCGCCTCGGGCCAGATCGTCATCGCCGGCAGCGCCAGGCAGACGGCGGCGTTGATCGCGATCGCCGCCAGCTTGGGAAAGCGCCCGGCCCGGGCGAAGACCAGCACCGTGCCTGCCAGGTAGGCCGCCGCCGCCCAGTTGGCATAGGCCCGCGACAGCAGCGCCTGGACGCAGATGATGGCGAGGATCGGCAGCGAGAAGGCCAGCAGCAGCCGGCCCTTCTGGCCCAGGTGGCCCCGCCTGCCCGGTCCCAACGCCCGCAGCGCGATCAGCAGCAGCAGGGCGAAGACCACCGGCCCGACCACGGCGAACTGGTTGGCCAGGAACTCGGCCAGCTTATCCCAGTGCAGCCCGGCCCGCTTGGCCGGCGCCTTGACCCAGCCGATATTGTGCTCGGTGTGATAGAGCGTCGGGAAGCCCATCAGCGCGTTCCAGATCACGTTGGGCGACAGGGTGAGCAGGAAGGCGAGCAGGCCGAGCCCGGCCGCCCGCCGGCTCGGCCGCAGCGCCGGCGCGACCAGCGCGGCGATCCCGGCGCAGATCAGGTAGTAGACGGCGGCGTATTTCGCCATGAAGCCCAGCCCGAGCGCGAGGCCGCAGGCCAGCGCCAGCCCGGTTTCGTGCCGCCGGTCCGGAGCGGGCCGCTCGCCCAGCCGCAGCCACAGCAGCAGCGCCAGCGCCAGGAACGGGAACATGATCGTGTCGGTCGAGATCGTCAGGCTGGCCAGCGCCACCATCGGCAGGGTGATGTAGCCCGCCGCCACCCAGACCGCCGCCCGCCGGCCGTAGAGCCGCGCCGCGACGGCGCCGAGCAGCAGCGCGGTGGCCCCGTGGAACAGCGGTCCCGGCAGCCGGACCCAGAACTGGCCGTCCGAGCCCGCCAGCGTGGTGAAGGCCCGGATCACCCAGCCGATCAGCGGCGGCTTGGAATAGTAGCCGAAGGCCAGCTCCTGACCCCAGAACCAGTATTGGGTCTCGTCGACGAAGAGATCGGCACGATTGAAGGCCAGCAGCAGGATGCGCAGCGCGGTGACGGCGCCGACCACCGCCAGCGCCGGCCCGAGCCAGCCGGCCCGCTCAGACGCTGTTGCGCTTGCGCTCGGCATGGATCAGCCACAGGTTCCGGGCATAGATCACGATCCCCATCGACTGGCCCAGCATGAAGACCGGATCGCGGCGATAGATCGCGTAGGTCAGCAGGATCAGCCCGCCGCCGATCGAGAAATACCAGAACATCACCGGCACGACCGAGCGCCGGACGCGTTCCGAGGCGATCCATTGCACCAGGAAGCGGGCGGTGAACATCAACTGGCCGCAGAGCCCGACCATCACCCAGGTGAATTCGCCCAGGCTGTCGACGTCGAACCATTCAAGCAGACTGTGAATCACGTGCCGCCCCCCGCTCTGGTTCCGGCCTTGCCCGGGCGCCGCTCCTCGCTCGGACGCGCCTTCTTGCGCCGGCGGATCAGCCAGGCGACGCCGGCGAGGTCGGAGATTCCGACCAGCGCGCGCTGGAAATTGTTGTATTTCGACCGTCCGGTCTCGCGTTCCCGATGCGCCACGTCGACCAGCACCACCTCCCAGCCGTCGCGCTTGGCCAGCGCCGGCAGGTAGCGGTGCATGTGGTCGAAATAGGGAAAGGCCAAGAAGGCCTCGCGGCGGAAGCCCTTGAGGCCGCAGCCGGTGTCGCGCGTCCCGTCCTTCAGGATGCGCTTGCGCAGCCCGTTGGCGAAGCGCGAGGCCAGCCGCTTCGACAGCGTGTCCTGGCGCTTGACCCGCTGGCCGGCGACCAGCCCGACATTGCCGGTGGCGTCCTCGAGCAACGGCCGGAACAGCTTGGGCAGTTCCGAGGGCGGGTTCTGGCCGTCGCCGTCCAGCGTGCAGCAGATCGGTGCCTCGGCCGCCAGCACGCCGCTATGGACCGCCGCGCTCTGGCCGCCGGCCTTGCGGTGGCGGATCAGGCGCAGCATCGGCACCGTCGCCATCAGGGCGCGCAGCCGCTCGGCAGTGTCGTCGGTCGAGCCGTCGTCGACGGCGATGATCTCGAAATCGGGCAGCTCGGCGCAGGCCGCGGCGATGCCCTCGATCAGCGGGGCGGCGGCCTCGGCCTCGTTATGCATGGGAATCACGATGGCGACTGATTTCACCGCACGGCCCGTCCTGTTTCGTCCGTTCGACTGCGCCCCCTCTACGGCGCGCCGGCGGGGGTGTCAATCGACCGGCCCCCGATCGCGAGGCGGCGGCGCCGATTGGCCGAGGCTGTGGCGTCGGCGCCGTGCCGGGGCCGCTTTGGCCTGAGCCGCAGGGCGGCGCGCGCTCTCTCGCTGCAGCTCGATCCGCCGGGTGCGCGCGGCAAACGCGCGGGGCGAACCCCTGCCCTGCCGACGTCGTGCCAGGTGGGAAGGTCGGAAAACTGCTCGGGCCGACAGGTCTTCGCCCCGCCCCGCCTCAACGCGCCCAGAGCCAGTCCTGCCGACCGTCCGCGACCCGGGCCACCAGCCCCTGGCCACCGCCGGGGGAGGTCATCCGGGCCGGATCGCCCCCGGTCAGGGCGGCGCGCAGGAAGCGCGAGGTGATACCGTGGGTGACGACGACGGTCGGCCGGCGCAACTCGGACAGGAAGGCGGCGCAGCGCGCGGTGATCGCGGCCACGCCCTCGCCGCCCGGGGCGCTGTCGTACCAGTCGAGCAGCCGCTCCTCGTCATAGCCGGCCCCGGGCCAGCGCGCGGCGACCTCGTCGCGGCTCAGCCCCTGCCAGTCGCCCATGTGGATCTCGGCCAGCCGCGCATCGGGCCGCGCCGCGGCCAGCCCCTCGAGCGCCAGTTCGGCGGTGTGGCGGGCCCGGCCGAGCGGGCTGGTGAAGAAATCCCATTCGGCCGTCACCCCCTCGGCGCGCAGGATTTTCCCCTGTTCGACCGCCTGGGCCCGGCCGCGGGCGGTCAGCGGCGAATCGAGCTGGCCCTGCATCCGGCCGTCGCGGTTCCAGGTCGTCTGGCCGTGGCGCAGGATCAGCAGCAGCGGCGTCTCAGTCATCGAGGCTCTCCCGCTCCTCCGGCCGGCCGAGCCAGCGCCGCGGCCCGGCGCCGTTGGCCCCCAGCCGGTCGTCGGCATTGTAGAGCGGGCAGTTGGTGAGCGACAGGCAGCCGCAACCGACGCAATGGCCCATCTGGTCGCGCAGCCGCTGCATCAGCTCGATGCGTTCGTCCAGCATCGCCTGCCAGGGCTCGGCCGCCGCCGCCCAGTCGGCGGCGCTGACGGCGCGGTCGCGCGGGATGCGGTCGAGCACGGTGCGGATCTCGGCCAAAGGCACGCCGACCGACTGGGCGACGCGGACGATCGCCACCCGGCGCAGCTCGCGCCGGTCGTAGCGGCGATGGTTGGCCGGCGTGCGCCAGCTTTCGATCAGGCCCTCGGCCTCGTAGTAATGCAGCGTCGAGACCGGCACGCCGGCCCGGGCCGCCATCTCGCCGACGCTCAGATCGTTGGGGCGTGCCCTCACCCGTGCCATCGCCATACCTCAAGCAAACTTCAGGTGCCAACCCTCCCAGTTCGCGCCGTTTTGCGCAAGTCCAGACATGCGAAGGGGGCGACATGCGAAGGGGGCGGAGGGGCCGCACCCGACCTCCGCCCCCTGTGGCATCCTGGGAGCCGGACCTCAGTCCAGCTCGCCGGATTCGCGCAGCCGCTCGATCCCGTCGGCGATATAGGTCGACACCAAGGGCTTGCTGAGCAGGTAGCTGCTCGCCATCCCGGTGTGACGCTCGCGCGCCAGGGACAACAGATCGTCCCATTCCTCGGGATCGGAATCGCCGCGGCCGATCCAGAACAGGGCGATGAGCGCATCCTGCTGCTCGTCGTTCATGCTCTCGATCTCCTGGGTGATCTCGTCTTCGGTCAGATCGCCCTCGACCTCCTGCAAGGTCTCCTCGACCTCGTCATCCGAGGGGTTGCCGCCCGCATCGGGAATATCGGTCCCCTCCTTCGCCATGACAGCGTTCAGACGCAGAAGCAGGGCGTCCAGTTCGGTAGATTCAAAGGGAAGCGTGGCCATATCTATCTCTCCCGTCCTTCCTTCTTATATGTAATGTTTTCGCCCGCATTCCATTGATTTAGATCACGTGGCGCGGCTTTTTCGCGCGTTTGCGCCCCAGGCCGGCGGCAGGCCTTGCGACAGCGCGCGCGGGCGGGCAGAACAGGGCCATGACCGGGCTTGAGAAACTCCCCGCGCTGTTAGCGGCGCAGGACTGGGCGGGCGCAGAGAAGCTGCTGCGCCGGGCCGCGCGGGCGCGCAAGGCCGATGCCTCGGTGCTCTACAATCTCGGCCGGGTGCTGATCGAACGCGGCGACTGGCGCGGCGCGCTGAGCTGGCTGAAGAAGGCGGTGGCGGCGAAGCCGACCCACGCCCATGCCTGGTTCGAGATCGGCCGCTGCGCGCTGGAAACCGGCGACCTGGCGCTGGCCTGCAAGGGGTTCGAAAGGGCGCTGGCGCTCGATCCATCGGACGCGGACGCGCGGCGCAATCTCGGCCGGGTGGCGCTGCGGCTGGGGCGCTACGAGCTGGCACGGGAAGCCTGGGCGCCGCTCGACGGCCAGGACGCCGAGGCGGACGCGGCGCTCTACCGCGTCGCCGCCGAGACCCGGTCGCCCGAGGCGGAAGCGCGGCGCGTGGCCCTGCTCGCCCGGCCGGAGGCGCGGGCGCTGGCGATCACCACGCTGGGCCGGGTGTCGAAGGGCAAGCTGCCGTTGAATTTGCGGGGCTGACCCTGTTTCGCCCGGCGGCACGCCGGGTGGTGCCTTCTACACGATTGCACCTTGTCCCGAGAAGCGCGCCCGGCCCGGGGTGGGCGCAATCGCGCGCCCCGTCGTGCCAGAGGCACGCCTCTGGCACGACGGGGGCGGCTCGGGCGCGATCCGGGGCTGAAGCCCCGGACGGCCGGATGGACAGTTCTCGCTCTATGGTTTCAGTGCCGGAACCGCTTGCGATAGACCCCGGCCGCATCCTGCAGCGCCTGCTGCACCTGGCGGTTGGCGTCAACCTGATCGGGCGTCATCGTCTCGACCGCCAGCCCCTGCGCGTCACGCGGGATCGCGATCACCTGCGCCACCGGGGTCCCCTTGGGCAGCACGCCCGAGAACCCGGCCTCCTGCCACAGCGCCGGAAAATGGACATAGCCGTCGCGGAACAGGTCGCAATCGACCACGCCCGACAGGGTGCGGAACGGCAGGTCCTCGCGGTTCAGCGGATGGGTGAAGAGCAGCGACCAGCCTTCCGGCGCCTCCAGCGTCCAGAAATTCATGAATTTCAGCACCGCGCCGACGGCCAGCCTGAGCGGCGCGCCCGTGGCCTGCTCGGGCACGTGCAGCCCGACCGGGGCGCGGGCGATCTGCGCGTCCGCCAATACCGGCGGGTCCCAGTCCCAGGCGACCTCTCCGCCCTCGACGGTCAGGTCGGTGGCCAAGGGGATCAGCACCCCCAGCGACAGCGCGTCGATCAGCGGCGGGCAATGCTTCAGCGTCCGCACCCGCTCGCCGCCCAGCGACGGCGCCGCGACCTCGGACGGCATCGCGCGCAGCCAGTCGGGCAGCATCCGTCCCGCCGGCTGAGGGCGGGGCAGCAGCGGTTCCAGCAGGGGATGGCAGCGGGCGGTGATCATCCCCCCGCCTTACCCTTCTCGCGCTTGAGAAGAAAGGTATGGGCCAGCGTCGCCGCCACCGTCAGCAGGATGATCGCGGTGCCGACGGCGTTGATCACCGGCGGGTGGCCGTTCGGGTTGCGCGCCATCGCCCCGATCTCGGTGGCGAAGGTGCACGAGCCGCCCTTGGCGAACATCGTCGTGTTGTAGTTCTCCATCGAGGCGAGGAAGGCGATGACGGCGGCCGAGGCCAGCGCCGGCAGCAGGAACGGCAGGGTGATCCGGCGGAAGACCCGGAACGGCGAGGCGCCGAGGTCGAGCGCGGCCTCTTCGAGCTCGACCGGCTGGCGCTGCAGCCGCGCCATCAGGATCAGCATCGGGTAGCCGGCGACGAAGGTCACCTGTGCCATGATGATGGTGAACAGCCCGGCATTGACGCCCAGCCGGCCCCAGAACACCAGCGCCGACAGGCCAAGCACGATCCCCGGCGCCAGCATCGGCGACAGCAGCACCCACCACAGCAGCCCGTTGGCCTTGCTGCGCCAGCGGGTCAGCATCACCGCCCCGGCAAGGCCGAGGACCAGCGACAGCGGCACCACCGCCGCCGCCACCTGCAGCGAATTGCCGAAACAGCCGACGAAGCGGCCGCGGTCGAGGGCGCGCAGCACCGGATCGGCGCGCAGTCGGGCCTCGTCCATCCAGAAGAAGGCGTACCACTTGTCGGTCAGCCCGTGCCATTCGGTCACCGAGGGCGGCGAGGCGTCGTTGACCGACGACAGGATCATCAGGATCAGCGGGCCGAACATGAACAGCAGAAAGGCCGCCATGTAGAGGTTGAGCAGGCGGTTGGATGTCATTGGACCCTCGCGAAGTCTTTCAGCCGGGTGCGCATGAGCCACATGAACAGCCCAACCACCGCGAAACAGACCAGCGTGAAGGCAAAGGAATAGGCCGCGCCGGTATTGGTGTTCTGGGATTCGAAGAACTTGTTGTAGATGGTCTGGCTGAACCATTCCGCCTGCAGCCCGCGGCTGATGATGCGCGGCACCGAGAAGGCGCCGGCCGAGAGCATGAAGGTGGCGATGCAGCCGACCGCGATGCCGGGCTTGGCGTGGGGCATGATCACCCGCCAATGCACCCGCCACGGCTTGGCGCCCAGATCCTTGGCCGCCTCGATCTGGTTGCGGTCCAGCGTCGACATGACGTTGAAGATCGGGAAGACCATGAACAGCACGTAGGTGTAGACGATGACGACGAAGATCGTCCCCGCCATGCGCTTGAACTGGATCGGGTCGGAAATCGCGCCGATCCACATCAGCAGGCTGTTGAGTAGGCCCTGGTTGTCGATGATCGCGGTCCAGGCGTAGATCCGCATCAGCTCGACGATGGCGTAGGGGATGACGAGGCCGAGGAACAGCCACTTGGCCCGGTCGGGCGGCGTCGCCAGCGCCACCTTGTAGGCGACGGGATAGCACAGCACCAGCGCCAGCAGCGTCGCGGCGACGGCGAAGGCCAGCGTCCGCGCCAGGGTGATCAGGCCGAGCCGCTTGTAGACATGGCCGTCCTGCTGGTAGCGCAGCCCGACCAGCTCGAACAGCTTGTTCGACAGCTTGGCATCCTCGACCGCCTTCTGATCGGGGCTGAGCGGGATCATCGTCGGCGCGGTCAGGGTGCGGAAATTGGCCAGGGTAAGCTGGGATTCGCTGGCCTCGCGATGCTCCAGCTCGCCGCGCAGCCCGGAGGCCAGCGTCGCGATCTTCTGCGCCGTCTCGATCTGCCGGGCGATCGGGGCGGTGTCGGAGACCTTCATCCGCGGCAGGTCGTAGAGCTGGTCGAGCCACTCGGTCTGCCCGGCCGGGCGGACCATCGACATATGCGTGTCGCTGCGGTCGCATTGCAGGATGTAGGGCCGGGCCGCCCCGGCCTTGGTCCCGCCCATCGACGGGATCGCCATCCCGCCCGGCGAGGGCACCGCCATGGCGCTGGCCGAGGGCACGGCCATGCCGCCCGGCGACGGGATCGCCAGGCCGCCATTGCTGACCGGGGCCGCATCGGCGGGTTTCTCGTAGGTCTTGAGCACGTTGATGCAGGTCCGCGCGTCGCGCTCCAGCGCCGCGGCGACCGAGCTGTCGAGCGCCCGCTTGGGCGGGGTGACGGCGCGTTCCAGCATGGTCAGCTGCGGCAGCACGATCAGCATCAGGCCCCAGCCCAGCACCGCCGCGACGAAGACGGCGACCAGCCCGCGCCCGTATCCGCGAATGAGATCGGTCATTGTGCCGCCATCTCCTGCCCGGTCGCCGCCAGCGCGCCCTCGGGCAGCACCAGCGCGTCCTCGGCCGCGAAGCTCAGCGCGACATCGCCGTCGAGCGCCGGCAGGGCGCCGGAATTGGTCAGGTGGACGGCGATTTCCTGCCCGCCTGCGGCGAAGAACAGGTTGACGAAGGGGCCTTCGAGGTCGCGCCGGGTCAGCTGGCCGGCAACGGTGTTCTCGCCGCCGCCCAGCCGCATCGCCTCGGGCCGGACGAAGAGCAGCGCCCCCGCCCCCGCCGGCAGGCCCTGCGGGTTGCGGGCGCGGAAGCCGCCCAGCGCGGTCTCGATGGCGGCATAGCCATCCTCGGAGCGGTCGATCCGGCCGGCCAGGATGTTGCTCTCGCCGACGAAGGAGGCGGCGAAGGCGGTGGCCGGCTCGGCATAGACCGCGTCGCCGGTGCCGACCTGCTCGATCCGTCCCTCGTTCATCACCGCGATCCGGTCGGACATGGTCAGCGCCTCGCCCTGGTCGTGGGTGATGTAGATGAAGGTGACGCCGGTCTGCTTCTGGATCGCCCGCAGCTCGGCCCGCATGTGCTGGCGCAGCTTGAGGTCGAGCGCCGAGAGCGGCTCGTCGAGCAGCAGCACGGCGGGCTCGACCGCCAGCGCCCGGGCGATCGCCACCCGCTGGCGCTGGCCGCCCGAGAGCTCGGTCGGTTTCTTGTCGGCCTGGTCGTGCAGCGCCACCAGCGCCAGCAGCTCGTCGGCCTTGTCGTGGCGGGCGCGGCGCGAGATGCCGCGCGCCTCGAGCCCGAAGGCGACGTTGTCGCGCACGCTCATCAGCGGGAACAGGGCGAGGTTCTGGAAGATCAGCGCGGTGTTGCGGTCGTTCGGCGTCCGGCCGCGCTGGTCCTCGCCGCCGATCAGCACCCGGCCCGCCGTCGGCTCGACGAAGCCCGAGACCGAGCGCAGGATCGTCGTCTTGCCGCAGCCCGAGGGGCCGAGGATGGAAAAGAATTCGCCCGCCTCGACCGTCAGGTCGGTCGGATGCACGGCGGTGAAACCGTTGGGATAGGTGATCGATACGCCCTCGAGGGTGACGTCCTTGCCGCGCATCTGTCGCTCCTGCGGGGCTGCCCCTGGGGCGCACCCGTCTTGCTTGTTTCAATGGGAAGCCCCGGCCGACGCCTGTCGGCCGGGGTGCAGGCCGGCGCCCCACGGGGAGAGGGGGCAGCCGCGCCGAATCAGGCGTTGGTGATGATCTCGACGTATTTGTCGCGGATCGGCGCGAAGAAGGCGGTATCCGCCTGCCACCACCACATGTTGTTGAGCACCGCCGGGGTGTAGACCTCGTTGAACTGGGTCTTGAACTCCGCCGTGGCGTGGTCGGCGGCGCCGTTGACGGCCGAGTTGTAGCCGGTGTTGTTGGCGAACATGCCGCCGACTTCCGGCTGCAGCATGAAGTTCATGAAGGCGACCGCCTGTTCCTTGTTCTCGGCGCCCTTGAGCATGGCCATCGAGTCCATCCAGGTGATGATGCCCTCTTTCGGCGCGCGGTAGACGAAATCGGCGTTTTCGCGGTTCAGCAGCAGGCCGGTGGTGTCCCAGGTCTGGCCGATGACGCAGCCGGCCTGCTTGAAGGCCGAGGTCGCTTCGGTGGCGTTGTTCCAGAAGGCGCCGATGTTTTCCTTGTGGGCCAGGATCCACTTGGTGACGGCGGCCCAGACGCGGTTGGCGTCCTCTTCCGACTTGTAGACGTCGAGCATGCGGTTCGACGGCACTTCGCCGATGGCGTCGAGGTAGAGGCCGACGCCCATGATCACCGACTTCTGGCGGAACGCAGCCTTGCCCTTAGCGGCTTCCTGCAGGAACAGGTCGCTGAAGGACAGGTCGGCATCCGCGATCGGCAGGACCTTGTGGTTCAGGGTGATGCCCTCGGTGCCCCAGTCGAAGGGCAGCGCGACCTGCTTGCCGGCATGGACGCCGCCCAGGGTGCCGCTGTCGCGCAGGAAGGACGGGATGATGTTGCCGGTGGTGACGTCGGCCGGCACTTCGGCGAAGAAGCTGTCGCCGTTGTCGTCAAGGTAGCCCGGCACGTTGGTGATCGACGGGAAGACGATGTCGAAGCCCTTGCCGCCATTGGCGCGCACGGTCGATTCCGCCTCGTCGTTCGAGCCGAAGGTGGTCAGCTCCATCTTGATGCCGGTGTCTTTCTCGAACTTCTCGACGATGTTCGGCTGGATGTAGTCCTGCCAGGCGAAGACCTTGACCGAGCCCGACGAGGCCAGCGCATCGGTGGCGCGCAGGATCATCGGCGCGGCGAGCGCGGCGGAAGACAGCTTGAGAACGCTGCGGCGGGTGAACGACATGGGTGTTTCCTCTCCTTGAGGCCGCGGGTCGTGCGGCCGGACTTGAGAGCGCGTAGTGCAACCATGTGACGTCCAGTCGATGGTTTGGTTAAGACTATGTGACAGTTGCGGTTGGGAAGAGCGGCCTCGGCAGCGAAGCCCTGGCCTCGAGGAAACGGGGCAAAGCCCCCAAAGCGCCCGCGCGGGTCCCTGCCAGGGCAAGAAGAGAGGTGACCCCGGGCGGGGCCGGCGTTTGCGAAAAGCGGAACGCGAGACGCGCGGCGCCTGCCCGTGGGGAGGCGCGCCGAACGCTTGAGCGGTGCGGTTTATGGGGCCAGATACCTCGTCTGCCCGAGGTCAGCGCGCGGCCCCCAAAGCGCCTCCCCGTCACGCCAAAGGCGTGCCGACGATATGCGGCGCACCTCTGGTGCGACGGGACGGGCAGGCGCTGCGCGGCGGCTGCGCCTTGATTCCGCGCCATCAGCGCACCGCAACCACTGTCGAGAGAACCGCCCGCGAAAGACGCCGGGAACCGAAGCCCCCCGCCGCTTACGCCTGTGCCGCCTCGGCGCGCTTGACGTCCTTGGCCGCGACCTCCTCGTAGTGGTCGAATTCGACCTCGAACCAGGCGGTGCCGCGGGTCGCGCTGCCCAGGCTGCGGAACAGGTTGTCCTGCTCGGCCGCCGGCAGGAGCGCGGTGAACACGTCCCAGCCCGCCGCCGTCGGATGGGCGTCGAAGCCCAGCACCTGGCCCTTGAGGCCGCTGACCGCCGGCACCAGCGCGCCGGAATAGATCGAGGGCACCTGGATCTCGGCCCGCAGGATCGGCTGCAGCACGAAGGGCCTGGCCTCGGCCAGCGCCTCGCGCACCGCGTTCTTGCCCGCCGTGCGGAAGGCGAAATCCGAGGAATCGACGGCATGGCTCTTGCCGTCCTTCAGCACCACGGCGACGTCGACGACCGGAAAGCCGTTCGGCCCGGCGGCGAGCGCCTCGCGCACCCCGGCCTCGACCGCCGGGATGTAGTTGCGCGGCACCGCGCCGCCCTTGACCTCTTCCGAGAACTCGACCCCGGCACCGCGCGCCAGCGGCCGCAGTTCGATCACCACGTCGGCGAACTGCCCCGCCCCGCCCGATTGCTTGCGGTGGCGGTGATGCCACTCGACCTTGCGCGCCACCGTCTCGCGGAAGGCGGGCGGCACCGCGCCGGCCTCGGTCTCGAGCCCGAACTGGCCCTCGAGCCGCTCGACCAGCCGCCGGGCATGGAGCTGGCCCTGGGTGCCCAGCACCACCCGGCCGCTGAGCTCGTCCTGGCCGACCGACAGGCCGGGGTCGATCTCGGCCAGCCGGGCCAGCGCCGTCGACAGCCTGGCATCGTCGCGCTCATGCGTGGCGGTCAGGATCTCGCGGAACATCGCCGGGCGCGGCCGGGCCCAGTCGGGCAGCGGCGCGGTGCCGGCGGCGCTGTAGAGCTGCCCCGGCACGAGGTGATCGGACTTCACCGTCAGCGCCACCTGGCCGGGCTCCAGCGCCGCGACCTGGGTCTTGCCGTCGATTGCGGTCAGGCTGCCCAGCGTCTCGCCCGCCAGCTCGGCCCCGGCGGCCACGCCCGGGCCCAGCGTCCGGACCATGACCATCTTGCCGAGGTGCTTCTTGACGTCGCCGAGGCAGCCGATGGCGGCGATCTCGGCATCGGCCCCCAGCCGCTCGCGCGCGACCTCGTGGCCCGGCGCCTCGTGGCGCAGGGTCTTCATCAGCCGCGTGATGCCGTTGGCGTGGCTGGCGGCGCCGACCAGGGTCTCGACCAGGTCGTGATGCTGCAGCACCTTGGCTGCGACCTCGTAGATCTCCTCGGTCATCGGCTGCTGATCCTCGATCAGCTCCTCCATCAGCGTGTCGTCGAAATCGGCCAGCGATTCCAGCAGTTCGGTCCGCGCCTCCCGCTCGCGCCCGGCCATGTCGGCGGGCAGCTCGATCAGCGCCGAGGGCTCGCCCTCGCGGTATTTCCACGCCCGTTCCGAGATCAGGTCGACGGCGCCGACCACCGCGCCGCCCTCGCGGATCGGCACCTGGCGCAGCACCAGCTTGTGGGTGCTGTAGGCCTGCAGCGCGGCGACGATGTCGGCCAGCCGCTCCTCGGTCGCGTCCATCTTGTTGACGAAGACGAGGCAGGGAATCCCCGCCTCCTCGATCAGCCGCAGGTAAGGGGCCGAGAGCACCGCCGCATCGGCCTCGGGCGGGACGCAGAGCACGGCGGCATCGCTGGCCGCCAGCGCCGGGCCGGTGAAGCAGAGCGCGTCGGGCCCGCCGGCGATGTCGATCGCCGCCCAGTCGTCGCCGAGATAGCCGAAGCTCTGCAGCGTCACCGCATCCGACAGGGTGAATCTGTCCGGGCTGCCGCCCTCGAGCCGGCCGAGCGCCTCGACCAGCGTCGACTTGCCCGCGTTGGACGGCCCCAGCACCGTGAATACTCTCATGATGAACTCCCCCGATCCTCTGTCGCGCCCGGTTGCTTCTTTGCACGATCTGATCGCGGAACGAGGATCCCCCGGGGCGCCTGACGTGGCGGCGCCGGCCCATGGCCAGCCTCGGCCCGCAGCGCGCTCGCCCCGCCCGACGGCGGAACCCGCCGCGCCCTCAGGTCATGTTCCGACTGTCCCCGAAAGCGGGAACCGCCGTCAAGGGGAAGCGGGCGGAACGGCGATCACGGCTGGCAGATCGGCGGCCCTCCCCAAGCTGGCTCGATGTCCAGGCGAGGCTGGCACGAAGGCACGCCGGGCGAAAGGGTGGAGCTGTTCCCCCTACCCCTTCGCCAACCCAGCCGGCTGCCGGCCGATGGCGTCGAGCAGCGCCGCCCCGCTGCGGATGCCGTTGAGGAAGCACTTCACCTCGAGATTCTCGTTCGGCGCGTGGTTGGCCTCGTCGGCATTGGCGTAGGGAATGACGAAGGCCGGCAGGCCGAGGATCTTGGTGAAGACGTAATCCGGAAGGCTGCCGCCCATGCAGGGAATGACGATCGGCTCGACGCCATGCGCCTCTCTCAGCGCCCCCTGCAGCACCGGCGACCAGGGCGAGTCGACCGGGGTTTTCGACGGCAGCATGCCGCCCTGCGCCACGACCTCGACATCCGGCGCATGGCGGCGGACATGGGCGCGGACGCAGTCCAGCGCCTGATCCGGCGTCATCGCCTCGACCAGCCTTATGTCGCATTTCGCCACCGCCTCGCAGGGCAGCACCGATTTCGAGCCCGGCCCGCCATAGCCGCCATGCAGCCCGTTGATCGTCAGCGTCGGCCGGAACATCAGCCGCTCGTAGAACGGCCGCCCGGCGGGAGCGTCGAGCTCCGCCATCCCCATCTCGGCTTTCAGCCCCTCGACATCGAGCGGCAGCGCCGCCATCGCCGCCAGGTCGGCCTCGGTCGGCGGCACGATCGGATCGGCCAGCCCGTCGATGGTGATGGTGCCGTCGGGCGCCTTCATCGTCGCCAAGAGCTGGACCAGCTTCCACACCGCGTTCGGCATCACGCCGCCGAAATTGCCCGAATGGGCGTCGCGCTTCGCCGTCCGCGCCCGCAGCTCGAACCCCATCATGCCGCGCACGCCATAGGTGATCGTCGGCAGGCCGGTCGGGTGCATCGGCCCGTCGGCGGTGATGACGAGATCGGCGCGCAGCTTGTCGCCGTGATCGCGGATGATCCGGGCGATGTGCGGGCTACCGACCTCTTCCTCTCCTTCCAGCAGGAACAACACGTTGCAGGGCAGAGTTCCCGTGACCTTGAGGTGGGATTCGATCGCCAGCAGCTGGGCGAAATGCTGGCCCTTGTTGTCGCCGACGCCGCGGCCGTAGATGCGGCCGTCGCGGATTTCCGGCTCGAAGGGCGGGCTGTCCCACAGCTCCAGCGGCTCGGGCGGCTGGACGTCGTAATGGCCGTAGAACAGCACCGTCGGCTTGGCCGGATCGACCGTGTAGCGGCCGAGCAGCACCGGATGGCCCGGCGCCGCCAGCCGCTCGACCTCCATCCCCAGCCCCTCCAGCATCCCGGTCACCAGGTCGGCGACCTCGGCGATGCCGATGTTCTGGGCGCTGATGCTGGGATGGCGGACATAGTCGATCAGCCGGGCAAGCGCCGCCTCGCGCCCGGCATCGATGTGGTCGAAAATCGCGTTCAGGCCGCTGTCCGTCGTCATGCCCCGTCCCTCCTGGCTGTCGGGCGCAGAGTAGCCGCTGGCACCGCGAGGTCCAGCCTCGAGACCGCCGGCGCCCGCCCTTCCGGCGCGGGAACGCATTCTGCCCCAATGGCTCCATGATTTGGTCAAATTCAACCGCAACGATCCGTGCAGGTACGGCTGTCGCGAACCGCACGGGATTCGGCGGGCACGGAGGCACACGGGAATAGATGAAAGCGGCATTGGACATGGACGGCGTTTCGAGCGCGGAGGAGTTCACCGACGAACTCAAGCCCGGCACCCGCCTGCTGCATGGCCAGTACACGATCGAGAGGTTCCTCAAGGTCGGCGGCTTCGGCCTGACCTATCTCGCCCGCGACAGCCTCGACCGCACCGTGGTGATCAAGGAATGCTTTCCCGGCACGATGTGCAGCCGCAGCGACCGCGAGGTCCGCGCCCGCTCGCGCGTGCACCAGGACGAGTTCAACTCGGTCGTGCGGCTGTTCGTGCAGGAGGCGCGGCGGCTGGCCAAGGTGCGCCACCCCAATATCGTCGGCGTCCACCAGGTGTTCGAGGATAACGGCACCGCCTACATGGCGCTCGACTATGTCGAGGGCGACGACCTGCTCGACATCGTCGAGGAGGCGCCGCAATTGCTGGGCCCCGCCGAGATCAGCGAGATGCTGCAGAAGCTGCTGCGCGCCATCGGCTTCGTCCACGACCACGGCCTGCTGCACCGCGACATCGCGCCCGACAACATCCTGCTGGGGCCGACCGACGAGCCGGTGCTGATCGATTTCGGCGCCGCGCGCGAGCAGGCGACCAAGGCCAGCCGGGTGCTGTCGGCGCTGCAGGTGGTCAAGGACGGCTATTCGCCCCAGGAATTCTACATCTCCAACGGTCCGCAGGCGCCGGCCAGCGATCTCTATTCCCTGGCCGCCACCTTCTACCACCTGATCGCGGGCCATGCCCCGGTGAACAGCCAGATGCGGCTCGCCGTCGTCGCCGCGCAGGAGCCCGATCCCTACCAGCCGCTGGCCGGCCGGTTCCCGGATTACGACAAGGACCTGCTGGCCTCGATCGACAGGGCGATGGCGCTGTTTCCCAAGCAGCGGCCGCAGACCGCGCAGGAATGGCTGGCGCTGATCGACGCCCGGCAGCGGCGCGAGGCGGCGCAGGCCCGCGTGCGCAACGACGCGCGCATCGACGAGTCGATCTCGCAGCTGGTGCAGGAGGTCAACCGCGCGGTGGAGGATGCCACCGAGGCGGACAAGCGCAAGAAGCGCGACATGGCACGGGTGCCGGCCAAGCCCGAGAAGAAGGTCTATTTCGCGTGGCAGCTCGAGGGCGACGGCAGTCTTTACAACTTCGAGGAAGGGGCGGAGGCGCCGGCCTCCGGCAAAGGCCAGTGGCGACAGGTGCCCGGCGCGGCATCCCAGCCCGTGCAGCGTCCCCGTCGCCTGGGGCTGCTGGGGTTTTTCTTCGGCCGCGGCCTGAAGCCCCGCCTGCGGGACTGAAGCGGCACTGAGATGGCACTGAGACGGCACTGAGGCGGGACTGAGGCGATACGGGGCAGAACAGGAAAGGCAGAGACATGAAGCTGTTCAGACGCAAGAGCGCAGGCACCTCCTCGGCCCAGGCCCCGGACGGCGCGGCGCAGGCCAAGCGCGGCGACGCCCCGGTCGGCCTGCAGCTCACGCCCGAGGCCAGTGCCGCCGAGATGCTGTCGTTCCGGCGCACGCTCGCCGGGGGCGACTGGGCCCCGTCGGTTCCCGTCATGCCCTCCGACTCCGCGCCTGCCGCCGCCGCGACGGAACCTGCCGCCGCCCCGGCTCCCGCACCGGACATCGCGGCCGCGGAGGATGACGCGGGGCTCGCGCCCCCGGCCGACAATGTCGCGCCCCTGTCTCTTGAGCGACCGGCGGTCGCGCCGGAGCCGGCGGCGGCGGTGGTCGACAAATACGTCACCTCGCGCCCGCGTGGCGCGCGGGCACCGTCGCAGCCGCCGCAGAGCCCGTTCTCGAACAGCTCGCGCCGCCAGCCGCCGCGCTCCTCGCGCACGGCGGATGCCGCGGAGGCGGAGGCCGGGGCCACGACCGCGCGCGCGCCGACCTCGCGGCCCCGGCCCTCCCAGCCCCGGTCGTACCAGAGCCGGGGCTCCCAGCCGCTTCCCCCTCAGGGCGCCGCCGCGCCATCGCCGGCGCCCGAGCCCGCCTCCCCACCGCCGTCAGCGCCGCCCTCACAGGCGTCGTCACAGGCGTCGTCACCGGCGCCGGCGGCCGCGCCGGCGGAACCGCTGCCCGATCTGTCGCTGGTCGAGATGCCCGGCGCCACCGCCGGCCGCACCGCGCGCCGCGCCGGCCGGGTCAAGACCCGGCTGATGGGCTTCGAGCACAGCGGCGAGGCCAGCGACCCGTTCGCCGCGGCGGGCGCGGAGGCCGGCAGCACGGCGGCGCCGGACGGGCGGCGCTGCCCGGTGGGCTGGATCGTGGTCGTCGCCGGCCCCGGCCGCGGCGCCTGCTTCACCCTGTTCAACGGCGTCTCGCCGATCGGCCGCGGCAGCGACCAGGCCGTCCGGCTCGACTTCGGCGACACCGCCATCTCGCGCAACAGCCACGCGGTCGTGGCCTATGACCCGGAGCAGCGGAAATACTTCCTCGGCCATGGCGGCAAGGCCAATATCGTCCGGCTCAACGACATGCCGGTGCTGAGCACCGAGGAAATCAGCGACGGCGACGAGATCCGGATCGGCGAAACCACCCTGCGCTTCGTCGCCTTCTGCAAGGACGGCTTCGACTGGCGTGACGGCGAAGAAGAGGAGGTCGACGATGTCGACGGTCTCTGAGATCGGCTTCGACACGGCCACGGCGACCAGCCGCGGCAGCCGCCCGCACCAGGAGGATGCGATCGTCACCGATTTCCCGATCGGCGGCGAGCTGGCGCTGGCGGTTCTGGCCGACGGCATGGGCGGCCACGCCGCCGGCGACGTCGCCAGCAAGATCGCGGTCACCGAGGTGTTCAGCGAGCTCAAGCTGCAGAGCGGCGATCCGACGCGGCTCGAGACCGAACTGCCGGGGCTGCTGCGCGAGGCCGCCTTGTCGGCGAACGACTGCATCAAGAGCCATGCCGACAACCACGAGGGCACCCGTGGCATGGGCACGACGCTGGTTGCGCTGGCGCTGCTCGACACGCGGCTCTACTGGCTCTCGGTCGGGGATTCGCCGCTGCTCTTGCATCGCGACGGCGCGCTGCGGCAGCTCAACGAGGATCACTCGATGGCGCCGCAGATCGACATGCTGGTCCAGGCCGGCCAGATGTCGCAGGCCGAGGCGAGCGGCCATCCCGACCGCAATTGCCTGACTTCGGCGCTGTGCGGCATCCACGTGCCGCGGATCGACTGCCCCGACACGCCCTTCGCGCTGCGCGAGGGCGATACCGTGATCCTGGCCAGCGACGGTCTGCAATTCCTGCCCGAGGCCCAGATCTCGGCGATCCTCGCCCGCCATGCCGCCGAGGGCAGCGCCCGCGTCGCCCAGGCGCTGCTGGCGGCGCTGGACGCCCAGGCCCATCCCGACCAGGACAACGCCACCTTCGCCGTGATCCGCGCCATTCCCGCCGCCCGGACCGGACGGGTGATGCCGCTGCGCGTCGAACCCACCCGCGCCGAGACCGTCGCCAGCAATTCCGAGCGCCCGCCGCGCGGCGCCACCGGCACCGGCCGGCCGGCCCGCTGGCGCACCGGCTTCCTGTTCGGCCGCACCGCCTTGCCGCGGAGCGGTTCGCAATGAAGCGGGAAGGCACGGTCGAAACGGTTCTCGCCAGTCTCGAGGCGATGCTGGCCGCGCCCGATCTGGCGCCGGCGCTGCGCGACCAGGGGGCGCGGCTGCGCGCCCGGCTGACCGCGCCGGTGCGGATCGCCGTCACCGGGCCGGCGGCCAGCGGCAAGAGCCGGCTGTTCAACCTGCTGGCCGGGCGGGAAATCCTGCCCGAGCGGCCGCCGCGCGCCGACCTGGCGCTGGTCCACGGCGCCGCCGCCGAGACGGTGCTGACCCTGGCCGACGGCGGCGAAGAGCGCCTGCCCGGCCACCAGTTCCCCGCCGACCGGCTCGCGGCGGCCGGGACGATCACCCTGACCGACCCGGCGCCGATCCTGAAGCGGATCAGCCTGTTCGAGCCGGCCACCGCGCCCTCGGTCGAAAGCCTGCGCGCCGCGCTCGAGCGGGCGGTGGCGCGGGCCGATATCCTGGTCTGGTGCAGCCAGGACTTCGGCCCCGAGGAACGGCTGCTGTGGCAGCACGTGCCCGACGCGCTCAAGGATCACGGCTTCCTGGCGCTGACCAAGGCCGACGCCCTGCACCGCGCCGGTGCGTTGCAGGATCGCCTCTCGAACCTGGCCGAGATCGTCGCCGAGGAGTTCCACAGCCTGCACCCGGTGGCGACGCTGCAGGCGCTCGCCGCGCTCGGCCGAAGCGCCGGGCCCGACGCCGCGGCGCTGGCGGCCAGCGGCGGCAAGGGGTTGATCGGGGCGCTGTTGCGCGATGCCGACCAGGGCCGGCGCGCCGATCTCGACAACGCGCTGCTGTTCCTGCGCCGCCACGGCGCGCTGCGGCCCGCGCCGCCGCGGCCCGGCCCGGAGACGAGCGGCCCCGACACTGGTGGCCCCGACACTGGCGCCCCGAAGGCGGCCCTTCCCGACGGGATAAGCGCCGTCGCGGCGCCCGCGCCGGCCAATCCCGACCCGGCGCCGGCAGCCGCGCCGGAGCCGCCCGGGGCCCCGCTCGCGGCGCTTCAAGACGAGATGGGGCCGCCGGAACTGCGGGCCGAGGCGGTGCGGATGCTGCGCGACAGGGCCGAGGCGCTCGATGCCCTGCGCGACGCCGCCGACTCGGACGACCACGGCCCGCTGCTCGAACACTGTGCCGAAAGCGTCGAGGCGCTCGACGCGCTGTTCGGCGCCGACGCGGAGGCCGCTTGCGGCGCCTATTGCGACGAGATCATGGACGCCTCGGAAATGCTGCTTCTGCTGCGGCTCGAGAACTCCGCCGCCGCGGCCGAGGACGCGGTGACGCTGCTGCTGCAACTGCGGCGCGAGATCGGCCAGGGCCTGTCCGCCGAGCGCGCCGCCTGCCCCGGCCCGCACCGCGCCGGGGCAGCTGTCGAATTGCGCCGGGAAACCGCCTTAGAATCGCCACGTTAACCCGCGTTAATGATTAAAATTGCGCCCGCTCGGCGAGTCCACGGTGAGTCTGCTTGCGACGATGGGGCCCGCAGCCCCCAAGGTTCCCGATACCGGTGCGCGCGACCTGGAACTGGGACATGCGACATGAATGCTGAGAGCGGCTTTCCCGAAATGCACGGTGCCATCGCCGATGCGGAAAACGCCCGCCTGCTGACCCTCGGCTTCGACGGTCTGCAGGGGCTCCTCGACAAGCTGTCCGAGCTCGACGACGCGCTCGGAACCCTGGCAGAGGTCGGCGACGAGGCCACCCGCAACGGCGCCCGGCGGCTGAAGGCCCAGATCGCCGGGTTCGAGCCGGGCGTGACCATGATCGGCCAGGTCAAGTCGGGCAAGACCTCGCTGGTCAACGCGATGATCGGCCGGCCCGACCTGCTGCCCGCCGACGTCAATCCCTGGACCTCGGTCGTCACCTCGCTGCATCTCGACCCGCAGGCGCCGCACGACGCCGGCAGCGCCGTGTTCCGCTTCTTCGAGACCGACGAATGGGCCAAGCTGCTGGACAAGGGCGGCCGGCTGGGCGAGCTGGCCAGCCGCGCCGGCGCCGACGAGGAGCTGGAAAAGCTCCAGCGCCAGATCGAGGAGATGCGCGAGAAGTCCCGCACCCGTCTGGGCGAGCGTTTCGAGCTGCTGCTCGGCCAGGAGCACGACTACGCCAGCTTCGACGCCGACCTGATCGAGCGCTATGTCTGCCTGGGCGATTTCTTCGACGACGCGGAAGAGGACGAAGACGCCCTGCAGCAGGGCCGATTTGCCGACATCACCAAGTCGGCCGATCTCCAGCTGCGCCGCGCCGAATACCCGATGAAGCTGTGCATCCGCGACACGCCGGGCGTCAACGACACCTTCATGATGCGCGAGCAGATCACGATCCGGGCGATCCGCGACAGCCGGCTCTGCGTCGTCGTGCTGTCGGCCCACCAGGCGCTGTCCTCGGTCGACATGGCGCTGATCCGGCTGATCTCGAACATCAAGTCGCGCGAGGTGATCGTCTTCGTCAACCGCATCGACGAGCTCTCCGACCCGGGCAAGCAGATCCCCGAGATCGACGCCTCGATCCGCGAGACCCTGCGCCTGCACCAGGGCCCGACCGATGCCCAGATCCTGTTCGGCAGCGCCTACTGGGCCCAGCACGCGCTGGCCGGCACGCTCGAGGAGATGGCGCCGGAAAGCACCGCCGCGCTGCTCAACTGGGCCGAGGCCTGCCTCGACAGCGGCGTGCCCGAGGGCTCGCCGCTGGAACTGGTCTGGAAGCTGTCGGGCATCTCGGCGCTGTTCAACGCCCTGTCGGACCGGATCGGCGCCGGCGTCGGGCAGGAACTGGTCGACCGCGTCGCGCGCAGCACCGCCAACCTCGCCAAGGGGGTCCAGACCGCCAGCGGCGCGCTGGCCACCCGCGACGGCGGCGCCCCCAAGCTGATCCTTCCGCGCGCCGAACTGCTGGCCGAGATCGACCGGATCGGCGGGCTCGGGCGGGATATGCTCGACAGCCAGTTCGAGAAGGTGATCGGCGACTACCGCGGGCGGATCGACCGCTCGCATACCAGTTTCCTCGAACGCGCCACCGCGGCGCTGATCTCGCATCTCGAGACCAAGGGCGACAAGGTGGTCTGGAGCTACGATCCGACCGGGCTGCGGATGCTGCTGCGCAGCGGTCACCAGCTGTTCAGCGCCCGCGCCCAGAAGGCCGCCAAGCTGGTCTACGAGGGCATGGCGGTCGAACTGGGCCAGCTTTACCAGCGCGCCTTCGACCTGAGCGAGGAGGTCCAGATCGCCGCGCCGCCGCCGCCGAGCATCGCCCCGCCGGTGGAGATCGGCCAGACCATCGCGCTGGACATCCGCGGCAACTGGTGGCGCAGCTGGTGGCAGCGCCGGCGCGGCTACCAGGCCTATGCCGCCAGCTTCTACCAGATGATCATGGCCGAGACCGAGCCGCTGATCCGCGACCTCAAGCAGGCCCAGGCCGAGGCGGTGCATGCCGATGCCGTGGCGGCGCTGCAGGGCTTCATGGACGAGCAGCGCGAGATCCTGGTCGGGCTGGCCGACCGGTCCGGCGCCGGCCCGGCCGACAACGGCGCCGAGGCCCGGCTGGCGGCGATCACCGACGTCATGGCCTCGCTGGCCCGCGACGCGGCCTGAACCGACAGGGAGCACAGGACATGTACATGGGAAATCCCCCTCCCGCGGAGGCCGCGACGGAAGATGGCGCCGGGTCGCAGACGCGCAAGCCGCGGATCGCCTTCATGGGCGAGTTCAGCGCCGGCAAGAGCACCCTGTCGAACATGCTGATCGGCGCCAGCCCGCTGCCGACCAAGATCACCGCAACCCAGCTGCCGCCGGTCTGGATCTCCTATGGCGACGAGGCGGCCTATTGCGAGGATCTCGACGGCACCCGCCGGCCGGTCTCGCTTGACGATCTGGGCGCGATCCGGCCCGAGGAAACGCGGGTGATCCGGATTTTCCAGAAGTCCGACATCCTCGAGCTGTGCGACCTGATCGACATGCCCGGCATCTCGGACCCGAACATGTCGCCCGAGGTCTGGCAGCCGGTGGTCGGCCATGCCGACATGGTGGTCTGGTGCACCCATGCCACCCAGGCCTGGCGCCAGAGCGAGGCGGCGGTGTGGGAATCGATGGCGCCGAAGCTGCGCGCCCACAGCCTGCTGCTGCTGACCCGCTTCGACAAGCTGTTGACCGACAAGGACCGGACCCGGGTGCTGCGCCGCGTCGCACGCGAGACCGAGGGGCTGTTCGCCGACTGCTTCCCGATCTCGCTGACCGAGGCGCTGGAAGCCCGCGACGACCGCGAGCGTTGGGAACGCAGCGGCGCCGAGGCCTTCATGGAGGCCCTGGTCGAACGGCTGCACAGCGTCTCGCAGACCCTCGGCATCGAGGTCACCGCGGGCATGGAACGGTCGCTGAACCAGCACGAGCCGCATGATTTCGGCGACGGCACCGGCGCGGCCGGGGGCGGCGAGGTCGAAACCGCCGTGGCGGCGGTGATGCCGCAATCGACGGTGCGGATCGTGCCGCGCCGGGTCCGGGTCGCGATTTCCAACCACCGCCGGCCGGCCCGGCCCGATCCCGACCAGGCGGCCGAGGCCGCGACGCTTGCCCAGGCGGCCTCGGCCGCGTATTACGGCGACGACGACGGGCCGATGCAGCCATAGGGCCGTCGCCGCGCCGCTCCCGCACGGCCCGCAAGGCTCCGCGGGGGCACGGCAGAACCGTCAGGGGGCAGGAATGGACATCGCGGCTCGGCTCGACAGTCTGCGGCAGGACGCGCCGGGCTGTGCCATGATCGCCTTCGGCGACATCTCGACCGGGCTCATCCTCTGCTCCAGTTCCGACCGCAAGCCGCCGCAGGAGCGGCTCGACCGGCTGTGCCGCACCGCGCAGGAGCTGCTCAACGGTGCCGCCGGTGCCAGTGCCGAGATCGCGCTCGACCGCGCCCCGGGCAGCGGCATCGACGCGGCGATCGCGTTCAACGGCGACATGGTCGAGGTCTTCCTGCGCTCGCCCGCGGTGGCGACCGACGCGCTCTGCTGCATTTGCGCCGCCGACATGGACGTCGAGAGCCTGATCGAGCGCGCCCGCGACAGCCTGGGCGCCATCGGCGGCCAGGACGGCTCCAAGGGTGGCGCCGGGGAAGAGGCGTGCGGCAAGTGACGGGAATGGGCAAGACGGCCAGGGTGAAGGCCAGGGCGATGGCCAGGGTAACGGGGTCAGGGTGACGGGGACGGACGGAGTGAAGGACAAGCTGGGGCAGCTGCGCGGCCGGACGGCGGCGGAGCGCGATGGCGGCCGGCTGCTCGATCTTGCCGGCCCGGGCGACGGCACCGCCGCGATCCTGCGCGAGATCGACGAGACCGTGCTGGGCCGCGAGCTCGACTTCACCAACGACGCCGGCGCGGTGCTGGGGCTCGACGTCTCGGGCCGGCGCCTGCTGCGGGTCCGCAGCGTGCCCGACGCGGCCTTCGCCGCACTGGCCGGCCAGGCGCTGTCGGGTACGCGCGACGAGACGGCCGCGACGCTGCACGGGCTGATCGAGCGTTTCGCCGGCACCAGCGCGGCGCTGACCGTGACCGCGCGCAAGCTGGCCCGGCGGCCGCAGGTCGGCGAGGAGCTGGGCTGCGCCCCCGCCGCCCTGGCCGAGGCCTGGCAGGTTTCACTGACGGCCCCGCCGCGCGGCGGCGGGCTCGACGGCTTTCTCGCCACGGCCGCGCCGCTGTCGCGCGCCTGGTTCGTGCTCGACGGCGACGAGATCACCGACCAGGCCGGCGACGACGCCCTGCTCCAGCGTCTCTACGCCGCCGCCGAGGCCGGCATCCCGCTGCCCGAGCCCGAGGGCGGCGACGCCGAGGCCCCGGTCTGCCTGATCCAGCGCGGCCCCGACCCGGACGCCCCGGCGGTGCTGTTCGGCGCCGCGGGGGCGCGCAGCCTGCTGATGCTGTTTCCGCCCGACCGGCTGCGGGCGCTGCGGCTGGCCTGGCGGCGCGCCTTCGGCTGATCTCTGCCCACGCGGCAGCGCCGGCAGCCCGGCCCGGCGCCGAACGCGACCGATTGGCGATTGAATCCGACCCCTCGCCCCGATACCACAGGCGCAAAGCAAAAGGGCCGCCCCGATGAAGATGCACGAGACCTTCCTCAAGCCGATGCACCCCGAAGGCTGGCGTTTCGTCGGCATCTTCGCCCTCGCCACGCTGGTGCTGTTCTGGATCTGGACGCCGCTGGGGCTGATCGGCACCGGGCTGACGATCTGGTGCTACTACTTCTTCCGCAACCCGGTGCGCAGCGTGCCGCAGCGCGACGGCCTCATCGTCAGCCCCGCCGACGGCATCGTCTCGATGATCGAACCGGCGGTGCCGCCGGCCGAGCTCGGGCTGGAGCCGATCGCCCTGACCCGGGTCAGCGTCTTCATGAGCGTGTTCAACGTCCATGTGAACCGCAGCCCGGTCGACGGCACCCTGGCCAAGATGGCCTACCGGCCGGGCAAGTTTCTCAACGCCTCGCTCGACAAGGCCAGCGAGGACAACGAGCGCAACAGCCTGCTGATCACCCTGCCCGACGGCCGCGACCTGGTCGTGGTCCAGATCGCCGGGCTGGTGGCGCGGCGCATCGTGCCCTTCGTCACTGCCGGCCAGAGCCTCGCCCGCGGCGAGCGTTTCGGGTTGATCCGCTTCGGCTCGCGGCTCGACGTCTACCTGCCGCCTGGCGTCTCGCCGCTGGTGGCCGAGGGCCAGACCATGATCGCCGGCGAGACCGTGCTGGCCGACCTGGCCAGCGAGGAAGCGCCGCGCCTCGGCCGGGCCGACTGATCCATGGCGCGCGACCGCAGAACCCGGCGCCCGGCGGCGCAGACGCTGACCCAGATGCTGCCCAACCTGCTGACGGTGGGGGCGATCTGCGCCGGGCTGACGGCGATCCGCTTCGCCATGTCGGGCCGGTTCGACATGGCGGTGGCGCTGATCCTGCTGGCGGCGCTGCTCGACGGCATCGACGGCCGCATCGCGCGGCTGCTGAAATCGGAAAGCGCGATCGGGGCGGAGCTCGACTCGCTGGCCGATTTCCTCAATTTCGGCGTCGCGCCGGGGCTGTTCCTCTATGCCTGGTCGATGCAGGAGGCCCCGCGCGAAGGCTGGATCGCGGTGCTGATCTACGCCGTCTGCTGCGTGCTGCGCCTGGCCCGGTTCAACGTCGATTCCAAGTCCTCGGCCAGCGATGCCGACCGCGCCTTCTTCGTCGGCATCCCGGCGCCGGCCGGCGCCTTCCTGGCGCTGATGCCCTATTTCATCTGGCGGCTGTTCCCCGACCACGCCCTACCCCATTTCGCGCTGGTCGCCGGCTGGATCGTGCTGATCGGCCTGTTGCTGATCAGCCGGCTGCCGACGCCGTCGCTCAAGGCAGTGCGAGTCCGCACCGAACGGGTCCGTTACCTGGTCATCGCCCTGGTCGCCGTCGCCGCGACCCTGTTCACCTATCCCTGGGCCGTGCTGATCGCGCTGGACGTCGCCTACCTGGCGCTGGTCGTGGCCTCGGTCCGCAAAGTCAGAAGGAGCCGCCGCGCCAATGGACATTGACGCCGTCCGCCGATCCTACCGCCGCTGGGCCCCGGTCTACGACCGCACCTTCGGCGCCGCCACCAATCCCGGCCGCCGCCGCGCCGCCGCCTATCTGAGCAAGCGGGGCGGCAGCCTGCTGGAAGTCGGCGTCGGCACCGGGCTGGTGCTGCCGCTCTATGGCGGCGACCTGGCCGTGACCGGGGTCGATTACTCGGAAGAGATGCTGGCCAAGGCCGAGGAGAAGGTCCGCGATCAGGGCCTGACCCGGATCAAGGCGCTGCGCCAGATGGATGCGCGCCAGCTCGACTTTCCCGACGCCAGCTTCGATTCCGTCGCCGCGATGCATGTGCTCTCGGTGGTGCCCGAGCCGGAACGGGTGCTGAGCGAGATGGCGCGGGTCTGCAAGCCCGGCGGCAAGGTGGTGATCGTCAACCATTTCTCGGGCAATGGCGGGCTGCTTGGGCTGCTCGAGAAGCTCTCGGCCCGGCTCGAGAACGTCATCGGCTGGCAGTCGGATTTCGCCATCGAGCACGTGCTGGGCGAGCCGCGGCTGGTCGAGCTGGAACGCGACCGCCTGCCGCCGATCGGGATGATGACCTGGCTGCTGCTCGAGCGGAAGGGCTGAGGGCGCGGCCGGCTGCTTGTTCGGGACTGCGGCGCAGTGGCCTTTTTGTGCGAACGGGGGGCGCCCCCGTCGGGCTCACAGGTGAGCCACGCCCTATACTGAAGTATCGGGCCAAATCTGGCCCGCCAGGCGGGATGCGGGCGCTGTCGCCCCCTCCAACCCCATGTCCTCAATGCGGAAAATTGTGCCGACCCCGGGGCCACGCGACACATTAACAAAATTCTATGCGATAATTTGTCGCAATGTTACAAAGGAAGCCGGGGAGGAACCGCAGGGAGGAGAACATGCTTGCGACCTTGAAGGAGACCGTTGTCGATTCAGCGGCGTTCTATCTCGGCTGGGGCGGGCTGATCATCGGCATCGTCTTCGGCTTCATCGTCTACCGGACCAATTTCTGCACCATGGGCTCGATCTCGGACATCCTGTCCTTCGGCGATTACCGCCGCTTCCGCTCGTGGCTGCTGGCCGTGGCCGTCGCCATGCTCGGCGTTGCCGGCATCGAGTGGCTGGGCGTCGCCGACATGTCGCAGACCATGTACGAGGCCTCGACCCTGACCTGGGGCGCCAACATGGTCGGCGGGCTGATCTTCGGCGTCGGCATGGTGCTGTCGGGCGGCTGCATCAGCCGCAACCTGGTCCGGGCCGGCAGCGGCGACCTGCGCTCCTGCGTGGTGTTGGTGATCACCGGCATCTTCGCCTACATGACCATCGGCGGGCTGATCGCGCCCTTGCGGGTGTCGCTGTTCACGCCGCTCTCGACCGACCTGACCGGGATGGGGATGCAGACCCAGAGCCTCGGCGCCCTGCTCGCCGCCGAGACCGGCATCTCGGTCCAGGCCGCGACGCTGGGCAGCGCCATCGTCGTCGCGCTGGCGGTGCTGGCCTATTGCCTCAAGGATGCCGGCTTCCGCAGCTCGCCGCGCCACATCGCCGCCGGGGTCGGGCTCGGCCTCTGCGTCACCGCCGGCTGGGCGCTGACCGGGCTGGCCTTCGACGATTTCGCCGACGTGCCGGTGCAGCTGGTTTCGCTCAGCTATGTCCGGCCGTCGGGCGACAGCCTCGACTACCTGATGCGCTTCACCGCGCTCGGCGCGCCGGGCTTCGGCGTGGTGACGACGGCGGGGGCGCTGATCGGCGGCTTCCTCGGCGCGCTGAGCGAGGGACGGCTGCACCTGACCACCTTCGCCGACACCTCGGATTCGTTCCGCAACATGGTCGGCGCGGCGCTGATGGGCGTCGGCGGCGTGCTGGCGCTGGGCTGCACCGTCGGCCAGGCGATGAGCGGCGTCTCGACGCTGGCGCTCGGCTCGTTCCTGACCTTCGCCTTCATCTTCGCCGGCGGCGTCGTCGGGGTGAAGGTGATGGAGCGGATCGCCTGATCCGCACCGGGAGTTCGTCACGGGCTAATCGCTCCGGGAACCGGCCACCGGTTTCCGGAGCGTCACGAAGCCAAGCAATGCCCGTCTGAAGAAGCCTACAGCGGCCCTCGCCCTGCATGTTTCACGTGCACACCGGGCGGAGTGCCGCAAGGTGCGGCGAGCTTTGGAAACCGATTGCTCTACCCCACCGTCAGCGGCCGGCCCGCGGTCAGGCCGCCGACTTTCTCGACCATCGCCTCGGCGTCGATGCCGTAATGGCGGTAGAGGTCGCCGATGGTGCCGGTCTGGCCGAAATGCTCGACGCCGAGCGGGATCGTCACATGCCCCGCCACCGCCCCCAGCCAGGACAGCGTCGCCGGGTGGCCGTCGAGCACGGTCAGCAGCCGGCAGTGCGGCGGCAGCTCGGACATCAGCCGCTCGACATGGCTGACGGCCCGCGCATTGCCCCGCGCCCGCGCCCGTTGCGCCGCGGTCCAGCCGGCGTTGAGCCGGTCGGCCGAGGTGACGGCCAGCACGCCGATATCGCGGCGCTGGCCGGCGATGATCCCCGCCGCCTTGATCGCCTCGCCCGCCACCGCGCCCTGATAGGCGATGACCAGCTCGCAATTCGGCCCCGGCTTGCGCAGCCAGTAGGCGCCGTCGATGGCGCCCTGGCGGAAGGCGTCGTCGGCGCGCTTGCCGGGCTGTTCGAGCGGGTTCGTCGTCAGCCGCAGATAGACCGAGCCGCCGGTCTCGTCACGCAGCCAGGTGCGCTCGTCCGGGTCGCCCTCGCCGTCGCGCTGGAGGTAGTCGAAGGCCCATTCCAGGATCACCGCCAGCTCGTCGGCGAAGGCGGGTTCGAAGGCGGCCAGCCCGTCCTGGCTCATGCCGATCAGCGGCGTGCCGATCGACTGGTGCGCCCCGCCCTCGGGCGCCAGCGTTACCCCGGACGGGGTGCCGACGATGAGGAAGCGGGCGTCCTGGTAGCAGGCATAGGTCAGGGCATCGAGGCCGCGGGCGACGAAGGGGTCGTAGACCGTGCCGATCGGGATCAGGCGCTTGCCGAACAACGAATGCGACAGCCCGGCGGCGCCGAGCGCGAGGAACAGGTTCATCTCGGCGATGCCCAATTCGAGGTGCTGGCCCTCGGGCGCGAAGGTCCACTTCGCCATCGACGGGATCCGGTGCTCGATGAAGGCGTCGGCCAGCGCGGTGCGGGCGAAGAGCTTGCGGCGGTTGACCCAGGGACCGAGGCTGGTGGTGCCGGTGACATCGGGCGACATGGTGACGATGCGGGCGGCCAGGTCGCTGTCGCCGCGCGCCAGGTCGTCGAGGATCTTGCCGAAGGCGGCCTGGGTCGAGGTCTCGCGCTCGGTCTGCGCCGCGATGGCGGGCACCGGCAGCCGGGCGCCGGAATAGCGCCGCGGCCCCTTGGCGAAGAACGGCACCTCGGAGAGGAAGGCGCGCAGAGCCGCCGGGTCGTCGACGGTGGCGAAGGGCTCCCATTCCTGGCCCTCGGCCACGCCCATCTCCTGCTGCCACGCGGCCATCTGGGCCTTGGTCATCAGCCCGCCATGGTTGTCCTTGTGGCCGGCGATCGGCGTGCCCCAGCCCTTGACGGTATAGGCGAGGAAGCAGGTGGGCCGGTCATGGTCGATGGCGGCGAAGGTCTCGGCCATGGTGGCGACGCAATTGCCGCCGAGATTCTCCATCAGCTCCGCCAGCTCGGCGTCCGAGCGCCGCTCGATCAGCGCGCTCACGTCGCCCTGGTCGCCCAGGTCCTCCATCAGCCGGGCGCGCCAGACCGCGCCGCCCTGATAGGTCAGCGCCGAGTATTCCTGGTTCGGGCAGGCGTCGATCCAGTCGCGCAGCTTCTCCCCGCCCGGCTCCTCGAAGGCGGCGCGCTGCAACACCCCGTATTTCACCCGCACCACGTCCCAGCCGAAGGCGTCGAAGATCTTCTCGACCCGGCTCCACAGCCCCTCGCGCACGATCCCGTCCAGCGACTGGCGGTTGTAGTCGATCACCCACCAGACATTGCGCAGCTCGTTCTTCCAGCCCTCCTGCAGGCATTCGTAGATATTGCCCTCGTCGAGCTCGGCATCGCCGACCAGCGCCACCATCCGGCCCATCGGCGCGTCGCCGCCCCAGTCCTTGGCCTTGATGTAGTCCTGGATCAGCGACGCGAAGGAGGTGATGGCGACGCCAAGGCCGACCGAGCCGGTCGAGAAGTCGACATCGTCGACATCCTTGGTCCGCGACGGGTAGCTCTGGACGCCGCCGAAGCCGCGGAAATTCTCCATCCGCGCGCGGTCGAGATTGCCCATCAGGTATTGCATCGCGTGGAAGATCGGCGAGGCGTGCGGCTTGACCGCCACCCGGTCCTCGGGCTTCAGCGCCGAGAAATAGAGCGCGGTCAGGATCGAGACCATCGAGGCCGAGGAAGCCTGGTGCCCGCCCACCTTGATCCCGTCCACCTTGGGCCGGACGTGGTTGGCATTGTGGATCATCCAGTGCGACAGCCACAGCAGCCGCTGTTCGATGGTCTTCAGAGGGTCGGTAGGCATGGCCATGTCCTGATGCTGGGTGGCGCGCAGTCTAGCGCGGCGGCGGGGTGGATTTCTTGCTATTGGCGCGGCTGCGGGGCTATCCCTTGGCGGGATGCGCTACGAAATGGGGAATACGTGGTGGAAAGCGACAAGATCGACAGTTTCGATATCCAGATCCTGCGGGAATTGCGCAAGGACGGGCGAATCTCGATCCAGGAGCTGGCCGAGCGCATCGGCCTCAGCCCGACCCCGGTGGCGCGGCGGCTGCGCCAGCTCGAGGGGCGCGGCATCATCACCGGCTATTGCGCCCTGATCGACGAGGTGGCGCTGGGATACGAGGTCTCGGTCTTCGTCTCGGTCAAGCTGGACAAGCAGATGGACCTGTCGATGGACCAGTTCGAGGCGGCGATCCGCAGCTTTCCCGAGGTGGTCGATTGCTGGCTGATGACCGGCAACCGCGACTACCTGATGCGGGTCGCGACCACCGGGCTGGCGGCCTTCGAGACCTTCCTGACCGGCAAGCTGACCAAGGTGCCCGGGGTGGCGAATATCGAAAGCTCGCTGCCGTTGCGGCGGGTGAAGTCGGGCGTGGCGCGGACGCCGCAAGCGACCCTGGGCGCAGTGTCGGCGCCCGCAGCTTTGAACGAAGGATCGCGCCCGTCCCGTGGGTGGGCGCAATCGCGCCCGCCCTGGGGGGCGGGTCGGGCGCGATCCGGGGCTGACGCCCCGGAGAACAGCAGAATAGAATAGCTTCATCTTCAGACCTGCCCGGCCATCGCCTCACGCCGCCCGCTCTGCCGCCGCACCCGGCAGCGCCTGCTCCAGATCGGCAAGGATGTCCGCGACATCCTCGAGCCCGACCGACAGCCGGATCAGCCCGTCCGAGATGCCGTGCTCGGCCCGTTCCTCGGCGGTGTAAGTCGAATGGGTCATGCTGGCGGGATGCTGGATCAGCGTCTCGGCATCGCCCAGAGACACCGCCCGGGCGATCATCCGCAGCCGGTTCATCATCTCGCGCCCCGCCGCGATGCCACCCTCGAGCTCGAAGGCGATCATGGCGCCGAAGCCGGGCATCTGGCGCCGGGCGAGATCGTGCTGCGGGAAGCTGTCGAGCCCCGGGTAGTGGACCGCCGTCACCCCCGGACTGGCCGCCAGCATCTCCGCCACCTGCTGGGCGTTGGCGCAATGCCGCTCCATCCGCAGCGCCAGCGTCTTCAGCCCGCGCAGGATCAGGAGCGCGTTGAACGGCGCCATCACCGCCCCGGTCATGTCCTTCATGCCGTAGAGCCGGATCGCGGCGACCTGCTCGGCCCCACCGACGACCAGCCCGGCGACGACATCGCCATGACCGCCGAGGTATTTCGTCGCCGAATGGACGACGAGGTCGGCGCCGAGCTCGATCGGCCGGGTCAGGCAGGGGGTGGCATAGGTGTTGTCGACCACCACCGTCGCCCCGGCGTCATGGGCGATGCGCGAGACCGCCGCGATATCCACCAGCCGCATGTTCGGGTTGGCCGGGGTCTCGAAATAGACGACGCGGGTGCGCTCGGTGAGCGCCTCGGCCAGCGCCTCGGGCCGGGTGAGGTCGACATGGGTCACGGTGATGCCGAACTTCGCCAACCCGTGGCGCAGGAAGGCGAAGGTGCAGCCGTAGAGCGTGGTGTCGACGATCACCTCGTCGCCCGGGCTCAGCAGGGTCCACAGCGTCGCCGTGATCGCCCCCATGCCCGAGGCCAGCGCCAGCCCGGCCTCGGCCCCTTCCAGCGCCGCGATCCGACGTTCGAGCAGGTCGAGCGTCGGGTTCGAGATCCGGGAATAGATGTGGCCGGGGCGGTCGCCGGCGAACATCTCGCCCCCGGCCTCGGCGCTCTCGAAGGCGAAGGTCGAGGTCAGGTGCAGCGGCGGCGTCAGCGCGCCCTCATTGGCCATCGGGTCATAGCCGTGATGGATGGCGCGGGTGGCGAAACCTTTCGGGGTCATGGCGGGAACCTTTGCTGTTGTCCGCGCCATGTTGCGCCTTCCAGAACGGCAAGAGATTGCTAAATATGCCACCATATGAATAACAATTGGCATAACCTGCCAATAGGGACCGCCATGGACCAGAAGGACCGCCAGATCATCCGCGCCCTGCAACGCAACGGGCGGGCGACGAATCTCGAACTGGCCGAGCAGGTGAACCTGTCGCCCTCGCCCTGCCTGCGCCGGCTGCGGCTGCTGGAGGAGCGCGGGGTGATCCGCGGCTACAGCGCCGAGGTCGACGCCAAGGCCTATGGCCTTCCGGTGACCGTGTTCATCCGGATCCGGCTCGAGCGGCATTCGGGCGAGCTGATCGAGCAGTTCGAGAGCCGGATCAAGGCGCTGGACGAGGTGCTGGAATGCCACCTGCTGACCGGCCCGGCGGACTATTTCCTCAAGGTCATGGTCGCCGACCTGGAAGCCTACGAGGATTTCATCCGCAATCGCATCCACCCGATCGGCGGCATCGGCTCGATCGATTCCAGCTTCGTCTACGGCACGGTGAAGAAGACCGGGGTCTATCCGGCGGTGGATTGAGGCGGCATTGCCGCAGCGTGGGCGGTGCAACGGTCGCATCCGCCCCCCGGGCACGCGCCCGCCTGTGGGGCGGGCGGCCGGGCGCCCGGCGAAAACGCCGGGCGGGAGGTCTGGCCATCGGGACCACGCTGCCGATCCAGGGCCTGACTGGACAACCCAAGCCCCGACCGCCAACAGACCCCCGCAAAAGGGTATCGCTGCCGCCCCGATTTGCGGCTAAGCAGGCCGGATGGAAACCGAGTTCGAGATATTCCTCGCCGCCCCGCCCGGGCTGGAAGAGGTGCTGCGCGACGAGGCCGCAGCGGCGGGTTTCGCGCACCCCGTGGCCGTGCCCGGCGGCGTCACCCTGCGCGGCGGCTGGCCCGAGGTCTGGCGCGCCAACCTGCAGCTGCGCGGCGCCGGCCGGGTGCTGGCCCGGCTCGGCGCGTTCCGGGCGATGCACCTGGCCCAGCTCGACAAGCGGGCGCGAAAATTCCCCTGGGGCGAGACCCTGCGCCCCGACCTGCCGGTCCATGTCGAGGTGACGTGCCGCAAGTCGCGCATCTACCATGCCAGGGCCGCCAGCCAGCGCATCGAGCGCGCCATCGCCGAGGAGCTGGGCGCGCCGGTGGTCTCGGACCCGGCCGAGGCCGAGGTAAGGATCAAGGCACGGATCGAGGACGACCTGTGCACGCTCAGCATCGACAGCTCGGGCGAACCGCTGCACAAGCGCGGCCACAAGGAGGCGGTCGGCAAGGCGCCGATGCGCGAGACGCTGGCGTCCCTGTTCCTGCGCCAATGCGGCTATAGCGGAACCGAGCCGGTGCTGGACCCGATGTGCGGCTCGGGCACCTTCGTCATCGAGGCGGCGGAAATTGCCGCCGGGCTGCAGCCGGGCCGGTCGCGCGCCTTCGCCTTCGAGAAGCTGGCCAGCTTCGATGCCGCCGCCTGGGACAGGCTGCGCGGGGCGACCGCGGCCGTCACGCCCGAATGCCGCTTCCATGGCTTCGACCGCGACGCCGGGGCGATCCGGATGAGCCAGGCCAATGCCGAACGCGCCGGGGTGGCGGCGTTCACCACCTTCCGCTGCCAGCCGGTCAGCGAGTTGCAGCGGCCCGAGGGCCCGCCCGGCCTGGTCATGGTCAACCCGCCCTACGGTGCCCGGATCGGCAACAAGAAGCTGCTGTTCTCGGTCTACGGCGCGCTCGGCAAGGTGCTGCTCGAGCGATTCTCGGGCTGGCGCGTCGGCCTTGTCACCAGCGAGGCGGGCCTCGCCCGCGCCACCGCCCTGCCCTTTCGCCCGCCGGGGCCGCCGGTCGCCCATGGCGGGCTGCGGATCACGCTGTTCCAGACCGATCCGCTGCCCTGACACCCGGCTTGACATCGCCGCCCCGGCGCCCGTTAGTTCCCGCGTCGCCTGTCATGGCGAGCATGGCGCGCGCGCAAGGGGGGAGAGCCGCAGATGAGAAGCCGCAGGGGGCCGCTGACCGGGATCACCATCGTCGAGCTGACCGGGATCGGCCCGGCGCCCTACGCCGCGATGCTGCTGGCCGACCTGGGCGCGCGGGTGATCCGCATCGACCGGCCGGGCGGCTATCCCGCCCTCGGGCCGGGGCTCGACTTCGAGAAGATGGAGGCCGCCTCGGTCTTCTACCGCTCGCGCCCGCTGGTCCGGGTCGATCTGAAATCCGAGGCCGGCCGGGCGTTGCTGTTGCGGCTGGTCGGCGAGGCCGACGCGCTGATCGAGGGCTATCGGCCCGGCACGATGGAGCGGCTGGGGCTGGGACCGGAGGAGTGCCACGCGGTCAATCCCGCCCTGGCCTATGTCCGCGTCACCGGCTGGGGCCAGGACGGCCCGCGCGCGCTCACCGCCGGGCACGACCTCAACTATATCGGCCTCTCCGGCGCGCTGTCGCTGTTCGGCCGCGACGGGGTGCCGCCGCGCGGGGTGCCGCCGCTGATCGGCGACATGGCCGGCGGCGCGCTGTTCGCCGTCATCGGGCTGCTCAGCGCCGTCCTTCATGCCCGCGCCAGCGGCGAGGGCCAGGTGGTCGATGCCGCGATCACCGACGGCTCGGCCAGCCTCTACAGCCTGCTGACCGCGCTGGCGGCGATGGGCGCCCACGATCCGCGTGGCGGGGTCAACGTGCTCGACGGCGGCCGGCATTACTACCGGACCTATGCCTGCGCCGACGGCCAGCATATCGCGGTCGGCGCGATCGAGCCGGCCTTCCGCAAGGTGCTACTGGAGAAACTGGGCCTGATGGGCGATCCGCGCTTTCTCAGCGGCGCGCCGGAGGACGAGAGCCATTGCACCCAGCTCCTCACCGCCCTGTTCCGCAGCAAGCCGCGCGCCCATTGGGTGGCGCTGTTCGAGGGCACGGATGGCTGCGTCACCCCGGTGCTGTCGCTGACCGAGGCGCCGCAGGACGCCCATAACCGGGCCCGCGGCAGCTTCGTCGAGATCGACGACATCCCCCAGCCCGCCCCGGCGCCGCGCTTCGCCGCCACCCCGGGCGTGGTGTCGCGGAGCCCGGCCGAGGCCGGCCGCGCCGATCCGGTGGCGCTGGCCGACTGGGGCCTGACCCGCGACGAGATCGAGACGCTGGTGGCACGCGGGACGGTCGAGCCCGGCCAGGGGTGAGGGGGGAGTTCAAGACCATGATACCCAGCCGAGTCGCCCCGTCCTGAGTGGACTCGGAACATCGGGGGCAACCGAGGATCGCGCCCGGCCCCGAGGGTGGGCGCGGTGACGCTCTTTCAGGCTTCTCCGCGAAGCGCCGAGGGCGCAGCAAACGGACAGGGCGGTACAAATCGCGCCCGCCCTGGGGGGCGGGGTCGGGCGCGATCCGGGCCGCAAGCGGCCCGGGAAAGGCAGGCAAGCGCGGTGCTCCAACATGCGCAGAGTCCCGCGAAACGGGGCGACACTCGTCGCAAGCATACCCCGATTTCATCTGCTCGAAGCGACCGGAGCGGATCGGACGGCTCAGCCTCGTCGAAATGGCCGCGGCCGATCCCTTCCCAGGCTGACGCCCCGCGCTTACCCCTCTCCCGCCGGTGGCGCCAGCAGGTCGACCCTTTCGTGCAGCCGCGGCCGGTAGCTGGGCCAGCCGCGCTCTTCCAGCGTGTCGCGGATCGCCGCCATCCCGGCCTCGTGCTCGCCATGGACGAGGAAGGTGAGCCGCGGCTTGCCGGTATGGGAGAGCCAGTCGAGCAGCTCGCTGCGGTCGGCATGGGCCGAGAAGCCGTTGATGGTGTGGATCGCGGCCTCGACCTGCACCTCCTCGCCCGAGATCCGCACCGATTTCGCGCCGTCGATGATCTGCCGCGCCAGCGTCCCCTCGGCGGCGAAGCCGACGAAGACCACGCTGCATTCGGGCCGCCACAGGTTGTGCTTGAGGTGGTGGCGCACCCGGCCACCGGTGCACATGCCCGACCCGGCCATGATCACCGCACCGCGATTGACGTGGTTGATCTCCATCGAATCCGAGACCTGGCGGGTGAAGTGCAGCCCCGGCAGCCTGAACGGCTCGCGCCCCGCGCGCAGCTGGCCGCCGACCTCCTCCGACAAGGCCTCGGCGTGGCGGCGGAAGATCTGGGTGGCCGAGATCGCCATCGGGCTGTCGAGATAGACCGCCAGCCCGACCGGCAGCAGGTCCTGGCGGATGCCCTCTTTGAGGTAGAACAGGATCTCCTGCGTCCGTTCCAGCGCGAAGGTCGGGATCACCACGTTGCCGCCCCGCGCCAGCGTCCGGCGGATGGCGTCGTAGAGTTCCTCGACCGACTCCTCCAGCCCGCGGTGGTCGCGGTCGCCATAGGTGGTTTCGGTGACGACGAAATCGGCCTCGGGCGGCCAGGCCGGATCGCTGAGGAGGCGGTGGCCGCGATTGCCCAGGTCGCCCGAGAAGACGATGCGCCGGCTCTCCTCGCCCTCGGTCGCCTCGATCACGATCGCGGCCGAACCGAGGATATGGCCGGCATTGATGAAACGCGCGCTCACGCCCTCGCCCAGCCGGATCACCTGGTCGTATTGCGCGATCCGGCCGAAATAGTCGAGCGCGTCGAGCACGTCGGTCTCGTCGTAGAGCGGCGCGATCCCCGGCTTGCCCTGGCGGCGCATCCTGCGCGAGGCATGGTCGGCATCCTCCTCCTGGATATGCGCCGAATCCATCATGATCAGCTTGGCCAGGTCGCGGCTGGCGGCGGTGGTGATGATCTCGCCAGTGAAGCCGCGCTTGACCAGGAGCGGAATGCGGCCGCAATGGTCGAGATGGGCATGGGTGAGCAGCAGGAGATCGATCTTCGCCGGGTCGAAGCCGAAATCGCCGGCATTCTCCTCGTCGGTATGGCGGCTGCCCTGGAACATGCCGCAATCGATCAGGATGCGCATCCCGGCGACCTCGAGCAGGTGGCACGAGCCGGTGACCCCGCGCGCCGCGCCGTGAAAGGATAGTTTCATGCCGCCCTCCCGCTGTTGGCGGCCGCCCGCGGCGCCGCACTGCCCAGTTGTTGGCCCTGCCCGGCCGGGGGTCAAGAGCCCGGCGCGCCGGCAACGCGGCCGTGATACCGCGACCGTCGCCCGGCCGGGCTTGCGCCGGCGCGCCGGCCGGGCGACAGTCGCGGCGGCGACAGGAGGCCCGAGATGACGCAAACCGGCACAGAGCTCGACCACGCGGCGCTGCTGCGGCTGACGATCGCGGAATCGCGCAAGGCACGGGAGGCGGGCAGCCATCCCTTCGCCGCGATCCTGGTCGGGCCGGACGGCAGCGTGCTGATGACCCAGCACAACGCCTATCTGCCCGATCACGACATGACCGGCCATGCCGAACGAGTGCTGATGACGCGGGCCTCGACCAGCTTTCCGATGGAGCTGCTGAGGGATTGCACCATCTACAGCTCGGCCGAGCCCTGCGCGATGTGCGCCGGCGCGATCTACTGGTGGGCCGGGCTCAAGCGGGTGGTCTACGGGCTGTCCGAGACGGCGCTGAAGGCGATCACCGGCGACCACCCGGAAAACCCGACGCTCGACCTGCCCTGCCGCGAGGTCTTCGCCGCCGGCCAGCGCACTGTCGAGGTGATCGGGCCGATGCTGGAGGACGAGGCCGCCGCCCCGCATGCCGGGGTCTGGGACTGAGACGCCGCCGGGCGCGTCAACGAGGAAAGGGCAGGACGTGAAAATCTCCGATATGAACTGGCAACAGGTCGAGGATTACCTCAAGGCCGACGACCGGGCGATCCTGCCGCTGGGCTGCACCGAGCAGCATGCCGGGCTGTCGCTGGCCACCGACTCGATCCTGTCCGAGAAGGTCGCGCTCGACGCCGCCGAACCGCTGGGCATCCCGGTCTTCCCGGCCGTGCCCTACGGCCTTACCCCCTATTTCCTGTCCTATCCCGGCTCGGTCTCGCTACGGATCGAGACCTATGTCCGGCTGCTGCGCGACATCCTCGACAGCCTGGCGCGGCAGGGCTTTCGCCGCATCCTGCTGGTCAACGGCCATGGCGGCAACCAGCCCGCCGGCAACCTGGCGGTGGAATGGATGGCCGACAATCCCGGCCACGCGGTCAAGTTCCACAACTGGTGGAACGCGCCCGCCACCCTGGGCAAGGTGCATCAAATCGACCCGGTCGCCTCGCATGCCTCGTGGATGGAGAATTTCGCCTGGACCCGGCTCGACGGCGTCGAGCCGCCGCAGCAGCGCAAGCCGATGATCGACCTCGCCCGGCTGCGGGTGAAGGCCCCCGAGGCCGCCCGCGCCTATCTCGGCGACGGCAATTTCGGCGGCTACTACCAGCGCGACGACGCCGAGATGGAGGCGATCTGGCAGGTCGCGGTCGCGGAAACCCGGGCGCTGCTCGAAGGGGGCTGGGACTGACCCCCGGGCACCGGCGCGCGCCTGCCGCAAGGTCAGGTGATGCGCTCTGGACTGCGGGGCCGGGGCTGCTACCTTGGCCGCGAGGCAACCGGACAGGGCGCCGCTGCACGCCCCGCCCCAATCAGGGAAACGCGTCGATGCAATATATCGAGAACCACACCTTCGACGAAATCCAGGTCGGCGACAGCGCGCATCTGGTCCGCACGCTCAAGCCCGAGGATATCGAGCTCTTCGCGGTGATGTCGGGCGACGTCAACCCGGCCCATGTCGATGCCGAGTTCACCCATTCGGACCTGTTCCACAAGGTCATCGTCCACGGCATGTGGGGCGGCGCGCTGATCTCGGCCCTGCTGGGCACCGAGCTGCCCGGGCCCGGCGCCGTCTACCGCAACCAGAACCTGACCTATCACCACCCGGTCGGCATCGGCGACACCGTCGACGTGCGAGTCACCGTGGTCGCCAAGGACGCCGCCAGCCAGGCGCTGACGCTCGACTGCCTGTGCACCAACGAAGCCGGCGAGACGGTGATCGCCGGCCAGGCCGAGGTGATCGCCCCGGCCGAGAAGCTGCGCCGGCCGCGCGCCGTGCTGCCAGAGATGCACCTGCACGAGCCCGGCGCCCGTTACCGCGAGCTGATCGACGCCACCAGCGACATCGCCCCGGTCTGCACCGCCGTCGTCCATCCCTGCGACGACGTCTCGCTCGAAGGCGCGCTGGAAGCGGCCTCGCAGGGGCTGATCGAGCCGATCCTGGTCGGGCCGCGCGGCAAGATCGAGGCGACGGCGCGCGCCGCCGGGCTGAAGCTCGACGGCATCGCGATCGAGGACGTGCCGCACAGCCACGCCGCCGCCGACCGCGCCGTGGCGCTGGTGCGCGAGGGCAAGGCGGCGGCGCTGATGAAGGGCAAGCTGCATACCGACGAGCTGATGGAGGCGGTGGTGCGCCACGATACCGGGCTGCGGACCGAGCGCCGGATCAGCCATGTCTTCGCGCTCGACGTGCCGCATTACCCCAAGCCGCTCTTCGTCACCGACGCGGCGATCAACATCTTCCCCGACCTTGATACCAAGCGCGACATCGTCCAGAACGCGATCGAGCTGGCCCATGCCCTCGGCATCGCCCGGCCCAAGGTGGCGATCCTGTCGGCGGTCGAGACGGTCTATCCCAAGATCCCCTCGACGCTGGATGCCGCCGCGCTGTGCAAGATGGCCGATCGCGGCCAGATCACCGGCGGCATCCTCGACGGTCCGCTGGCCTTCGACAACGCGGTGTCGAAGGCGGCGGCCGAGACCAAGGGCATCGTCTCCGAGGTCGCCGGCGACGCCGATATCCTGGTCGTGCCCGACCTCGAGGCCGGCAACATGGTCGCCAAGCAGCTGATCCACCTTGCCGGGGCCGAGGCCGCCGGCATCGCGCTGGGGGCACGGGTGCCGATCATGCTGACCAGCCGCGCCGACGGGGTGATGTCGCGGCTGGCCTCCTGCGCCATGGCGCAGCTGCTGACGGCGCACCGGCTGCACCGCGCCGCCCGGCTGGCCGCCAAGGCGGCGGCCGAGGACGCGGCCGAGGCTGCGGCGGCGCAAGGCTAGCGGGCAACGCCGACAGCGGCGGCGGCGGTTACGCCGAGCTCGCCGCCTCCCCGTCCCGCTCCAGCTCGCGGAAGCGGGCGACGACGGTCGCGCGGGCGACACCGATGTGATAGTCCATCGCGGCGCGCACTTCCGCCTCGTCGCCGGTCTCGAGCGCGTCGATGATCAGGTAGTGGTTCTGCGCGATCTGGCCCGGCTCGTCATAGAGCATGCGCTCGATCAGCGCGACGCAGGCGCGGATCTCCGAGGCGATCTGCTCGAACACCGCCAGGAAGCGGCTGTTGCCCGAGGCGGCGCAGATCAGCCGGTGGAACTCGAGATCGACGACGACCTGGTCGAAGAGCTGCTCCTGCGCCGACAGCGCCAGCATTTCCTCGATCTGCCGGCGCAGCTGCGGGATCACCTCATGCTGCGCCCCGGCCCGGACCAGCCGGGCGGCGGCCTCGCGCTCGATGCAGATCCGCAGCTCGTAGAGCGAATCCAGATCCTCGGCCGTCACCGTGCGGACGAAGAAGCCGCGATTGGGCTGCGACACCAGGAGGCCCGTGCTTTCCAATAGCCGCGCCGCCTCGCGCACCGGCGCCCGGCTTACGCCCAGGTCGCGCGCCACCACCGATTCCGCCACCCGGTCGCCGGGCTTGAGCTGGCCGGACACGATGGCGTCGGTCAGCAGCCGGGCGATGCGCTGCGACAGGGCATCGCGCGCCAGCGGCGCAAAATGCGGGGATGCTTTTTTTTCGCTCATGGGGGCAGCATAATTGTCCATCTGTCGTCTGTCGACAATTTTACCTTGACAGAAGCAAGCCCCCCCGTCGAGGCTGGTCCCGGATGGATGATCGCGGGCCGGCCGGCAGCGGCGGCTCCGGATTGCCATTGTCGTGCGATGCGGGTCCGGGGTCGCGACGCCACCGTCACGGGCCGCACCGCGCGGATCGAACTTTGCGGCACAGAAGGGGAATCCTCGGCCGCCCGCAGCATGGCCGGCCCGACGCGGGGCGGCTGCCGAAAGACCCTCCAATCAACAGGGAGCGTGAAAATGGAACTACGCAAAATCCTGGCCACGGCCTTGGTCGCCCTCAGCCTGGGCACCGCGGCACAGGCACAAGAGGCGGGGGGGCGGCTCGACGTCGTCGTCCAGCCCGAGCCGCCCAGCCTGATGCTCGGGCTGGTGACCAACGGCCCGACCCAGCTGGTCGCGGGCGAGATCTACGAAAGCCTGCTGCGCTACGGCACCGACCTCAAGCCGCAGCCGTCGCTGGCCGAGTCCTGGGAAATCTCGAAGGACGGGCTGACCTACACCTTCCACCTGCATCACGGCGTGAAGTGGCATGACGGCAAGCCGTTCACCTCGGCCGACGTGGTGTTCTCGGCCGACAAGTTCCTGCGCAAGACCAACGCCCGGCTGCGGGTCAGCCTGGCCCATGTCGCCTCGATCACCGCGCCGGACGACTACACGGTGGTGTTCAAGCTGAAGGAACCCTTCGGCCCGTTCATCAATGCCTTCGAAGCCTCGACCATGCCGATCGTGCCCAAGCACATCTACGAGGGCACGGATTACGCCACCAACCCGATGAACAACACGCCGATCGGCACCGGCCCGTTCAAGTTCGACAAGTGGGTCAAGGGCTCGTACATCCACCTGGTCAAGAACAAGGACTACTACCTCGAGGGCAAGCCCTATCTCGACGAGATCTATTACCGGGTGATCCCCGACGCCGCCTCGCGCGCGGTGGCGTTCGAGAACGGCGACGTCCAGGTCCTGCCCGGCGGCTCGATCGAGAACTGGGACGTCAAGCGGCTGACCGCGATGAAGGGCGTCTGCTCGACCGGCAAGGGCTGGGAATTCTTCGCCCCGCATGCCTTCGCATGGCTGAACAACCGCGAGGGCTGGACCGCGAAGAAGAAGTTCCGCCAGGCGATCATGTACGCGATGGATCGCGACTTCATGAAGGACGTGATCTGGAACGGCTTCGGCAAGGTCGCCACCGGACCGATCTCCTCGGCCACCAACTTCTATTCCTCGGACGTGCCGAAATACCCGCACGATCCGGCCAAGGCCAAGGAACTGCTGAAGGAAATCGGCTATGACGGCACCCCGGTGCGGATCCTGCCGCTGCCCTATGGCGAGACCTGGCAGCGTTGGGCCGAGGCGATGAAGCAGAACCTCGAGGAAGTCGGCATCAAGGTCGACATGGTGTCCTCGGACGTCGCCGGCTGGAACCAGAAGCTGAGCGACTGGGATTACGACATCGCCTTCACCTATCTCTACCAGTATGGCGATCCGGCACTCGGCGTCTCGCGCAGCTACCTGGCCAAGAACATCGCCAAGGGCAGCCCGTGGAACAATGTCGAGGGCTACAACAACCCCGAGCTCGACAAGAAATGGGCGGCGGCGGCGGTTTCGGCCGACCCGGCCGAGCGCGAGAAGATCTACGCCGAGATCCAGAAGGAGATCGTCGCCGACGTGCCGGTGGCCTGGCTGCTCGAGCTGCAGTTCCCGACCATCTATCGCTGCAACATCAAGAACCCGGTCAGCACCGCGATCGGGCTGAACGACAGCCTGCGCGATACCTGGATCGAGAAGTAACGACGCTTGCCTCACCGTCGCGGCGGCCCGGGACAGGCTCCCGGGCCGCCGCCCCCTGAAATGCCAAGACCGGACGCCCCGCATGTCCCTCGCCCTCATGATCCTCAGCCGGATCGCCAAGGCCGTGATCACCCTGCTGCTGATCGCGGTGCTCAATTTCTTCCTGATCCATGCCGCCCCCGGCGACCCGGCCAAGGTGATGGCCGGCGAGGCCGGCGCGGCGGACCCGCAATTCCTCGAGCAACTGCGCAGCCGCTTCGGCCTCGACCAGCCGCTGCACATCCAGTTCGCCAAATACATGTGGAACGTGCTGCATCTCGATCTCGGCATGTCCTACCGCCAGCAGATCCCGGTCCTGACCCTGATCCTGCAGCGCCTGCCCGCCACCCTGCTGCTGACCCTGACCGCCTTCGGCGTCTCGCTGGTGATGGGCATCGCGCTGGGGCTGGCCGCCGCCGCCCGGGTCGGCAAATGGGGCGACAGCGTGATCACCGGCATGGCGCTCTTGTTCTACGCCACGCCGCTCTACTGGGTGGCGCTGATGGCGGTGCTGCTGTTCTCGGTCCAGCTCGAATGGCTGCCCGCCTTCGGCTATGACAGCGTCGGCGCCGGCTATACCGGCCTTGCCATGGCGCTCGACCGGCTCAAGCACCTGATCCTGCCGGCGCTGACGCTGGGGCTGTTCTTCATGGCGGTCTACCTGCGCATGACCCGCTCCTCGGTGCTCGAGGTCAGCCAGATGGACTTCGTCAAGACCGCCCGCGCCAAGGGCGTGGCCGAGGGCACGATCCGCCGCCGCCACATCCTGCGCAACGCGCTGTTGCCGGTCGTCACCCTGGCCGGGTTGCAGGCCGGGCAGCTGGTCGGCGGCGCGGTGCTGACCGAGACCGTCTTCGCCTGGCCCGGCATCGGCCGGCTGATGTTCGACAGCCTCGCGGCGCGCGACTACAACACCCTGCTCGGCGTCTTCCTCGTTTCCGCGGCGATGGTGATCCTGTTCAACATCATCACCGATATCGTCTATCGCCTGATCGACCCGCGCATCGGAGGCGCCTCGCGATGACCGGTTTCCTCAAGCGTTTCGCCCGCAACCGCGGCGCCCTCGTCGGCCTGCTGATCCTGCTGATCGTGGTCGTCGTCGCCATCTTCGCGCCCATTATCGAGCCGCGCAGCCCGTGGCAGATGGTCCAGCGCCCGTTCCTGCCGCCCTTTACCATGTCCGGCCTGCCGCTGGGCACCGACACGCTGGGCCGCGACGTCGCCTCGGGCCTCGTCCACGGCGCCAGGGTGTCGCTGATCGTCGGCCTGGTCTCGACCCTGGTCGCGCTACTGATCGGCGTGCCGCTGGGTGCCGTCGCCGGCTTCTACGGCGGCTGGATCGACGAGGCGGCGATGCGCGTCACCGAGTTCTTCCAGACCATCCCCAGCTTCGCCCTCGCCATCGTGCTGGTGGCGATCATGGAGCCCAGCCTGACCTCGATCACCCTCGCCATCGCCATCGTCAGCTGGCCGCCCGTCGCCCGCCTGGTGCGTGGCGAGGTGATGGCCCTGCGCCACCGCGAATTCGTCGACGCGGCGCGGCTGGCGGGGCTGTCGAACCGGCGCATCCTGTTCGGCCATATCCTGCCCAACGCGATGTCGCCGATCATCGTCATGGCCTCGCTGATGGTCGCCACCGCGATCCTGCTGGAAAGCTCGCTCTCCTTCCTCGGCCTCGGCGATCCCAACATCATGTCCTGGGGCTACATGATCGGCGCCGCCCGCACCGTGATCCGCTCGGCCTGGTGGCTGAGCTTCATCCCCGGCGTCGCCATCCTGCTGACGGTGCTGGCACTGAACCTGATCGGCGAAGGGCTGAACGACGCGCTGAACCCGCGCCTGGCCAGAAAGGGACGTTGAGATGGCCGTTCTTTCGATCCGCGACCTGACCATCGCCCTGCCCCCCGGCGCCGACCGCGAAGACGCCGTGCGCGACATCAATTTCGACCTCGACGCCGGCGAGATCCTCTGCGTCGTCGGCGAAAGCGGCTCGGGCAAGTCGATGACCGCCAACGCGCTGATGGGGCTGCTGCCGCAGGAGGTGAAGATCCGCTCCGGCCGTGCCGAGTTCGAGGGCCACGACCTGCTCGCCCTGCCCGAGGCCCAGCGCCGGGCGCTGCGCGGCGACCGCATCGGCATGATCTTCCAGGAGCCGATGTCGGCGCTCAACCCGCTGATGCGGATCGGCGACCAGATCGTCGAGGTCTACGAGGCCCATGGCCGCTTTTCCGGGGCCGAGCGCCGGGCCAGGGCGCTGGCCCTGATCAAGGAGGTCGGCCTGCCCGACCCGGAAAAGATCATCCGCGCCTATCCGTTCCAGCTCTCGGGCGGCCAGCGCCAGCGGGCGATGATCGCGATGGCGCTGGCGCTCGACCCGGCGATCCTGATCGCCGACGAGCCGACGACGGCGCTCGACGTCACCACCCAGGCCCAGATCCTCGACCTGATCCGCCGCATCCAGCAAAAGCACGGCACCGCGGTGATGTTCATCACCCACGATTTCGGCGTCGTCGCCGAGATCGCCGACCGGGTGATCGTGATGCGGCAGGGCGAGATCGTCGAGGCCGGCAGCGCCGAGGTGGTGCTGAACGCACCCCAGCATCCCTATACCCGCGACCTGCTGGCGGCGATCCCGTCGAACGCGATCCCCGAACCCGAGCAGGTCGCCGCGAGGCCGGTGCTGGAGGTCCGCGAGCTGCGCAAGACCTACCAGACCGGCGGCGGCTTCCTGCGCCCGGCGCGCGAGGTCAAGGCGATCGACGGCGTCTCCTTCGCGGTCGCCAAGGGCGAGGTGCTGGGCATCGTCGGCGAATCCGGCTCGGGCAAGTCGACGGTCGGCCGCGCCATCGTCCGGCTGGTCGAGCCCGACAGCGGCCAGATCCTGCTCGACGGCCGGGACATGAACACGCTCGACCCCGAGGCGCTGCGCGCCGCCCGGCGCCGGGTCCAGATGGTGTTCCAGGACCCCTATGCCTCGCTCAACCCGCGCAAGAAGATCGCCCAGGCGATCACCGAGGGGCCGATCGCCGCCGGCACGCCCAAGGCCGAGGCCGAGGCCCGCGCCCTGCAGCTGCTGGAAACCGTCGGTCTCGACGCCGGCGCCGCCGACCGCTTCCCGCACGAGTTCTCGGGCGGGCAGCGCCAGCGCATCGGCATCGCCCGGGCGCTGGCGATGGAGCCCGAGCTGATCATCGCCGACGAGGCGGTCTCGGCCCTCGACGTCTCGATCCAGGCCCAGGTGCTGGAACTGCTGCGCGACCTGCGCACGCGGTTCGAGCTGTCGCTGATCTTCATCACCCACGACCTGCGCGTCGCCGCCCAGCTCTGCGACCGGATCGCGGTGATGCGGCACGGAAGGCTGGTCGAGATCGGCCCGGTCGATGCCGTCTTCCGCAATCCGCAGGACGACTACACCCGCAACCTGCTGGCCGCCGTGCCCGGGGCCGACTGGGGCACCGAGCTGGCCGCCCCCGGCTGACGCCCGCCTGTCTTTGGCGTAACAGGAAGCAAAGGCCGCGCGGGCGGCACAACAGGGACGGGCGAGAGATGACGGAGATTTGGGCGCTGACGGCCGAGGAAATGGCGGCCGGGGTGAAATCGGGCGAGATGACAGCGCGCGGGCTGGCCGAGGCGACATTGGCACGGATCGACGCTGCCAACGGGCCCTTGAACGCGGTCGTCGCGCGCTTCGACGACGAGGCGCTGGCGGCGGCCGATGCCGTCGACGCGGCGTGGGCGCGGGGCGAGACGCTGGGCCCGCTGGCCGGGGTGCCGGTGACGGTCAAGGTCAATGTCGACCAGCAGGGCCAGGCCACCACCAACGGGTTGCGCAAGCAGGCCGGGCTGATCGCCGAGGACGACAACCCCGTCGTCGCCAACCTGCGCAAGGCCGGGGCGGTGATCGTCGGACGCACGAACACGCCCGCCTTCTCGCTGCGCTGGTTCACCCGCAACAGCCTGCACGGCCACACCAGGAACCCGCTGAACCCGGCCCTGACCCCCGGCGGCTCGTCGGGCGGGGCCTCGGCCGCGGTGGCGGCCGGGATGGCGCCGATCGGCCACGGCAACGACATCGCCGGCTCGGTCCGCTACCCGGCCTATGCCTGCGGCATCCACGGGCTGCGGCCCTCCTTCGGCCGGGTGCCCGCCTATAACGGCTCGGCCGGCGACCGGCCGATCGGCGGCCAGCTGATGTCGACCCAGGGGCCGCTGGCGCGCTCGATCGGCGATCTGCGGCTGGCGCTGGCCGCGATGGCGGCGCCCGATACCCGCGATCCGTGGTGGATGCCGGTGCCGCTGACCGGGCCCGAAGCGCCGCGCCGCGCCGCGCTCTGCCTCGCGCCCGACGGCATGGCGGTGGCGCCCGAAGTCAAGGCGGCGCTGCGGGCGGCGGCGGACAAGCTGGCCGCGGCCGGCTGGCAGGTCGAGGAAGTCGCCCCGCCGCCGATCCGCGAGGCGCAGGAGCTGCAGCTGCGGCTGTGGCTGGCCGATTTCCGCCGCTCCGCCGGCATGGTGGCGGCCGAGGACGACCCGGACGCCAATTTCGTCTATGCCCAGCTCTGCCGCCTCAGCCCCGAGATCGACCGCGACGCCCTGCTCGACACGCTGCAGGCCCGGGCCCGGCTGGTCCGGCTGTGGCGCGGTTTCTTCGAGCGCACGCCGCTGCTGCTCTGCCCGGTCTCGGGCGAATTGCCCTTCGCCGACCTGCGTGACGTCGCCTCGGAGGCCGATTTCGACGCCATCATCGAGGCCCAGATGACGATGATCGGCCTGCCCTTCATGGGCCTGCCCGGGCTGACCGTCACCACCGGCCGCGCCGAGGGCCCGCTGGGCCCGGCGCCGGTCGGCGTCCAGCTGGTCGCGGCGCAGTTCCGCGAGGACATCCTGCTCGAGGCCGGCGAGCTCCTCGGCCCGACCGTGCCCGCCCTCGCCTGACGCCCCTTGCCTGCACCCCGCCGCCCGGCTAGGCCGGACGGGCCCGCCACTTGATCTGAAAGGACCGCGCGATGAAACCGCTTTCCAATTCGCTCCAGCACATGGACGTCACCACGACGCTGCACCCCTATACCGACGCCCGCGTCCACGAGGAGAAGGGCCCGCTGGTGATCGAGCGCGGCGAGGGCATCCACGTCATCGACTCGACCGGCAAGAAATACATCGAGGCCCTGTCCGGCCTGTGGTCGGTGGCGGTCGGCTTCAGCCAGACCCGGCTGCGCGACGCGGCGGCGGCGCAGATGGAAAAGCTGCCCTACTACCACACCTTCGCCGGCAAGGGGCACGAGCCCTCGATCCGGCTGTCGGAAAAGCTGGTCGAGATGACGCCGGAGAACCTGACCCGGGTGTTCTTCACCTCGTCGGGCTCGGAGGCCAACGACACCGTCGTCAAGATGGTCTGGTACATGAACAACGCCCTCGGCCGGCCCGAGAAGAAGAAGTTCCTGGCCCGCAACAAGGCCTATCACGGCATCACCGTCGCCTCCGGCAGCCTGACCGGCCTGCCCGCCAACCACCGCGATTTCGACCTGCCGGCGATCCCGGTCGTGCACCTGACCTGCCCGCATTTCTACCGCTTCGGCCATGACGGCGAGACCGAGGCCGAGTTCTCGGCCCGGCTGGTCAAGGAGGCCGAGGACACCATCCTGCGCGAGGGCCCGAAAACCATCGCCGCCTTCATCGGCGAGCCGGTGATGGGCGCCGGCGGCGTCATGGTGCCGCCCGCGGGCTACTGGGAAGGCATCGCGGCGCTGTGCAAGAAATACGATATCCTGCTGGTCGCCGACGAGGTCATCAACGGCTTCGGCCGCACCGGCGCGCGCTGGGGCTGCGAGAAGATGGGCTTCACCCCGGACATCCTGGTGACCTCGAAGCAGCTGACCTCGTCCTACATGCCGCTGGCGGCCGTGCTGTTCAGCGAGGCGATCTACGACGCCATCGCCGACAACAGCCACAAGATCGGCACCTTCGGCCATGGCTACACCGCGACGGGCCACCCGGTGGCCACCGCCGTCGGGCTCGAGAACCTCGCCATCATCGAGGAGCAGGGCCTGATCGAGAACGCCGCCAGGATGGGCGAGCAGCTGCAGGCCGGGCTGGCGAAATTCGCCGATCACCCGCTGGTCGGCGAGGTCCGCGGCACCGGGCTGATCGCGGCGATCGAGCTGGTGGCCGACAAGGCGACCAAGCGGCCCTTCGATCCGCTCGGCAAGGTCGGTGCCAAGGCCTTCGAGATCGGCCACGAGGAAGGCATGATCATCCGCAACCTCGGCGACTCGCTGGCGCTGTGCCCGCCGCTGATCGCCACCGCGGCCGATGTCGACGAGATCGTCCGCATCATGGGCGTCATCCTCGACCGCACCGCCGAATGGCTGGCCGGCGACGGCGCCGACGTGGTGCGCTGAGCGGCCCTCGGACCGGACTGACCAACGCCCCTGCCGGATCGGCGGGGGCGTTTTTCGTTGCAGGAGCGGCCCCGAAGACCCGGCATCGCGGTGCCTGCCCCCTGCCCTCAGGCAGCGGGCAGCGGGCGCGCACCCGCCCGGATGGGCGCCACCCGTTCGCGTCCCTCCCCCCGCAATATTGCACTTGTAAACAAGGTCTCCCGCGCCGCTGCCTTCCCCTACGCAAGGGGTTGACGTAGCGGAACCGGCGCGGGCACAAGGGCACGCCGGAAAGCGGCGCCCGCGATCGGGCGCCCACCGGACCGGCACAAGGGACACCGCAAAAGGGAGAGCGGTCATGGACACCAGGGATATCGTTTTCGTCGCATTGTTCGCGGCCATCATGGCCGCCTTGGCCGTCTTTCCGCCGATCACCCTGCCGGTGATCGCCGTGCCGATCACCGCCCAGTCGCTGGGCGTGATGCTGGCCGGCGGCGTCCTCGGCGCCAAGCGCGGCGGGCTGGCGCTGCTGCTGTTCCTCGGCCTCGTCGCCATCGGCCTGCCGCTGCTGGCCGGCGGCCGCGGCGGCTTCGGCGTCTTCCTCGGCCCGACCGGCGGCTACCTGATCGGCTGGTTCGTCGCCGCCTGGGCCATCGGTTTGATGACCGAGATGTTCTGGAACCGGCTCAACTACCTCAACGCCTTCTTCAGCTGCTTCGTCGGCGGCATCGTGCTGCTCTACGGCATCGGCATCCCGTGGAGCGCCTTCGTCGCCAAGATCCCGCTGACCACCGCCTTCATGGGCTCGATGCCCTTCGTGCCGGGCGACATCGTCAAGTGCCTGATCGCGGCGATGGTCATGGTCGCGGTCAAGCGCAGCTACCCGATCATCGAGCCCCGGCAGGAGGCCTGAGCCGCAAGATGACCGACACCACCCGCCCGGTGCTCAGCTTCCGGGGCGTCTCCGTCAGCAAGGGCGGCCGGCCGATCCTGCGCGATGTCGACCTCGACCTGGGCGAGCGCCGGATCGGCATCGTCGGCCGCAACGGCTCGGGCAAGAGCACGCTGGCGCGGCTGTGCAACGGCATCGAGCGGCCGACGCAGGGCACGGTGGCGGTGGACGGCCAGAGCGACCGCAAGGCGTTGCGCCGGGCGGTCGGCTTCGTCTTCCAGAACCCCGACAGCCAGATCGTCTACCCGATCGTCAGCGAGGACCTGGAATTCGGGCTGAAGAATCTCGGCCTGCCCAAGGACGAGATCCGCGCCCGGATCGACGCCATTCTTGCCCGCTTCGGCCTCGAGCCCCTGCGCGACCGCCTCACCCACCAGCTCAGCGGCGGCGAGAAGCAGATGGTGGCGCTGGCCGGGGTGCTGGTGATGCAACCGCGGGTGATCGTGCTCGACGAACCGGCGACGCTGCTCGACCTGTGGAACCGCAACCGGCTGATGACGGTGCTGCGCGAGCTCGACCAGACCGTGATCATGGTCTCGCATCACCTCGACCTGCTCGACGGCTTCGACCGCGTCCTGCATATCGGCGACGGCACCCTCCTCGACGACGGCCCGCCGGAGCGGGTGATCCCGGCCTACGTGGCGCGCGAGACATGCTAGGCGAGGCCTATGTCCCCGGCGCCAGCCCGCTGCACCGGGCACCGCCGCTTTACAAGATCCTCGGCCTGATCGCGGTCTGCACGGCGCTGTTCCTGGTCGAGGGCTGGGGCATGATCGCGGCCGGTGCCGCCGTCGTCGGCGCCGGCTTCGGCCTCGCCGGCCTGCATCCGCGCCATGCCGGACGGGCGCTGCGGCCGCTGTGGTGGATCTTCGCCGTCATCTTCGCGGTCCAGCTCTTGCTGGCCGACCTGTCGCTGGCCGGCTATGTCACCGCGCGCTTCGCCCTGCTGATCCTCGCCGCGACGCTGGTGACGCTGACGACGCGGTCGAGCGATTTCGTCGACGGCATCCTCGCCGCGCTGCGCTACGCCCCGCGCTGGGTGCCCAGGCGCAAGATCGCGCTGGCGATCTCGCTCTGCCTGCGCTTCATTCCGCTGGTCGCCGAGGTGCTGGAAGAGGTCCGCCAGGCCCAGGCCGCGCGCGGACTCGAGCGCAACATCCTCGCCCTGATGGTGCCGCTGCTGGTGCGGACGCTGAAAAGCGCCGACGAGACCGCGCAGGCGATCTATGCCCGCTCGGGCGGCGAGGCCGACTAGCCGGGCCGCCTAGCCGGGTCGCCGCACGATCAGGTCGATCTCGACCAGCGCGTCATAGGCCAGGCCGGTGACGCCGACGCAGGTCCGGGCCGGCAGCCGATCCGCGGCGAAATAGCTGCGGTAGACGGCGTTCATCGACTCGAAATCGCGTTTGAACTCGGTCAGGTAAACCCTTGCCATGACGACATCTTCCAGCCCCAGCCCGAGGCCCTTTAGGACCACGGAAAGGTTGTTCATCACGTTGCGGGTCTGGGCCTCGATGCCCTCGGGCAGGACGCCCTGCGCCGCCGGCGTGTCGGGCATCTGACCGGTGACGAAGACGAAACCGTCGGTCTCGACGGCATGGCTGAAAGGCGCGACCGGCTTGGGACCGGCTGCGATCATGTGAAACTCGATGGCTCCGTCCTCCTGCTGCCCGGCGACCCCGGGTCTGCACAGGCTAGAGGCATCGGCACGCCCCGGCAACGCCGGCCGCGCGGTTTCCGTCCCGGTGGCCTTGCGCCCGCGCAACTGCGGGACGATCCTGCGCCCGACTCCTCCCGGCCCTCGCGGCCCCAAAGACAAGGACCGACGATGACCGACGCGGCGCTCTATCCCCCGATCCGGCCTTACGCCACCCACGCGCTGCGGGTCGATCCGCCCCATGTCCTGCATGTCGAGGAAGCGGGCAATCCCGACGGCATCCCGGTGGTCTTCCTGCATGGCGGGCCCGGCGCCGGGGTCAGGCCGGCGCAGCGCCAGACCTTCGATCCCGCCCGCTACCGCATCGTCACCTTCGACCAGCGCGGCTGTGGCCGCTCGACCCCCTCGGCCGAGTTGGCGGGCAACGACACCCAGGCGCTGATCGCCGATATCGAGCGCATCCGCCAGCATCTCGGCATCGAGACCTGGATGGTCGCCGGCGGCTCCTGGGGCAGCCTGCTGAGCCTGTCCTACGCCATCGCCCATTCCGAGCGTTGCCGCAGCCTGCGCCTGCGCGGCGTCTTCCTCGGCCGGCCGCAGGAGGTGGAAAGCTGGTTCAGCGATATCGGCAAGCTGTTCCCCGATGCCTTCGAGGGCCTTGCCGGCCCGATCCCGGAGGCCGAGCGCGGCGACCTGCTGGCGGCCTATTACGTCCGCCTGACCGACCCCGACCCGGCCGTGCACATGCCGGCGGCGCAAGCCCTGCGCGGCTTCTCGGCCCGGACCCAGACGCTGGTTCCCAGCGTCGCCCATGTCCATGCCCTGACCGAGCCCAAGGCGGCGCTCGAGATCGCCCGCCTCTTCACCCATTACTGCGTCAACGGCTTCTTCCTGCCCGAGAACCACGTGCTGGCCAATATCGACCGCATCCGCCACATCCCCTGCGAGATCGTCCAGGGCCGCTACGACGTGGTGACGCCGCCGCGCAGCGCCTGGGACCTGCACCGCGCCTGGCCCGAGGCGCGCTTCACCCTGGTGACGCTAGCCAATCACAACGCCACGCCCGATGCGCCCGACCTGAACGCCGCGCTGCGCGCCGCCTCGGACCGGCTGGCCGACCGGGCGGAGGATGCCGCCCTGCCGCCGATCGAGACCTACCTCGCCCCGCGCGCCCATCAGTCGCCCGCCGTGTCCGAGGATGGCACCGTGCTGGCCTGGCTGGCCGACGAGACCGGCTTCAACCAGATCTGGTCGCTCGACCTGACCGAGGCCGGGGCCAAGCCGGAACTGCGCACCGCGCTGACCGAGCCGGTCGGAAGCCTGGCCTTCCGCCCCGGCAGCCGCGACCTGCTGTTCACAACGGATTGCGGCGGCGACGAGCATCTCCAGCTCCACCTGCTGCGCGACGGGGCGCTGACGCCGGAGGCGCTGACCGAGGCGCCCGGCACCGTCCATGCCTGGGGCTGCTTCGACGCCACCGGCAAACGCATCGCCTATGCCAGCAATGCCGAGACGGCGACCGACATGCAGATCCACCTGCGCGACCTCGAGACCGGCGCAGACGCGGTGATCCTGCGCGGCCCCGGCTGGCGCACGCCGCGCAGCTTCACCCCGGACGGCGCTGCGCTGCTGATCGAGGACGACCGCGACGGCATGTACGATGCGGCGCTGCATCTGCTGCCCTTGGACGGCGGGGCGGCGCGGGTGCTGCTCGCGGGCGGCAAGGGCACCGGCAAGGGCGCCCATGTCAACGCCGCGCGCTGGCTCGACGAGGGCGCGGCGCTGCTCTTGGCCACCGATGCCGGGCAGGAGTTCCACGGCCTCGCCGCGCTGGACCCGGAGACGGGCGCGCTGGACTGGCTGGCGCAGCCGGCGGGCGATGTCGAGCAGCTCGCCCTGTCGAAGGACGGCCGGCGGATCGTCTATGCCTGGAACGATGCCGGCTACAGCCGCCTTGTCGTCCTCGACCGCGACAGCGGTGCCGAGACCGAGCTCGCCCTGCCGGTCCCCGGCCGCGTCACCACCCTGCTCTTCGCCCCCGACCAGCAGGGGCTGATCGTCGCCGCGACCGGCTTCGCCACCCCGTCGCGCGTGCTGCGGATCGGGCTCGGCGGCACGGCGACGACGCTCTGCGCCGGCGCGCCGGTGCTGGGCGCGGCCGACACGGTCGAGCCGACACGCGCCAGCTTCCCCAGCTTCGACGGCGCCGAGGTGCCGGCCTTCGTCTTCACCCCGAACACGCCCGCCCCGGCCGAAGGCTACCCCACCTTCGTCATCGTCCATGGCGGCCCGGAATCGCAATATGCCGCCCATTGGCGGTCCGACGTCCAATACCTGGTCCGGCGCGGCTGGCTGGTGGTGGCGCCGAACGTGCGCGGCTCGACCGGCTATGGCCGGGCCTGGCAGGCGGGCGACGACCTCGACAGGCGCATGGACGCGGTGCGCGATCTCAAGGCGGTGCGTGACGGGCTGGCGGCGCGGGCCGATGTCGACAGCGACCGCATGGTCGTCTCGGGCCAGAGCTATGGCGGCTTCATGGTGCTGGCGGCGATCAGCGAATATCCCGACGACTGGCGCGCGGCAGCCGAGCTTTACGGCATCGCCGATTTCAACACCCTGCTGGCGGCGACCGGGCCGTGGCGGCGCAGGCTGCGGGCGGTGGAATACGGCGACCCGGAGACGGCGGAGGGCCGGGCGATGCTGGCCGGCTTCTCGCCGCTGGCCAAGGTCGACGCGATCCGGGCGCCGCTGTTCATCGTCCATGGCGGCGACGATCCCCGGGTCTCGCCGGCCGAGAGCGAACTGCTCTACGCCGCCCTGCGCGGCCGGGGCCATGATTGCGAATTGCTGCGGATCGACCACGAGGGTCACGGCTTCGCCCGGCTGCCCAACCGCGAAAGGGTCTTCGCCGCGATGATGCGCTTCCTCGAGACCCGCACCCGGCCCCGGCGCTGAAACCCCGGCGCTGAGAATCGGGACGCGCAGCCCCGTCGAGCGACCTTTCGCCGATCGGCGGGGCCCGGCGGAGGCCGTCACGGAAGGGTCACAGTCCGGCGGCAGAGTCCCGGCGCATTTCGATTCATCTAAAGCGACCATGACCGATGTCTTTGCACAGCCGCGCCCTCCGCGCCCCGCCCTGCCGGCCCGAAACCGGGCATGATCCCCGCAGCTGTCCCGATTGCCCCCGGATCGCCGAGCGGATGGCCCCCGATCCCGGTGCCGTCCTCGCCGCCTTCCTCGATCTCGGCATCACCCTGGCCGAGACCGCGCGCTATTTCGACATCCCGCTGCCCTGCCTCGTGCATCACCTGGTGTCGGAGAACGCGCCCGGACCGAGGGTCCGCGCCGCCTGAGCACACCGGCTAAACCGCCGCGTCGAGGAACCCCTTGGCGGCGCGGGCGATCACCAGTTCCTCGTTGGTCGGGATGACGAGGATGCGGGCCCGGCTGAGATCGGTCGAGATCACCGTCGCGTTCTCGGTATTGCGGCCACGGTCGAGCTCGATCCCGAGCCAGCCCATGCCCTCGCAGACCCGTTCGCGGATCAGGCGCGAGTTCTCGCCGATGCCGCCGCAGAAGACCAGCGCGTCAAGCCCGCCCAACGCGGCGGCCAGCCCGCCCAGCTCGCGCCGGATGCGGAAGACGAAATAGTCGATCGCCTCGTTCGCCTCTTGCGTGCCGGCGGCCTCGAGCGTGCGCATGTCGTTCGACAGGCCCGACAGGCCCAGCAGGCCGGACTTGGTGTAGAAAAGCTGGCGCACCTCGTCGATGCTCAGCCCCTCCTGCTGGACGAGGTAGAAGATCACCCCGGGGTCGATCTGCCCGGTCCGCGTCCCCATCGGCAGCCCGTCGAGCGCGGTGAAGCCCATCGTCGAGGCGATCGAGCGGCCGTTCTGCAGCGCGCACATCGAGGCGCCGTTGCCGAGATGGGCGACGATCACCCGGCCGTCATGGAGCAGCGGCGCGATCCGGCCCAGCTCGCCCGAGATGTAGTCGTAGCTCAGGCCGTGGAAGCCGTAGCGGCGCACGCCCTTGTCGTAATACTCGCGCGGCAGGGCGAAGACGTCGTTGACCTTGGGATGGCGGCGGTGGAAGGCGGTGTCGAAACAGGCGACCTGGAGCGCATCGGGAAAGGCCGCCTGCGCCGCCTCGATGCCGGCGATGTTGTGCGGCTGGTGCAGCGGCGCGAAGGGCGACAGGCGCTTGAGCTCGGCCATCACCGCATCGTCGACCACCACCGGCGCGTCGAAGCCCGGCCCGCCATGGACGACACGATGGCCGACCGCCGTCGCCTGCGCCTGCGGGAACTGCGCCCGCAGCAGGCCAAGCGCGGTGTCCAGCGCGCTGGCATGGTCGGCCGCCTCGGCCGCCGCCAGGTCGCGCGTCACCGCCGGGGCGGCACCGCCGAATTCGGCCTTCAGCCGCGGCTGGCGGCCGATCGCCTCGATCAGCCCCATCGCCATCTCGACCGGGGCGCCGTCGATGGCGTAGAGGCCGAATTTCAGCGACGAGGAGCCGGCATTGAGGGTGAGGACGACGGGATGTGTCATGGCGCAGCGGCCCCTGCTGTTGACCCGCCGGTCCCTGTCTGCCCGCAGGGCCGCCCGGCGCTGCCGACGGTAGCCGCGGCGGCCGGCGCCGACAAGCCCGGCCCGCCCTGGGCGCGTCCCGGGCGCGTCCCGAACCGCCCCGCATCGGCCCGGCGGGCATCGAAAAAATCCCGCGAGCCACCCTTTCCTTCGTCCTCGAATCCCCTATGCTGACCGCAAGACTTGGCGAAAGGGCGGACGATGTCGCGGTCGATCGATTACGGCAACCTGATGCACCGCGCGATGCGCGGGCTGATCCAGGAGGTCCTTACCGGCGTGGCCGAAAACGGCCTGCCCGGCGCCCATCACTTCTTCATTACCTTCGACACCCGCCACGCCGATGTCGACATGGCCGACTGGCTGAAACAGCGTTACCCGGCCGAGATGACCATCGTCATCCAGCACTGGTACGAGAACCTCGTCGTCACCGACGAGGGCTTCTCGATCACGCTGAATTTCGGCAACCAGCCCGAGCCGCTCTACGTCCCCTTCGACTCGGTGCGCACCTTCGTCGACCCCTCGGTTGAGTTCGGCCTGCGCTTCGAGACCAACGACGAGGATGAGGACGAGACGGACGAGGCCGAGGATACCGCCGAGGCGGCGGAGGACGAGGGCCAGCCGCGCGACGCCGAGGTGGTCAGCCTCGACAGCTTCCGCAAGTAGGACTGCCGGCGCCCCGGGGCGGCGCCTGGGGACGGAGAGCCGCCCGACAACGGTATGCCAAGGTATGCCGATTGATTTCGGCCCCCCGCGGGGCTATGACGGCGCCGTAACAGCCGTCATGCCAAGGAGGCCCGCCCGATGACCGCGACCCGCACCGAGACCGACAGCTTCGGCCCGCTCGAGGTTCCCGCCGACAAGTACTGGGGCGCCCAGACCCAGCGGTCGATCATGAACTTCCCGATCGGCTGGGAGCGTCAGCCGGTGCCGATCATCCGCGCCCTCGGCGTGATCAAGAAGGCGGCGGCGCTGACCAACAAGGCCCAGGGCGACCTGCCCGGCGAGATCGCCGACGCCATCGCCGCCGCGGCGCAGGAAGTCATCGACGGCAAGTTCGACAACAACTTCCCGCTGGTGGTCTGGCAGACCGGCTCGGGCACCCAGTCGAACATGAACGCCAACGAGGTGATCTCGAACCGCGCCATCGAGATGCTGGGCGGCGAGAAGGGCTCGAAGAAACCGGTCCACCCGAACGACCACTGCAACATGGGCCAGTCGTCGAATGACACCTTCCCGACCGCGATGCATGTCGCCATCGCCATGCAGGCGCGCGACGTGCTGATCCCGGGGCTGACCAAGCTCTACGAGGCGCTGGTCGCCAAGTCGGACGCGTTCAAGGACATCATCAAGATCGGCCGCACCCACACCCAGGACGCGACGCCGCTGACCCTGGGCCAGGAATTCTCGGGCTATGCCCACCAGGTCGCGATGGGCATCCGCCGGGTCGAGATGTGCCTGCCGGCGATTTACGAGCTCGCCCAGGGCGGCACCGCCGTCGGCACCGGCCTCAACACCCGCGCCGGCTGGGACCGCAGCATCGCCGCCAAGATCGCCGAGATCACCGGCCTGCCCTTCGTCACCGCGCCGAACAAGTTCGAGGCGCTGGCCGCCCATGACGCGATGGTGATGTTCTCGGGCGCGCTCAAGACCGTCGCCGCCTCGCTGTTCAAGATCGCCAACGACATCCGCCTGCTGGGCTCGGGCCCGCGCTCGGGGCTGGGCGAGCTGATCCTGCCCGAGAACGAGCCGGGCAGCTCGATCATGCCGGGCAAGGTCAACCCGACCCAGGCCGAGGCGCTGACCATGGTCTGCGCCCATGTCATGGGCAACGACGCCGCCGTCGGCTTCGCCGGCAGCCAGGGCCATTTCGAGCTCAACGTCTACAACCCGATGATGAGCTACAACGTGCTGCAGTCGATGCAGCTCTTGGGCGACAGCGCCGCGGCCTTCACCGACAACATGGTCGCAGGGATCCAGGCCAACGAGGCCCGGATCGAAAGGCTGATGAAGGAATCGCTGATGCTGGTGACGGCGCTGGCGCCGACCATCGGCTACGACGCCGCGACCAAGGTCGCCAAGACCGCGCACAAGAACGGCACCACCCTGCGCGAGGAGGCCGTCGCGCTCGGCTATGTCGACGAAGAGACCTTCGACCGCGTGGTGCGGCCCGAGCAGATGATCGGCCCCAAGGGCTGAGCCGGACGGAGACGCATGGCCGAACTCGTCAACCTCAACAAGGCCCGCAAGGCACGCGCCCGCGCCGCCAAGCGCGCCCGGGCGGACGAGAACGCGGTCAGGTTCGGCCGCAGCAAGGCCGAGAAATCCCTCGATGAGGCGCGGGCCGACAAGGCCCGCGCCACCCTCGACGCCCATCGCCGCGACCGGGACAGGCGTGACGAGACGCCGGAAGAGACATGAGCGGCCGGCCGGTCAAGCATTCGCTGACGCTGCACGGCCACCGCACCTCGGTGTCGCTGGAAGAGGAATTCTGGCGCGCCTTCCGCGCCATCGCCGCCGAGAAGAACCTGCCGCTGAACGTCCTCGCCGCCGAGATCGACGAGGCCCGCGGCACCGATGCCGGCCTCGCCTCGGCGATCCGGGTCTATGTCCTCAACCACTATCGCAACGGCTAGCGCGGGACGCCTCCGGCGGGAGTATTTGGGGCAAAGAAGAAGGGCAAGGAGCGCCCCTGCCCTTTCATCTTCACGCAAATATCCCAGGGGTCCGGGGGCGGCGCCCCCGACTTGCCTGCCGGCCCCTCACCCCAGCTTGCGCAGGTAGGTCCAGGTCGGCACCCTTGCGTCGCGGGCGACCGAGTAGCTCTCGGCATCGCCGAGATATTCGAAGCCGCAATTGGTCAGCACCCGGGCCGAGACCGGGTTGTCCTGGAAGACCTCGGCGAACAGCGTGCGCGCGCCCTGCGGGTTGGCCTCGACCAGCGCCCGCACCGCCTCGCTGGCGAAGCCGGTGTTCCAGAAGGCGGGCGCGATCCAGTAGCCGATTTCCGACTGGCCCCGGTCCATCTTGCGCAGCCCGATCATGCCCAGCACCTCGGCCGAGCCATGGGCCGAGCCGTCCAGCACCCAGACATCCTCGGCCCGGTCCTCGGCCGTCACCCGGTCGATATAGGCCTCGGTGGCGCCCGGCGGCAGCGGATGGGGGATCGACCGCGTCGCCTCGGCTACTCGCTTGTCGGCGGTGTAGAGGGCGATGAGACCGGCATCCGAACGGCGGATCGGCCGCAGTTCGAAGCGGTCCGCCCGGATGCTGGGCTGCGCGGGGATCGTGTCGAATTTCATGCCTTCCCTCCTCTGAAGCGCACGATTGACCAGGTCACCGGAGGCCGAACCACGGGGAGCGAGGGCGCGGCCGAAATCCACCTCCCCGCCCGGGATCAGCTCGTCCCGGTAGCCGGCCGCGATCAGCGGCCGCAGTTTCATCTGGGGTTTCGAGGCCGCCGGCACAAGCCGGCCGCCCGGGGTGACGGTCTGCGCCGCCACCGGTTTGTCCATCGCTCCGCCCATAGTCAGGGCCCTCCCGAAAACGAGGAAGGGGACCGGCCTTTCAGCCGATCCCCCCTGAACATTCACCTTGTCAGGTACGGCTTACTCGGCTGCCTCCGCGACCGGGAGTACCGAAATGAACGTGCGGCCCTTGAGACCCTTCTTGAAGGTCACCTGGCCCGGCACGGTCGCAAAGATGGTATGGTCCTTGCCCATGCCGACGCCTTCGCCCGGGAACCACTTGGTCCCGCGCTGGCGCACGATGATGTTGCCCGGCTCGACCGACTGGCCGCCATAGAGTTTCACGCCGAGACGACGACCGGCCGAATCGCGACCGTTGCGGGAGGAACCGCCTGCCTTCTTGTGTGCCATCTGGTGTTACTCCTTCGCTTCGGCGGCCGGCTTCTTGGCGGCGCGCTTCTTCGGTTTCGCGGGGGCCGCCTCGGCATTGTGGGCGGCGACGCGGGCAGCGGCGGTGCCGGTGGCGGCCGCGACGCCCGACTTGTCGGCGCCCTTCTCGAGGATCTCGGTCACGCGCAGCAGGGTCAGCTGCTGGCGGTGGCCCTTGGTGCGCTGCGACGAATGCTTGCGGCGGCGCTTGACGTAGTGGATGACCTTGTCGGCCTTGATCTGGTCGATGACCTCGGCCTGCACCGCGGCGCCGTCCACCAGGGGCGCGCCGACGGTCGGCTTGTCGCCGCCGATCATCAGAATCTCGTTGAACTGGACTTTGTCGCCAGCATTGGCCGCAAGCTTCTCCACGCGGAGCACGTCGCCCGCCTGGACCTTGTATTGCTTGCCGCCCGTCTTGAGGACCGCGAACATGGGTCTTTCCTTCTTCCGGTTTCCGCGCCCTGCGGCCCCCTTGCGGGTGTTCGTGCCGGGCCTGAGCCGCGGCGCCTTCGGACAGCGCGCCCCCCGTGCGGGAGCGATATTGCACAAACCCGGCCGGCACGGGGCCGTCCGAGATGGCGGCTTATCGGGGATCGTCCGGGCAAAGTCAAGCCTCGGAACGGGCCGAAGCCCAATATTCTCAGGCCCTGAGCCCCGTCCCTATGCCGGCGTACCGCTGCTGGCAGGCAACGCTTCCGCCTGTCTCCGGGTCGCGCCACCTCAGCCTTCCCTGCACGCCTGGCCGAAGGATACCGCGGTCGGCGCAGGAAATGTGAAATCGGGGCTTGCACCCGCCGTCCGGGGCCGCTAAATCGCTGCCCGTCGACCCCGATGCGGAGAGGTGCCGGAGCGGTCGAACGGGGCGGTCTCGAAAACCGTTGACCCTTCACGGGGTCCCAGGGTTCGAATCCCTGTCTCTCCGCCACTTGCCCTTACCGATAGGGCGACAATATTCCTTATTTCACAGGACTTCCAGCCAGAACTGACGGGCTATCACTCGTTTTACGCTACACATCTTGCTACACTTTTCTTAAGGCGTGCCGTTCCCGCGACAGGCTGTTTTCGCTCTGAGGCCCCTCCCCATGGGTCACCTTCGGACAACACATGTGCTCCTCTACGCGTTGCCGAACCTCGTCGCTTCATCATTCTGCCATCACGACCGCCCAGTTTTCAAAATGGGCGGAGGGTCTAACGAGAATCGTTGACGCTCTGAGCGAGTGCTTCCGCCTGCTTGATTACGGTCCTCACGGCATCGCTCTCCAAGTCTGGCGGATACCCATGGCGCCGGAGGATCTTGCGCACCGCGACCCGCATCTTGCTCCGGACGTTCTCCCGCCGCCACCAGTCCACCCCGGCGTTCCGCCGCACAGTGGCAACCAGTTCGGCGGCGATGACCCGGAGTTCCTCGTTAGACATGACCTCGACAGCGCTCTCGTTCTGCGCCAGCGCATCGTAGAACGAGCGCTCCTCCTCGCTGAGCGTGTCATCCGGCTCCTTCCGGAGGTCCTTCGCGATCTCGATCAGCTCCTGGATCACCTGGAGGGCGTCGACGCTGCGGTTGTGGTAGCGAGCGATCGCCTGCCGCAGACGGTTCGAGAAGGCCTCCTGCTGGACAACGTTGGTCCGGGTTCGCGCCGAGATCTCACCGTTCAGGAGTTGGCGGAGCGCCTCGACCGCGAGGTTCTTGCGGTTCATCTGCTGGAGCTCGAGTAGGAACTCATCGGACAGGACGCTGATGTCGGGGCGATCAACACCGCACATCGCCAGGATGTCTACGACCTCGATCGACGCGACGGCCTTGTTGACGAGCTGCTCGATCGCGAAATCCGCTCCCCCGGTCTTCGAAGTCTTCCCGATCCCCAACTTGTCGAGCCCGGCACGCACGGCCACGAAGAACCCCACCTCCAAAGCAAGTGCCTTCGCTTCTGCCGAGCCCGAAGCGAGCTTGAACGCGCGGACCAGCGCCGCCACAGCGTCACGGAACCGTTTCGCCTCGAGCCCATCTTCGTCGGTGGTTTCGTCTTCGATCGCCTGCCGCACGATATGGTCGATGGCAGCCGGGAGAAGGCGCAGACGATCCTCGGCCGTGCCGGAGAGCGCCAGGGCATAATCGAATCCGTGGAAAAGGCTCCGCGCCACATCGAGGGCGTCGAAGAGAGCGGCGACGGCCTCGCGCTCGTCGATGCCGGTCTGGTCACGATCCCCCTGCGAGTAGTAGGCCAGAGCGGACTTCAACTCCGCGGCCAGGCCGATGTAGTCGACAACGAGGCCGGAGGGCTTGTCGTGGAAGACGCGGTTTACCCGGGCGATCGCCTGCATCAGCCCGTGGCCTTTCATCGGCTTGTCGACGTAGAGCGTGTGCATGCTCGGGGCATCGAAGCCGGTCAACCACATGTCCCGGACGATCACCAGCTTCAGCTCGTCCTTCGGATCCTTGAAGCGATTGCGCAGCGTCTCCTGCCTCGTTTTCGAGCGGATGTGCGGCTGGAAGGCGGCCGGGTCCGTCGCATTGCCCGTCATCACCACCTTCACTTGGCCGGCATCGTCGGTCTCGCCGTGCCAGTCGGGCCGGGCCGCGACGATCCGGTCGTAGATCTCGACGCAGATCCGGCGGCTCATGCCGACGATCATGGCCTTGCCGTCCATCGCCTCGAGGCGGGCCTCGAAATGCTGGAGTATGTCGGCCACCACCGCGTCGAGCCGCTTGTCGGCACCGACCAATGCCTCCACCCGTGCCCATTTCTTTGCCGCGGCGCCCGCGGCCTCCTCGGGAAGAGTCTCGGTGGCCTCATCGAACTCCTCGTCTATCGAGGCGATCATGTCCTCGTCGAGTTCGATCTTGGCAACCCGGCCTTCGTAGTAGATCGGCACCGTGGCACCGTCCTCGACCGCCTGGGCAATGTCGTAGACGTCGATGTAATCGCCGAATACGCCCCTGGTGTTCGCCCCTACGAGTTCCACTGGCGTGCCGGTGAAGGCCACGAAGACCGCGTTCGGAAGCGCGCTGCGCAGGTGGTAGGCGAGACCATGGCGGACCTCACCCGTCGCGCGGTCGATCTTGGCGTCGAAGCCGTATTGGGTTCGGTGGGCCTCATCGACCAAGACGACGACATTGGACCGCGCCGTGAGTTCCGGGAAGCTATCGCCGGCGTCCGGACGGAACTTCTGGATCGTCGAGAAGACGATCCCCCCGACCTCCCTGTTCAGGAGTGTCCTTAGGTCAGCGACGCTGTCGGCCTGCACCGGGGCCTCACCGAGTAGCCCCTTGCAACGACCGAAGGTGGCGAAGAGCTGGTTGTCGAGGTCGTTGCGGTCAGTCAGCACCAGAAGGGTCGGGTTCTGCATCTCCGCGTGGTGCATCATCCGCCCGGCAAGAAACGCCATCAGAAGCGACTTCCCGGAGCCCTGAGTGTGCCAGATCACCCCGCCCTTGCCATCGCCCCCACGGGCTGCAAGCACCGTTTCCACGGCCTTCCTGACGGCGTGGAACTGGTGGTAGCCCGCGATCTTCTTGACCGGCCCCTTGCCCTCGTCTTCGAAGACCACGAACCAGCGCAGCAGATCGAGCAGCGTCCCGCGGGTCAGGAGCCCTTGGGTCAGCGTGTCGAGTTCCAGCGTCACGTGGCCCTTCACGACGGTCTCACCATCGACCGTGCGCCACCGCATAAAGCGCTCGAAGTCGGCGGAGAACGACCCATAGCGGGCGCTGAAGCCGTCCGAGATCACTGAGATCAGGTTGGTGCGGAAGAGGTCGGGAATGTGGGTCTTGTAGGTCTCGATTTGATTGAAGGCCGCAGGCAAATCGGCGCCCTCAGTCCCCTTGAGCTCGACCACCACGATCGGCAGGCCATTGAGGAACAGGACGACGTCGGGGATCCGGGGCGTCTTGCCGACGATGTCCATCTGGTTGACGGCGTGCCATTCGTTCAGCCCGTCGTCCCAGTCGACCAGGCGGGCGCGGTCACCCACCTCCTCGCCGTCGCGCAGGTAGGTGATGGGCACACCATCGTGCAGCGCGTCGTGCAAGCGCTTGTTCTCCTGGATCGGGTCGCCGGCGAAAACGGTATCGGTGAGCCGCGCCATGACCTCGGTGATGGCTCCGTCGGGCAGATGTGAGTTCAGCTTGTGCAGGGATCGCTCCAGGATCACCGGTAGAACCGGATCCCGGAAGCTCTCCCGAAGAGGCGAGCGCATCTCCGGGGAGACATCGGCACCATGAAGCACCGCGAAGCCCTGCCCCTTGAGGTTGGACAGGAACATGGCCTCGAGGTCGGCTTCCGAAATGAATGCCATTACACGTCTGCCCCAGAGGAGTTCGATAGGGTTCGGATTTCCGCGAGGGGCTTCTCGAACGCCGCTTGGAAGAGGGCCATGTTGTCAGCGATCCAGGCGCTCATGTCCGGCCATGCGTCCCTGTTGAAGCCATCAAACGGCGCATGGATTCCAATCCATGACATTTTCAGATGATCCAGCCGGTCCCAGTCGAGTGGTTTGCCGAAGGCCGCTTCGATCTCGACCTTCTTCGCCAAGAGCCCGTCGAAGATCACCTTGTTCCTCTCCTTGTCGTTCGAGGCGATCACGAGGCCGACGTTTGCCTTGCTTTGAGTGAACGACGTGTTGAAGACGGCGCCGCCAAGCCCGCTCCCGCAGTTGATCCAGTTGTCCTTGCTCGGGCTAATCGCCTCGTAGCGCTTCAGACCCTTGGCACGGAGGGCCTCAAGGGCGATTGGCCAAAACGCCAGCCGCATCGCATGGCTGCGCCGCTTCGCACCCAGCGTGGTCTTGGCTTCGCTCTCCTTCTCCGCCATGCCGATCATGAAGTCGGCCGCCTCTTGCGTCGGGATGACCGGCTGGATGTCGATCAGGATTTCCTCGCCCAGTTGCCAAGGCGTCACCTTGAAGCACCGCGCGTCGATCTGGTGCTCGCGCAGCCACAGCACCGTTGCGGTCACCTCCTTGCGGAAGTTCGCCGCGATGAACATCAGTCGCTGGCTGTAGCCGGGGTTGAGGGTCACCTCATCCAGTTCCTCGGTTTCGAGGAAGTCGCAGATGTTCTGTGCAGCATTGCCCCCACCGGCGTAGCGGTCGAGATACTGCTGGTAGATGTCGACGATCTGCGCCTTGGTCAGGCTCGAGACATAGGCGGTGTATTTTAACGCCTGCCAAGTCACGTCGCGCCCGCTGTCGTCGAGCTTGTTTTCGATGATGACGAGCTGCCCGTCCTTGTCCAGCGCCAGCAGGTCGAGACGCTCGCGGGTGTCAGCGAAGCCGTCGAACTCCTTCTGGATGATCAGGAGATCCTCCCCGAGGGCGTCCGGCTGGTTGGCCAGCCATTCCTGCAGGTGGTCACGCTCGCGCAGATTCAGGTCGGCGAACCGGCGCTTCTCGAGGCGCTGGAGCCGGTTGGAGGGGCGGTCGACCTGAAACATCTACTCGGCGGCCTCCCTCTGTCGATTTTTCCGCCAGACTTTGTCGAGCGCCTCGAAAGTCAGCGTCAAAGCGTCCCTCAGGGCCACGAAGTCCACCCAGATCTCGGGGGCATCCAAAGGCGCCTGTCCAAAGCTGACGACGGCACCATCTCGATAGCGGAAGGCCATACCCTTGGGGTCAAGCATGGCAAACTGTTCGAGGAAGTCAGAAAGCGCTCCGACCTCGACCTCGTCATAGTCTTCGAGCAGCCGCTCGCGCAGGATGTCGGACAGATAGTCGATGTGATGGCTGGTCTTGTCGCCTCGCCTGCTTTTCCAATCCGGCACAAGGCCTTTCAAATACAGCTCCAGCGTGTGCCGGGCCATGTAGAGAGCCGGGAACGCCGCCTCCGGCGTCCCCAAGTTCTCAAGGCCGAACTCAATGCTTCTGAGCGTGTTCTGTGCGTATGACCATGCCAGATCCTCTGGAGTCGCTGTCTCCGTGCGACCATGGTTCACAAGCAGAAAGCCAGGGAACGTGTCGCCAGAACCGTCGTGGTCAGAAAAGACTCGATGAAATGGCAAGGCCTTGGTCATGCGACTTCCTCCACCTGTTCGCGGGCCTCACCTACTCGGAGCTCACCGGACATCAGTTTCGGCAGTAGAGTGTCGCGCAGGACCGCGAGGGTCTCGGCCTCTTCTCGCGCTTCTTCCTGCCTCGCAATCATGGGTTTCACGATCCTGTCGAATGCGATGACCACCTCCCTCGGAGGGATCGGAATAGCCGGGATTTCGAAGGCATCCTGAGGGAGCATGTTGACTGTCGTTCCATTGGAGAACGAACGAATCTTGACGCCGATCCATGAGGCGTTCAGCGCGTAATACAGCCACTCCTTGCTCAGTGGTGAGTCTGCCTTGATCCCGACCTTGAAGAGATGCTGGGAGAAGAGCCCGCTCGGTCCGAAACTCGAAGGCACGAGCGCGGCGAACCCGATCAGTTCCAGGTCAAAGGCTTGCTCGGTGTTGGCAACGATGAGGTCCCCCGCCCTGATCTCGTGTCTGGCTTTGTGTTCCCCGTGGTAGAACTTGATGCCCTCCCTCTTGTATCCACCGCCCTCGAAGATCGAGTTCAGGTTGTGCATGGGAAGGCCGAAACCCTCTTCGCACAGGCCGCTGCCCTTGTAGCTGAGCCCACGGCTGACATCGACGTGGTCGCCGATCAATTTGTAGGTCCACCCTGCGGGCAGCCCGTCCGGACCGAAGGTGTCGGGAAAGAGCGCGGCGATGGCGGCGTCCACGTGGGCGGGCGCGCGGCCGGCGGCCTTGGCCTCGACCGGGTCGAAATCGACGAACCATGACCGGAAGAGCGCCCGCGCCATCTCCTCCAGCGTCGCCGCTGTTTTGCGGTTCAGCTCGATCTTGTCGTCGAGGGCGCCAAGAACTTCCCCGACACTCTTTCGTGTAACCCTTGGCAGGTCCGGGACCTCGATACTGGCCAACTGCTGCCAAGAAACACGCTGCCTGCCGGAAGTCCCCTCCATCCGCGAAATCGCAACCTCGCGGAACGCTTCGCTTCTCGATGCGTAGTAGACGAACTTCTCATCCGACGCGATTCTTGCTCTGGCGACAACGAACTCTGTTGAACCAAATGCCGAGTTCCCTGCCCCCAAACCACTGACCATTGCGCCTTTTCCATTCTCAAGACACGGCGTAATGCGCGCAATGAGAGTGTCCCCGTCTTGAAAGCGCGAACCCGAGCCGTTGAAGGAACGCACGGCGAAGTGCAGGATCCCTCTGTCATGCTCTGGCAATGACGCCATATCAATGAATGGGGCGTCTTCACCCTTCTGGATAGGAACCGTTGGGTTCAGTTCGGCGATGTGATCGAAGCGCATTATTCCAGTGCCCCCAACCGAGCCTCGATCTCGGCTTCCAGTTGCCGCCCCTCGGCAAACTGCTCACGCAGGTTCATGGTGAGGCGTTCGAACGTGACCCCGAAGGGCTCGTGGTCCTCTTCGGCGGCATCAGCGCCGACATAACGGCCTGGCGTCAGAACGAAGTTGTGGATGCGGATTTCGTCCAGTGTCGCTGACTTGCAAAATCCGGGCTCATCAGCGTAGGTGCCGGCCTCAGGCTCGCCCCGCCAAGCATGGTAGGCGCCGGCGATCTTGGCAATCTCGTCGTCCGAGAGCTGTTTCTGTCTGCGGCTTCCGGGGATCAAGGCACCCATCTTGCGGGCGTTAACGAATAGGATTTCCCCACGCCGATCACGCAACTTTGCGTCCATCGCGATACCGTTCGATTTGTCTTTGGCCAAGATCCACATGCAGGCCGGGATCTGGGTGCCGAAGAAGAGCTGACTGGGAAGGGCAACCACCGCGTCAACGGCGTCGCCCTCGACCATGGCGCGGCGGATCTCGCCTTCACCGCCGATCATCGAGGACATCGAGCCGTTCGCCAGCACGACGCCCGCCACACCGGCCGCGGAGAGGTGGGCGTAGATGTGCTGGAGCCAGGCGAAGTTCGCGTTGCCGACCGGGGGCGCCCCATAGCTCCAACGTCGATCCTCGCGCAAGAGGTTGCCCGACCAGTCGGAGATGTTGAAGGGGGGATTGGCGAGAATGTAGTCGAAGCGCTCGTCCGGGAAGGCGTCGCGCAGGAGCGTGCCCTCCTGATTCCAGCGCAGCTCCGCGAAGATGCCGCGGATCGCGAGGTTCATACGGGCGAGGCTGAGCGTGGTGTGGTTGCGCTCCTGGCCGTAGATGGCGATGTCGGCCTTTTGGCCAGCGTGGGCGTCGATGAACTTCTCGGACTGGACGAAGAACCCCCCGGTGCCGCAGCAGGGATCGTAGACGCGCCCGCGGGTCGGCTCGATCATCTCGATCAGCGTGCCGACGACGGATTTCGGGGTGTAGAACTCACCCCCGCGCTTGCCCTCGTTCGAGGCGAACTCGCCAATGAAGTATTCGTAGATGCGGCCGATCAGGTCGAAGTCGGCGCCGGTGCCCCCGAGCTTGAGATTGGTGAAGAGGTCGATGAGGCCCGAGACGATCGACTTGTCGAGGCTCTCCCGGCCGTAGACCTTGGGCAGCGCGCCCTTGAGGGAGCTGTTGTCCGCTTCGATCGCCCGCATGGCGTCGTCGACCATGACACCAATCCGGGGATCCTTGGCGTGACCGGCGAGGTAGGACCAGCGCGCCTTCTCGGGCACCCAGAAGACGTTCTCGGCGATGTATTCCTCGGGATCCTCGGCGTCGGCATAATCGTCGGCCACGAGCTGTTCATGCATCTTCTCGAAGGCGGCGGAGACGTATCGCAGGAACAGCAGGCCCAGGGCCACATGCTTGTATTCGCCTGCGTCCATCGCGCCGCGCATCTTGTCCGCGGCCGCGAATAGTGTCTTCTCGATGCTCACTCGTCCATCCCTGTTGTAGATCTGCTGCGTCTACGATCAGCCGACGCAGCAGACAACTTTTCGGGGAAACGTGCCCTGAAACTGGGCAAGGATCAATCCTTGGGGCGAGGTGCCTATTGATCCAGCCCATGGTCGGCGAGCTCGCTCGGCCCCTCGAGGACATCTTTATTGATCATGCCGCACCTTCGGTCGGCTGGTTGGCAGTCAACGCATCGACAATGCGGCCAACGCGGTCCTCAACATTGTAGGATTGGAACACGAAGCCGGGGCCACGTTTCCCGCTGCGGCTTTTCTTGAGCCCGATCTCGCGGGCGGCGTTCGAGCCAGGCTCCACGGGGAGAGCGTAGGCAGGGATGAAGTAGCGGGGATTGCCATAGATGTCGCGGTCGATGCGAACGGTCATCTCCAGGATTTCAGATTTGTTCAGGGTTTTCATTTCGGTGCTCTTGAGTTGTCAGGGTGAATGGGATGCTGTCTTTGGCAGTGACGCCCGGTGATCATTCCGGTTCGTCTTCGACCTCGTCGTCAGCCTCGAGAAGCGAACGCAGGTAGGTGACCTCCTGCCGGTAGCGTTCGGCCTCGGCCTTGGCCTTGCTGAGCTCTTCGGCATGATCGCGGTGCTGCAGCGCGAGCTGCCGTTGATGTTCTTCGAGAAGACTGCTGCGCTGGTTCAGCAGAAGGGTCTCAACCCCCTGCTTCAACCGCGCGAGACCGGACGCGAGTGCTTCCTGGAGGACAGTCGGCAGCGGGACCTCGGGCTGATGAAGTTCCGCCTCCTTTTCCCGGGTGGCCAGATGCTGCATCCAGATGCCCTCGACGCGGCCCAGATTGCCTACGCTCCCCATGTGCTTGTGAATCTCCCAGCTCGAGACCTCGCCCCCCTTGTCGGCCTCCAGGGCCTTGCCTGCCTGAATGATTTCTTCGCTACTGAAGATCGGTTTGCGTGCCATGTTGCGATCCTTTCGTGGTTGGCATGCATGAAAAGGGAGCGGTTCGGCGAAAACCAAAGCAAAAAGATTCTCCCCTCGCCCAGCCAGATCGCGGGGCGCGAAAGAGACGATCTTTTGCATTGTCTGATGTGTTCGTAAGTATGTTTGTCAGGTTGGTAAGTCAGTTCGATTGGTCGGTTTGAAAGTCACTGAACGGAACCGAGCCGTCTTCGTGGGAGCGGGTTCAGTTCCGACCGTGACACGCTTCTGCATTCTGGCTCTGGGCGCACTTCCGGGGGATGCAAAATCTGCCCTCCCGCGCCGCAGCGCCCCGTCTCGACCTCGCCGACCTCCAGCCCGAGGATTACGTCGACCTACTCCATCCTGCAGGCCAGCATGGCCGACCCGCGCTGTTGTGGTTCCAGGAAGATGCCCCTCGGAACCTCTGCGCTTCATCGGCCAGTTTGAACCTGGCCATGCCGGGCCTGATCGACGGCCGCGCCTATCTGTCGATGAATCGCTTCCGGGCCCGGCGCTGCTCCAGCCAGATCACTGCGCTCAATGCGCTCTACGCGGATCTCGACTGGCACAAGACAGCGCTTTGGAGGGATCATCCAACGGAGGATGTGGAGGACGCCATCTTCCGGCGCCTCGATGCCGCAAACGTGCCGCTCCCTTCGGTGCTGCTAAGCAGTGGTCGTGGAACCGCGGCTATCTGGCTTGTCCACGAGATGCCCACAGCGGCTCTGAGCCGATGGCAGGCCGCGATCGGGGCATTGAACGAATTCCTGCGGCCCTTTGGTGCGGACCGCGCAAGCCAGGATCCCGCACGTGTGTTCCGTGTGCCCGGAACCATCAACGAGAAATCCGGCAGACGGGTGCGAGTCGCGGGCGGATCCGGCCTGCGCCACGACTTCGACAGCTTGGCCGACATCATCTTTCGCGCCGTGGGGCGCCCGACGCGGGACGAACTGCAAGCAGCGCGGTTGTCGACGGCGAGGCGGTCGCGTCTCGCCCCCACGGGGGGCAACATGCCGCGCGGCCTTTCGCCCAGGGAACGGTTCCGGCAGATAAGGGAGGATCTCGACCGGGTTCGCATTGCCTGGGGCGGCGAGGTCCCGGAGGGAAAGCGCAACACTTGGCTCCACCTGTATGCGACTGCCCTGACACACGATCCAGACATCAAGGAGATCGCGCATGAGATCGCCGACGCGGCGCAGCGCGGCACGCCCGATCTGCCCGACAAGGAAGTCGCCGTCATCATCCGCGCAGGCGAGCGGCAGGCAAACAGCAGCATCGGCACCGGTGTGATGTCGGACGGGAGATACCACTATTCAGGGGATCGGATCGCGGAAATGCTCGACATCTCCGGCGAGGACGCACGCGCGCTCGGCCTGCGCCAGGTCATTCCGACGAATGCCCGTAGGGAAAGACGGGCAGACGCAGAGCGCGAACGCCGCGCTCGGAAGGGAGCGAAGTCACGGGCGGAGTGGCTCGCCGCCAACAGCGCGTCGCGCACCAGGCCGTGGGAACAACTCGGCATGGGTCGCAGCACCTACTACAAACACCTGAAGTCCGGCACCCTGCCAGAACTGCCCGTGGGCTGAGGCTGGACAGGTCCGTGTCCGCGACAAGGGGAACCACCGGGATGGGGCGACGGCCTTGGGAGCTTTTCTACCCAAAACCTCTACCCATGAAGGCTCCTCCACCAACTCACCACAAGAGCCTGAAACCGGCTGAACTGGCGCACATCCGACCGCTCAACACCAACTGGGCAACCTGTGCTCCCTGTGCTCCCTGCTCTCGCTGCCGCAAAACGACCCTACTCGTCGTCGATCAAGACCAGGAAGTGATCAGGCAACGGCCGCTGCAACTCGCAGGCAGTGCCAATGGGGGCGTTCAGCCAAGTCTCCCATTCTATCGGCTCGGTCAAGACCACGGGCATGGCCTTGGGGTGAAAGGCCCTCACCACGGCATTCGGCGCGCAGGTCAAGAACGCGAACAGGTCATCCTGGGTCTCACCGTCCTTGACTTTACGAACCGAGCGCCATCCACGGGTCTCGATCCCCGCGAAGAACATCTTCAGGCTTGGATCAGCCGGGCCGAACCACTGGTTCCCGCCCTTGACCGGCTCCGCGAAGGAGGTGACCGGCACGAGGCAGCGATGCTCCGGTCCCAGCCAACGCCGCCAGTGGGGCGAGCTTAGGTTGCGCACGTTGGTGACACCGGGATCGCGCTGCGTCTTGAGGACGGATGGCGGAGACGGCATGCCCCATCGCGCCTTAACCAGTTCAAGACCGTCGCGATCATGACGGATGATCGGTGCCATCTGGTCCGGGTAGAACCTGTCGGGTCCCAGGTTGCCCGCCCTATCCGACAGGCCCTTGAAAAGGCTGCGCATCGCTTCTTGGGCAGTGGTGCTGGAATAGAGGTTACACACCGCTCAGGCCCTCTCATCGCGCCATATCCAGCGAACAATCTGTCTGACGGGCCTGCGCACCGTCAAGTCAGGCAGATCGCTGGGCGCGGGAACGCGCCAGCTGACGTCCAAATCGGTTGTCTTGCACCTGGAACAGGGAAACGGCGCCATGTGCAGGGGATGGTCCGGCCCCAGCACCTTGACAAGATCCGAGGCCCAGTAGTGCGCCCTCTTCCGGCAAAATGGACAGCGCAGTGTGATCAACACACCTGAGGTCGCACCATCGACGAGACGCTGGGCACGAAAAGGGTTGGCTGATGGTCGCGGCACTGGCATGAGAGGAACATACCAGGAACATTTATTGATCTCAATCAACGCAGAGCCAAGCTGCACAAACGCATATGGCCCGCCGTTGCGCAGTGGGCCCCTGGCGCACAGTAAGAAAAAGAGAAGCAAAGAAAGTCAAAAAAACGGCGCGATTCTTCTTAGCTCGCGGCCGAGCTTCTCCATTTCCTTTCTTGGGGCAGGAAGACCAGACCCCGCGACAAGAGAAAGGCACGACAATGACCAAGAGTTATACGATCACCGGCAACTTCCAAATCCTCAAGCATCTTGGCCACACCAAGATGGGCAATCCGCGCTACCTCGTCGCGATCGACGGCGAGGTGTTCAAGACACTCCCGAACAGTGGAGAGGTCCACGGGTTGCGCGACTTGGCTGGGAAGACGGTTACCGCAAGCTACAAGTCCTACCGCAACGACCTCGCGGCCTTCAACTTCCGCGCCACCTGACACATCGGCAGTGCCGTCTCGGTCGCGACGGCATCCCTGGGTGTCGGCCCTCCCTCACGCTTCCGGCACAACAGATCTTTGAAGTGCCAAAGAGGACCGTCCGCATGCAATAGATGCGCTTGTCGCGAATGGGTAAAGAAGATATCGAAGTCGGAGGCTTCCAACTATATGTAGGTAGATCCAGATCTTGCGAGTTACGAACAAGTTTGCACGGTCGATCAAGTATAGTGCGCTCCGGATTGGACAGTCTTAAAGAGAAGGCCAAACGAGATGACTGAAATCGAAGGTTTGCAAGATGAGGATGAACCTCTTGGCGTTGGAAAAATGGTCATCGCGGCCGGAGCCTCTGACAAGGAAATAGAAAAGCATTTCGAAACTGGGCGTTTACGGGTCGTCCAAGAAAAGAACGACTTCTTCTTGGCGCATGTGCTCAGCTTCATCCAAGGAGGTAGTGAGAGTCGCGTCTGGGGGAACCTGCGGCCAGAATATCAGCGGCGTCTCAGGTGGGACAATAAGAAGAAGAGTAAGCTCATCGAGAGCTTCATAATGAACATACCGGTTCCACCGATCTTTCTTTACGAGAAGACGTTAGGAAAGTTCGAGGTCATGGACGGTCAGCAACGCCTCAATGCGATTTCTGAGTTCTGGGCAGGGAACTTTGCTTTGGAGGGATTGAAGATATGGGAAGCATTGAACGGTCGGACTTACGCTCAACTGCCACCACTTGTTCGGCGAGGGCTGGAGCGCGCCAAGATCTCGGCCATAACCTTAATGTCCGACACATCCGGAAGTGAGGACAATAGCATTGAACTGAGGGCTCAGGTCTTCGAGAGATTGAACACGGGAGGAGAGCGGCTAAACCCGCAAGAACTGCGGAACTCCCTATATTCTGGACCATTCAACGACATGATCGTTTCTCTTTCGAAAGAGAGCGATTTTACAGGTTCGTGGGACATTCCAAACCATGAAGAAAATACTCTGGCAGATGAGAGTGTTACTGAAGCTCTGCGGAACAACATCCTTTTTAAGAGGATGACAGACGTCGAGATCGTCCTGCGCTTTTACGCCTTTCAGAATGACGAAAAGATTTCCGGTTCCGTGCGATCCATGTTGGACACAACAATGAAGGTCAATCGGACCATGGATAGCGCGGGGATCGCAAAGGCAAGAAAAGAGTTTCTCGATACGATTTCGCTTGCACGTGACGTGTTCGGCGACGATGTGTTTCGGCTACCCTCAACGGCAGAAGGGAAGCCTGGGAAGTTGTCCAAGCCGCTCTATGATGCAGAAATAGTCTCCCTTTTCCGGCTTCTCGACCGCGCGGACAACATCAGGGCTCATGCGCCAGAGATTAAGGTTGCGGTGATGAATCTCGCGCTACCCGATGCCCCTACCTACGAACTGATGGTCGGACGAGGCAATACCGCACTTACAATCAAGGAAAGGATCACCAAGGTTCAAGATGTAATCCAAGGTATCCTCAACAATGGCGAGTCTTGATACAGCCAAAAGTCGCGCACTTGATTATGCCGCGGAGCTTCGAGCGACATCGGAAGTGCGTCAATACTTTACCGAAATCATCATTGGCAGAAATGGCCAGTTGATGGGTGCCTTCCAGCATGAGCCTGCGGCGAAAGCCAGATTGGTCGAGGCGGCAAAGCTCAAGGCCACACCTTCGTCCGCTCTCTACCGCGGCCTCTTCATTCAAGCCAACTCGATATTCGAGGCCTATGTTCGCGACCTCTCCTCAATAGTCGTAGAGCACAAGGCCTCCCGCGCCAAGAAATACTCTGAGCTTCCACACAGTTTCCGTCTCCAGCACATCTACTTCTCTGGACAAATCCTACAGCATATGAAAACAGGAACATTGGCAGGTCAGAAGTTCAACTTTGACGGCCTTACAGATGCACTCGGAAAGTGTTTCTCTGATGCACAACCATTCTCGATCATGCCAGAAGTCTTTACTCTGATGATGGGGAACGTGACTCCCGACAGGCTGGACAGCCTATTCCAAAAGATCGGGCTCCCTGAGCCCTTCAATCCTGGCGTCGGTCGAAATGCCGCAATCAAGAAAGTTCTCAACGAAACACGTCAACCCAGCGCAGCCAAGTTAGCCAGCGAGAAGCTCTTGGCCATAGTTGGCCTCAGAAACACACTCGTCCATGGCGACTTGAGCGCAACGGTAGAGCAATCTGACTTCGAAGAGGCGCTTGGTTTTCTGGAGGCCATGGTCGAGGCTCTGGACGAACTTGCGAGGCCGGTGCTCGTGTAGCCGTGAGAAGTTGAGCGACAATGGCAGGTTCTGCCCACCGCACGCTTTCTGATCAGAATATCACCCGCCGCCAACACTGATCAGCAAAATTTGGATTTGAACGGCGCTTTCCCTTTCTCCCCGGGAGAAAGGAAACCGCCGATGCAAAAAACCTCTATCCCCTCGCCCCAACCGACCGCCCTTCTCAGCCCGAGAGACCTGATCCGCCGCTGGCAGGCAGGCAGCCCGGCGACGTTCTGGCGCGCCGAGAAGGATGGCCTGCTGATCCCACGCCGCGAAGGTCGGCGTCGAGGCTACGACTGGGAGTCGGTTTGGGCGTTTGAAGGCGGCCAGCCCCCAGCAGGTTTGGAACAGGCCTATCGCAGAAATCTCCTGACCCCCGAGGAAGCCGCCGAACGCTGCCCACTGAAGCCCTCGACACTCGTCGCCAAGGCCAAGGGTGGCGTGTTGCCTTGCCGAAAAGTCGGCCGGCGCATCCTGTTCGTCCCTGCCGAATTCGACCTTTGGCTGGGGACCTGGAAGTGAGCGCGCACCTCTCCCATGAACGGTCAAATCGCCGTTTGAGCCCTATTCGCCCCCGTCTGAACGGAACGGCCCTGCAAGTTCATGGGCCAAATCTACGGGGCCGTCCCGTTCATCTTCCTGCGAATGAACGGTCCCGCCCAGCAGATGAAACCCCCACTGAAAGGATGAAACCATGAATCTTCAAGACGTCTACCTTGCCCTGCCCAGCCTCTACTCCGAGAAATCGGCCAAGACCTATGAAGCTGCCTTCCGCCGTGTCGAAACCCTCACTGGACGCAAGCTGCACCAGATCCCGGCCAATGACGTGGCCTGGTTTGAGATCGCCAAACACATCGTTTGGGCCGGCAGCTTCCGTGCAGCGACTCCGGAGGCAGCCGCACGCGCATTCAACACCTGGAGCAAGAAGATCGGTGCCGCGATCCGACTGGCGACTGCGGAAGAAACCCAGACCCCCGCGAACCCTGACGCTCGCCTCGCCTGGGACCGGCTGATCGCCTACGCCAAGGAAGTCCAGAACCGTCCCGACGAGACCGGCGAGAAGATCCTGCCTGGCATGGCCGACATGTCGCTGTTCAACCTGCGCGCGCGCGTCGGACATGTGTTGCCCGCGAAGCTCGACACCGCGACGGCGACTGAGACGCTTGCCTCCATCCCAGCGAACAAAGCGGACTCCTACCGCCGGGCGCTCCGGGCCTTCAACAACATCATCATTGAAAGGGAGCGCCACCAGCCGATTGCAGCGCTGTTGCCGGTGGCGCCCGTTGGTCCGCTTCCCGGGATGCGCGATGCTCCTCTGAACTGGACCTCCCTATCTCACTCGCTCGTCGTAGCCTGCGACGCCGCGATCGAGAAGGCCGTTCTGGGCGAGCGCGCCAAGCGCGACCGCTTCAGCGGCAAGCTGGGCGCAGACCCATTGCCGCGACGCACCAAGGGCAAGCGCAAGGTGGGCAACCCTGTGAACCGTCGCAAAGCGCACCGCAATGCGCTGTCCTGGCTGATCCGGCACGCGTGGGATGACCGCACCAAAGCCTGCCGGATCGAACGCCTCGACGACCTCCTAACCGCCCAGAATATCCAGAACGCCGTCAACCGCTATCAGGCGCGCGCGGCGCAGAGCAGTATCCTCAAGGCGACGGATGAAACCTCGTCGATGAACACCTGGCTTGCAAATCTCGAAACTCTGTCGACCCGTAACGGGCTCGGTGAGGAAGTTCTCGACACGCTCGCCGATCTGCGTTTCTCCGACGAGATGCACAGCGACTACGCGGGCGAGATGGCCGCCGCGCGGGCGGCCTTCGTGAAACTGATCGACCGCGATCCGGCCATCGTCCGGACAATCATAACCGGGCCGCGCCTGCTGGAACGCGAGGTCCGGCGCGGTCTCGAGCGGTGGGATGCACTGCGGAAGCACGGCCGCACCGAGGTGCTACATCTCTGCATTGCGGCCGGGATGATGGCGCTGCAGCTGTCGCGGCCACTGCGGACGCGTAACCTGCACGAGTTGACCTGCGACGGCGAGTCTGCGGAGCTTCTGGCCCCCCGGCGCGCGGGAGCCCCCGCGACCGTGGATATTCCCGGAAGCAAGGTGAAGAACGGGCAGGACCTCTGGCATGAGATCCCGGCAATGCAGTGGCAGATCCTGAGGCTGTGGCTCGACGAGGGTCGGGCCCTTTGGGCGACGGAGAAGGGGATCGCCCACGAGGCGAACCCCTATCTCGTCCCGGGCCTCAAGAAAGGCCAGCCGGTCTCCCGAAGCACGCTCAACAAGGCCTGGAACCGCGGTATGTCCCGGCTGGGTCTCACAGACATGACGCCGCACATGATGCGTCATGTCGGCGCGACGATCTACATCGCGGAGAACCCCGGACAATATGGCGTCGTCGCCGATCTCCTGGCGGACAAGCTCGACACCGTTCAGAGCTTCTATGCAAAGGGCGCCGGCAAGGAAGCCGCGCGTCTCTTCGCCGAGGTCCTGGCACGCCGCGATCCAACCCTGAACCTGTTCTGAGGCGACCGATGTCCCATCCTCCCTACTGCCGGGCCGAGCGCGAAGCCCGGCTCCTCGCCCGCATGCCCAGCGTGCCCCGCCCCGTCGCCGGGGCGGTGGCGGCGGCCGTCATCGACGGCACCCTGCAGGGCCGAGGTGTCCCGGCCGCGCTCGAGCGCTTCCATGCCGCCCTCGCCACCGCGGGTCGAACGCCCATGACGGCAACGACCGAGGACTTCGCCGCCGCCGCGAGCAGCCGAACAGGACACCGCGCGTTGATGGCTGCGCTCGCCCGGTTCGATCCATCCGTTCCGCTCGCGCTCGCCAGGGAACTGACCCGCGACTGGGACCGTTGGCTCAACGCCCGTTACAACGTGAAACCGAGACAGCCGCGCCGTTCGAACCGGATCGCGACCCTGCCCGAAGACTGGCCAAAGGCTTGGCAGGACGCACTGCCGCTGCTCGACCGCACCGTCCGGCGCGGCGAGACGGTCTACAGGCCGCTCAAGGAGAAGACCCGGGACTCGGTTATTGCCGCCGTCGGCACCTGCGCGGCGAGCCGGGCCTGGGCGACGGAGCGCGGCATCGAGGTCGGCGCGGCCTTCTCGGAGGATCTCGCCGAAGTCCTCCTGCGCTTCACGCTCGTCGAGCGCGGCGTCTCGCCCCGTTCGGCCGCCGACTATTTCGAACGCGTCGAGGGGTTCGCTTATCGTGGACGTCTGTTCGACCGCCCTGCTGCCGAGGCCTTCGCCGCGATCAGGGGACAGCTTCGGGCCGAAGCCGCGGAGGCGACGCCGGGGAAGCGCGCAAAGATTCGGACGTTCGCCAAGAACTTCGACCTGGCAGACATCCTCCATGCCGCCGTTCGCCACGCCGAGGCCGCGCTGGAATGGCGTGGCGACAGCGCCCAAGCCGAGCGACAGCGCCGCAAGGCGGTGGTCTTCGCCCTGCTGGTGAACGGCTCTGATCGTCAGGGTGACCTGTCCCGGTTTCGGGTGGGCCGCGAGATCCGCCGAAACAGCGAGGGCGACTGGGAACTTGACTTTCGCCAGGCCAAGACCCGGCGGAAGAAGGAGATCGGCCCCCTTTGGCCGTTCACCGGCCGCCTGCTCGACGCGCATGTGCTGGGAGACCGTCCCGCCTGGCAGATCGCCGACCGCGTCGCCGAGCTCGACGGCATGAACCTCCTCAGCCTCAGCCCCGAGGGCTTCGACACCTACCACCCCACTGCGCTCTTGAAGGAGGAGTTCGGGATCTCCGGCCATCTGGTCCGGACGCTGGTCACCAACCTCCTTCGGACCGAGGAACCCGATGCCGCCTGGGCCGCACAGGCCCTGCTCGGCCACTCGCACCGGTTCTCGCAGCGAGCCTATCAGACCGACTTCAGGGTCTCCGCTTCGGTGAAGGCCTGGCAGGCTTCGATCGAGAAGATCGAGCGGAGAGTGTCATGAAAGCATGAAGCCCCGGGCCGCAGGGGCATCCGCATCGTTCGCGCGCGCCTTGTGACGCGCGACCGATGCCGGACGCCCCGCGGGGCCCGAAAGACGTGCGTCGATCCTCAAACCCAGGAGAGACCCATGTTCGACACCGCCCCCACCACGACCATTAAGACCCAGCCCACCGACGGCCTTTCGTGGCCAGAGAAAGTCGCCGCCGGCGACATCATCTCGTTCCGGTTCCCGACCGACGACACCGGCGAGGCGCGGCCGAAGGCAAGGCCCTGCCTGGTCCTCGCGGTCGCGATGGTCGATGGCAAGCGCTGGATGTCCGTCGCCTACGGCACGACGGTGCTCAAGAAAGCCCGGAACGGCCGGGGAATCCTCGTCAACGCCAGCGAGGCCGCCGCCTGTGGGCTCGACCGGGCGACCGGCTTCCGGGGCGACCGCCTCATGACGATCAACACTGGCGACCCGGCGCTCGCGGTGAGCCCGGTCTTCCGGACCCCGGTGCTCGGACGGCTGAGCGGCCGCCCCCTGGAGCGGCTGAGACAGATTCGGGACAGTCTGCGCGCGGAGACGACCCAGGCGCTGTGCTGAAACAACGGACAGCGGCGTGGATCGTCAAGATCGCGCCCTCAGGTGAGGCGCGATCCCGACCGATCCTCGACCATCCCCATCCGGAACTTCGAAAGGAACCAGCACATGGCACGATCCGTGACATGCGGAGCAGAGATGATGGCACTTATACGCTGTGAAGCCGCGCTCCAGCGCAGATCTCTCGCGGGATAGGTGCGGCACTGGGCCCGCATCGGTCGCATCGTCGAGGAATCCGGTGTGCTCAACTACCGCCAGATCCGCATCTTGCTGCGCACCTACGACACGCCAACCCCGGCGGAACGCGAACGGATGTTCGCTGGTGATGGCGACTGACCGGGCAAGCCACATTCCACATGAGGGAGGGTTTTCAGGACGAAGCCCTCGATCCAGATGGGCACAGCACTGCTCACACGGCCGGGTAGAGACCGGCCGTTCTTGAAGCCCTGCAGGACGTTCTGGAGGGCATGACAGAGGTTATTGCCATGATGCATTCTCGGATCTTCCCCATCGCGCGTGTCGCGCTTGGAACCTACCTCCTCGACAACCTGGACCCGCTGCGCAGCGCCGCTGAGCTGCTCGGAGGCCCCAAGGCCGCGAAGCGCGTCATGGCGCTGGCGCAGGACCTGTCGGAACCGGTGCCCCTGACCACCCGGATGGGCCGGGCGCTTGCATGGTTCGAAGGGCTGCTGACCCTCGAGCGCGTCCACGACTTCGACACGGTGGAGGCCGAGCGGTTCGCCGCGATCGACCCGCTCGATCCGGTCGTCGCGGATATCTGCGCCCTTAGCGACGGCTTCACGGATGCCCTCACTGCGCTTCGTCTCGAGGCCCCCGAGATATTCCAAAGGCGCGCCGAGGCCGCCTGACGTCCCCGTGCTGCCCCACCTCCGGGCGGCACGGTCTTGAGCGACCGGCGATCCTGCCGGTCGATGCACGGAGAAGACCATGCAGATTACCCACGACAAATCTCTGATCGAGTCCAACGCGCTGGCCGCGATCGAGGCCGCCCGCGATCTGGAAGCGGCGATTGCCGAAAGCACCCTCGACCTCGGCCACGATGCGACTCGCATCCGCGGAATGCTCGACGCATTCCGCGGCGGGCATCTCTATCGCGACAACGAGGAGGCGTCCCTCGACGCGCTTCGGGCCCGCTTGCTCGGTATCCTGTCCCAGCGCGTGCCCGGCTACAGGGCGATCATGCTCGGCCGCTGCACCGACGACTACTGGTTCGCCGACGCGGAACTCGAAGGTATCCGGAAGATCTGGGAAAGCCTCCGCCTGTTCCGTCGGTTCCGGCGGCGGGTTCTCGATGAACTGGCGGCCGAGCAGCAGGTCGCTGCGCTGCGCCGCCGCCCGGTCGCCATCGCGGCGGAATGACAGTCGCAGTCAGGCCGGGAAACTTCCCGGCCTGACTGCCATTACCGAAGCATGAAATCGAACCATGCGACTGCTGTTCACATACAAGGGAAATGCGCACATGGCCAAAATCCAAGAGAGACCTGAAACGAACTGTTTCCAGGAAAGCCTCTACCCAGGCGTGTGCGAACTGGCTACGACACCGATCCGAGCTTCGGAGTAACGACATGTAAGCACCCCGTCCCTGCCCATGAAACCAGCCGCGCTTCCGCGGTGGTGGGGTAAGGAGTGCCATGTCGCCAAGACACGCCGCCCGGGCAGCGGCCACCGAAACCGCCCGCATCCCCAAGAGCCCGCTGGCACCTCTGCAGAGTAGGATGGACAGGATCCGCCAAGCCAGGAGGCTGATCTCCAAAAAGATCAAGGACGGCGAACTCTGGCTGTTGCCTTTGCTGAAACGGTTTAACGCCGAACTCGCCTCGCTCGAAGAAACCCAAGATCTTCTGCTTCAAGCAGTCGAAATCGCCAACCACGCCGCCCCTCACCGGGCGGCGTAATGCATTTGGCCATCCACGAACCTCTTCAAGCTGCGATCAGCTCGCCTCGTCAGACACCTTGGCCGACATCATCTACCGCGCCACAAGGCGCCCGACGCGTAACGAACTGCAAGCGGCGCGGTCAAACGGCAGCATCGGCGCCGGCATGATGTCGGATGGCAGATACCATTATTCAGGTGATCGGATCGCAGAGATGCTCGAAATTTCCGGCGAGGACGCCCGCGCGCTCGGCCTGCGCCAGATCATTCCCGCGAAGCCCCGTAGGGAAAGACGGGCAGAGGCAGAACGCAAACGCCGCGCCCAGAAGGGAGCGAAGCCGCGGGCGGAGTGGCTCGCCGCCAACAGCGCGTCGCGCACCAGGCCGTGGGAACAACTCGGCATGGGTCGCAGCACCTACCACAAACACCTGAAGTCCGGACCCTGCCAGAACTGCCCGCGGGCTGAGGCTGGACAGGTCCGTGTCCGCGACAAGGGGAACCACCGGGATGGGGCGACGGCCTTGGGAGCTATTATCTACCCAGAACCTATACCCACGAAGGCTCCTCCACCAACTCACCATATGAGCCTGAAACCGGCAGAACTGACGCACACGGGGACATGAAATGTCAGACCTCCCCTTGGCGGTGGAAACACTTTTTTCCCTTCCGCCTCTTGACCTTCCAGTTTCTGGAATCTGCATGTTCCGAACATGGCTTCTTGGTGAGATGGAGCAATGGCATGACAACGGACAAGATCTTCAAAGCTTTGAGTCAGCGAATAGCCTGCGCGGCTGCCATCGGCCGCGTCGAGCGGGCGTTCAAGGCAGTGCCGGGGTTCACGATGCCTCGGTCAGCCCTGCGAGTGAGACCGTGAACGAGCGCCACCAACGGGGTTGCAAAGCCGGCCATCATCGCACGGAAAGTGAGAGTATCAGGCGTTGTCATCAAGGCACCCGAACCCGTCGAACCAGCGCCAAGCTCCGCCTTCAACAGGCCGAATGGGCCGCAGACCAGAAATGAAAGGACAAGACATGAATATCGGAGAAGCAGCACAACACTCTGGCTTGCCGGCCAAGACGATCCGCTATTACGAGGACATCGGCCTCGTCACTCCCCTGCGCAACTTCAATGGCTATCGCGCATTCCGCGACTCGGACGTGCACAAACTGACTTTCCTCGGGCGGGCTCGCGCCCTCGGCTTCACGATCGAGGACTGTCGCACTCTCATGTCGCTCTACGAAGACCAGGGTCGCGAAAGCGCCGAGGTAAAGCGACTGGCCAGCAAGCATGTCGCCGAGATCGAGAACAAGATCGCAAGCCTTCAGACCATGCGCGACACGCTCAGCAATCTGATAAGCTGCTGCGCGGGTGACGACCGGCCGGACTGCCCGATCCTGTCCGATCTTGCCGGGGACCTGCAGGCAGCGCAGCACGCTGACTGACCGCAGGCAACGAAAAGGCCTTCCTCCCCCCGACAAAGGAGACCGAGAAATGCTTCAAGGCGTCATGCTTCTGTGGTTCCTGCTGACCGCGCTGTCGGTGGCCTTCGTCGCCATCGACATCCGTTCCACCCCGGAGTCACGGGTTCTGAAATGGGGCTTCGTCCTGCTGACCCTCTACACCGGTCCGGTCGGGGCCTTCCTGTATGTGCTTGGCTGCCGCGAGCCGCTGGAGGGAATGCACGAACGCTACGTCGCCGTGACCTGGCGCCAGGTGCTGGGCTCGACGATGCATTGTGTCGCCGGCGACGGAGTCGGTATTCTCGCCGGGGCGGTGATCGCGGGCCCGCTGCTGCTGCACGGACCGACCGAGATGGTGGTGGAATACGCACTCGGCTTCGGCTTCGGCTGGACGATCTTCCAGGCGCTGTTCATGCGGCAAATGGCGGGCGGCTCGTTCCTGCGCGCGTTGCGGCAGACTTTCAGCTCAGAACTGCTGTCAATGAATCTGCTGATGGCCGGCATGATGCCGGTCGCCGCCGCCTGGCGTGCGGCAGTTCCCGCGGCGGAGGATCCATTGCGGCCTGAGTTCTGGTTCGCGATGAGCATGGCGTTGCTTGCGGGGTTCATTGTCGCCTACCCGATGAACTGGTGGCTGGTCACCAACGGGCTGAAACACGGCATGATGACGGTGCGCCCCAAGGCAGAAAGCACCCCGAAGGCGCAGGGACACGACATGGCACAGGCCGGACCCGGCGACCCCAGCATGGAACATGGAGCCGGTCAGGGCGCGCATTCCAAGCGTGCTACGGGCCTGCAAGTGGTAGGAATGGCCGTCCTATCTTTCGTGGCGCTCGCGGCCGGAGTCGCTCTTGGCCTCGCGATCGGCCCCTGACCCGGCGCAGACCGAGGTCAGTTCGGACGGCGGGCCTCGAACAGGTTGACGCGAGCTGGCACGCGATACCGACCGTCAACGAGGAACGGGTCCATCGCAGCACGGCATTTCTCGGCAATGGTCCGGCGGTCTGCATCGGTCCCGCCCTTGAGCGCGATGATGCCCGCGGCCGGGCCAGCCGAGACGAGAAAGTCGATGACCTCGTCCGCGTCGCCGGGCGGGGTCAAAGCGACCTCCCATTCGGTGCCTGCGCACTCGGCCAGTCCGGCCGCCCGCAGCAAGCCGAGAACCCGGGCAATGTCGCGAAAAGCCATCGGACCCGGCGCGGCGGGATCGGGGCGTTCGACCGGCCCAAGCACAGACACCGCCATCTGCACCGGAACGGAAAACCATGGGTTCGCCTCGGCCATCGACCACGCCACGAAGGCCATTCGTCCGCCGGGACGCAGCGCTCCGCCAATGTTGCGAAAGGCAGCCACGGGATCGTCGAAGAACAGCACCCCAAAGCGCGAGATCATCAGGTCGAAGGCATCTCTATCGAACACGTGGGTCTGAGCATCCGCCCGGTGAAAGACGACATTGTCCAACCTTTCGGCACCGGCACGGGCGCTTGCATGTTCGACCAGTGGGGCGGAAATGTCGACGCCCAGGACGCTCCCTGCCGATCCGACATGTCGGGCGCCCTCCATGGTCGTGGTCCCTCCACCACACCCAATGTCGATAACAGCCTCCCCTGGCACCGGCCGGGCCGTATCGAATAGCAGGGAATGCACCTCGGCCATCAGCGCGTCGAGCGTCGGCTGCCGGCGCACCCAGTCATGACCACGCTGACCGTTCCAGGCCGCAGCTTCGGCCGCGTTCGCCTCATTGTTCATCCCGCTCCTCCCATGTCACTTCGCCTCGGCGAGTTCCAACGCTACCCGAGCGCAACCGTGGCGCACCGCCCTCCAAGACCAGGTGCTGCCCAAGGCCCATTCATCTCCCCCATGGGCCGGAGGTTCGCAGCGTCGCCATAGGCAACTCACATAGAGCGACATCATTCGACAGCAACTTGGAGAGGACGATACCGCTTGCGGCACAAGGAACGTAGACTTTGTTGAACGTGATCTCGCAGCACTCGAAGCTCTTGAAAGGGCGTGCAATGACTACGCCCGGGCGGTTGTTTCGGAAACCACCTTCCCGGGGCGTCACGAGCGCCAAGTTCAGAGAACCGCGACCGAACTCAAGCGCCTTGTTGGCTTTGCAGGCCACCCAGCAAACCGGAACTCACCTGCCGCGTCGCAAGATGCGCCTACAGGATGCTCGTCGCGAACCGGCTGAGCCTGCTGTCTTCCCGGTAGAGGGCGCGCACCGCGATGGCCGCGACGATCCCGGTGGCGGCCCCGCCAAGAACGTCAGTGACATAGTGGGTGCCGACATAGACGCGCGACAGGCAGACGAGGAAGGCCATCGCGAAGAGCGCCAGCGCCCGGCGTGGCAGCCGTAGGAGAGCGAAGGCCATTGCGACCGACATCGAAGCCGTCGCGTGATCCGACGGGAAGGACCAGTCGGCACTTTTCGCGATCAGCAGATGGGAAACGCCGGCGTCGTAGGGCCGCACGCGGTGAATGAAGAGAAGGACACCCTGGTTGATGGCGAGGCCCAGCAGGAAGGCAAGCCCGGCGCAGATCGCGGCGTGACGCACATGTTGCCTGTCTTCGCGGCTCCACCATTGCAGGACGACGACGAGAACGATGAACGGCACCCCGACTTGCGTGATCGCGACCATTGTGGGGTCGACGAGAGGGGTCTTACCTGCGAAGGAGTTGATCCAGTGGGTAATCGCGGCGTCCATTGCCTGCCTTTCTCGGAACGAGGACGATCACGGCATGCAAGTCGCCGAGCATCGCATCCATCAGGTTTTCCGCGTTAGCGTGATCCTCAAGGGATTGCACGCGCTGACCGAGATCGCTGGCGGACTTGTGTTCTACTTCGTTTCAGCACCGGCGATACTTGGCTGGGTCAACCTGCTGACGCAGGAGGAACTGACCGAGGATCCGCGGGACTTCATCGCGACGCACCTCTTGAGCGCGGCGCAGAACCTGACCGGCGCGACCGAGTCCTTCTACGCCTTCTACCTGATCAGCCACGGCCTGATCAAAGTCGTCCTGGTAGTGGGGCTGTTGCGCGAGAAGCTTATCGCCTATCCCCTGTCGCTCATCGCGCTTGGCGCCTTCATCGTCTACCAGCTCTACCGCTACAGCTACACGCAGTCGTTCGGACTGATCCTGCTGACGGTGTTCGATCTCATCGTGATCGTTCTCGTCTGGCATGAGTGGCGACTGCTGCGAAAGCACCTGCCGGTGGATTGACGCAGGTCTCAGCCGACGCGGTGGTCGGCTGTCCCGGAGCTGAGGCCTGTCCCACCCTACGGAATGGGTCATTCGCATCGCTCCCTCTGCTCCTCCATGTTGACGCTGACCCGCCCGGAGATCAGCCCCCCTGCACCAGAAGCTTGCCAAACATGCCCTTCGCCGCGTGGCCGGGTGTCTGGCAGACATACCAGTAAACGCCGGGCCGGCGGGCGGTGAAGGTCGTGCCTGCCTCGGCATAGTCGGCCTTGCCGGGATCCTCCGCGCTGCGCCACGGAATCGGCGGCGCGATCCGGGCCAGCCCGGGGCCGGTCTGCATCATGGCGTAGGCCCCGTAGGGTGGCGCGGCAGGAGAAACGACCACGCCGTGCTCCATATCAGAGCCGTAGTCCATGTTGACGAGATTGAGATGGACGGTCGCCCCGGCGGGCACGACGAGCGTGGGATTGGTGACGCCATGCACCTCGAAGGTGCCGTCGGGATGGTCGGGCTGAACTGCCACCATGTCGATGGTGATGTCCGACCCTTTGAACCGGACCGTCCTGCCGTCGACGACGCCCTCGGTCTCCGATGTGGCCAGATACCGCTTCACCCGCGCGTAGGACCAGACCGCGCCACCCCAGCCCAACGCGACGGGCCGGTCGTTCGCGGTAGCGCCCATCATGCCCGGACCGCCACCCACCATGCCTTGGCCGGAGCCCATCATTCCCTGCGCAAACGCCGCCGGGGCTGCCAGACCCGCAATGGCCACTATCAAGGAACTGCACTTCAGAAACGTCGCGATCTTCATCTTCGTTCTCCTTGCGAAGCCGGGTCAGGCCGACTGCCCGAAGGCTGCGTCGAGGCGCGGCTTCTGGCTGGCGAAGGTCCCGTAGGAGGCTTCGCCGTCGATCACGGTGATCGGGGCGACACGGACGCCGTAGCGCGCCTTCGCCTCCTCGGCCACCCCGGGGCGCGAGACGTCGCGTTCCTCGAACGCGACGTCGTGCTCGGCCAGGTAGCGCTTCACCGCCGCGCAGTCGGGACAGCCCGGGCTGGTGTAGACGAGCACCTCAGTCATCCTACTGGACCTCGGCCTCGTAGCCCTCTTCCTTGACCGCCGCGATCAGCGCCGCGGGATCGGCCGCACCTTTCACCACGGCAGCGCCAGGTTCCAGCGTGACTTCGGCGCTTTCAACGCCGGCGACGCCCTCCAGCGCCTTGGTCGCAGCCTTGACGCAGTGGCCGCAAGTCATGCCGGTGATCTTCAGATTGATATCGCTCATGGGTCTTCTCCTTTTCGGGGTTTCGATAGGTCAGGCGGAAAGCGTTTCGGCCACGCGGCGCAGCTTCGTGGCGACCTCGTTGCCAAGGCGTTCGACGTCGGGGTTGGCGACCATGCCCAGCACCGCCGCCGGGTCCATGAACAGCACGCCGACCGTGCCGTCGGCCTCTTCGCGGACGACGACGTTGCAGGGCAGAAGCGCCCCGATATCCGGCTCGGCCTCGAGCGCCTGATGCGCGAACTGCGGATTGCAGGCGCCGAGGATGACATAGGGGCTGCGGTCGAGCCCCAGCTTGGCCTTGAGCGTGGCGGCCACGTCGATGGTGGTCAGCACGCCGAAGCCCTCGCCCTTCAGCGCCTCGGTGACGCGCTCGACGGTCGCGTCGAAGCCTTCGGGGCTGGGGACAGCGAATGTGAACTGGCTCATGGTCTTGTTCCCTTCTCTTGGATTGGATTGTCAGGCTTCCGCCCCGGTCTCGAACGCTTGCAGGCGGCGCAGGCGCAGGCTGTTGCCCAGCACGAAGACCGACGACAGGCCCATCGCGACACCAGCCACCATCGGGTTCAGGTGAATGCCCCAGGGCGCGGCCAGACCGGCGGCGACCGGGATCAGGATGACGTTGTAGAAGAACGCCCAGAACAGGTTGCCGCGAATGTTGCCCAGCGTGCGCCGGGCGGCGCCGAGTGCGGTGACCACCTCGCCCAGCTGGCCGCGGGTCAGCGTCACGTCGGCGGCCTCGATGGCGATGTCGGTGCCGGTCGCCAGCGCGATGCCGACATCGGCCTGTGCCAGCGCCGGGGCGTCGTTGATGCCGTCGCCGACGAAGGCGACGCGGTGGCCGCCGTCCTGCAGCTTGGTCACCACCTTGGCCTTGTCCTGCGGCAGCACCTCGGCATGGACCTCGTCGATGCCCAGAAGGTCCGCCACCGCCCGCGCCGTCGCCTTGGCGTCGCCGGTGACCATCGCCACGGAAACGCCCCGGGCGCGCAGCGCGTCGACCACCGCCTTCGCCTCGGGCTTGGCGCGGTCGGCGATGGCCAGCAGGCCCAGCACCTTGTCCCCGGCGGCGACATAGACGACCGTGCGGCCCGCGCCCTCCATCTCGGCGGCGCGGCTGCCGAGGTCACCCAGCGCGATGCCCTCGCCCGCCATGAAACGGCGCGCGCCGACGCGCACCAGCCGGCCGTCGATGCGGCCCTCGATGCCGTGGCCAGCGACCGCGCGGAACTCCGTCACCTCGGGCAGGTCCATGCCCTTCTCGCGCGCGGCGGCAACGACGGCGCGGCCCAGCGGATGTTCCGACGACGCCTCGAGCGCGGCGGCGAGGCGCAGCGCCGCGTCCGGGTCGGGCGCCACCATGTCGACCAGCACCGGGCGGCCCTCGGTCAGGGTGCCGGTCTTGTCGAACAGCACGGTATCGACATGCGAAAGCGTCTCCAGCGCCTCGCCCTTGCGGAAGAGCACGCCGAGTTCGGCCGCGCGCCCGGTGCCGACCATGATCGCCGCCGGCGTCGCCAGGCCCATGGCGCAGGGGCAGGCCACCACCAGCACCGCGACCGCCGCCACCAGCGCCACGCTGATGTTGCCGCTGATCGCCATCCAGCCGATGAAGCTCAGCGTGGCGATCAGCAGCACGACCGGGGTGAAGATCCGCACCACCCGGTCGGCCAGCCCCTGGATCGGCAGCTTGCCGGTCTGGGCGCTTTCCACCAGCTTGATGATCTGCGCCACCACGGTGTCGCCGCCGACCGAGGTCGCCTCGATCACCAGCCGCCCGTCCTGATCGACGGTGCCGCCGACGACCTCGTCGCCCTCGGCCTTGGCGACCGGCAGCGGCTCGCCCGTCAGCATCGCCTCGTCGACATGGGCGCGCCCCTCGACGACCCGGCCATCGACCGGCATGCGTTCGCCCGGGCGCACGACAAGGCGGTCGCCGACGCGCAGCTGCGCGACCGGCACATCCTGTTCCACGCCCTCGGCATCCAGCCGATGCGCCGTCTTGGCCTGCAGGCCCACGAGCTTGCGGATCGCGGCCGAGGTCCGGCCCTTGGCGATTTCTTCAAGGTATTTGCCGCCCAGAACGGCGGCGATCACCACGGCGGCGCTGTCGAAGTAGACGTGGCGCGCCTCGGGCGGGAACAGCGCAGGCGCGATCAGCACCAGCGTGCTGTAGGCCCAGGCCGCGCCGGTGCCGGTGGCGACCAGAGAGTTCATGTCGGGCGACAGGTGTCGATAGGCAATCAGCCCGGGCCGGAAGAAACGCCTCCCCGGCACGAAGAGCACCACGCTGGCCAGCACGAACTGCACCCAGTCCCAGAAGCCCGCGAAAGGGCTGGCAGCGGCAAGCGCGCGGTCGAAGGCGGGCACGAAGGCGCCGCCCATCCCGATCACCACGATCGCCGCGCCGAAGACCGCCGCCAGCGTCACGTCGCGTCCCATCGCGCGCAGGTTGGCGCGGCGCTTGTCGGCCTCGCTCTCGGCGGCCTCGGCGGCGTCGCCGACCGGATGGGCCTCATAGCCCGCATCGGCCACCGTGGCGGCCAGCGTGTCCGCATCCGTCATCGCCGGCAGGAAGCGCACCTTGGCGCGCTCGGTGGCAAGGTTCACGCTGGCCTCCAGCACGCCCGGGGCCTTGGTCAGGGCACGCTCGACCCGGCCCACGCAGGACGCGCAGGTCATCCCTTCGACGGCCAGCTCGACCTCTGTGCTGACCGGGGTGTAGCCGGTGTCGCGGATCGCCTCGACGATCTGGTCGGCCGTGATCTGCTTCGGGTCGAAATGCAGTTCCGCCCGCTCGGTCGCAAGGTTCACGCCCGCATCGGAAACGCCGGTCAGCTTGTTCAGCCCGCGTTCGACGCGCGCGCTGCAGGACGCGCAGGTCATGCCCTCGACATCGACCGAAAGGGCCGGGCGCGGGGTCGCTGCGCGCGGGGATTGAACGGCAGTATCCATGACGGTTTCTCCTGTCTCGTGGCGCTCGGAATCGGTCTTCCAACCGCGTTCTGATAGCCAGATAGGGTTTCCAGTCACTGGAAGCTCAAGGGGTGAAGAAGACATATTCGCGTTTTTGTCGAGATGCCGCGCCAGATCACGCCGGTTTGATCCAAGAGACGGGCCTTCGCGCCTTCGGCAATATAGGGGAAGGGTCAAGCGCTTCAGTCTCTTGGATGCCGGTTGTGCACCGCCACCGCGAAAGGAGGAACATCCGGGCGCTACTCCGCGGCGGCGCCACCCTGTTCCGGAGGCGTTCCTCCAGAGGCCGCGAAAATGAGCTCTGCGCGGCTGCCGACGCCGAACTTTTCAAGCAGCCGCTCCTGATAGGTGCGGACGGTAAACTGCGAGATGCCGAGTTTTCTGGCGATCTCCTTGTGGGTCATCCCCCGCACGAGCCCCTCAAGCACGTTGCGTTGACGGGCACTCAGCCGTGCCGGCGCGTCTCTTCGGCCCGCAGGGGGATCAGGATAGATCCGATAGCCGCTCGCAACGGTCTCGAGCACCTGGACGAGTTCGCCCGAGTCGGTGTTCTTGAGGACGTATCCGCTGGCCCCCGCCTCCATTGCCGCCGCCAGATCCGACGCGTCCTCGGACACAGTCAGGACCACGACGGGTGGGTCGCCCCGCAACGCCTTCAGGGCTGACAGGCCGTCGCATCCGGGCATTTGAAGATCCATGAGAACCAGGTCCGGTGACTGATCGCGCACCGACGCCACACCCGAAGCGCCATCGCCATTTTCGGCCACGACGCTGTGGCCATAGTCTTCCAGCACGCGCCGAAGCCCGCTGCGAAAGATCGGATGATCGTCCACTATGATGATGCGCATTTATCCCGTTTCCCGTGGTCAGCGTAACATTGAACGCCGTCCCGTCAAACTCAGAGCGCAGGCAGATCCACGCGGACCTCCGTCCCTGCCTTGCCATGCGAAATCGAGAACTGGCCGTGCAGATCCTCAACTCGTTCGGCCATGATCTTCAGACCGTGATGGGCATTGGCGCCAGTATCCTTGAGCGCCGGATCGCGAAAGGTGCCGTCATCCAGAATCTTCAGGACGCGCCGGCCGCCGACGGTTTCAAGCGAAACGTCGATCGTCCGGGCCCTGCCGTGACGGGCGGCATTGCCGACCGCTTCCTGCAGGACCCGCCCGAGTTGCCAGGTCGCCTCGGGATCAAGGGCGACCTCGCCCGCCCGGAACTCGAGGGTGACCCCGTAGCGTTCGCAGGTGGTTTTGGCGAACCGCTCGAGGAAGGCTGCGGCCGTCTCGTTCGGGTCGGGCTTCTGGCGGAAACCGTCGACTGCCAGCCGGGTCGCCTCGTAGGCGTCGAGAGCAGCCTCGCGCAACTGATGGCAGCGCTCGGCCGCGCTCGACCTGCCCTCCGTGATCAGGGATTCGAGATGTCCCAGTTGCATGTGAACGGACGCGATCGACTGGCAGACATCGTCATGCAGTTCCCGCGCGACGCGACGGCGCTCGGACCACAGGATCTGCTGATAGCCATCGACGACGCGCGTCAGCGTCGCGCTGTGACCGGCGATCATCTGAACGAGGGGCGGATCCAGCGCGGCGGTGTCGATCTTGCCGGCATCGGACCTCTGCAGAACCAGGACGCCATCCTGCGTCCCCTTGATGCAGACGGTCGCGCCGTCATCCAGCGCCCACAGGCCAACAGGTCCTTGGAACTCCTCGGACCTCACCGGGTGCGTCTCTCCGTAATCGGCCCGCAACTCCCATTTCCCTGCCCTGCGCAGATAGAGGCTCGCCCCGTCGGCCTGGGCGGCGTCGCACATGACTTCGAGCAGCCGGTGGGTCTGGCGCGGACCCTCAACGCCCGGCAGGCCCTCGTCGACGGCGTCAAGAGCCGAAAGGGCGTTGGCCTCGACATGCCTGAGGCGCCAGCGCAGCCTCAGCTCGGAGATCAGGATCGACAGGGTGGTCTCGTCGTAGCTGTCCCAGTCCTCCGTCGAGACGGCGATCTCCCCCAGATCCGCGCTACCTTCGCGCACGGGAAAGACCCTCTCCGACCCCGATCCTGTCTTCCCCGCGCCGGGCTTCTCGACGACAACTTCGACCGGCGCGGTATCCGGGGCGGCCCAGCTCAGACGCAACCGATTGGCCCTGAGCGCTTCCCTCGACAGATCGGCCAGCGGTTTGACCACCGCCGACACGGAAGGCCCCGCGGCGAGCAGACGGACGGCACTGCTCAGTGCATCGTGCTGGCGGTTCTTCCGCGCCAGATCCTCCGCGGTGCGGCGCAGTTCGACATTCGCGGCCTCGAGCGTGCGCGCGCGGCGCTCGAGGGCGCGCAGGAAGAACGCCGTGAGTGTCGGCACGATGGCCGCGTGCATCACGATGATCATCGTCAACCGCTGGGAAGCGGTGTGGTTGAGCAGCAAGATGTGCGGCGTCAGACCGAAGACCGCGGAGAAGGCGATCGCAGGCCATCGGACGGCTTTCAGAAAACCGGATGAGGCTGTGTCGGTCGTGGGCATGTTGTCCCTCCCTGGCCTGATCTGGTGGGCGGCCTGTCGTCCAAACCGGGGACAGGTGTCCTCCATCGCGCGGCTATTCGGCGGCAAACTGCCGACTATCCTCCCCTGAAATCACCAGCGAAAGGGGGAGGTCGCAAGGTGAACGACAAGATTACCAAAGAGGCAAGAGGCGTGAGCGGCCGTTCGGTGCTGACGGGAGCGGTGGTCCTGCTGCTGCTTGCCGGTGGCATGGTGGCATGGGGCCGGAACGCTCAGCCTGCGAACCAGACGCGCTTCAGGATCCACATGCTCGACTACGCATTCAAGCCTGCGCACATGGTCTGGCATGTGGGCCAGACCGTGACGGTCACCCTCGTCGACGATTCCGACTCGCACCCCGGCAAGGCTCATGAATGGATGGTCGGGCGCGGGCCGAACCTGAAACAGACGGTCTTCGGGCCCCGTCACGTCGACGGGTTCCATGTGCCCTTCTTCAAGGGCGTGGACGTCAAGGTGGTCAGTGGCCACGACCTGGTCATGTTCATGGGCGGCGCCGCGCATCTGAGTGGCGAACCCGTCAAGGACGTGCTGCGCAAGGGGCCGATGGGTCCGATGGAAGAGATGTCGGGCTTCATGCCTCTGCTCGACGGCAAGGGGCGGCTGACGATCTCGTTCAAGGTTCCCGACAAACCGGGGACATGGATCTATGGCTGCTTCCAGCAGTCGGGCCAGCATTTCACAAACGGCATGCGCGGCACGATCGACGTCGTCGAAGACAAGCCGAAAGCTTGAGGGAGCACGGGCGATGGACCGCGAAACACGCAATCATATCCTCTGGCTCAGTGCGCTCTGGGTCGTGTTCAGCGCGCTCGGCGAATGGCTGGTGCAGGTGGCGGTGGAACACTGGCCCCTGATCGCCTCGACCCAGGGGGCCGTCACCGGCGAGGCGATCTTCTTCCTGATGCGCGCGACGGTGCCGGTCTTCGTGATCGTCGCGCTGATCATCGGCTATTCCATGATCCGCTTTCGCGTGCCTCAGGATGACACGCAGCCGGCCGAAGCGCAGTTTGCGACCAACGGCCTATTCATTGCCGGCTGGGTCGGGCTGAGCGTGATCCTGAACGTGATCTTCATCATCTACCCGGGCATCTACGGTCTTGAAACGCTGTGGTCGACCGCGCGGGCGGCAACCGCCGGCAATGCCCTGACCGTTGATGTCACTGCCAAACAATGGGAGTGGGATTTCAGTTATCCCGACCAGAAGATCGAGACCACCGACAAGCTGGTGGTTCCAGTCGATCGCCCGATCCATTTCATCCTCAAGTCCGACGACGTGATGCATTCCTTCTGGGCGCCCGCCTGGGGGATCAAGAAGGCGGTGATCCCCGGCGAGACCCGCAACCTCGTGGTGACGCCCACGAAGGTGATGGACACCCTGAACGACCCGACGATGCGCATCCAGTGCGCCCAAATCTGCGGCGCCGGCCACCCGGTGATGCGCAGCGAGTTGCGCGTGGTTTCAGCGGCTGATTTCGACAAGTGGGTCGCCAAGAAACAGGATGCCGCAAAGCAGGATTCCGGCTCCATGAAAGGCATGGACATGGGCGGCATGAACATGGGCGGCAGCGGCTCGGACCAGTCCGGCGGCATGAAGATGCAGGACAACGGTAGCGGCAGCATGGACATGGGCAGCTCGGACAGCGGCAACGCGGACATGGGCAGCATGAACATGGGCGGGTCCAGCCAGTCAGGCGCCAGGCAGATGCAGGACCAAAGCGGTGGGAACATGAACATGGATAGCGGAAACTCCGCCTCCGGCAGCATGGACATGTCGACCGACGGCCAGTCCGACAGTGGCATGAAGATGCCGAAAAACGACACCAACGGATCCGGGAACTGATCCGCGGACAGCGAGAGGAGGATGCCGATGAGCGATCATTCCGGCATGATGGACACTGGCACGGCGCGCCACGGCTGGCTTCACCACGCCGCGCCGATGCTGCGGGCGGTCCTATGGGCGGCTATCGGGTGCCTCGGCGCCGACTGGATCGTCGCGCTGTTGCTGAACGACCGGCTGGCAGGCGAATGGCCCGTGGTCGCGGCCTTCTTCGCGGGCTCGGCGGGCTGGATTCTCGGGGGTGGCGCGCTGGAGGCCTGCGTCCGGCCCTGGTTCGGCGATGCCCCGGCCTGGGACGAAGGCGAAGGCATCGGGCGGTTCCTGCGCTTCCACACCGATCACAAGATCATCGGGATGCAATACCAGGTCACGGCGATCCTGACCTTCCTCGCCGCGGGCATGGCGGCGATGATGATGCGGCTCGAACTGCTGACGCCGAACCTCGACGTGTTCCAGACCTCGCAGGCCTATAACGAGGCCTTTGGCGTGCATGGCAGCCTGATGCTCTTCGCGGTGTCGGTCGTGGCCATCGTGGGCGGCTTCGGCAACTACTTCGTGCCGGTGATGGTTGGCGCCGACGACATGACCTACCCGCGCCTCAACGGGCTGAGTTGGTGGTTCCTCGTGCCGGGCGTGATGGCAATCCTGCTGAGCCCCCTCGCCGGCGGCTTCCAGACCGGCTGGACCGGATATTCCCCGCTCGCGGCCGAGGATGCGGTGGGACAGGATCTCTACTACCTCGGGATCTTCGCGCTGGGGCTGTCGTCTCTGTTCACCGCGATCAACGTAATCTCGACCACGCTCTACATGCGCGCCCCGGGGCTGACCATCGGGCGGTTGCCGATGTTCGTCTGGGGCATGTTCGTGACCTCGGTGCTGAACCTGCTGTGGGTGCCGGTGATCGGGACCGGGATGATCTTCGGCCTCGCCGACCGCACCCTTGGCACGCATTTCTTCGACAGCCAGGGCTTGCCAGTGCTGTGGCAGGATCTGTTCTGGCTGTTCGGCCACCCGGAGGTCTACATCATCATGCTGCCCGCCTGGGGGCTGTGGCTGGAAATCATCCCCGTCTTCTCGCGCAAGCGGCTGTTCGGCTACGGCTGGGCGGTGGCCGGGATGATCGGCGTCACGGTGCTGTCGAGCTACGTCTGGACACACCACATGTTCACCACCGTGTCGGACAGCCGGCTGGTGCCGTTCATGACCACGACCGAGCTGATCTCGATCCCTACCGGCTTCATGTATATCGCCGCGCTGGGGACGCTGTGGAAAGGCAGGCTGCGGCTGCGCACGCCGATGCTGCTGGCCCTGATGAGCGTGTTCAACTTCCTCATCGGCGGCTTCACCGGGGTGTTCCTGTCCGACGTGCCGGCCGATTTCCAGCTGCACAACACCTATTTCGTGGTGGCCCACTTCCACTACACGATCATCGGCGGCATGGTCTTCGCCTGGCTTGCCGGCCTCTACTACTGGTTCCCGAAATACTCGGGCCGGATGTATAACGAGGGCTGGGGCAAGCTGTCGGCCTGGCTGGTGTTCTTCGGCTTCAACTTCTCTTTCCTGGGAATGTTCGTGGCCGGGTTTGACGGAATGAACCGCCGCGTCGCGGAATACATGCCCTACCTCGGCGGCATCAACGAATGGATCTCGATCTGGGCCTTCCTGCTGGGCCTCGCCTTCGGGATCGCCCTTCTGAACCTGCTGGTCAGCGCGATCAGTGGCGAGCGGGCGGGCGACAACCCGTGGGGCGGCAAGACGCTGGAATGGCAGACCAGTTCGCCGCCTCCGCACGGCAACTTCGCGCGCGAACCCGTCGTGACGGATCATTTCTACAACTACGGCGCGGGAGACCGGACATGAGCACTGCAACCGTCAACGCCCCGGCGGATCTGAGCGACCGCCAGCGCCGGATGTATCGGGGGTCCTTCTTCCTCGTCATCCTCGGCGAGGCGATGATCTTCATCACCCTGTTCTCTACACGCTTCCTGCTGGCGGGCACCGGGCACCCCGACACGGCGAACGGCACGCTGGGGCTGGCGGTGACAATCGTCTTGCTGATCAGTCTCGCCCCGCTCGCCACAGGTCTTGGCCGGGTGCAGCGCGGCGCAAGCGGCGCCGGCTGGCTTTGGCTCTCGGTGTTGCTCGGGCTCTGTGCACTGGCCGTCATCGTCTACGACTGGTCGACGCTCGCGTTGGCGGTCGGAAGCCGCTACGGCGAGAACTACGTCCTGAGCACCGGCTACCACGCCCTGCACATCGTGCTGGGGCTGGTCGGGCTGGCGGTGGTCGCTGGCGCCGACGGTCGCGGCAGCTTCAGTAAGGGCAATCACTGGCAGGTCGAGGCGGCAGCCATGTTCTGGACCTTCGTCGTGCTGACCTGGCTGATGCTCTACGCCGTCTTCTTCATCTACTGAACGGAGGCCCGAGATGTTCACCCTCAATGTCCCCCAAAGCCCCGGCGAACCGATCCTATGGTGGCTGTTCTGGTTCGCGGTCTCGGTGGTCGTCTACACGCTGCTGGTCGTCTGGTTCTGGCGCGCGCTGAAACGCGAGACACGCGATGTCCCCGAGCCGGGCGAGCGCAGCGAAGAGGCTGCGGAATGACCCGCACGGCCCAGACCGTAACGGCGACCACCGCGGTGCCCGCCCCAACCGGCGGGCTGGTGAGGGCCTACCTGGAGCTGTGCAAGCCAAAGGTCGTCGCCGTGATGATCTTCACCGCGCTGGTGGGCGAGCTTCTGGCAGACCCGCTGGGCCTGCCGGTCAAGGCGCTGCTTTTCGGCAATCTCGGCATCGCGATGGCGGCGGGGTCCGCGGCGGCGATCAACCACCTGATCGACCGAAGGATCGACGCGCGCATGGCCCGCACCCGGCGCCGCCCGATCCCGACCGGCGTCATTCCCACAGGCCACGCCCTTGCCTTCGCGCTTGTCCTCGGAACCGCGGGGCTGACCCTGCTCTACACCCTCGTCAACCCGCTGACCGCCGGGCTGACCTTCGCCTCGCTGATCGGCTATGCCGTGGTCTACACCGGCTTCCTCAAGCGCGCGACGTCGCAGAACATCGTCATCGGCGGCCTTGCCGGGGCGGCCCCGCCGCTTCTGGGCTGGACTGCCGTGACGGACCAGATCGAGGCGCTGCCGGTTCTTCTGGTGATGATCGTCTTCGTCTGGACACCCCCGCATTTCTGGCCTCTCGCGATCCATAGGGTCGAGGATTATCGCCGCGCCGACGTGCCGATGCTACCGGTGACCCACGGCGAGGCCCACACCCGCTGGCAGGTGCTGTTCTACACGGCCCTGCTGGTCGCGGTGACGCTGGTGCCCGCGCTGATGGGGCTGACCGGTTTCATCTACCCGGCGGCGGCGCTGACGCTGGGCGGCATGTTCCTGTGGTATTCGGGGTCGATGCTGGTCTCGTCCGATGCAAGCTGGCCGATGCGCACCTTCCGCTTCTCGATCATCTACATCCTGCTGCTGTTCGGCGCCTTCCTCGCCGACAGCTATGTCTCGGCGTTGCTGGGCCAGGGGAACGTCACGTTTCGGTGAGCCCGCCCCTCCCGCGGCGCGTCGTTGATCTCTCTCAACGTCTTGAACAAGTGAATGGCGTAGCAAGCCCGCATTGGAACCATGGAGGCGCACATGACCAGACTTCCTGTCTACACCACCCTTCTTTCGACACTCGCCGCAGGCGCGGCCTGGGCCGACGCGCCCGGTGGCGGCTACGGCGGCGGCTATTACGGCCACCCCATGATGTGGGGCGAGGGTTACGGATTCTTCGGCGTCGGCATGATGGTGATCTTCTGGGGCGTCCTCATCGTCCTTGCCGTCCTTGCCGTGCGCTGGCTGATGGAGCAGCGCGGCGGGGCGCAGGGCAAGACCGACGCGCTCGACATCCTCAAGGAGCGGCTCGCCAAGGGCGAGATCGACCCCGAGGAATACCAGGCCCGGCGCAAGGCGCTGGAAGAGTGAAAGAGCCGCTCACGCGCGCTTGACCTTCCCGTGAGGGAAACCTTTAGACGGTTTCCCCCGGGCCGACTCGCCGCCCGGGATGTTCGAGAAGGAGAATCCGCGTGAGCAAGCTGTTGCCCTATGTGATCGGGGGCCTCGCCCTCGCCGGTGTCGCCGTCGTTGTGACGAAGGTATTGACGCCGACACCGGCCGCGTCGGGCCACAACATGGCGATGCCCGACCTGTCGCAGATCGCGCAGGGGGCGCCGATCGTGAAGGTCAAGCTGCCCGCCGAACTGAGCCCCCTCGCTCAGATGGGCAAAGTGGCTTTCGATGCCAAATGTTCGACCTGCCATGGCGAGAATGCCGCCGGCCGCAACGGCAAGGCGCCGCCACTGGTTCATCCCTACTACCGGCCGGGACACCACGCCGACGCGGCCTTCCTGATCGCGGCGCAGGCTGGCGTGCGGGCACACCACTGGCCCTTCGGCAACATGCCCCCGGTCAAGGGGGTGACGCAGGCCGACGTCAAGGCGATCGTCGCCTATGTCCGCACTCTGCAAGAGGCGAACGGGATCTTCTGACGGATCTGGCAGCCGCGGATTAGCCGATGCGCAAGAGCGTATCGGACTCGTATGTGTAGGGCGGCAGGTCGAGGTTGCGCGGTGCGGGACCGGCCCGGATCCGCCCCGCGGTGTCGTATTGCGATCCGTGGCAGGGGCAGAACCAGCCGTCCCACTTGCCCCTCGGATCGGTCGGCTTCTGCCCCAGCGGGATGCAGCCGAGATGGGTGCAGATGCCGATCTGCACCAGCCACTCGGGCCGCTGCGCGCGCTGTGCGTCCGTCGCCGGGTCTACCAGATCGGGATTGTGGTCGTCGCGCCGCGCCTCTTCGATCCGCTTCTTCGTCCGGTGGTCGATGAAGATCGGTTTTCCGTGCCACTTGAGCGTGATGCGCGAGCCGAGCTCGATGCCCGAAAGATCCACCTGGACCACGGAGAGCGCGGTGACATCGGCGCTTGGGTTCATACTGTTGATCAGCGGCCAGATCGCTGCGCCGGTCGCGACGGCGCCGACACCGCCGGTCGCGTAGTAGAGAAAGTCGCGTCTTCCCTTGTTCGGCGTCGGAGGTTTCGACGCGCTGTCACTCGGTGCCATGACTGGACCCTCCGTGATCCGATCTCTCCTCCAGAGCCTTCCCGGCAATCCGGGGTGGCCGGGAGAGATAGGCGTTTGGGGGTAAGATGCGCCTTCCCCCAGGGGGCAGGTCAAGCAGGGCCCTTGTCACGAGATCGTGCGCTCCAGACAATCCGGGATGCACCCGCGCGTTGTCAGATCATCGCCCCTTCGGGGGGTCTATGCCCCGCGGGCGGCTTTCTGCAGCATGGGCCGGATCGTCTTGTCCCAGACATCGGGCGTGATCGGCCCGGGGAAACGGAGCAACACCTTTCCCTGACCGTCGATCACATAAGTTTCTGGGACGCCATAGACACCCCAGTTGATCGCCATCTGCCCCGCCCGGTCGGCCCCCATGCCGACAAAGGGATTTCCAAAGTCGGCAAGGAACTTCAGCGCATCGGCGGGCTTGTCCTTGTAGTCGACGCCATAGATGGGAACACCAGCGTTCGCGATCTTTTCCAGCATAGGCGCCTCGACGCGGCACGAGGTGCACCAGCTGGCCCAGTAGTTGACCAGTTTGGCGCGACCATCACGCAGGGTCGCATCGGTGAACGGCGCACCGTCGCCAAGCTGGGTCAGCACCACCGGCGGCGCATCCTTCCCGATCATCTGCGACGGCAGCGCGTTGGAATCGGCCCGCTGCATGCCGAAATAGAACGTCGCCGCCAGCGCCGCGAACGCAATCGGTGGCAGCAGCGCTAATATGGAAATCCTGGCCATCCGGGGCCTTCCCTTCTGTGGGGCGCCCTGCTCAGACGGCGGCGACCACGTCCTTCAGCATCCTGCGCACCTGACCGGCGACCGCCTTCAGGTCTTCGTTCGGGATCGCGGCCATCGAGGCGACCGGGTCGATGGCGCTGATCTCGGTCCCGCCGTCGACCGCGCGCAGGATCACGTTGCAGGGCAGCATCGCGCCCACGCGCGGCTCCAGCCCGATCGCCTCATGCGCCATCTGGGGATTGCAGGCGCCGAGGATCTTGTAGGGCGCGCCCTCGACGCCCAGCTTCTTCTTCATCGTCGCCGCGACGTCGATCTCGGTCAGCACGCCGAAGCCCGCGTCCACCAGCGCCGCCCGGACGCGGGTTTCGGCTGCGTCGATCCCGATGCCGGGCAGCAGGCGGTCAATCGTGTAGCTCATTGTGTTTCCCTTTCCTGGCATCAGTTTCCGCCGGTGTTCCGCAGCAGCGAGACGACCAGCACGACGATGAGGACGGTGATCAGCACCATCCCCAGGCCTCCGAATCCAAAACCCATCATGGTTCCATCCTCCGGTTGCGGGCGGCGCCGGTAAGGCGCCGCCGCTGGTTTCAACGGTGGCGGCGGTCAGTTGCCGTCGCCGTCCTTCATCATCGAGCCCGGCCCACCCTGGGGCGTGGCCGCACCGCCTTGGCGCGATTGCCAGAACTTCTGCATCTGCTCGAAGCGATCGGCCGGGGCAGTGATCTCGTCTGCCGTCACCTTGCCGTCGCCATTGGTGTCGAGCGCCTGGAAGTGGCGCACGGTCGCCGGGCGGGTGATCGCGGCGTAGAGCGTGGCGAACTCGTCGAGCGACAGCGTGCCGTCGCCGTTGGCGTCGTATTTCTTGAGCTCGCCCTGAAGGCCGCTGCGCAGCTCGTCCGGGCTGACGGTTCCGTCGCCATTGGCGTCGAACTGGGTCATCAGAGTGCCCATCATGCCCGGCCCGCCGGTCATGTAGCCACCGCCATGCATCGCCATCATGCCGCCGCCCATGCCGCCGTAGCCGCCCATCATGCCCGGCCCGCCTTGGCCGCCCATCATGCCGTAGCCGCCCTGGCCGCCCATCATCCCGGGGCCACCGCGTCCACCCATCATGCCATAGCCACCACCGGGCATGCCCTGGCCGTAGCCTCGACCCGTCGGGCCGTAGCCGCCGGGGCCCTCGTCGCCATCATTCCCCATCATGCCCATCATGGCACCCGGGCCATAGCCTTGCCCCGTGCCCCAACCACCGGTGCCATGTGCCAGGACCGGCACGCTCACCGCAGCAGCAAGTGCAACAATCAGGCCAGTGGCCAACACCGTTTTGCGTTTCATGACATCACCTCTTGGTCTGTCGGTTTCGTTTCGATGACGTCAATCTGCGCCCTGCATGTCGCAGAACGATCCCGCGAGAGCGCCTTTTTGTATCCATTTGTAACGGCTTCGCGGGTTGATACAGACGGCGACACGCTTTTCCCCCACGCCCGTTCCGAATGGTCTATCAGGGGGACATGGAGAACGAGCCGCATATCCTCATCGTCGACGACCATCGCGAGATCCGCGATGCGGTGAGCCGCTACCTGGAGCGCAACGGCTTTCGCGCCTCCTCGGCCCGCGACGCGGCCGAGATGGACGAGATGCTCCGCACCGGCCGCTACGACCTGATCGTGCTCGACGTGATGATGCCGGGCGAAGACGGGCTCTCGGTCTGCCGCCGGCTGAGCACCGAGGGCACGACCCCGATCCTGATGCTGACCGCGCTGGGGGAAGAGACCGACCGCATCGTCGGGCTCGAGGTCGGCGCCGACGACTACCTGCCCAAGCCCTTCAACCCGCGCGAGTTGCTGGCGCGGATCAAGGCGATCCTGCGCCGGACCGACCGTCCGCCGCACCAGGTCGGCGGCCCGGGTGGGCATGTCCTGCGCTTCGCCGGCTGGACGCTCGACACCGACACGAGAAGGCTGGTGGCCGAGGACGGACGCGAAGAGACACTGACCACCGCCGACTTCCGGCTGCTGACGGTGCTGCTCGCTCGGCCGCGCTTCGTGCTCAGCCGCGACCAACTGCTCGACCTGACCTCGGGACGCAGCGCCCATGTCTTCGACCGCACCATCGACAACCAGATCAGCCGGTTGCGCCGCAAGATCGAGCGCGACCCCTCGGCCCCCGAGATCATCGTCACCGTGCGCGGCGGCGGCTACAGCCTGGCCGCCGACGTGGAGCGCGCGCCATGAAACGGCTTCTCCCCCGCACCCTGCGCGGTCAGTTGATCGTGCTGATCATCGCCGCGCTGGCGGTCGCCCAGGCGATCACGCTGTGGCTGTTCATCGACCAGCGCGCGCTGGCGGTGCGCTCGGCCCTGTCGCTGGAAGCCGCGGACCGGGCGGGCAACCTCGTGCGCCTTCTGGAAGATGCCCCCCCTGCCCTCGTTCCGGAAATCCTGCGCGCAGCGAACTCGCCGCTGGTCCAGTTCTCGATTGCGAACGCGCCAGCCGTCAATCACCTGAACCATGCTGGCCCGATGCACATCGTCAGCCGGATTCGGGCGCTTCTTGGCGCTGATGACAAGCGGGCGATCCGGGTCGAACTGCACCAGAGCGCGGGGCCGATGCCGGTGATGCCCGGCGCCTCGCCCCAGATGATGCGGATGCATCAGGAGATGAACGCCGGCCAGATGAGCGCGGTCGAACTGTCGCTGTCGATCCAACTAAAGGACGGGCGCTGGCTGAACATGACCTCGCGCTTCCACGATCCGCCCTATCAATGGGTCTGGTCCGAAACCGCGACCTTCGCGCTGACGGCGGCGCTTCTGGGGCTGGTGCTGTGGCTCGCGCTCGGGCGGCTCGTGAGGCCGCTGAAGCGGCTCGCCGCCACCGCGGACCGCATCGGCCGGGGCGAAGAAGCCGGGCCGATCGGGATCGGCGGGCCGGAGGAAATGCAGCAGCTTGCCGCGGCCTTCGCCGAGATGCAGGACCGGCTGGCACGCTTCGTCGGCGAACGCACCCGTCTGCTTGGTGCGCTCGGCCACGACCTGCGCTCGCCGCTGACGGCGCTCAGGGTGCGGGCCGAGATGGTCGACGACGACGAGACGCGCGAGCGGATCATCGCGAGCGTCGCCGAGATGCAGGAGATGGTGGAGGCGACGCTGGCCTTCGCCCGTGGCATGGCGACGGCGGAGCGGGTCGAAACCGTCGAGCTGTCGCTGTTCCTCGGCGCCATCGTCGACGAGTTCCGCGACGCGGGTGGCGAGGTCGCCTTGCAGGGTGCCGATACCAGGCTGCGCCTGCGCCCCAACGCGATGCGCCGCGCGCTACGCAACCTGATCGAGAACGCCCTGCGCTACGGAAAACGCGCGCGGATCACCACTTCGGTGGGCAAGGCGGATGTCCGGATCACCATCGACGACGACGGCCCCGGCATCCCCGAGGACAGCCTCGAGCGGGTGTTCGATCCCTTCGTCCGTCTCGAGGGCTCGCGCTCGCGCGAAACCGGGGGCACCGGGCTGGGCCTGTCGATAGCCCGCACCATCGTCCACGCCCATGGCGGCGAGGTCACCCTGGGAAACCGTCCCGAAGGGGGCCTGCGCGCCGAGATCCGCCTGCCGCTGGGATCGGGCGAAGGGCCGCGCGCAGACGCGACGGTCGGCGTATGATCGTCCTCACCATGGAAGACAGAATGGATCATCATGTTCTCGGCAGCAGGCTGAACAACAGGGTGGCGTATAAAGCATTTCAAATCCAGAATGTGAATGCATTGCACTCTCGCCACGAGGGTTTCGCGTGGCCTTTCAATGCTACGGCGTCAAAGCATCCGGGGCGTTGCCGAGGCCGGTTTCGAAACCGGTCGAAAATGGAGGGAAGAGCGGTCTTTTGAAGAATCCCTTCGCCTCAATAATCAGGGAGAGCTTGGAGACATGACGATCGACAGAAAGGCGCACTGGGACAACGTCTATGGCGAGAAGTCTGAGGCGCAGTTGAGTTGGCATCAGGATGATCCCGGGGTGTCGCTTGAACTGATCGCTATGACCGGTCTAACCTCGGTTTCATCAGTCATCGACATTGGCGGCGGAACTTCACGTCTGGCGAGCGCTTTGCTCGCGATAGGCCTCAATGACGTGACGGTTCTCGATCTGTCGCAGGTCGCGCTGGACGCAGCCCGGGATCGGCTGGGACAAGCCGGTGAAACAGTGACATGGATTTCCGCAGACATCACCTCTTGGGTCCCTGATCGCCCCTACGACCTGTGGCACGACCGGGCAGTGTTCCACTTCCTCGTCGACAGGTCGGAACGCGCGGCCTACCTGAAGAACCTCGAGAGAGGGGTAGGCATCGGCGGCCACGCGATCATCGCCACCTTCGCGCCAGATGGGCCGGAGACGTGCAGCGGCCTGCCGGTCGCCCGCTACAGTCCGGGCGACCTCGCCGAGCTGCTTGAAGAAAACTTCGAGCTCGTGGCGGAGCGCCATCCTCTGCATCACACCCCGTCGGGCAAGAGCCAGTCCTTCCAGTTCAGTCTTTTCCGCCGGCGCCGCTGAGGCCGCGACAGACACCGGTCGATGGCCGCCCTCACGACCCGCCGACGATGAAGCCGGTCCTGCCGCCGCAGGCAAGGGGCGTTACCTTGCCCGTCGTCGGCCCGCTCACGGTGCACCCGGCGGGAATCCGTGCGGCCTCCACCTGCGGAGGCTGCCGCAACGGACAATAGGCGCCCCGCGTGACGGCAGGGGCGCATCCCGCCAGGGCGAGCCCCCCCAACAGAAGAACCCAGCCGCGCAGTCGGGGGCTCCTTCCCGGTCTTGCCGTGCTCACAGCTTCACCCCCCGCAGCCTGAGCGCGTTGCCGATGACCGAGACCGAAGACATGCTCATTGCCGCCGCAGCGATCATCGGCGACAGCAGGAGGCCGAAGACCGGGTAGAGGATGCCCGCTGCCAGCGGCACGCCAAGGCTGTTGTAGACGAAGGCGAAGAACAGGTTCTGCTTGATGTTGCGGAGCGTCGCGCGCGCCAGCTTGCGGGCGCGGACGAGGCCCGCGAGATCGCCACCCAGCAGGGTGATACCCGCGCTTTCCACCGCCACGTCGGCGCCAGTGCCCATGGCGATACCCACGTCAGCTGCCGCCAGTGCAGGCGCATCGTTCACCCCGTCGCCCGCCATCGCGACATAGGCGCCACGCTTGTGCAGCTCGTCCACCAGCGCGGCCTTGTCGGCGGGCAGGACGCCCGCGCGCACCTCGTCGATGCCCAGCTTTCCCGCCACCGCGCGGGCCGTGCGCTCGTTGTCGCCGGTGGCCATGATCACGGTCAGCCCCGCCGCATGCAGGTCGCGGATCGCCTGCGCCGTGGTTTCCTTGATCGGGTCCGCCACGGCGATCAGCCCGGCCAGCGCCTCGCCCGATGCGAGATACATCACCGTCTTGCCTTCGGCCCGCAGATCGTCGGCCGTCTCTTCGGCCTTCGACGGGTCGAGGCCGAGGTCCCGCATCATCGCGGCATTCCCAAGCGCCACGCGCGTGCCGTCGATCGTGCCCTGCACGCCCTTGCCGGTGACGGCTTCGAAATCCTCTGTCCGGGGCGGGTCGATCCCACGGTCCTTCGCCCCCGCGACGATGGCTTCGGCCAGCGGATGCTCGGACCCGCGCTCGATCCCGGCGGCAAGGCGCAGGACTTCGTCTTCGCTGCCGTCCAGCGCCACCACGTCGGTCAGCTTCGGCGCGCCCTCGGTCAGCGTGCCGGTCTTGTCGACGATCACCGTGTCGATCCGCGCCATGCGTTCCAACGCCTCGGCATCCTTGATCAGCACACCGGCCTGCGCGCCCCGCCCGGCGGCGGTGGTGATCGAGATCGGCGTCGCAAGCCCGAGCGCGCAGGGACAGGCGATGATCAGCACCGACACCGCGGCGGCGATGGCAAAGGCCAGCGCAGGCTGCGGGCCGAAAATCAGCCAGACCACGAAGGCCAGTAGCGCGCAGCCCACCACCGTCGGCACGAAGACAGCCGAGACCTTGTCGGCCAGCCCCTGAATCGGCGCGCGCGAACGGCGCGCGTTCGAGACCATCGAGACGATCTGCGACAGCACGGTGTCCGCGCCCACCTTCTCGGCCTCGATGACCAGCGCGCCGGTGCCGTTGATCGTCCCGCCGGTGACGCTGTCGCCCGCCTCCTTCTCGACCGGGACAGGTTCGCCCGTGATCATGCTTTCGTCGACCGACGACCGCCCCTCGATCACCTTGGCATCGACGGGAATACTGTCTCCGGGCCGCACTCGCAGCCTGTCGCCCGCCATCACGTTTTCCAGCGGCGCGTCGTATTCGCTGCCGTCGGGCAGCACCCGCCTTGCCGTCTTTGGCGCCAGATCCAGAAGCGCGCGGATCGCGTCACCGGTGCGTTCACGGGCGCGCAGTTCCAGCACCTGGCCCACGAAGATCAGCGCGACGATCACCACCGAGGCCTCGAAATAGGTGCCGACGCCCTCGCCCGAGCGGTATTCGGCGGGGAAGACCCCCGGCAGGAAGGTCGCGACGAGAGAGTAGAGATAGGCCGCCCCGACGCCGAGCGAGATCAGCGTCCACATGTTGGGCGAGCGGTTCAGGATAGACTGCCAGCCACGTTGGAAGAACGGCCGCGCGGCCCATAGCACGATCGGCGTGGCCAGCACGAACTCGATGTAGCTGGACAGCTGGTGCCCGATCCAGTCACGGATCGGCAGGCCCACCATCCCGCCCATCGTCAGCACGATCAGCGGCACCGCCGCCCCCGCGCTGATCCACAGCCGACGGGTGAAATCGGTGAGCTCGTCGCTGGGTTCGTCCGAGGGCACGATCGGCTCCAGCGCCATGCCGCAGATCGGGCAGGCCCCCGGTTCGTCGCGCACGATCTCGGGGTGCATGGGGCAGGTCCATTGCGTGCCCGGGGCCACGGTGCCCCCTTGCCTGGCCGCGTTGCCGGAGGCGTAGAACCACGGGTCCGCCTTGAAGGTGTCGTGGCACTTGTCCGAGCAGAAGTGGAACGTCTCGCCGCCGAAGGTCTCGCTGGGGGTATCGGGACCGGGGGTCACCGTCATCCCGCAGACCGGATCTGTCACGCTGTCCCCGCCCTGCGCAGCGGCGTGGTGATGGTGCGAATGATGCGCGTGTTCGCTCATGGCGGCCTCCTGACTCTGCAGTTCGGCAGCCAACATGGAGGTTCCAGAGGCTGGAAGGTCAAGGGCGCGCCCGAAATATCACTGGCGGCCCCATCGCGGGAGCCGCCAGTCCGGCTCCGGTCAGTCGCCTTCCATGTGTTTCTTGATGCTCTCGGGAATGTCCGCTTCCGAGAACTTCTTCTGCTCCATCGGATCATGCACGAAGGCGATGATGTCTGCCAGTTCCTGCCCGGTGAACTGGATCTGGGCGCCCAGTTCATTGTTCTGCATCGCGATCATCGCCGGGGCCCCGTGCCACATCTTGGCGGCGAAATCGAACGGATCCATCGGCATCTTCATCGTGCTGGCGTCGAGATTCGGCGCGTCGGTGCCGCCGACCCCGTTGATCGAATGGCAGACCACGCAGCCCTTCGACGCAAACAGGTGCCGGCCGGCGACCGGGTCCATTCGCGGCATGACGAGCCCGCCCATCATCCCGCTTCCCTGCATGGTGCCGGATTGCTGTGCGCCCGCCGGGAGGACGAGCATCAGTGAGGCAGCCATCGCGGCCACCGATACGATTTGAAAACGTTGCATATTCCTTGTCCTTCGTCTGATTGGAGGCGCCGGGACCAATGCCGTCACACTGGCGCCACAGGCCCACGAAGGGCCGCTTCTGCCGTCAGACGAAGGATTTGGGAGGGGGGGCGCTCAGGCCATCGACATGGCCGAGCATCGCGACCGCCTTCACCGGCGGCACATGGCTGGTCCGGGCCTTCGACCCGAGCTCGGTATGCTCCACAGGGATGACAGGCGGCGCACAGAGTGAATGCGCATGATGCCGCGCATGATGGCAACCAGTCAGGGACAGGGCACCGCCATCGTGATGTGCGCCTGCTTGAGCCGTCATGGAGAAGGGCGCGTTGCCGTCCGCGGCGTCGAGCGCGGCCGGCGCATGCAGCGCAACGGTGGCAAGCGCGATCAACAGGCAGATGCTGCGCAGGATCAGGCACATCTTCCGGGCCCGGCAGTGCCGAAATCCGTTGCCAGATGCTGATGCCACCCCATGTCCCATTCTCCCTCGCTACCCGAAGCAGAAGCGCGCCGCGTTGACGTGGGTCAAAGCGCCGCCCTGCCGCGACCGCGCATCCGAGCAGGCGAGAAGAGCGGCTGACGGCTGTGGCAGGAGGTGCTATCGTCGGCTTCCGACAAGACGGAGAAGATGGCCTTGAAGCTATGGACGGCGTGGACGGTTCGGCTGGGAGCGGCGCTGCTCGGCGTATTGCTGGTCTTTTCCGTTCTACCGGAACGGGCCGTCGCTGGCGCAAATCCCGACTGCGCCATCGCCTGCAAAGACCATGACTCTGCCATGCGCGCGGCCACCGCCGACGATCCATGCGGCACGGCCGGACATTGTGCCATGAGCGGCCTCTGTCATTCTGGCGATTGCGCCGCGTCGCCAATTGCGGTGAGCGATGTAAACCGCCTACAACAGCTCGACCGCGGCCTTCGCGCCCGTTTCGAGTGGGCGCAACGGGTGGCCATCGGCAGTTCACCCTCCTTCGATCCTCCGCCTCCACGGTCCTTCGCGTGATCCGACGGGCCGCCGGCCCGATCAATCATCGAACCATTGAAAGGGGCGCGGGCATGGATCCGGCCCCGAAGCGAAGGATCAATCGCGTGAACCTCACACGAAGACACCTGCTTGCCGGCAGCGGTGCGGTGCTTGCCGCGTCCGCGCTGCCGCGGGCAAGCCGCGCCGCCCCCGTGTCGCTGGAGGCCCGCACGGCGCGGGTCCAGTTGACCCCCGAGACATACCCCGCGACCGAGGTCTGGGGCTATGACGGCCGCAGCCCCGGCCCCGAGCTGCGCCTGCGACAGGACGAGAGGCTGCAACGCCGCCTCGTCAACCGGCTGGCGCAACCGACGACGATCCACTGGCACGGCATCCGCATTGCCAACGCGATGGACGGGGTGCCGGGCCTGACGCAGCAGGCCGTCCCGCCGGGGCAGAGCTTCGACTACGATTTCGTGCTGCCCGATGCCGGAACCTACTGGTATCACGCCCACCAGGCCTCGGCCGAGCAGGTGGCCCGCGGGCTGTCGGGCCCGCTGATCGTCGAAGAGGCGGAGGCGCCCGAGGTCGATCACGACCTCGCCCTGATGCTCGACGACTGGCGCATCGACCCGGCGACCGGACAGATTGCCGACGACTTCGGCAACCTCCACGACCTCAGCCATGCCGGGCGCTACGGCAATCTCGTCACCACCAACGGCGCCTTCGACTTCGCCCGCGACCTGCGCCCGAACGACCGGCTGCGTCTGAGGCTGATCAACGCCGCCAACGCGCGGATCTTCGAGTTGGGCCTCTCCGGCCTGGAAGGCTGGGTGGTTGCGCTCGACGGCATGCCGCTGCCCGCCCCCCGGCCGCTGACCGAGGCGCTGGTGCTCGCTCCGGCGCAACGTGCCGACCTGATCGTCGATGTGACAGCCAAGGCGGGAGAAACCGCGTGGCTGGCCCGCGCGGAACGCGATGGGGCGGTCGGTCAGGCGCGTTTCCCGGTGGCCGGCACGGGCACGAAGCCCCGCCGAGACGCCCCTGCCCCCCTTCCCCCCAACCCGCGAATGGAGGTGACCGGTCTTGCCGACGCCCGCAGCATCTCCTTCCGCATGGAGGGCGGCGCAATGGGGCGGATGCAAGCGGCGGTGCTGGACGGCAAGCGCCAGAGTTTCCGCGATCTGATGCAGGCCGGGCAGTTCTGGGCCTTCAACGGCGTGGTCGGGCGCACCGAGACACCGCTCGTCACCGCCGCGCGCGGCGAGACCCTGCGCCTGCCGATCGTCAACGACACCGCCTTCCCACATGCGATGCACCTGCACGGCCACCACTTCCGCGAGGTCCGCTCGGATGGCACCCTCGGCCCGATGCGCGACACCCTTCTGGTGATGTCGGGCGAGACGCGGGAGATCGCCTTTGTCGCCGACAACCCCGGCGACTGGCTGTTCCATTGCCACATGCTTTCGCACGCGGCGGCTGGGATGACGACCTGGCTGAGGGTGACGGCATGAAGACGATGCAACTTGCGATCCCGCTTGCCGCGCTTCTCGGGGGTGGAGCGTTGTGGCTGGCGTGGCCCCAAGGAAGCTCTGCGCTTCCGGTCCAGCCGGCGACGGTCGACGTCGCGGCGGGCGAAACCCTCTACCGGGCCAACTGCGCTTCCTGTCATGGCACCCGCCTGGAGGGCGCCGCGGACTGGCGCGAGGCACGAAGCGACGGCACCTTCCCGCCGCCGCCGCATGACCGGACGGGCCACACCTGGCACCACGGAGATGCGCTGCTGTTCGACTACACCAAGCTTGGCGGAAAGGTGATGCTGGCGCGCGGGGGCATCGCCGGCGCGAGCGGCATGCCGGGCTTCGGCACGACCTTGAGCGACCAGCAGATCTGGGACGTCCTCGCCTATATCAAATCGACTTGGCCGCCGCGCGTCCGGGCGGTCCAGACCGAGCGCACCAAGGCCGAAGCGGCCCAGGGAGGGTGACTACCGGCGCGGGCCGCGGGCGGCGACCCCCGCGGCCCGTCCGATCATTCGGCGGCGACAAAGGCCGCCTTCTTCGAAAGGCGGGCGCGCAGGCCCCATGCCTGAAGGCGCAGGATACCGAACACCGCGCCCCAGTAGACCAGCCACGCCCTCACGGTCACCGCGTCGGGCACCGAACGGTAGCCGGTCAGCGCAGCGACCAGCCCGCCCAAACGGCTGCCGTCGTCGAGGATCGCGCCGGTATCCCAGAGCGGCGCCATGAAGAGCAGCACGCCCGCGGCCAATCTTGCCGTTCACACGACCGCCGCCGTGCCGCGACGCGGCCAGGCGAGCCGGTCGTTTGCCGTTCTTGCCTGAAACTGGCGCTGGGGAAGGCCCGCCATGCAGACCGAGCTGTCGCTATGCCAGCGACTTGAGAGCCGCTCCACCCAGGGCCGAAACCATCACCACCAGCCATGGCGACGCCTTCCAGGCCGTCAGCAGGACGAAACAGATCAGGGCCAGCGTGAAATCCCTCAGATCGCCAATCGCGCTGGTGAACACGGGCGCATAGAGCGCGGCGCCGAGGATCCCGACGACTGCGGCATTCGCCCCCTGCATCAGCGATTGCGCGCTGGCCATCGACCGGAAGCGGTCCCAGAACGGCAAGACGCCGATAAGGATCAGGAAGCCGGGCAGGAACACGGCGAGGAGCGCGAGAGCTGCGCCAGCGATGCCGTTCGGCGCCGGCCCCAGCACCGCGCCCAGGTAGGCGGCAAAGGTGAACAGCGGTCCCGGCACCGCCTGCGCCGCGCCATAGCCGGCAAGGAAGGCGTCGGGCGTCACCCAGCCGGGTTGCACGACCTCTGCTTGGAGGAGCGGCAGAACGACATGGCCGCCACCGAACACCAGCGCACCAGAGCGGTAGAAACGATCAAAGACCGCCAGCGCCTGCGACCCGCCCGCGACCAGCGGGAGCACGATCAGTATCCCGAGGAAGGCGACGAGCGCCACCATGGCGGCCCGGCGCGTGACCGGCATGGGGACATGTCCGCCGACGGGCGCCCCTGTGCCGCGGCCCAGGGCAAGCCCGGCTGTCGCGCCCAGAAGGATTGCTCCTGCCATTCCGAACACCCCAGGCACAAAGGCCAGGATCGCGACCGCTGCGACCGCGATGGAAGCGCGCTCCCTGTCGGGGCAGAGGGTCCGCGCCATGCCCCAGACCGCCTGCGCGACGATCGCCACCGCGACAATCTTCAGCCCGTGCAGCGCCCCGATACCGACCGGTCCCGCAATGCTGGCGGCGGTCATCGCGAAGACCAGAAGCACCAGCGCCGAGGGCAGCGTAAAGGCCGTGAAGGCGGCCAGGGCCCCGAGCCAACCCGCGCGCATCATCCCGAGGGCGAAGCCTGTCTGGCTCGAGGCCGGGCCGGGAAGGAACTGACACAACGCCACCAGATCGGCATAGGCGCTGTCGCTCAGCCACTTTCGCCGCGTCACCAGCTCGTCGCGGAAATACCCCAGATGCGCGATCGGGCCGCCGAAGCTGGTCAGGCCCAGCTTCAGGAAGGTCGCGAAGACCTCGCGGGGCGTTCCTTGCGCCGGGAGCGCTTCCTTTCCCTGTAACCGGTCGGTCATCTCGTCCTTCTGCATCCCCGAGGTCGACCGAGCTCCGCGCCCAAGACGGTCCACGCCTCGAATACGCAATCCCACGCCTCGCGTAAATGTCGCGTGGATACGGCGCGGTCAGTCGCCCGAGCGCTGATACTCGAGATAATCGTAGCCGCGGGAGCGGTAGATGAAGAACGAGATCAACCAGGTGCCGACGAAGATGCCGATGATGAGAAAGCCGATATTGCCGAGGTTTTCGTTCAGCGCGCCGATGGCGTCCCATACCGGCCCCGTCAGATGGAAATGCGCGCCGATCAGGCCAAGCGCCTCGACGCCGCCGACGACGAGCGCGACGATTACCGACACGCCGGTGATCGTCATGTTGTAGTAGAGCTTGCGGATCGGCTTAACGAAGGCCCAGCCGTAAGCGCCGAGCATCAGGATGCTATCGAGCGTGTCGATCAGCGACATGCCGGCGGCGAAGAGGGCCGGAAACACCATGATCGACCAGATATCCAGCCCCTTGGACGCTTCCGCCGCGGCGACGCCGAGCAGGCCGACCTCGGTCGCGGTGTCGAAGCCCAGACCGAACAGAATGCCAAGCGGATACATGTGCCACGACCGCGTCACGAGGCGAAAGGCGGGCCGCAGGATTGCGGTCAGGTAGCCGCCGCCGCTCAGCAGGTCGTCCATGCAATCCTCTTGGAGCCGGCGGCCCGCCTTGACCTGCCGGAAGGTGCGGTAGGTCCGCTGCAGGATGACGATGTTGATCAGGGCGATCAGAAGCAGGAAGACCGCCGAGACGCTGGTGCCGACGATGCCGCCGACGGAGTGGAACTCCTCGATCCGGTCCTTGAAGGCGGTGGCCGTCGCGGCGACGGCGATCGTGGCCAGCACGACGATGGTCGAATGCCCCAGCGAGAAGCAGAGCCCGACCCCGATCGGCTTCTTGCCATCCTGCATGAGTTTGCGCGTCACGTTGTCGATCGCGGCGATATGGTCGGCATCGACCGCGTGGCGCAGGCCAAAGCTCCAGGCCAGCAGGGCCGTGCCGATCAGCACCGGATACTCGCGAAAACTCACGAGCGCCCAGCCCCAGGCCAGCAGGTTCATGCCGATCAGGAAGGTGAGAAGGCTGAGTATTCTCATGCGTAGCGCGGGATCATCGAATATCCGCCCAACTGATACGGTCATGCCTTCTACCCAGGTTGCCTCGACCAACAAACTCCCGGCGACGGTAGATCACCGACTCCATAATGCATAGCCCATAGGATTCTCTCGACGAGGCGTTGCAGGAGATCGTGGATGAACTGCTGCTGGTGACCCCACTCCTTCACCGATCGCCAAAGTTTGGATTTGATCGACGCTTTCCCTTTCTCCTCGGGAGAAAGGAACGGTTTAACGCAGAACTCGCCTCGCTCGAAGAAGCCCAAGATCTTCTGCTTCAAGACATCGAAATCTCCAGCCACGCCGCCCCTCACCGGGCGGCGTGATGCATTTTGGACAGCCACGAACCTCTTCAAGCCGCGAGCTACAGCCTCGCCGCCACGGGCACCGGTGACGAAGAAACTCATGCCATCGGTTCTTGGGCCGCGGGAAGGCCGGGCAGCATCTTCCGTTCCCAGGTTTCGATCAGGAAAAGTGCGACAGTGCTCGCGGCGTGGAAGGCGGCGGCACTGCCGAGGCGTCAGGCATCGAAATGATCGAAGATTTCAGGCCATGAATCGCTCATGTGCGAGAATGTGTCTCGGCGATCGAGCTTGGAGAGGCTCACTCCGTAGATCTCTCGGGCCTCTTTCTCGGCCTCCCTGCGCGTCAAGACATGGCGGCGGCGCGGATCTTCATCGCACCAGGCCGCGCGCTCTGCCTTCGAGTCGAAGCCCGCGAGACGCTCAACGGGCCGCCCATTTATCGTCGTGAGGCTCCCTGCCTGCGCTTGCCTGAGCGCGTAAAATGTTCTGCTCATGCTCTTGCCTTTCGTGTTTGTCCGGGGTGGGCTTCTTCCCTTGCCCCTTCCAAGAAGATAGGGACGGCAGGCCAAACCGAAAAAATGGCTGGCGCCACTTTTTACGCTTTTTTCAATAGCTTTGAAGATTTATGAAAGTTTTTCCCTATTATCCACGAGAAAAAGCAGAGGATGTGCGAGCCTTGCAGGTTGCAGCTTCGCGAGACATTACTGCCACTCGCTCGATATCCGCTGCGCCTGCGAGGGGGCCAGGAGGGCGGAGAGCTGCCGTTCGCCGCGCCTAAGACGAGCGGCAGCAATGCGCAAAAGCGGACTTTACAAAACTGGTGTTCCGTCTCGGAAGAGAGCTGAAATCATCGGACATCCCGACTGATCCCCCGCGTCGCATTGGGCGATGAGCCCGGCCAGCGCGGACTGCATGGCCCTCAGATCGGCGATTTTGGCGGTCACCTCGTCCAGATGACGGGCTGCCATGTCCTTAACCTCGGAACAGTCGACATCCCGGGAATCTGCAAGCGCGAGAAGTGCCCGAACCTCATCCAGGCTGAATCCGAGAGCCCGGGTGCGACGGATGAAGGACAGTCGCTCGACCTGCCTCTCGTCATAGAGGCGGCGGCCACTGTCCGTGCGCGGTGGTTCTGCAAGAATGCCGATCTTCTCGTAGAACCGGATCGTTTCGATGTTTGTGCCGGTTCGCTTTGCCAGCGTCCCAATCTGGATCAATGGCTCGTTACTCAAGAAATCGCGCTCCATACCAGAATCCCTCTTGATCCTGTAGTTACTACAGGACCTATGATGATTGTCCAGACGAACCGAGACTGATGGACGGGATGATGAGCGGAGACTTCGCAAACTCAGGGCCGAACTCGACAGGTGCGGGTAGAGAGCGCGAAACAGGTGTTCGGCTCCTATCCTTGGGTGGGATCGCCGCTGCAATCGGTGCTGCCTCATGTTGTGTGGTCCCGTTCATTCTCTTTGCGCTCGGCGTCAGCGGAGCCTGGATCGGCAATCTTACGGCTCTTGAGCCCTATCAGCCGATCTTCGCAGCTGCCTCTCTCGGGTTCATCGGGTATGGCGCGTGGCGGCTGCGCCGAAAACGGCAGGTCGCCTGTTTCGATGGCTATTGCGCCTCGCCGCAATCCGACCGCGTCGCCCGGATCGGGCTCTGGACCGCCGGCATCCTCGTCATCATCGCCGTCGCCTTTCCATACGTCATCCGTGCGGTCGTGTTCTGACCTCGTTTCATAGGAGATCCTGATGCAGAAACAGCTATTTGCCGCAGCCCTTGCGCTTGGCCTCACTGCAGCACCGCTTGTCGCACTTGCGTCGGACAGCAACACCGTCATCCTTGACGTGCATCACGCGGGCTGCGTTCTTTGCGGCCCGATCATCAAGAGCAGCCTACAGCATGTGCCAGGGGTCAATTCAGTCGCGGTGAGCCAACCCAACGGCATGGCCGACGTCACCGCCACCATCGCCTACGATCCAGCAAAGACGACCCCGACCAAGTTGATCAAGATCGTGACCGATCGCGGCTATCCCGCGGAAGTGATGCAGTAGAAGCGCAGGTCATTGATCTGGTCGCGGCGGGAACAAAAGCTGTGACAGCATTTTGGCGCAGCAACAGAAGCATGAGCTTGAAAGAAGAGACGCGATGACGGACCTGAAGATTTTGGGGATGACCTGCGAGTCCTGTGCTGCGCATGTGAAAGCCGCGCTTGAGAATGTGGAGGGTGTGGGGCAGGCCGATGTTTCGTATCCGTCAGGGTCGGCGAGGGTGATGACCACCGAGAAAGTCCCGATGGAGGACCTGCTCGGCGCCGTGGCGAACGCCGGATATCGCGCAGAATTCAGGGGCGCAGATCAGCAGGCACGAGATCAGCGTGCCCCGGGTCCGAAAACGGCACGGCTGGCGGATATTCCACTGCAAGAGGGTCCAACAGCAGGCAAGCTGCATGTCGTGGTCATCGGCAGCGGCAGTGCGGCCATGGCGGGCGCCCTCAAGGCCATCGAACGGGGCGCCAAGGTCACGCTGATTGAGCGCGAAACGATCGGTGGCACATGCGTCAATGTCGGCTGCGTCCCGTCCAAGATCATGATCCGTGCCGCCCAAATTGCGCATCTGCGGCGCGCCAGCCCGTTCGACGATGGAATTGACGCGGCGATGCCGACCATCCATCGCGACCGGCTTCTGGCTCAGCAGCAAGCCCGGGTGATCGAGCTGCGCAAGGCAAAATACGAAGACATTCTGGATACCAATCCGGATATCACTCTGCTTCGCGGGGACGCGCGCTTCGAGAGCGAGCAGTCCGTGATCGTCCGCGGCCCAGACGGTGAAGAACGGTCCATCGGTTTCGACCGGTGCCTGATCGCCGTCGGTGCCAGCCCTCAAATCCCGGATATTCCCGGGTTGCAGGGCACCCCCTACTGGACCTCGACCGAGGCCCTTGCAACCGATCAGATCCCAGACCGCCTCGCGGTCATCGGCTCGTCGGTCGTCGCCGTGGAACTGGCGCAGGCGTTCGCGCGGCTCGGCAGCAAGGTCACGATCCTCGCACGTCACCGGCTGTTTTCCTATGAGGATCCCGCGATCGGCGAGGCGCTTGCCGATGTGTTCCGCGAGGAAGGCATCGAGGTCAGGGAAGGGACCTCGGCAATGTCGGTCGCCTACTCCGAAGGCGCGTTCGTCTTGGCTATCGACCAAGGCGAACTGAGGGCCGATCGCCTGCTCATTGCGACCGGGCGCGCGCCCCAAACAACGGATTTGTGTCTCGAGACTGCCTCTGTCGCCAAAGATTCCCAGGGTTCCATCCTGGTCGATCAGGAGATGCGGACGAGCAATCCGCGCATCTACGCCGCGGGCGATTGCACCGATCAGCCGCAATATGTCTATGTCGCTGCCGCTGGCGGTAGTCGGGCGGCGGTCAACATGACAGGTGGAAATGCCGATCTCGATCTCTCCGCCATGCCCGCGGTGGTGTTCACCGATCCTCAGATCGCGACGGTCGGATACAGTGAGGCTGCTGCCGCGAAGATCGGAATCCAAACCGAAAGCCGGACGCTAACTCTGGACAACGTCCCTCGCGCCCTCGCCAACTTCGATACGCGCGGCTTCATAAAACTCGTTGCCGAGGCGAAGTCGGGTCGGCTGATCGGTGTCCAAGCCGTGGCGGACGGGGCCGGAGATCTCATCCAGAGCGCCGCGCTTGCGATACGGAACCAGATGACGGTGGCCGACCTTGCCGATCAACTGTTCCCGTATCTGACGATGGTCGAAGGGCTGAAGCTGGCCGCGCAGACCTTCTACAAGGACGTGACCAAGCTGAGCTGCTGCGCGGGCTGACCCATGCACGCCAAGGGACCGAATTGCCCATTCCTTTCCAAGGCGACGCGGGATGCCAGCCCCAGTTTGCCGGTTTCCGTGTCTGCGTCGGGGCGCTTGGCCGCAGAGACATTTCAAGAATCGTGCATTGCAACAGGAACGCGAGATCACAGTATGATGGAGAACAGATGACCAAAGATCAAACCAGGGAGACACCCAACCAGTCTCTTGTCGCCAGCCCGAAGGTTGATGAAGCTATGTCGGCCCTTATGACGGAGGCCCGGCTGGCTGCGCGCTGGAGTGATCTTTCCCCGGATGTCCGTGCAGCGCATCATAGGATACTGCGAGCCTATATCGCAGATGGTGCTCCCCCGAACATTTCCGAATTCTCCACAGAAATTCGTGGGGAATTGAGTCGACGCGACCTGGTCCATATTCGCGATGGAAAAATCGCACTGGCCTATCCGTTCTCGACGGCGGTTACAGACTTTGCCGTCCGCGCCGCTGGCGTCGAAATGCACGCTATCTGCGCGATTGACGCCCTGGGCGTCGCCGCGATGATACAGCACGAGACGAAAGTCACCTGTCTCTGCCCCGTTTGCCGGGCACCAATGGCCCTGACAATTGCGGCTGACGGCTTGACCATGACCAACGTGACTGACCCGACGGCCCGTGTTTGGACAGGCGTGATGGAGGTCGGCTCCTGCGCTGCCGACAGTCAATGCACCTCGATGCGAATGTTCTGCTCACCGGAGCATCTGGAGGTTTGGCGGTCGGATCGGCCCGGCATGCGTGGTTTCGATCTGACGCTTGAAGAAGGCGTGCAACTCGGAGCAGAAATCTTCCGAGCCTTCTTGCGAGAACCGGCAGAGCCTGGCCCTGAAGCCGTGGATACATGAGGCTCTGCGATCAGAGGGTTTCCGCGCCCGGTGAGAGTTTCTACGCCGCTCGAAATTCCAGTTGTTCCATCATTGCCCCCGCTGACCTTCGCGCTTGGCGTTTCTTGGGGTCCGTTTTCAGGCTCGGTCCGGTCATCCGCTGCGACAAGCCCGAATGTCCTGTGAGGGCCGTCCGCGACCGACCGCACCACACTTCATCTGCGAGCTTGACCCGGCACGTTGCGGACAAATCGGGCTTGGAGGCGTCCTTCGCCGTGAAGTGGATCATGGCCACCGAAGCCCCCAAGCGGGAGTGCGCCTCATTTCGCGCCCAACGGCGCAACGGAGCAGCCCGCGCATCTGATCGACGACCGGGATGGGCTTCCAGACCGTCGTCGTTTCAGCGGATGCATGTCCCGAGGCCGACTTCCGGGTCCGGACCTTCGTCGTCGGCACACGGTGGTTCCAGCGCCACAGGATCTCATCGAGATACCGCTGGAGGTGCTGTCTCCCCAGCCGATGGTAAACCCCGATCAACGCGCGCTGCACGACGGCGTTCACGGCCTCCGCGGTGTTGATATGCGCCCCGGTCCTGCGGTCGGCATATTCGTGCTTGTTGTGCTGCACCGTCATGTGCCCGGCGAAGGCGGTGCCGATTTTCTTGTAGGTCGAGTTCTTGTCGGTGATCATGACCGAGCCCAGGTCGATCCAGTCCTTGATGACCGGCCCCATTGTCCGCCCCTGGGCATTCGGGACGAGAACCGCACGCGCCTGGCCATTTCGAGCGGCGGCCACCAGGACGATCGGCTTCCCGGTGCCGCGGCCCCTCTTGTTCTTTACCCCGTGCTTGAACTTCGGCTTCCCACCGACAAAGGCCTCATCGACCTCGACGACGCCGGACAACTGGCCGGCGATCCCCTCACGGTCGTCCATCAGTTCCCGGATCGCGTGGCCGAGCTTCCACGCCGTTTTCTGGTTCACCCCAAGGATGCGCGCCATGACAACTGATGAAATCCCCTTGGACGAAGTCAGCACGAGGAACATGGCGGCGATCCAGATGCGCAGGTCAAGCTTCGTCGCGTGGAGCGGCGTCTTCGTGGTGACGGTGAACTGCCGCCGACACTCCTTCTCGGCGCACTGGTAGAGACCGGCGCGCGTGGTGTCGCCCCGAAGCCGTGTCGAGCGCAAGCTGCCACAATGCGGGCAGAAGCGGTCCCCGGCCCAGATCGCCTGCTCGAGGAAGATCCGGGCATGGCGCTCGGTCGGCATCTTCTTCCAGACATCGCGCACGGACTTGAGTTCGGTGATCATAATCGAGCCTCGCTTTAGGGGATCCCATAGATTGGCTCTTTCCTGAAAACGCGAAGCGACTACGTGATGGCCGTCATTAGGCGCCGATGTGGCAACCTACATTGGGAATACCGGGGAAACGGCTTTGTTTCGTGGATAATGGCGAAGTTTTTCGCGGTATGGGCTGGTGCCCGGGGATGGGCCCCGCGCCGGGGCCCACTGCCGGGGTGTCAGAACGGGCGAAGGAACACTCTGTTTTCCTCAAGCCAATCGGGCAACTCTCTCGGGGAAATCCGCCAATGGGTTCCCCTTTCCGCGTCTTCGAAAAGAAGCCCAAGCGCCTGCGCGGCTTTCATCGTGGCGATGAACTCGGCGTCGTCGATCATCGAGAGCTGGATCAGGAGACCCTTGAGATCGCCGTCAAGGACGCGCCAGCCAACGCACTTGCCACTGTCGAGTTCGGTGCTCGGGACTCCCAGGCCACTGGCGCAGGTGGAGACCGACCGCTCGCCGCCTTCCTCGAAGCGGGCCGTGAAAGCCGGGCGCTGGTAGAGGGCCGCGCCTCTACTCCAAGTGCGTGGGAACCGGCAGCACGACGAGATTGGCAAGCCGAACCTTCTCCTGCAACGTCATCTCGTCCCCATACACTTCGCGGTCACGGATCGCCTTGACGCTGTGGCCCATCATTTCGCCACGGTCTTCCTGACTGATACCGGCCTTTTTCAGACGGCTCTCCCATGTGTGGCGCAAACCGCCGATTGTGTGATCAGGCGTCGGTAATAGCTTTCGGCTACGGAGCCGTCCGTTGATGTTGGCCGAATAGCCGCTGGTGCCACGGTATCGCGGAAAGCCGTCGGGATGCCGCCGTGCCGCGGCCAATGCCACGCCCACGAGCGGCACACGGCGACCGGAGGGGGCGTTCTTGATCTCGCGCCGGTATTCGCCACTTTCGAAACCGATCCGCAAATGGGGAATCGGGTGGTCGAGAACGATTGCCCCGGGCGGCAAGTCATAGATCTCGGACTGCCGACATCCCGTCTCAATGGAGATGAGCAGAATGTCCCGCGCTTCGAGATTGATGCCGTCCAGTGCGGTCGGCGCGAACCAGCGTTCGGTGATCCACTCGACCGGGATTTCCAGTTTTCTGCTTTCCTTCTTGTGCCGATCCTTCAACGACACCCGGTGATAGGGCTCTGGAGGATCAGGCTGCGCAATGTCCTCATAGTAGCGGCGGAGCATGCCCGCCATATTCGCGAAGTCTTTGTTGGCGCTCTCGATGGAAAGGCTCTCTGCGGCGATCTTCCGCTGCCACCAGACTTTGTGCTTGAGCGCGGCCGCGTGGTCGATTTCCGATACAAGAACGTCCTTGCCGCCGAGCGCCGCCATCAGGTTCGCGGCGGCCCGCTTGCGGGGATTGCGCCACAGCCGCATCTGGTTCTCGCTCTTGAATCGGTTCTCATGGGCCGCAATGCGTTCGACCTCGCCAACCAAGGCCGAGAGCCGTAGAGCGGGCTCCTGGACGCCCCCCAGGAGCGCCTTCGTGACTTCCATGGCGGAATCCGCACTGACGGCCTCAACGCGCTCCAAGATCTCGTCCAGGGGCGCCTCAGAGACCTTGGTGACCGGGCTGTATGTGAATCCCCGCGCTTGAGCGATCTTCTGTGCAGCGCGGTAAGCATCGGCATCCTCAGGGCGCAGCTTCAAGACAAGCATCTGCTCGAAGTCCGCGATAATATTCGCCTCGACGGCTGGCAGCAGTTCCCGCGCGCGGCGCTCACTGTCTGTCTTCAGGCTTCGATGGACTGTCTTGTGCTCCGCGACTTCGAGAAATCGTTTCGGGACCCTCATCCGCAGATACCACGTCTTCCCACGTTTTATCAGTCCTGCCATCCATCACCCATTGTCATTTTCTCGGAAGCTCCCGGCCGCAATGGCCCGAGAGCTTGCTACACATTATGCTACACATTCGGGGTCACCCCTGAAGCTCAATCGTGGCAAAATATCCTTACAAATAAGGCATTTTCGTTGTGCCGTTCGTCACGCTCGAATCTCTGTCTCTCCGCCACTTGCTTCCCTGAGCATCAACAGCTTTTCCCGACCCCGGGCGCGCGCCGCTTGACGGCCGCGGCCGCGCATAGCAGTCGAAGTCACCGGTTTCTGACTGCCGCTCACCTGCCGCTCACCTGCCGCTCACCTGCCGATCGCGCCGACCATGCCGGCTTCTCCCGGCCCGATGCGCGGACGCCCCCCATGATACGCACCCGGCGCAACTTGCGGCGGAAGTCAGGCTCCGTTGCCTTCGTCAGGCCCGATGCGCGCCTGCCGCTCATCGCCCGGGCCCCCGTTGAGGAATGTCGTGACGGCAGCGGACAGCACTCTCGGCGCCTCCAGGGGGATCATGTGTCCCGCCTCGATGACCCGCAATTCCGACGCCCAGATCGCCCTCTTCAACTCTCTGGCCTCGTCCAGCGAACGCAGCCGGTCCTCGCTTCCGGCAACGATCAGGGTCGGGCAAGCGATGCTCGCAAGCCGGTCCAGATCGTCCTCGCGCCGCAGGCGGGCCTGACGGTGGAAGGTCTCGCCGCCGAGCCGGAGACTCATGTCCCGTATGCGTTCGACGAGGGCGGCGTCGCCCTCGCGCTGCGGTGAAAGGGACTTGCGGATCGACTGGCGACTGATCCCGCGAAACCGGGGCAGCTCTGCGCCGGACATGGCCAGTTTCCTTTGCGCCTGTATCTCGCCATCGCCCCGGGCCGAGGTGGCGATCAGGACAAGCCGCCCGACACGCTCCGGCGCCAGCCTCTGGATCGCACGGGCGACATAGCCGCCCATCGAGAACCCGATCAGGTCGAACCGCTCCGGGGCGATCTTCAGGGTCTCGCTCGCCATTGCCTCGATCGTGTCTCCACGGGTCGGGTCGGCATGAACGATGGGGCCGAAAGGCGCGAGATCGTCGATGATGTCGCCCCAGAGATCGGCGTCCAGCATGAACCCGGGCACGAGAACGGTCGCCATCCGGTGGCCCCTTCGCCAATTCGTCGGCTTGCACCTCCGCCCCGTTGGGACGAACTGTCAAGGCCGGTTCAGCGGGCGCAGCTCCCGTCTTGCGCCAGGAGCGCCCGGCGGAAACGGGCCGCCCCCGGTGCTCGATGGCGGCAAGGGTGCGACCCGAACCATGAATGCGTCGCGCTGCAGGCCTGCAGGACCGGGTCGCAGGCCGAGGCCGGCGGCGGAGGCCGGATCAGCTTCTGCGACCGCCGGCAACCTCGCGCCGCCGATGCTGGACAGCCGCCGGCCGCAGCGGGTCGGAGGTCTGCTCGCCAACGCCTGCCAGCATGGCGAGAGAGGGGAGAGCCGATCCTAGCTGCTTCAGCCAGTCCCGGATATGGGCTGCCGGCGCTCCGTGAAACTCTGCGCGGCTCAGCTTGTCCGGGGTCGCGTCACCCGGCCTGGCCAGGCGCGGCGTGGCCTTGCCGCCCACATACCAGACGCTGACCACGCGCCGCTCACTGTCGGTTTCGGCAACGAACATATGGGAAGTCATCTTTCAGGACCTTCCTGCCTACTCAGGTGATGTAATCACATCTCTGTTACCTAGATAGGCCAGCAATCCCCCGGAGGCGCTGAGACATAGTGCCGCCGCGCGGTTCCCGCGCACACCGAGCGGATCGGCGCTTTGATCAGAAGTCCGCCTCGTCCCGCAGGGGGGCGTTCTCCGCTCGGGCCAAGGCAGTTGACGGTCTCCATGGCGGCTCTGCGGCCGCCGGCACTCAGGCCAGATCGGCGGCGACCTCCGTCTCCTCCCAGGGCGGCGCGAGATCGTCGCGGCCCATATGGCCGTAGCGGGCGAGGTCGCGGTAGAAGCGGCCGCCGCGCTCGGCCGGCAGCTCCCACAGCCGCAGCCGCTCGGCGATGGCGCCGACGCGGAAGTCGATCACCTCGCCCAGCCGGGCCGAGATCGCCGCGTCCGGCACCGAGCCGCTGCCGTAGCTGTCGACCTCGACGCTGACCGGCCCGGCATCGCCGACGATATAGGACAGCTGGACCTCGCATTCCCGCGCCAGCCCGGCGACGACCACGGCGCGGGCGGCCTGGCGCGCGGCATAGCCGGCGATGCGGTCGATGCGCGACGGGTCCTTGCCGCTCAGCGCCGGGCCGCTGCGGCGAACGAAGCTGCCATAGGCGTCGTCGGCCGATTTGCGCCCGGTCAGGCCGGAATGGGCGGCGGGACCGGCCGGGCTCTCGGCCGGCAGGAAGACCAGCCGGGTATCGTCGTCGATGCCCGGCAGGCTCCCTAAAGGCGTGGCGGCCAGGGCCGGCGCGAGAACCTCGTCGCGCAGGGCGCTGCGCGCCTCCGCCGCACCGATCTCCGCGCGTTGGCCATAGGTCAGCGCGATCGCCTTCAGCGCCACCGGGCGGCGGTTCTCGAAGCCGACGGCAACCTGGGCCTGGGCGTCGGGCGACAGCCAGGGCAGGCGCCCGTCGCGCCGGGCCGCGTCAAGCGCGGCGCTGATGCGGTGGGCGGCGTCGATCGGATAGGGCATCGCGGTCGGGGTCTGGTCACAGGCATAGCCGAAGGCGCTGACCATGTGGCGCGCCCGCCCCGTGGCAAGCGCCTCCGGCGCCAGGCCGCGATCCTGCGACAGTTCCAGCATCACCGTCGGCACCCGGCCGTGGTCGCTGTCGTCGTAGCCGGCATCGGCCATGACCTGACGCGCGAGCGAGGTGAGGTCGACCGGCAGCTCGGCGCCGGCCCGCACCGAGAGAAAGATCACCCCGGTCGCGATCGCGCATTCGGCGACGATGCCGGCCCGGGCGCCGGCGGACAGGTAGGCGTCGACCACCGCGTCGCTGATCTGGTCGCAGAGCTTGTCGGGATGGCCTTCCGTGACCGATTCCGAGGTCAGGACGAAGTTTCGCATGCCTCCCCCTCCAGCGTTTCGAGTTCGAGCAGCTTACCCTGACGGCCGAGAACCGCCAGCGTCGGCGCCACGGCGGCGGCCAGCGACAGCGCCGCGTCGCCCGGCCCCAATGGCGCGATGCGCAACAACCGACGCAGCGGCGGCACGAAGAAGGGCAGCACCGCGACCCCGGCCGAGGCGAGCAGCGCGCCATTGAGCATCCGGTTGTCGAACAGCCGCCCCGGCTCGGGCCCGGCGCCTTCGCCGCGCTGACGGCTGAGCGCGTAGACAAGCTGCCCCAGCGACAGGGCCAGGAAGGTCATGCCGCGGGTCTGCGGGCCGGGGCCATGGCGGGCCAGACCGGCGAAATGCGCCGCCAGCGCCGAGGCCGAGATGATCGCGCCGTCCACCGCCATGCCGCGGAAGTCCTGCGCCGGGATCACCGGCGCGCCGGCCGCGCGCGGCGGCCGGGCCATCGCCTGCGGATCGGGTTCGGCGAAGGCGAGGCCGAGCCCCGGCAGCACGTCGCTGATCAGGTTGATCCACAGCAGCTCCATCGGCGACTCCACCTCGCCCGGGCCGTGGGCGGCCTCGACGATGCCGACGATGATCTCGGACATGTTGGTGGCGAGCAGGTATTCCAGCGCCCTGCGGATATTGCCGTAGACGGTGCGGCCCTGGGCGATGGCGTCGACCAGCGTCGCCAGCTCGTCGTCGCGGATCACCACATTGGCGACGTCGCGGGCCAGGTCGGTGCCGCTGGCGCCCATGGCGATGCCGACATCCGCCGCCTTCAGCGCCGGGCCGTCATTGACGCCGTCGCCGGTCATCCCGACCACGGTGCCGTCGGCCTGCAGGGTCTGGACGATCTGCAGCTTCTGCGCCGCGCTGACGCGCGAGAAGACATGCGCCTGCCGGGCCAGACCGCCCAGCAGCGCCGGGTCCATCTCGGCGATCTCGGGCGCGTCGATGATCCGCAGCGGGCCGCCGTTCGACAGGTCCAGCTCGCGGGCGATGGCGCCGGCGGTGGCGGCCTGGTCGCCGGTGATCATCACCGTGGCGACGCCGGCGCGGTGCATTGCGGCGATGAAATCGGCCGCGCCCGGGCGCAGCGGGTCGACCATCGCCAGCAGGCCGAGCCAGGTCAGCCCCTCGGGCTCGCCGTCGCGCGGCGGCGCGGTGCCGTCGGCGAAGCCCAGCACCCGCGCCGGGCGCGCGGCCAGCCGGGCGTTGGCGGCAAGGATGCGGCGGCGCTGCGCCGCGCTCAGCGGTCGCCGCCGCTCGCCGGTCAGCACATGGCTGCAGCGCGCCAGCACCTGCTCCGGCGCCCCCTTGACCAGCGTCTTCGGCCCGGCGCCGCCATGCACCGTCACCATGTAGGGCCGGCCCGGCGTGCGCTCGATCAGCCCCGCGCGCGGCCGTGTCGCCCGCAGGCCGGCGGTGTCGATGCCGCCGGCCATGGCATAGTCGAGCAGCGCCCGTTCGGTGGCCGACGAGCCCTCGGCGCCCTCCGGCCCGGGCATCGCATCGTTGTTCAGCGCCGCGACCGCGAGCATCCGGGCCAGCGCGGCGGGCTCGGGCGCACCGTCGAGCCCGGCCTCCGCCGCGACCACCTGCAGCCGGTTGCGGGTCAATGTCCCGGTCTTGTCGAGGCACAGGGTCTGCAGCGCGCCGAGGCTCTCGACGGTGTCGATTCGGCGCACCAGCACGCCGCGCCGCTCCATCCGCCGCAGCCCGATCGACATCGTCGTCGTCGCCACCACCGGCAGGCCCTCGGGCACCGCCGCCACCGCCAGCGCCAGCGCGTCCTTCAGCATCGCCGCCAGCCCGATGCCGCGCATCCAGCCGATGCCGAAAAACACCCCGCAAGCGGCCAGCGACAGCTTGGCCAGCCGCGCGCCCAGCCGGTCGATCTCGGCCTCGACCGGGGCGCGGGGACGGGCCGCGCTCTGGCTCAGCAGGGCGATCCTTGCCGAGGCGGTTTCGCGCCCGGTGGCGACCACCACCGCCCGGCCGCGACCCTCGGCCACCAGCGTCCCGGCATGGAGCATGGTCGGCCGCGCGCCGATCGGCGCCTCCCGCGCGGTCTCGGCCCCGGGATGCTTGGCGACCGGCAGGGTCTCGCCGGTCAGGGCCGACTCGTCGACCTTGAGCCGCTCGGCCGCCAGCACCCGCGCATCGGCGGCGATCACCGTGCCGGGACTGGCGACATAGAGATCGCCGCGCACCACCTCGGCAGCGCGCACCACCAGCCGGCGGCCGTCGCGGATCACCGTCACCGACTCGTCGGAACTGTCCATCAGGCGGTGGATCGAGGCTTCGGCCTGGCCCTCGGTAACATAGCCGAAAACGGCGTTGATCATCACCACCGCCAGCGTCGCCACGGCGTCGGCCAGCCCGCCGGTCGCGACCGAGACCACGGCCGAGCCGGCCAGCATCGCCACCGGCAGGCTGTCGAACTGCTCGGCGAAGAGCTCGGCCTGCGATCGCTGGCGCGCCTGCGGCAAAGTGTTGGGCCCCTCGCGCGCCAGACGGTCCCGGGCCTCGGCATCGGTCAGCCCGTGGTCGGGATCGCTGGCGACATGGCCGCTGACCTCGGCCCCGGCCATGCTGTGCCAGGCCGTCTCGCCCTCGGCCGCGGCCCGGCGCATGCTGCGCGCGACGGTGCCGTCCGGCGCGCGCAGCAGCGCCGCGTGCAGCGCCTCGATCAGCTCCCCGGTCGGCGCCGTGGCGTCGCTGTGCAGGATGACGCTGCCGGTCGCCGGGCGCAGCTCGACCGCGTGGATCGACGGGTGGCGCAGCAACAGCGCCTCCAGCGCCGGCAGGTGGGCGGACAGGCGATGCAGTGCCGGGCAGCGCAGGCGCACCCGGCCGCCCTTCGAGCGATGCGCCAGGGCGACCCGCGGTCGCCTGGCCGATCCGCCCGCGGGCCCCGCGCCCGCGCCGGCCTTCCCGACCGGCTCGGAGGGGGCTGCATTCCAGCGCAGTGTCATCGGCCGCCTTCGCCTCCGCCCGTCAACGCGCGTCCGGCCTTGCGGGCCAGACGCCAGATCGGGGGCTCAAGTCCTGGCCGCCGCCGTCCTTGCCGCCGTCTTCGCCGCCGTCTTCGCCGGTGCCTTCTTCGCCGGTGCCTTCTTCGCGGCCGACGAGCTGGGGCGTGCCCGTTTCGTCGCCGTCGACTTGGCAGCGCCGGACCGGCGCGCCGTCTGCCGGCCGCCCTCGGACAGCTCCTTGCGCGCGCGCTCCCAGTGCAATTCGTGGCGGCCATCGGGCTGCCCTTCGGCAAGCCAGATGAAATAGGCCGCGGTGCGAATGGTTTCCTCTTCGTGTTCGTTGCTCTCTGCGGTCATGGTTTGGCCTCTCCCAGGTGAAAATGCTGGCAACTGAAATGGGCAGGTCCAACCCGGCCCCCGTTTGCAGCCCTGTCTCCGGCCGCTCTCTCGTCGAGGACCCGCCATCGTTCCATTACGATGCCCGATTATGACAATCAGATGACGGCTTGGCATCCCCGGACAAACCGCCACAGGGCGGAAACGGCCAAACCCGCGGTCACGACTCGCGGAGCGGCGGCCGTCGCCGCCTCAGCGCAGCGCGTAGCGGTTGCCGCCGCGGTTCAGGTCGAGCAGCAGCAGGATCGCGGCGCCCAGCGGCACCAGCGCGCCGAGCACCAGCGCGGTCAGCATCGCGTGCGGCCCGTATGCCTGTATCAGCAAGGCGCCCAGAAGCGGCGCCACCGCCGAGGCGAGCAGCATCGGCCGCGCCAGGCGGCCCATGATCCGGGCGTAGTCCTGCGGATCGAAGATGGCGAGCGGCAGCGCGCCGCGGGCGATCGACCACAACCCGTTGCCCGCTCCGAAGGCGACCAGCGCCGGCCCCGCTGGCAGGCCCAGCATCAGCCCCGAGAACCCCGCCAGCACCAGGCTGGCCGAGGCGATCATGGTCCAGATCGGGTGATGGCGTTCGCGCCCCAGCATCTCGACGATCCGCGCGCCGACCTGCGCCGGACCGATCACCGTCCCCAGCGCGACGGCGGCGGCCATCGCGTGGCCCTCGGCGGTGAGGATGGTGATCAGGTGGATCGACCAGATGGCGCTCAGCATCGAGAGCGCGGCCCCGGCGACGGCGATGCACCAGAAGCGCAGGCCGAAGGCGTTCGTAGCGGGGGACGGCCGGGCCTGTCCCGGCGATGCCGCCGCCTGGGCGGGGGGCGCCTTCGGCAGGGCGAACCAGCACAGCGGCGCCGTCAGCACCAGATGCAGCGCGGCATAGGCGAAGCAGGTCGCCCGCCAGCCGACGCTGTCGACCAGGAAGGCGGAGACCGGCCAGCAGACGGTGCTGGCGAAACCGCCCCAGAGCGTCAGCGCGGTGATCGCCTTGCGCGCCCCGCGGCCGTAGAGCCGCCCGAGCGTCGAGAAGGCCGCGTCGTAGAGGCTCGCCGCCATGCCCAGGCCGAGGACCGCCCAGGCGGCGAGGTAGAGCGGCAGGCTGCGCGACAGGCCCAGGATCACCAGCCCCGCCGCGATCAGCAGCACCCCCGCGACCAGCACCCTGCGCCCGCCCTGGCGCTGGATCAGCAGCCCGATCCGGCTGGCCGCGAGGCCCGAGACCAGCAGCGCGATCGAGATCCCGGCGGTGACGGCGCCGGCGCTCCAGCCCGTTTCCGCGCGGATCGGGCCGGAGAGCACCGCGAGCAGGTAGAAGGTGCTGCCCCAGGTCAGGATCATCACCATGCCAAGGGCCGAGATCACCCGGCCGCGCTCCCCGATCCGTTTCATTTCGCCAAGCTCTCCGGCTCTGCCTCGCTGCCGCAGCCGCAGCCGGTCCTGCCGACGGCCCTGGCGGCCTCGTCCCGGGCGCAGCAGGCGGCGGGCTCGACCTTGGGCGGACCGCCACAGCAACCGCTTTCGGCGATGCCGGCCAGACCGCGCTCTGCCGCCGACAGGGCCGGACCGCTCTGGCAGACGCCGGTCTCGGGCAGCTTCAGCCGCACCTCGCGCGCGGCCACCAGGTCGCCGGCGAGGTCCGCCACGACCGAGCGGACCTGTTCGTAGCCCGTCGTCATCAGGAAGGTCGGCGCACGGCCATAGCTCTTCATGCCGACGATGAAGAAATCCTTCTCCGGATGGCTCAGCTCGACCACGCCATGGGGCCGCACCGTGCCGCAGGAATGCAGGTTCGGGTCGATCAGCGGGGCGAGCGCGGGCGTCGCCTCGACCACCGGGTCGAGCGCCAGCCGCAGCTCGGACAGCATCGCCAGATCGGGCCGGAAGCCGGTGGCGACGACGATCCGGTCGACCTCCAGGACGGTGTCCACGCCGCCGACCTCGCCCGCGACCTCAAGCCCGTCACCTTGGGCGGCGATGCGCCGGGCGGTGAAGGGCGACAGCAGCGCCGCCCGGCCGTCGCGCAGCGCCTCGGCGGCACGCAGGCCAAGCGCGCCCCGCCCCGGCAGGGCGTCGTTGAGCCCGCCGCCCAGCAGCCGCTCGATCCCGCCCGAGCGGGTGGCCCAGCTGACCCGCGTGCCCGGCGCCTCCCCCGCCAGCGCGATCAGGTCGAGCGCGGCGTTGATCGCCGAATGGCCGGCCCCGATCACCAGCGTGTGCCGGCCGGCATAGTCGGCCCGCGCGGCGCCGCGCACATCCGGGATGCCGTAGGCGATACGGGCAGCGTTCTCGACCTCGCCCTCGACCGGCAACCCGTCGCGCCCGATCGGGTTGGGCCGCACCCAGGTGCCCGAGGCGTCGATCACGGCACGGGCAAGCGTGCGGTGCCGCGCGCCCTGGGCATCGCGCCAGACGATCACGAACGGGACCGCGTCCCGGCCTTCGGAAGAGAGCTTGGAATGATCGTGCCGGGCAATCGCCTCGACTTCGGCATTCAGGCGCAGATGCGGGGCAATCGCCGGATGGGCCGCCAGCGGCGCCAGATAGTCGCGGATCAGCTCGGCCCCTGTCGGCAGGTGGTCCGGGGCGGGCATGTGCCAGCCCTCGGCCTCGAGGAGGGCCCGCGCGGCGGCGTCGGTGTTGAACTCCCAGGGCGAGAAGACGCGGACATGGGCCCAGTCGGCAATGGTCGCCCCGGCCTGCGCGCCGCGCTCGAAGATCAGCGGCGTCAGGCCGCGCTCAATCAGCCGGGCGGCGGCGGCCAGGCCGACCGGCCCCGCCCCGACGACGGCAACCGGAAGATCGGCGTGTTGCGGCCTGTCCATTTTTCCATCCTTCCAGCATATTGGAAATTACAGGCAAAACCCTCACCCGGCTTCTGCCTGCGCCACCGCCTCCTGCGCGGGCGCGCATCCGCTCTCGTCGGCGCAGCATTCGTCGGCGAGAAAACCCAGAAGCGCCTCCATTGCCGGGTATTCGGCGTGACAGATCAGGCTTGTCCCGGCCCGCTCCTGCCGCACCAGCCCGGTATCGACCAGCCGCTTCAGGTGATGCGACAGCGTCGAGGCCGGCATCCCGAGACGCTCCTGCACCTGCCCGACCGCCAGGCCGCTGCGTCCGGCGCGCACCAGGATGCGATACAGGGTCAGCCGGGTGGTGTTCCCGAGCGCCTCGAGCTGTCGCGATGCCATTTCGATATTCATGGAAATACCATGCGACCTAGCGCAGCGTGAGTCAAGCCATAGTTCGACAGATATCGAAATAGGTGCGCCCTACGCCCCGCGGCGCAGCGGAGGGCCTGATGAAACGGCCCGGCGCCGCGCCCTGAGCCTCGGGCGGCAGCTGGTCGGGGCCGATCTCATCGGGATGGGGGCGGCGGCGGCCGGGCGCCGGCTTTCGACCGCGTCGAGGGTCAGCCGGGCATCGAAACCGGGCGACGGATTGGTCCAGGCGGCCCCGACCGCGATGCAGGCGAGATTGCCCATGACCATGCCGAAGCAATGGCAGAGCGGCACCGGAAGGCACAGCCGGTCCCCCGGTCCCAGCGGCCCCGCCCCGCACGGCCGGGGCGTTTTCCCCGCAACTCGGTGACATGGATCAATTTCCTGCGCGGAATCGCGCACTATGTTGGGGGGATGTCCCCTTGTTCGACTCATGGGAGTGCTACCGATGAACAAGCGTCTTCTGATCCTGCCCCTCTGCACCTTGATGGTCGCCGGCTGCGTCGATAACGGGCCCGGCCCCTATACCCAGCCGCCGCCGGTGCAGCAGCAGGCGCATGTCCGCCACGGCACCATCATCGGCGTGCGCAACGTCGAGATGCGGCGCAACACCCAGGGCGACCAGGTCGCCGGTGCGCTGGTCGGCGGCATCGTCGGCGGCATCATCGGCAACCAGTTCGGCGAAGGCAGCGGCAAGAGCCTGATGACCGGCGCCGGCGCCGCCACCGGCGCGGTGGTCGGCAGCAACATGGCCAAGAGGACCAGCTCGGGCACCTACTGGTCGCAGGCCTGGGAGATCCGGCTCGACAGCGGCCGCGTCATGACGATCATCCAGAGTTCCAACACCTTCCGGGTCGGTCAGCGCGTCCGCGTCATCACCCGCGACGGCCGGACCTGGCTGGCGTCCCAGTAACGCGCTTCGCAAAGCGCCTCGCAAAGCGCCTCGGCCCCGCGACAGCGCCGGCCGCCCCGCCCGGGCGGCCGGTGTGCCGGCCGGTCCGGGCCGGTCCGGGCCGTCTCGACGCCTCCCGCCGCCCGCGCTATGACGGGGCGGAGCATTCCAGCGAGGCGCCGATGTCCGATCGTTCCTTCCGTTTCACCCACGCCATCACCCGCGCCCCGGCGCCCAGCATCGTCGACGGGTTGCGCGCCGTCGATACCGGCACGCCGGACCTGGCCGTGATGCAGGCCCACCACGCCGACTACATCGCCACCCTGCGCGAGACCGGCGCGACCGTGGTCGAACTGCCCGCCCTGCCCGCCTATCCCGATTCCGTCTTCGTCGAGGACACCGCCCTCTGCCTGCCCGAGGGCGCCGTGGTGATGCGCCCCGGCGCGCCGTCGCGGCTGGGCGAGGCGGCCGAGATGGCGCCGACCCTGCGCGCCCTCTACGGCGAGGTCGTCGCCATCGAAAGCGGCCATGTCGAGGGCGGCGACATCCTGACCACCGAACGCGAGATCCTCGTCGGCCGCTCGGCCCGCACCGACGCCGACGGCGTGGCCGAGCTGGCCCGGCTCACCGCCCGCTGGGGCTACGCGGTGCGCGAGGTCGAGACGCCGCCGGGCGTGCTGCATTTCAAGACCGACTGCTCGCTGCTCGACGCCGAGACCATCCTCACCACCGAACGGCTGGCCGCCTCCGGCTGCTTCGACGGCTACAAGGTGATCCATACCGCCGAGGGCGAGGAGGCCTGCGCCAACACCATCCGCTTCAACGACCTGGTGCTGATGCCGGCGGGCTTTCCGAAGACGGCCGAGAGACTGGCGGCGGCGGGCTACGACATCCGCCAGATCGGCAACAGCGAATGCGCCAAGCTCGACGGCGGCATGTCCTGCCTCAGCCTGCGCTTCACGCCCCGGGGCTGAGCACGACAAGCCCCCGCTCAGTTCACTTCCACGAAGGCGCGGGGAAACTCGGCCGTCTCCTCGCTGCCGTCGCCATAGACCACGGTGACCGAGACCTTGGAGATCGAGCCCAGCGGCCGGGTGACATAGGGCAGGTGATCGGCCGCCTTGAAGGCGTTGGGCTGGGCCGTGCCCCGGTAGCAGGGTTCCATCTCGCGCACCGTCTCGGGCTCGTCATTGACCCGGTAGCGGACCTGCGCCAGCCCGCAGCGCCAGGCCTCGATCTGGGTGAAATAGAGCAGGTCCTTGCCATCGAACGCCCGCACCGCCACCCAGCGCGCCCGGGTCGCGGAGAGGATCGGCCTGACCTCGGCGGCGGTGGTGAAATCGCCCGCCGCGGCGGGCAGCGCAGACGCGGCAACTGCCGCACAGACCAGGAAAACGCGCATCGCAACACCCTTCGAGAATTTCGCTTTTTCGGAAACCGGCACAAGCTATACTGCCCGCAACCAAGACCGGGCAGGCACAGTATGGCAGCACAGGCGGCGCGAGGCCAAGGCTTCAACATCTTCATCATCGCCCAGGCCGGCCGACTGCAGATCGAGGCGCTGCTCTTCGCCGCCAGCCTGCGGGCGACCAATCCCGGCCTGAGCGCCCGGCTCTATATCGGCGAGCCGCAGCCGGGGCCGCTCTGGCCCGCCGATCCGCGCATCATCGATCCGGCCGTGCGGGCGATGCTGGAGGAGCTCGGCGCCACCTTCCTGCCGTTCGAGAGCCGGCATTTCGGTTCCGCCTACCCCTATGGCAACAAGATCGAGGGCCTCTTCGCCCTGCCCGAGGGCGAGCCTTTCGTCTTCTTCGACACCGACACGCTGATCACCGGGCCGCTTGCCACGGTCGGCTTCGATTTCGGCCGCCCCGCCGCCTCGATGCGGCGCGAGGGCACCTGGCCAGAACTCGAGCTTTACGGGCCCGGCTACGGCGCGACCTGGAAATCGCTCTACGACAAGTTCGGGCTCGACTACGCCAGCTCGCTCGACCTGTCGCAGCCCGACGAATACTGGCAACGCTATCTCTATTTCAACGCCGGCTGGTTCTTCCACAGCTGCCCGCACGCATTCGGCCGGCGCTTCCTCGACTATGCCCTGGCGATCCGCGACGACCCGCCCGCCAAGCTGGCGCTGCAGTCGCTCGACCCGTGGCTCGACCAGATCGCGCTGCCGCTGGCGATCCACGCCCTCGGCGGCGGAAGGCCGGGGCCGGGGCTGGCCGGGCTAGATGGCGATGTCAGCTGCCATTACCGCTGGCTGCCGCTGCTCTACGCGCGCGAAAGCGACCGGGCGGTACAGGTGCTGGAAGAGATCGCCGCGCCCCAGCCGATGAAACGGCTGCTGCGCCAGAGCGAGGCGATGCGCAAGCTGGTCTACCAGGGCAAGGGCGAGAAACTGCGGGCGATGTTCGACCGCGATGACCTGCCGCGCAAGGAGCAGAAGATCCGCAACCGGATCAAGCGGGCCAAGCTCTGGCTGCGCTGAGGGCGGCCACGGCTGTCGGCAAGGCCGGGGGCCGGCCCCCGGACCCCCGGAGTATTTGGCCAAAGAAGAAGCAGGAGAGCGCCCGCATTTCTTCTTTGCGAAAATACTCCCGCCGGAGGCGTCTCACTTGTGGGCCGCAGCGCCTTCCCCTAACGTCTGGGCAACGCATTTCAGGGAGGCCCAGATGACCAAGACCTACGGTTTCGACACCTTGCAGATCCATGCCGGCGCCCGGCCCGATCCGGCCACCGGCGCGCGCCAGACGCCGATCTACCAGACCACCGCTTACGTCTTCCGCGACGCCGACCATGCCGCGGCGCTCTTCAACCTGCAGGAAGTGGGCTACATCTATTCGCGCCTGACCAACCCGACCGTCGCCGTGCTGCAGGAGCGGATCGCGACGCTGGAGGGCGGCGTCGGCGCCGTCTGCTGCTCGTCCGGCCACGCCGCCCAGATCATGGCGCTGTTCCCGCTGATGGGGCCGGGCCGCAACGTCGTCGCCTCGACCCGGGCCTATGGCGGCACGCTGACCCAGTTCAGCCAGACCATCAAGCGTTTCGGCTGGGAAGCGAAATTCGTCGATTTCGACGATCTGGCCGCCGTCGAGGCGGCGATCGACGACAATACCCGGGCGGTGTTCTGCGAGACCATCGCCAACCCGGGCGGCTATGTCACCGATCTCGACGCCATTGCCGCGATCGCCGACCGCGCCGGCCTGCCGCTGATCGTCGACAACACCTCGGCCACGCCCTGGCTGTGCCGGCCGATCGAGCATGGCGCGACGCTGGTGGTGCATTCGGCGACCAAGTACCTGACCGGTAACGGCACCGTCACCGGCGGCGCGGTGATCGACTCGGGCAATTTCGACTGGTCGGCCTCCGACAAGTTCCCGTCGCTGTCGCAGCCCGAACCCGCCTATCACGGGCTCAAGTTCCACGAGACCTTCGGCGCGCTGGCCTTCACCTTCCACGGCATCGCCGTCGGGCTGCGCGATCTCGGCATGACGCTGAACCCGCAGGCGGCGCACTACACGCTGATGGGGATCGAGACCCTGAGCCTGCGGATGGAGCGCCATGTCGCCAATGCCCGCAAGCTGGCCGAGTGGCTCGAGGCCGATCCGCGGGTCGAGGCGGTCACCTATGCCGGGCTGCCGTCGTCGCCCTATCACGACCGGGCGCAGAAGATCTGCCCCAAGGGGGCGGGCGCGCTGTTCACCGTGGCGCTCAAGGGCGGCTACGAGTCCTGCGTCAAGCTGGTCGACAGCCTCGAGATCTTCAGCCATGTCGCCAACCTCGGCGACGCCCGGTCGCTGATCATCCACCCGGCCTCGACCACGCACCGCCAGCTGACCGAGAAGCAGCAGGTCGCGGCCGGCGCGGCGCCGAACGTGGTCCGGCTGTCGATCGGGATCGAGGATGCCGACGACCTGATCGCCGATCTCGACCAGGCGCTGGCCACCGCCACCGCCTGAACCAGCTCCCGGCCTTTGCCCTCTGCGCCGCTCCCGGCGCGGAGGGAGACCGAGGCCCGGCCCGCGACCGCCGCCGCCCCCTTCCGGGCGGCGTTACGGCTTGATGGCGAAGACCATCGTCACGGTGGCCGAGAGGTTCACCTCGCCCTGGGCCACCGGCACCGGCGCCGAGATGGGTTCGGCCATCCCCGCGGACCGCATCATCGGCTGCGGTTCGGACACGTAGCCGTCGCCGATCGAGATCACCCGGCCGAGCGTCACCCCCGCCGCCTCCGCCATCAGTTGCGCCTTGCGCCGCGCCTCTTTCACCGCTTTCTGCTGGGCCTCGTCCTGCAACGGCCCCGGCTTGGCGATGCCGAAGTCCAGCCCGTCGACCGTGTTCGCCCCGGCCTGGACCAGGCTGTCGAGCACGCTGCCCAACTCATCGAGCTGGCGCACCCGCACCGTCACCCGGTTCGAGGCGACGAAGCCGGTGATCTTGCGCTCGCCCGACGGCTTCACCGTTTGCCAGCGCGGGTTGAGCGCCAGGCCCGAGGTCTGGATGTCGCGCGCCGCGATCCCGGCGCCTTCGAGCCCGGCCATCACCCGCTCGAGCTGGCTCGAATTGGCGGTCATCGCCGCTTTCGCGGTCTTGGCCTCGGTGGTCACGCCCAGGGTGACCGTCGCCATGTCCGGCGCGGCGGCGACATGGCCGCGACCGGTGACGGTGATCCGGCCCTGGGCCTTGGCCGGGGCTTGACTGGAGTCGGCCCGAACCGGCCCGGCGGGGACGGCCAGCGGCAGGGCCAGGGCGACGACGAAGAGCACGGCAAGGCGGGAACTGGAAAAACGCATCGGAAATCCTCCTGATTGGCCCTCAGCTTTCCTGCGTCAGAGCCGCGCGGCAAGGCATTTCCGGGGTGTTTTTCTTTCATTCGGCGATTTCCTGCTGTAGGAATTGTGCAATTCGGCGGCAGACTCCCCGCCCTTCGGTCCCTGTGCTAGACCCACGGAATGAAACCCAGTTTCGCTCTCGACCTCTCGCCCGACGGCATTCGCCTGCTGCATCGCAGCCGCGGCGGCTGGCTGCCGGTGGGCGAGGTTTCGCTCGACGATCCCGACATGGCCGGGGCGTTGGGCTACCTGCGCTCGACGGCGCTCGGCCTGACCCCGCGCGGGCTCAGCACCAAGCTGGTGCTGCCGCCCGACCAGATCCTCTATACCACCGTTTCCGCCCCCGGCCCCTCGGTGGCGCAGCGGCGCGAACAGATCGCCGTCGCGCTGGAGGGCATGACGCCCTACAAGGTCGATGACCTCGTCTTCGACTGGTCGGGCACCGGGGCCGAGGTCAAGGTCGCCGTCGTCGCCCGCGAGACGCTGGACGAGGCCGAGGGCTTCGCGGTCGAGCATCGCTTCAACCCGGTTTCCTTCGTCACCGTGCCGCCGGCCGGCGCCTTTGCCGGCGAGCCGTTCTTCGGCCCCACCCGGGCAGCCAAAGGACAATTGCCCGAGGGCGAGAAGGTCGAGCGCGACCAGGACCCGGTCCGGATCGTCGGCCCCGCCACCCCGCCGGAAGACGGCGGCGCGCCCGGGACCACGGCCGAGACCGCCGCCGAAGCGGCCCCGCAGGTGCCGGAGCCGACGGCCGGCGAGCGGGACGCGGAGCCGGGCCCGAAGGCGCAGCCGGAGCCCGAGGCGGCAAGCGAAGCGGAGGCGGCGGCGGAAATGCCCGATGCGCGCGCGCCGTCCCCGCCGCCCTCGGTCCTGGCCGACGAGATCGTCGACCCGGAAGCCGACAAGCCGCGCCGGCACAAGGCCAGGGCACCCCGGAAGGGCAAGGCCGCCAAGGAGAGCTCCGGGACCGAGCCCGCGCCGGACAAGACGCCCGCCCGGGAAGGCGCCCCGGATGATGCGGCAGCGGAAAAAACCGCCGTGGCGGAAGCGACCCCGGAGGAGGCGACCCCGGCGGAGGCGACCCCGGAGTTCCCGACGGCCGAGGAGCGGGCGGCGGAGGCCGCGGAAGCCGCCGACTTGGACCGATCTGCGCGTCCTGCCCCCGGCCTCGCCACAAACGCGCCTCAGGGCATGGCCGCCCCGGATATGACGGCCCGGGCAACGCCCGGGCTTGCCGCGCCCGAGGCCGCGCCGGTCCCGTTCTCCAGCCGCCGGCAACTGATGGCCGAGGCCCCGGCCACGCCCGGTGCCGACGCGGCGCCGAAGCTGGGCAGCGCCCGGCAAGCAGCGCCGGACGGCGACATCCCGGCGCCGCGCGCGCTCAAGGCCGCGACGGCGCCCGAGACGAGAGCCGAGACGGGAGCCGAACCGGTGCCCCGGCTCCGTCCCGCCGCCAGCCCTCAAGCGGCTCCGCGCCCGGCGGAAGTGATCTCGGAAACCGCGATCCCCGAGCCGCTGCGTTCGCGCATCGCGGCGCAGGCGAGTTCGGCGGTCGAGAGCCTGACCAATCGCGGCGGCCGCAAGTCGGGCCGCAAGGCCAGGGCGAAGACCCGCAGCACCCGCGCCAAGACGCCGCCGCCCGCGGTGACGGCGCCCGCGGTGACGGCGCCCGCGGTGACGGCGCCCGAGCCCGAGCCCGTCTCGAAACCCACCGCGAAGTCCGCCGCCCTGGCCGCGACCCGAGCCGCGACGAGGGCCGCCGTGGGGGAAGAACCGACCCCGGTGCCGCAGGCCGCGGGCGCGCCGGGCGGCGAGGCGCCGAAGGACGAGGCCGAGGCGATGACCGTCTTTGGCGCCCGCCGGTTCGAGGAGCAATACGGCAAGCCGCGCTACCTGGGCCTGATCCTGACCCTGATCCTGATCGTCCTGCTGGGGTTGGCAGGGCTGTGGTCGGCGATGGTGCTGGGCCGCAACGACAGCCCCCCGGCCCCCGTCGAGACCGCCACCGTCGACCCGACCTCGGCCCCCGCTTCCGCCCCGGAGGCGTCCTCCGCCACGGCACCGACCGCCACGTCACCGGCCGCCACGACAGCCGCCACCGACAGGCCGGCCGCGCCGGCGATCGTCGAGCCGGCGCCGCTGCCCGAGCTCGCCCCGCCCGCGACCGATCTCGCGACAGATCTCGCGGCCGAGGCGCCCGCCCCCTCCGGCGCGGCACCGGCTGAGACGGCTCCGGCGTCCGACGGCGCGACGCCCGAAGCCCCGGTCGCCACTCAAACGCCGTCCGGCGACAGCGCCCCGAACGCGGATGCAGCGGCGGCGGATCCAGCGACGGCGGATCCAGCGACGGCGGATGCGCCGGCGGCCGGCGCCGATTCCGATGCCCCGGCCGTCGCGACTGGCGAGGCTCCCGCCGCCCCGTCGACCGCGCCCCGGACCATCCGTCAAACCGATGGTGGCGTGCCGGCGCTGCCCGCCGATCCAGTCACCCGGCTGGTGCCGGCGGATATCCTCGTCCAGCAGGCGCCGACGGCGCCGAGGAATCCCGTCGCGGGGCAGCTGGGCGAGGTTTTCGTCGGCCACTGGGCCCCCGGCGTCTCGGCTCCGGCGGTCGCGCCGTTGCCGCAACTGGCGACGATGCGCAGCGATGCCGACTTCACGGCACCGGTGAACCCGCCGCCCTACGGCACCGTCTTCGCGCTGAACGCCAAGGGGCTGGTGAAGGCGACCCCGGACGGCGCCGTGACACCGCAGGGCGTGGTGGTCTATGCCGCCGCCCCGCCGGTGGTGCCGCCCGCACGCCCCGGCAGCGCACCGGCCGGGGACGCGAGCGCAGGCACGCCGGCGGCGGATGCCCCGACCGCCGCCCCCACCGCCGCGCTCGAGGCCGCTCCGGGGGCCGCTCCGGCGGCCGACCCGGCGCTGGCCGGCAAACGGCCGAAACCGCGCCCGGCCTCGGCCGCGCCCGCCGACAGCACCGCGCCCGACCAGGGCGCGCTGCCGCCGCCCGCCGACCCGCGCCTGGCCGGGGTCCGGCCCAAGCCGCGCCCGGCCGACCTGATCCCCGACACCTCGGCCGCCGACGCGGCCTCCGCGGCGGCCGCCGCCGCTGCCGATGCCGCGGTCAGCGCGCTGGCCGTGCCGGCCTCGCCGGTGCCCGAGGACCGGCCCGCGGACCTGGAGCAATCGGTCGCCGCCGCCGTCGCCGCGGCCAACCGCTCGTCCGATCCGGCCGTCGCCGAAAGCGACGGCGCCGGCGATTCCGTCAGCACGGCGCCGTCGATCCCGACCAGCGCCTCGGTCGCCCGCCGGGCCACGGTGAAGAAGGCGCTGACGATGAACCGCGCCAGCCTGCTCGGCGTCGTCGGCAGCGCCTCGAACCGCAAGGCGCTGGTGCGCCTGCCCAGTGGCCGGATCATCAAGGTGAAGGTCGGGGATCGGGTGGATGGCGGCAAGGTCGTCGCCCTGGGCGAGCACGAACTGCACTACGTCAAGAACGGCCGCAACCACATCCTGAAGATGCCGAAAGGCTGATCCCCGGCAGCGCGTCCACGCCGCCGGAGACCTTGTCGCGTTGGCAGCTCAGTTGGCTTCCAGCACGCCGCGTTCGATCTGGTCCTGCTCGATCGACTCGAACAGCGCCCTGAAGTTGCCCTCGCCGAAGCCGTCATCGCCCTTGCGCTGGATGAACTCGAAGAAGATCGGGCCGATCACGGTGCGCGAGAAGATCTGCAGCAGGATCCGCGTCTCGCCGCCGCCGACGACGCCTTCGCCGTCGATCAGGATGCCGTGCTTCTCCATCGCCTCGAGCGGCTCCTCGTGGCCGTGCACCCGCTCGCGGCTCATCTCGTAATAGCTGTGCGGCGGCTTGGGCATGAACTTGACGCCCTTGTCGGAGATCGCATCGACCGAAGCATAGATGTCCTCGGTGCCGACGGCGATATGCTGGATGCCCTCGCCGTTGTAACGCTTGAGATATTCGACGATCTGGCCGGTCTCGCCGCGGTCCTCGTTGATCGGGATGCGGATGCGGCCGTCGGGCGAGGTCAGGGCGCGGCTGAAGAGGCCGGTATACTTGCCCTCGATGTCGAAGAAGCGGATTTCGCGGAAGTTGAAGATATCGCCGTAGAACTTGAACCAGACATCCATGTTGCCCTTGTGGACGTTGTGGGTCAGGTGGTCGAGGTAGTAGAAGCCGACGCCCGCGGGCTTGGACTGGGCCAGCCACTCGAATTCCGCGTTATAGGGCGAGGTGTCGTAATACTGGTCGATGAAGTAGATCAGCGAGCCGCCGATGCCGACGATCGCGGGCACGTCCATCACCTTGCCGTCGCCCTCGTAGGGCGTGGCGCCCTTGGCAACCGCGTGGTCGAAGGCGTGCCGGGCGTCGGCCACGCGCCAGCCCATCGACGGGGCGCAGGGGCCGTGCTCCTCGATGAAGGCCGCGGCATGGGTGTTCGGCTCGGCGTTGAGCAGGTAGGTGACGTCGCCCTGCTGCCAGAGCTCGACATTCTTGGTCTTGTGGCGGCCGGTCAGCGCGTAGCCCATCTTGGCGAAGGTCTCGCGCAGCTTCTCGGGCTCGGGATGGGCGAATTCGACGAATTCGAAGCCGTCGGTGCCGGCCGGGTTCTCTTCGGTGATCGTGGCCCGGGGGGCCGTATGCGGGAAAGGACCCATGGTTTCCTCCTGTGCGCGGTTATCCGGCGACACTACGCCGCGCGACGCGGGATTTGCGCGCATTCTGCCCCGATCCATGCTAGGCTGACGCGCGATCCACGCAGGAAAGACGGATATGACGCGCGATCCACGCACCGAACTGGACGAAACCGATTCCCGCCTGCTGGCCGAGCTGCAGATGAACGCCCACCTGACCGCCGAGGCGCTGGGGGCGCGGCTGCATCTCTCGGCCAGCCAGGCCGGGCGCCGGCGGCAGCGGCTCGAGGCCGAGGGCTATATCCGCGGTTATTCGGCCCGGCTCGACCCCGAGAAGATCGGCCTCAGCGTCCAGGCCTTCGTCCAGGTCGAGATGGCGACCCATGCCCCGGATGGTGCAAAATCGTTCCACAGCCTGCTCGGCACCCGGCCCGAGATCATCAGCGCATGGACGCTGACCGGCGAAGCTGATTACCTGCTCAGGGTCTACTGCACCGACCTGCCGGCTCTGAACAGGCTGATCCACCAGGTGCTGCTGCCCCACCCGGCCGTCGCCCGGGTGCAAAGCCAGATCGTGATGGACCAGTTCAAGCCCGATGCTCCGCTGCCCACCTGACCGCCCGGAAGGACCGACATGGAAGGCTTTCTCTACCTCGCCAGCCTCTACCTGCTCTCGGCGGTGCTGCTGGTGCCGCTGGCCGCCCGGCTCGGCCTCGGCTCGGTGCTGGGCTACCTCGCCGCCGGCATCCTGATCGGGCCGGTCCTCGGCCTGACCGGCGCCGAGGCCGGCGACCTGCAGCATTTCGCCGAGTTCGGCGTCGTCATGATGCTGTTCCTGATCGGGCTCGAGCTGGAACCGCGGGTGCTGTGGAACATGCGCCACAAGATCCTCGGGCTGGGCGGGCTGCAACTGGTGCTGACCGCCGGCGCGATCATGGGCGCCGGCATCCTGCTCGGGCTGAGCTGGAAGATGGCGCTGGCGATCGGGCTGATCCTGTCGCTGTCCTCGACCGCCATCGTGCTCCAGACCCTGACCGAGAAAAGCCTGATGCGCACCGCCGGCGGCCGCTCGGCCTTCTCGGTGCTGCTGACCCAGGACATCGCCGTGGTGCCGATGATCGCCTTCCTGCCGCTGCTCGCCTACGGCATGTCGCAGGAGGCGCTGCTCAAGGCGCTGGGGCTGCACGGCACGACCGAGCCGACCCACCCCGCCAGCGCCGTACTCGGCCTGGTCGAGGGGCTGCCGGCCTGGGGCATGACGCTGCTGACCCTCGCCGTGGTCGCCGCGATCGTGCTCGGCGGCCATTACCTGACCCGGCCGGTCTTCCGCTTCGTCCATGCCGCGCACCTGCCCGAGATGTCGACCGCGATCTCGCTGCTGATCGTCCTCGGCATCGCCTTCCTGATGATCCTGGTCGGGCTGTCGCCGGCACTCGGCACCTTCCTGGCCGGCGTGGTGCTGGCCAACTCGGAATTCCGCCACCAGCTCGAGGCCGATATCCAGCCGTTCAAGGGCCTGCTGCTGGGGCTGTTCTTCATCACCGTCGGCGCCGGCTTCAATTTCCGCGTCTTCGAGACCGAGCCCTTCCTCATCCTCGGCCTCACCGGCGCGCTGATGCTGGTCAAGATGCTGATCCTGCTCGCCCTGACGCTGGTCTTCCGGCTGCGCGGCCATGACCGCTGGCTGTTCGCCCTCGGCCTCGCCCAGGCCGGCGAGTTCGGTTTCCTGCTGGTCAGCTTCTCGGTCCAGCAGGCGGTGCTGCCGGCCGGCGTCGCCGAGCTTCTGCTTTTCGTCATCGGCCTGTCGATGCTGCTGACGCCGCTCTTGTTCCTGTTGCAGGACTGGATCGCCCGCCGCCTGGCAGAGACCCGGCCCGAGGCCGAGGCCGACACGATCGACGACAAGGGCCGCGTCATCATCGCCGGCATCGGCCGCTTCGGCCAGGTCGTCAACCGGCTGGTGCGGTCGAGCGGCGCGGCGACGACGGTGCTGGACGCCGACATGGCGACGGTGCAGCTGATGCGGCGCTTCGGCGTCAAGGGCTTCTTCGGCGACCCGAGCCGGCCCGAGCTGCTGGCGGCGGCCGGCCTGGCCGAGGCCGACGTGCTGGTGGTGGCGGTCGACAACCCGGATTCGGCGATCAAGATCGTCGCCCATGCCCGCCAGGTCCGGCCCGACCTCCATATCGTCGCCCGCGCCCGCGACCGCACCCATGTCTACGAACTCTACCAGGCCGGCGCCGACGACATCGTGCGCGAGACCTTCGACAGCTCGGTCCGGGCCGGGCGCTACGTGCTCGAGAATATCGGCCTGACCGCCTACGAGGCGGCGAAGATCTCGCAGACCTTCTACAAGGTCGACCGCGCCGCCCTGCGCGACCTGGCCGAACTCTGGGTGCCGGGCCAGCCCTCGCATCTGAACGAGGATTACGTCGCCCGCGCCCGCGAGCTCGACCGCGAGCTGGAAACCGCGCTGATGCAGCAGCTCGACGAGGAGCGGCGACCGAAGGAGGTGCCGGAGGTCGAGGTCGACGGCCGCTGAGCCGGCGCCGCCGGCAGGCGCCTCCGGCGGGAGTATTTGGGCAAAGAAGAAAGCCCGGGCGCCCCACCCATTTCACCTTTGCGAAAATACTCCGGGGGAGACGCGCGCAGCGCGGCGGGGGCAGCGCCCCCTCCCTGTCCCGGGAGCGTGCTCGCCGATCCCCCGATCGCAAGAAAAAACCGTGCCCCGAAGGGCACGGCTTGCCTCGCGATCTTGCGAATTGCTCAGGCCGCGCGCGACAGCAGCACGTCGTCGACCTTCTTCTGGGCGTTGAGCTCGTCGACGCCCGAGACCGCCGCCACCTCGCGGGTCAGCCGTTCGAGCGCCGCCTCGTAGAGCTGGCGCTCGGAATAGGACTGCTCGCGCTGGTCGTCGGTGCGATGCAGGTCGCGCACCACCTCGGCGATCGACAGCAGGTCGCCCGAGTTGATCTTCTGCTCGTATTCCTGGGCCCGGCGCGACCACATCGCGCGCTTGACCCGGGCCTTGCCCTTGAGCGTGTCGAGCGCCTTGGACACCACGTCCGGGGTCGAGAGCGAGCGCATGCCGATCTCGCTGGCCTTGTTGGTCGGCACCCGCAGCGTCATCTTGTCCTTCTCGAAGGAGATGACGAACAGCTCAAGACTCAGCCCGGCGATTTCCTGCTCCTCGATCGACACGATCTTGCCCACGCCATGGGCGGGGTAGACCACGAAATCGTTCGGGCGGAACTCGTTTTTCTTCGTTTTGGTCATTCAGTCGCTTCCTCACAAGGCGCCCGCCTCCCCTGGCAGCACAGCGAAAGAAAACCGCCGGGGACACGGTATGCCCCGGTGCTTCAATGCTATGCCGACAGAAATACCACCGCACAGGCGAGCAGCGCTGCGGATGGGGATCAAGCGTCCACGTCTATTTGTAACAGATATATAGCATGAAAAGCGCCCGAATCAAAGCCGCTCAAAAGTATGGAACCGGGCTTGCGATGTCGCAGGACGTTGCGTCACCTGCATTTTTGCCCCCTTCCGGCCGCGACGATTCGGCGCGCTCAGCCGCCCTCGCCCGGCTTTTCCGAGAAGTACTTGTTCAGCTTGTCGGGCTCGCCGTCGCGTTCCTCGGCCTCGGGCAGCTGGTCCTTCTTGGTGATGATCACCGGCCAGAGCTCGGAATACTTGCGGTTGAACTCGACCCAGCTCTCCATCTCCGGCTCGGTATCCGGGCGGATCGCGTCGGCGGGGCATTCCGGCTCGCAGACGCCGCAATCGATGCACTCGTCGGGATGGATCACCAGCATGTTCTCGCCCTCGTAGAAACAGTCCACCGGGCAAACCTCGACGCAGTCGGTGTACTTGCAGGCGATGCAGTTGTCGATGACGACGTAAGTCATGCGCAGACTCCCTTGACGACGCAGGACTAGCTAGACCACCTGCCGGGATCATTCAAGCGGGGGAGAGCGCCTTTGATCGAGGTTGCGACGATCTTTCTTGGTCGGGCGCGGCCCGCCCGAGGCCGGGGCATCCAATGCCGGCGGCGACAGGTCCTCGTAGAGCGCCTGCGCCTCGGGCGCCGGTCCGCGCCGCAGGCCGATGGCGAGGATGCGCACCACCCGCACCCGGCCGCCCACGGCGAAGGTCAGCGTGTCGCCGGGGCCGACCGCCTGCGCCGGCTTGGTCACCCGCGCCGCGTTGACCCGGATGCGGCCCTCCTGGACGGATTTGGTGGCCAGGCTGCGGGTCTTGTAGAACCGCGCCTGCCACAGCCACTTGTCCAGCCGCAGGGTCGGGCGCGGCCCCTGGGGGCCGCCCGGCGCGTCCTGAGCCGGCCCGGCCATGGCGCTACTTGCGGTCGCGCAGGGCGGCCAGCACGGCGAAGGGATTGTCGGGGTCGACCTTCTCCTTGCGCGGCGGGCGGGCCTCGAAACTGCGCGGCTTGTCACCGCCCTTGCCGCCGGGCTTGCCCTTGCCTTTGCCCTTGCCGCGGGGCCGCTCGCCCTCGCCCCGGCCCTCGGCCTTGCCCTGGCGTTCGCGCGGCTTGCCTTCGCCGCGCGGGCCGCCCTGGCCCCGGCGCTCGCCACGCGGACGGCCATGGCCGCGCGGCCGCGGCGCCCAGGTGAAGGTGTAGTAGATCTCGGTCTCGGTCGCCTCGCCCGGCTCGGCCGCGGTGGCCTCGGCCGTCATCTCGGCCGTCATCTCGGGCGGCATTTCGGGCGACATCTCGCCGGGCAGTTCCGACGGCATCTCTGCGGGCAGTTCCGCCGGCGCCTCGGCCGGGCTTTCCGCCGGCGCCTCCACCGGCGCCTCCGCCGGCGTCTCGACCGGGGCCTCCGGCACCGGTTCCGGCGCCTCGCCCGGCTCTTCGGCCGGGGTCTCCGCCGGGCTCTCGGCCGGCGCCTCGGGCGCCTCCACCGGCGGTTCCGCCGGAGTCTCGGCCGGCGCCTGCGGGGTTTCCTTCGGCGCTTCGGGCGTTTCCTTCGGCGCTTCCGGGGTCTCCTCGGGCGTCGCCGCCTTGACCTTGGCCCGCTCGCCGCGCTCGGCCTTGTAGCCCAGCCCGCCCATCAGGTCGGCGAACTGTTCCAGCGTCATGCCGGTGATCGACAGCATGTCGGCGGTGGCCTCGAAGCCCGCCCGGCTGTCCTTGGCGCGCAGCATGTCGGCCAGCCGTTCCAGCATGTCGATGCGGATCGCCCGCGTGCCGGCCGGGTGGTAGCCGGCAAGCGTGTAATGCAGCTTCGGCGTCTCGGGCTGGTTGGGGATCGTCACCAGGCCCGGCGGCGGGCTTTCGGGGAACTCGTCCAGCCCGTTGGCCAGCGACCACAGCACCAGCCGCAGCCGCGTCGGCGCCGGCTTGAGCAGCGCCGGCAGGAAGATGGTGTATTGGCCGAAGCGCACCCCGTGCTTGCGCAGCGCGCCGCGCGCCTCCTGGTCGAGCGCCTTGACCTCGCCGGCCACCTCGGCCCGCGGCAGCACGCCCAGCGCCTCGACCAGCCGGAAGGCGAAGCCACGGGCCAGCCCGGTCATCGCCTCGTCGCGGCTCATCGCCAGCAGCGGCTCGAACAGGGTCGCGACCTTGCGGTCGATAAAATGCTGCAGCCGGCGGCGCACCTTGTCGGCGACGTCCGGGCCGGCCTCCTCGTCGACGAAGGCTTCCACTTGCGGCTTGAGCGGCTCGGCGCCGGCGACCAGCTTGCCGACCGCCAGTTCGCCCCACATCAGCCCGCCCTGCTCGGTGAAATCGAGCTCGGTATCGGGCGCGTTGTAGAAACGGTCGGCGCGCAGGTGGAATTCGGGCTTCAGCGCCTGAACCGCGGCCTGGCGCAGGGTGCGGGCCTCGTCGCTTGTCGCCGTCTGGTCCTGGCGGAACCGGAACCCTTCCAGACGGCCGATGAATTCGCCTTCGACCGTCACTTCACCCTTGTCGTTCACCTCGGCCACGAGGGTCTCCTTCTGCTTCAACCGGCGCAACAGAACCGATGTGCGCCGGTCAACAAATCTCTGCGTCAAACGTTCGTGAAGCGCGTCCGACAGGCGGTCTTCTACCGCGCGAGTCTCGCCGCGCCAATGACTTTCGTCACGCACCCAGCCAGAGCGTTGCGCGACATAGGTCCATGTGCGGATGAATGCCAGTCTCTTGGACAGCGCGTCGATATCGCCCTCGGTCCGGTCGATGCGCTTGACGGCCTTGGCCAGCCAGTCGTCCGGCACCCGTCCGCCGTCATGGACGAAACCGTGGATCCGGGCCAGCAGCCCGGCATGCTCGCCGCCCGAGATGCCGCGGAAATCGGGGATGCGGCAGACGTCCCACAGCCGGCGGACATCCGGCCCGGTGGTGACGCGGTCGCGCACCTCCTCCATCGCCGCCAGCATCTTCAGCGCCCGCAGGTCGTCGGATTCGCGCACCCGTGTCAGCCAGTCGTCGCTGGTCGGTGCCTCGAGCGAGGCGATCAGCCGCTCGACGGTGCCGAAGTCGAGCCGGGAGTTGCGCCAGTGCAGCTTGCGCACCGGCAGGAACTCGTGGTTCTCGATCGCCTCGACCACGTCTTCGGGCAAGGGCCGCGCCTCGCCGGTGACGCCGAAGGTGCCGCTGTCCAGGTGCCGCCCGGCGCGGCCGGCGATCTGGCCCAGCTCATGCGGGAACAGCGCCCGCATCCGGTGACCGTCGAACTTGCCCAGCGCCGAGAAGGCGACGTGGCGGATGTCGAGGTTGAGCCCCATGCCGATGGCGTCGGTCGCCACCAGGTAATCGACGTCGCCGTTCTGGTAGAGCTCGACCTGCGCGTTCCGGGTTCGCGGGCTCAGGGCCCCCATCACCACCGCGCAGCCGCCCTTCTGGCGCCGGATCAGCTCGGCAATCGCATATACATTTTCAACCGAAAACCCGACGATGGCCGAGCGTGTCGGCATCCGGCTTATCTTTTTCGAACCTGAATAGGTCAATTCCGAGAACCGCTCGCGGGCCATGAACTGGACCTTGGGCACCAGCGCCGCGATCGCCTTGCGCATCGTGTCCGAGCCCAGGAACAGGGTCTCGTGCAGGCCGCGCGCCTTCAGCAGCCGCTCGGTGAAGACATGGCCGCGATCGGGATCGGCGCAGAGCTGGATCTCGTCGACGGCGACGAAATCGGCGCCGATCTCCATCGGCATCGCCTCGACGGTGCAGACCCAGTATTGCGTCCGCTCGGGCACGATCCGTTCCTCGCCGGTGACCAGCGCCACCACCGAGGGGCCGCGAATGGCGACGATGCGGTCATAGACCTCGCGCGCCAGCAGCCGCAGCGGCAGGCCGATGACGCCGGTGCGGTGGGCCAGCATCCGCTCGATGGCATAATGGGTCTTGCCGGTATTGGTCGGTCCGAGGACCGCCGTGACCCGCCCCTGCTCGCGCATATCCGTGTTCCTAGAGTTCCTGCCCGGCCGCCTGTTGCTCCAGCCGGGTGATCGCCTTGTTCACCCCGGACTGGTGCGGGTTGATCGCCGCCGAGGCCTTGTAGGCCGCCAGCGCCCGCTTGTCGTCGCCGGTATCTTCGAGAATCGTCCCCAGCCCGGCCAGCGCACCGTACTGGTGGGGGTTGAGCCGCAGCGTCCGGGCGATGTCCTGCAGCGCCGGACCGAACAGGCCCTGCTGGAAATAGGCACGGGCGCGGGCGTTGTAGCCCTCGGCGAAATCCGGCGCATGGTCGATCAGCGCCGTCAGATGCTCGACCGCCAACTTCGGATCGCCGTCCTTCAGCGCCTTGTGGCCGCGTTCGAGCAGCAGATCCATCGCCGGAGAGCCCGATTTCGACCACAGCCGCAGCAGGTCCGATTCCGCCTTGCGCCAGGTGTCGGGATTGTCCGACTTCAACTCGGCCAGCAGCCGGGCCGGATCGGCATTGTCGGCCGCCCGGGCCGGGCCGGAAAGGGCCCCGGTCGCCATCACGAGGCCGAGCGCCAGCCCGGCTGCCGTAACGATACGATTGAGATATGCGGCGCGATTACCCATAACGGAACCGAATGTAGCGCAGCGACCGGGAAATACCATAGCCCGGACCGGACAGGAGACGGATGATGAGCGATGTGATCAACGCCGCGGTGGAGGCCCTGAGCAGCCGGTTTTCGGGCGGCTTCGACGGGGTGGCCAAGTTCGTGGTCGAGGGCGAGGGCGCGCTGGTGATCGACGGCGACGGCGTCCGCGCCTCCGAGACCGATGCCGAGGCCGACGTCACCCTGACCGCCAATACCGACACCTTCAAGGCGATCCTCGAGGGCGACATGAACCCGACCTCGGCCTTCATGAGCGGCAAGCTGGCGGTTGACGGCAACATGGGCCTGGCGATGCAGCTCGGCTCGGCCCTGGCCTGAGCCGATGGCCGGGCCGGTGCGCGCGGTGGCGCCGTTCTTCGCCGATGTCGCCGGAGGCCCGGCCCCGGCGCATTGCCTGTGGCTCCATGCCGGCGACGGCACCCGGCTGCGGGCCGGCTTCTGGACCGAGGGCGCGCAGGGCACGGTGCTGCTCTGCCCCGGCCGCACCGAATATGTCGAGAAATACGCCGCCGCTGCCGGCGATCTGGGCCAGCGCGGCTATGCCATGGTGGCGATCGACTGGCGCGGCCAGGGCCTGGCCGACCGGCCGCTGGCCGACCGCAATACCGGGCACGTGGCGAAATTCGTCGATTACCAGAAGGACTTGCAGGCCGTTCTTGAGGCTGCCCAGGGGCTGGGCCTGCCCGCGCCCTTCTACCTGATCGGCCATTCGATGGGCGGCGCCATCGGGCTGCGGGCGCTGTTCGAGGGCCTGCCGGTCAAGGCGGCGCTGTTCAGCGCGCCGATGTGGGGGATCAAGATCGCGCCGCTGACCCGGCCCTTCGCCCATGCCCTGTCGGCCTCGAGCAAGGTGCTCGGCTTCGGCCATCGCTACGCCCCCGGCACCGGCCCGGTCACCTATGTCGCCGAGGCGCCGTTCGAGGACAACACCCTGACCACCGACGCCGCGATGTGGGAGATGATGCGGACCCAGGTCACCACCCATCCCGAGCTGTCGCTGGGCGGGCCGAGCCTGAACTGGCTGCACGAGGCGCTGGCCGAGTGCCGCGCGCTGGTCGCGGCGCCGGCGCCGGCGACCCCGGTGATCACCTTCCTCGGCGGCAACGAGCGCATCGTCGACGTGCCCTCGGTCGAACGCCGGATGGCCAGCTGGCCGGCCGGCACGCTGGAGCGCGTCGCCGGCGCCGAGCACGAGATCATGATGGAAGGCCCGGACACCCGCGCCCGCTTCTTCGACGCGGCGGCGGCCCATTTTGCCGCACATCGCTGAGGCACCTTTCCCGGGCGGGCTTTCCTCTCAGCGAAAATATCCCGGGGGGAGTCCCGGGCCCCGGCCCGGGACGGGGGGCAGCGCCCCCCTCCCCGCTCTCACTCCGCGCCGACCTCCTGGCGCTGGGTGCCCAGCCCCTCGACCGTCAGCTCCATCACGTCGCCCTTGACGAGGAACCGCGGCGGCTCCATCCCCATGCCGACGCCCGGCGGGGTGCCGGTTGCGATCACGTCGCCCGGCTGAAGCGACATCATCTGGCTGAGATAGGAGATGATATGGGCGACCGGGAAGATCATCTTGTCGGTCCGTCCCTGCTGCATCACCTCGCCGTTCAGGCGCAGCGACAGGGCCAGGTCCTGCGGGTCGCCGACCTCGTCCGGCGTCACCAGCCAGGGCCCGACCGGGCCGAAGGTGTCGCAGCTCTTGCCCTTGGTCCATTGCCCGGCGCGCTCGGTCTGGAAGGCACGTTCCGAGACGTCGTTGACGACGCAGTAGCCGGCGACGCAGTCCAGCGCCTCTTCCTGGCTGACATATTTCGCCGTCTTGCCGATCACCACGCCCAGCTCGACCTCCCAGTCGGTCTTTTCCGAGCCGCGCGGGATCATGACCCTGTCGTTCGGCCCGACGATGGCCGAGGTCGCCTTCATGAAGACGATCGGTTCCGGCGGCGCGTCCATGCCGGCCTCGGCGGCGTGGTCGGAATAGTTCAGCCCGATGCAGACCAGCTTGCCGATATTGCCGACGCAAGGGCCGATGCGCGGGTTGCCCTCGACCACCGGCAGGCCCTCGGAGGACAGCGTGCCGAGCTCTCCCAGCACCTCGCCCGACAGGTCGTCGATCACGCCCGACAGGTCGCGCAGCCGGCCCTCGTCGTCCAGAATGCCCGGTTTCTCGGCCCCGGCTTCGCCATATCTGAGGAACTTCATGTCCTGCCTCCCGTTCGTTTGCGGCGGCATCAAAGGCCGGGCCGGCGGGAAGGTCAAGCCGATGTCGGCGCGGGCTCGGGGCGCGGGCTCGGGGCGCCGGTTCAGCCGGGCGGCGGCACCACCAGGCAGGTCGGGTCGGCGCGCCCGGCCAGCGCATCAAGCACGTTCCGCGCCGCCATCATCCCCATGTTGCGGAACGCCTCGCCGGTCATCGCCGCGCTATGCGGGGTGACGATGCCGTTCGGCGCCCGCAGCAGCGGATTGTCGGGCCGGATCGGTTCGCCCGCGACCACGTCGAGACCGAAACCGCCGAGGTGATCGGCCGCCAGCAGCGCCGCCTCGTCGATCAGCCCGCCGCGGCCGGTATTGATGACCAGCGCCCCGCGCGGCAGCAGCGCCAGCTCGGCGGCGCCGAGCATCCCGCGGGTCTCGGGCACCAGCGGCAGGTGCAGGCTGACCACGTCCGATTGCGGCAGGGCGGCGCGGAAATCGGGCGCCACCGTGTACCCTTCCGGCGTGGTCGCTCCTTTCAGGCTGCGCGACCAGACCGTGACCCGCATCCCCAGCGCGGCGGCCAGCGACGCCAGCCGCTTTCCGCTCTGGCCGTAGCCAGCGACCAGCAGGCGGCGCCCGGCCAGCTCGATCACCTGCGCCGCCGGGTCGGGCAGCCCGCCGGCCCGCGCCGCCCGCTGCATCGCCGGCAGCGCCTTGGCCAGAGCCAGCATCAGCATCAGCGCATGCTCCGCGACCGAGCCGGCATTGGCGCCGGGCGTGTTGGTCACCGCGATCCCGGCCGCCCGCGCCGCCTCGAGCGGGATGTTGTCGACCCCGACGCCGTGCTTGGAAATCACCTTGAGCCGCCCCGGCGCCAGCGCGCCGGCCGGGATCGGATCGGTGCGGACGATGACGGCATCGACCTCGTCCAGCGGGGCGTCGGAGGTGATCTCGCAGCCGGCCTCCCTCAGCAGGGCGACGGCATCGTCATGGATCGGTTCGGTCACTAGGATACGGGGCATGGGACAAGCTCTTCAACAAGACCGAAACGCGGGCATCTGCCCTACCGGAAGACGGGCGGCGCCCGCCCCTGGGAGGGCGTGCCGTGACGCCGGTCTCGGGACCGGAAAGCGCAAGACACCCGACGCCAAGGCAGCATGAAACCGCGCAAAGCGCCCTCCCGGGGGGAGGGGCGGGCGCCGCCCGGCGGGGCGCCGGGCGCAAGACAGGCCTCGCGGCATCCTAGATCGAGATCCGGCTGAAGCCGTCGCGCAGGGCCTGGCTCCAGGCCTCGCTCATCTCGCGGAACTGCTCGTCGCCGGCCTCGATCCGGCGCTGCATCGTCACCTTCAACGCGTCGCGCTCGATCACCGTCAGGTCGAGCGGCATGCCGACCGAGAGGTTCGAGCGCAGGGTGGAATCCATCGACAGCAGCACCGCCTTCTGGGCGTCCAGCAGCGGGGTCTCCGTCGTCACCACCCGGTCGAGGATCGGCTTGCCGTATTTGTGCTCGCCGATCTGCAGGAAGGGGGTGTCCTCGGTCGCCTCGATGAAGTTGCCCTCGGGATAGATCAGGAACATCCGCGGCCCGCCGCCCTTGCGCTGACCGGCGACGATCATCGAGGCCGAGGTCGAGACCTTGGCCGCGCTCATCTTGGCGTCGACGTCCTGGCGCACCGAGGCCAGCGTGTTGCCGACCACCTCGGCCACCGCCAGCATCGTCGGCGCGGTCATGATCGAGGGCGCCTCGTCGCCGTGCTCCGGATCGTCGATCTTGTCGCGCAGCCGGGCGATGGTGGTCTGGGTCACCGACAGGCTGCCGGCGGTGAGGATGGCGATGACCCGCTCGCCCGGCTCCTCGAACAGGAAGGTCTTGCGATAGGTCGCGATATTGTCGAGCCCCGCATTGGTGCGGGTATCGGACAGAAGGACCATGCCTTGATTGAGCAGCAGGCCGACGCAGTAGGTCATGGGAAGCCCCGGGGAAACGGACCGATGGACAGACCGGCGGACACTATTGCTGCACCGACTGGATGGCAACCGTGACATCGAGGCTCTCGCCGCCGGTGCCGCGGGCCGAACCGCGGATCGGGGCGGCGTCGCGGGCGTCGAGGCCCGAGCCGAGCCGGATATAGCGGTCGTCGGGGCAGCAGCGGTTGGCGGCGTCGAAGCCGACCCAGCATTTCAGCCCCTCGACCCAGATCTCGGCCCAGGCATGGGCGGCCTCGTGCCGGGTGCCGTCCTCGGCCGCCATCAGGTAGCCCGAGACGTAGCGCGCCGGCAGCCCGACCGCGCGGGCGGCGCCGATCAGGGCGTGGGCATGGTCCTGGCAGACGCCCTCGCCCAGCGCCAGCGCCTCGGCGGCGGTGGTATGGGCATGGGTGACGCCGGGCCGGTAGGCGATCGCCTCGCTCACTGCCGCCGACAGCCGGTGGGCGCAGTCGAGCCGGTCGTCGCAGCCCGCGACGGCCGCGGCCGCCAGCGCGGCCAGCGCGGCATCGGGCCGGGTCGGCGCCGTCTTGCGCAGGTAGACCTCGGGCGCGATGCCCTCGCGGTGGCCGCGCAGCATCCCCGTCGTGTCGCGGGTCTCGACCGTGCCCTCGACATGGACGGTGATTTCCGAAACCGGGCCGGGCACCGAATGGCTCTGCACCCAGTCGCCGGCGCCGTCGCGGAAGCCGCCGCCGACGATCCCGCCCGACACCGTGACCTGCCAGGCGCGCGGCTGCTGGCCGTCGAATCGCGACGGCGTCAGCCGGTGGCTCTGGACGACGCCGCGCACCGGCGCGTCGTAGCGGTAGAGCGTGGTATGGGTGACGGTCAGGATCATCGGACATCCCCGCTGAGATAGCCTTCATGCACCAGCCCGCCCAGCCGCGCGACCTGGTTGATGACGCGGCTGAGGAACTCGTGCAGCCCTTCCTCGAAGACGTCGTCGACCGACAGCTCGGCCAGTTCGCCCAGCATCGCCCGCGCCCGGCTGCGCGCCTCGCTGCTGCGGCCATAGGCCTTGGACAGCCGGTCGAGATGGTCCACCGCCCCCACCGCACAGGTCAGGAGCGAGCGCGGGCATTGCGGGTTGAGGATCAGGAAATCGGCGATCTTCTGCGCCGTGACCTCGCCGCCATAGGCCCAGTGGAAGGCGCGATGCACCGACAGGGCGCGCAGCAAGAGCACCCATTGGTAATTGTCGAAGCCCGAGCCGACGAAATCGGCCCGCGGCAGCAGGACGTAGTATTTCACGTCCATCAGCCGGGCGGTGTTGTCGGCCCGTTCGAGGTAGTAGCCGAGGTTGAGGAAATCCCAGCCGTCGTTGCGCAGAAGCGTGGTGTCGATGGCGCCGCGCAGCATCGCGGTCTGGCGCATGGTCCAATCGGTCAGCCGGCCGAGATCGAGTTCCGAGCGCGGCGTGCGTTCGAGCTGGCGCAGCTCCTGGAAGGCGGTGTTCAGCGCCTCCCAGACCTGCCCGGTCAGCGCGGTGCGGACGATGCGGGCATTCTCGCGCGCCGCCTCGATGCAGGAGGCGATCGACGAGGGATTGTCGTGGTCGAAGAAGAAATAGCTCTCGATGTTGCGCTGCACCGGGTCGCCGTATTTCCTGGCGAAGCCCTCGGCGGTGCCCGAGGCCTGCAGCAGGCTTTCCCATTCGTTGCTCATGCCGCCGCCCCCGGCCGAGGGCAGCAGCGCGATGCGGCCGCCGACATGCAGCAGCCGCGCCATGGTCTCGGCGCGCTCCATGTAGCGCGCGATCCAGTACAGGTTGTCGGCCGTCCGGCTCAGCATGCGATCACTCCGCCAGCACCCAGGTATCCTTGACGCCCCCGCCCTGGGACGAGTTCACGACCAGGCTGCCCTCGGTCAGCGCGACCCGGGTCAGCCCGCCCGGCACCAGCTCGATCTGCTCGCCCACCAGGCAATAGGGCCGCAGGTCGACATGGCGCGGCGCGATGCCCTCCTCGACGAAGGTCGGCACCGTCGACAGCGCCAGCGTCGGCTGGGCGATGTAGTTCTCGGGCACCTCGCGCAGCTTGTCGGCGAACCAGGCGATCTGCTCCTTGGTCGCCTTGGGCCCGACCAGCATGCCGTAACCGCCCGAGCCGTGCACCTCCTTGACCACCAGTTCGGGCAGATGGGCGAGGACGTATTTCAGGTCCTCCTCCCGGGAACATTGCCAGGTCGGCACGTTGTTCAGGATCGGTTCCTCGCCGAGGTAGAAGCGGATCATCTCGGGCACGAAGGTGTAGATCGCCTTGTCGTCGGCCACCCCGGCGCCCGGCGCCGAGGCGATGGTGACGCCGCCCGAGCGGTAGACATCCATCAGCCCGGCGATGCCCAGCGCAGAATCGGGCCGGAAGCAGAGCGGATCGAGGAAGGCGTCGTCGATCCGGCGATAGAGGACGTCGACCTTCTTCGGCCCCTCGGTCGTCCGCATCCAGACGAATTCGCCCTCGACGAACAGGTCCTGGCCCTCGACCAGCTCGACCCCCATCAGGTCGGCGAGGAAGCTGTGCTCGTAATAGGCGCTGTTGAAATGGCCCGGCGTCAGGATGGCGACGGTCGGATTGCGGTCGCATTTCTCGGGCGCCACCGAGGCCAGCGTCCGGCGCAGCAGCTCGGGGTAGCGTTCGACCGGCTGGATCCGGTTCTCGCGGAACAGCTCGGGGAACATCCGCATCATGATCTCGCGGTTCTCGAGCATGTAGGAGACGCCCGAGGGCGTGCGGCAATTGTCCTCGAGCACGAAGAACTCGTCCGGCCCGGTGCGCACCAGGTCGATGCCGACGATATGGCTGTAGACGCCGCGCGGCGGCACGATCCCGGCCACCGCCTTCTCGTAGGCCTCGTTGAGATAGACCAGCCGGGCCGGGATCCGCCCCGCCCGCACGATCTCGCCGCGGCCGTAGACATCGACGAGGAAGGCGTTGAGCGCCCGCGCCCGCTGCTTGATGCCGCGTTCCAGCTTCGCCCATTCGGCCCCGGTGAAGACCCGCGGGAACATGTCGAAGGGGATCAGCCGGTCCGGGTCGCCGCCCTCGCCATAGACCGCGAAGGTGATGCCGATGCGGCGGAACAGCGCCTCGGCCTCGGCCTGCTTGAGGCTGCGCAGCTCGGCCGGCATCGCGCGGGTCCAGTCTTCAAGGCGTTGATAGGGCGGGCGAACCTGCCCCGAATGATACATCTCGTTGAAATAGTCTGGCGCCATGCGTCCCGCCTGTCGTTACAACACCAGTTAAGCAGCGCCCGCCGGCCAAGGGAAGGGCTCGTCTCTCCGCACCCGAAAAGCGCGCCAAGCGGTGCCCGGAAATTGGGCAGACGGGGGCCGCGCCCGGGACAGCCCCCTAACGCACGACCATGCCGCTCCAATTTCCGCCCGTATTCTCGGCATGGAGCGCGGCAGGGGGCGCTGCCCCCGCCCGTTCCGGGCTCCCCCGGGCCAGTGTCGCTCACAAAAAGCCCGGAAACGTCCTGCCCCACTTTCTGCTCTCAAATATCCCGGGGGGTCCGGGGGGCTGGCCCCCCGGCGCTGACCGACGGCGCCGTCCTCGCCCCCCCACCCGCCCCGTCACATGCGCTTGCCTTGCACCCCGGGGCGCATCGCGCCTAGATGGGGCGACCATAAAGAGAGGATCATCATGACGCTGCCCCTGCCCTTTCCCGTCCTCGATGCCAATGCCTCCGCGCAAGGCGGGTTCGGCGCGCTGCCGGAATGGGATCTGACCGATCTCTACGCCGCCCCCGACGCGCCGGAACTGGCGCGCGACATGGCGTGGCTGGAACAGGCCTGCGCCGATTTCGCCGCCGATTACGAGGGCAAGCTGGCCGCGCTCGACGCCGCCGGGATGCTGGATTGCGTGCTGCGCTACGAGAAGATCGACGTCGTCGCCGGCCGGCTGATGTCCTATGCCGGCCTGCGCTACTACCAGAACACCATCGATGCCGAGCGCGCCAAGTTCCTCGGCGACTGCCAGGAGAAGATCACCGTCTTCACCACGCCGCTGGTCTTCTTCAGCCTCGAGTTCAACCGCCTCGACGACGCCCATCTCGACGCCCTGCTGGCCGCCAATGCCGATCTGGCGCGCTACAAGCCGGTCTTCGACCGGATGCGGGCGTTGCGGCCCTACCAGCTGTCGGACGAGCTCGAGAGGTTCCTGCACGACCAGTCGGCGGTCGGCTCTGCGGCCTGGAACAAGCTGTTCGACGAGACTCTGGCCGGGATGACCTTCGAGGTCGCCGGCGAGGACGAACCGCTGCCGCTGGAAGCGACGCTGAACCTGCTGACCGACACCGACCGGGTCAAGCGCGAAGCCGGCGCGCGGGCGCTGGCCGAGGCCTTCGGCAAGAACCTCAAGCTGTTCTCGCGCGTCCACAACACGCTGGCCAAGGAGAAGGAGATCGAGGACCGCTGGCGCAAGATGCCGAGCCCGCAGATGGCCCGGCACCTCGCCAACCATGTCGAGCCCGAGGTCGTCGAGGCGCTGCGCAACGCCGTGGTCGCGGCCTATCCCAAGCTTTCGCACCGCTACTACCGGCTCAAGGCCAAGTGGATGGGGCTGGAGAAGCTGGAAATCTGGGACCGCAACGCGCCGCTGCCGACCGAGACGCCGAAGACGGTGGATTGGGACGAGGCCCGGGCGACGGTGCTGGACGCCTATGCCGCCTTCGACCCGCGCATGGCCGAGATCGCCCGGCCGTTCTTCGACAAGGGCTGGATCGATGCCGGGGTCAAGCCGGGCAAGGCGCCGGGCGCCTTCGCCCACCCGACCGTGGTCGACGTCCATCCCTACGTGCTGCTCAACTACCTCGGCAAGCCGCGCGACGTGATGACCCTGGCGCATGAGCTTGGCCACGGCGTCCACCAGGTGCTGGCCGCCGACCAGGGCGAGCTGCTGTCCTCGACGCCGCTGACGCTGGCGGAAACGGCCAGCGTCTTCGGCGAGATGCTGACGTTCAGAAAGCTGCTCGACGGCGCCAGGACCAAGGCCGAGCGCAAGACGCTTCTGGCCGGCAAGGTCGAGGACATGATCAACACCGTGGTGCGCCAGATCGCGTTCTACGACTTCGAGTGCAAGCTGCACGCGGCCCGGACCGAGGGCGAGCTGACCCCGGACGACATCAACGCGCTGTGGATGTCGGTACAGGCGCAGAGCCTGGGCGACGCCTTCGAGTTCATGGACGGCTACGAGACCTTCTGGGCCTATGTGCCGCATTTCGTCCACTCGCCCTTCTACGTCTATGCCTATGCCTTCGGCGACGGGCTGGTGAACGCGCTCTACGCCGTCTATGCCGAGGGCGAGCCGGGCTTCCAGGAGAAGTATTTCGAGATGCTGAAGGCCGGCGGCTCGAAGCATCACAAGGAGCTTCTGGCGCCCTTCGGCCTCGATGCCTCGGACCCGACCTTCTGGGACAAGGGGCTGAGCATGATCGCCGGTTTCATCGACGAGCTCGAGGCGATGGAAGACTGACGGCAAGGCCGGGGGCGCTGCCCCGTCGCCATTGTCTCTCGGAGCAATGGCGCGACAATGGCGACCCCCGGGATGTCTATGAGCAGAAAGTGGGCAGGGACGCGGGATGGTTCTGGAGATTGTGCTTGGTGTCCTTGCCGTTGCCCTGGTCGGGCTGGCGGGGTTCCTGACCTTCGGGCCGGGGATCGCCGAGAAGGGGATGAACAGCGTCATCCCGCATGACCCCTACGAGGTGCCCGAGGCGGCGCGGGCGCTGCACGAGCGGCTGGTGATCGGCGACTGGCATTGCGACTCGCTGTTGTGGAAGCGCGACCTGCTCCGGCGCGGGCGGCGCGGCCATGTCGACCTGCCGCGGCTGCGCGAGGGCAATGTCGCGCTGCAGGTCTTCACCACCGTCACCTGCGTGCCGGTCGGGCGCAACGTGATCCAGAACGAGCCCGGCGGCGACCGCATCACCCTGCTGGCGATGGCGCAGCTCTGGCCGATGCGGACCTGGTGGTCGCTGTGCGAGCGCGGGCTCTACCAGGCGCAGAAGCTGCACCGTTTTGCCGCCCGGGCGCCGGGCGAGCTGCGGGTGCTGCGGACGCGGGGCGACCTACAGGCGCTGCTGGCGGCACGGGCCGGCGGCCAGCCGGTCGTCGGCGCGGTGCTGGGGGCCGAGGGCGCCCATGTGCTGGACGCAAGGATCGAGAATCTCGACCGGCTGTGGGACGCCGGTTTCCGGCTGATCGGGCTGCACCATTTCCTCGATACCGAAATGGGCGGCTCGCTGCATGGCGCCTCGGGCGCGGGGTTGACCGACTATGGCCGGCGGGTGGTGGCGAAGCTGGTCGAGAAGGGCTTCATCATCGACCTGACCCATTCCAGCGTCCAGACGGCGCGCGACGTGCTGGCGATGACCGAGGTGCCGCTGGTCGTCAGCCACACCGGCATCTGCTCGCATTGCCAGTCGCCGCGCAACTTCCCCGACGACCTGATGCAGGACATTGTCGCCCGTGGCGGTGTCGCCGGCATCGGCTACTGGCAGGAAGTGATCGGCGACACCTCGCCCGCCGGCATCGCCGCGGCGATCCGGGCTGCGATCGAGGTGCTGGGCGAGGACCATGTCTCGCTCGGCTCGGATTTCGACGGCACCGTGCCCGAGCCCTTCGACGCCTCGGAACTGGCGGTGGTCACCGCCGCACTGCTGCAGGCCGGGCTGGACCAGGCCACGATCGCCAAGGTGATGGGCGGCAACATGGTGCGGGTGCTCGATCGGATGCTGCCCGACGCCTGATGCCGCCCTGCCCCTCGCGAGTGCCGGCTAGACCGCGAGCACATCCTTCAGATGGGCCTCGAGCTCGGTCAGCGGGATCTTGAGCAGGTCCTTGTCGAGCTCGGCGCTGATCTTGCTGCGCAACGCCTCCGAGAGGTCGGCACGCAGCTCTCCCAGCATCCGCGGCGCGGCGGCGATCACCAGTTGGTCGGCCCCTTCGCCGTCGAAAGCGGCGGCGATTTCCTCGACCAGCCGCGCAGCGAACCGGTCGCGGATCTGCTCGCGCTCGGTCTCGTGCGGCTGGAAGCCGTGGCGGGAGCCGCCGTCGGAGGCGGTGTTGCGCCCCGGACGGTCGGAGAATTCGGTCTCGACCTCGGGGAATTCCTCGCGCCCGCGATCCTCAATCTCGGTCAGCCCCTTGCCGACCCCTTCGTTCATCAGCAGCCGGAAACGTTTTTCGTTGGCCAGAACGATCATCGTGCGAACGGGTTTCATCCTTCCCTCCTGAAGCAGGTCTGTTGCAGGAAGTCTGGACCCGCCCGCGCGCGCCGTCATTGATTCCGCTCAAGTCCCGGCGGCATAGATCATGTCGATCATGCGCTGGTTCCCGCGCGAGAATTCCAGCGGGCAGCCGAACGCGTCGCCGTCCAGCACCGTCGCGTTGAAGGCATCGATCTGGGCCGTGTACTGGTCGACCGCGGCATGGCGCTCGATCCGGCGGGCACCGGTCCGGTCGGCGATCTCGATCACCTCGTCGGCATAGGCACCGGCATTGAAGGGGGCGTTGACGCGGATCCAGCCGGCGGTGCCGTGGAACAGCATCTGCTGCCACGGATGGCGCCGCATCGAGACGAAGAAATCCATGGTGAAGGAGGGAAACTCGGCCCAGACCCGGGCGCTGGCGTCGATGCCGTGCTCCCAGTCGATCCGCGCCGTGACGTTATCGGGCTCCTCGCCGGTGACGAAGCGGGCGGTGACCGAGGGGTAGACGCCGATGTCGCGCAGCGCGCCGCCGCCCTGGGCGGCATCGTTGCGAATGTTCTGCGGGTCGTCGTTGAAGAATGAGAACCCGCCCTGGACATGGGTGAGACGACCGATCGCGCCCTCGGCGATCAGGCTGCGGACGCGGTGCCATTGCGGGTGATGGGTGACCATGAAGGCCTCGGCGGCGAGCAGCCCGGTCTGGTCGCGAACCCGGATCAGGTGGTCGATCTGGTCGGCCTCGAGCGCGATCGGCTTTTCGCACAGCACGTGCTTGCCGGCCTTCAGCGCCCGCTCGGTCCAGGTGACATGGGCGGCGTTGGGCAGCGGGATGTAGACGGCGTCGATATTGGGATCCTCGAGCAGCGCGTCGTAGTCGGAATGGCACCAGACATCGCCATAGGGGGCGGCCAGCGCCTCGGCCTTGCCGGGGGTGCGGCTGGCAATGGCGGCGATGCGGCCGCGCTCGGAATTGTGGATCGCCGGCGCCACCCATTCGCGGGCGATCTTGGCGGCGCTCAGAATACCCCAGTTGACCATGTCCATCGTTCCCTCCGCTACGCCTGTTTCCGTTGCCCGCACGCTACTGCGGCCACGGGCGGAGGACAATGGCGCGGGAGAGACGAAGGGGGCATTGCGCATCCCGCGAGACGGAGGGCCGCGCTCACTCACGGGAAGGAGGGAATGGCCAGATCAAGACAGCGCGAAGGGCAGGCAGAGGGTTGGAGTCGGCCGCGCCCAAAGCAGGGCGAGCGCCTGCCCGTGGGATGGCGCTCGCAACACCCGAACGGCGCGCTTCATGTCAGCCCAGCCCTCCACAATACGAACGTCGCGCACGGGCGCCCAAAGCGCCAGCCCGCGTCGTGCCGAAGGCACGCCTCCGGCGTGACGACGGGCAGGCGCTCGCCCTGCGCGGTTCCCGCGCGCACCGGGCGGATTAGGTCGGGCTACAATGGCGGGTCCTCTGGCGCGGCGCGGTCCCGCGCCTCTTACGCCGGCTGCATCAGCCCCTTCTCGGCCGCCAGCTCGCGCATCCGCTTCTGCAGCTTCTCGAAGGCGCGGACCTCGATCTGGCGGATCCGTTCGCGGCTGACGTCATATTGGCCCGACAGTTCCTCCAGCGTCACCGGCTGCTCCTTGAGCCGGCGCTGCATCAGGATGTCCTTCTCGCGGTCGTTGAGCACGTCCATCGCCTGCACCAGCAGCTCGCGCCGGGCCTCGAGCTCGTCCTTCTCGGCATAGGCGCTGGCCTGGTCGGCATCCTCGTCCTCGAGCCAGTCCTGCCACTGCGCCGAACCGTCCTCGGTGCCGACCGTGGCGTTGAGCGAGGCGTCGCCGCCCGACAGCCGCCGGTTCATCGAGATGACCTCGTCCTCGGTGACGTTCAGGTCATGGGCGATCTTCTGGACGTTCTCGGGCCGCAGGTCGCCCTCTTCCAGCGCACCGATCCGGGCCTTGGCCTTGCGCAGGTTGAAGAACAGCTTCTTCTGGGCGCTGGTCGTGCCCAGCTTCACCAGCGACCACGAGCGCAGGATGTATTCCTGGATCGAGGCCCGGATCCACCACATCGCATAGGTCGCCAGCCGGAAGCCCTTTTCCGGGTCGAAGCGCTTGACCGCCTGCATCAGGCCGACATTGGCCTCCGAGATCACCTCGGCCTGCGGCAAGCCGTAGCCGCGATAGCCCATGGCGATCTTGGCGGCGAGGCGCAGGTGGCTGGTGACCATCTTGTGCGCCGCCTCGGCGTCCTGGTGGTCGACCCAGCGCTTGGCCAGCATGTATTCCTCTTCGGGTTCCAGCATCGGGAACTTGCGGATCTCCTGCAGATACCGGTTCAACCCCTGTTCGGGCGACGGTGCGGGAAGATTCGTGTAGCTGCTCATGCAATTCTCCCTATTTCCCACCTCTCCCTGGGCGGGGAACATTCGGACCTAGGCACTCGCACAACGTGGTTCAAGACCCGATTGACGTTGAAACTACTGGGGCAATACGCCCCGGCCCATGATTTCGCTCAAATAGTTATACGCAGGATAACTGTTTTTCCGTCGCCGGCCGGGCAGGTTTTTGCGCGTTCACGCCGAATTGTGCCGCGGTGCGGCGCGGAGCAGCGCCAACAGCGCCGCCATGTCGGCCGGCAGCGGCGCCTCGAAGGCCAGTTCCTCCCCGGTTACCGGGTGGACGAATCCCAGCGTCGCGGCGTGCAGCGCCTGGCGCGGGAAATCGCGCGCCGCCTCGGCCGCCTGCTCGCCCACCGCCGCCGGGGACAGCTTCCGCCTGCCGCCATAGGTGGCGTCGCCGATCAGGCCGTGACCGGCATAGGCCATGTGGACCCGGATCTGGTGCGTCCGCCCGGTCTCGAGCCAGCAATCGACCAGCGCCGCCGCCGCCGGCTGGCCGAAGCGTTCGACCACCCGCGCCCGGGTCACCGCGTGGCGGCCGCCGCTTTCCAGCACCGCCTGGCGCTGGCGGTCGGTCCTGTGGCGGCCGATCTGGGTGGCGATCCTCAGCACGTTGGCCTGCTCGAACCGCACCCCGCGCAACCCGCGCAGCCGCGGGTCGGAGGCCTCGGGCACGCCGTGGACCAGCGCCAGGTAATGGCGCATCACCGTGTGGGCCTCGAACTGCGCCGCCAGCCCGTGATGGGCGCGGTCGGATTTCGCGACCACCAGCAAGCCGCTGGTATCCTTGTCGATACGGTGGACGATGCCCGGCCGCTTCTCGCCACCGATGCCGGACAGGCTGTCGCCGCAATGGTGCAGGAGCGCGTTGACCAGCGTGCCCGAGGACGATCCCGGCGCCGGGTGCACCACCATGCCGGCGGGCTTGTTGACGACGATCAGGTCGGCATCCTCCCACACCACCTGGAGCGGGATGTCCTCGGCCGTGGTCTCGACCTCGGCCGCCTGTTCGAGCCGGATCGCGTAGCACTCGCCCTCGGCCACCCTGGCCTTGGTGTCGGTGACCGGCGCACCGTCGCGGCTCACCGCCCCTTCCCCGATCAGCCGGGCGAGGCGCGAGCGCGACAGCGCCGCCGCCTCTGGCACATCGCGGGCCAGCGCCTTATCAAGGCGGTCGGGCGGATCGGCCTGGATGGTTACGGTGAGCACGGTGGACAACGGCGACATGAACGAGGCTCCCGGGGCGGAAGGGCTGCCCCCTTCGCTGCGGCTGTTGAAGTGGCTGGTGATCGTGCTGACCGTCACCATGATCGTCGGCCTGATAACCCTGATCGGCCTGCTTGTCATCCGGATGCCGGATCCGGCGAACGATCTTTCGATCCCGACCAGCCTGCAACTGCCCGACGGCACCAAGGCCGAGGCGGTGACCAAGGGCAAGGGCTGGATCGCCATCGTCACCGCGAAGAACGAGATTCTGGTCTTCGACGCCCTGACCGGCAAGCTGCGCCATCGCTATCCGCTGGGGCCGGCGGAGTAGGACCCGAACGCCAGCCCGGCCCTACTCCGCCGCCGCGCCGCCCTGCCGCAGCCGTTCCCGGCACCAGTCCAGCACGGCGTCGATATCGGCCGGCAGCGGCGTCGCCAGCCCGCCGGTGAAGCTTTCGAAGGCGTCGCGGATGCCCTCGCCCCCGCCGACGCCGATCAGCACCGGGATCTCGGCCATCGCCGCCTCGGCCAGCAGGGCGCGGAAGCCCCGGCCCTCGGCCTCGTGCTTGCCGAACTTGTTGAGGATCACCAGGTCCACCGGCCCGCCCATCGCCGCGCCGACTTTGCCCACGGCCTCTTCCAGCGCGCCGGGATCGAGCCGGCAGCCCGTGGCCTTGCGGCCCAGATCCTGCGAGATCCGCAGCCGGTCGCCCATCGGCAGCAGTTCCAGGTCCATCGCGTGCTTGCCGGCGCCGGGGGCGCGGCTGTTGCGCTGCACCGCCCCGGCGAGGCGCACGTTCTCGGCCGCCAGCCGCGCGGCAATCTCGGCCAGCACCCGGTCGGTGCGTCCACGTTCATTCGATGTGATATAGGCTATGGTCATGCCGGTCCCGAACGGCCCGCCCGGGCCAGGCTCCGGTGATGCCATATCCGCGCGGTTCGGGAAAGGGGCCAGCGCCGCCCAAGCGCCCGCGTGGTCGCCGCCTCTGCCCTCGTTTCAGCCCTCGTTGACGATCAGCGCCATCTCGCCCAGCAGGTCGTCGACCAGGTCGAGCGCGTCGCCATATTGCTCTTCGTCGACCTCGTCCGCGGCCATCAGCGCCTCGAGCGCGTTTTCGGCTTCGCGGGCACAGTCGCCCAGATCGGCGGCGCCGAACATGCCCGCCACCCCGGCCAGCTTGTGCGCGCCATGGGTCAGGGCGGCGATCGCGTCGCCGTCCTCGGGTTCCTCGTCGAGCCGGTCGCGCAGCGCCTCCAGCGTGCCCAGCCGCTCGGTCACTGCCGCCACGAAGCGCGGCCGCATCGCCTGCAGCTTGGCCTGCAGCACCGCCTGGGCGTCGTCCGCCATCATCGTCATCCGTCAGCCCCCTCCCGGCTTCAGCCCACCAGCAGCCGGCGCCACGGCGCCCGCGCCACCGGCTTGCGCAGCTCCTTGGAGCGGAACTCGTCCTCGATCCGCTCGATAGCGACATAGAGCGCCTCGACCGCGGCCGAGCCCGAGCGCAGCATGCCGACCCGGATCGGATCGCCGAAATGCAGCGCCACATCGAGCGGGTTGCCGCGGCTGTCGGTCAGCTCCATTTCGAACAGCGCCGCGTTGGCGGCCTCTTCGAAGACGTCCTTGGTCTCGATCTCGCGGCCCTGCAGGGCGCAGACGAACACGCCGCCGCCGGCATAGGCGATGAAGAATTCCTTGGTCTGCAGCGCCGTGGTGATCGCCTCGGCCGCGTCGGTCAGCAGGTAGCGGAAATCCGACGGCGTGCTGCGGGCATAGAGCTTCTCGGCATTCTCGAGCTTGATGGCGAAGATGTTGGTGGCGAACAGCCCGCCGCGCGACATCTGCAGCAGGTAGTTCTCGAGGTTCAGCAACCCGATCGCGCCGTCGACGCCCTCGATGGTCATCGGCTCCGAGAACACCACGCGGCGCTGCTCTTCCAGCTCCTGGCGCAGGGTGCGGGCGGCGAAGCTGCTCTCGTTGGCGCGGCTCTGCTCCTGCACCAGGCGCTCGGCCATGTTGACCCGGGCGCCCAGTTCGAGCGCGTCGAACGGCTTGGTGACGTAGTCCGAGGCCCCGGCCGCGAAGGCCGCGTTGATGTATTGTCGTTCCGACATCGCCGTCACCATGATGATCGGCGTGCTGCTGTATCCGGGCATCTTCCGGATCGCCCGGCACAGGTCGATGCCGGTGATCTCGGGCATCTGGATATCGAGCAGGAAACAGTCGAAAGGCGATTCGGCGGCCGCGATGATGCGACAGGCCTCCTCGGCCGAGGTCGCGGTGGTGACATCGCTGTGCCCGCTCGCGGCCATCGCCTCGACCAGAATCTCCAGGATCAGTTCGTCGTCATCGACAGCAAGAATACGCATGTGCCACCCATCATTCCTTCGCCGAGCCCGCCACGGGCGGCTTCCACCGGTCCCGCGGGTTCATTCCAGGGGACCAACAACTCTAAGGAGTATTGGTGGAAATGGGCATTTTCGTGGCGAGGGAAAGGATTTGCTGGGAACATGCATGGCGCGGATCGGGCAGGTCCGTCTTCCGGCCCGGCAGGCGGAAGGCGCGTCCGGGCCGCTCAGGCGCCGGCGCCGCGGCGCCAGATGGCGAGGATTTCCTCGGCCAGGGTCATCGGGTCGAAGGGCTTGGTGATCACGTCCAGCGCGCCCATCTCGAGCAGGCGGTCGACCTCGGATTGCTGCGCCTTGGCGGTCATGAAGATCGCCGGGGTGTCGGCGAATTCGGGCATCTGGCGCAGCGCCAGCAGGGTCTCGTCGCCGCTCATGCCCGGCATCATCACGTCGAGCAGGAACAGGTCGGGTTTCTCGACCGGCGCCATTTCCAGCGCCTGCGCGCCTGACTCGCATTGCACGACATCCAGCCCGCCAACCGTCTCCAGAGCAATCAGAGCGATCTCGCGGATATCCATGTCGTCCTCGACATGCATGACTTTCGGCAATTCGGCCATGGCTGCGGAATCCTTTCAAAAACAGGCGACGCCGCAGCGCCGCCTCCCTCATCTCCCCCGTTGCCAATCGCACAAAATCGCGCTCTTGGCTACGCCGCTTTCTCAATCCGCTCCTGTTTCGGCAATTCGACATAGAAGGTCGTGCCGACATTCGGCTCGCTGACAAAGTGGATGCGACCGCCGTGTTTCTCGACGATCGTCTTGACGATGCTGAGCCCCAGGCCGGTGCCCGGATGCTTGCGATGGTGCTCGGTATCGGCCTGGACGAAACGCTCGAACAGCCGTGGCTGGGTCTCGTACGGAATGCCGATGCCGTGATCGATGACCGAGATCAGCGCCGCATCGCCGCGATCCTCGAGCCCGACCTCGACCTCCCCGCCCTCGCGCGAGAACTTGATCGCGTTCGACATCAGGTTCGTCATCACCTGCAAGAGGCGGCTCTTGTCTCCGCTCATCGGCAGGCGCGCGGGCATCGGACGCGCCTTGAGGCGAATTCCGAATTCCTTTCCGTAACAGTCGTTTGCCGCGATCGCTTCATCTACCAGCTCGACCATGTCGAGCGGCTCGCGGCTCACTTCGCCGTGCTCGGCGTCGAGCTTCTCGAGATCCAGCAGGTCGTTGATCAGCTCGATCAGCCGGTCGACATTACGCAGCGCCAGCCCCAGCATCGCCTTCGGCTTGTCCGGAATCGCGCCGGTGGCGCCCGAGGAGATCAGCTTGAGCGCGCCCTTGACCGAGGTCAGCGGCGCGCGCAGCTCGTGGCTGACGGTGGCGACGAAGGCCGAGCGTGCCATCTCGACCTGCTTGCGCTGGGTGATGTCGCGGACCACCGCGACGAAGCGCGGGGGGCCGTCCCAGCCATGTTCGAGCTGGATGTTGATCTCGACCGGCCGGCCGTTGAGATGGGATTCGTAGATCATCGCCTCGGTCTCGCCGTCCAGCACCGGCTGGACGCGGGCGCGGAAGCCGTCGGGATCGAAGCTGTCGGTGGTGTCGGCGATCGTGCGCCCGCGATAGTCGTCCTCGGTCCAGCCATGGAATTCGCGCGCCCGCTTGTTGAGGTAATGCAGCTTGAAATCCTGGGTGGCGAAGACATAGACCTCGTCCTGCAACTGGTCGAACATGGCCCGGATCGGGCCCTCCTCGCGCCGCAACTTGGTTTCGGTGATGTCGGTGCGCAGCGAGATCGCCTTGACCAGCTTGCCCTCGGGCGACAGCTGGGGAACGATCGTGGTGCGGGTCCAGAGCATCCCGCCATCCTTGCGCCACAGCTGGCTTTCGCCGCTCCAGATCTTGCCCGCCGCCACCGCGGCGAAAACCTCGCCCGGCCGCAGGGCCTCCTTGACCAGCAGCAGGTCGCGGGCTCGCGTGCCGAGCAGGTCCTGCGACGAGAATCCCGTCGTCGCCATCAGGTTTTCGTTGACATAGGTGATCCGCCCCTCGGCATCCGAGATGTTCACCATCGCGTGGGCGGCCAGGGCCCGGCGCTGCAGTTCGAGCTCACCTTCCTGCAGATCGAGCTGGCGGGTCTGAACCCGGACCAGGGTGAAGCTGCGCACCAGCACGATCAGCAGGGCCGCAGCAAGGGCCAGGATGGCAATCCAGTCGGCGGTTCCGGCAAAATCGGGACCGAAAAGCCCGGCAAGAATGCTCTCCCTCAATCCAACCATGACGCGTTCCTTTCGCCCGAAGGCTCACTTTTCAACACATTCCCTTGGGCAGCGCTCCCATCCCTGCCCGCGGGACCATCCCTAACTGCGGCGACACTGTCAGCCCGGCATGGCAAGAATGGGTCCGGTTGCGGCAGAAATTGGGGCACTGGCGGAATTTGTAACGAATGCGTTGAAAAATGATGTCATTCTTCAGGCCCGGCTGGCGGTCGCGGTCGCCTTGCGGCTGCTGATCGTGTCGAGGCAGACGGCGACGATCTCGTCGAATCGGGTGCGCGACTTGATGATCACGCGATCGATACGCGGATCGACCACGGTCTTGTCGCTGGCGGTGAGCGCGATCAGCGGCGTCCCCGGCTGGGCCTGGCGGACCAGGTCGATCAGCCGGGCGTCGGCGCCATCGGGCTGGGCGGAGTCGAGGATCACCAGGTCGTAGCGGCCGTTGCCGATCACCTCGGCGATATCGGTCTGGCGCTCGGCATGGACCAGCGCCGCCTGGCGACCGAAGGAGGCGGCGATGATCTCGGCGAAATCGGTGTCGTTCTCGACATGCAGGATGCGCGGCAGGGGCCTTGCCGCGCCCGGGACCGCCTCTGCCCCGTCGCGCGCCGCCCTTTCCCGGGCGGCCGGGGCGGCCGCGGCCCCCTCGAGCGGCAGGGTGAACCAGAAGGTGGTCCTCACCCCCGGCTCGGAGACGAAATCGATCTGCCCACCCATCCGCTCGATGATCTGCTTGGTGATGTTCAGCCCGAGCCCGGTGCCGCCCTTTTCGCGCGTCGCCGAGCTGTCGGCCTGCGAGAAGGGCTGGAAGATGCGGCTGCGGAATTCGGGCGGGATGCCCTTGCCGGTATCGGTGACCGAGATCTTCAGCATGCCGCCCTCGCGCTCGATCGCGATCTCGACCGTGCCGCCCCGTTCCGAGAATTTCGAGGCGTTGGACAGCAGGTTGGCCATCACCTGCTGGAAGCGGTTGACGTCGATCGTGGCCGTCGCCTTGGGTTCGTTATGCACCAGGCGCAGGCGGACGCCGAACTGGTCGGCATAGGGCTTGTTGTCGACGAGGGCGCGGCGCACCAGCTGCGAGATATTCTCCTGGCTGAAGCTGAACTGGACCCGACCGGAGGCGAATTTCTCGAGGTCGAGGATGTCGTTGACCAGCGGGATCAGCCGGTCGCAGTTCTTCTGCGCGATGTTGAGCAACCGCAACGCCCGGTCGGGAATATTCGCGGCCATCGTGTTCAGCACCAGGCTGAGCGAGCCGTTGATCGAGGTCAGCGGCGTGCGCAGCTCGTGGCTGACGGTCGAGACGAATTCGCTCTTGGCCTGGTCGGCCTTCTTCTGTTCGGTGATGTCCATCTGGACGCCGATCAGCCGCAGCGCCCGGCCCGAGGTGTCGCGCTCGGCCACCACCGCGTCCGAGCGCATCCAGCGCCACCCTCCGTCCAGCGCCCGCAGCCTGTAGATCGTGTCCGACCGCTCGGTGACGCCGTCGATGCAGTCGCCGTCGCTCTTCTCGACCACCGGCAGGTCCTCGGGATGGACCCGGGCGCGCCATTCCGCCTGGGCGTCGATCATCGCCTGCGGCGGGAAGCCCAGCAGCATCTTCCAGGTATCCGAGACGATCGATTCGCCGGTTTCCAGATCGACGTCGAAGACGCCGATATTGGCGCCCTTGAGCGCGACGTCGAGCCGGTACTGGGTGTCGCGCAGCTGGGCCTCGATCCGCAGCCGCTCGGCGACGTTGCCCATCACCACGGTGTAGCGCCGCTTGCCCGCCCCGGTCAGCCAGGCGCGGATCTGGATGTCCAGCGCCAGCGCCGCGCCGTTGCGCGACACCGTCTTGACGATGCCGCGGAAGCCGGTGGTGTCATGCGGATTGTCGGAGCGGTTGAAGTAATCCGTCGTCTCGCCCGACAGCAGGTCGGTGAAGGCCATGCCCTCGAGTTCTTCGCGGGCATAGCCGAACAGCCGGCCGATCGCGTCGTTGGCGGTCAGGATCACCCCGTCGCCGTCGAGCAGCGCGATCATCACCACCGCGGTCTCGATGATCGAGCGGGTCTGTTCCTCCTGGGCGGCGATCTCGCGCGTCTTGCGCGTCACCGTCGCCCGGACCAGCGCCTCGCGCCGCGCCGTCGACAAAAGGAAGATCACCAGCAGCATGGTGAAGGCCAGCCCGCCGACCAGCAGCAGCGCCGGGCCGCGGGTATGCAGACCGCTTTCGAAGGCCGGCGTGCTGGTCCAGGCGATCGACCAGCTGCGGCCATAGACCGGCAGCACGGTGACCTTGCGGAAAGAGGGGGCAAACCCCGCCTCCCGGGGGGCGGGGCTGGCGTAGATGTCGCTGCCGGCCGAGACGTCGCGGACCTGGATGCGCAGGTCGCGCCCCTGGCTCACGGTCAGGCCCGACAGCAGGCCGCTGCCGCTGAAGGGGGCGTAGACCCAGCCGCGGAAGGTGGCGCGGCGGGCCTCGAGGCTGCCGGGCACGGTGCCGGTGGAATAGACGGCGCGCAGCAGCAGGAAGCGCGGACCGTCGGCGCCGTCGGGGCCTGTCTCCGGCCGCGACAGCACCGGCTTGCCGCTGTCGCGCGCCTGGATCGCCGCAAGCCGCTGGCCGGTATCGGCCGCAAGGTCACGTCCCAGCGCCCCGGGGTTCTTCGCCAGCGGCGCGATGAAGCGGGTGAGGAACAGGGGCCGCTTGGCTGCCGCTCCGGTCGCCGCGGACGGGTCGGGATGCGGCGTCAGGTCGAGACCGTCCTCCAGCCGCACCGCTTTCAGGTAGTCGTCCAGCCGGCCGCGCGGCACGACCTCGACATAGCCGATGCCGCTGGCGCCGGGCAGGTGCGATCCGGCCGACAACCCGGCGACGAAGCGGCGCCAGTCGACGCTGGTGACCCGGTCCGAGGCGGAGAACAGCGCCGTCGCGGCGTCGAGGCTGAACTCGGATTGCGTTACCCGGCGCTCGATCGCACGCAGGCTGTCCTCGGTCAGGCTGTCGAATTGCTGCTTCGCCCCGGTCCAGATCACCACGGCCGCCAGCATCCACAGCGAGACCGCCGCCAGCAGCGACAGCATCAGGTAGCCGAAGGCGCGCAGCCGGAAGCGCGGCAGGGCGCTGCCCAGCCAGATCACCAGCCCCGGCCGGGTCCAGGGATTGAGCAGCGTCAGCGGCATCAGCACGAAGACGCCGACCGCGCCAACGACCCAGCGGACCGCGGCCTCGGCGACAAGCAGCGGCGACAGCGCGATGCCCTGCAACAGGGCGCTGAGCAACGTCGCGGAGACGCCGATCAGCCCGGCCAACGGCCCGGCGAGCAGAAGCGCGACCACGAAGCTGCGCAGGTTGCAGAATTCCAGCGGCAGGCCGAAACGGCGGCGCAACACGCTGGCCGCCGCCATCGCCTGAAGCACCGCCCCGGCGGCGATCACCAGGTCGCCCGGCAGCATCAGCGGCGACGGCGGACCGCCGGCGCCGTAACCGTGCAGCAGTGCCTGCCCGGCCATGACGCCGACCATGATCGACGGCCACAGCCGCGGACCGCGCATCAGCAGTGCCGCGGCCGCCGGACCACCGCCCAGTGCCACACCCCAGGCGGCGATCGGCATCGCCTGGCTGGTGACCGGACGGATCGCCACCTCGAGCCAGCCGAAGAGGACGAAAGAGCCGGCCAGCAGCAGCCAGGGCCAGGTCAGTTCGGGCAGGCGCAGGCCGGCCCAGCGCCCGGCCCCCGCCCGCTGTCCGCTCCGGCCCGTGCCCGGGCCCGTCTGCTCGAAGCTGCGCCAGCGCACGACCCGGTCCCTATGCTGCACAGAAAGAAGCCGAGCGCATGTCGCCCGCCGGCAGGGTGAAGGTGAAGGTGCTGCCCTCGCCCGGGCGGCTGACCGCGGTGATCCGGCCGCCATGCATCTCGACGATGCGGCGGGCGATGGCCAGGCCAAGCCCGGTGCCGCCGGCCCGCCGGGTCGAGGAGGAATCGGCCTGCTGAAACTCGAGGAAGACATGCTCGATCTTGTCTTCGGGAATGCCGCAGCCGGTATCCGCGACCGAGACCGCCACCAAGTCGCCCTCGCGCCGCGCAGTGACGCGGATATGACCCTCGTCGGTGAACTTGACCGCGTTGCCGATCAGGTTGAACAGGACCTGGCGGGTACGGATCGGGTCGGCATAGGCGGCCACGTCGCCGACATCCGAGATCAGCGCCACGCCCTTGGCCTCGGCGGCGCCGCGCAACTGCTCGATCACGTCGTCGGTCAGCAGGGCCAGCGGAAGCACCTCTGCTTCCATCTCCATCCGGCCGGCCTCGATCTTCGAGAAGTCCAGCAGGTCGTTGATCAGCTGCAGCAGGTGGTTGCCCGACTGCTCGATCCGCCCGGCGCGCTTGGTGACTTCGGCAATGTAGTCGTCGATCCGCGCCCGGACCGCGGCATCGACATCGGCCCCGGCCTCGAGATTGCCGCGCAGCGCCCGCAGCGCCGGCGAGATCTTGTCGTCGGAGAGGAAGCGGGCGAAGCCCAGGATGACGGTCAGCGGCGTGCGCAATTCGTGACTGAGCACCGACAGGAACTCGGCCTTGACCTTGTTGGCATGTTCGGCCGCGTCCTTGGCCCGCTTGAGCTCGGTGATATCGACGCGGAAGCCGACGGTGCCGCCGTCCTCGGTATGGCGCTCGGCAATCTTGAGCCAGCGGCCGCCGGCAAGCTGCTGCTCGAGCTCGGCATCGGCGCGGCGATGCCACTCCAGCCGCTGGGCGATCCACGCCTCCTCGTGCCCCTCGGCCTCGGGATACTGGCCGCGGGCGACACCGACGCGCAGGATATGCTCGAAGGTGTTGCCCGGCACCATGGTATCCGCCGATTTCTTGTAGAGGTCGCGGTATTTCTGATTGCACAGGATCAATCGGTCCTGCGCGTCGTAAAGCGCGAAACCGTCATTGATGGCATTGATCGCCCCCAGCAGCCGCTGCTTGGCGCGGCGCTGGCTGCGGAACTGGTGCAGGCTGAACGCCGACAGGCCGAGGATCACCAGCGCCAGCAGCGCCATCACCAACCGGCTGCGCAGGTAATCGGGAGCATGGACCGGCCAGCCGCCCGCAGGAACCGCCGCCAGCTCCCAGCGGCCCTCGGGCAGGAGGATCTCGTCGATCACCGGCTGCTGGTCGAACACCGCCGGGTCGCCGAAGAACACCTCGCCGACGCGCCCCGGCCCCGCCTTGCGGCGCAGCGCGATGTCGAATTGCGCGTCGTGGTTGAACAGCCCGGCACTGAGATAGAAGTCGCGCGCGTTCATCACCAGCGAGATGATGCCCCAGAACCGGTCGCCCTTGGCGGCGCCTGCCCCGGTTCCGTTGCCGGCAACCGCGTCGGCGCCCGAGAGAAAGACCGGCGCGCGCAGGATGAAGCCCATCTGGCGGGCCTGGAGCAGCGGCAGGGGCCCGTCGACCACCGTGCGGCCGCTCTTGCGCGCCAGCTCGATCGCCGCGCGCTGGCCGGACAGCTGGTCGTAGGACAGGCCCAGAAGCGACTTGTTGGGCGCCAGCGGGTAGACATACTTGACCACCAGGTCGGGCGCCGCGGCGATGTTGATGATTTCGGGATGATTGCGGATCATCACGCTGGCCAGCGCCTTGTAGCGTTCCTGCGACATGTCGGGCGCCGCGTCGATCGCCGCCTCGAGCCCGCGCATCATCAGCGACAGCCCCATCAGCCGGCTTTCCAGCTGCGCCCGCTGGGCGTCGAGCTGATCGGTCAGCCCGGTGCGCAGCTCGGCCCGATAGGCCTGGGTCCGGGCGCTTTCGAGATGGACGGCGCCTGCCAGCAGCAGCACCGCGACCGGCAAGAGTACAGCCAGATAGGACCGCACCGCAGAGGGCGGCCTCTTGTACTTCCCTTGCCTCTTCCCCAAATCCGCCACGGTCCTCGGTGCCGCCCTGTTGCGACGACGTCTTGTTGTTCTTCTTGCGCGACATCCCCGGCCTTGTTCCGCCCGGTTGACCCCGCCCTGCTCGATCCTTCGGGCCGGCGGGCCGTCAAGCCCCCCCGCCCGCTCGCGCTACCGACTACCTGGACACACTCACCGACCACCAGCGCATTCCGCCGCGCGCCGCGCCCCGAGGCTCAACCCACAGCTGCGTGTAACACTTGCTTGTTCGGCGAATTCGCGCAAGCAAATTTGCCGACCATGGCATTTGGGAAACACTCTGTTGCTTCCCGGCACCCCCTCCGCAGCGCCCCGCGGGCCGCCGTCATGCGCCCCGACAGGGACGAAAGGGCTCACCCAAACTTGACTAATTAACTCGGTTTCTTATTGCAAAGCCGTCCGCCGCCCGTATATCAACAAGAAAGCCGCCCCCGGGACGGCGCCAACGGAGTCGATGCGCCATGACCATTGCAGTGCAACCCGATCAGCCTTTCCCGCTCGGCCTTGCCGCGCGCGGCTATGCCGGCTCGATCCACCGCATCGAGGTTTCCGAGGGCCATCCCGGCCTGCCCGCGATCGAGATCGAACGCCGCCTGATCGAGCTCGGCTTCGTCGAGGGCGCCACCGTCTCGGTGCTGCACGAGGGGTTGTTCGGCCGCGACCCGATCGCGATCCGCGTCAACGGCGCCACGGTTGCGCTACGACGGCGCGAGGCGATGGCGATCCTGACCCGCTGAGGCATCCATGGCTGATTTCGCTCCGCTGCCGGTGCCGCGCCTGGCCCTTGTCGGCGCGCCCAATTGCGGCAAGACCGCCCTGTTCAACGCCCTGACCGGCAGCCGCCAGAAGGTCGGCAACTACGCCGGCGTCACGGTGGAACGGAAGACCGGCACCGCCCGCACCCCCGGCGGCCACAGCTTCGACGTCACCGACCTGCCCGGCACCTATTCGCTGCGCGCCCGCAGCCCGGACGAGCAAGTCACGCGCGACATCGTCCTCGGCCACCGCCCGGGCGAAACGGCGCCCGACCTGCTGCTCGCCGTCGTCGACGCCACCAACCTGCGCATGGGCCTGCGGCTGGCGCGCGAGCTGCGCCAGACCGGCCGGCCGGTGCTGGTGATCCTCAACATGATCGACATCGCCCGCCACCGCGGCATCGAGATCGACACCGCGGAGCTGTCGCGCGAACTCGGCCTGCCGGTGGTCACGGCGACGGCGGTGCGCAAGGTCGGGATGGCGGAACTCTGGTCGCGGCTCGACGAGATCGCCGCCGCCGGCCTGCCCGCCCCGGCCGAGAATGCCTGGCGCGAACCCGGCGTTCTCGAGCTGCGGACCGCCCAGCGCGAGGTCGACCGGATCATCGCCCGCACGGTGCGCACGCCCGCCATTCCCCATGGCACGACCGCGCGGATCGACGCGGTGCTGCTGCACCCGGTCGCCGGGCTGGCGATCCTGCTGGTGCTGCTCTTCGTCATGTTCCAGGCGGTCTTCACCTGGGCCCAGCCGCTGATGGACCTGATCTCGGCCGGCTTCGACGGGCTCGGCGCCGCCACCCACCAGCTGCTGCCACCCGGCCTGTTCCAGAGCTTCATCGAGAACGGCCTCATCGCCGGGGTCGGCTCCGTCCTGGTCTTCCTGCCGCAGATCCTGATCCTGTTCCTGTTCATCCTGCTGCTCGAAGACCTCGGCTACATGGCCCGGGCCGCCTTCCTGATGGACCGGATCATGGGCGGCGCCGGACTGCACGGCCGCGCCTTCATCCCGCTCCTGTCCAGCTTCGCCTGCGCCATTCCCGGGATCATGGCGGCGCGGGTCATCGACAGCCGCCGCGACCGGCTGACGACGATCCTGGTGGCGCCGCTGATGACCTGCTCGGCCCGGATCCCGGTCTATACCCTGATCATCTCGGCCTTCATCCCGGCCCGCACGGTCGCCGGGCTGTTCAGCCTGCAGGGGCTGGTGATGTTCGGCCTCTACGCCGCCGGCATCGTCAGCGCGCTGGCCGTCTCCTTCGTCGCCAAGCTGCTGTTCTGGCGCCGCGATCCCGCCCCGCCCTTCATGATGGAGCTGCCCGATTACAAGCTGCCCCGGCTCAAGGGCGTCGCCATCGGCCTGCTGACCCGGGCGCGGATGTTCCTGCGCCGCGCCGGCACGACGATCTTCTCGATGATGGTGGTGATCTGGGTGCTGGCCACCTTCCCCGGCGCCCCGGCAGGGGCCGAGGGGCCGGCGATCTTCTACAGCTTCGCGGCGATGATCGGCCACCTGATCGAGCCGCTGCTGGCGCCGATCGGCTTCAACTGGCAGATCGCCGTCGCGCTGGTCCCGGGCATGGCCGCGCGCGAGGTTGCGGTGGCCGCGCTCGGCACGGTCTACGCCATCCAGGGCGGCGGCGACACCGCCCAGGCGATCGGCCACGCCCTGGCCCAGCACTGGAGCCTGGCGACGGCGCTGTCCTTCCTGGTCTGGTACATCTTCGCGCCGCAATGCGCCTCGACACTGGCCGTGATCCGGCGCGAGGCCGGCGGCGCGCGCTGGATGTGGCTGACCTTCGGCTACATGCTGGCGCTGGCCTACGCCGCTTCCTTCCTCACCTACCACATCGCCCTGGCGCTCGGCGCCGGCTGAGGCTGAGGCCGGGATCGGGGCCGAGGCCGGGGGTTTCACACCCCCGGACCCCCGTGGAGTATTTGGGCAAAGAAGAAGACAAGAAGCCCCTTCTGCCTTTCACCTTTGCGAAAATACTCCGGGGGAGTCGCCGCAGGCGACGGGGGCCGCGCCCCCGCCTGCAGGCAGCGCCAGAAGGCTTGCGGCGCAGCCGCGCAATCGGATCAGCCGGCTTTCAGCTTCACCGGCTTGCCGTGCGGGGTGCTGAGATAGGCGTCTTCCCAGGCGGCGCGGGTCGCCTCGACCTGGTCGGGCGCGGCGAGACCGCGGGCGGCGAGCAGCGCCTCGAGCGTTTCGAGCCAGGCGGCGAAGTAATCCGCGCCGCCGTCGAGATCGCGCGACAGGCCGTGGCGGGCCAGCGTGGCGCCGAAGGCCTCGGTCCAGTCGGACCAGGAGAAATGACCGGCCTCGTTCAGCGCCACGGTCAGGCTGAAAACCTGGGCGTGCCAGGGTTCGTCGAAGCGGGTGACGGGATGCGGCGTCTCGCTCATGCCACGGGCTCCAGGTAGCTCTCCCACAGGTCGATCATGACCTCGTCGCCGGCCCGTTCCGACCAGCCCCACAGATCCGTCGCGTCGAAGGCGACGCCGTAGAGCGGCTGCGGCGCCTCGCCGAGGAAATGGGCGTTGCTGTCGGGGAAGACATGGGCGCCGTGGCTTTGCACCACCACGCCGACATGGCCGGCGGCATAGGCCGGCAGCCTCGTGTGGCCGCCCTCGACCAGCGTGTTATGGGCCGGCAGCCGGGCGCGGACCCGGTCGCCCGGCCGGAAACGTGGATCAGGGCCGAGGCGCAGGCTGGGGCTGCCGCGCGACAGGGCGCCGGCGACATCGCCGCCCTTCAGCGCCTTGTCCTGCAGCGGCGCCTCGGCGATCGCGCCGCCCGCCAGCTCCTCGCGCGTCACCAGCCCGCGCGCCGCCAGCAGGTCGGCCAGCGCCGCGATCCATTTCTCGTAATAGCTGAAGCTGGCGTAATCCTTCGGCGCCAGCGCCTCGCGGGTGAAGCGCGCGGCGTCGATGCTCCATTCGCCCAGCGCGCCGGCGGCCAGCGTCAGCGCCATCGCCTTGCGGTGCCAGGGCTCGAGGAACAGCGGCTCGTCCGGGATCGGCGTCACCGGCCCGTCGCCGTAGCGCCCGCCCATGTCGTGGACCCGGGTCATGCCCCGCCCCCGGGCCGCTGCGGCAGGCCGGTGCCGATCATCGAATCCCGCGTCACCCACTGCATCAGCTCGTCCTCCGACAGCCCCTCGCTGCCCTCGGGACGCATCGGCAGCACGAGATAGCGGATCTCGGCGGTCGAATCCCAGACCCGCACCTTCTGCTCCTCGGGCAGGGTGAGGCCGAAATCGGCCAGCACGGCGCGCGGTTCGCGCACGACGCGGGCGCGGTAGGCGTCGGACTTGTACCAGGTCGGCGGGATGCCGAGCAGCGGCCACGGGTAGCAGCTGCACAGGGTGCAGACGACGACGTTGTGGACCTCGGGCGCGTTCTCGACCACCACGACATGCTCGCCCTGGCGGCCGATCAGTCCCATATCGGCCAGCACCGCGGTGGTATCGTCGCGCAGCGCCTGCAGGAAGGCCGGATCGCGCCAGGCCCGGGCGACGACCCGGGCGCCGTTCTGCGGCCCGACCTTGTTCTCGTAGGTGTCGAGGATCTCGTCGATCGCGGCGGGATCGACGAGGCCCTTCCGGGTCAGGATGGTTTCCAGCGCCCGCACCCGCAGCGCCGGGTCGGGCGGCAACAGGGCATGGTCGTGATCGTGATGATGGTCATGTGGCATGGCGGCAGGATGCCGCCAACCGCGCGGGCTGTCCATGGCTTTGCGCACCTGCCCTGCCCCGCGGATCACGGCGCGGATTGCCGGACAATGCCACCACTCTTCCTCGACCGTTGACAATTCTTGCCCAATTCCCGCCGCATCCGGCGAATACTCCCGAATATGTGATCTGCTCCGTTGCGGCAAAGGCCGCTGCGGGGCACCCAACTGCCGACGACTGCCAGGACCCCGCCGTGACGGACTACACGCTCGACTATGCCGCCTATGATGGCTCGTTGCTCTCGACCGAGCTGTTCTCGCAGAACACGACCCTGTGGCTGAACGATTTCGGCCAGCCCCAGTCGGGCAGTTTCAGCGACGACAATGACCGGCTGACCGTGGGCGAGACCTTCCAGCTCAACGGCCACGAGGTCGAGATGATGGGCTCGGGCACGGTGCAGCCCGGCATCGATGCCTTCGGCGTGGTCGTGCCGCTGGGCCAGAGCAAGGATGTCATCGTCGCCAGCGACACCTCCTCGGGCCAGCACTATTTCCTCTACCCGGACGGGCCGCCGAACCAGCTCGGCAGCGTTGCGCTGGTCAGCGACGTCCAGCCCGTCGGCTACGATTTCCGCACCAGCGGGCCGCTCTGCTTCGTCCGCGGCACAAGGCTGCTGACCCCGCGCGGCTACCGCCGGGTCGAGAGCCTGTGCGCGGGCGATACGCTGCTCGATCGCGACGGGCGCGAGGTGCCGGCGCTCAAGGTCTTCTCGACGACACTGACGCTCGGCCCCGGCACGCGCGAGGCGCTGGCACCGGTCGAGATCGCGGCCCATGCCTACGGCCATGGCTGCCCGCTGCGCCCGGTGCGGCTGTCGCCGCAGCACCGGCTGGTGATCGCCGGGCCGCAGCTCGAGCTCTACATGGGGGTCGAGGAGGCGCTGGCGCCGGCGCGGGCGCTGGTCAATGGCGGCACCATCCGCCGGGCGACCGAGCTGGACGAGGTCGCCTATTACCATGTCCTCTGCCCCGCCCATACCATCCTCGTGGCCGAGGGGCTGGAAGCCGAAAGCCTGCTGCTGGGCGATATCACGCTGGGCCGTCTGCCGGCCGAGGAGATCCGCGAGGCGCTCGACCTGTTTCCCGACGCGGCCGAGGGCTTTCCGCGCGCCGCCCGCCAGCCCTGCCTGCCGCTCTTGAGCCGGCGCGAGGCCGAGCTGATCCTGCTGGCCGAGCGTCAGGACTTCGCGCCACAGCATCACGCCGCCTGACCGCCCCGCCCGTTGCGGAATATTCCCCCGGCCGCGCCGATCTGCTAAGGGCTGCGCGCGCTTCCCCCTTGCGCCGCAATCGGGCATATCGGGGCGGCATAACGCGTTCAACCAAGGTGAGAGACCATGCACGACATCCGCGCGATCCGCGACAACCCGACCCAGTTCGACGCCGCCCTCGGCCGCCTCGGGGTCTCGGGCATGTCGTCGCAGATCCTCACCATCGACGAGGAGCGCCGGACCCAGATCGCCAGGGCCGAGGAGGCCCGGGCCGAGCAAAACCGCGCCTCGAAGGAGGTCGGCGCCGCCAAGGCGCGCGGCGACGAGGCCGAATTCGAGCGGCTGCGCGCGCTGGTGGCCGAGAAGAAGGCGGCGGTGCAGGAACTGACCGAGACCGCCAAGGAGCTGGACCAGAAGCTGAACGACCTGCTGATGGCGATCCCCAACCTGCCGCTGGACGACGTGCCGGACGGCGCCGACGAGGACGAGAATGTCGAGATCCGGCGCTGGGGCGCGCCGCGCAATTTCGACTTCGACCCGAAGGAGCATTTCGAGCTTTCCGGGGTCCGGCCGGGGATGGATTTCGAGACCGCGGCCAAGCTGTCCGGCTCGCGCTTCGTGGTGCTGCGCGGCGCGGTGCTGCGCATCCACCGGGCGCTGGGGCAGTTCATGCTCGACACCCATGTCAGCGAACACGGCCTGACCGAGACCTGGACCCCGGTCCTGGTCAAGGAAGAGGCGATGTACGGCACCGGGCAACTGCCGAAATTCGGCGAGGACAGCTACAAGACCACCAATGGCTGGTGGCTGATCCCGACCTCGGAAGTGACCCTGACCAACACCGTCTCGGGCGAGATCGTCGACGAGGCCCAGCTGCCGATCCGGATGACGGCGCTGAGCCAGTGCTTCCGTTCCGAGGCCGGCTCGGCCGGCAAGGACACCTCGGGCATGCTGCGCCAGCACCAGTTCGAGAAGGTCGAGATGGTCTCGATCACCCATCCCGACAAGTCGCTGGAAGAGCACGAGCGGATGACCGGCTGCGCCGAGGCGATCCTGCAGAAGCTCGGCCTGCCCTACAGGGTCATCGTGCTCTGCACCGGCGACATGGGCTTCGGCGCGCGCAAGACCCATGACCTCGAGGTCTGGCTGCCGGGCCAGGACACCTATCGCGAGATCAGCTCGGTCTCGGTCTGCGGCGATTTCCAGGCCCGGCGGATGAACGCCCGCTACAAACCGGCGGACGGCGGCAAGCCGGGCTATGTCCACACCCTGAACGGCTCGGGCCTGGCGGTCGGGCGCTGCCTGATCGCCGTGCTCGAGAACGGCCAGCAGGCGGACGGCTCGGTCGAGCTGCCCGAGGCGCTGCACCCCTATCTGGGCGGCAAGACCCGGCTCACGGCGGAGGGCGAGCTGGCGTAAGGCGCCACTCCGGCTGGTTCAAAGCAAGAAGGGCGGCGCCCGACCCTGGGAGGGCGCTCGCCGGCTTCAGACATAAGCGGCAGGGTGCCAGATGCCCGGCGCCTGTTCCGCTTGAGGGGCCGCGATGCGCCCTCCCGGGGGGAGGGTCGGGCGCCACCCGGCGTGCCGCCGGGCGAAACAATAGGGCGGTGTTTGCCCCCTATAGCCCGCCTTCGCGCTTGATGAACGCCACCACCTCGGCCACGCCCTCGCCCTGGCGCAGGCTGGCCATCACGTAGGCCCGCTTGCCCCGCGCCGCCCTGGTGTCGCTTTCCAGCAGTTCCCGGTCGACGCCGACATGCGGCGCCAAGTCGGTCTTGTTGACGATCAGCAGGTCCGAGCGCGTCACCCCCGGCCCGCGCTTGCGCGGGATGTCCTGCCCGGCGGCGGTGTCGATGACGTAGAGCGTCAGGTCGGCCAGCTCGGGGCTGAAGGTGGCGGCGAGGTTGTCGCCGCCGGATTCGATCAGCACGATGTCCAGATCGGGCAGCTTCTCGCGCAGGTCGGCGACGGCGGCGAGGTTGATCGAGGCGTCCTCGCGGATCGCGGTATGCGGGCAGCCGCCGGTCTCGACGCCCCGGATCCGCTCCAGCGGCAGCGCCTGGGCCCGCATCAGGTATTCGGCATCCTCGCTGGTATAGATGTCGTTGGTGATGACGGCGATGGAATAGTCGTCGCGCAGCGCCTTGCAGAGCTGCTCGGTCAGGGTCGTCTTGCCGGCGCCCACCGGGCCGCCGATGCCCACCCGCAGGGGCCCGTGGGGGGAAGCGTGGGGGGAACTCATGTCCGGAATATCCTCACATCCATGGTTTCGTGTTTCATCGCCGCGAGGTCCGAGCGCAGCGCCGCCGAGCCCAGCGCCTCCAAGGGTGCCGCGGCCGCTTCCGCCGCGAGCCGCAGGATCAGGGGTTGCAACGCTGCCAGCACCGCCTGGCCCTCGGTCTGGCCGAGCGGCACGAAACGGACCCCGGCCAGCACCAGGTTGCCGGCGAAGGATTGCAGATAGAGGGCGATCGCCTGTTCCGGTGCCACCTCCAGCCCCTGTGCCGCGCGGCCCAGCGCCACCGGCAGCACCGCCGGATCATGCTCCAGCCCCAGCAGCGCATTGGTGGTGCGGGTCAGCGCCGCGCCCTGCTCCAGCACCTCGGCCAGCCGCTCGCGCGAGGGCGCCAGCGCCCGGCCCAGCGCGTCGAGCGCGGCGTGATCCACCCCCGGCCGCAACGCCTGCGCCAGCAGGATCGCGTCGCCGCGCCCCGCCCCCTCGGCCAGCACGCCTTCGAGCCAGCGTTGCAGCCCGGCGGCATCGGCGATCTCGCCGGCCGCCACCGCCCATTCGATCCCGTGCGAATAGGCGAAGCCGCCGAGCGGGAAAGCGGGCGACAGCCATTGCGTCAGGGTCAGCAACCCGGCACTGGACACCCCGGCACTGCCCCCCCCGGAACTGGCCCCCCCGGCACTGGGCGCGGCCGGGTCAGACATCCAGTTCCTCCGCCACGTCCTCGACATCGCCCAGCCGCAGCAAGTGGATCTCGCGCACCAGACGGAGCGTCGGCTTGAGGCCGAAGCAGATCGAGCCGACCAGGAACAGCCAGGTCGCCAGGTAGGTCGTGGCCTGATCGAAGAACAGCGCCGAGCCGATCACGAACATGCCGGCGGCGGAGAAATCGACGAAGGTATAGGCGACCTCGTAGGCCGCCCATATCCTGCAGTGCTGCGGCGTGCGGTTGCGGTTGTCGGGATTGAACAGGCTCATCTAATGGTCTCGGGCTCGCCGTCCTCCTCGTCATCCTCGTCGGGATGGTAATGCGAGACATGGTGATGGACATGGCCATGATCGTGGCCGTGCTCATGGCCGTGATCGTGACCATGGTCATGGCCCATGGTGCGGCCGTGACCGTAGGCGCCGCCCTCGGGCCGGAACGGTTCGGTGACCAGCGCGATGCCGGCGCCCAGCTTCTTCAGCATGTCCTCGAGCACGTGGTCGCGGCGGATCAGCAGCCGGTCCTCTTCGACCTGGCACGGGGTGTGACGGTTGCCGACATGCCAGGCCAGCCGCGGCAGATCGCCGGTGACGGCGACCAGCGGCTCCTCGGCAGCGGCGACGGCGATCTCGCGCCCGTCCTCGAGAACGAAACAGTCGCCCTGATCCAGGCTGACCGTTTCCGCCAGATCGACCAGCAGGCTGTCGCCGGCATCCGTTTCCAGCCGCTTGCGGCGCAGGAAGCGGTCGTCATAGCTCAGCGTGACTTGCCCCTGCGGGGCGGCGGAGGCCTCGCTGGCGCGGCGGATGCTGCGGGCAGGCGGAAGATCGGTCATCGGCGAGTTCCTTCAAGACAGGTCAGCTGGGCAATATGTCCCGGAAAACATAGACCGGAATCCGCGCCCGCGTCAGCCCCATTGCGGACAATGCGGCATCGGGCGGCGCATCGAGCCGGGGGGCCGATTTGCACCGCCCTCCGTGGCCTCTCCGCCCGCTCAGAACAGGAAATACCGCTGCGCCAGCGGCAGCTCCTGCGCCGGCTCGCAGGTCAGCAACTCGCCGTCGGCCCGCACCTCGTAGGTCTCCGGGTTGACCTCGATCGCCGGCGTGGCGCTGTTGTGCACCATGTCCGCCTTGCCGATACCGCGGGTGTGCTCGACCGCCAGCACCTGCTTGGCCAGTCCCAGCCTGTCGCCGATCCCCTCGGCCACCGCCGCCGCCGAGGAGAACACCACGGCAGAATTCTCGACCGAGCGGCCGAAGGCGCCGAACATCGGCCGCGAATAGACCGGCTGCGGCGTCGGGATCGAGGCGTTCGGGTCGCCCATCTGCGCCGCCGCGATGGTGCCGCCGATCAGCACCATCTCGGGCTTGACGCCGAAGAAGGCCGGGTTCCACAGCACCAGGTCGGCGCGCTTGCCGACCTCGACCGAGCCGATCTCGCGGCTGATGCCATGGGCAATGGCCGGGTTGATGGTGTATTTGGCGATGTAGCGCCGGACGCGGAAATTGTCGTTGTCGCCGGTCTCCTCGGCCAGCCGCCCGCGCTGCTGCTTCATCTTGTGGGCGGTCTGCCAGGTGCGGATGATGACCTCGCCGACCCGGCCCATCGCCTGGCTGTCCGAGGACAGGATCGAGAAGGCGCCCATGTCGTGCAGGATGTCCTCGGCGGCGATGGTCTCGCGCCGGATCCGGCTTTCGGCGAAGGCGACGTCCTCGGGGATATTGGCGTCGAGGTGGTGGCAGACCATGAGCATGTCGAGATGCTCCTCGATCGTGTTCACCGTGTAGGGCATGGTCGGGTTGGTCGAGGACGGGATGACGTTCGGCGCCGCCACCACCTTGATGATGTCCGGCGCGTGGCCACCGCCTGCACCCTCGGTATGGAAGGCGTGGATGGTGCGGCCCTTGAAGGCCTTGAGCGTGTTCTCGACGAAACCGGATTCGTTCAGGGTGTCGGTGTGGATCATCACCTGGACGTCGTAGTCGTCGGCGACGGACAGGCAATTGTCGATCGCCGCCGGGGTGGTGCCCCAGTCCTCGTGCAGCTTGAGGCAGGCGGCGCCGGCCTTGATCTGCTCCTCCAGCGCGGCCGGCAGCGAGGCATTGCCCTTGCCGGCGAAGGCGAGGTTCATCGGGAAGGCGTCGGCGGCCTGCAGCATCCGGCCGATATGCCACGGGCCGGGCGTGCAGGTGGTGGCCAGCGTGCCATGGGCCGGGCCGGTGCCGCCGCCCAGCATCGTCGTCAGGCCCGAATGCAGCGCGTCCTCGATCTGCTGCGGGCAGATGAAGTGGATATGGGCGTCGAAGCCGCCGGCGGTGAGGATCTTGCCCTCGGCCGCGATCGCCTCGGTGCCCGGGCCGATGACGATGTCGACCCCGGGCTGGGTGTCGGGATTGCCCGCCTTGCCGATCTTGACGATGCGGCCGTCGCGGAGGCCGACATCGGCCTTGTAGATGCCGCTGTGGTCGACGATCAGCGCGTTGGTGATGACCGTGTCCACGGCCCCCTCGGCCCGCGAATATTGCGACTGGCCCATGCCGTCGCGGATCACCTTGCCGCCGCCGAATTTCACTTCTTCGCCGTAGGTTGTCAGGTCTTTTTCAACCTCGATGACGAGGTCGGTATCGGCCAGGCGCAGCCTGTCGCCGGTGGTCGGGCCGAACATGTCGGCATAGGCGGCGCGGGAAATGCGGGCGGGCATGGCGGCTCCTGTCTAATGCGTCGCGGGACGGGTCGGCCTGGCCGCGGCCGGCTTGGGCGCCGCCGTCTGGGGCGCGACTTTCGGTTTCGGCACCGAGACGGCGTTGGGCGGCAGCTCGGGTCTGCTGCCCCTGGTCTCCTCGTCGGTGACGCGCCACAGGCCGGTCGCCGCCATCATCTGCATCGTCGCTTCCATCTGGGCCTCGTAGGCCCGGGTCCAGAACGCGAAGGACGCGCGCCAGAGGTCGATCGGGGTCATCATCTCGGTCTCCTCTCAAATCTCTTTCATGTCGGGTCGGCCGCGCCATCGCGGCCCCGGCCCAATCTACAGCTCGCCCATGACAGCGGCGTTGAAGCCGTAGACCCGGCGGGCGCCGCCATAGGGCACCAGCCGCACCTCGCGGCGCTGCCCCGGCTCGAAGCGCACCGCGGTGCCGGCGGGGATGTCGAGCCGCATGCCCTTCGCCGCCGCGCGGTCGAAGGACAGGCCGGCATTGGCCTCGGCGAAATGGTAATGCGAGCCGACCTGCACCGGCCGGTCGCCGGTATTCGCCACCATCAGCGTCACGGTCTCGGCGCCCGCGTTGAGCTCGATCTCGCCCTCGGCCGGAATGAGTTCGCCGGGTATCATTCGCCTCTCCCCTGCTGCGCTTCTTCTTTGTCCAAATACTCCCGCCGGAGGCGTCCGCCGCCGGCCAGACCGCCTAGCGGATCGGGTGATGCACCGTCACCAGCTTGGTGCCGTCGGGGAAGGTCGCCTCGACCTGCACCTCGTGGATCATCTCGGGGATGCCCTCCATACATTGCCCGGCCGAGATCACCCCCGCCGCCGCTTCCATCAGGTCGGCGACCGAGCGGCCGTCGCGGGCGCCCTCGACCACGTAATCGGTGATCAGCGCGATCGCCTCGGGATGGTTCAGCTTCACCCCGCGCTCCAGCCGCCCGCGCGCCACCATGGCGGCGAGGCTGACCAGCAGCTTGTCCTTCTCCCTCGGGCTCAGGTTCATCGCCCCTCCTTCACATCTGCCAGACCCGGGGCAAGGGCCTGCCCCGCAGCACATCCAGAACCGCCGCCACCGCCCGCTTGAGCGGCAGGGCGTCGCCGGCCAGCAGCCGGACCACGCATTTGCCGTCCCAGCCCGAGGCCGCCGCCTCGACCCCGTCGGGCAGGGCGCCGACCAGACAGGCGCGCACCGGCCCCAGCGCATCTTCGCCGCCCGGAGCGACCAAGGCAACGGTGGCGAAGGCGCGGGCACCGTTCAGCACCGCCGGCCCGGCGGCCAGCGTGGCCGACGTCATCCGCAGCGGCTCGACCAGCACCGGCCGGCCGTCGCGCCGCACTTCGCGCCAGTCGGCAAGATACATCTCCCCGATCACCTCGCCCATCGCCGCCCGGCCGAGAACGACCATCTCGGCCATCGCCAGCCGGGCCTCGCCGGCCAGGTCGGCAACGGTCCGCCGGGCCAGGGCCGAGCGGTCGAACAGGATCGTCTCCTGCGGCAGCCAGTCCAGCGCCGCCCCCGCCCCCAGCGTCAGCGTAACGTTCAGTTCGGCGGCGCCGCCGGAACTGGCATAGGCGCGCTCGGCGGTCTGGGTGGTGGCGACGGCGCGGGCGCCGGGCGCCAGCTCGACGGCGTAGTCGAGCCGGTCGCCGCCGGTCAGCCCGCCGGCGGTGTTGAGGAACACCGCCTCGGGCACGTCGCTGTGGATCCGCGGCAGGAACAGCTTGGCCGAGCCCGACTGGTGCAGCCCGGTCAGACGGCCGGACGCGCCCAGCGCAACCGCCGCGCGGCCCCGGGTGCGTTGCAGGTGGATGGACGGCGCAGGCGCATCGAACATACCCCTTCCTAGCCGGTCCGGCGGCGGCGGCCAGCCGCCATCGCCCGGCCCCGCGCGGCCGGCCCGCCCCGCCGGACCATCTGACAGCGAATTGACCATGGGCGCCCAAGATTGCGGCAGATTGCGAATCCACCATTGCTGTGGATATTGCGCGCGAACTTGTATAGGGCCAAGCCATGACCGACAGCCTCACCCTCCGCCGCCCCGACGACTGGCACCTCCACCTGCGCGACGGCGCCATGCTCGCGGGCGTGCTGCCCGAGACGGCGCGCCATTTCGCCCGCGCCATCATCATGCCCAACCTGGTGCCGCCGGTGGTGACCGGCGCCCAGGCCGCCACCTATCGCGACCGCATCCTCGCCGCCCTGCCCGAGGGCGCCGCGTTCACCCCGCTGATGACGCTCTACCTGACCGAGGACACCGATCCGGACGACGTCGCCGCGGCGGCCGCGTCGGGGCTGGTGACGGCGGTCAAGCTCTACCCGGCCGGGGCGACGACCAACTCGGCCTCGGGCGTGCGCGATTTCGACAAGGTGCGGGGCGTGCTGGAAAAGATGGCCGAGATCGGCCTGCCGCTCTGCGTCCATGGCGAGGTGACCAGCCCGGAGGTCGACATCTTCGACCGCGAGGCGGTGTTCATCGACACCGTCCTCGACCCGATCCGCCGCGCCACGCCGGGGCTGCGGGTGGTGATGGAGCATATCACCACCGCGAACGGGGTCGACTACGTCAAGGCCGGCAACGACGACCTCGGCGGCACGATCACCACCCATCACCTGGTCATCAACCGCAACCACATCCTGGTCGGCGGCATCAAGCCGCATTACTATTGCCTGCCCGTCGCCAAGCGCGAGGAACACCGGCTGGCGCTGCGCGCGGCCGCGATGTCGGGGACAAGCCGCTTCTTCCTCGGCACCGATTCCGCGCCGCATATCGACGCGCTGAAGGAGAACGCCTGCGGCTGCGCCGGCTGCTTCACCGCCACCAACACGATGTCGATCCTGGCCGAGGTCTTCGAGCAAGACGGCAAGCTTGCCAATCTCGAGGCCTTCACCTCGCTCAACGGCCCGGCCTTCTACCGCCTGCCGGCGAACGAGGCGACGATTACCCTGCGCAGGGGCGATGCCGTCAGCTATCCGGACAAGATCACGACCGGGGCCGGCCCCGTGACCGTCTTCAATCCCGGCTTCGAACTGCACTGGTCGGTGCAGTGATGCCGTCGGGCAACGGTTCGCTTAATTCGTTAAGCCATATGCGCACGATCATTTGAAGCTCGGCCTCGGGTCTTGAACCTCTGCGCCGGGTAAAGTCACATTCCTCTCACACCTAAGTGAGTGCTGGGCCGCTTTCAGCACATGCCATTTTTCTGGGGAATGATCAGACATGACGACTTTCACAATTCCGGGCATCCGCGTCGATTACAGCTATGACACCGCAGTCGGTGTGAGCTCGTCCCAGGCCGAGGTGACGGTCCCCTCCGACAGTTCGACCTTCAGCTACCAGATCACCGGAACCAACCCCTACGGCCAGCCGATCATCGAGATCAACGACGACAGCTACCAGATCCTGCTCAACGGCACGCTGCTGAGCGATCTCAATCCGAGCGCGGTTGAAGCCAGCATGTCCGCAGTCACCTGGTCCGGCGGCACCACCACGGCCCTGCAAGTGAGCATCGACACCGGCCCCAACAGCAGCAGCGACCTGATCTTCATCCTCGGCGGCGCCCCGGCGCCCAGCATCGCCTCGATTTCGGACTGGAATTCGTTCGACGCCGACATCACGGGCGTATCCGCGCCCAGCGGCGCCTTCGCGCAGGGCGTCGACATCCTGTGGAGCGAGTTCGACAACAGCACGGTGACCGAGGATGACACCTTCGCCGGCACCTCCGGCGCCGACAACTTCCTCGGCGGCATCGGCGACGACTACTTCAACAGCTCGCAGGGCAACGACACCTATCACGGCGGCGCCGGCACCTTCGACCAGCTCTCCTTCGCCCACGACCCCGGCGGCGTCACCGCCAACCTCGGCACCGGCACCGCTACCGACGGCTGGGGCGGCACGGACAGTTTCGATGGCATCGAGGTGCTGCGCGGCTCGGCCTTCGACGACTGGCTGCATGGCGATGCCGGCCACAACGTCCTGCGCGGCCTGGCCGGCAACGACACCCTGATCGGCGGCAACGGCACCGACGAGGCCCGCTACGACCTCGACGCCCGCTACGGCGGCACCGCCGGCGTGACCGTCAACCTGGCCCAGGGCACCGCCACCGACGGCTTCGGCGACAGCGACCAGCTCACGGCGATCGAGGACGTGCGCGGCAGCGACGCCAACGACAACTTGATCGGCAACGGGGTCGCCAACACGCTTCAGGGCGAGCTTGGCAACGACACGCTGAACGGCCTCAACGGCGCCGACACCCTGGACGGGGGGGCCGGCCATGACAAGCTGCTCGGCGGCGGCGGGGCCGACAGCCTGATCGGCGGCGCCGGCTACGACACGCTGTTCGGCCACAAGGGCACGGACATGCTGATCGGCAATGCCGGCAATGACAGCCTCGATGGCGGCTCCCACAACGACACGCTGTTCGGCGGCACCGGCAACGACAAGCTGCTCGGCGGCGACGGGGCCGACCTGCTCAACGGCGGCGGCGGCCAAGACAGCCTGTACGGCGGCAACGGCAACGACAAGATGCTCGGCCTGGCCGGCAACGACGTGCTTGTCGGCCAGGTCGGCGCCGACAAGCTCGATGGCGGCGCCGGGAACGACCAGCTGTTCGGCAATAACGGCTTCGACACGCTTCAGGGCGGCGCCGGCGCCGACAAGCTCAATGGCGGGGCGGGCAACGACAAGCTGTTCGGCGGCAACGGCGTCGACCAGCTGATCGGCGGCACCGGCAACGACCTGCTCACCGGCGGCGACAAGGCCGACAAGTTCATCTTCGCGGGCGCTTTCGGCGAGGACACGATCACCGACTTCCAGACCGCCGGCACCGACGAGAAGATCAACCTCGCCGGCGTCGCCGAGATCACCTCGTTCCAGGACCTGACCGCCCACCACCTGACCGAGGTCGCCGGCAACGCGGTGATCGACGACGGGCTGGGCAACACGATCACGCTCGACGGCGTCGCGATGGCCGACCTGCTGGCCAACGACTTCATCTTCTGAGCCCGTCGCCAGACGAAAATCCCCGCCCGCCCGCATCGCCGGGCGGGCTTTTCTTTTCGCAGCGCCTGATCTATGCCCCCCGGAAGCCCGACAGCCCCCAGCCAGCGAAAGGACCGCGCATGCTGCCCTCCGCCTACCCGCCCAAGGAAGAGATCGCCCGCCTGACCGCGCGCATGCTGCTCGAGATCAAGGCGGTGCATTTCAACGCCGCCGAGCCCTTCACCCTGGCCTCGGGCCTGCCCTCGCCGACCTATATCGACTGCCGCAAGCTGATCAGCTTCCCGCGGATCCGGGCGACGCTGATGGATTTCCTCGCCTGCACCGTGCTGCGCGAGGCCGGCTTCGAGGCCTTCGACAACATCGCCGGCGGCGAGACCGCCGGCATCCCCTTCGCCGCTCTGGTCGCCGAGCGGCTGGGCCTGCCGATGACCTATGTCCGCAAGAAGCCCAAGGGCTACGGCCGAAACGCCCGGATCGAGGGCGCGATGACCGAGGGCGAGCGGGTGCTGCTGGTCGAGGACCTGACCACCGATGGCGGCTCGAAACTCAGCTTCGTCGACGCGATCCGCGAGACCGGGGCAAGCTGCGGCCATACCGCGGTGATCTTCTACTACGGCATCTTCCCGGAAACGGTGAAGACCTTGGGCGATCACGGGGTCCAGCTGCACCATCTCTGCACCTGGTGGGACGTGCTGGCCGAGGCGCGCGAGTCGGGCGCCTTCGACGCCGAGACGCTGCGCGAGGTCGAATCCTTCCTGACCGCCCCGCGCGCCTGGCAGGACGCCCGCAAGGGCTGATCCCGCGCCGATCCATCCCCCGCCGCTGCGGATTTCCTGTGGAAACGGCTGGGGACAGATTCTGAATATCCGACCGGGGAATCGGCGATCCCTTGCGATGCTCGTCGATTTCGCGGCCAGATATGGTATGGTGACTCGAAACCGCGCCGCAGCCAGACCATATCCACAGGGCTCGGGGATTTCTGCCCACAGAGATATCCCGATTTCCTCGACAGGCGGCGTCGGCTATCACGTGAGCCGGGGACAGAGGCAGTGAAATGAACGAAATCGCGCCAGTTCGCAGCGCCCTTCCGGAAACGGAAGAGCCCGAAATCGCACCGCATAATATCGAGGCCGAGCAGCAGTTGCTCGGCGCGATCCTGACCAATAACGACGTCTACGACAGAATCGCGTCGGTGGTTCGCGCCGAGCATTTCTACGATCCCGTCCACCGCCGCATCTTCGAGGTCGCGGCGGCCCGGATCCACAAGAACGCGCTGGCCTCGCCGGTGACGCTCAAGGCCTTCCTCGCCGATGACGAGGGGCTGCAGGAACTGGGCGGGCCGGCCTATCTGGCGCGGCTGGCGGGGGCGGCGATCTCGGCCCATGCGGCACGCGACTACGCCCAGATGATCTATGACCTCGCCGTCCGGCGCGAGCTGATCGCGCTCGGCCGCGACATCTCGGCCAAGGCGGCCAAGGTCGATGTCGCCAGCGAGCCCAAGGAACAGATCGTCGAGGCGGAACAGCGGCTTTACAAGCTGGGCGAACAGGGCGTCGCCGAGCGCGGCTTCCAGTCCTTCCTCAAGGCCGTGACCGAGGCGGTCAACGTCGCCAACGCCGCCTATCAGCGCGAGGGCGGGCTGGCCGGGATCTCGACCGGGCTCGTCGATCTCGACAAGAAGATGGGCGGGCTGCACCCGTCCGACCTGATCATCCTCGCCGGCCGGCCGTCGATGGGCAAGACCTCGCTGGCGACCAACATCGCCTTCAACATCGCCAAGGCCTACAAGCGCGGCCTCACCCATGACGGCACCGAGGGCGCGGTGGAAGGCGGCGTCGTCGGCTTCTTCAGCCTCGAAATGAGCGCCGAACAGCTGGCCGCCCGGATCCTGTCCGAGGCCGCCGAGGTGCCCAGCGAGCAGATCCGCAAGGGCGACATGACCGAGGGCGAGTTCCGCCGCTTCGTCGAGGCCGCCAAGGCGCTGGAAAGCTGCCCGCTCTATATCGACGACACGCCGGCGCTGCCGATCAGCCAGGTCGCGGCGCGGGCGCGGCGGCTCAAGCGGACCCACGGGCTCGACGTGCTCATGGTCGACTACCTGCAGCTGCTGAAAGCGGCCAGCGCCAAGGACAGCCGGGTCAACGAGGTCAGCGAGATCACGCAAGGTTTGAAGGCGATCGCCAAGGAGCTGAACATCCCGGTCATCGCCCTATCCCAGCTCTCGCGCCAGGTCGAAAGCCGCGACGACAAGCGGCCGCAGCTTTCGGACCTGCGGGAATCGGGCTCGATCGAGCAGGACGCCGACGTCGTCATGTTCGTCTTCCGCGAGGAATACTACCGCGAGCGGGAGAAGCCGGGCGACCACGATCTCGAGGCGATGGCGAAATGGCAGGAGATCATGGAGAACGTCCACGGCAAGGCCGAGGTCATCCTCGGCAAGCAGCGTCACGGCCCGATCGGCACCGTCGAGCTGTCCTTCGAGGGCCGCTTCACCCGCTTCGGCAACCTTGCCAAGCCGTGGCAGGGCGGCGACAGCGACGGGTTCTGAGCCCCGATCCAGGGTCAGCGCCGGACGGAGAGGCCGGGGGCGCTGCCCCCGGACCCCCGGGATACTTACGAGCAGAAAGTGGGGAGCCTAGGCCCCTGTCTCGCGGGCGCGGAGTTCGCGGCGCATGATCTTGCCGGTGGTGGTCATCGGCAGGCTGTCGACCTTCACCACGCTGCGCGGCGCGACATGGGGGCTGACCCGGGCCTTGACCCGGTCGATCAGGATGCGCTCCATGCCCTCCCAGTCGGCGCCCTCGCGCAGGATGACGAAGGCTTTCACCACCTCGGTGCGCAGCTTGTCCGGCACGCCGATGACGGCGGCCATGACGACGTCGGGATGGCCGGTCAGGCAATCCTCGATCTCGGTCGGGCCGATGCGGTAGCCGGCCGAGGTGATGACGTCGTCGTCGCGGGCGACATAGGTGAAATAGCCCTCGGCGTCGCGGCGGCCGAGATCGCCGGTGCGCATCCAGTCGCCGTCGAATTTCGCCGCCGTCTGTTCCGGCTTGTTGAGGTATTCGAGGAACATCGACGGGGAACCGCGGCGCACCGCGATCTCGCCCAGCTCGTCCGGCGCGGCCGCGCTGCCGTCCTCGCGCAGCACGGCGACGTCATGGCCGGGCAGCGCCTGGCCCATGGCGCCGGGCTTGACCGCCATGAAGCCGGCGCACATCGAGACGACCAGGTTGCACTCGGTCTGGCCGTAGAGCTCGTTGATCGGCGCGCCCAGGGTCTCGCGGCCCCAGGCCAGCATCTCGGCGCCCAGGCTCTCGCCGCCCGAGCTGACCGAGCGGATGTTCACCCCCTCGGGCACCGGCGTGCCGCGCATCAGCTTGAGCGCGGTCGGTGGCAGGAACAGGTTGCGGATCCTGTGCTCGGCGATCATCGCGTAGGCTTCGGCGGGATCGAACTTGCGCATCCGGCGGGCGATCAGCGGCACGCCGTAATAGAGGCAGGGCATCGCCATATCCATCAGCCCGCCGATCCAGGCCCAGTCGGCCGGGGTCCAGCCGCGATCGTCCGGCTGGGGGAATCCCTCGTGGGTCAGCTCCATCGACGGCAGGTGGCCGAGCAGGAAGCGGTGGGCATGCAGCACGCCCTTGGGCGCGCCGGTCGTGCCCGAGGTATAGATCAGCACCGCCGGGTCCTCGGCCAGTGTCGGCTCGGGGGTGATCTCCGGAGACGCGGCGGCGATCTCGGCCCAGAGGTCGCGCGCCTCCCCCGCCGCGCCGTCGATGCTGTAGACCTCGGCCAGCTCGGGCAGGTCGGGGCGCAGCGCCATCAGCTTGTCGAGGTTCTCGCCATCGGTGACGACGATCTTCGCGGCGCTGTCGGAGAGGCGGTAGGTCAGCGCCTCGGCGCCGAACAGGGTGAAGAGCGGCAGCGCCACGGCGCCCAGCTTCTGGGCCGCGAAATGGGCGATCGGCACCGCCGCGCCCTGCGGCAGCAGCACGCCGACCCGGTCGCCCTTCTTCAGCCCGCGCGCCCGGAAGGCATTGGCGAGCCGGTCGGAAGCGTCCTTGAGCTGGCCGTAAGTCCATTCGCGCGCGCCGCCGCCGGCCAGGTCGATCAGCGCGACCCGGTCGGGCTCCTCGCGCGCCCAGCTGTCGCAGCACATCTCGGCGATGTTGAAATGCGCGGGGATCGACCAGCGGAAGCCGGTGCGCAGGCTGGCCCAGTCGCTGTCGTCGGACTCCGGCCTGACCCGGAACAGTCGGCGGTCCATGTCTCCTCCCTTATTGAACGCGCGTTCAATTCATAGGAGCCGGCGCGCGCGCCTGTCAAGCGCGGCAGGCGCGGCCCGGGCCCGCGCCCTCACGGCCCGGAGACGGTCAGCTCCGGCAAGGCGGTGAGCGGCAGGCCCAGCGCCCGGTAGGCGGCGAGCGAAAGCTGGCTGCCGCCGCCCCTCGGTCCCGGCAACGGGATCAGGGTCACCGCGAGGCTCTTGCCGCCGACGGCGACGCGGCCCGGCGTCTCGGCCGCGACCAGCGGGGTGCGCAGCCACAGGCCCGGCCGTGCCGGGGAGCCGAGACTGGCGACGGTGGTGCCAAGCTGGCGCAGGCTGGCGGGCGCGGCCGGCGACAGGCCGGGCGCCAGCACCGGGGCGGGCGCCGGCCGCGCCCGGGGATGCGAGGACGGGACGGCAGGCGCTTCGGGGGCGGCTTGAGGCGCCGGGCGCTGCCACGGCAGCGTGGCGCAGCCCGCGAGGGACAGCGCCAGCCCCAGCCCGAGACCCGGCCCAAGGATCGTGCGGATCGCTCTGCCCATGCCCCTCTCCTCACCGAATGCGACAAGACTAGGCCCCGGCACGGAGCGCCACAAGTCTCGGCAATGGTCGCGGCGGCGGGGCCGGAAGCGCCGGTTTCGCCGCGATATGCCGCAACGGGGCGGGCCTTGCGTCGCCTTTGGCCCTTGCCGGCCGCCCCCGGCGCAACTAGTTTTCCCGGCATGACTGCTCCGCTGATCGACCCATTCGCCCGTGCGATCTCTTACCTGCGCGTCTCGGTGACGGACCGCTGCGATTTCCGCTGCGTCTATTGCATGTCCGAGAACATGACCTTCCTGCCGAAGAAGGAACTGCTGACGCTGGAAGAGCTCGACCGGATGTGCAGCACCTTCATCCGCCTCGGCGTCGAGAAGCTGCGCATCACCGGCGGCGAACCGCTGGTGCGGCGCGGGATCATGACCTTCTTCCACGCCATGACCCGGCATCTCGACAGCGGCGCGCTGAAGGAACTGACGCTGACTACCAACGGCTCTCAGCTGCGCAAATACGCCGCCGAGCTGGCCGAATGCGGGGTCCGGCGGATCAACGTCTCGCTCGATACGCTGGACGAGAGGAAATTCGCCGAGGTCACGCGCTGGGGCCGGCTGGCGCAGGTGCTGGACGGGATCGAGGCCGCCAAGGCGGCGGGCATCCGGGTCAAGATCAACGCCGTGGCGCTGAAGGGCTTCAACGAGGACGAGCTGTTCCCGCTGGTCGACTGGTGCGCCCGCGAGGACCAGGACCTGACCTTCATCGAGGTCATGCCGATGGGCGACCTGGGCAACGAGGACCGGCTCGACCAGTACTGGTCGCTCGAGGACCTGCGGGCCCGGCTCGAGGAGCGTTTCACCCTGACCGATCTGGCCGAGCGTTCGGGCGGCCCGGCGCGCTATGTCCGGATCGAGGAGACCGGGCAGAAGATCGGCTTCATCACCCCGCTGAGCCACAATTTCTGCGAAAGCTGCAACCGGGTGCGGCTGACCTGCACCGGCGAGCTTTACATGTGCCTCGGCCAGGAGGATCAGGCCGACCTGCGCGCGCCGCTGCGGGCCAGCGCCGACGACGCGGTGCTGGAACAGGCGATCCGCAACGCCATCGCGCGCAAGCCCAAGGGCCACGATTTCGACTATTCGCGCCAGCAGGTGGCCGGCCAGATGTCGCGCCACATGAGCCATACCGGCGGCTGAGATGGGCAGCGGTGCGACGGGCGACCTCTCCCGCTTCGCCAGGGCGCAGGACGGGGTCTACGAGATCGCGCTGGCCGAGCTGCGCGCCGGCCGTAAGGCGACGCATTGGATGTGGTTCATCTTCCCGCAGCTGGCCAGCCTCGGCCGCTCCGCCACCGCGAAATTCTATGGCATCGCCGATCTGGCCGAGGCCCGCGCCTACCTCGCCGAGCCGGTGCTGGGGCCGCGGCTGGCCGAATGCTTCCGCGCCGTGCTGGGCCATGACGGGCTGACGGCCGAGCAGATCATGGGCCATATCGACGGGCTCAAGCTGCGCTCCTCGGCGACGTTGTTCCGCGAGGCCGGCAGCGGCGAGATGGCGCAACTGGCGCAGGCGGTGCTCGACCGGTTCTACGGCGGCGAGGCCTGCCCGCTGACGATGGCGGAACTGGGCGAAGCGTCCTGAACGCCCCTATCCCCGCCGATAGCGCGCGACGAAATTGCGCAGCAGCTTCGCCGGCTCGGTGACCTGCGCCGCCCGGCACATCGCGATCAGGTCGTCGGCCTCCTCGGGCCGGAAATAGCCGCGGTGGCGGTAGATCCGGATCCGGGTCTCGAAACCGGCGGCATCGGCCTCGGGGTGGAACTGGGTGGCATAGACGTTGCGGCCGTGGCGGATCATCTGGAACGGACAGGCGGGCGAGTCCATCAGCCGGACGCAGCCGTCGGGCAGCGCCTGCACCGCCTCCTTGTGGCCGACGAAGGCGTCGAAACCCGGCGCCAGCCCGGCCAGCAGAGGGTCGTCGCGCCCCGCCGGGGTAATGCGGCAGGCCGAGGTCCCGACCGGCTCGCCATAGCGCGCCTTGGAGACCGGCGCACCGAGGTGATGGGCCAGCACGCCGATGCCGTAGCAGCAGCCGAGGAAGGGAAAGTCGCGCGCGGTGATCTGCGGCATCAGCCCGAGCACGGCGGCCTCGATCCGCGCCTCGACCGGCGATTTCGTCTCGGGCGGGTCGGAGACGCAGCCCGGCCCGCCGCCGACGATGACCCCGGCATGGTCGTCGAGCTCCAGCCCGGCCGGCAGCGTCTCGCAATCCAGCCGGACGCGCCTCACCTCGGCCGCCTCGAGCCCGCCCATGCGCAGGAAGGCGGCGAACTCGTCGTCCGCCGCCTCGGTTTCCGGCCGCAATTGCAGGATCAGGAAAGGCTTCACATCTCGTTCCCGCCGGCAGCTCTTCGAGCCCTGTTCAGGCTCTCATCGCCCGTCGCATCGACCGCGGGGCGATGAGAGCCGAAGGGCCCGAAAAGCCGCGCCGGCTCTCGCCGCCGGCTCAGGCCGCCGGCATCCGGGTTTCGACCATCTCGGCATACCAGCTCGACCCGAACGGGATCGCGTTGTCGTCGAAATTGTATTCCGGGTGGTGCACCATCGCGGTGTCGCCATTGCCGAGGAAGATATAGGCGCCGGGCCGCGATTCGAGCATGTAGCTGAAATCCTCGGCCCCCATCAGCGGCGCGATCTCGGTATCGACCTGGCCCGAGACCTTCTCGGCCGCCGCCACCGCGAAATCGGTGTTCTCGGGCGCGTTCATCGTCACCGGGTAGCCGCGCTGGTAATCCACTTCGGCGGTGCCCGCGAAGGCCTCGGCCGTGGCCGTCGCGATTGCCTTGATCCGGGCCTCGACCTGGTCGCGCACCGCCGGGTCCATCGTCCGCACCGTGCCGCGCAGGGTGACGGTCTGCGGGATGACGTTGAACGCCTCGCTTTCGGTGCGGAAGGTGCAGACCGAGACGACGGCCTGCTTCAGCGGGTCGACATTGCGGCTGGCGATGGTCTGCAGGGCGATGACGATATGGCTGCCGATCACCGTGGTGTCGATGCAGCTGTGCGGCTTGGCGGCATGGCCGCCCTTGCCGGTCACGGTGATCTCGAACTGGTCCGCCGCCGCCATCATCGCGCCGGGGCGGATGGCGAAATGGCCGACCGGGATGCCGGGCATGTTGTGCATGCCATAGACCTCCTGGACGCCGAAACGGTCCATCATCCCGTCCTCGACCATCTCGCGGCCGCCGCCGCCGCCCTCCTCGGCCGGCTGGAAGATGACGATCGCGGTGCCGTCGAAATTGCGGGTCTCGGCGAGGTATTTCGCCGCCCCCAGCAGCATCGCGGTGTGGCCGTCATGGCCGCAGGCATGCATCTTGCCCGGCTCGGTCGAGGCATAATCCAGCCCGGTCGCCTCGTAGATCGGCAGCGCGTCCATGTCGGCGCGCAGCCCGATCACCCGGCCCTTGCTGTCGCTCTTGCCCTTGATGACGCCGACGACGCCGGTGCGGCCGATGCCCTCGACGACCTCGTCGCAGCCGAATTCGCGCAGCTTCTCGGCCACCAGCGCCGAGGTGCGGTGGGTGTCGAACAGCAGCTCGGGATGGGCGTGGATGTCCTGGCGCCAGGCGGCGATCTCGGACTGCAATTCGGCAAAGCGGTTCTTGACCGGCATTTCTGTCTCCCTGAAAGGCCGACCACACGCCGGTCCGGCGCGCTCAACGGGTCGGTGAGATGTGTCTGATCTGCGCCGCCAAGGGCGCGAACGCCCGGATCGTTACCGGTTTCAAATCCGGCCGCAAGCCCCGCCGGGCACAAACCATTGCACCAATTCCCCCTTTCACCCGCGTTCAAATATCCCCGGGGGGAGCAGGCTTCCCGGAAACGCTCCAGCGGAGCGTTTCGCCTGCGAACGGGCGGAGCCCCGGGGCGTAAAGCGCAAGGAGGGGGCAGACGCCCCCTGCCCCCGGCCGCCGTCACAGCGTCGGGCCGATCTCGATCTTCGAGCCGTCGCTGAAGCGGGTGAAGCGGAAGCGGCGCATGTCGTGGCCCGGCGCCCCGCCCGAGACCATGTCGGCCACCACCCGGCCCAGCCCCGGGCCGATGCCGAAGCCGTGGCCGCTCAGCCCCGTCGCGACGACGAGGCCGGGCAGCGCCGGGACGTGGTCGACCACCGGCACGACGTCGGGCATGGTGTCGATCATCCCGGCCCAGGCACGCGCCAGCACCGGCCGGCCCATCGCCGGGAAGGCGCGGGCGAAGGCGTTCTGGACCTTGGCCAGCGCGGTCATGTTGGGACGCGGGTTCAGCACCCGCATCGCCTCGAAGGGCGACTCAGCGTCGGCCGCCCACTTGCGCGGCGTGCCCCAGGCATCGGGGAAGCCCTTCGGCGCGGCCGGCAGGTAGCGCGAGCCGAACGGGTCCTTCTTCAGCTGGGGAATGAACTTGGGCAGGCGGCGGAAGGCGTCGGGGCCGATGTAGGATTCGTGGAAATCGCCCGGCGCGATGGTGTAGCCGCCGTCGAGTCGGCGCCGGAAGGCGAAAGTTCCGTCGGCCGCGCCGCCGAGGAAATGCTCGGGCAAGGGCTGGGTCGCCGCCGCGCTCGAGATCACCGAGAGCTGGGGGATCTCGACGCCATGGTTGCGCAGCAACAGCGACGACCACGCCCCGCCGGCCAGCACCACCGCGTCGCAGGCGATCCGGCCGCGCTCGGTCACCACCCCGGCGACCTTGCCGGCGGCGATGTCCAGCGCCCGCACCGCGCAGTGCTCGGCCACCACGCCGCCGCGTTCGACCAGCGCCCGCGCCAGCGCCGGCACCGCGATCCAGGGCTCGGCCCGGCCGTCGCTCGCCGTCCACAGCCCGCCGGCACAGCCGCCCGGCCAATCGTCGGAAGCCCCCGGCATCATCGCCAGGGTCTCGGCCCGGCTGAGCAGTTTCGTATCCAGTCCGTGGGTCTTCGCGATGCCCTGCCAGGCCTCGAACCCGGCGATGTCGCCGGGCTTGTTGGCCAGGTAGAGCACGCCGGTCCGGCGAAAGCCCAGATCCTCGCCGATCTCGGCCGAAAGGTGCTGCCAGATCCGGTTGGCCTCGATCATGATCGGCAGCTCGGCCGGATCACGGCCCTGCTGGCGCACCCAGCCCCAGTTGCGCGAGCTCTGCTCGGCCGCCACCCGGCCCTTCTCGCAGACCACGGCGCGCAGCCCCTTGGCGCGCAGGAACCACGCCGTCATGATCCCCATCACGCCGCCGCCGATCACCACGACGTCGGTGGCCTCGGGCAGCGTCGGGGCGTGTTCCGGCGCCCCCTCGGCGGTGAACGGGAACTGCATCGGCTCAGGCCGCGAGATGGGCGACGAGCCGGCGCATGAAGTCCTCGCCGGCCTCGAGCTGGGACAGCTCGAGGAACTCGTTGGGCTGGTGCGCCTGGGCGATGTCGCCCGGGCCGCAGACGATGGCGGAATAGCCGCCCTGCTGGAACTGGCCGGCCTCGGTGCCGTAGCTGACGACATGGGTCTCGTTGTCGCCGGTCAGCTGGCGCACCAGCCGTTCCGAAGCGCCGTCCTCCTCGGGCTTCAGCGCCGGGACGCCGAAACGTTCGGTCAGGGTGATGCCGGCCTCGGGGCGGAGCTTCTTCATCTCGGCCTCGACCTCGGCGACCTTGGCCTTGTAGGCGGCCTTGAACGCCTCCATGTCGTCGCCGGGCACGACGCGGAAATCCATGCTGAAATGGCAGTCCTTGGCGGTGATGTTGTTCGCCGTCCCGCCCGAGATCATGCCGATATGCGCCGTCGTCCAGGGCGGATCGAACATCGCCGCCAGCGGCCCCGGCTGCTTGGCCCGGTTCTCGTCGTTGACCTGGTTGGCCCAGTCGATCAGCTTGGCCGCCTCCATGATCGCGCTGACCCCGGTATGCAGGATCGAGGAATGGACCTCGAAGCCGCGGACATGGGTGGCGAAGCCGAAGCCGCCCTTATGGCCCGACACCGCCTTCATCATCGACGGCTCGCCGACGACGACGGCGGCGGCGCGCGGCAGGCGCTGCGCCATCTCGGCGATCATCGACGGCGCGCCGACGCAGCCCAGTTCCTCGTCATAGCTGAACGCGATCTGCAACGGCCGCTTGATCCCGGCCTCCAGCGCCATCGGCACCGCGGCCAGCGCCAGCGCGTCGAATCCCTTCATGTCGCAGGTGCCGCGGCCGTAGAGCTTGCCGTCGCGCTCGGTCACGGTGAACGGGTCGGTGTCCCATTCCTGGCCGTCGACCGGCACCACGTCGGTATGGCCCGACAGCACCACCCCGCCTTCGACTTCGGGCCCGACATTGGCATAGAGGTTCGCCTTGGTGCCGTCGGCGTTGTAGACCCGGTGCGCCGCGATGCCGTATCCGGCGAGATATTCCTCGACCCAGTCGAGCAGCGGCAGGTTGCTGTCGCGGCTGACGGTTGGAAAGGACACGAGCTTGTCAAGCAGCTCTCGGGCGGTCAGGCGGGCGGCCATCTGGGTCTCTCCTGTGCTGGCGGTGATTGGCAGCCTGCGACCAGCTTGGGCAAAGGTCAAGACACCTGCCCTATCCTTACGCAACCGATGTTAGCGCATAAAAAAGCGCCAGAAAGGTTCTTGCCGCCCCCGCAGAATTTGTTATCACTGGCCATGTAGCGATCACGGCAGAGCCACTCCGGCGCCGGATAACGATAAGAAAACCAATAGGTTGGGGAGCACTACATGCCCGACGGGGCGCTGCCAGTCCTTGACGTCAAGGACCTGAAGACCGTTTTCACGACTCGCGGCGGCAAGGTCCACGCGGTCAATTCCGTCAGCTTCGATCTGAAACCCGGCGAGCTTCTGGGCGTCGTCGGCGAGAGCGGCTCGGGCAAATCGGTGACGATGATGTCGCTGATCGGCCTGTTGCCCTCGCCGCCCGCCGATGTCTGCGGCGGCCAGGTGAATTTCGAGGGCCAGGACCTGCTGCAATGCGACGAGGACGCGCTGCGCGCGATCCGCGGCGCCCGCATCGGCTTCATCTTCCAGGACCCGATGACCAGCCTCAACCCGGTCTTCACCGTCGGCTTCCAGCTGATGGAACCGCTGCGCAAGCATATGGGGATGGACAAGAAGGCCGCGCGCAAGCGGGCGGCCGAGCTGCTCGAGCTGGTCGGCATTCCCGACGCCGCGCGCCGACTGGGCGACTATCCGCACCAGTTCTCGGGCGGGATGCGGCAGCGGGTGATGATCGCCATCGCCCTGGCCTGCGACCCGCAGGTGCTGATCGCGGACGAGCCGACGACGGCGCTCGACGTCACCATCCAGGCCCAGATCCTCGAGCTGGTGAAGGAGCTGCGCCAGAAGCTGGGCATGGCGATCGTCTGGATCACCCACGATCTCGGCGTCATCGCAGGCATCGCCGACCGGGTGATGGTGATGTATGGCGGCCAGGTGGTCGAGCAGGCGCCGGCGCGCGAGCTGTTCGCCGATCCGCAGCATCCCTACACGCGGGCGCTGCTCAAGACCGTGCCGAAGGTGCATGGCGAGCGCGACCCGAAGCTGAGCGTGATCGAGGGCCAGCCGCCGATCCTGATGGCAGAGCCCAGCGCCTGTTCCTTCCGCGACCGCTGCCCCCATGCCTTCGATCGCTGCGCCCGCGAGAACCCGCGCCGCCGCGACGTCGCTCAGGGCCATGATGTCGCCTGTTTCTGGGATGCCGCCAGCGGGGAGCCCCACAATGCTTGACGCATCGAACACGCCGCGCAAGCTGGTCGAGGTCAGCGGCCTGAAGATGTATTTCCCGATCCATGCCGGCGTGCTGCGCCGCAAGGTCGGCGACGTGAAGGCGGTCGACAACGTCAGCTTCCACATCTTCGAGGGCGAGACCCTGGGGCTCGTCGGCGAATCGGGCTGTGGCAAGTCGACCTGCGGCCGCGCCATTCTGCGGCTCTACGAGGTCACCGACGGCATCGTGAAGATCGACGGCAAGGAGATCGCCAAGGCCGACCGCGAGGCGCTGCGCAAGATGCGGCCGACCATGCAGATGGTGTTCCAGGACCCGCAGGCCAGCCTCAATCCGCGGATGACCGTCGCCTCGATCATCGGCGAGCCGCTGGACGAGCACACCAAGCTGTCGAAGAAGGAAAAGCTCGAACGGATCTACGAGCTGATGGACCAGGTCGGGCTCAACCGCGCCTTCGCCAACCGCTACCCGCACGAGTTCTCGGGCGGGCAGCGCCAGCGCATCGGCATCGCCCGCGCCCTGGCCCTCAATCCCAAGTTCATCGTCTGCGACGAGCCGATCGCGGCGCTGGACGTCTCGATCCAGGCCCAGGTGGTCAACCTGCTGGAGGAACTGCAGGAACGGCTCGGGCTGACCTATCTGTTCATCAGCCACGACCTGTCGATGGTGCGCCATATCGCCGACCGGGTCGCGGTGATGTATCTCGGCCAGATGGCCGAGCTGGCCCCGCGCGAGGCGCTCTACGCGCGGCCGAAACACCCCTATACCGAGGCGCTGCTTTCGGCGGTGCCCGATCCCGACCCGACGCTGGAAAGCGAGCGCGAGCGGATCATCCTCAAGGGCGACGTGCCGTCTCCGGCCAACCCGCCCAAGGGCTGCAACTTCTGCACCCGCTGTCCCAAGGTGATGGAGATCTGCCATTCGGTCGAGCCGACCTTCGAGGAGGTCGCACCGGGCCATTACGTCGCCTGCCACCTTTACCAGTCCAACAGCCAGAACGCCGGGGCAACCGGCGCGTCCGAGGCCCGAAAAGAGCACATCCAACAAGGAGAGGAAGCATGAGACTCAAGACAGCCCTTCTGGGCGCTGCCGCTGCGGCCGTATTGGCGCCCGCGGCCTTCGCCGGTCGCGGCGATGACGGCCATGTCAACATCATCTACTGGCAGGCCCCATCGATCCTGAACCCCTACCTGTCGAGCGGCACCAAGGACATCGAGTCCGCCTCGCTCGTCATCGAGCCGCTCGCCCGCTACGACCAGGACGGCAACCTCGTCCCCTACCTGGCCGAAAGCGTGCCGACCGTGGCCAATGGCGGCGTGTCGAAGGACCTGACCTCGATCACCTGGAAGCTGAAGCAGGGCCTGAAATGGTCGGACGGCTCGCCGGTGACCTCGAAGGACGTGGTCTTCACCTGGAAATACTGCACCGACCCGGCCGGCGGCTGCGCCGAGCTGCAGAAATTCGACGGCGTCAAGGACGTCAAGGCGGTTGACGACCTGACCGTCAAGGTCGAGTTCAACGAGCCCAAGCCGGTGCCCTACGGGCCCTTCGTCGGCGGTCAGTCGCCGATCATCCAGGCCAAGCAGTTCGAGAACTGCCTCGGCGCCAAGGCCCCGACCTGCACCGATGCCAACTTCGGCCCGATCGGCACCGGTCCCTTCGTCGTCACCGAGTTCAAGCCGAACGACGTGATCCAGATGAAGGCCAACCCGAACTACCGCGACCCGAACAAGCCGGCCTTCGCGACGCTGACCTTCAAGGGCGGCGGGGATGCCGCCTCGGCCGCGCGCGCGGTGCTGGAAACCGGCGAATACGACTACGCCTGGAACCTGCAGCTGGCCCCCGACGTCCTGGCCAACATGGTCAAGGGCGGCAAGGGCCACATCGTCGCCGGCTTCGGCTCGCTGGTCGAGCGCCTGATGCTGAACATGACCGACGCCTCGCCGAACCTGCCGGCCGACGAGCGGTCGACCGCCAAGCATCCGAACCCGATCCTCAAGGACAAGGCGGTGCGCGAGGCGCTGTCGATGGCGATCGACCGGCCGCTGCTGGTCAAGATCGGCTACGGCGAAGCCGGCAAGCCGACCTGCGACCTGGTCCCGGCGCCGAAGAACTACGCCGCCAACAACACCAGCTGCATGAAGCAGGACATCGAGGGCGCCAAGAAGCTGCTCGACGAGGCCGGCTGGAAGCCGGGCCCGGACGGCATCCGCGTCAAGGACGGCGTCAAGCTGCACCTGGTCTACCAGACCTCGACCAACGCCGTGCGCCAGGACTTCCAGTCGCTGATCAAGCAGTGGTGGAAGCAGATCGGCGTCGACACCGAGCTGAAGAACATCGACGCCTCGGTCTTCTTCGGCGGCGACCCGGGCAGCCCGGACACGTTCCAGAAGTTCTACGCGGACGTGGAAATGTACGCCAACAACTTCGACGGCACCGATCCGGAGACCTACCTGGCGCAATATGCCTGCGACAAGGCTCCGCGTCCGGAGACGCAATGGCAGGGCACCAACATGGTCCGCTACTGCAACCCGGACTACGACGCGCTGCTGAAGGAGCTGAGCAAGACCGGCGACCTGGCCAAGCGCGGCGAGATCGCCAAGAAGCTCAACAACATGCTGACCGTCGACAGCTTCTCCATCCTGCCGCTGGTCGACCGCGGCCGGGTGTCGGGTCAGGCCAACTCGCTGGGTGGTCACGTGATGAACACCTGGGACAGCGAGCTCTGGGACGCGGCCAACTGGTACCGCATCAAGTAAAGGCAATCGCGCATCCCGGCCCGTGCCGGGATGCGCCCCCTCCCCGCCGGTTCGAACCTGATCCGAACCGCGCCCGATCCGAACCGCAATCAATCAAGACCGCTGAACAAAGGCGCCGCGCATGCTCAACTACACGATCCGAAGGCTGCTCATCGCGATACCGACGCTTTTGTTCATCAGTCTGATCATCTTCTCGCTGCTCAAGCTCGCCCCCGGCGACCCGATGGCACAGATCCCGCTGACGGTGCCGCCCGAGGTCAAGGAGAAGATGCGCGAGGCGCTGGGGGCCAACAAACCGCTGATCGTCCAGTACGGGCTGTGGCTGAAACAGTTCTTCATGGTCGAACCGCTGCACATGTTGGACGGCTGGTTCGGCACCCACATGTCGGACGGCATGCAGCGGGTGATCTCGTGGCAGACCCGGTCGCCGGTGGCCGACATCATCACCCAGCGCCTGCCGCAGACCCTGTGGGTCGTCGGCCTGGCCTATGTCATCGGCGTGCTGATCGCGCTGCCGATCGGCATCGTCTCGGCCTACCGCCAATACTCGGTCTTCGACCAGGTCGGCACCTTCGTGTCGATGATCGGCTACTCGGTGCCGCCCTTCTTCTCGGGCGTGCTGGTGATCGTCATCTTCGCGGTCAAGCTGCACTGGTTCCCGTCGATCTACGACACCACGCTCAAGGTGGACAGCTGGTCCGCCTTCGTCGCCCAGCTGCAGCAGATGATCATGCCGGTGATGGTGCTGGCGCTGCAGACCACCGCCCAGATCAGCCGCTACATGCGCTCGTCGATGCTCGACAACCTGGGCCAGGACTACGTCCGCACCGCCCGCGCCAAGGGCATGAGCGAGGCGGTCGTCGTCCTCGTGCACGTGCTGCGCAACTCGATGATCCCGGTGATCACCGTGATCGCCCTCGGCGTGCCGGGCATCTTCGGCGGCGCCATCATCACCGAACAGATCTTCAAGGTGAACGGCATCGGCCAGCTGCTGATCACCGCGATCTACGCCAACGACCTGCCGATGGTGCAGACGCTGACCTTCATCTTTGCCGTGCTGATCGTGCTGTTCAACCTGATCGCCGACGTCCTCTACGGCATCCTCGACCCGAGAATTCGCTATGACTGATCCCAACGATCCGACCGAGCCGCACGACGTCGCCGAGGCCCTTGTCGCCGAGACCCTGACCGAAGGCGATCCGTCCCCCGCCATCGCCGCCGCGCCGGCCGCCGCCATGCGCCCGCCGCGCAACCAGTGGTGGGATGTCTGGGACCAGTTCAAGACCCACAAGGGCGCGCTTGTCGGCGCCTCGATCTTCGGGCTGGTGCTGATCATCGTGCTGTTCGGACCTTACGTCTGGACCATCGACCCGACCTATATCGATATCCTCGCCCGCAACAGCGGCATGTCGCTGGCCCACCCGCTGGGCACCGACCAGCTCGGCCGCGACCTGCTGGCGCGGATGATGGCCGGCGGCCGGGTGTCGATCGCGGTCGGCATGACGGCGATGATCATCTCGGTCTTCCTCGGCACCCTGATCGGCGTCGTCTCGGGCTATTTCCGCCGCCTCGACGGGGCGCTGATGCGGCTGACCGACCTGTTCCTGGCGTTGCCGCTCTTGCCGCTGCTCCTGGTCATGGTGATGCTGTTCCGCCAGACCCTGGCGACCCAGTTCGGCGTCAATACCGGCATCTTCATGCTGATCGTCTCGGCCATCGGCATCACCAGCTGGATGCCCTCGGCCCGGATCGTCCGCGGCGAGGTGCTGGCGCTGAAGGAGCGCGAGTTCGTCCTCGCTGCCAAGTCGATCGGCACGCCGTCGCGGCGGATGATCCTGCGCCACATCCTGCCCAACGTGATGAGCCCGATCATGGTCGCCGCGACGCTGGGCATCGCCAACGCGATCATTACCGAATCCGCGCTGTCCTTCCTCGGCCTCGGCTTCCCGCCGGACTTCCCGACCTGGGGCCGTCTGCTGTTCGACGGCGTCGACTACCTGCAGGACTACCCGGCCCGCGTGTTCTGGCCCGGCATCGCCATCTCGCTCGCCGTGCTGAGCGTCAACTATATCGGCGACGGCCTGCGCGACGCGCTCGACCCGCGCATCCGGGGCCGCTGAGCGCGACCGGCAAATAAGAACGCCAGAGCGGCCGCGACGCCTCGGGACGACCGGGGATCGCGGCCGCTTCCGTTTCGCGGGCGGGTGTTCGGGCGAGTTTCCGGTTTCCGGAACATTGTCCCAACGAGCCGCCGCCTCTCCACCCTCCGAAATATTGAAATACACGAATTCGGGCGCCAATCAGGAAGAAATTCCAATTCGGAGCCGTGCCATGTTCGAATCCCTCGGTTTTCAGGCCCTCACCCCGGTTCAGGCCAGCGCCATCCTCGGCCTGCTCATCGGCCTTGCCTATGGCGCTCTGGCCGAGCGCAGCCGATTCTGCCTGCGCCGGGGCCTTGTCGGCCCGGCCGGGGAACGGCGGGCGGCGCTCGGGGTCTGGGCTCTGGCGCTGGCCGTGGCGCTGATCGGCACGCAGGCGGCGGTCGGCGCTGGCCTGATCTCTTTTTCCGATCACCGCTTCCTCGCCGCCGACCTGCCGCTGGCGGCGGTGCTGGGCGGCGGGCTGCTGTTCGGCGCCGGCATGGTGCTGAGCCGCGGCTGCGCCTCGCGGCTGACCGTGCTGGCCGGCACCGGCAACCTGCGGGCCGCAACCGTGATCCTGGTCTTCGCCGTCATCGCCCATGCGACGCTGAAGGGCGTGCTGGCGCCGCTGCGCGTGGTCCTGGGCGGCCTGACCGTGCCGCTGGGCGACAATACCTCCTTGGCCGCCCTGCCCGGCGGCGCCCTGCCGTGGACCGGCTTCCTGGCCTTCGCCCTGCTGGTCGTCGCCCTGCGCTCGGGCGCCCGGCCCGGCACGCTGGCGATGGGGGCCGCCATCGGCCTGCTGGTGCCGCTGGCCTGGGTCGGCACCGGCTTCCTCCTCTACGACGACTTCGACCCGATCGCGCTGGAAAGCCTGTCCTTCACCGCGCCCTCGGCCGACGCACTGTTCTGGACCATCGCGGCGACCTCGATCCCGGCCGGCTTTGGCACCGGGCTGATCGGTGGCGTGCTGCTGGGCGCGCTCGGCGCGTCGCTCACCGCACGCAGCTTCCGCTGGCAGAGCTTCGCCTCCCCGCGCGATACCGGGCGCTATCTGGCCGGCGCGGCGCTGATGGGCGTCGGCGGGGTCCTGGCCGGCGGCTGCACCATCGGCGCCGGGCTGGCCGGGGTGCCGACGCTGGGCCTGTCCGCCCTGCTGGCGCTCGCCGCGATCGCCGCCGGGGCCAAGGCCACCGACCGGTTGCTCAGTGCATCCCCTTCCGGATCCGCCGCAGCGCAAGCCACATGATCAACACCACCACCGGGGTCAGCACCGCCGAGGTCATGCCCTTGCTGATGCCGAGGTGCTCGGTGAACGGATAGGCGACATAGGTCGCCAGGTTGACCGCGTAATAGCTGATCGCGACCACCGACAGCCCCTCGACCGTGTGCTGCAGCCGCAATTGCAGGTCGGCGCGGCGGTCCATGCTTTCGAGCAGCTTCTGGTTCTGCGCCGAGCGTTCGACATCGACCCTCGTGCGCAGCAGTTCGGCCGCCCGGGCGGCGCGTTCGAGCATGGTGCGCAGCCGGGTCTCGGCGGATTTCACCGTCCGCATCGCCGGGTCGTAGCGCCGCATCATGAACTCGGTGAAGGTCTGCCGGCCCTCGAACCGGGCCTCGCGCAGCACCCCGATGCGCTGCATCACGATCGCCTCGTAGGCGCCGGTGGCGCCGAAGCGGAAGGCGGTCTGCACCGCCAGTTCCTCGAGTTCCGAGGAGATACCCAGCAGCGCGTGCAGCGTCTCCTCGGCCGAGCGGCTGTCGGAGGTCATGGCGCTGACCATCTCGGCCAGCTGCGGGTCGAGCGCGTTGAGCCGGTCGGTCAGCCGCCGGGCCCGGTTCAGCCCCAGCATCGACATCGTCTTGTAGGTCTCGATCTCGCACAGCCGCTGGACGATGCGGCCGATGCGGCGGGCGCTGATGCCGCGACGGACGAAGACGGCGAAACGCATCTGGCCGTTGCTGTCGATGCGGAAATCGCCGGCGATCACCGCCGCCCCGTCCAGCACCCAGGCGCAGGCCATGCTTTCGGGCACGAACCACTCGGCAAAGAGCGGCGACAGCTCGGCCGGCTCCTCGGGCAGGAAATCGACCCGGATCTGCACCGCGGTCAGCCGCCGGCCCGGCGCCTCGGCCAGCCAGTCCTCGGGGAAGACCTCGGTCTCGGCCGGGTCGAAGGGCCGCTTGCCCAGCCCCGGCGTGAAGGCCGAGTAGGTGACGAACTCGGTATGGCTTTCCCATTTCAGCAGGTGGCGGCCGATCTGGCCCGAGTAGTGGTTGGCATCCTCGGGCGGCGGCGTCGCACCGTGACGCTTCAGCAGCGCGACCAGATGGGCGTGATCGGCGGCGCGGTCGCGATTGGCGGCATCGACGGGCTGCTTGATGGCGACATAGACGGCATGGCACGGCGCCTCGAGCGAGGGGAACGGCCGCGCGTGCAGCTCATTGGCCAGCGCATAGCGCAACGGGTGGTCTTCGATCGGGCTCATCCGGATGGTCACCGCGCAAGGGGTTTCGCCCGGACCCTAGCCGCAATTCCCGCCAGCGCAAAGAAAAAATGCTGCGTTTTCCGCGCCTTGTCGGCATGCAACGGGATACCGACCAGCGCCCCGCCGATCTAGAGCCCGTCGAGCAGGGCCTGGATATCGCGGAAGGTGACGCTCTGGCGCCCGGTCTCGATGATGCCCTCGGCCGACAGCCGGGCGATGGCGCGGCTGACCGCCTCGCGATTGGCGCCGACATAGGTGGCCATCTGGTCCCGCGTCGGCGCCGGCTTGAGCCGGCCGCCCGGGCGCAATTCGCCCCGCGCCTGGGCCAGCCGCGACAGCAGGATGCGCACCCGCTTGTCGACATCGTGGACGACAAGGCCGAAGATCCGTTCCGACAGAACCCGGTTGCGCTCGGCCAGGGTCAGGGCGAGGTTCTGGCCGATCACCGGTTCGCGCACCATCCAGTCGCGGAAGGTCTCGGCCTCCAGCCGGCCCAGCCGGCTTTGCGTCACCGCCGAGATGGTCAGCGAGCGCGGCTGGCCGTCCAGCGCCGCGATCTCGCCGAAATAGCGGCCAGGGCCGAGATCGCTGAAGGCGACCTCGCGGCCCTCGGGCGACAGCAACAGCCCGAGCAGCCGGCCGGAAAAGACGAAATAGACCTCGCGCGACAGCTCGCCCTGCTCGATCACCACCTGGCCGGGGGCGACGGTCAGCGGCTTGAGATCGGCCGCGAAGCGCCGCAGCGAGGCCTCGGGCACGCCGGCCAGGAGGGCAAAGCCGGCGATCTCGGTCATGGACGGGGTATCAGGCGTGTTTGTCGGCGCCATCGTGCTACTCTTCATCGCTCTTCGGGTCGGCCGCCAGCCGGGTCACAGGAAGGTCACCTCGCGGTTCAGCGGCAGCTGCCGGATGCGCTTGCCGGTGGCGGCGAAGATCGCGTTGGCCAGCGCCGGCGCCGCCGGTGGCACCGCCGGTTCGCCGATGCCGCGCAGCTTGTCCGATGTCTGCAACGCCTTCGCCTCGATCACCGGGCATTGCCGCAGTCGCATCGCCGGGTAGCTGTCGAAATTGGTCTGCTCGATCTCGCCACCGGCGAAGGTGATCTCGGCGCCCATGGCATGGCCCAGCCCCCAGACGACGCCACCCGTCATCTGCGCCTCGATATTCACCGGGTCGATGACGGCGCCGACCTCGGCCGCGACCCAGACCTTGTCGATGCGGATGCCGTCGGGCGTGTCGGTCACCTCGACCACCTCCGCCGCCGGCACGCCGAAGGACAGGGTGAAGGCCAGCCCCCTGCCCTTGCCCTTCGGCAGCGTCGCACCCCAGCCCGACATCTTCCCCACCGCCTCGAGCACCGCGCGGCTGGCCGGGTCGGTGACCAGCCGCAGCCGCTCGGCCAGCGGGTCGGCCCCGGCGGCGTGGATCAGCTCGTCGAGGAAGCTCTCGTGGAAGAAGCCGTTGCCCGAGGCCCCGACCGAGCGCCAGGAACTGACCGGCGGCATGTCGGGCACGCGGTAGCCCGAGACGCGATAGGCCGGGATGGCGAAGGGCTGGTCCCAGGCGCCGGCGACGATGGCGGTGTCGGGCCCGGCGGCGGGAATGCCCAGCCGGCCCATCTGCGACGCCGTCACCGAGGGCGCGGCGATGCCGAGGTCGAGCGCCGTCACCTTGCCGCCGGCCACGGCGCCGCGGCCGCGCGCCATCGCCAGCGGCCGGCAGAAGTCATGCGTCATGTCCTCTTCGCGCTGCCAGGTCATCTTGACCGGCACGCCCGGCACCGACTGGGCGACCTCGACCGCCTGGCGGATGTAGTCGTCCTCGAGCCGGCGGCCAAAACTGCCGCCGATCGGCAGGACATGAACGTGGATATTGTCGCCCGACAGGCCGGAGAGCGCGGCGGCGCTGGCCACCACCTGCAGCGGGATCTGGGTGCCGACCCAGATGTCGAGCCGGTCCTTGCCCAGCTTGACCGTCGCGTTCATCGGTTCCAGCGGGGCATGGGCGAGGAAGGGAATGCGGTATTCGGCCTCGACCACATCCGCCCCGGCGAGGGCGGTGTCGACATCGCCCGCGTCCTTGAACCGGCTGTCGCGCCGGGCCTCGGTGAACGAGGCCGCGACCTGCTTGAACAGCGCCGCGCTGTCGGCGGCATAGGGCGCGGGCTCCCACTCGACCTCGACCAGGTCGGCGGCCTGGAAGGCGCGCCAGGTGTTGTCGGCGATGACGCCGAAGCCGTCCTCGACCGGCACCACCATCTTCACGCCGCGCGCGGCCTCGGCCTTTTTCGTGTCCAGCCGCTTGATCCCGGCGCCGAAGCGCGGGCTGGTGCGGACCGTGGCGTAGACCATGCCCGGCAGTGCCATGTCGATGCCGTAGCGGGCCGTGCCGGTGCATTTCGCCACCATGTCGCGGCGCTGGACCGGCTTGCCGATTAGGGTCCAGTCCTGGCGCGGCTTCAGCGGCGGGTCGGCCGGCGGCGCGATCCCGGCGCAGGCCGCGGCCAGCGCGGTATAGGGTTTGCGCGTGCCATCGGGCAGGACCACGGCGCCACCCTCGGTCTTCAGCCCCTTGGCCGGCACCCCGGCCTGCTTCGCCGCCGCCTCGATCAGCACCGCGCGCGCCGCCGCGCCGGCCTTGCGCATCTTGTCGAAGCCGTCGACCATCGACGACGAACCACCGGTGAGCTGCAGCGACATGAACTTGGACACGACATCGCCGAAGGCGCGAGCATTGCGGGCGAGGATGCCCTGGTCGGTCGAGGCGAAAGGCAGCCCCTCGGCCACCACCGCGCCGTTGTAATAGACCACCGCCGGCGGGCCATGGTCGATCTTGACCTGATCCCAGGGCAGGTCGAGCTCTTCCGCCACCAGCATCGCCAGCGCCGACTGCACCCCCTGCCCCATCTCGGCCCGCGGGGCGATGACGGTGACGCCCTCGCCGTCGATCATGACATACGGGGTCAGCGCCGCGCCGCCCTCGGGCAGCTCGGCCAGCAGCGGGTTCGGCCCGGTGTCGCGATAGCGCCAGATGCCGAAGGCGACGCCGCCGGCAATGGCGGCCGAGCCGATCAGGAAGCTGCGGCGGGCGATCTTTCCGGCACGCGACATCTCAACCCTCCTGCAACATCTTGGCCGCCGCCTTCACCGCGGCGCGGATGCGCGGATAGCTGCCGCAGCGGCACAGGTTGCCCGACATCGCATCGTCGATCTCGGCATCGCTCGGCGCCGGGTTGGCCCGCAGCAGCGCCACCGCCGAGACGATCTGCCCCGACTGGCAATAGCCGCATTGCGCCACCTGGGCGTCGATCCAGGCCTGTTGCACGGCATGCGGCGCGTCCGGCGTGCCCAGCCCCTCGATCGTCGTCACCGGCCGGTCGACATCCGACACGAAAGTCTGGCAGGCGCGCACCGCCTCGTCGCCCAAAAGCACGGTGCAGGCGCCGCATTGGGCGATGCCGCAGCCGTATTTGACGCCGTGGATGCCGAGCACGTCGCGCAGCACCCAGAGCAGCGGCATGTCGTCCTCGACATCCACCTCGTGGGCCGTTCCGTTGACGGTGATGCGCATCCGGACCCCTCCCTTTCATTCAAGTTGCAGGATAACCGCTTTTGCCGCGCCTGAACCAGAGGTTGCGGAAACTGCCCTTGCGGCATCCGACGCCGCTTGTCGCCGCGGCCGCCGCGGCGCTAGTCTGAGGCGACGACGACACGGGCCAAGAATGCGAATTTCACCAGAAAAGGCAAGGCGATGTGCAAGGTTGTGAATGCCGGCGGCAGGGCGGGCGCGGACCGTGGCTAGGGCGCCGGCACCGCTCTTCGCCGCCCTGCGCGCGCCGGGCCGCGCCCACGTGCCGCGCGAGGCGCTGGCGGCGCTGAGCCTGGCCGCGATCGCCCTGCCCGAGCAGCTGGCGACCGCCCGGCTGATGGGTCTGCCGCCGGCCGCCGGGCTGGTCGCCTTCCTCGCCGGCACGCTCGCCTTCGCCGCCTTCGGCACCCACCGGACGCTGTCGGTCGGCGCCGATTCGACCATCGCCCCGATCATGGCCGCCGGTCTGGCGACGCTCGCCGTCACCGGCAGCCCGGCCTATGCCGCCCTCGCCGCGATGCTGGCGCTGATGGTCGGGGCGGTCCTGGTCCTCGCCCGGCCGCTGCGGCTGGGCTGGGTCGCCGACCTGCTGTCGATCCCGGTGACGACGGGCTTCATGGCCGGGATCGCGCTGCATATCATCGCCGGCGCCCTGCCGCAGATCCTCGGTCTGCCGGTGCCGGCGGGCGAGCTGACCCGGAAGCTGGGCGTCCTGGCGCGCGATCTCGCCGCCGCCCGGCCCGAGACGATGGTGCTCGGCTTCGGCGTCGCGGCGCTGGCGCTGGCGATCGACCGGCTGGCCCCGCGCCTGCCCGGGCCACTGATCGCGCTGGCGGCCAGCGCCGGCGCCGCCTGGGCGCTGGGGGCGACCGCCATCCCGATGCTCGACCCGCTCAGCCTGGCCAGCCTCGGCGGCGGCCCCTGGGCCGGGCATTGGGAACTGCCGGACATGGAGGCGCTGGCGGTGCTGCTGCCGCTCGCCCTGATCGTGGCGCTGGTGGTGATGATGCAGAGCGCCGCGGTGCTGCAGAGCTTTCCCGACAGCCAGGCGGTGCCCGCCGATCCCGGCCGCGACTTCGCCGCCATCGGCGCCGGCAGCCTGCTGGCCGGGCTGCTGGGCAGCTTCGCCGTCAATGCCAGCCCGCCGCGCACCGCGATCGCAGAGGCCGAGGGCGCGCGCAGCCAGTGGTCGGCGCTGATCGCGGTGGCGCTGGCGCTCGGACTGGCGGCACTGGCGGCCGGCGCCATCGCCCATGTGCCGCGCGCCGGGCTGAACGGCGTGCTGCTGGTGATCGGGCTGCGGCTGATCCGGCCCGCCACCCTGGCCCGGATCGGCCGCAAGAGCCCGAGCGAGCTGGTCCTCGCCCTCGCCACCACGGCGCTGGTCGCCGTGCTGCCGGTGATGTCGGGGGTCGGGCTGGCGATCGTGCTGTCGCTGATGCACGCGATCTACACCATCGCCCGGCCGCCCTGCACCGAGCTGGCCCGGGTGCCCGGCACCACGATCTGGTGGTCGCGCCCGCCCGGCGCCCCGGCCGAGCAGGAGCCGGGCGTGCTGGTCTTCGCCCTCGGCGCGCCGCTCAACTTCATCAACGCGCGCTACCTGCTGGGCCGGCTCGGCGCCGCGATCCGGCGCAAACGCCCGCAACTGGTGGTGATCGAGGCCAGCGGCGTCATCAACATCGACTTCACCGGCTCGTCGCTGCTGCAGCAGGCGATCGCCGACTGGCGCGCCGCCGGCATCGCGCTGGCCCTGGCCCGGCTGGAAAGCACAGAAGCCGCCGCCCAAGCGGCGCGCACCGGCCTCGTCGCGCAGCTCGGCGCGGATCACGTCTTCCTCTCGGTCGAGGAGGCGGTGCGGGCGCTGCGCCCGGACTGACACGCCCCCGCCCCCCTTTCCGCGCGCCTCTCACTTTCTGCTTGGAAATATCCTCCGGGGGTCCGGGGGTGGAAAACCCCCGGCGCCGGCCTCGCCGGAACCGCCGCCTCCCTGCCCGGCCCCTTACCTTCCCGGCCCCGCCCGGATATTGCTGGACCGGGACGGCGGAGGAGAAGAGCGATGGCGGATTTGATGATCGACCGGGCCCGCTCGGTGCTGGCGGTGATCGACGTGCAGGACGGATTTCTCGACAAGCTGGAGCCGGCCGAGCGCGCGCCGCTGGTGGCCCGGATCGCCTGGCTGATGCGGGTGGCGCGGGCGCTGGAGCTCCCCGTGATCGCGATGGGCGAGGACCTGCCCGCCAACGGCCCGCCGGTCGCCCCGGTTCTGGCCGAACTGCCGCCCGGGACCCCGGTCCATGACAAGCGCGTCTTCGGCCTGGCCGGCGAGGCCGGGATCCTGAGCGCGCTGCAGGCCACCGGGCGCGACCAGGCGGTGCTGGTCGGGCTCGAGACCGATGTCTGTGTCGCCCAGTCGGCGCTCGGTCTGGCGGGCCTCGGCTGGACCGTCGCCGTGGCCGCGGATGGCTGCGGCGCCCCCGGCCCCGCCCATGCCGCCGGGCTGGCGCGGCTGAGCGCGGCCGGGGTGATCGTCGGCACGGTCAAGAGCCTCTATTACGAATGGGTCCGCGACCTCGACACCCATGCAGCGGTCAAGGCGGCGGTTGGCGGGGAACTGCCCGAGGAGCTGAGCCTGTAAGAGGGGGCGCTGCCCCCGTCGCCCCGGGGGCGACTCCCCCGGGATATTTTCGAGCAGAAAGGGGTCAGGGCGTCAGCCGGGCGGCGAGGCGCCAGCTGGCCACGGCCAGGGCGGCGGCGGTGGCGAGGCAGAGCGGCAAGCCGCCGAGCTGGTAGCTGATGCCCGACAGCAGCGTGCCGACGAGGCGGCCGGCAGCGTTGGCCATGTAGTAGAAGCCGACATCCATCGTCACCCGGTCGCCCCTGGACAGGGCGAGGATCAGGTAGGAATGGAGCGAGGAGTTGACGGCGAAGACGAAGCCGAAGACCAGCAGCCCGGCGGCCAGCGTCAGGGTCAGCCAGAGCTGCGGCGCGCCGGCGGCGAAGGCGGCGAGCGCCAGCGCGGCGGGGATCAGCGACAGCCCCCCGGCCCAGCGGCGGGCGAGGCCGGCGATCTCGGGCAGGCCGCGGCTGGCGGCGCGCAGGATCCGCGGCGCGCCGGCCTGCACCGCGCCGTAGAGCACGATCCAGGCGGCCATGAAACCGCCGACCATGAAGAAGGCGGCGCGGGCGCCGGCCTGGGTGCCGTCGGAGAGCACCGCCTCGAAATAGATCGGGATGCCGACCACGAACCAGACGTCGCGGGCGCCGAACAGGAACAGCCGCGCCGCCGACAGCCGGTTGATCGCCGGGTCCTTGGAAAAGACCTCGCGGAACTTCGCCCCCTTGCGGCCGGCGGGCAGGCCGCGCGGCATGAACAGGGCGACGGCGAGCAGGATCAGGGCGAGGCCGACCGCCATGGCGAGGACCGAGGCGCGGAAGCCGAACAGCGCCAGCAGGGTGGCGCCGAGGGCGAAGCCGATCCCCTTGATCGCGTTCTTCGACCCGGTCAGCGCCGCGACCCAGCGGAACAACGCCCCCTCGCCCTCGGGCACCAGCAGTTTCACCGCGCTTTTCGCTGACATCTTGGCCAGATCCTTGGCGACGCCGGACAGCCCCTGCACCGCCATCACGAAGGGCACCGACAGCGCCATCGCCCAGCCGGGATCGAGCCGCGACAGCGCCGCCAGCGCCACCACCTGCAGCGCCAGCCCGCCATAGAGGGTGCTGGCGAGGCCGAAGCGGGCGGCGATCCAGCCGGCATAGAGGTTGGTGACGACGCCCATCACCTCGTAGAGCAGGAACAGCCAGGCCAGCGTGATCGGCGAGAAGCCGAGATCGTTGAAATGCAGCAGCACCAGCATGCGCAGGGCGCCGTCGGTCAGCATGAAGGCCCAATAGGCCGCCGTCACCGCGGCATAGGCCGCGCCCTGCATCGCCGGTTTCGCCGCGCTCACAACGCCCCCGCCACCACCCGGGCGACATCGGCCAGCCGGTTCACGTAACCCCATTCGTTGTCATACCAGGCGTAGATCTTCACCTGGGTGCCATCGACGACCATGGTCGAGGGCGCGTCGACGATGCTCGAGCGCGGGTCGTTGACGTAATCGGCCGAGACCAGCGGCCGCTCCTCGTAGCCGAGGATGCCGGTGAGCGCGCCCTCGGCGGCCGCCTTGAACAGGGCGTTGACCTCTTCGGCCGTGGTCGCGCGTTCGACCTCGAAGACGCAGTCGGTCAGCGAGGCGTTGAGCAGCGGCACGCGGACGGCGTGGCCGTTCAGCCGGCCCTTGAGTTCCGGGTAGATCAGGGTGATCGCGGTGGCCGAGCCGGTCGTCGTCGGGATCAGCGAGTTGAGCGCCGAGCGGGCGCGGCGCAGATCCTTGGCCGGGCGGTCGACGATGGTCTGGGTGTTGGTGACGTCGTGGATCGTGGTGATCGCGCCATGCTTGATGCCGAGGCTCTCGTGGATCACCTTGACCACCGGGGCAAGGCAATTGGTGGTGCAGGAGGCGGCGGTGACGACGTGATGCCGGGCCGGGTCGTAGAGGTCGTGGTTGACGCCGTAGACCAGGTTGAGCGCGCCGCCATCCTTGACCGGGGCCGAGACCACCACCTTCTTCACCCCGGCGGCAAAATAGGGCGCCAGCCTGGCCTCGGACTTGAACACGCCCGAGCAGTCGATGACCAGGTCGACGCCGAGTTCGGCCAGCGGCAGCGCCTCGATCGTTTTCTCCGCCGTCATCCGCATGGTCTGGCCGTTGACCGTCAGGCTGTCCGGCCCGGAGGAAATCCCGGCCGGCCAGCGGCCGTGCACGGTGTCGAATTCCAGCAGGTGGGCATGCTGGGCCGGGTCCCCGGCCGGATCGTTGAGCAGGACGATCTCGCCCACCGGGTTTTCCGCCAGCACCCGCAGCACCAGCTTGCCCATCCGTCCCAAACCGTTCACGGCGATACGTGTCATGTCATCTTCCCTATGTCAGACGTCGGCGCCGCCGATCGCGTCCAGCCGGCGCTGCAGCGACATCCGGTCGAGCTCGGCCAGCGGCAGGCTGGTGAAGGCCTCGACCCGGCGACGCATGGCGGCATAGGCCTCGGCGAAGGCGAGCGATTTCTCGGCATCGGTGCCCTCGACCTTGACCGGATCGGGCAGGCCCCAATGGGCGGTGATCGGCTGGCCCGGCCAGGGCGGGCAGTCCTCGTTCGCCGCCGTGTCGCAGACGGTGAAGACGAAATCCATCGCCGGCGCGTTCGGGCCCTGGAACTCGGCCGTGGTCTTGGCCCGAAGCCGGTCAATGTCATGGCCCTGCCGGCGCAGCAGCTCGACCGCGAACGGGTTCAGTTCCGGCGCCGGGCGGGTGCCGGCCGAGAAGGCACGGAACCGGTCGCCGCCCAGATCGCGCAGCAGCGCCTCGGCGAAGATCGAGCGGGCGGAATTGCCGGTGCAGATGAACAGCACGTTGAGCGGACGGTCGGTCATGGCCTGGGTTCCTTGCGGGGTGAGCGCCTGGGTGGCGGCCTCGGCGCAGAGGTCGGGGCGGCCGCGGCAGCAATCGGCGACGAGGAAATCGACCAGCTTGCCCATCCGCGCCATGTCGGCGCGGTAGAGCACCGCCCGGCCCTGGCGTTCGGACTGCACCAGCCCCGCCTGTTCCAGCACCGAGAGGTATTGCGACAGGGTGTTGGGCTTGAGGTCGAGCGCCAGGGCGATGCCGCTGGGCCGCACGCCCTCGGGCATCCGCCGCACCAGCAGGCGGAAGACGGCCAGGCGGCCCTCATGGGCCAGGGCGGCGAGCAGAATGGTGGCGGTGTTCGATTCCATAATTCATGAATACATGAACTATGTAACGAGTCGATGACGGATCACAGCACCGTGTGCAGCCGGTAGCCGGGCGCGTAGGCAAGGCGGACGGCCGTCACCGGCGCCTCTCCGGCCCAGGTCGTGCGCTCGGTGATGAACAGCGCGGCGCCGGGTTCGACGCCCAGATGGGCGGCATCGTCGGCTCTGGCGTTGGCGGCGGAAAAGGCAATGTCGCCATAGGTATAGGCCACGGTCTTCACCAACCATTCATTGATGCTGACTTCCGCCATGTCCTCCGGCAACCCGTCGGGCAGCACCGCCGGGTTGAGCCAGCGATCCTCGTAGAGGAAGGGCTGTCCGTCGGCGAAATGCAGGGTGCGCAGGTGCCAAAGAGTCGCATCCGGCGCAAGGCCGAGGCGGCTGCTGACCGGCACCGGCGGCACCGTCTCGCTGGCCTCAAGCAGGCGGAAATCGTAGTGCTGTCCCCGGCCCTCGACTTCCAGCCGCGTCACCGGGATGTCCAGCGTCGCCTTGCGCACCGGCAGGGTTGCGACCCGGGTGCCGGCCTTGCGGCGCCGCTCCAGCACCCCCTGCGCCGCCAGTTCGCGCAAGGCGCGGTTGACGGTGGCGCGGGCGCAGCCGAATTCGGCCGCCAGTTCGGCCTCGGTCGGAATGATCGCGCCCGGCGCCCAGTCGCGGCGGTCGATCCGGCGCAGCACCTCGGCGCGGATTTCCTCCCAGCCCTGCGGCGCGCTCACAGCCGGTCCCCCAGCGCAGCCATGGCGGCGCGGTAGCGGGCGGTGATCGCGTCGTGGTCTGGGTGGCGGCCGTCCGTTACGCAGTGGCGGCCGGCCGCCCAGACATCCGTCACCATCCGGTCGTCGCCGGCGAAGATCCAGCCATCCAGCACCGCATCCCCCTGCCGCCCGACCAGGTCGGTGTGGCCTCCGTCGAGCGCGAGCAGATCGGCCCACATCCCCTCGGCAATCGCGCCCGAGGCCCGGCCCGCCGCCTGCGCCCCGCCCTGCGCCGCGCCCTCGTAGAGCACTCGGCCGCTCGAGCGTTCCGGCGTCGCCAGCACCGCCCGGCCACGGTCGCGCAGGCGCTGGGAATATTCCAGCCCGCGCAGCTCTTCGGCCAGGGCGATGCGGATATTGCTGTCCGAGCCGACGCCGAAGCGGCCGCCGGCCCGCAGGTAACGGACACCGTCGAAGATGCCGTCGCCCAGGTTGGCCTCGGTGATCGGGCACAGCCCGGCGACGGCGCCGGTCGCCGCCAGCCCCTCGGTTTCCGCCTCTTCCATCTGGGTACAGTGGATCAGGCACCAGCGTTCGTCCACCGCGTGGTTGGCCAGCAGCCACGCGACCGGCCGCGCGCCCCAGGCCGCCTGCACCTCCGCCACCTCGGCCACCTGCTCGGCGAGGTGCATGTGCAACGGCGCCTCGGGCGCCAGAGCGACGGCCGCCGCCAGCCCGTCGCGGCTGACCGCCCGCAGCGAATGCGGCGCGACGCCGAGCGTTGCGTCTGCCGGCAGCCCGGCCAGCGCCCGGCCGGCGCCGTCGTGCAGGCGGGCGAACCGTTCCGGATCGTTGCCGAAGCGGATTTGGCCCGGCCCCAGCGCCCGGCCGTCGCAGCCGCCCTGCTGGTAGAGCACCGGCAACAGGGTCAGGCCGATGCCCGTCGCCTCGGCCGCCGCCGCGATCCGGGCCGACAGCTCGGCGAGGTCGTCGTAAGGCAGGCCACCGGGCCGGTGATGCAGGTAATGGAACTCGGCAACCGCCGCATAGCCGGCCTCGAGCATCTCCATCTGCACGAAAGCGGCGATCGCCTCGACATCCTCCGGCGTCAGCTGGTCGAGGAAGCGGAACATCAGCTGGCGCCAGGTCCAGAACGTGTCGCGCGGGTCCGGGCCGCGGCGCTCGGTCATCCCGGCCATGGCGCGCTGGAAGGCGTGGCTGTGCAGGTTGGCCGGCGCCGGCAGCAGCACCGCCTGCCGCTCGCCCTCGGGCGCAGCACCGGGGGTCACCGAGGCGATCCGCCCCTGCGCCACCTCGATCCTGACGCCCTGCGCCCAGCCCTCGGGCAGCAGCGCCTGTTCGGCCCAGAGGGTGAAACTCGCCTCGCTCATCGGATGATCCCTTGACAGCCATTATTATGTGCAGACATATTAGCAAAAAGCGCGGATAAAAGGCAAGCGAAATGGCGATGATTCTCGGCAATGCGCGGCTGGCGACGATGCGGCCCGGCGATGCGCCCTACGGGCTGGTCGATCGCGGCGCGGTGGTGGTGGAGGGCGAACGGATCGCCTGGGCCGGCCCCGAAGCCGATCTGCCGGACGGCACCGCCAGCCTGCCCCGGCAGGACCTCGGCGGACGCCTCGTCACCCCGGCGCTGATCGACTGCCACACCCATGTCGTCTTCGGCGGCCAGCGGGCGCGCGAGTTCGAGATGCGGCTGGGCGGCGCCTCCTACGAGGAGGTGGCGCGGGCCGGCGGCGGCATCGTCTCGACCGTCGCAGCGACGCGGGCGGCAAGCGAGGATGCGCTGGTCGCCGCCGCCCTGCCCCGGATCGACCAGATGCTGGCCGAGGGCGTCGGCACGCTCGAGATCAAGTCGGGCTACGGTCTCGACATCGACACCGAGCTGCGGATGCTGCGCGCCGCCCGGCGGATCGGCCGCGAACGCAACGTCCACGTCGTCACCAGCTTCCTCGGCGCCCATGCGACGCCGCCGGAATACAAGGGCCGCGACGACGCCTATCTCGCCACGCAGGTGCTGCCGGCCCTGCGCGCCGCCCATGCCGAGGGGCTGGTCGATGCCGTCGACGGCTTCTGCGAGGGCATCGCCTTCTCGCCGGCCCAGATCGAAACGGTGTTCAAGGAGGCCAAGGCGCTCGGCCTGCCGGTCAAGCTCCATGCCGAGCAGCTGTCGAACCTCGGCGGCGCGAAGCTGGCGGCGCGCTACGGCGCGCTTTCGGCCGATCATCTCGAGTATCTCGACGATGCCGGGGCGCAGGCGATGGCCGCGGCCGGCACCGTCGCCGTGATCCTGCCCGGCGCCTTCTACACCCTGCGCGAGACCCAGGCGCCGCCGATCGCCGCCCTGCGCGACGCCGGGGTCGAGATGGCGGTGGCGACCGACTGCAACCCCGGCTCGGCGCCGATGACCTCGCTGACGCTGGCGATGAACATGGCCTGCACCCTGTTCCGGCTGACGCCCGAGGAGGCGCTGGCCGGCAGCACCCGCATCGCCGCCAGGGCGCTGGGGCTGAGCGACCGCGGCATGATCGCCACCGGCCTGCGCGCCGACCTCGCCGTCTGGCAGGCCGAGGAGCCGGCCGAACTGAGCTACCGCATCGGCGCCACGCCGCTCCATGCCCGCATTATCGGAGGCCGCGCCGATGGCTGAGATCGAAACCCTGATCCCCGGCGCGACGACGCTGGAGCAACTCGAACGGCTGTGGCGCAGCGGCGCCGCCGCCCGGCTCGACCGCAGCTGCAAGAGCGACGTCGAAGCCGCCGCCGGCGCCATCGCGGCCGCGGCCGCCGGCGACGAGGCCGTCTATGGCGTCAATACCGGCTTCGGCAAGCTCGCCAGCCTGAAGATCGCTCCCCAAGACACGGCCACGCTGCAAAGAAACCTGATCCTGTCGCATTGCTGCGGCGTCGGCGAGCCCTGCCCGGCGCAGATCACCCGGCTGATGATGGCGCTGAAACTGCTCAGCCTCGGCCGCGGCGCCTCGGGCGTGCGCTGGCAGATCGTCGAGCTGATCGAGGGCATGCTGGCCCGCGGCGTCACCCCGGTGGTCCCGGCCCAGGGCTCGGTCGGCGCCTCGGGCGACCTCGCCCCGCTCGCCCATATGGCGGCGGTGATGATCGGCGCCGGCGAGGCGGAATTCGAAGGCCGAACCCTGCCCGGCGCCGACGCCCTCGAACGGGCCGGCCTGACCCCGGTCGCGCTCGGCCCCAAGGAAGGGCTGGCGCTGATCAACGGCACCCAGTTCTCCACCGCCTGGGCGCTGGCCGGGCTGTTCGGCGCCTGGAACGCGGCGCAATCGGCGCTGGTGACCTCGGCGCTCTCGACCGACGCCATCATGGGCTCGACCGCGCCGCTGCAACCCGAGATCCACAGCCTGCGCGGCCATGCCGGCCAGATCGAGGCGGCGGAATACATGCGCGCCCTGCTCGACGGCTCCGAGATCCGCGAGAGCCACCGCAACGGCGACAGCCGGGTCCAGGACCCCTATTGCATCCGCTGCCAGCCGCAGGTGACCGGCGCCGCGATCGACGTGCTGCGCCAGGCCGCGCGGACGCTGGAGATCGAGGCCAACGCCGCCACCGACAACCCGCTGGTGCTGACCGGCGCCGGCCGCATCGTCTCGGGCGGCAACTTCCATGCCGAGCCGGTGGGCTTCGCCGCCGACATGATCGCGCTGGCGATCTCCGAGATCGGCGCCATCGCCCAGCGCCGCATCGCGCTGATGGTCGACCCGACGCTGAGCTTCGACCTGCCACCCTTCCTGACCCCCGAGCCCGGCCTCAATTCCGGCCTGATGATCGCCGAGGTCACGACGGCGGCACTGATGAGCGAGAACAAGCACCTCGCCGGCCCGACCGTTACCGACAGCACGCCGACCTCGGCCAACCAGGAGGACCATGTCAGCATGGCCGCCCATGGCGCCCGGCGGCTGTCGCGGATGGTCGAGAACCTGACCCGCATCCTCGGCGTCGAGGCGATCTGCGCCGCGCAGGGGGTCGATTTCCGCGCCCCGCTGGCGACCTCGCAGCCGCTGCAGGCGGTGGTCGCCCGGCTCCGCGACGACATCGCCCCGGTGGCCGAGGACCGCTACCTCGCCCCCGACCTCGCCGCCGCCGCCACCCTGATCGCCACCGGCGCCCTGACCGCGGCCGCCGGCCTGCCCCCTCTTCTTCTTTGAACAAATACTCCGCGGGGGTCCGGGGGCGCGCAGCCCCCGGCCTCCGCCACCAGCGAAAGGCCCTGCCATGACCGACCCGCGCCACAACCTGCGAGACGTCTTCCCGCCCACCGGCCCCGAGATCAGCGCCAAGAGCTGGCTGACCGAGGCGCCGATGCGGATGCTGATGAACAACCTGCACCCGGATGTCGCCGAGAACCCGCATGAACTGGTGGTCTATGGCGGCATCGGCCGCGCCGCCCGCACCTGGGAGGATTTCGACCGCATCGTCGCCACTCTGAAGACACTGGAGGACGACGAAACCCTGCTGGTCCAGTCCGGCAAGCCGGTGGGGGTGTTCAAGACCCACAAGGACGCCCCTCGCGTCCTGATTGCCAATTCCAACCTCGTGCCGCATTGGGCGACCTGGGAGCATTTCAACGAGCTCGACCGCAAGGGCCTCGCGATGTACGGCCAGATGACGGCCGGGTCGTGGATCTATATCGGCACCCAGGGCATCGTGCAGGGCACCTACGAGACCTTCGCCGAGGCCGGGCGCCAGCATTACGACGGCAATCTCAAGGGCAAATGGATCCTGACCGCCGGTCTCGGCGGCATGGGCGGCGCCCAGCCGCTGGCGGCGGTGATGGCCGGCGCCTGCTGCCTCGCCGTCGAATGCGACGAGGCCCGGGCCGATTTCCGCATCCGCACCCGCTATTGCGACGCCAAGACCCATTCGCTCGACGACGCCCTGGCGATGATCGCGCAATGGACCGCGGCCGGCGAGGCGAAATCGGTCGCCCTGATCGGCAACGCGGCGGACGTCTTCCCAGAGCTGGTCAAGCGAATGAAAGACGGCAGCGCGCGCCCTGACATCGTCACCGACCAGACCTCGGCCCACGATCCGCTGCACGGCTACCTGCCCGTCGGCTGGACCGTCGCCGAATGGCGCGCCAAGCAGGAGAGCGCCCCGGCCGAGGTCGAGGCCGCCGCCCGCGCCAGCATGAAGACCCATGTCGCGGCGATGGTCGATTTCTGGAACGCCGGCGTCCCGACGCTCGATTACGGCAACAACATCCGCCAGGTCGCCAAGGAGGAGGGCCTCGACAACGCCTTCGCCTTCCCCGGCTTCGTCCCCGCCTATATCCGGCCGCTGTTCTGCCGCGGCGTCGGCCCGTTCCGCTGGGCCGCGCTGTCGGGCGACCCGGAGGACATCTACAAGACCGATGCCAGGATGAAGGAGCTGTTTCCCGACAACGCCCACCTGCACCGCTGGCTCGACATGGCGCGCGAGCGCATCGCCTTCCAGGGCCTGCCGGCGCGGATCATGTGGATCGGGCTGGGCGAGCGCCACAAGGCCGGCCTCGCCATCAACGAGATGGTGCGCAACGGCGAGCTGAAAGCCCCCGTCGTCATCGGCCGCGACCACCTCGATTCTGGCTCGGTCGCCAGCCCCAACCGCGAGACCGAGGCGATGAAGGACGGCTCCGACGCGGTCTCCGACTGGCCGCTGCTCAACGCGCTGCTCAACACCGCCTCGGGCGCGACCTGGGTCTCGCTGCATCACGGCGGCGGCGTCGGCATGGGGTTCTCCCAGCATTCCGGCATGGTGATCTGCTGCGACGGCTCGGAAGAGGCCGACCGCCGGCTCGAACGGGTGCTGTGGAACGACCCGGCGACGGGCGTCATGCGCCACGCCGATGCCGGCTACGACATCGCCCGCGACTGCGCCACCGAACACGGGTTGCGCCTGCCCGGCATCCTGGGGAACTGATCCAGCTTCTTGCTGCTGAGCAATATCCTCGGGGGTGAGCAGGCTTCCCGGAAACGCTCCGGTGGAGCGTTTCGCCTGCGAACGGGCGGAGCCCCGGGGCGCAAAGCGCAAGGAGGGGGCAGACAGCCCCCTTCTTCCCCTTACGCCGCTTCCCAGCGCATCATCACGTCGCCGCCCGCCGGCGCGCTTTCCACCAGCCGGAAGCGCGGCGCCTCGGCCAGCGCGCCGATGCCCAGCGCGCCCAGCGCCGGCCGGCCCTCGGCCCCCAGCGCCAGCCCGGCGGCGATGACCACCAGTTCGTCGACCAGTCCGGCGGCGAGAAGCGAGGCGCCGAGCGCGCCGCCGCCTTCGCAGAACACGCGCGTCAACCCGGCCGCGCCCAGAGCCGCCAGCATCGCCGCCGGGTCGAGCTGCCGCCCCTCGGCCGCGACCGGTATCAGCCGCGCGCCGAGCCCCTGCCAATAGTCGCTTGCCACCTGTTTGGTCTGGCCTGGATCGTGCAGCAGCCAGAGCGGCCCGGCGGCGACGCTTTCCGCCAGACGCCCGCCTTGCGGCAGGTCGAGCCGCCGCGCCGCGATCAGCCGCACCGGCTGGGCCACGTCGCCCAGCCCCCTGACGGTCAGCTGCGGATCGTCGGCCCGCGCCGTGCCGCCGCCGACCAGCACCGCGTCATGGGCCAGCCGCAGGGCATGGACCCGGCGCCGCGCCTCGGGGCCGGTGATCCACTGGCTCTCGCCGCTGGCCGTGGCGATCCGGCCGTCAAGGCTCGCCGCCAGCTTCAGCGTCATCATCGGCCGGCCCTGCCGCACCCGGGTCAGAAAGCCGCGATGGCCACGTTCGGCCGCCGCCGCCTCGATCCCCTCGGTCACCGCGATCCCGGCCGCCCGCAGCAGCGCGTGGCCGCGGCCGGCGACGCGCGGATCCGGATCCTCCAGCGCCGTCACCACCCGGGCGACGCCCGCCGCCACCAGCGCCTCGGCGCAGGGCGGGGTCTTGCCGTGATGGGCGCAGGGTTCGAGCGACACATAAGCGGTGGCGCCGCGCGCCGCGGCGCCGGCCTGGGCCAGGGCGCGGACCTCGGCATGAGGCCGCCCGCCCGGCTGGGTCCAGCCGCGGCCGACGATCCGGCCATCCTTGACGAGAACGCAGCCGACCGCCGGGTTGGGCCAGCAGCCCCCCAGTCCGCGCGCGCCAAGCGCCAGCGCCAGCCGCATGTAGCGGCCGTCGGCCTCGGCGCTCATGCCCGGATCACTCTTCGCCCGCTTGCGGCGGGCGCAGCTCCGAGACGAACTTGTCGAAATCGTCGGCGGCCTGGAAGTTCTTGTAGACGCTGGCAAAACGGACATAGGCCACGGTGTCGATCCGGGCCAGCGTCTCCATCACGATCTCGCCGATGGTGCGGCTGGGAATGTCGGTCTCGCCCATGCTCTCCAGCCGCCGGACGATGCCCGAGATCATCTGGTCGATGCGCTCGGGCTCGATCGGCCGCTTCTGCATCGCGATCCGGATCGAGCGTTCGAGCTTGTCGCGGTCGAAATCCTCGCGCTTGCCCGAGGACTTGATGACGACGAGGTCGCGCAACTGCACCCGTTCATAGGTGGTGAAGCGGCCGCCGCAGGCCGGACAGAAGCGCCGGCGCCGGATTGCCACATGATCCTCCGCAGGGCGGGAATCCTTCACCTGCGTATCGATGTTTCCGCAAAACGGGCAGCGCATCGGCCCTCCTCGGTGTCACGTCAAGCTTATCCACAGGCACTATAGGCCAGCCTCCACAGTTTGGGTAGAGGGAGATTTCCCCCACAAGATCACGCAGACGCTTGTCGCCCGCGGGCCGGAACCCGTCGAATGCGGACGCGCGCCAGACCGCCCGCCATGATGGGCTGGACCCTGGCCAGGCTGCGGGCCGAAGGCCACCGAGCGACTGTCATCGCCACCGGCTTCGCCTGCCAGCGCATCCCGACCATCTTTCCGCTGCCGCATGACATCGCGATGGATGAGGCCGTGATCGCGCCATAGCGAAGGTCAGCCCGCTGCCTTCACTTTCTGCTCGAAAATATCCTCGGGGAGCGCGAAGGGCAGACAGCCCTTCGCCCTTTCCTTGCGCCATTGTCCAAGTGCAATGGCGGCGGGGCAGACAGCCCCTCGCCCTTTCCTTGCGCCATTGTCCAAGTGCAATGGCGGCGGGGCAGACAGCCCCTCGCCCTTTCCTTGCGCCATTGTCCAAGGCCAATGGCGGCGGGGCAGACAGCCCCTCGCCCTTCCTTCGCGCCGTCGCCCTAGCCCAGGCGGGCCGCCACCTCGCGCCGATGCGGCGCGCGACGATGTTCGAAAAGGTAAATTCCCTGCCAGGTTCCCAGTTCTGGCCGCCCTGAAATGACAGGAATGGACAGGCTAACCGGAAGCAGCGCCGCCTTGATATGGGCCGGCATGTCGTCCGGTCCCTCGTAGGTATGGCGCAGGTAGCTCATCGCCGGGTGGTCCGAGGGCGGCACCAGCCGCTCGAAGAAGGCGGCCAGGTCGGTCCGCACCTCCGGGTCGGCATTCTCCTGGATCAGCAGGCTGCACGAGGTATGGCGGACGAACAGCGTCAGCAGCCCGTCCCCCTGCCCGGCGGTCCAGTCGGTGACCTGGCGGGTGAACTCATAGAGGCCGGGGCCGGAAGTGGCGATGGTGAAGCGGGTCAGCATGGCCGGAGCCTGCGCCAGCGCCGCCGCCGGCGCAAGGCTTCACCAGCGCCGGATGATCTCGGGCGGCTCGCAGAACTCTTCCGCTATGCCGGCGGCATAGCCGCGGGTCTCGCCCTTGAGCGAGATCAGCCCGGTCTTCTGCGCATCGGCCGCGTTCAGGGTGAAGCTGATGCCCTCGCCGGCCCGGCGCGGCGGCGGCGAGGCGCGGTAGACCATCGTCTGGATCGGCCGGCCCAGCCGGCGCGTCACGTATTCGCCCGCCGCGCACCAGAAATCACTCGTGCCGATCAGGCCGCCAAAGGCGACATGGAAGGTCTCGGGACCGGTCGGCGTCACGCTCAGCCCGTTGCGGGCGACGAAGCGGCCGGACGCCCCCGGCTGGACGGTGGCGCAGGCGGCAAGCAGAAGCGGGGCGAAGAGGGCAAGGCGCATGGTGAAGGCTCCAGACGGTAGAGCACACATATAGCGCGATCGGGACCGGGAACCAGTTCGGCAGGCCGGACGATCGACGAAAAAGGCGCCCCGCAGGGCGCCTTCGATCACTGGTCGAGGAAGCTGCGCAGCTTGCGCGAGCGGCTGGGATGTTTCAGTTTCCGCAGCGCCTTGGCCTCGATCTGGCGGATGCGTTCGCGGGTGACGCTGAACTGCTGGCCGACTTCCTCCAGCGTGTGGTCGGTGTTCATGCCGATGCCGAAGCGCATCCGCAGCACCCGTTCCTCGCGCGGGGTCAGCGACGCCAGCACCCGCGTCGTCGTCTCCTTCAGGTTCTCCTGAATGGCGCTGTCGAGCGGCAGGACGGCGTTCTTGTCCTCGATGAAATCGCCAAGCTGGCTGTCCTCCTCGTCCCCGATCGGGGTTTCGAGCGAGATCGGCTCCTTGGCGATCTTCATCACCTTGCGGACCTTCTCGAGCGGCATCTGCAGCTTCTCGGCCAGCTCCTCCGGCGTCGGCTCGCGGCCGATCTCGTGCAGCATCTGGCGCCCGGTGCGGACCAGCTTGTTGATGGTCTCGATCATGTGGACCGGGATCCGGATCGTCCGGGCCTGGTCGGCGATGCTCCGGGTGATCGCCTGGCGGATCCACCAGGTCGCGTAGGTCGAGAACTTGTAGCCGCGGCGATACTCGAACTTGTCGACGGCCTTCATCAGGCCGATATTGCCTTCCTGAATGAGATCAAGGAACTGCAGCCCGCGGTTGGTGTATTTCTTGGCGATCGAGATGACCAGCCGCAGGTTGGCCTCGACCATTTCCTTCTTGGCCTGGCGGGCTTCCTTCTCGCCCTTCTGGACCTGGTTCACGATGCGGCGGAATTCGCTGATATCGACGCCGACATATTGCCCGACCTGGGCCATCTCGGCGCGCAACACCTCGACCTTGCCGCGGCTCCGGTCGATGAAGGTGGTCCAGCCACGGCCGTCCTTCTCGGCCATCCGGTCGAGCCAGCCCGGATCGAGCTCGTAACCGCGATACTCGTCGATGAACTCGCGCCGGTTGATGCGGGCCTGGTCGGCCAGCTTCACCATCGCCGAGTCGATCGACATGATCTTGCGGTTGATGCCGTAGAGCTGGTCGATCAGCGCCTCGATCCGGTTGTTGTGCAGATGCAGCGAGTTGACCAGCTGCACGATCTCGCTGCGCAGCTTCTGGTAGGCGGCCTCGGCATCGGCGGTGAAATTGCCGCCCTCGCTCAGCGTCGCCGACATCCGCAGGTCCTGCATCTCGGCCAGCTTGGCGTAATCGAGCGCGATGTGCTCGAGCGTTTCCAGGACGCGCGGCTTCAGCGCCGCCTCCATCGCCGCCAGCGACATGTTCGACTGGTCGTCGTCCTCCTCGTCATCGTCGCTGCGGGCGATCGGGTTGCCATCGGCATCCAGTTCGGGCTCGGCGCTGGCCTGCCGCTTCGGCTCCTTCTGGGTGTTGGCGGCCGCGGCTTCCTCGACCCCCTCCATCTCGTCGTCCTCGTCCATCGAGTTGCCGAAGGTGGTCTCGAGGTCGATGACGTCGCGCAGCAGGATGTCCTCGTTGAGAAGCTCGTCGCGCCAGATCGTGATCGCCTGGAAGGTCAGCGGGCTTTCGCACAGCCCCGAGATCATCGTGTTGCGGCCGGCCTCGATCCGCTTGGCGATGGCGATCTCGCCCTCGCGACTCAGCAGTTCGACCGAGCCCATCTCGCGCAGGTACATCCGCACCGGGTCGTCGGTACGGTCGAGCGTCTCGGACTGGGTGGTGGCGACCGCGACCTCGCGCGAGGACGAGACCTCGACGACTTCGCCGCTGGCCTTCTCGGCCTCGCCGTCCTCTTCCTCGGCCTCGTCGTTCTCGATGACATTGATGCCCATCTCGGAGAGCATCGACATGACGTCCTCGATCTGCTCGGACGACACCTGTTCGGGCGGCAGAACCGTGTTGAGCTGATCGTAGGTGATGTAGCCGCGCTCTTTCGCCTCGGCGATCATCTTCTTGACCGCGGCCTGGCTCATATCGAGCGAGACGTCCGCTTCCTGCTCTTCGGTTTTGCCGTCGTCAGTGTCTTTGACTGCCATGGTGCTCCTCATCGCGGGCCGAACGGTTCAGGGCGAATCATTCGGAACGGTTTATCGAATCATTAGCGCGAATCACAGGGACGGAAAGCGCCTAGCTCTTTTTCTTTACCCAGATCTCGCCATCTATCAGGCTTTGCAGGTGTTTCGACATCGCTGCACGGTCTTCTCCCAGGTCGGTGGCATCCTCGAGATGCGACTGGCCGGCCCGGTTGCGCGCCTCCGCCGCCTGACTCAAACGCCAGGTCAGACCCTCGTCGGCCAGGCCGCTCAGGTCCTCCATCGCGTCTTCGATCTCTCTCTGAACGCCCCGCCGCGCTTCCAGCTTCGCCAGCTCCTCTGCCACGCACATCATTGCAAGCTCGGTATCGGTGGTCTTGCGCACGGGCGGTGCGGTGGTGACATGGCCGAGAGAGTAGAGCATTTCAAGAGCCTCCCCCGCCTCGGCGGCGATTTTTTCGCGCAACTCTCCGGGATCGCTCACCTCGGCATGGCGCAGCAGCGCGTTGCGCAGCGCGTTGTGGCCGTCGCCGTGCAGCTCGACCCCCTCGAGTTCGGCCTCGAAGCGCAGGATCAGCGACGGGTGGGCGATCAGCGTCGCCAGGATCAGCGCCTCGCGCAGCCGATCCTCGATGGCGATGTCGCTGGCCGCCGCCAGAAGCGAGTTCTTGGTGGTCGGCGCCGGGCCGAGCTTGACCTCGGACCATTTGCCGGGCTTCCAGCTGCCGTTGCGCCGCGGCGCCCCGCCCTGCCCCTCGGGCCGGCGCCGGGACTGGCCGAACAGCTCCCAGCGCAGCTGCTTGATCTCCTCGCCGTAATGGCTGCGGATCGAAGGGTCGGCGATCTTGGAGATCGCCGCGCGCAGGCTCTTGTCCAGCGCCGCCTTGCGCTCGGGGCTGTCGAAAACCTTGCCCTCGGTCTCGCGCTGCCACAGCAGCCTGACCATCGGCTGGGCGGCGTCGAGCGCGGCCTGCATCCCCGCCGCGCCCTGGGCCTTGATCAGCTCGTCCGGGTCCTGGCCCTCGGGCATCAGGCAGAAGCGCAGCGCGTTGCCGGCCTCCAAGAGCGGCAGCGCGAGGTCGATCACCCGCTGCGCCGCCCGCATCCCGGCGGCGTCGCCGTCGAGCGCGATCACCGGCTCGGGCGAGATCCGCCACATCAGCCGCAGCTGGTCCTCGGTGATCGCGGTGCCCAGCGGCGCGACGGCGGCGCCGAAGCCGGCCTCGCTGAGCGCGATCACGTCCATGTAGCCCTCGGCGACGATCAGCGGCTGGCCCTTGCCCGCCGCCTCGCGCGCCGGGCCGTGGTTGTAGAGGCTGCGGCCCTTGTCGAAGAGCGGCGTTTCCGGCGAGTTCAGGTACTTGGCACTGTCGGTCGGGTCCATCGCCCGGCCGCCGAAGGCGATCGCGCGGCCGCGGGCGTCGCGGATCGGGAACATGATCCGGTTGCGGAAGGTGTCATAGGGCTTGCCGCCCTTCGACGACGCCTTGGCAAGGCCGGCCTCGAGGATCAGGTCCTCGGCCACGCCCTTGCCGGTCAGGTGATCCCACAGCCCCTGCCAGCCGGCCGGCGCGAAGCCGATGCCGAAGCGGTCGCGCGCGCCCTGGCTCAGCTTGCGGCGGTCGAGATAGTCGCGCGCCGCCGCGCCCTGGGCGGTGCTCAGCTGCATGCGGTAGAAGTTCACCGCCTGCTCCATCACCTCGGCCAGCTGGGTCCGGCGGTCGGCCTTCTGCTGGGCGCGCGGGTCGCGGGCCGGCATCGGCATCCCGGCCTCGCGGGCGAGGATCTCCACCGCCTCCATGAAGCCGACATTCTCGGTCTCGCGCACGAAGCTGACGGCGTCGCCCTTGGCGTGGCAGCCGAAGCAGTAATAGAAGCCCTTGCGGTCGTCGACGTGGAAGCTGGCCGACTTCTCCTGGTGGAACGGGCACGGCGCCCACATGTCGCCCTTGCCCTGGTTCGACTTGCGCATGTCCCACATGACCTTGCGCCCCACGACCTGGGACAGCGAGATCCGGGTGCGCAATTCGTCGAGGAAACCGGGCGGCAGGCTCATTGAAGGACTATCGGCTGAGGAACGGAACGAGTCCAGAGGCCGGCACGCCGCAGGGACGAGCCGGAGGGCGAAGGTACAGGCATCGGGGCTACTCGGCGGCGCGCCTGGGCAGGCGCCAGCCGGGCCGGGCGAAGTGGCAGGTATAGCCGTGCGGGATGCGTTCGAGGTAATCCTGGTGCTCGGGCTCGGCCTGCCAGAAATCGCCCGCCGGGCTGACCTCGGTGACGACCGGCCCGGGCCACAGGCCCGAGGCGTCGACGTCGGCGATGGTCTCCTCGGCCACCCGCTTCTGATCCTCGGAGGTATAGAAGATCGCCGAGCGGTATTGCGGCCCGCGGTCGTTGCCCTGGCGGTCGGGTGTCGTCGGATCGTGGATCTGGAAGAACAGCTCGAGCAGCTCGCGGAAGCTCACCCGGGCCGGGTCGAAGATCACCTCCAGCGTCTCGGCATGGCCGGTCTGGCCGGTCTTGACCACGGCATAGGTCGCGTTCGGCGTGCTGCCGCCGGCATAGCCGACGCGGGTCGAGACCACGCCGGGCAGGCGCCGGACCAGGTCCTGCATGCCCCAGAAGCAGCCGCCGGCCAGAAGGGCGCGTTCGGTCGTGCTCATTGCTCCTCCTCCTCGAACAGCCTGGCGAACTCGCCATAGCCCTCGGCCTCGAGCTCCGCCACCGGGATGAAGCGCAGCGCGGCCGAGTTGATGCAGTAGCGCAGGCCGCCGCGGTCGCGCGGGCCGTCGGGGAAAACATGGCCGAGATGGCTGTCGCCATGGGCCGAGCGGACCTCGACCCGGTGCATGCCGAGGCTGCGGTCGTCGCGCTCGACGACGTAATCGTCGATCACCGGGCGGGTGAAGCTGGGCCAGCCGCAGCCCGAGTCGAACTTGTCGCGGCTGGTGAACAGCGGCTCGCCCGAGACCACGTCGACATAGAGCCCCTCGCCCTTGAAATCGTGGAACTCGTTGGCGAAGGGGCGTTCGGTGCCGTTCTCCTGCGTCACCCGGTATTGCTCGGGCGTCAGCCGGGTGACGGCGTCGGCAGTCTTGGCATAGCTGCGGGGGGCGGTCTTGAGCTCATCCATGCTGCGCTCCTGTGGTTGTCCTGTCCGGGATCTGGGGCGCCGCGCCGCGACGTCCAGTGACGGCGCGGTGGCAGCCCGCATCATACAGCCATCGGCGGGATGGCGGAAGGTTCAGTCCTCGCCGTCTTCCATGTCGCCGTCCCCACCGTCTTCCATGCCCCCGCGTTCGTCCTTCGGCCGGCCGCGAAAGCCGGTGGCGACGACGAATTTCTCGGAACTGTCCGAGCGGCTGGCCGGCGGCTTGACGTTGGCGACTTTCCTGAAGGCGCGCTTGAGCCGGGCCTGGAGTTCGTTCTCGGCCCCGCCGGCCAGCACCTTGGCGACGAAGGTGCCACCCTCTTCCAGCACGTCGAAGGCCAGCTCGGCCGCCGCCTCGCACAGCGCGATGATGCGCAAATGGTCGGTCTGCTTGTGGCCCGAGGAGGCGGCCGCCATGTCGGACATCACCACGTCGGCCTTGCCGCCGAGCCATGCCTTGACCTTGTCGTCGGCGCCGTCCTCGAGGAAATCGAGCTGATGGATCTCGGCCCCCGGCACCGGCTCGACCTCCTGCAGGTCGACGCCCAGAACGGTGCCCTGCGGCTTGCCCTTCTTCTCGCCCAGGGCGTTGACCCGCGGCACCGCGACCTGGCACCAGCCGCCGGGCGCGCAGCCCAGGTCGACGACCCGGGCGCCGGGGACCAGGAAGTGGTACTTGTCGTCCAGCTCGAGGATCTTGAAGGCGGCACGGCCGCGATAGCCCTCGCGCTTGGCGCGCTGGACGTAAGGGTCGTTGAGCTGGCGCTCGAGCCAGCGGGTCGAGCTGAGCTTGCGGCCCCGCGCGGTCTTCACCCGGACCCGCAGATCGCGGCTCCCGCGGCCGCTTGTCTTTTTCGTCGTCACGGCGGTCCTCGTCTCTTTGATCCTGCGATAGCCGCTGGCGCGGAAGGCGGCAAGAGTGGGGACGCCTCTCCTCGCCCCCCTTTCGCCCGGCGGCACGCCGGGCGGCGCCCGACCCTCCCCCCGGGAGGGCGCATTCTTCAACGCACCAAGGGGCTCGGGCATTCGAACAACCGCGCTGTCGGCGCCAAAGGCAGGCGTCGCAAGCGCCCACCCGGGGTCGGGCGCCGCCCTTCTCACCCTCGGCAGCCGCTCAATACGGCCCGTCCTTCAGCACCCCGTCCGAGCACATCTGGGCATAGAGCAGCCCCTCGCGCAGGCCGCGATCGGCGACCGACAGCCGGTCGGTCGGCCAGACCCGCATCAGCGCCTGCAGGATCGCCGCCCCCGACATGATCAGCGAATGGCGGTCGCGGCCGATGCGCGGATCGGTCCGCCGCCCCTCCGGCCCCAGCACCAGGTAATCGCGGATCACCTGGTCGATCTGGTCCGAGGTCATGCGCAGCCCGTCGACCTTGTTGCGGTCGTAGCGGCGCAGGCCGAGGAACGAGGCGGCGACCGTCGTCACCGTGCCCGAGGTGCCGATGATCTGGAAGCCCTCGCGCGGGGTGTCGGCGTTGTAGGGCGAGAAATCGGCCAGGTTCTCCTCGAAGAACCAGCTCATCAGCGCGAAGCGGGCGGCGTCGTCCTCGACATCCGTGAACTGGTCCTTCAGCGTCGCCACCCCCAGCGGCACCGAGATCCAGTCGACCACCCGCGCCGCCGGGCCGAACCGCCTGTCGGGCTTGAAGCCGGCATGCAGCCGCATGATCGCCCGCGCCCGCTCCGGCCCCGGCACCTCGGACAGGTCGAGCCAGACCAGCTCGGTCGAGCCGCCGCCGATATCGACCACCAGCAGCTGCTCGGTCCGCGACGAGACCAGCGGCGCGCAGGAGACGACGGCCAGCCGCGCCTCCTCTTCCGGCGCGATGATCTCGAGCTGCAACCCGGTCTCGCGCCGGACGTTGCGGATGAAGTCGCGCGCGTTGCGGGCCCGGCGGCAGGCCTCCGTCGCCACCAGCCGCATCCGGCCGACGCCGTGCTTGTCGAGCTTCTTGCGGCAGATCCGCAGCGCCTGAACGGTGCGGCCCATCGAGGCGCGCGACAGCCGGCCCGAGGCTTCCAGCCCGACGCCGAGCTGGACCGTCTTGGAAAAGCTGTCAATGACCCTGAACTGACTGCCCTGCGGCCGGGCAATCAGCATGCGGCAACTGTTCGTGCCGAGATCCAGAGCGGCATAGAGCCCCTCCGGATTCTGTGACGGGGTGAGCGCCGGCTCGACCGTGTCGGGATTCGCATTCAGCTCCTGCGACTCCACCGATCTCGGGAACGCGTCCTCACCCGCGGGACGCTCGGGCGTCATCGCGTCGCCCTCCAACTCAAGTTACTGCCAAGGTAGTCTCTGACCAGGGCCGGCGCAAGCGCCCGTCTTCGGCCGGCTCGCCCGTGGGTTGAGCGCCCCGGCCGGCACCGCGGGACCGCCCGAACAGCGCCGGATGAGCCGGCCTCATGATGACCATGAGAAGTTTTCACGCCGCCGGCGCTTGGCCCGCTGCCCCGGGTTCCCTAGACAGGGAAGGTCCCGCATCGGGGCGCATGGTCGCTCTCCGTCCAGCGAATGTCGAAATCCGACGCTGACGCGGGGGGCGTGCCCCTTAGACAGGACGCAAGGAATCAGGGGACGCGACATGCCCGAGGTCACCATCGTCTACTGGCGCGACATCCCGGCCCAGGTCATCGTCGGCAAGGGCCGGCGGGCCACCAAGCGGCCGCTGGACGAGCGCTTCGAAAAAGCGATCGACCGCTGCGCGATGAAGGTAGGCGCGGCGGAGACCGATGCTTATCTGGCGGAGTGGCGCAAGGCGTCTCCCTACGAGGTCGAGGGCGCGGCCGAAACGGTCGCCGAAGAAGAGGCGGCGAAACTCGAAGCCGCGCATGACACCGAGCGCCTGAAGGCGCTGATCGCCAACGACGGCTGGGCGTGACACCCCGGTCCCCCGTTCGAACCCTGTTGGAGGCTGCCATGGCCCTGTTGAACTTCCGCCGCCCCGAGACGACGCCCGCCGACACGGTCAATCCCGAGCTCGAGGCCTTCCTGCAAGGCTTCTCGATGGAGGTGATGCCGCGCACCGCCGCCAAGGTCGAGGATTTCCGCGACCTGCTGCCCAAGGGCACCCGGGTCTACATCGCCCATATCGAGGGCACCCCGATCGAGGAGATGGTGGCGACGGCGAAACGGCTCAACGCCGAGGGCTACCCGGTGATGCCGCATTTCCCGGCCCGGATCATCAAGGACAAGGCCACGCTGGCCGACTGGATCGCCCGCTACCAGGGCGAGGCCGACGTCAAGCAGGCGCTGCTGCTGGCCGGTGGCGTCGCCCAGCCGGCGGGCGATTTCCACAGCTCGATGCAGCTGATGGAGACCGGCCTCTTCGACGGTTTCGAGCGGCTGCACGTCGCCGGCCACCCCGAGGGCAACCGCGACATCGACCCCGATGGCGGCGACAAGACGGTGATGGAGGCGCTGCGCTGGAAGCAGGCCTTCAGCGAGCGCACCGACGCCAAGATGGCGCTGGCCACCCAATTCGCCTTCGAGGCCGGCCCGGTGATCGCCTGGGCCGACCGGCTGGCGGCCGAAGGCATCGACCTGCCGATCCATATCGGCACCGCCGGCCCGGCCAAGCTGCAGACCCTGATCAAGTTCGCCATTGCCTGCGGCGTCGGCCCCTCGCTCAAGGTGTTGCAGAAGCGCGCCAAGGACGTCAGCAAGCTGCTCCTGCCCTTCGAGCCGGACGCGTTCGTCGCCCAGCTCGCCGCCCACAAGGCGCGCCATCCCGATTTCGGCATCGAGGCCGTGCATTTCTTCCCGCTCGGCGGGATCAAGACCAACGCCACCTGGACCCGGACCCATGGCGGCACCTCCGGCATTCCCGCCGCGCAAGCTTAAGGACCCACAATGACCCGCACCGTCATCGAATCCAAAACCAAGACCGTCGTGATCGGCTTTGACGAGCCCTTCTGCGTGATCGGCGAACGCATCAACCCGACCGGGCGCAAGAAGCTGGCGGCCGAGCTGGAAGCGGGCAATTTCGAGACCGTCGAGAAGGATGCGCGCGAGCAGGTCGCCTGCGGCGCCATGGTGCTCGACGTCAACTCGGGCGCCGTCTTCACCAACAAGATGGCCGAGGACCCGCGCTACGCCGACAACAACTTCGTCGAGCCGCCGCTGATGAAGGAGCTGGTGACCCGGGTGCAATCCGTCGTCGACGTGCCGCTCTGCATCGACAGCTCGGTGCCCGGCGCGCTCGAGAACGGGCTGGCGGCCGCCGAGGGCCGGCCGCTGCTGAACTCGGTGACCGGCGAGGAGGAGCGGCTCGAACTGGTGCTGCCGCTGGTGAAGAAATACAACGTGCCGGTGGTCGCGATCTCGAACGACGACACCGGCATCTCGCCCGACCCCGAGGTCCGTTTCGCCGTCGCCAAGAAGATCGTCGAGCGTGCCGCCGATTTCGGCATCCCGGCGCATGACATCGTCGTCGACCCGCTGGTGATGCCGATCGGTGCGATGGGGACGGCGGGCCAGCAGGTCTTCACCCTGGTCCGGCGGCTGCGCGACGAGCTTGGCGTCAACACCACCTGCGGCGCCTCGAACATCTCGTTCGGGCTGCCCAATCGCCACGGCGTCAACGCCGCCTTCCTGCCGATGGCGATCGCCGCCGGCATGACCAGCGCCATCATGAACCCGGTGCGCAAGGTCGAGATGGAGGCGATCCGCGCCGCCAACTTCCTGATGAACCACGATGCCAACGGCGCCGAGTGGATCCGCTTTGCCCGCGTCGCCGAGGCGGTCGAAGGCGGCAAGAGCTTCGCCGAGGCCTCGGCCGAAGCCGCCGCCGGCGGCCGCGCCGGTGGCCGCTCGGGCGGCCGCGCCGGCCGTCGCGCCCGGGCCTGACGGACAGGCAGCGACAAAACAACAGAAAGGGCGCAGCTGTCCGGCTGCGCCCTTTCTTCGTTCAGCGAAACCGGCCGGCGTTACGGCAGCGCGGCGATCACCAGCACCTCGACCCGGTATTCCGGCGCCGCCAGCTTGGATTCGCCGGCCGCCCGCGCCGGGGCCTGGCCCGCGGGCACCCAGGCGTCCCAGACCTCGTTGACGGCGGCAAAATCCGCCATGTCGGCAAGCCAGACCTGGGCGGTCAGGATCCGGGTCTTGTCGGTGCCGGCCTCGGCCAGCAGCCGGTCGACATTGGCCAGGCAGCCGCGCGCCTGCTCGGCGACGTCGGCGGCCGGATCGCCGACCTGGCCGGCCAGGTAGACGGTGCCGTTGTGGATCACGGCCTGGCTCATGCGCGTGCCGGTTTCGAGACGGGTGATTTCGGACATCGGGGCTCCCTCCGCTTGGCGTCGGGGCCATCCGCCCCGCCCGGGCGTGCTACCGCGCCGCCCGCGTCTTGACCAGAGCGATCTGGGTCGGCCGCACCCGCCCCCCGACAGATGGCGCCGCGGCAGCCCCTCCTGCGCGGGCCCGGATGCCGAAACAGACCTGCGGCCGGCAGGATCTGCCGCATCTCTCCGCCCTGCTCGACCGCGTGGCGGTGGCCGCGCAGGCGCCCGTGCCGGACCGGGTCTGGTTCGATGGCGACGACAATGCCTTCGCGGCGACCCTCTATCCGTTCTTCGGCCGCCGGCGGCGGCTGCACGGGATCGGCCTGGCGCTGTGGAAACCCTGGACCCTCGGAGCCGGGTCGCCGTTCTCGCCCAGGAATCGGCCACCTCGCCAGCCGCGGCGGCGACCGCAGACCCCTGCCCAGCGCGCGCCGGTGAAAACGGGACTGTCTGGATGGGGATTGGAGCGGGTGAAGGGAATCGAACCCTCGTCGTAAGCTTGGGAAGCTTCTGCTCTACCATTGAGCTACACCCGCGCCGGTTCCAGAGCCATATGTCACGGCAGTTGCGACGTCAAGCGCCCCTGGCTATCGCCTTCGGCCATAAATGCTTGGTGCTTGATCCACGGTTTGATGGCGCGATCCATTCGCGGGAATGGCCGCAAGCACAACGGGACAAGTTCGCCGCGGCGGCGCCGCAACCACGCAGGCCAGGCCCAGCCCCCGCCAATCAGGTGCGGCCGCCGTCGCTGCATGACTCAGGCTCCCCAACCGATGGCGGCAGGTCGAGCACTCTACTGTGGTTGACTGACGCGCAGATGGCGCGGCGTCAGCCGTTCTTCCCGGGAAGCCATGGCAACCGAGGGTCGATGACCGGCGTGTTCTGAGCAGCATGATCTTCATCAATCGCAATGGGTTGCGTCGGCATGACGCCCACCACCCAGGGTCCGCGCACCGGCAACTCGCCGCTGGTCTTGCCGTCCCGGGGAAGCTCCTTGCCACTGTCGTCGACGATCTTCATGTCGACGCCGAAGACGACACGGCCCTGCTTGGCCCGGACCGCGCGCTACGCCCCTTCGGGCTGAGATTTCTGGTGCCCCTTGAGCGCCGCCACGGTGCCCATCGGCGAAGGCCGCCCGCCAGCCCCAGTGGCTGGCGATATAGCCGCCGAGGATCATGCCGAGGATCGAGCCGATCCCCCCGCCGTCTGGAACGTGGCGAGGATGAAGCCGTGCATCCGCGCCGGAAAGCGCGCCGCCAGCAGCGCGCCGCCGGCCGGGCCCTATCCCCAGATGAATGCGTGATAGCCGATGCTGAACGCTTCCTGCGCCTCTAGATCGGGCAAGCCGGGAGAGACCGCTGCCGCGGCCCGTGGTTTGATATTCATCTGATCTCCTCCGCCCACGGCCGGCCGGTAGGCCGGAGCATCGTGCGTGGTCCAGTGTTGTCACAAAGCGTGATTGACGGTTTTGCGCCAACGATCACGGTTTAATATTTTCCGCCAAAATCGCCACAATCGGCTGCAGAGGCGGGCCATGCCCCCTGTTCGAGCCCATTGTTCCGAAGCGTTACCTGAGCCCGCTTCTAAGGGCGCTGGAAGACACCCCCACCCCGTTGCGCAGGCGGGCGCTGGCGGCCGCCAGGCTGGACCGGCGTCAATCGCTGCCATCGGGCGGGGTCATCAGCCTGCGGCAGCTGGAGCCCCTTCTCGAGGCCGTCGACGCCGATCCGGCGCATGCCGATTACGGTTTCGACGCCGGATTGCATCTGGCGGCGTTCAGCCGTGCCTTCAGCGAAATGGCGGGATGCAGCCCCAGCCTTTGCCGCGGCGGCGAATGACGCTGCATTTCCCGCCGCCTTCCGCGCGGCTCTGCGGCGAAGGGCATCCCTGCGCCGCGACGCCATTCGCAAAAGGGGGAGCTGCACGCCCCCCCCTCCCGAAGCCGAAACCCGGTCAGTTGACGGCCATCTTCGCGATCATCGGATGTGTCGCGGGGTCGAGGTGCGACCACTCGGTCATCGAGCCGTCGTACATCTTGGTCTTCTTGTTGCCGAGGATTTCCGCGTTGACGAACCAGCCGAGCGACGCCCAGTGGCCGGTGTTGCAGAAAGTCACCGCGTCGCCCTCGGTGGGCACGCCGGCCGCCGCATAGAGCTTCCTCAGGCTCGCCGCGTCACGCAGCATGCCGCCGCCATTCTCCGTCATCCACAGGGCGGGAATGCTTTTCGCCCCGGGCAGGGTGCCGTAGCGGGTGACCACGCCGCTCTTGTTGACGCCGAGGTTCTGGTCGGTGGGCCGGTTGTCGAGCAGCGGCACGTGGTTTGCCAAGTCGGCGCTCACATCGGCGGCGGTCGCGAGATAGGTGGTATCGAGATGCGCGGTGAAGGTCTTCGCCCGGGGCGTCACCTTGCCGGTTTCGAGCGGATCCGACTTGTCCTTCAGGTAAGCCGACATGCCGCCGTTGACCACCGAGACGTTCTTGTGCCCGAGCACCAGGAAGGTCCAGTAGAGGCGGGTGGACATGCCGAGGTCGGCGGCCGCCTTGCCCGGCGACAGCAGGACCACATGGGTCGCGTTGTCGATCCCGAGGCCGCCGATCAGTTTTTCCAGGGATGCCGGGTCCGGCAGCAGGCCGGCGATCTTGTCTCCGGTCTGCTTGTCCAGCACCTTGTTGACCCGCCATCCGTCCTTGGCGAAATCAGTATGCACCGCGCCCGGCACATGGCTCTTTTCGTATTCGGCCACGGGGCGCAGATCGACGAACACGATGTCGGGCTGGGCGATATGCGCCTTGACCCAGGCGGCATCAACTACCGGGTCAGCGGCAGATGCCGGCGAACCGGCAGACAACAAGACTGCCGCGGCCAGCGCGGCGGATGATCTTAAAAACACGTCAGTTTCCTCCCTGTGGGACTTTGTCCCGTTCCCGTCTTCTCGGGTGGCGCCATCAGAACGGCAGCGCCCATTCGGGCAGCTGTTCCGGCCTCACCGCAAAGCAGGATAACACGAAATTGATGTCGAGGAGAGTGCAGGAAAGCACTGGCATCCAACGCGCAAACGGCTTCGGTCGCGGGCCTGCGTCTGGCCTCGGGCCCGCTCGACCGCAGCCTCGCCCCCCCAGCAACAGCCGTTCCGTCTGCAACGCCCCAAGGTCCGCCAGGGGCCGGAAGCGGTCCGTCACCGCGCCGGGCAGAAACGGCAGCCACGGCCCGGGACTCAGACCCCGCCCTGCCCCTTGTTGCGGTCGAGCAGGGACAGGGCGCTGGCCGCCAGCGTCGTCGCCGGCCCGGCGATCTGGCCGCGCGACAGCTGGACGATCGCCCCGCCCAGCAGCGCCAGCGCCAGCGCCGTGCGCAGGTCGAGCGACTCGCCGGTCCGCGCCTTGATCCCCATATCGGCCTGCAGCAGCCCGAGCTGCACCGCCTGTCGCGCCGGCACCGGCTTCGGCGCCGCGACGATCCGGGCGATGCCGCCCTGCTCGATCGCGTCGAGCACCGCCTCGACCGGGCCGTCGCTTTCGACAATCAGGCTGCCGGTGGCCGGCCGCGCCAGCGCCCGCAGTACGTTCGGCACCGCCGCCACCCGGTTTGCCAGCGCGACCATCGCCGCCCGCCCTGTCGCCGCGGGAAGCTTCAGCCTGGCCCGCCGCCGGGCGACATGCGCGCGTTCGAGACGGACGGGGGGCGCCGTCCGCTGGAAACCGTCATCCGGCATTGCGCTGCGGCATATCGGTGGCGTCGGCGGCCCGACCACCCGCCTCGGCCGCGGGCTCTTCTTCTGCCTCGGCCCGGGCGCGCTCGGCTTCCATGTCCTCGCGGATCTCGGTGACGATGTCCTCCATGTGCTCGTAGGCCTCGGCGCCCGCCTTGCGGAACTCCTCGAAGGCCACGGCGCCGGTGCGCAGCCCGGCCCGGACCAGCGGGCGCCCTGCCCGTCCGAGCGCCACCGCGACGCCCGGTATCAGCATGACGGCGCCGGTGGCGACGGCGGCGCCCAGAAAGAAGCTCTTGTTCATCCCTGCATCTCCTCGTCGATTGGACTCGCTCCCCGATGCGGCAAGGGTATGGGGGGCGCCTGCCGCGAACAATGTTCCTGTTGTCGCGAGGGTCCTGTCCAGACAGCGCAGGGCGAGACATGGGCTGCCCCCGTGTCTCAGAGCCAGCCGCGGCGCTTGAAGTAGAGATAGGGCAGGACCGCCGAGCCGATCATCAGCGCGATCGCGATGGGGTAGCCGAGATGCCATCCGAGTTCGGGCATGAACTTGAAGTTCATGCCGTAGATCGAGGCGACGAGCGTCGGCGGCAGGAACACCACGGCGGCGACCGAGAAGATCTTGATGATGGCGTTCTGTTCGATGTTGATCATGCCCAGGGTGGCATCGAGCAGGAAGGTGATCTTCTGCGACAGGAAACTGGCGTGGTCCTCGAGGGACCGGATGTCGCGCGACAATGTCTTGACCCGCTCCCGCATGTCCTTGCCGGCCTTCCTTTGCAGCGTCGTCTGGCCGAGGAAGCCCACCAGGCGCTCCAGCGTGACCAGACTGTCGCGAATGTTCGAGGTCAGGTCTCCCTTGCGCCCGATGTCTTCCAGCGTTTCCTGGAAGTCGTGGCTCTTCGTCGGCTTGTCGGCCCGATGGCGGAATACCGCGCGCGAAATGTGATCGATGTCGCGCCCCGCGCGCTCCAGGATGTCGGCGAGACGGTCGACAATGGCTTCCAGCAAGGCGACGAGGACGCTTTCCCCTGTCTCGCATCCCATCGGCACCTTCTCGGCGCGCAGGGGGAAGGTCTGGAAGGCGCGCGGCGCGTGATAGCGGACGGTGACGAGGCGCGGCCCGGCGAGGATGAAGCTCACCGGGCGCATCTCGGGGTCGTCGCCATCGGCATGCGAGGGCAGGATCGCGGTCATGAAGGCCGCCCCGTCCTGCTTGTAGAGCCGCGAGGAGATCTCGATCTCTTCCATCTCCTCCTTGGTCGGGATGTCGATCCCGAGCATCTCCGAAAGACGGCGCTCCTCTTCGCCGGAAGGTTCCACGAGATCGATCCAGACCAGCGATTCGGAAAGCGCCAAGACGCTGTCTTGAACATTCAGGCGCCCGGCTTCGTTGAAAAACCCCCGGATCATCGTTTTCCCCTTCCCTCGCTTGCCCGGCCTTCCCGGACCGGCCGCAGTTTCGTTCTAGCGGTTCCGATGCCCGAGGAAACCCGATGATAGGGCGGGCCGCGCCGGCTGTCGCGCGGCTTTCGAAAACCGGCCCCCGATCCCGGCGGCTCTTCTTCGCGCAGAGAGATGACGGTTTGGTGTCATCTCCTCCGGCGTCGATACGCTGCCGTCCCCGCCTTGCGCCCGCATTCGGGGCATTCGCTCCGCCGGGAGGGGACGATCAGGCCGGGGACGCCGGCCGGGAGAGGACGAGATAGCGGCAATAGTCGCGCAAGAGGCTTTCCGAAACGCTCCGGCAACCGATCTCGGCGGCGGCCCGGCCGGCCTCTTGCGGAAGGTCGTCCCTCGGCGTGACGTGGAAGCGCGCGAGCCAGGCGCGGAGGGCTGCGCCGAACCAGGCCGGCAGCCGGCTCTGGCCGCCGAAGTCGACGATGTGGAGTTCCCCGCCCGGAGCGAGGTGGGACAGCGCGTGCGACAAGGCATCCGTCCAGTCCGGGATCATCGACAGGCTGTAGGAAAAGACGATCCGGTCGTATCGGCGCCGACCAAAGAGCGCCGTTGCATCGAAGTCGCGGGCATCGGCCCGGGCGAGCGTGGCGCGCGTGCCGAGCTTTGCCCGGGCCGAGCGCAGCATCTCTTCCGAGATGTCGAGCCCGTACAGGGCACGGCCGGGATAGCGGGCGGCGATGCGGTCGAGATTGCGGCCGGTGCCGCAGGCGATCTCGAGCACATGGCCGCCCGGTGGCGGATCGAGATCCCGGATCAGCCGGTCGCGGCCCAGCAGGTAGTAGCGCCGCGTCACGTCGTAGATCAGCCTCTGGTAGCGATAGGTCGCATCCATCAAGGCGGCGTGGCGATGGGCCCGGTCCTCCATGGTTCAGCCGGTATGGCGGTAGAGGTGGAAGCCGCCGTAGATCGCCGAGCGATCCGCCGCGAAGCCCGCCGCGGAAGCCGCGTCGTCGCGGCTCCAGGCCGCCAGCAGCGCCGGCGAGACCCGGCCGGGCAGGATGTCGGCGGCACCGCCGGTGCGAAAGATCACCCGCGCGCCGGGGGCGGCGGTGCGGCAGTTCTCGCGCCACAGCGCGTTGAGCTGGTCATCCGTCATCCAGTCCTGCGCGTCGAGCAGGACATAGGCCCCGGTCTGGCCGGCGGGCATCTCGGCCAGCTGATCGGTGAGCGACCGGTTCAGCACCCGGACCCGCCCGGCATTGCGCTTCAGCGCCGGGAAGGCGGCCGCCTCCAGATAGGGCGGCAGGGCGCCGGGCCCCGCAGGCCGGTAGGACCGGCTCAGCGCCTGCCAGGCGAAGTAGTTCTCCCCCAGCGGGAAGTCGCAAAGCAGCTTCCGCGCCCGCTCTTGCAGGACGGTCAGGATGTCGCCGCCGCCGTCGGCTTCGAGCTTGTCGTATTGCGCGGGCGGAATGCCCAGACCGAACAGCGCCGCCCGGCTGCGCGCCAGGAAGCGGATCGCGCGTCGCCCGAAGAGCGGGGCGATGCGCTCGTCGAAGAACCGGCGCTGTTCCGCCTGCGTTCCGCAGGCGAGGAACTGGCGGAAGTCCACCCCGGCGATACGGGCGATCCCCCCGAGCGCGCCGAGGAAGCGGCCAAGCAGGCCGTAGCGGTAGAAACCGCGCCGGAACATGTCGATGCGGCGGCGGAGGACGGGGCGTGCGTCCCAGTAGCCGCGTGTCGCCGGATCGAGATGCGGCGCCAGGAGATCGTCATAGACCGCGATATTGCGCGCCAGATCGGCCCGGCCGAAGAAGTCGAAGAACTGCTGTGCGTCGAGCTGTTCGGCAGCCGCCAGCTTGAGCCGGCCGAGCGCGACATGGGCGGGCGAGAGGTCGACGGCGGTGATCGAGGCCGGACCCGCCGCAAGGTAGGACATCACGTTGCAGCCGCCCGAGGCGATGCAGACGAGATTGTCCTCGGGGCCGATCTGCAGCGCCGCCATGTCGACCACCGGGTCCTCCCAGATCTGGGGATAGACGAGGCCGTGGAAAAGCCGCGAGAAGAGGCGTTCCAGCAGGCCGGTCGCGCTCAGCGCGGCGTTCTGCTGGACGGCGGAACGGAGTTGGCCGCTGACGTTGGGAACATAGGTCATGGCTCAGGCGAGCTCCTTCTTCCTCTTGCGCCGCGCGCGCGGGGCCTCCGGCAAGGGTCGGCCTGCGCGGACCTCCTGCAACATGCGGCGCCGGCGCTTGGCGGCGGCCCAATCGACGAGAAGCAGCGTTCCGTCCGGCCGCTCGGCAACCGCGGTGCAGCTTTCGGTCCAGTCGCCGCAATTGACGTATTGAATGCCGTCGATGTCGCGAAGGTTGGCGCGATGGATGTGGCCGCAGACGACGCCGTCGAACCCGCCCCGGCGGGCCTCGGCCGACAGCACCTTCTCGTATTCGCCGATGAAGTTCACCGCCGTCTTGACCTGCGCCTTCGCCCAGTTCGCCAGCGACCAGTAGGAGCCGCCCCAAAGCCTGCGCAGACGGTTCACCCAGATGTTGAGCCACAGCGCGAAGTCGTAGGCCCGGTCGCCGAGATGGGCGAGCCACTTGGCGTGAACGACGATCGCGTCGAACTGGTCGCCATGGGTGACCAGAAGGCGCCGGCCGTCGGCGGTGATGTGCTCGGCGGTCTTCTGCACCTCGATGCCGCCGAAATGCGTGCCGAGATAGGAGCGCATGGCCTCGTCGTGATTGCCCGGGATGTAGATCACCGTCGCGCCGGCCTGGGACTTGGACAGCAGTTCCTGCACCACGTCATTGTGGGCCTGCGGCCAGAACCATCCCCGGCGCAATTGCCAGGCATCGACGATGTCTCCGACGAGGAAGATCGTCTCCGCGTCATGCTGGCGAAGGAAGTCCAACAGCATCTCCGCCTGGCTGCCGCGGCTGCCAAGATGGGTGTCGGATATAAATATGGTGCGATATTGCAATGGAAGCCCAATATGTTGATGCACGAGCACCCTACTTGCCCTGCGCAACGAGAATATGACGGTCGTCGTCGCAGGGTCCGGCGACCGAGGCCGCATTGGCCAGCTCGAGGCGCGCCTGTGACCAGATGGCCCTCGCGCAGGGGAGAACAGGCGCAGGCCCTGGACGCGACGGGCATGGCTCCGGACCGAGCGGAAATGCTTCAGCGTTTGCCCGGGCGGCTGCCGCTCTACCTTTGAGCGACACCCGCACCGCTGAGACGTCAGGCGCCTCCAAGAAGGCTGCGACGCGGTGGATGGCGCCTGGGCCGCCACAGGGGACTTGGCCGGCTCCGCCTCGGCCATGCCGAGCGCCGGGGATCGAAAGCGCGGGCGGATGCGGCACAGGCGACGATTGTTTCCATTTTGGAAATTGAGCCGCATCAATGCCGGAACAGGCGACGAATGGCATACAATTGCCCGTGCGATGTTGTGTCTTCTTACCGAAACGCTGCTTAGGGGGGAGCCATCGATGCCCGAAACGAGACCACATTCGACGCCTGAATCTTCATATGCGACGCCGCCTTCACGGGTCGCCCCTGCGCAATTCCGCCATGTCCTGGCCTGCCTCGACCACTCGCCTCAGGCCCCGGAAATCCTGTCGCAAGCCGCGGCCATTGCCGAAGTCATGGGCGCCGAGTTGACGGCGCTTCGGGTGATGGAGACCGACCTGCACGCCGCGCCACGCCCGGCCGACCCGGTCGACTGGGAACTCACCCGGCGAGAGGAGGAGGCGGAACTCGGCAAGCTTGCCGAAGACGTTGGCGTCGTGCCCGAGATGCAGCCGGAGGTCATGGGCGGAACCCCGGCAGACTGCATCTGCCACAAGGCCCGCGAGTCCGGAGCCGACCTGATCGCTCTGGGCGTCGGCGGCCGGGACCACTGGGGCGAGCTGAGCCTGGGCGGCACGGTGCGGAAAGTGGCCGAACATGTCGCCGGCTCGGTCCTGATCGTCCCGGACGCGTCGACGCATGACAAGCCGCCGCGCGCGCAGGGAGGCCGAATCCTGGTCGCGCTCGACACCTCGTCGCAAGCCGAGGCGGCCTTGCCGATCGCCGTGCGGATCGCACAAAGCCTGGATGCCGAACTGGTGCTCCTGCATGCAGTGCCGGACATCCGTCTCTCCGGTTTCGGCCCGCCCGAAGCCGGCGATGAGACCCTGCGCGACAGCCTGTGTCGCCGCAACGAGCGGGTGGCCAAGAGCTATCTCGAACGCATCCGCGCCCTCCTGCCCGCCGACCGGCTGCGCGCGCGCGTCCGCCTGCTGAGCGGGGAGGATCCACGCCGCGCGATCGCCCGCGCCGTGCGCGAAGAGGGGGCCGGGCTGGTCATCCTCAGCGCCCGCGGCCTGGGCGCGCATTCCGACCGACCGATCGGCAGCACGGCCGAATACCTCCTCGCCGGCGCCACCGTGCCGGTGCTTCTGGTCCGCCGCGACGATGCCGCAGCGAGACGCAACCGCCAGGCCGCGCCGCGACGACCGCACCTGGCAAGAGCGCCGAGGTGACCGAGGCGACGGAGAGGACGGCCCGGAAGGGCGACGCGCCCGGCCCGCAAGATCCGCTCGATTGCGCGGCCGAGAGCCTGAGCCATCATCACGAAACCTGCGCCGAACGGCCGCGCCCGGCCCCGGTCTGGTCCCGTCTCGATAGCATCGTGAAATGGCTGGATCAGGCCCGTCGCGGCTCCGCGCATCCGCCGCCGGAAGCGACCAAGGCGGCCGAATGGCTGCTCGACAACGAATACCATATCCGCCGCGCCGTCCGTCAGGTGCAGACGGACATGCCGGCCGAATTCTACCGCCGGCTCCCCGCCCTTGCCGCGCCCGAATGGCGCGGGCTGCCGCGCATCCTGCTGGCGGCGCACGGTTTTCTCGAGGCCACGCACATGCAGGTGAGCCTGGCGGGCACGGTGCGCTTCCTGAGCGCCTATCAACGCGACACCGCCCTGACCATTTCCGAGCTCTGGGCCTTCCCGGCGATGCTGCGGCTGGCCTGCCTCGAGACCATCGTGGTCGCGTTCTCGGAACTGCTCCGCGACCCCGCGCCGCCTTTCGGGCCGATACCCGGGGCCGCCTACCGCGAGGGTCACGACCCGACCGAGGCGGTCTCGCGCGCGATCATGGCACTGTCGGCGATCTCGCGCGTGTCCTGGAAGGAGGCCTTCGAGGCGACGAGCCGGGTCGAAGCGATCCTGCGCCGCGATCCCGCCGGGGTCTATGCCGGGATGGATTTCGAAACCCGCGACAGCTACCGCAAGGCGGTCGAGGACCTGGCCCAAGGATCGGACTGGTCGGAGCCGGACATCGCCGAGAAGGCGGTCGCGCTGGCGTCGGAACATGCCGGGGCGCCGCGCGCATCGCATGTCGGCTGGTGGCTCGTCGGCGGCGGCCGCGCCCACGCGGATCGGCTGACCGGCTTCCGCGCCCGTCCGGCCGAGGCGTGGCGGCGCGGGCTTCTGGCCCATGCCGGCGCAGCCTATGCCGGCGTCCTGATCGCCATTGGCGCGCTGGCGATGATCGTGCCCCTGGCGCTTCTTTCCACCAATCATGCGCCGCTTGTCAGCTGGGTCGTCACCACCCTGCTCTCGCTCATGCCGGCCTCGATCGTCGCCGTCACCGTGACCAACTGGCTGGTCACCCAGACGCTCCCGCCGCGGGTGCTGCCGAAGCTCGACTTTCGCGACGGCCTGCCCGAGCGGCATGAATCGGCCGTCGCCCTGCCGGTGATCATCGCCGCTCCCGACGAGGTTCAGCCGCTCCTTTCGCAGCTCGAACGGCATTGGCTGACCAATCCCGACCCGCGCCTGCGCTACGTGATCCTGAGCGATCTCGCAGATGCCGAGAGCGAAACCCTGGCCGGCGATACCGACATCGAGGCCGCGCTGGTCGAGGGCATCCGCCGCCTGAACCTGCGCCACGGCCCGCACGGCCCCTTCGCCCTGATGCACCGGTGCCGGCGCTGGAACCCGGCCGAAGGCGTCTGGATGGGCTGGGAGCGAAAGCGCGGCAAGCTCGAGGAATTCAACGCGTTTCTGCACGGCGGCGCGGCGGATGCGTTCCCGTTGACGGCAGGCGACACCGAGGCTCTGCGCGCGGCGCGCTTCGTGGTCACGCTCGACGCCGACACCATCGCCCCGCCCGGCACGGTCCACCGCCTGATCGGCGCCCTCGCCCACCCCCTCAACCGCGTCGGCTTCGATCCCTCGGGCGAGCGGGTGATCTCGGGCTACACCTTCATCCAGCCGCGGATCGAGATCTCGCCCGAGGCGGGCTCGGCCTCGCTGTTTGCCCGGCTCTATACCGGCGATACCGCGATCGACATCTACAGCCGGGCGGTGTCGGACGTCTATCAGGACCTGTTCGGCGAGGCGATCTTCACCGGCAAGGGGGCCTATGACGTGGCGGCCTTCAGCCAGAGCCTGCGCGGCCGGGTGCCTGAGAACGCGCTGCTGAGCCACGACCTGTTCGAAGGGCTGCATGGCCGCGCCGCCCTCGCCTCGGATATCGTGTTCTACGAAAGCTTCCCCGGCAGCTATCCCGAGTTCACCCGGCGCTGGCACCGATGGATCCGCGGCGACTGGCAACTGCTGCCGTGGATCGGGCGCACCGCACCGGGCCGCGGCGGGGTGCGGCTGAAAAACCCGCTGTCGGCGCTCGACCGCTGGAAGATCATCGACAACCTGCGCCGCAGCCTGATCCCGCCGGCCCTGGTGCTGCTGGCCCTGCTCGGCTGGCTGTTGGACCCGGCAGACGCGCTCTGGTGGTCGCTGCTGACCGTGGCCGCCCCCGGCGCCTACCTGTTGACCGACGTCATCGCCGGTTTCACCCGCGGCAGCAGGCGGGGCGCGGTGCGCGAGCGAACGCGCCAGTTCCTCGACCATGCCGGGCGCTGGGCGCTGGCCGTCGTCTTCATGGCCAACGAGGCGATCATCGCGCTCGACGCGGTCAGCCGCGCGCTCTGGCGGATGGTGGTCTCGCGCCGGCGGATGCTCGAATGGATGTCTTCCGCCCATGTCGCCGCGGCCGGGAGCGCCGATCGCCGCCGCGCCTGGGAAGAGATGGCCGGCGCGCCGATGCTGGCCCTGGCCATCGCCGCCACGCTGGCCTTCCTCGCCCCCGGCGCCCTGCCCGGGGCGGCGCCGCTGCTGCTGCTCTGGCTGATCTCGCCCGAGATCGCGCTGGTCATCGGACGCCCGCGCCGCGCGCCGGGCGAAACCCTGACCGAGGCCGACCGCCGCTTCCTGCGCCGCCTCGCCCGCCGCACCTGGCTGTTCTTCGAAACCTATGCTGGCCCCGAGGACAACTGGCTGCCGCCGGACAACTACCAGACCGCCCCCTACGAAGAGATCGCCCACCGCTCCTCGCCGACCAATGTCGGCATGTTGCTGCTGTCGTCGCTCACCGCCTTCGACCTCGGCCATGCCGGGCTGCGCGACCTCGCGGCGCGAACGGCCGACGTGCAGGCCGCGCTCGAACGGCTGGACCGCTACCGCGGCCACATCCTGAACTGGTTCGACACCCGCACCCTGCAGCCGCTGGAACCGCAATACATTTCCACCGTCGACAGCGGCAACCTTGCCGTGTCGCTGCTGACCGTCGCCGAAGGCTGCCGCGAGGCCGCCCGCGGCCCACCGCTCTCGGCCGCCCTGTGGGACGGCTTCGCCGACACGCTCGGCCTGCTGCGCGACGCGATCTCGGCCCTGCCGTCGCGCCCGGCCAAGCCGCTGCTCGACCGGCTCGACGCGCTGATGGAGGACGCCGAACGGTGCCGGGACCGGCCGCAGGACTGGGCCATGACCGCCCGCGCCCTGCGCGACGAGGGGCTGCCGGAGTTCTCGGCCGCCCTGCCCGCTGCGCTCGATGCCGTGCCGGCGACCGATCCGCACGAGATCCACCTCTGGCTCGAGCGCAGCCGCCACCACGTGGCCAGCCTCGCCCGCGATCTCGAGGCGCTGTGTCCCTGGGCGGCGCCGATCGCCGCGCCGCCGCCGGGGCAGGAAGCCCTCGCCGAACGCCTTGCCGCCGCCCTGCCCCCCGATCTGCGGCTCGACCGCGTCGAAGCGGCCGTGCAGGCGGCGGCGCTTCTTGCGGACAGTGCGGCCGACACGGCATGGCGCGACGCGCTTCGGGCGGCGTTCGATGCGGGGCTGGCCGCCCAGACCGCGCTGCGCGACAGCCTCGCCGCCACTGCCGAGGCCGCCCATGCCTTCGCCCTGGGGATGGATTTCGGCCTGCTCTACGACCACGAGACCCGGACGTTCTTCATCGGCTACAACCTGAGCCACGACCGGATGGACCAGCACCGCTACGACCTGCTGGCCTCCGAGGCGCGGCTGGCAAGCTATTTCGCCATCGCCAAGGGCGATGTCCCGCCCGAGCACTGGTTCCACCTCGGCCGGCCACTGGCACGTCCGGACCGGGACTTGATGGCGCTGTCGTGGAACGGCTCGATGTTCGAGTATCTCATGCCGCCGCTGCTGCTGCGCAGCGGCCCGGGCCGCCTTCTGAGCCAGAGCGAGGCGGCGGCGGTGGCCCTGCAAAAGGCCTATGGCGACCGGCTCGGCCTGCCCTGGGGCGTATCCGAAGCCGCCTTCGCCACCCGCGACGCCGCCCACCGCTACCAGTACCGGGCCTTCGGCGTGCCCGGCCTGGGGCTCAAGCGCGGGCTCGAGGACGACTACGTCGTCGCCCCCTACGCCAGCGCGCTGGCGCTTGCCGTGGCTCCGGCGACCGCTGTCGCCAACCTGCGGCGGCTGGACGCGATGGGTCTCCAGGGACGTTACGGCTTCTACGACGCCGTCGATTTCACCGCCGAGCGCAGCCCCGGCGCGGGTCGCTTCACGCCCGTCCAGACCTTCATGGCCCACCACCAGGGAATGCTGCTGTCCGCCATCGACAACGCGCTGTCGGATGACCTCCTCGTGCGGCGCTTCAACCGCGACCCGCGGATTGCCGCGATGGAGATGCTGCTGCAGGAACGGGTGCCCTGGGAATACGTGCCCGAACCGCTGCCCGAGACCGGCCCCGCCCCGCTGCCCGAGCTCGAACGCCGCGCCGTGCCCGAGCTGCACGGCTGGCCCGTTCCCGAGACCGAGACGCCACAGCTCCATGTCATCGGCAATGGCCGCCTGTCGGCCTGGATCAGCGATGCCGGGGACAGCACGCTGTGGTGGCACGGCCAGTCGCTGACGCGCTGGTCGGGCGATCTCGGCCGCCCCGCCCGCGCCGGGCTGTTCCTGCGCGATGCCGGGGACGGCACGGTGTGGGATTTCCGCCGCGGACCGGGCCGGGCAGTGGATGTGACCTTTCATCCCGACCGCGCCAGCTTCCACCTGCATCGGCACGGCATCGCCGCGACACAGGAAATCGGCGTGGCCGAGGCGGATGACGTCGAGATACGCCGCCTCACGCTGATCAACGACGGCGACAGCCCGCGCGAGATCGAGCTGTCCAACTACGGCGAGGTGGTGCTCGCCCCCGCCGCCGCCCACGAGCGCCACCCGGCCTTCAGCAAGCTGTTCGTGCACAGCGAACCGCTGGTCGCGCTCGACGCCCTGCTCTTCACGCGCCGCCCGCGCCGGCCCGCGGACCGGCCGCCGGTGATGCTGCAACGCGTGTTGAGCGGCTCCGACGCAGTGCAGTTCGCCGGCTTCGACAGCGACCGGCGCATCATCCTCGGCCGCCATGGCCGCGCCGACCGGCCGGGCTGGATCGAGCGCGCGCCGGAGGCAACGGCGGGCTGGACCCTCGACTCGGCCTCGGCATTGCGGGCGCGGCTGCGGCTCGCCCCCGGGGCGCAGGCACAGCTGGCGATCCTGACCATCGCCGCCGGCTCGCGCGAGAGCGCGATCGAGATCGCCAGCCGCTACACCAGCCCTGCCGCGCTCGACTGGGCCTTCGAGGATGCCAGCCGGACCACCGCGGTCGAGGCCGACAGGCTGGGCGCGTCGGGCACCGAGCTTCGCGCCGCACAGGCCCTCGCCGCCGATCTGGTGCGACCGCCGCGCAAGCGCGCCGAAGCGTTGGCCGACGGCCTGCCGGGCCAGCCCGACCTCTGGGGGCTGGGTCTTTCCGGCGATCTGCCGATCGTGCTGGTCCGGGTGGCCGACGCCGATCACGCGGCGCTGCTGCCGGCCGCGGTGCGGGCGCATCGCTGGTGGCGCCGGCACGGGCTGAAGGCCGATCTGGTGATCCTCGGCACCGGGGCGTCGAGCTATGAAGAGCCGATCGGTGCCCGCCTCAGGGACGCGCTGCGCGAGGCCGGGCAGACCGAGGGCCTGGGCGGCGACGGCGGCGTGCATCTGCACAGCGTCGACCGCATCGCCCTGCCGCAGCGGCGCGCGCTCGAGGGGCTGGCGCAGCTGGTGCTCGACGGTGCCGCCGAGACGCTGACGGCCGGCCTGCAGCCCCCCGAGGCGGCGCCCGCCAAGCCGCCGCTCTTCGCCCCCGGCGGGCGGCCGGAGCCCGGGGATCACCCCGCGCTTCCCCCGGTCGCGGCGCTGCAGTTCGACAATGGCTATGGCGGCTTCACGGCGGACGGCGAGAGCTACGTCATCGACCTCGAGGCCGGCGAGGCCCCTCCGGTGCCGTGGTGCAACGTGCTCGCCAATGACGCTTTCGGCACCATCGTCTCCGAGGCCGGCCTCGGCTTCACCTGGAGCCTCAACAGCGGCGAGCACCGCCTGACCCCGTGGTCGAACGACCCGGTCACCGATGCCCAGGGCGAGGCGCTCTACCTGCGCGACGAGGAGACGGCCGAAATCTGGACGCCGACGCCGCTGCCCGCGGGCGGCGCGGCCGCTTGCCGGGTGACCCACGGCGCCGGCAGCACCGAATGGGCGCGGATGAGCCACGGGCTCGACCAGCGCCTCACCGTCTTCGTGCCGCCCGACGCGCCGGTCAAGCTCGCCCGTCTGCGGCTGCGCAATGGAACCGGGCGGCCGCGCCGCATCACCGCGACCTACTTCGCCGAATGGCAACTCGGCGCGCTGCCGAGCGCGGCCCGGCCGCACGTGACCTGTGCCTACCACGCCGCCAGCCGGGCGCTGATCGCCTGCAACGGCTGGCAGCCGGAATTCGCATCGCGTGTCGCCTTCCTCACCGCCAGCCGCCCGGCGCATAGCCTGACCTGCGACCGCGCCGCCTTTCTCGGCCCGCAAGACGATCCCGCGCGCCCCGAAGGCCTGCGCCGCTGGTCGCTCGACAGCCAATGCGAGGCGATCCGCGATCCCTGCGCGGCGTATCAGGTTCATGTCGACCTCGCGCCGGGCGCCGACGAAGAGGTCGTCTTCGTGCTCGGCGACGGGGCGGACATGGAAGCGGCAGCGGCGCTCGCCACCGAATGGGCCGATACCGGGCGCGCGGCCGCCGCGCAGGAGGCGACGCGCGCCGCCTGGAACCGGCGGCTGGGCGCGGTCGCGGTCGAGACGCCCGATCCCGCCTTCGACCTGATGGTGAACCGCTGGCTGCCCTACCAGGCGCTCGCCTCGCGGATCATGGCGCGGGCCGGGTTCAGCCAGGCCGGCGGCGGCATCGGCTTCCGCGACCAGCTGCAGGACATGATGGCCTTTCTGATCTCCGACCCGGCCCGCGTCCGCGCCCACATCCTCGACTGCGCCGCGCATCAGTTCGAGGAAGGCGACGTCCTGCACTGGTGGCACCCGCCCGGGGACCGCGGCGTGCGGACGCGCTGCTCGGACGACATGCTGTGGCTGGTCTATGCCACCCATAGCTACGTGCGCGCCACCGGCGATGCCGGCATCCTCGACGAGGCGGTTCCGTTCCTTTCGGCGCCACCGCTGGGCGCCGAGGAGGACGACCGCTACGCCGCCTTCGACCGCGCCGCCCGGTCCGAGACCCTGTTCGAGCATTGCCGCCGCGCCCTGACCCGCGGCGTCACGGCCGGGGCGCACGGCCTGCCGCTGATCGGCGCCGGCGACTGGAACGACGGCATGGACCGGGTCGGCCATCACGGCCGGGGCGAAAGCGTGTGGCTGGCCTGGTTCGCGGCTCATTGCGCCGAGGGCTTCGCCGATCTCGCCGCGGGCGCCGGGCGGGAAGAGCTGGTCGAACACTGGCGACACCGGGCGCAGGACCTGAAACAGGCGGCGGATCGCTCGGCCTGGGACGGTGCCTGGTATGTCCGCGCCTTCGACGACGACGGCCAGCCCTGGGGCTCGAAGGACTGCGACGAATGCCGGATCGACAGCATCGCCCAATCCTGGTCGGTGCTGGCGGGCGGCCCCGACCAGGACCGCGCCGAACAGGCGCTGCGCTCGGCATCGCACTGGCTGATCGACCCGGAGCTGAGGCTCGTCCGCCTGCTGACACCGCCCTTCGACCGCACCCCGCGCGATCCGGGCTACATCCGCGCCTACCCGCCCGGCGTGCGCGAAAACGGCGGACAATATACCCATGCCGCCACCTGGCTCGGCATGGCCTTCGCCGAGCGCGGCGCAGGCGACGAGGCCTATCGCGTCTTCGACCTGATCAATCCCATCCGCCGCAGCGCCTCTGTCGAGGAGGCCGCGCGCTACCGCGCCGAACCCTACGTCATCCCCGCCGATGTCGGCGGCGCCGCGCCTTTCGAGGGCCGCGCCGGCTGGACCTGGTACACCGGCGCCGCGGCCTGGTCGTGGCGGCTGGGGATCGAAGCGGTGCTCGGGCTGCAGCTCGTCGACGGCGCCCTGCAGATCGCCCCCTGCATGCCGAAGGGCTGGGGCGGCTACCGCGCCCGCATCCGGGGCCCCGCCGGCGACATCGCCCTGCGGGTCGAGGCCCCCGAAGGCGTGGGCAGCGGTCCGGTAGAACTCACCGTCAACGGGCAACGCAGTCCCGGCGCGACGGTCACCTTCCCGACCGATGGAAGCACGGCCGAGATCACGGTGCAGTTGCGCGCGGCACGGGATCAGGGCGCGCTCTGAAACGGCAGCAGGGGCGGCAGCGGGTTGGTTTCGGGCGCTTGCCGCCAGTCCGGCAGGCGCTTGAGCGCGCCTGCCCCGAAACACCCCGCGGCAGCTCTGCACCGGCCAGCCGGACCGGAAAAGCGCGATCGTTGCTATGCCCGCCGCCAGCAGCACCAGTTGCAGCAGCGCCGCGCCCAGGCCCGTCTTGCGATGCAAACCCGGAACCGGATCGGCGGTGGCGACTTAGATGAAACTGGCAGCCGGCAGGGCCGGGACAGAGGGAAATGGCCTGCATGGCTTGGCCGAGGAAGGAACAGGCGACCACCGCGCCGGGCAGCTTTGCCACGGAGGACGGGGTGTCGAGGAAAGCCCCCGATCGGGGCCGCCCCCTCACCAATGCCCCCCGGCAAGACCCCGGACAGCATGCCGCCGGCCGGGCCGGCCAGTCTTGACCGGCGTCAAGCAGACCTGCGGCGAAAACGGACAAGGCTGAAGCCAGCATGATGCGTCGAGGCCCGCAGGGGGCAGCCGGATGGCAAGATGGAGCCGCTCTTGGCCTACTTGAGACCTTTGGCCGTGGCCCTGGCCGCCGTGGCCTTGGCGGTGCTCGTCCTGCGGCTTGGCCGCCGCATGCGGCGCCGGCAGCGGCAGGTTCAATACGAGGACGTCCTCAAGCACCTCAGCAGGGCCAGGCAGGAAGGGACCCCCGCCACGATCGCCGAGATTGGCGGCCGGCTCGGCCTGACCCCGGCCGCCACGCTCGCGCTGGTCCGGGAACTGGAGGCGGCTGGCCTGCTGCATACGGTCACCGGAGGACTGGAGCCGACCGAGAAAGGCGAGCGTATCGGGCGCCGGGTCCTGCGCGCCCATCGGCTCTGGGAACGCTACCTGTCGGACGAGGCTCGGGAACCGCGCGAGAGCCTGGACGATCTGGCCGAGCGGGCCGAGCACCGGCTGGAGGCGGAGCAGGTCGAGGCACTCTCGGAGCATCTCGGCCATCCTCGCACCGACCCGCATGGCGATGTCATCCCCGGTTCGTCGGACCGGATCGCGCCCCGGCAGCGCGTGCCCCTGACCGACTGGCCCCGTGACCGGCCGGCCGTTGTCCTCCATGTCGGAGACGAGCCCGCCGCATCGCTGAATGAGGCCTTGTCACGCCCGGCACGGTGCTACGCATTCCCGCCAGCGGCGGCGGAGAGATAACCGTCGATGCCGGCGAGGGACCGCGCCGCCGACGCTGGCAGGCTTGGCTCTTGGTCGGCAAGCCGAGGTGATCGGGCTCAAGCCCGGTTGCGGCGGCCTCATGTGCCGCCGCTTGCCCGATCTCGGCTTCACGCCGGGCGTGCGGATCGCGGCCGTGTTGTCGAATGTCGGCGGCGAGGCCCATGCCTACCGCATCCGCGAGACACTGATCGCGCTGCGCCGGCAACAGGCCGAACAGGTCCTGATCGGCCCCGCCCGGGACGGCGACACGCCCGAGAGCGCGGGAGCGAGGCCATGATCCCGCGGTTTTCGGGACCAGCGGTGCCGAGCGCCCGGCCCGCACCTCCCGCCTCGGTCAGCCCCGCGACCGGGCCGACAAGACCCGCAGCGTCGCGCTGGCGGGCAATCCCAACACCGGCAAGTCCACCGTGTTCAATGCCCTGACCGGGCTGCGCCAGCATACCGGCAACTGGCCGGGCAAGACCGTCAAGCGTGCCGAGGGCTGGTTCGCGCTGGGCGGAAGGCAGTACCGGCCGGTCGACCTGCCCGGCACCTATTCCCTGCTCTCCGCCTCCACCGACGAGGAGATTGCCCGCGACTTCCTGCTGTTCGGGAAACCGGACTGCACCGTGGTCGTCGTCGATGCCACCGCGCTGGAGCGCAATCCGAACCTCGTCTACCAGGTCCTGGAGATCACGCCCCGCGTCGTCGTCTGCGTCAACCTGATGGACGAGGCCCGGCGCAAGGGCATCGAGGTGGATGTCGCGCGGCTGTCGGCGGAACTCGGCGTGCCGGCGGTGGCAACGGTGGCCAATTCCGGCGAAGGGCTCGACCGGCTGGTCGCGGCCGTCGACGGCGTCGTCAGCGGCGAGATCGCGACCAATCCCGGAACGCCGGCGCCACCGGCGGCCGCGGCCGGACTGGTCGAGGACCTGATGCCGCTGGCGCTTGCCATCGCGGTCTGCGGCGTGGTTGCGAGCCTCGCGCGGCTGGCGATGACCCTGTCGTAGCGAAAGCAGCCGGCGGCCGGCAGGACGACCGGAACGCCGCCATGCGACATCGGGAAGACGCGAAGCCTCGCTCGCGGGCTGGCTCGCCGACGGCCGGACGCGATGTCCCGCACCGCGCCGCCGGCGAATGCGGAACGGGTCACGACCTCCGGCAAGCGTTCGTCTCGTCGCCGGAACAGACCGGGGATCGTCGCGGCAGCATCGCAGCCGACGATGTCGCGCCGTGCCGATCGTGACCGGCCGACGAGTTGGAGAATGCCACTTCCCTGTCGCAATGTTCCGGGCACAGTCAAACGGGCCGGCGGGACAGGCTCGCAAGACGCGGGGGTGAAGCGACCGCCTGGCGCATTCCGGCCGGGGAACGGCAGGGGTCATCCCTTGATGCAGATGAGCGGCACCAGCCGCGCCACGCGGCGGGCAAGGCCGGCCTTCTCGGCGACCTCGACCACCTGGCCAACGCTCTTGTAGGCCCCCGGGGCCTCCTCGGCGATGCCCCGTTTCGACGGGCTCTTGACGATGATGCCCCGCGCGGCGAGGTCCTGCTGGACCCCGCTTCCGGTCCAGTTCCGGGCCGCCGCGTGCCGGCTCATCGCCCGCCCCGCGCCGTGGCAGGCCGAACTCAGCGCGGCCGCCTCGGAGCGTGGATCGCCGACCAGAACCCAGGATTCGGTGCCCATGCTTCCGCCGATCAGCACCGGCTGGCCCACGGGGCGCAGCGCCGGCGGCAGGGCCGGCGCGCCGGGGCCGAGCGCCCGCGTCGCCCCCTTGCGGTGGACGAACAACCGCCGGGCGACGTCGTCGACCGCGTGGGCCTCTTCCTTGCAGGTGTTGTGCGAGACATCGTAGAGCAGCCCGAGACGCGCCTCGGGCAGGAAGCGGTCGAACACCCCGCGCGCCAGATGGGTGAGGATCTGGCGGTTGGCCAGCGCGCAGTTGATGCCGGCGCGCATGACGCCCAGATAACGCTGCCCGAGCTCCGAGGCGATCGGCGCGCAGGCCAGTTCGCGGTCGGGCAACCGGATACCGTGGCCGGGCGCGGCCAGCGCCATTTCGCGCAGGTATTCGGTGCCGATCTGGTGGCCCAGCCCGCGCGAACCGCAATGGATCATCACCACCGCCTCTCCCGGGTGCAGATCGTAGGCCGCCGCCACCTCGGCATCGAGGATTTCAGCGACCTCCTGAACTTCGAGGTAGTGATTGCCCGAGCCGAGCGTCCCCATCTCGTCCCGCTGTCGCCGCCGCGCCTTGTCCGAGACGACTTCCGGCGTCGCGCCGGCCATGCAGCCGCGCTCCTCGATCCGCTCCAGATCCTCGGGCCAGCCGTAGCCCCGGGCCACGGCCCAGCGCGCCCCGCCCGCGAGCATCGCCGTCATCTGCGCCGCGTCGAGCAGGATGCGCCCATGGCTACCGACGCCAGCCGGGATGGCACGGGACAACTCGTGCGCCAACGGCGCTTGCACGGCGCGAATCCGGCCGGCATCGGTTCCGGTCGTCAGAAGCCGCACGCCGCAGGAGATGTCGAAGCCGACACCGCCGGCCGACACGACGCCCCCCGCCGCCGCGTCGAAGGCAGCGACACCGCCGATGGGAAAGCCGTAGCCCCAATGCGCGTCGGGCATGGCATAGGCCGCCGCGACGATGCCCGGCAGGCTGGCGACATTGCGGATCTGCTCCCCCACTTTTTCGTCCATCTGCGCCAGCAACTGGCGGTTGGCATAAATAATGGCGGGAACCCGCATCGCCCCGGTCTGCGGCATCTGCCACGCATGGGGCGCAACTTCCGTCAGACCGGCCCTCTCCATCCGCCTCTCTCCCTAGACGTCGACGACGCAGCGCGCCGCCCAGCGGCCATCGCGACGACGGCGGACCGACAGTTCGCTCAGCGTCGCCCCCTTCGGCTCGACCGCGGGGGCGTGGCGCGCGGGATCGACGGGCTCGCCGAGCAGATCCGCGACGAGACCGTCGCCCTCGACCCGCACCCGGAAGTCGCCGAACAGCATGCCCCGCGTGGCCATCTCGTAGATCACCGCGTTGAGCCAGTCGTAGAACAGCATGTCGAGGTCGGGCGCCTGGCAGCTGACGCGCACCGTCTCGCGCGCAGCGATCCGTTCGAGCGGTGTCATCGCCGCCACCATCGCCCGCGCGGCGTTGGCGAAGGCCTGCGCCACATCGGTGCCGAAGCCGCAGACGATGATGTCCGCCGCATGGGCCTCCAGCACCCAGTCCTGCAATTCCTGCGCCCCGCTCATCGCGATTCCGCCTCCCGATCCACTCCCAGACTGACCTGCGTTCCCGGAACCGTCATTGCGGAGCGTCAATGCGCGGCGGCCGCCGGTCGGGCAGGTTGGAAAAAGGAGGATAGCTGGTCATGGCCGAAGAGAACCGCAAACAAGCCATTCTGAGCGAGCTGCGGGCAAGGTTCCGCAGCGAACCGCGCCTGGGCCCGCATTTCCATTTCGACAGCCTGGATTGGGACGAGACGGGCACCCTGATCCTTGGCGGCGAAGTGCCGAGCGTCGCGGCCAAGAAGCGGGCGCTGGAATGCGCCGCCTCGCATCCGGCGGTCAACGCGATCCTCGACCGGGTGCATGTCGCCCCTGCCACGGCGATGGGCGATGCCGAGATCCGCGCCCATCTGCGGGAGTTCTTCACCCGCGAGCCGGCCTTCGCCGGCTATGCCATCCGTCAACAGGCGTCGTTTGCCGCTCCTGCCGGTGCCAGCCCGGATCTGGAGCTTGTCGCTGGCGATCCAGCCGCCGCCCCCAGTCAGATCGACATCGAGATCAGCGCCGCGGTCGTGACCCTCGGCGGCCGGGTCCCGAGCCTGACCGCCAAGCGTCTGGCCGGGGTCATGGCCTGGTGGGTTCCCGGCGTCCGTGACGTCGTCAACGGGCTCGAAGTGGAACCGGAGGAGGAGGATTCACCGATCCGGATCGAGGAGGCCGTTCGCCTGGTGCTGGAACGGGACCCGTTTCTCGACGCCGGACAGGTCCGCGTCGGCGTCCGGCGGCGCACCGTCCACCTGACCGGCGCCGTCCGCAGCGCCGCCCTGCGCGACATGGCCGAACGCGACGCATGGTGCGTGTTCGGCGTCGATGACGTGCTCAACGAGATCGAGTTGCTGCGCTGAGCCCGCAGGGAGCGCGCGTGGTGCAGCCCAAAGGCGGGCCAGCAAGGAGGAAAGGCCATGAAGATCACCCGTGAAGAAGTGAGGCGCATACTCGGGGATATCAGCGATCACATGGTCGTCGAGATACTCGCGACCGGCGCAACCGAAACCGACCTGCAGGAAGCGGCCGCCCATCTGGCCCAGGAGACCGATGTGATGGGCGAATTGGAGCGGCCCCTGACCGGGCGCGCGCTGCAGATCTACACCCTCGTTCGAAGCCTCGACGAACGCTGGGAGGAAGAGCGCGACGCCTGAGCTCTGGACCGGGAGTGCCGCCAGCTTCGCGACGCCGGCTGGGCGGGCCTGGCTGGGCGGGCTCGACTGGGCGGGCTCGACTGGGCGGGCCTGGCAGGTGACGGCAGGCGCGTTCGGACCGGCCGGAACAGGCCGGGAAAGATGATCTCGCCCGGGGCATCGCCGCACATCCTGCTCCCTGCCCCCGTCAGCCCCCTCGGGACATCCGGGTTGGTTTCGCAACGGCAGGCCGACGGCGGTGCCGTTGATGACGGGCATCGGCCGGGGCCCGCGGATGCACCATTCCGCGGGGAAGACGAGCCGCGTCGTCCTTGAGGGGCTGCGCGGCGAGGGGAGCATCGCCGAGTTCTGTCGACGCCAGCGGATCGCGGCGAGCCATTATCACAGCCGGCGCAAGGCGTTCCACGCGGCCGGCAAGAAGCGTTGGCGGGCGTCGATCGTCTGTTTCGGGCTGGCTCCAGACCTTCGTCGCGCCTGGCGCGAAGGTCCGGCTCGGGCCGAGGCCAGCGGCTCCTGCGCGATCCCGCTTTCTCCAGCGGGATCGGCCGTGTGTTAGCAAACAGACACAAATTGCTGGTAGCGGACGGGTCATGCCTCACGCACCCCTTCGGGACCACTGACTTCAGGAGACTGCTGATGATCCGCCGCCATGCCCTACTCGCCCTTGCCTGTGCTGCCGCCGCGCTAAGCTGCGGAACCGCCTCGGCGCAAGACGTCTTGGGCAACCTCGTTCTCTACACCTCGCAACCCAATGCCGACGCGCAGCAGACGGTGGACGCCTTCCAGAAGGCCTATCCGGGCGTCAAGGTCCAGTGGGTGCGCGACGGCACCACCAAGATCATGGCCAAGCTGCGCGCCGAATTCGCGGCCGGTCAGCCCCAGCCCGACGTGCTGCTGATCGCCGACATGGTGACGATGGCGGGCCTCAAGAAGGACGGCCGCCTGATGGCCGACCCCGAGGTCGACGTCTCGAAACTCGACGCCGGGCTCTACGATCCGGACAAGACCTACTTCTCGACCAAGCTGATCACCACCGGGATCGTCTACAATACCTCGGCCAAGATGGTGCCCACCTCCTACAAGGACCTCCTGAAGCCGGAAGCAAGGAACAGCATCGCGATGCCCTCGCCGATGACTTCGGGCGCCGCGACGATCACGATGGACGCGATCACCGCCGATCCCGATCTCGGCTGGGCCTTCTACAGGAAGCTCGCCGAACAGGGCGCCAACCCGCAGGGCGGCAACGGCGGCACCTACAAGGCGGTGGCGGGCGGCGACAAGCTGTACGGCTTCGTCGTCGACTTCCTGCCGATCCGCGCCGAACAGAAGGGCGCGCCGGTGAAGTTCGTCTTCCCGAAAGAGGGCGTCTCGGCGGTGACCGAGCCGGTCGCGATCCTCAAGACGGCCAAGAACGTGCCCGCGGCCAAGGCCTTCGTCTCCTTCCTGCTGTCGAAGAAGGGCCAGCAGCTCGCCTCCGACATGGGCTATCTTCCGGCGGACGCCGAGGTGACCCCGCCGCCGGGCTTCCCGCCGCGCGCGGAGATCAAGCTTCTGCCCTTCGACCCGGCCAAGGCGCTGACCGAGGACAAGCAGAACAAGGAGAAGTTCCTCGACATCTTCGGCGGCTGACATCGCATGGCCCGCACGATCCGGCGCGGCGAGGGGCTGACCCTCGCCGCGCTTCTTCTCATCGCCGCCGCGCTTTTCGCCTATCCGCTGGCGCTGCTTCTGAAGATGGCACTGGTGCGGGACGGCGCGCCCTCGGCGGGGCCGCTTCTCGAGGCGCTGCAAAGCGCCTCGGTCCTGCGCGCGCTGGGCCACAGCCTCGATTCCTCGGCCTCGTCTGCGGCGATCGCGCTGGTGCTGGGCACGACGATGGCGCTGGCGATCGGACTCACGGATCTGCGTGCCAAGGGGCCCTTCGTCTTCTTCCTGCTGCTGCCGATGATGATCCCGCCGCATGTCACGGCGATCGCCTGGGTCCAGGCCCTGGGACCGTCGAGCCCGGTGCTGCAATGGCTCCATCTCGCGCCGCCGCCGGGCAGCCAGAACCCGTTCTATTCCCGCGCCGGCGTGGTCGCGCTGCTGTCGCTGCAGCAGGCACCGCTGGTGTTCCTCGTGGTCCTGGCGGCGCTGCGCAGCCTACCGCGTGAAATGTCCGAGGCCGCCCGTATCGCCGGCGCCCGGCCATGGCGCCTGCTGCGCCGGGTGCTGCTGCCGCTTCTGGCGCCGACGCTGATCGCCGCCTTCGTGCTGGCCTTCGTCTCGGCGCTGGGAAACTTCGGCATCCCCGCGCTGCTTGGCATCCCCGCACGCTATGTCACCCTGCCGGTGCTGATCTGGCGCCGGCTGGCGAGCTTCGGGCCGTCGGTGCTGGGCGACGTGGCGGTCCTTTCGACGCTGCTCGCTGTCATAGCCGTCGCCGTGATCGCGCTCCAGATGGCCTTGCAGCGCCGGCTGCGCAGCCAGCTCGTCGGCCCGCCCCAGCCGCCTCTCCGGATCGCCCTCGGCCGGGCGCGGCGCTGGGTGACCGGCGGGCTGAGCCTCTGGATCCTGGCAACCGTCGCCCTGCCGCTGACCGCGCTGGTGGCGACCGCGCTGGTGCCGACCTACGGTGTCCCGCTGACGCCGGCGACGCTGACCTGGGCGAATTTCGCCGAGGTTCTGCTGCGCCAGCAGGCGACGCTGCGCGCCTTCGCCAATTCCACCCTCACCGCCGGGGGAGCCGCGCTCACGCTCGCGGCGCTGGCGGCGCTGCTGTCCTACTACCTGACGCTCAGGGGCCGCCGCCCGCTGCGCGTGGCGGCAAGCGGCCTGGCGGGGCTGGGCGAGATCACCTACGCGATCCCCGGCCTCGTCATCTCGATCGCCTTCATCCTGGCGTTCCTGCGGCCGCTGCCGCTGGTGCATCTGTCGCTCTACAACACGCTGGGGATCATCTTCCTCGCCTATCTCTGCGCCTTCTTCTCGATCGCGCTGAAACCGGTGGCGGCGGCCTATGCCCAGATCGATCCCGCGCTCGACGATGCCGCCCGGGTCTCGGGCGCCGGCTTCGGGCTGCGCCTGCGCCGGGTCTTCGGGCCACTGGTCGCCCCCGCCGCCGCCTCGGGGGCGATCCTCGTGTTCCTGACGGCCTACAACGAGGTGACGGTCTCGTCGCTCCTGTGGTCGACGGGCACCGAGACGATCGGGACGACGATCTTCAACTACGAGGATGGCGGCTACACCGTCCTGGCCTCGGCCATGGCCTCGGTCACGGTGCTGGCGACGGTGGTGCTGATGGCGCTACTCGACATCGCGGGACGCAGGCTGCCGCCGGGGGTCGTGCCCTGGCGGGTGTGAGCGCGCGCGACCGCGAGGGCCGTCAGGGGAGGAGCCAGGCGCCGCGCAGGGCGACCTCCAGGGCCTCGCCGGCCCGGATCGGGCGATCCGAGGTGACCGGCAGCGGCTCCGTCAGGCCCGCGACCTCGGCCAGGCCCTCCCACTGGCCCCCGCGGTAGAAGGCCGATGAAAGGCGGGCGGGCATGCCGCCCCCCAGGCGCACGTCGCCGGGACGGACCACCACGCGGCCGGGTCCCGGGGCGGCCGGGGAGGCGTCTCCCGGGTTCGGGAGCGCAGGAACGGTGAAGGGACCGATGCGGACGCTGTCGCCCTCGGCCAGGGCGTCGAGCACCGCGGCCCGACCGATGAAACGGGCGACCTCCTCGCTGATCGGGCGGTCGTGCAGTTCCTGAGGGGAGGCGACCTGAAGGAAGCGCCCTTGCCCCATCACGGCAACGCGGGTCGCAAGCGCCATCGCCTCGCGCTGGTCATGGGTGATGTAGATGGTGGTCACGCCCGAGCGGGCGTGGAAATCCGCCAGTTCCTCCTCCATCCGGTTGCGCAGATGGGGATCGAGGTTGGCAAGCGGCTCGTCCATCAGCACGGTCTCGGCCCCCCCGGCGAGGCAGCGCGCCAGCGCCACCCGCTGACGCTGCCCGCCCGACAGTGCCGCCGGGTGGCGGTCGGCATGGGCCGCGAGGTCCACGGTTTCAAGCTGGCGCCGCGCTGCCTCGCGCGCTGCGCGGCGAGACGCCCCCTGCGCCTCGGCCGGGAAGGCCACGTTGTCGAGGACGGACATGTGCGGCCAGAGGGCATAGGACTGGAAAACGACGCCCACCTTGCGGTCCTCGGGCGCGACATGGAGGCCGGGGCCGGACACAGGCCTGTCCCCCAGGGCGATATGGCCCTCGTCGAGCGTCTCGAGCCCGGCGATCAGGCGCAGCAGCGTGGACTTGCCGCAGCCCGAGGGGCCGAGGACGACGAAGAACTCGCCCGGTCCGATCTCGGCATCCACGCCGTCGATCGCGGGCGCTCCGCCAAAGCTCTTCTTCGCCGCTTGAATGGTGACCGACATCGTGTCCCCCGAAGTCTCCGCTCAGGCCATACGGCGCCCGCACAATGCCTGCAAGCGGCCTCGACGACCTGTCATGGAAGGTTCACGCAATGCCGGCCTTCCGCCTCCTCGAGGCGGCTGTTTCCCGCCGGCCGCCCCGCGCGCCAAGGCCGCCTTGCTGCAAGCCGCGTCGCAGGGCCGGAGACGAAGCCGGGCTTCCGGTCGGGCCCGTTCTCGACGCCGGTGCGCGCAGGTTGCCTTGACGGACCAGCCGCCCGACGCGAACGACGCGCGGACCATCAGCGGCGAAACCGAAAGCCGCGACCGGAGCAGCCGCCTCCCGGTCCTCCTGCGTCGCGACGCGTTCGCCCTCCCCCTCCGGCGCCCTCCCCCTCCGGCGCCCTGCACCGCAGCTTCATCGCCCCGAGAGCTTCCCCAGTTCCCCGACAGCGGTTCGCTGCCCTCAACCTCCGTCGACGGTCGCCACCCGTTCCGGCGCCAGGGCGTTCGGCAGGATGGGCGGAACGCAGAGCTGCCCCGCGACCGGCAGCGAAGGCGGCGCCACGTCATCCCGAGACGCTAGACGACCACGCTGCCCGCCTCGGCCCCCGCCGCTCTGGCGGGGCCGCCTGCCGGGGCGATCTGCGCCATCTGAAGGGCCAACAGCTCGGCAGTGTCGCGGACCGCAACGAAATGCCCCTCTTCGACCTGCCGCAGCGCGATGCGCTCGGGATGCGCTCCACGCGGCAACAGCAGCTTCGGCATCTCCTGCCTGGCGGCGCGGTCGCGCGGGACCGAACCGCAGCGCGGCTCCGGGTGCAGCACCGCCGACAGCAGGCGGCGGGTATAGGGATGCAGCGGCCTGCGCAGCACGGTTTCGGTCGGCCCGGTCTCGACCACCTGCCCGGCCCACATCACCGCGATCCGGTGGCTGACCCGCTCGACCACCGCGATGTCGTGCGAGATGAACAGGAACGAGACGCCTTCCTCGCGCTGCAGCCGGGCGATCAGGTCGGTGATCTGGCGCGCGACCGTGACGTCGAGCGCCGAAACCGCCTCGTCCGCCACGATCAGCGCCGGCTTGACCGAGAGCGCGCGACAGATGCAGAGCCGTTGGCGCTGGCCGCCCGAGAACTGGTGCGGGTAACGGTTCATCGCGGCCGCTTCCAGCCCGACCCGTTCGAGCAGTTCGCCCGCCATCGCCCGCCGCTCGCGGCGGGTCATCGGGCTGCGGATATGGGCGGGTTCGGTGATCAGGTCATGGACCGGCAGGCGCGGGTTGAGGCTGGCATAGGGATCCTGGAACACCATCTGCATCCGGCCGCGCAACGGGCGCAGCTCCTGCGCCGTCAGGCCGGTCACCTCCTGCCCCTCCAGCCGGACGCGGCCGTCGACGGCCTGTTCCAGCCCGAGCAGCGTCCGCGCCAGGGTGGACTTGCCGCACCCGGATTCGCCGACCAGCCCGAGCGTCTCGCCCCGACCCAAGGTCAGCGAGACCTCGTTGACCGCGTGGTAGTCGAGCGCCGGCCGCGCCAACAGCCCCGGGCGCACCGGGAAACGGACGCTCAGCCGCTCGACCTCGAGCAGGGGCTTGGCAGCGCTGGCTGGCCGTTTCGGCGCGCCGGCCCCCAGCTTCGGCGTCGCCGCCATCAGGTTCCGGGTATACTCCGCCCGCGGCGCCGCGAAGATCTGCGCCACCGGGCCGGTCTCGACCTGTTCGCCGCGACACAGCACGACGACGCGATCGGCGATCTCGGCCACGACGCCCATATCATGGGTGATAAACAGCACCGCCATGCCGCTTTCTTCCTGCAACCCCTTGATAAGAGCAAGGATTTCCGCCTGCGTGGTGACGTCGAGCGCCGTCGTCGGCTCGTCGGCGATCAGGAGGTCGGGCTGACAGGCCAGCGCCATGGCGATCATCACCCGCTGTCGCAGCCCGCCCGAGAGCTCATGCGGATATTGCACCAGCCGCCGCTCGGGTTCGGGAATGCTGACGCGTTCGAAGGCCGCGCGCGCCGCCGCCAGCGCCGCCTTGCGGTCGAGCCCCTGATGCAGCCGCAGGACTTCGGCGACCTGTTCGCCCAGCGGCATCACCGGGTTGAGCGCGGTCATCGGCTCCTGGAAGATCATCGAGATCCGGTTGCCGCGGATCTGCTGCATCTGGCCCTCGGCCAGGGCCGAGAGATCGACGGTCGGCCGGCCGTGCAGGGTGACGGTGCCTCCGGTCAGCCGCCCGCCCTCGCGCTCGATCAGGCGCATGATCGCCAGCGCGGTGGCCGACTTGCCCGAACCGGATTCACCGACCAGCGCCACGGTCTCGCCGCGGGCGATGTCGAAGCTGAGGCCGGTCATCGCGGTGTGCGAGCCGAAGGCGAGGCTCAGGTCGCGGACGGAGAGAAGCGGCGCGGCGGTCATGGCTCAACTCTCGGCGGCGCGGGCGCGCGCTTCGGGATGGTCGGAAAAGACCGGCATCGGCGGCGTCCAGCGGCGGTGGCGCGGGGTGGTGGCGAAGGCGAAGGGATCCTCGCCGATCACCTCCCAGCGCAGGCTGTCGCCCAGTTCGATCATCCCCATCGCGCCGGCCGGTGCGCCCTCGGTGGTGAAGCTCTCGGTCAGCGACTGCTGGGTCAGGTGGGTGATGCCGTCGACCGTGGTGACGGTGTTCCAGTGGACATGGCCGGCGAGGCAGACCACCGGGACGCGGGCCCGGGCCAGCGCGGCGCGGGCGCGGTCGGCCATCGGGTAGGTGGAATGGCGCGGGTTGTTCTCGAAATAGTAGTTGCCGATCTGGGAATGGCCCGAGATCGGGACGTGGCTGACGACGAGGGTCGGCCGGTCGCTGGCCTGCATCGTGCGCGACAGCCAGATGACGTCGGCCTCGGGCAGGACGAAACCCTGGTAGTCCGGCGCGCGGCGGATGCGGCTGTCGGCGCGCCACAGCACGATGCGCCAGTCGCCGATATCGTGGATGGCATGGCCGAGGCTCTGGCCGAGGATGGCCTCGTTGTCGGCGACCTCGAGATGGTCGCGGTCGTGGTTGCCGTTGAGATGCAGGATCGGCGCGTCGACGGCGCGGAAGGCCTCGGCGACCTCGGCCTCGAGCCGCAGGTCGGTGTCGCGGTTCTCGTCCGAGATCCGGTCGCCGAGGTCGAGCACGAGGTCGGCGTCGCCGTCGCGAACGTAGCGGGCGAAGTCTTCCATCAGGGGCAGCGCCGCATCGCCGCGCTTGGCGGTCGAGGGCTTGCCGTGGTGGATGTCGGTGACAATCGCGATGCGGGGGGCGATACGGGCGGACATGGCAGGACTTTCAGGACTGAGAGGGGGGGGGAGCCCGCCGCCGGCTTTGCGGCGGCGGGCCTGGAAGCTTAGTTCGAGGCGAAGGAGATGGCCCCGGCGCGGAAGTCGAGCACGTAGGGAATGTGGCCCGGCTTCGGCGCCCAGTTCACGTCCTTGCGCATCGCCCAGCTTTCATAGGGGCGGTAGAGCGGCAGCACCGGCGGGTCCTGCTTGATGCGCTCCATCAGCTCGGCATAGGCGGCACGACGGTCCTCGACGTCCTTCGAGAAGCGGAACTTCTCCCAGGTCTTGGCATAGGCCTCGTCGGTGTTGAACCGGCCTTCCGACTGCGACGGGCCGCCCGGCGCCCACATCACGCCGAAGCAGCCGAAGGGGTCGGCGAAATACATCGGGTTCGACCAGTTGCGCACCATCAGCTCCTTGCTGCCGCCGGTCCACTTGTCGGTGACGTTGACCTTGCCCTTGACGCCGACCTTGGCCCACATCTCGACGATCGCCTGCGCGGCCAGCAGACCGTTGGTGTAGTAGACCGGATCGGTGTCGTAGGTGATCTCGAAGCCGTCATAGCCGGCTTCCTTCAGCAGCTTGCGCGCCTTTTCCGGGTTGTATTCGAAGGTCTTCAGCTCGGGCATGTAGAGATCGCCGAACTCCTTCATCGTGTGGGTCGACGGCACCACCGCCTTGCCCTGCCACAGCGCCTCGTTCAGCGTGTCGCGGTCGATGGCGAGGCTGAGGGCCTGGCGGATGCGCGGGTCCTTCAGCTTGGGGTGGTTCATGTTCATGATCATGACGTGGAACAGCGGCGTGGCGCTGCCGACGGCCTTGAGGTTGGCATCGGCGTCGATCATCGCCAGCTGGTCGGGCGCGATATTGGTGATCAGGTCGACCTCGCCGGTCTTCAGCGCGGTCACGCGCGAGGCGGTTTCCGGCACGCGGATCACGGTCGCCTTCTCGAGCGGCGCCTTGTCGCCCCAGAACTTGTCGTAGCGGGTGTAGACGACGCGCTCGCCGGGGACGAACTGGCTGATCGCATAGGGGCCGGTGCCGACCGGCGCGAGCGAGAACGCCTCGTAATCGCTGTCCTCGGCCACCTTCGGATCGCCGGTCAGCGCCTTGGTATACTCCTCGGGGATGATCATGACCTGCTGCAGGCTGAGCAGCGTGTTCCACAGCGGCTCTTCGCGCTCGACGGTGACGCGGACGGTGTAATCGTCGATCTTCTCGGCCTTGACGAAGTTGCCCAGCCGGTCGCGGGCGCGGACCTGGTAGGGCGCGAAGGTGGCCTGGTACATGCGGTTGAGCGAGAAGACCACGTCGTCGGCGGTCATCGCCTCGCCGTTGTGGAAGGTGACGCCCTGGCGCAGCTTGAGCTCCATGACCTTGGGCGAGATCAGTTCCCACGAGGTCGCCAGCGCCGGCTTGAACTCGGCGCCGATCGTGTCGGGGTCCTTGGCGATCAAGGTGTCGAAGGCGTTGTAGTAGAATTGCGAGCCGACATTCGAGTGGTCGCGGCCCGGGTCGAGGTATTTCGACACGTTGGCGGCGCCGACGGTCAGCTCGCGGGCCTGGGCGGCCGAGAGGCCGGCCGTGGCGAGCCCGGCGGCGAGAGCGGTGGATAGCAGCAGTTTCAGCATGTGTATCTCCGTTGCGGGGTTGGGGACGGGCGCTTCGGCCTTCTGTTGTTGTTTCGGGGCTCAGCGTGCACGCAGGCGCACGTCGACGCTGTCGCGCAGCCAGTCGCCGATGACCTGGACGGCGAAGGTGATCAGCACGATCAGCAGGGCGGGGGCGATGACGATCCAGGGTGCGGTCGGCATGAAGTCGCGGCCGATCCCCACCATCGACCCCAAGGTCGCGGTGGGCGGCTGGACCCCGATCCCGAGGAAGGACAGGGTGCTTTCCAGCAGGACGATGTTCGACAGCGAGAGGGTGAACTGGACCACCAGCGGCGAGACGATGTTGGGCAGCAGATGGGTGAAGGCGATACGGCCGGGGCCGGCCCCGGCCGCACGCGCGGCCTCGATGAAGGGCAGGTGCATCAGCCGGCGGACGTCGCCGCGCACGATGCGGGCGTATTGCTCCCAGCCGGCAAGGCCGAGGACGATCACCATCACCTCCAGAGAACTGCCGAAGATGGCGAGGGTGAACAGCGCGATCAGTGTGAAGGGCACCGCGATCTGGGTGTCGACGGCGGCCATGACCGCGGCATCGGTGCGCCCGCCCGCGACCCCGGCCAGCAGCCCCAGCAACCCGCCGATCACCAGCCCCAGCAGCGCGCCGAGGCTCGCGAGGGTCAGCGTCAGGCGCAGCCCGTTCAGGCAGCGTGCCAGCACGTCGCGGCCCAGCTCGTCGGTGCCCAGCGGATAGGCAAGCTCGGCGCGCGCGAAGCCGAGCGGCGGACGCAGCCGCGAAAGCAGGCTCTGCGCGTTGGGATCATGCGCCGCCAGCAGCGGGCCGAAGGCCGCCATCAGCAGCAGCAGAAGGCCGATGACGAAGGCGAGCTTCTGGATCGCGTTGGTGCCGGTCCACAGGCGGCGCAGGGCCGAGCGGCGGTCGGCGGAGAGGGCCATGGTCATCGGCTTACCCCTTCAGCTGGTGGCGCAGCCGCGGATCGGCCCAGGCATAGGCGAGGTCGATGGCGGCGTTGACGAGGATGACGGCGACGGCGACGGTGACGACGCCGAACTGAAGCACCGGGTAGTCGCGCCGGATCGCGGACGAGACCAGCAGCTCGCCGATCCCCGGCCAGGCGAAGATCGATTCGACCACCACCGAGCCCGAGGCGGCCAGCCCCGCAACCTGCAGGCCGATCACCGACAGCAGCGTGATCGAAGCGTTGCGCAGGCCGTGGCGCAGGATCACCACAGGCTCGGGCAGGCCCTTGGCGCGGGCGGTGCGCATGAAATCCTGCCCCAGCACGTCGAGCATGGCGTTGCGGGTGAAGCGCGTCAGCGCCGCGATCAGCACCCCCGACATCGCCAGCGTCGGCATGATGAAATGCAGCGCCGTGCCATTGCCCACCACCGGCAGCCAGTTGAGCCAGTAGGCGAAGACCAGCACCATCAGCACGGCGAGGATGAAGTTCGGCACCGCGTAGCCGAGGAAGGCCACGACCATCGCCGCGCTGCCGAGCCAGTGCCTGCGCCAGATCGCGGCGATGACGCCGAGCGGCAGCGACACCAGCAGCGTCAGCCCGATCGCCGACAGCAGCAGCTGCGCCGAGGGCCACAGGCGCTCGGCCACGATCTCGATCACCGGCCGGCGTACGATGAAGGACAGTCCGAAATTGCCGTCGAGGAAGGCCCGCAGGAAGGCGAGGTATTGATCCCAGAGCGAGCGGTCGAGTTCGTAGTAATGGATCAGGATCTCGCGGTCCTGCTGGGTCATCCCCTCGCCGGCGAGGAAGTCGATGGCATTGCCCGACAGCCGGGTGGCGAAGAACACCAGGGTGACGATGACGAAGAAGGTGAGCGCCATCCGGGCGAGGATGCGCAGCGTGTAGCTCAGCATGTCACGATCTCCTGTGTCCGGATCGTCCCGTCCGGCCGTGCGAGCGGGCGTGCGAGCAGGACGAACTCGACCCCGGCGGTGGCGGCGGCGCGGCCGTCGGTCTCGGGCGTATCGCCAAGGAACACCGCCTCGCCCGGCGCCACCCCGGCGCGGGCGAGTGCGGCGACGACGAGATCGGGCGCCGGCTTGGCCAGGCTCGAGGCGGTCGCGTCCGGCACCGCCGCGCGCACCGCCGCCCACAGCGCGCCGGTCTCGGGCCGCGGCGCGCCGTCGGGGCCGGGATGGAAGGTGTCGGGATTGGTCAGCAGCACCGGCAGGCCGCGCGCGGCCATCGCGGTAAGCTCGGCGAGATCGGCGAAGCCGAAGCCGGTGTCGCGCGCCAGCACCGCCAGTTCGGGCTGCTCGCGGTCGGGCGCCAGCCCCAGCGCGCGGGCCAGCGCCACCAGCGGCGGCGCGGCGTAGAGCGCGACGCGGGCGCCGGGACGGCGGCGCTGCAGGTCGCGCAGGGTCTCCTCGCCCGCCAGCACCAGCCGCTCGGCCGGCAGCCCGAGCCCCATCCGGCCGAGCCGCGCCGACAGGTGCTCGGCGGTGTCGGTGGAATTGTTCGACACCACCCAGAGCCGGTCGCCGCAGCGATCGAGCAACTCGGGCACCCCCGGCAGCACCCGGTCTCCGGCGATCAGGCAGCCGTCGAGATCGGCCAGGACGGCGGCGCGCGCGGGCAGCGGCCCTGACAGGAACTCGGGCAGTCCGATCGGCTGGGTCATGGGCAAATCCCTTCTGTTCGGGGCCTCGGCCCCGTTGCGCGCTGCGCGTTCTGTGCTGCGGTGATGGGGCGACGCCCCGGAACAGTTCACGGTTTGAAGAGATTCCGTGACGAAGACGTTACATCTGCAAGCTAAGCAGTCGGCTTATGAAAGCTCCGGTTGGATCCCTGGCGGGCGCCCTGTCGCTCCCGCGCCTGCGGTCGGTGACTGCGGTCGCCGAAGCGGGCTCCTTCTCGGCCGCCGCCCGCCGCCTCGGCGTGTCTCACTCGGCCGTCGCCCAGCAGATTCGCGACCTCGAGACCGCCTTCGGCGTGCGCTTGTTCGACAAGTCGGCCGGGACATTAAGCGCAACGCCCCTCTGCATGGAGCTGTGCGATATCGGCACCCGCATGCGCGAGGCCGAGCGCGACGCGCTGCGCGTGCTCGAACGGCGCGGCCCGACCGGCAAACGGAGGCTCCGGGTCGGGTTGGGCAATTCGATGCCCGGCATCGCCATCGTCCACCAGCTCCTGCGCCAGCACCCGAGCTTGACCGTCCGCGTGGACAGCGGATCGCACCAGGACATTCTCGCCGCGCTCCTGCGGCGCGAGGTCGACGTCGCGGTCCTGCCCGACCTGCCCAAGGACGGCCGGTTCCGCACCGCGGGCGTGCTGTCGCAGGAGGTCGTCGGTATCGTCGCCGCCGATAGCCCGACCGGATTGCGCGACGAGGTCGGCCTTGCCGAGCTGGCGCAACTGCCGCTGATCTTCCGCTCGCAGGGCTCCTCGACGCAGAAGGTCGTCGACCGCGCCTTCCGCGCCGCCGGCCTCGCGCCCGAGCCGCAGCTGATCGCCGACACCCGCGACGCCGTCTACGAGGCGGTGGCGCTGGGGATCGGGGTCGGCTTCATGTGGCGCTTCGGCACCTATCGCACCGACACCGTGCGCCGGCTGCTCATCCGCGAGATGCGGACCACGGTGGACGAGGTCGTGTTCGCCCTGAAGGACGAGCGCAACGAGTTGATCGAGCTCTTCTTCAACGCCGCCGGCCAGATCGATCCCGGCCGGGTCGATCGCCCCGACGCGCCCTAGCGGATCGGCCCAAAGCCAGGCTCCGCTTCAGGCGCGGAGCTGGCCTTCGTGGCGGAAGGGACCGGAGCAAGGCCAAGCTGCGCCGACCTTGACGGCCACAGCCGTATCAGGGCCGGGCACGAGCACCGGGCCCGGATCGTCGCTCCTCGGCCCGGGATCGGGCTCGCCTCCCAAAGCAGCTTGCGGCCGATGATCCCCTGCCCGCTGTTCCGGGGGGCCGCGTCAGCCCCGCGGCCCTTCGGCCTCGGTCGCGGAAGCCTCGTAACCGGCGATGATGTCGAGAAGCTCGGAGGTGATCGTCTCCTGCCGCAACCGCTGGTGCGTCGCACGCAGGTCGTCGAGCTTTTCGCCGATGCTGCGATCCGCGGCCTGCATCGCGGCCGCGCGCTCGGCATGTTCGGCGGCGCGCGACTGCAGCACCGCGGTGAAGACCCGCGCGTAGAGAAGCTGCCGGACCAGGTCGCGGGTCACCGCCGCCGGCGGGCCGAAACAGGCCGGGAGCCGCCGCGACGGCCACGGCCGGCCGCGCAGTTCCGCCAACCATCCGGGATCGATCGGGAACAGCGGCACTTCGACAGGGGCGCAGCCGCCCGCCGGGGCGATGCGCTGGTGAAACAGCACCAGGCGCGACGCCGCCTCGGCCTCGCGCCAGTCATCGAGCCGCATCAGCACGTTATGAACCACCGCCGGCAGGGCTTCGATCGTCGTCGGCGCCTCCTCGCCGTGGCGGGGCGGGCCGGCTTCCGCCCGCCAGCCGAGCTCCGCCCGGCTGCCGACCACGAGGACCAGGCGCTCCCCGACGCCGACGCCGGCGGCTTTCAGCCGGTCGAGCGCGAAGCTCACCACGCGCTCGTTGAAACCGCCGCAGAGGCCGATTTCCGAGCCGATGACGACCACGCCCGTCTTCCCCTCCACCGGCCCCGCCGCCGGCGCCCCGGCCCCGGCCGCGCTTCGCGGCACGTGCCGCAGGGCGACCTGCAGCCCCCTTTCGACAACCGCGAGATAGCGCCGCATCTCCTGCTCCGCCACCTCGTGGCGCCGGATGCTCACCGTCGAGATCGTCTTCATCGTGCGCACCACCGATTGCAGGTCCTCGGCAACCTCGATCCGGCGGGCCAGGTCCTCAAGCGAGGCCATGCTGCACCTCCTCCAGCGCCGTCCGCGCCGCCGCCAGGATCGCCGCGCGGCGGGCGCCCTCGAGCGGCGCCCCGGCGGCGATCTCGGCGGCCTCGGGACAGCTTGCCGCGGCGGTCATCACCGCATCGGCGACGGCGTCGGTATATTCGGCCGCCAGGCCGTCGAGCAGCCCTTCCGACACCGCCAGCAACAGCGCGATCTGCCGGGCGACGGCGATCGGCGCGCCCTCGTCCTGCTTCAGCGCCTCGCGCACCGCGCGGCCGCGGTCGAGCTGGTCGCGCGTGTCCTCGTCCAGCTTGGCGCCGAAGCGGGCGAAGGCCTCGAGCTCCTCGAACTGGGCATAGGCGAGCTTGAGCGGCCCGGCGACGGCACGGAACCCCGGCAGCTGCGCCTTGCCGCCGACGCGCGACACCGAGCGCCCGACATCGACCGCCGGCAGTTGCCCGCGCCGGAACAGCACCGGCGAGAGGTAGATCTGGCCGTCGGTGATCGAGATCAGGTTGGTCGGGATATAGGCCGACAGGTTCTGGGCCTGGGTCTCGATGATCGGCAGCGCGGTCAGCGAACCGCCGCCGGCCTCGGGCCGCAGCTGCGTCGCCCGCTCCAGCAGCCGCGAATGCAGGTAGAAGATGTCGCCCGGATAGGCCTCGCGCCCCGGCGGCCGGCGCAGCAGCAGCGAGAGTTCGCGATAGGCGCGGGCGTGGCGGGTCAGGTCGTCGTAGACGATCAGCACGTCGCGCCCGGCGCGCATGAAATGCTCGGCGATGCTGGTCGCGGCATAGGGGGCGGTGTATTGCAGCCCGGCCAGGTCCTCGCCGCCGGCGACGACGACGACGCAGTTGCGCATCGCGCCCTCCGCCCGCAGCCGCGCCACCACCCGCGCGGTGGCATCGCCGCGCTGGCCGATGGCGCAATAGACCGAGACGACATCGTCGCCGATCTGGTTGAGGATGGTGTCGACCGCGATCGCCGTCTTGCCGGTCTGGCGGTCGCCGACGATCAGCTCGCGCTGGCCGCGCCCGATCGGCACCAGCGCATCCACCACCTTGAGCCCGGTCTGCAGCGGCCGCGCGACCGGCGCGCGTTCGAGGATCGCGGGGGCGGCGACCTCGATCGGCGCCCGGCGCTCGGTCGCCAGCGGCGGGCCGTCATCCAGCGGCCGGCCGAACGGGTCGACGACCCGGCCCAGCAGCGCGTCCGACACCGGCACCGAGGCGACGTATCCGGTCCGGCGCGCATGCTGGCCGGGCCGCAGCCCCTGCGGATCGTGCAGCAGGACGACGCCGGCGCGGCCCGGCGCCAGGTCCATCGCCAGGCCGCTGGCGCCGCCCTCGAAGGCGATCACCTCGTCCGACAGCGCCTCGTTGAAGCCCTCGACCTCGACGACGCCGTGCAGCACGCGCCGGACCACGCCGCGCTCGTGGCTGGACAGGGCCGCCGGACGGGCCGCCAGCCGGTCGAGCCGGTCGAACAGGCTGTCGGCAAGGTCGGGCAGCGTCATGGCTCTGCCTCCCCGGCCTCGAGCATCTGCGCCACCTCCTTTTCGAAGCCGTCGAGATGCTCGGCGATGGTCCAGCCGACATGCTGCGAGCCGAGCCGCAGGACGAGGCCGCAACCCAGCCCCGGATCGGCCTCGAAACCGGGCTCGGCCGGGCGGTCGAGCAGCCCGACCACCGCCTCGCCGACCAGTTCCCGCGCCCGCTCCGACAGCGGCAGCGAGGCGAGGATGGTCGGCCGGTCGCCATCGTCGGCGGCCGCCCGCAGCCGCGCCTGCTGCGCCGGCTCCAGCGCGGCGAGGCGACGGGCGAAGGTCCGGGCCATGCCCTCGACCAGTTCCTGATCCGCCATCTCGTCCAGGATGTGGCGCAGGGTGGCGACGAAACTGGCGGCGGCGCGGCGGCGCAGCCGGTCGAGGAAGGCGGCCTTCTCGTCGGCGAGCTGCTCCTGCCAGGCGGCGCGGCGCGCGGAGATCTCCTGCTTGGCGGCGTCGAGCAATGCGGCCTTTGTCGCCTCGGCCTCCTGCTCGGCGCGTTCCAGCCGATCCTCCCGCTCCTGCTCCAACGCCCTTGTCGCGGCGCGATGGGTCTCGGCGGCGGCCTCGGCCTCGGCCCGGGCCGCTTCCGCCGCCTCCAGCCGCTGCGCCACCGCCACCTCGCGCGCCCGCAGCGCCCGTGCCAGCGGCCGGTACAGGGCCCAGCGCAGCAGCCAGATCAGCACCAGGAAATTGGCGATCTGGGCGGTGACCGTGAGCCAGTCGACCTGCACGTCTCAGCCTCCCGCGCCCTGGGCCGCGGCGGCGATCGCCCAGTTCCAGAACGGGTTGGCGAAGAGCAGGATCATGGCGATCACGAAGCAGTAGATCGCGGTCGATTCGATCATCGCCAGGCTGACGAACAGGGTGCGGGTGATGGTGTTCGCCTCGTCGGGCTGCTGGGCGATGGCGCTCAGCGCCTGGGCGGCGGTGCGCGCCTCGCCCAGCGCCGGGCCGATCGAGCCGATGGCGATGGTCAGCCCGGCGGTGACGATCGAGACGGTGGCAATCAGGGTCAGGGCATCCATTCAGCGGGTCCTTTCGCTTGCAGGCGCATCCGACGCGCCGGTCTGGGTTGAGGGCGGCGGGTTTGTGGGCGGCGGCTGGTTCTCGGCCGCGCCCGGTTCGGCGCCACTGGCCGAGGCGATGTAGACCATCGCCAGCACGGCGAAGATATAGGCCTGGATCACCCCGGTCAGCAGGCCCAGCAGCTGCAGCAGCACCGGAAAGAAGAACGGCACCACCGCCAGCAGCACCGCGACGACGACGGTGCCGCTCATCACGTTGCCGTAGAGGCGCACGGCCAGGGCGATGGTCCGCGACAGCTCTCCGATCACGTTGAAGGGCGCCATCAGCGGCGACGGCCGGAAATAGCGCTTCAGGTAGCCCAGCAGCCCGTTATCGGCGATGCCGTAGATCGGCACCGCGACCAGGACGCAGAGCGCCAGCGCCACCGTCGTCGACAGCGAACCGGTGGGCGACATGAAACCCGGGATCACGCCGAGCACGTTCGACAGCAGCACGTAGAGGAACAGGGTCCCGACGAAGGGCAGGTAGCGGCCGGGATCGCCGCCGCCGATCTGGCGGATCTGGTCGCGGATCATCGCGATCAGCAGCTCGACCGCGATGCGCCAGCGCGAGACCGGCGGCGCCGGGCCGATGCCCAGGGTGGCCAGCCGGCCGACCGCGACCAGCACCGCCATCACGATCCAGGTGTTGACGATGGTGGCCGAGACGGGCCAGCCGCCCAGCCCGCCCAGCGGCAGGGTGAAGACGATCTCGCTGTCCGGGGAAAGTTGCATCGCCCTAGCCCTTGCGCGCCCGCCGAACCGCCAGCAGCCGGATCGCGGTGAAGCCGGTCAGCGCCCCGGCCAGGGCGGCGCCCGGCTGGCCGGCCAGCCGCATCAGGACGAAGGTTCCCGCCAGCACCAGCGCCAGCCGCAGCAGCGCCCCGCCCAGCAACCCGGCTGCGCCGCCACCGGCGCCGAAACGCGCCGCGGCGCGCCACAGCCAGAGCATGTGCACCGCCCCCAGGGCCGCGCCGACGATGCCGCCAAGGGCAAGGTTCGCCACCATTTCTCCGCTCACCGCCGATCCTCCTTGTCGTTTCCTTCGCGCCCGTCGCCGCGCCACGCGCCGGTGCGGCGCACCCACCACCAGGCATTGGCCGAGCCCAGCGCGACCCCGGCCAGCAGCCCCATCATCGTCCAGGACGGGCCGTCGGCAAAGCGCGCGTCGAGCCAGCGGCCGACGGCAACGCCCAGCAGGGTGGGCACCGCGACCGCCCAGCCCACCAGCCCGAACATGCCGACGCCGAACCAGACCGTGTGCCGGCCCTCGCGCCGTGCCCGGACCCGGTGCTCGGCCTTGCGGGCGATGGTGTGTTCGAGCTTGTCGGGCCCTTGCTCCGGTTCGGTCACAGCTCGATCTCCATCACGCCGCGGATCGCCCCGGCCTCGAGCCGGGCCAGCGCCGTGCGCGCCGCCCGCTCGCTGTCGTCGAGCGACAGGAAGCGCCGCGTCACCTCGGCCCGCAGCGTCTCGAGGTCGTCGCTTGCGACCGCGCCCAGCACCGAAACCTGGACCGCGTCGCCGCATTTGACCAGGATGCCCTCGTCGATGCCGAGGAAGTGCTCGGTTCCGTCCTCCGCCAGGTAGGACAGAAGCCCGGGCCGCAGCGCCGTCACCATGTCGATATGGCGCGGCAGCAGCGCAAAGACTCCCTGCGCGCCCTCGGCCACGACCTTGCGCGCCTCGGCCTCGACGATCCGGGCGCCGGGAGTGAAGACCTCGAGGCGCAGGACGGGTTGAGACGTCATTTCCCGCCCTCCCCCACTTCCTCGATCGGGCCGATCATGTAGAGATGGCGCTCGGGCCGGTCGTTGAAGGCCCCGGCGAGGATCTGCTCGCAGCCCTCCAGCGTTTCTTCCAGTGTCACCCGGCGGCCGCTGGCAGCGGTGAAACGCTCGGTGGCCCGGAACGGCTGGGTCAGGAACCGTTCCAGCCGGCGGGCGATCGCCACCGTGCGCTGATCCTCGACCGAGAGCTGCTCCAGCCCGAGCATCGCGATCACGTCCTTGAGGCTTTCGTAGTCCGCCAGCGTCCGCCGCACCGCCCGCGCGACCCGGACGTGACGCGGCGCGGCGACCGACGGGGTCAGCATCTTGGACCCGGATTCGAGCGGGTCGACCGCGGGATAGAGCCCTTGCGCCGCGCGCTTGCGCGACAGCACGATCGTGGCCGAGAGATGGCCGAAGACATGGGCCGCGGCCGGGTCGGTGAAATCGTCGGCCGGGACATAGACCGCCTGAATCGAGGTCAGCGCCCCGGAGGCGGTGGAGCAGATGCGTTCCTCCAGCTCGGCGATCTCGGTGGCGAGCGAGGGCTGGTAGCCAACGCGCGAGGGGATCTGGCCCAGCAGCCCCGAGACCTCGGCCCCGGCCTGGACGAAACGGTAGATGTTGTCGATCAGCACCAGCACGTCGGTATTGAGCTCGTCGCGGAAATGCTCGGCGATCGACATCGCCGCGTGGCCGACGCGAAAGCGCACCGCCGGGCGTTCGTTCATCTGGCCGAACACCATCACGGTGCTGTCCAGCACCCCGGCCTCGGCCATTTCGCGGTGGAATTCCTCGGCCTCGCGCGAGCGTTCACCGATGCCGCAGAACAGGCTGACGCCCTGGTAGGAGCCGGCCATGTTGTAGATCATTTCCGCGATCAGCACCGTCTTGCCGACCCCGGCGCCGCCGAACAACCCGGCCTTGCCGCCGCGCTCGACCGGGCAGAGCAGGTCGATGGCCTTGATCCCGGTCTCGAAGATCTCCGACCGCGTCCGCCGCTCCTTCAGCGCCGGCGGCGCGTTGCGGATCGGCCGCCGCGGCGCCTCGCTCAGCGGCGGGCCTCCATCGACCGGTTCGCCGAACAGGTTCAGCATCCGCCCCAGCGCCGTCCGTCCGACCGGGATCTGCAGCCCGGCGCCGGTCAAGGAGAGTTCCGCCCCCAGCGCCACCGGCTGCGAGGCCGACAGCACCAGGCCGCGCGCCACCCCGGCGGCGGGAAACGAGGCCAGTTCGACCCGCAGCCCGGGATCGTCGACGCCGATGGCGAGGTCGCCCGTGCCGGGAGAGCCGCCCTCGAAGCGCAGCTCGAGCATCTGTCCCGAAATGCGGCTCACCCGGGCCCGAACGGGATCGCCGGGCTCCGGCGGGTCGACGCCATCGACGGTCTGCACGCGCGCAGTCATGAAATCTCCACTCGGTCGACGCGCAGGGCCCCTGCCCGGGCGATGGCGCGCCCCATCCTTCTTCACCGGCAGCCCCGCCTCCGGCGGCGCATGCGGCCTGTCGCCCGCTGGCTCCTGCCCGGTCCATGACAACGGCCGGTCCGGCGAATTGCATTGACGTGTATCAAGCCGGCCGGGAGGATCGCCGCTCCGGCGCTTGATGCCCGTCATTGCCAACGCCTCCCGCCCGGTCTTGCCTTGACGAGCGCAGGCAGCGGAAAGGCAGGCCATGCCGGTTCACAACAGCGAGATCGCCGAGGCCTTCGACCGTATCGCCGACCTTCTTGAGATCGAGGGGGCGAACCGCTTCCGGGTGCGCGCCTATCGCAACGCGGCGATGACGCTGCGATCCGAGACCCGCAGCATGGCCGATCTGGTCGCCCGGGGCGCCGATCTCAGCAAGCTGCCGACCATCGGCGACGACCTCGCCGCCAAGATCGCCGAATTCGTCCGGTCGGGCCGGATCAGGCTGCTTGAGCAGCTGCGCGGCGAGCTGCCCGAGGGGCTGGTCGAGGTGACGGCGATTCCGGGCATCGGGCCGAAGCGGACGCGCGCCCTCTACGAGGCGCTCGACATCCGCTCGCGCGACGATCTGCGCCGCGCCGCCGAGGCCGGACGGATCGCCGCCCTGCCCGGTTTCGGCGACAAGAGCGAGACGAAAATCCGGGCCGAGCTGGCCCATGCCGACCTGGCCGAACACCGGCTGAGGATCGACACGGCCGAGGATTTCGCCGCCCCGCTGCTGGCCTTCGTCCGCGCCCTGCCCGGCGTCACCGCCGCCGAGATCGCCGGCAGCTTCCGGCGCCGGCGCGAGACGGTCGGCGATCTCGACATCGTCGCCGCCGCGGCCGAGGGCGCTCCGGTGACCGCCGGCTTCGTCCGCTACGACGAGGTCGCCCGCGTCGTCTCGCAGGGGGCGACGCGGGTGACGGTGATCCTGCGCGCCGGCCTGCAGGTCGATCTGCGCGTCGTCGCGCCCGAAAGCTGGGGCGCCGCGCTGTTCTATTTCACCGGCAGCAAGGCCCATAACATCGCCTGCCGCAAGCGCGCCATCGCGCGCGGGCTGAAGCTGAATGAATACGGGCTGTTCTCGGGCAAGAGCTCGGTCGCCGGCAAGACCGAAGCTGACGTCTACGCGGCGATCGGGCTGCCCTATATCCTGCCCGAGCTGCGCGAGGATCGCGGCGAGATCGCGGCGGCCGAGGCCGGCCGGCTGCCCGATCTGATCGCCCCGGGCGACATCCGCGGCGACCTGCACGCCCATACCGAGGCCTCGGACGGGCACGACACGCTCGCCGACATGGCGGCGGCGGCGCAGGCGCGCGGCTACGGCTACCTCGCGATCACCGACCATTCGCCCAGCGCCCGCGTCGCCCATGGCCTCGACGCCCGCCGCCTCGCCGTCCAGCGGGACGAGATCGACCGGCTCAATGCCGGGTTCAAGGGCTTCCGGCTGCTGAAATCGAGCGAGGTGGACATCCTCGAGGACGGCCGGCTCGATTTCCCCGATGCGGTGCTGGCCGAACTCGACCTCGTCGTCGCCGCGGTCCATTCTGGTTTCAATCTGAGCGAGGCGGCCCAGACCGGGCGCCTGCTGAAGGCGATGGACAATCGCCACGTCTCGATCCTCGCCCACCCGACGGGGCGGCTGATCAACGAGCGGCGCGCCTATGCGGTGGATTTCGAGAGGCTGGCGCGGGGGGCGGCGGAACGCGGCTGTGCGCTCGAACTCAACGCCAATCCGCTGCGGCTCGATCTCGATGACCGGCAGTGCCGGATCGCCCGCGACGCCGGCGTGAAGATCGCCATCTCGACCGATGCGCATAGCGTGGCCGGCCTCGAGGTGATGCGCTTCGGCATCGACCAGGCCCGGCGCGGCTGGCTGGAGGCGGGGGATGTGCTGAACACGCGCGACTGGCCGGCGCTCGAACCGTTGCTGCGCCGGGCCTGAACGCGCGCCCCCGCCCCCGCGTTCGATATCGGGGGCCGATTGGCGCCGGCATTGACTGCCGTCAATGCCCGCTGGGGGGCCTCGGTGAACAAGATGGCAAGCCATCCTTTGGGGCGCGGTCGGGGCAGAGACGCGAAGGAGACCAGACATGCAGAGATCGCCGGTCATAAGCTGGAAGAACCTCGATCCGGCCCCCGCGGTCGAGGCCCGCATCCACGAGCGGATCGCCGCACTCGAGCGGTTTTTCCCCAATCTCATCGGCTGCCGGGTGGTCGTTTGCGCGCCGCAGCGCCGCAAGGTGTCGGGCCGCGAGATCGACGTCCGCATCCATCTCGAGGTGCCGGGCCCCGACATCGACATCGCCCGCTCGATCCACCAGGGGCAGGCCGGCGACGACGCCCTGCTGGCCGTCAACGCCGCCTTTGCCGCGCTGGAACAGCGGCTGAAGGAATATCACCGCCGCCTCGACGGCAAGGAGGTCAAGCACCACCCGCCGCTGCTGCATGGCGAGATCGTCGAGTTCGAACCCGAACTTGGCTGGGGCTTCCTGCGCGCGGATGACGGGCGCGAGGTCTATTTCCAGAAGGACGCGCTCGGAGAGGGCGCCTGGGAGACGCTCGCCCTCGGCGACCGGCTGCGCTTTCGCGAGATGGAGGGCGAGAAGGGCCCCTTCGCGGTCGATGTCACGGTCGTTTGACCGACCGGTTGGACGACAGGCCCGGCCCCGATGACGCCCGGCCTCCCTTGCCCGGCCTCCCTGCACGGCCTTCCGCTTCGCGGCCGACAGCGGCACGGCCAAGCGGTGCGAAGCCGCGAGCGGTCTGCGGCCGCAAAACCACCGCGCCGGCGCGACAGGACAGGAAGACCGGAAGGAGCCCGAGCATGAGCCAGTCCGAAACCCGCAGCAGCGAGATCGCGGCCCAGGCGCTCGACGCGCATCGCCGCTGGCACGGCAAGATGCAGACGCTGCCGAAATGCCCGGTGCGCGGCATCGAGGATTTCGCCCTCTGGTACACGCCGGGCGTCGCCGCGGCGGCCCGGGCGGTGGCCGAGGACCCGGCGCAGTCCTTCGCCCTGACCGATCGCGGCGACCGGGTCGCGATCGTCTCGGACGGCAGCCGGGTGCTGGGGCTGGGCGATATCGGGCCCGAGGCGGCGCTGCCGGTGATGGAGGGCAAGGCGCTGCTGTTCAAGTATCTCGGCGGGGTCGACGCGACGGCGCTCTGCATCGACCGGCACGGCATCGACGAGATCGTCGATTTCGTGCAGGCGATTGGCCCCAGTTTCGGCGGCGTCAACCTCGAGGACATCGCCACACCGAAATGCTTCCGCGTGCTCGAGAGGCTGCAGGCGGCGCTGCCGATCCCGGTCTGGCACGACGACCAGCAGGGGACCGCGGCGGCGGCCCTGGCCGGGCTGCTCGGCGCGCTGGAGATCGTCGGCAAGGCCATGGCCGAGAGCCGCATCACGCTGATCGGCGCCGGCGCGGCGAATGTCTCGGTCTACCGGCTGCTCAAGGCGGCCGGGGCCGACCCGGCGAAGATGCGGGTCTGCGACAGCGCCGGGCTGCTGCACCAGGACCGGGTCGACATCTCGGCGGATCGGGAGCGGCTGCGCGAGAAATGGACGATCTGCCGCGAGACCAACCCCGACAGGCACCGGGGCGGCATCGTCGAGGCGCTGGCCGGTGCGGATGTCTGCATCGCCTTCTCGGCCCCCGGCCCGGGGCTGATCCCGCCCGAGGCCATCGCCGGCATGACCCGCGACGCGATCGTCTTCGCCTGCGCCAACCCGACGCCCGAGATCTGGCCCGAGGCAGCGCGGCAGGCCGGGGCGCGCATCGTCGCCACCGGGCGCAGCGACTTCGCCAACCAGGTCAACAACGCGCTGGTCTTTCCCGGCCTGTTCCGCGGCGTGCTCGACATCCGCGCCCGCCGGATCAGCGACCGGGCGGCGCTGGCGGCGGCCCGGGCGCTCGTCGGCCGGGCCAGGGCGCTGGGACTGGGCGAGCAGAGCCTGCTGCCGCCGCTGGACGACATCGCCGCGGCGGCGGCGGTCGCCGGGGCCGCGGCGGCGGCGCTCGCGGCCGAGGGAGAGGCCGGGATCGACCGCAAGGCAGAATGGGTCCGCGAGGCGACCACGGCCCGCATCCTTGCCGCCCGCGCGGCCACGGCGCTGATCGCCGGCCCCGACGGGCTCGCCGACGGGCTCGCCGGCGGGCTCTCCGACGGGCGCCACAACGCGCCGGCCGCGTCCGGACAGGCGCGTTGACGCAGGACAATGAAGCGGCGGCGGCGCCGGGCCATGCTTGCGGCTGGATGCAAGCAAAAGACGGCGGGCGCGGCACCATCCCGCAGCAGCGGCTGCCCGCAGGAGGAGACCGCTCATGGCCATGGAACTCACCTCGCCGGCCTTCGCGCCGATGCAGCCGATCCCGAGGGAACATACCTGCGAGGGCGCGAACCTGTCGCCGCCGCTGAACTGGTCCGGGGTGCCGGAGGGCACGGTGAGCCTGCTGCTGACATGCGACGACCCCGACGCCCCGCGCGGGGTGTTCCACCACTGGGCGGCCTGCAACATCCCGGCCACGGCGACGGGTCTTACGGCGGGCGAAGGCGCCGGGCAGGCCGCGCTGAACGATTTCCGCAAGCCCGGCTATGGCGGCCCCTGCCCGCCGCCGGGCGACCGGCCGCACCGCTATGTCTTCCGCCTTGTCGCGCTCGACACCCGCCTCGCCCCGGCCGCCGGGGCGCGCTGCCCGGAGCTCGCGGCGCTGGCGCGGGGGCATGAGCTGGCCCGGGCCGAGTTGATCGGCCTGTTCGGCCGCTAGCAGGGAGGGCGGACATGACGTCCGAGCCATCTTCGCAAGTCCAGGCGGTGCGGATCGAGACCGGGGACGGGCCGGTCCTGCCCGGCGATCTCGGCCTGCCGCAACAGCCCGCCGGCATCGTCGTCTTCGCCCATGGCAGCGGCAGCAGCCGGCTCAGCCCGCGCAACCGCCATGTCGCCGCGGCGCTGCGGCAGGCGAGATTTGCCACGCTGCTGTTCGACCTGCTGACGCCGGAAGAGGCGGCCGACCGCGCCAATGTCTTCGACATCCCGCTGCTGGCCGGCCGGGTCTGCGACGCCCTGCGCTGGATCGCGCGCCAGCCCGCCCTGGCCGATCTGCCCGTCGGCCTGTTCGGGGCCAGCACCGGTGCCGGCGCGGCGCTGGTCGCCGCCGCCCGCATGCCCGGGGCGGTCGGCGCCGTGGTCTCGCGCGGCGGCCGGCCCGACATGGCCGGCGCGGCGCTGGCCTCGGTCCGGGCGCCGGTGCTGCTGATCGTCGGCGGCGCCGACACCCAGGTCATCGCCCTCAACCGCGCCGCAGAGGCCGAGCTGACCTGCGTCAAGGCGGTCGAGATCGTGCCCGGCGCCACCCATCTGTTCGAGGAGCCGGGCACGCTCGACGCGGTCGTGGCGCTGGCGCAGGGCTGGTTCGCGGCCCATCTGCAGACCGCCTCGCGCCATGACCGCTGAGCCCATCCGTCTGTTCCTCGCCGGCGACGTGATGACCGGGCGCGGCATCGACCAGATCCTGCGCCACCCCGGCGATCCCCGGCTCTACGAGCGTTACATGACCTCGGCGGCGGATTACGTGACCCTAGCCGAGCGGCATTCGGGCCCGATCCCGCGCGGCGTCACCGGTGATTACCTCTGGGGCGAGTTGCTGGACGAGATCGAGCGGCGCAACTGCGACCTGCGGATCGTCAATCTCGAAACGGCGATCACCACCGCCGCGCAGCCCGAGCCGAAGGGCATCAACTACCGCATGAACCCGGCGAATATCGGCGTGCTGACCGCGGCCCGGATCGACGCCTGCGGGCTGGCGAACAACCATGTGATGGACTGGGGCGAGGCCGGGCTGGTCGAGACGCTGGCAACGCTGGAGCGGGCGGGCATCGCCTGCGCCGGGGCCGGCCGCGATGCCCGGGCCGCCACGGCGCCGGCGGTCCTGCCCCTGGCCGGCGGCGGGCGGCTGCTGCTGCTCGCCTTCGCCAGCTCCGACAGCGGCGTGCCGCTGCATTGGGACGCGCCCCCGGACCGTCCCGGTCTCGCCCTGCTGCCGGCCGATCCGGTGGCGGCAACGATCCGCGCCGTGGCCGGGCTGCGGCGGCCGGGCGACATCCTGCTCGTCTCGCTGCACTGGGGCGGCAACTGGGGCTATGCGGTGCCCGACAGCCAGCGCCGGCTGGCCCGCGCGCTGATCGGGGAGGCCGGGGCGCAGGTCGTCTTCGGCCATTCCTCGCACCATCCCAAGGGGATCGAGAGGATCGGCGACGGCATCGCCCTCTACGGCTGCGGCGACCTGATCAACGATTACGAGGGCATCGGCGGAGAGGAGGCCTACCGCCCGCAACTGGGCCTGGCCTACTTCCTCGATCTCGACCGCCGGGACGGCCGCTTCCGCGGCCTCGAAATGCTGGCGCTGGAACGGCACCGGTTCCGGCTACGGCGCGCCTCGCCCGAAGACGCCGTCTGGCTGCAGCAGAGCCTCGCCCGCGTGCCGCTCGGCCCCGCGCCGCGGCTCGACCCGGACGGCACCCTCCGGCTCGAGGCCTGACCGCCGGCTTGATGCGCATCAACGCCTCCGCCGCGCCGCTGTGGCACGGGCAAAGACAGACGGGCACGGCCCCCGGCCGGCGGAGAGAGGATCGAACGGCGCGATGACGGACAGCTTTCTTCTTACCGACCTCTACCAACTGGCGATGATGCAGGCCTATCTCGAGGCCGGCGAGACCGACATCGCCGTGTTCGAGTTCTTCGTCCGCAAGCTGCCGCCGGGGCGCAACTTCCTCGTCGCCGCCGGGCTGGACCAGGTGCTGGACTATCTCGAGACGCTGACGGTGTCCGAAGAGGACCTGTCCTGGCTGGCGGGGAGCGGCCGCTTCTCGCCGCGGCTGATCGACTACCTGCGCGGCTTCCGCTTCACCGGCGAGGTCGCGGCGATGCCCGAGGGCACCGTGTTCTTCCCCGACGAGCCAATCCTGCGCCTCACCGCGCCGCTGCCGGAGGCGCAATATGTCGAGACCCGGATCGTCAACCTGCTGCAATTCGAGACCCTGATCGCGTCGAAGGCGGCGCGGATGCGGCTGGCGGCCGGCGCGCGGACGCTGGTCGATTTCGGCCTGCGCCGGGCGCATGGCAGCGAGGCCGGGCTGCTGGCCGCGCGCGCCGCCTACCTGGCCGGCTTCGACGCCTCGGCCACCGTGCTGGCCGAGAAGTGCTTCGGCGTGCCGGCGGTCGGCACCATGGCCCATTCCTTCGTCCAGGCCCATGACAGCGAGACCGCCGCCTTCCTCAGCTTCGCCCGGGCGCGGCCCGACAACCTGACCCTGCTGATCGACACCTACGACACCGAGGAAGGGGCGCGGAAGGTCGTCCGGCTGGCGCCGAACCTGCGCGCCGAGGGGATCGAGATCGGCGCGGTGCGGCTCGACAGCGGCGACCTGGTGGCGCTGGCGGTGAAGGTGCGGCAGATCCTCGACCAGGGCGGGTTGCCTGCCGTCCGCATCCTCGCCAGCGGCGGGCTGGACGAGCACCGCATCCGGGCCCTGCTGACCGCCGGCGCGCCGATCGACGGCTTCGGCATCGGGACCAGCCTGACCACCTCTGCCGACGCCCCGGCCTTCGACTGCGCCTACAAGCTGCAGGAATATGCCGGGCTGGCGCGGCGCAAACGCTCGGCGGGCAAGGCGACATGGCCGGGCCGCAAGCAGGTCTGGCGACGCTTCGATGCCGACGGGCGGATGGCGGGCGACACGATCTCGGTCGCGGGCGATCCGCAAGAGGGCCAGCCGCTGCTGCAACCGGTGATGCGGAACGGACGCCGGCTCGGCCCCGCCCCGTCGCTGGCGGAGAGCCGGGACCATGCCGCGCGCCAGCGCGCCGGCCTGCCGGAGGCGATGACGGCGCTGGAGGACAGCCGCGGCTACCCGGTGACCATCGCCCCGGCCCTGCGGGCGCTGGCGCAGGAGGTCGACCGGCGCATCGACGTGCTGAATGCCCGCGACGCCTAGGATGTGCCCTGACGGATCTCGCGCCCTCCGCTCGGCTCGGACGATCACGCCGTCGAGATCTTTGCAGGGGCTGCGGCCAGGCCGCTCGCCGTCCCGGCTGGCGGCCGAAACGGAACGGGCCGCCCCCGTGGAGAGGACGGCCCGGCGTCATGCGCGACAGCTGCGGCGTCAGTTGGCCGGCAGCAGGACGTGGTCGATGACGTGGATCACGCCGTTCGACTGCTTGACGTCGGCGATGGTGACATTGGCGATGTTGCCCTGCCCGTCCTTGATCTCCAGCTTGGCGTCCTTGACCATCGCGGTGAAGGTGCAGCCGCCGACCGTCTTGATCTTGGCCATGCCGCCGCCATCGGCGACCATCTTGGTCAGGTCGGCGGCCATCTCGTCCCCGGCCACGACGTGGCAGGTCAGGATCTTGGACAGCTTGTCCTTGTTCTCGGGCTTGAGCAGGCTGTCGACGGTGCCTTTCGGCAGCGCCGCGAAGGCCTCGTTTGTGGGCGCGAAGACGGTGAAGGGCCCCTGCCCTTCCAGCACCGGCACCAGCCCAGCGGCCTTCACCGCCGCGACCAGCGTGGTGTGGTCGTCCGAATTCACCGCGTTCTGGACGATGTTCTTGCTGGCATACATCGGCGCGCCGCCGACCATCGGATTGGCGGCCATCGCGGCGCAGCCTGCCAGGGCAACGGTGGCGGCGGTGGCGGCGATCTTGAAGTTCAGTTTCATGGTCGTCTCCTCAGGTTGCGGTCCGGGCTCCGTTCCCGGTTCCATGGCCTGAGTTACGCAGCGGCGGCGCGAACAGTTTCATCGCGGCGCCGCTTTTCTTCGCTTCACAGCTTGGTCAAGGGCCCCGTCACCAGCACCGGCCCGGTCGGCGCGCCGGTGCGCGAGCCGCCGATGGGCTCGAGGCTGACCGCCAGCACCGCGCCCGGCCGCAGTGCCGGCAGCGACAGCTTGGTCACCCCGCCGCGCAGCAGGCCGAGCGAGATCGGCACGCCGCCCTTGGCGATCAGCCAGAGCTCGTAATCCCGGCCCTTCTCGGCGGCAAGGCCGACGGTGCGCGAGACTTGCAACTCCTTGGTCTCGGCGCTCCAGGCGGCGGCGAAGACCAGCGGCATGCCCCTGGCCTCGATCGTCGCGGCATAGCGGTCGGCGGGCGCGTCGAAGCCGTCGGTATGGTTCATCACCAGCGTCAGCAGCGCCACGGCGGCCAGCGCGCCGCCGACCAGCACCCAGGCGAGGCGCATCAGGTTGCGCTGCTGCACCCTGGCCGGGGTGCCGAAGATCCGCGCCTCGATCTGCGGCAGCAGATCGGGGGCGTGTTCGGGCTCGTAGGCCATGTTGAGCGGCGAGAAGCGGTGTTCCCAATCCGCGACCAGCGCGGCGAAATCCGGCTCCTCCTCGATCCGGTGCTCGGCCACCAGCCGCTCGTCGCGGGGCAGCGTGCCGAGGACGTATTCCGCGGCGATCACGTCGTCCCGGCTGTCAGCGCCGGGCCCCAGGGAGATCGGGCTTTCATTCATGCCTCCAGACACTCCCTCAGCCGGATCAGGCCCCGCTGCAGCCAGGTCCGGATCGTGTCCTGCGGCACGTCGTGGCGCCGGGCGAGCTGGGCATAGGACAGCCCGCCGATATAGGCGCCGCGCACCGCCTCGGCCCGGTCGGGGTCGAGCGCGTCGATGCAATCGCCGATGCGCCGCACCCGTCCGGCCGCCACCACCGTGACCTCGGCCGCCGGTGCCGGCTCGGGCATGTCGACCGCGGCGGCGTCCTCGGCCGTCGGCGCCGGCTCGGGCCGGGCGCGCAGCCGGTCGATCGCATCGGCCCGCGCCACCGCGATGATCCAGGTCATGCCGCGGCCGCGCGCGCCGTCGAAGCGGCCCGCCCGCAGCCAGACCCGGGCAAAGACCTCCTCCAGCGCCTCTTCGGCCTCGGCCCGGTCGCGCAGCATCTGCAGCAGCACGCCGAAAACCTTGGCCGAGGCGGCATGATACAATTCGCCGAAGGCCGCACGGTCCTGCGCGGCCACCCTGGCCAGAAGACCCGATATCGGGTCCGGGGTCACCCGCGCCGTCTCCTGCGGCCGCGGTCGCGGTCGCCGCCGCTGTTGAAGCTGACATCCGGCAGGGTCACCACCTTGCCCAGCTCGGGGAAGGCGTCGACCGCGTGCGGCAGGGCATTCGCGTTGACGAAATGCTCCTGGAACCGCGGTTCGATCGCGGTCTCGACCTTGTGAATCCTGCCGACCACTGCTTCGATCTCCTCCCTCGCCGCGACATTGCAGAGCGCGATGCGAGCTCCCGTTCCGGCAGCATTGCCCGCCGAAATCACGTTTTCAAGAGGCGCGTCGGGGATCATGCCCAAGATCATGGCATGCTTGGCCGAAATATGGGCACCGAACGCACCGGCCAGAACCACCCGGTCGACCTTGTCGATGCCCAGCTCATCCATCAACAAACGCGCGCCGGCATAGAGCGCGGACTTGGCCAGCTGGATCGCGCGGATGTCACCCTGCGTGACCGTGATCCGCGGCCCGCCCTCGGCGGCGCCGTCATGGATCAAATATGCGTGAGTGCGACCTTCCGCCACGAGTCGGGGGCTGCCGACCTGCTCGGCCGAGCCGATCAGGCCCGAGGGATCGACGATCCCGGCCGCCCGCATCTCGGCCACCGCCTCGATGATGCCCGAGCCGCAGATACCGGTGATGCCGGTCGCCGCGGTGGCCTCGGCAAAGCCGGCCTCGTCCGACCACAGATCGCAACCGATCACCTTGAAGCGCGGCGCCTTGGTCTCCGGGTCGATCTGGAGCCGCTCGATGGCGCCCGGCGCGGCGCGCTGGCCCGAACTGATCTGGGCGCCCTCGAAGGCCGGGCCGGTGGGCGAGGAGCAGGCCAGCACCTTGTCCTTGTTGCCCAGCAGGATCTCGGCATTGGTGCCGACATCGACGATCAGCACCATGTCCTCGGACTTGTGCGGCTCCTCCGCCAGCGCCACGGCGGCGCAGTCGGCGCCGACATGGCCGGCGATGCAGGGCAGAATATAGACCCTCGCGTCGGAATTGATCGCCGACAGCTCCAGCTCGCTCGCGTCGAAGGCCAGCGATTCCGACACCGCCAGCGCGAACGGCGCCTGGCCCAGCTCGACCGGGTCGATGCCCAGCAGCAGGTGGTGCATCACCGGGTTGCAGACGAAGGTGGTCTCGACGATCAGCTGCGGGTCGATGCCCGCGTCCTTGGCGATCTCCTTGGCCAGGTCGTTGATCGCGCCGCGCACCGCCCTGGTCATCTCGACATCGCCGCCGGGATTCATCATCGCGTAGCTGACCCGGCTCATCAGGTCCTCGCCGAAGCGGATCTGCGGGTTCATCACCCCGGCCGAGGCCAGCACCTGGCCGTTGCGCAAGTCGCACAGATGCGCCGCGATGGTGGTCGAGCCAAGGTCGATGGCGAGGCCGTAGAGCCGACCCTCGAAGAACCCCGGCCAGACCTCGAGCACCCGCGCCCTGGCGTCGTGATTGCCCTTGTTGAGCGCGACGGTGACCTTCCACTCGCCCTTGCGCAGCGTCGGCTGCAGCTTGCGCAGGATGTCGAGATCGGCCTCGACATCCGCGACCTGCCACTGCTCCTTCAGCGCCGCCTTGAGGCGCTCGAAATCGCCCGAGGGTTCGTGCATGTCGGGCTCGGCGACCTCGACGTAATAGAGCCGGCTGGCCGGGTCCATGACGATCGCCCGCGCCGTCGCCTCCTTGCGCACGACCTGCTTGTGGACCTGGCTTTCCGGCGGCACGTCGATGACCACGTCGCCCATGATCCTGGCCTGGCAGCCCAGCCGCCGGCCCTTGGCCAGCCCGCGGACGCGGTCGTAGCGTTCCTCGACCTGGTTCCATTCCGACAGCGCGTCGGCGGCGACATGGACCCCGTGCTTGGGAAATTCGCCATAGCCCGGCGTCACCTGGCATTTCGAGCAGATGCCGCGGCCGCCGCAGACCGAGTCGAGATCGACCCCGAGTTGCCGGGCGGCCGTCAGCACCGGGGTGCCGCGCGGCACCCGGCCGCGTTTGCCCGAGGGGGTGAAGATGACCAGCGCGTCCTGTTCGGCCATGAATACCGCTCCTTTGTCCTTCCCTGTCGTTCTAGGCGGGCGCGCGCGAAGCGCAATGTCTGTTCGCGGCGCCTTTCGGTCGCTCGCCGTCAAGCTTCTCCCTTTGGCCGCCCCCTCGCCTTTCCGGCGCCGCGCCCTATCATCCGGCGCTGCAGCAACCGAAGGCCCGCCGATGATCCCCTATTCCGTCCTCGACCTCTCGCCCGTGCCCGAGGGCGCCAGCACCGCCGACGCCCTGGCCAACACGCTCGACCTCGCCGCCCATGCCGAGGCGCTGGGCTATCGCCGCTTCTGGCTCGCCGAGCACCACAACATGCCCGGTATCGCCAGTGCGGCGACGGCGGTGGTCATCGGCCGGGTGGCGGCGGCGACCTCGACCATCCGGGTCGGCGCCGGTGGCATCATGCTGCCCAACCACGCACCGCTGGTGGTGGCCGAGCAGTTCGGCACCCTGGCGACGCTGTTTCCCGACCGCATCGACCTCGGCCTCGGCCGGGCGCCGGGCACCGACCCGCGCACGATGCGGGCCCTGCGCCGCAGCCTCGAGGCCTCGGACAGCTTTCCCGGCGACGTCGTCGAGCTGATGCGCTATCTCGGTGATCCCGAGCCCGGCGCGCCGATCCGCGCCGTCCCCGGCACCGGCACCCATGTCCCCGTCTGGATCCTCGGCTCCAGCCTCTACGGCGCCCAGCTCGCCGCCCATCTCGGCCTGCCCTACGCTTTCGCCTCGCATTTTGCGCCGCAGGCGCTGCGCGAGGCGCTGGCGATCTACCGCGAGACCTTCCGCCCCTCGGAGACCCATAGCAAACCGCATTTCATGCTGGCGATCAATGTCTTCGCCGGCGAGGACGATGCCGAGGGCGCCTATCTCAAGACCTCGATGCAGCAGGCCTTCGCCAACCTGCGCTCGGGCCGTCCGGGCAAGCTGCCGCGCCCGGTCGCCGACATCGAGGCCCATGTCGAGCCGGCGATGCGGCGCATGGTCGACCAGGCGCTGGCGGTCTCGGCCAGCGGCGGCCCGGCGACGGTGCGCGACCAGCTCGCCGCCCTGATCGGTCAGCACCGGCCCGACGAGGTGATCCTGACCGGCCAGATCCACGACCCGGCCAAGCGCCGCCGCTCGTTCGAGATCGCGGCCGAGGCGATGCGGGCGATCGCGGTTCCGGCCGGCTGAACGACATCGGGGCCGAGGCGATGCCCCGGCCCCGGCATTTCCGGCCGAAAACGTGACCCGCCGGCGTCAGCCGTGCTGGCTGTCCGGCGCCCGGCCCAGTTTCAGCTGCGTGCCGCCCCAGAGCAGCGTCAGCGCCAGCACGAAGCCGAGCAGCAGCGCCGTGCCGCCATATTCCAGCGCCAGGCCGCCGACGGTGCCGCCGAAGAAGATGCCGATGAACTGGGCACTGGAATAGAGGCCCGAGGCGGTGCCCTTGGATGCCGCCGGCGCCGCCTTGGTCAGCAGCGAGGGCAGCAGCGCCTCGAGCACGGTGAAGGCGGTGAAGAACAGCACCAGCGCCAGCACCAGCCCGACGGTGCTGTTGTCCCACAGCAGCAGGGCCAGCTCGCTGAGCCCGATGCCGGTGATCGACAGCAGCCGGACCTGGTTCATGCGGCCATGCTTCTCGGCCATGATGACGAAGGGCACCATCAGGATCGCCGCCGCCGCCAGCACCGGCAGATAGAGGATCCATTCGTTGCCGCCATGCAGCGCCAAGGTGTGCGAGATGATCGTCGGCACGGCGAGGAACAGCGCCGTCATCGTCGCGTGCAGGGTGAAGATGGCGAAATCGAGCTCGAGCAGGCGCGGATCGGTCAGCAGGTGGCGCATCCGCGTCGGGGCGATGCCGACCCCGGCCTCGTGCGTCTCGCGCGTCGGGATCACCATCGAGGCGATGACGATGCCGATCAGGGCCAGCGCCGCCGTCAGCCAGAAGATCCCGGCCATGCCGGCAAAGACCGCGATCGCCGGGCCGACAACGACGGCGACCATGAAGGAAAACCCGATCGAGACGCCGACGATGGCCATCGCCCGGGTCCGCGTCTCCGGCCGGGTCACGTCCGCGACCGAGGCCAGCAGCACCGAGCCGATGGCGCCCGCGCCCTGCAGCGCGCGGCCGACCAGCACGCCCCAGATCGAGCCCGACAGCGCCGCGATGACGCTGCCGACGCAGAAGACGGCAAGGCCGAGCACCACCATGGTGCGCCGGCCAAGCCGGTCCGAAAGCAGCCCGAACGGGATTTGCAGCAGCCCCTGGGTCAGGCCGTAGGCGCCCAGCGCGAAGCCGATGTTGCGCGGTGTCGCCCCGCTCAGGCCGCGGGCGAAATGCGCGAAGACCGGGTAGATCATGAACAGCCCCATGAGCCGCGTCATGTAGATCGCCGCGATTGCCGCCGTGGAACGGAACTCGGTCTTGGTCAGGGTGGTTTCGTTCTTTTGATGACTCATGCTACCTCGCTCATCCGGCTTTCCGCCAATAGACGGCAATGATCGGCTCTATGGCCCCCGAGGCGAAGGTGGCGAAAGGGATTTTGTGTAAACATTCTTGTGATCGCGCGCGCCAGGCGGCGATCTTCGCATCCGTTGACGGCGGATTTCCCGCCCGCGCCGTCCCTGCCGCGCTACTGCCCGACCTCGGCGCGGGCCGCGGGGGCCGGCTCGCCGGTGACGACCTTGACCTTCGCGACCGAGACGATCAGCGTGTCGCCCGGCGCAAGCACCGTGGTGGCCGTCGCCTGCTTCGACGGTCCGATCGCGTAGGTCACGTCCGGCTCCGCCTGATACACCGCATCGCCGACATAGCCCTGGGCGAGTTCCGCCGACCGACGCTCCCCGCCCCGGCGGGCATAGAGCGTGGCGAGCTGGGACTGGACGCTGTCGAGCTTGCCCAGGACATCGCTCCGCGTCGAGGCGGCGAAGTTGTTGAGCTTCAGGTTCTGACGCTCGAGCGAGACCTGCGTGTCGCCGAGCGAGATCAGCAGATCGATGCGCGAGGACAGCATGCTGGAATAGGACGTCTGCAGCGCCACGTAGTCGGATTGCCGGGCAAGCCCCCTGTCTCTCAGCGATTGCAGCTTCTCCAGTTGCGCCTTGGTTTCGGCGATGCTGCCGTCGAGCACGTCGAGCTGCGCCCCCAGCTTGGTGATCTTTTCCGCGAGCGCCTGGCCCTGAAGCTTGTCCGAATTGGCCTCGGCAAGGGTCGAGTCGATCCAGTCGGCCATCATTGACTGTTGCGTGGCGCGCATTCCGGCCAGGCCCGGCGCCTGCGCCACGTCGCCGGGGAACCGGATCGGGCGGAACGCGCCGCCCGCCCCGAGAAGCTGGCGGAACTGGGCGATGGTGTAACCGGCAAGCAGGCGGGTGGCCTGCCCGGCCTGGTCCGCCGGTGGCGACGCGGCCGCCTGCGGCGGCAGGAAGGCGGCAAGGTTCAGCGCCTCGGAAGCCGTCTTCTCGCCCGCCTTCCCGTCGAAAACGAGACTGACGAAGTCGCGCTCGGCCTGGAGCCGCGCCTGCTGAGCATGCAGGGTCGCGATCGACCGCTCCAGCGTGGTGTAGGTTTCGATCGTGCCATAGGCCTGGAGCGTGGTCCCGAACTGGTCCAGCATCGCCTTTCGCAAGCCGCCGGACAGGGCGACGGCCTGCTCGACCGTCAGCCCGGGATGCCATTTCAGGGCGCCCGGAGTGCGGACGTCACCGTCGACATAGACATCTCTGCGCTTGACGACATCGATGTAGACACTCGGCTGCTCGACCACCGCAGCGTTCTTGAGCGCGGTCCTGACCCGGTCCTCGAGTTGTTCGACCGTCCCCCCCGCGGCATCGACGCGCCCGACCAGCGGCAGCAGGATCTTCCCGTTCTCGTCAAGAGTCCGCTCGCCGGACAAGGCGGGCTGCCCATAGATGGTGACATTGACGATCTCGCCCGGAGCAAGCGGGATCGAGCCGGCCCGAACCGTCCCCGGCAGGGCGGCGAAAATCAGCAAAAAGCTCAACACAAGCACGTTAAAACATTGAATTTTAGGCCTCATCGCCAGCCTCGCACAAATTGCGTCGGAATCTGAAATGCGTTATAGGTTTATATTAAAGTATCTTTTCGAAAATGACACCGCTGCATTTTTTTGGTGTCGGGGGTTTGGGTCGGTTGGAAAATGTCTCGTTGCATCAGCATTGGCACGACATCTATGTTCGGCGCTGGCTGATCCTGCTCACCGCCCTGGCGGCGGCGGCGGCGGCATGGGTCTTCAGCTCCCGGGTCACGCCCGTCTACGAGGGCAAGACCACCTTCTTCATCGACTACAAGGCCCCTCAGCCCGGCTATGTGGCGGCCACGCCCGATGCGCCGCCCGCGCCCCTGTATCCGACGCCGGAGTCGAAGGCGGCCTCGGTCGACATCGGCTATCTGCGCGGGCGGGAAGTCCGCGCGCGGCTCGCCAGGCAATTCGGCCTGAACGTCGGTGAAATCGCGCGCAAGGTCGACGTGACGCTGGGGGGCGAATTCATGGTCGACGCCTATGCCCGCGACCCCGACCCCAGGCGGGCGGCCGATATCGCCAACGCCGTTCCCAAGGTCTACGCGGCGCTTCACGCGCAATCCATGCGCAAGCGCGCCGCCGAGGATGCCGCGACGATCCAGGGACGGCTCGACACGCTCTACCAGCGGCGGGACAGGCTGCAAAGCACGTTGCGCAAGATGCGCATGGACTCGGTTTCGACCGCCGACACCGCGGCCCTGTCCGCGCTTCAGGCGGATCGCGAGGCGGCCCGGAAACAGGCCGAGAACCTCGCGGCCCAGATCGCCAGGAGCGTGGCCGAGCGCGCCTCGCTCGATGCCGCGCTGCGCCAGGAGAAGGGCTATTACGCGGATGGCAACACGGTCGAGACGACTCCCTCGCTCGACGGCCTGCTCCAGCATGTGCTCGATCTCCGGGTCCAGCAGGCCGCCCTGTCGGACGGACCGAACAGCCCGCGCTACGCCGCCATCGAACGCCAGATCGCGGCGATCGACGACGCGATGGCGGTCGAACGCCATCGTCTCGCCACGGCCACCGCCAAGCCTTCCGGCAGCCTCTACGAGGAACTCCGGCTCAAGCTGTCCGGGATGGATGCCACCATCGCCGGGCTGAAGGCGGCGCAGAAGGACGCACGCGACCGCCTTGCCGCCGCCACGAAACGGTTCGACGCGCTGGTCGACACGGTCGGGGCTTCCGACAATGCGGCCAAGGACCTGGCCGACGTGAACCGGCAGATCGGCATTGCCGAGGACAACCTCGCCTCCGCCCGCCTGCAAAGCGCGCATGCGAAACCTCAGCTGGTGGTGGTCGAACAGGCGGTGCCGCCCGAGCGGCCGATCTTTCCCCTGCCGATACTCAACATGGTCGTCGCCGCCTTCTGCGGCATCATCTTCGGCGCCTATTACGCCCTGTTCGTCGCCCAGTCCGAACGGGCGAAGCGCGCGCGCTACATTCTGGCCCAGCCGATCCCCGCCTTCACCGCCAGAGAGCTTGCCGAGCTCAGGGCGCTTTCGTCGCAAGGCGCGGTGACCGTCGAGTGGAGGACCAGACGTGAAAGATGACCTGCCACCCGGCACCCGTGCCCTGATCCAGGGCTTTTCCGCCCAGGGACGCGAGGCCATCGAGAGGGGCGTCTTCGGCGCGCATCACCGCGCGGGGCGGCTGCGGGACGCCCTTCTGCGCGCGGTCGGGGCGATTGCCATCGGCATCTGCGCCGCCGGGCTCGCCATCTTCGCCACCGTCATCCTGCTGAACCTGGTCTTTCACTACGCGCCGACATGACCGAGCAACCGGATCCGATGAGCTTGCGCGCCATTGTCCTGGACGCGGTCAAGCGTGAGGCCGCGACCGACATCGATGCGGGCAAGGTTCTGTTCGACGGCAGCTGGATCCCCCGGGAAGAGCTGAAGTCGAAACGGCGTCAGCGCCTGCTGCGGAACATCGGCAGGACGCTCGAGGCGCTGGTCTTCTGGCTTGCGGTCGCCGGGGCCGGCATATTGCTCATGCTGCTTGCCTCGATCATCGTCTGACCGCCTCCCCGTGGCAGGCCGCGCAGCAGCAGCACCGTCGCCTGGGCGAGGGCGAAGACGAGCCATTGGTTGCTCTGGTCGAGGTTCGGCTCGGACTGGCCCAGAACGAGGGACGTCACCAGCATCAGCAGGGTGACGGCGGCAAGGTTGGTTCCCGCCTGCCAGCGCGCCCCGGTCACGCGGACCAGGTCCAGCGACAGCTGGAAGTATATCGCGATGAGGATCAGGGCCCCCTCGATGCCGAGTTCCGCCGCGGCCTCGCCGAGCAGGTTGTGGACCGGCCGGTTCCAGAAATTCCCGTCGACATGGCCGAAGCCGTGCAGCCCGGTTCCGACGAACGGGCTGCGCCCGATCTCTTCGAGCCCCAGGATGAAGAGCGTCTTGCGCTGGTCGACCCCCTTGGCCACGCCGGCATCGCCAAAGCTCATTTCGTATATGAGGTGTATCAACCCGGCATAGTAGGCGATGGCGAGAAGCGCGAGATAGGCGAGGGCGATGTGAAGCGACAGGCGCGGCCAGCGCAGGAAGGGAAACAGCACCAGCGCGAACAGCGCCGCGAACAGGCCGCCGAAATTCAGCGACACGCCGATCCCCGCCAGGATGATCGCCACGGCGACGGCGTTGCGCAGCGGCCGCTCTCGGGTGCACTGCCAGAGGGCGAAGGGCAGCGCGTAGATCAGGAAGGACGAGTAGTGCTGCGCCGTGATGCACAGACCCGAGGCGCGCATGATGAAGCCGAACGGCGTCGGCTTGAAGGCCGAGAGCGCGGGCTGGATCAGCGTGAACCGGAAGATGCCGAAATAGGCCAGCGTGAACTGGACCACCCCGAACAGCGCGCTGAGGACGGCGACGAGGACGAACGCCCGCAGGGCCAGAACGAGGATGCTGCTGTCACGGCAGGTATCGACCACAAGCAGGGTGACGATGACGACGCGAACGATGCCGTACATGCCGACGAACCAGTTGTAGGGCGACATCACCGGCAGGTGGGCGAAGCCGAGAAAGGCAAGGGCGGAGGCGAAGTAGAACAGCGGGGACAGGCGCACCGCGTGCTCCGGATCCGCTCCCCGCTTGGCCAGCCAGGCCATGAACAGCCCGAAGATCGTGGCGTCGAACGTGTCCAGCGGTCCGACATGGATGCCGTTCAGCTGGGAGGCGGCCATGATCAGGATCACCGCCAGCGTCTCGAAATCCCGCGCCTTGCGCATCAGCCCGGCGAGGATCAGGCCCAGCAACGACAGCAGCACGAGCAGGGCAATCGCGCGATAGGGCAGCTCGGCCATCCCGAGCCGTCTCCACACCCCCGTTGGCACCAGCGCGGAGATTCGGGGATCGAAGACCACGAGCGCGGCCGAGACCACCGGCACCAACAGCCAGGCCAGGGCGAGCAGGAAGCGCCGGGGAGACGTCGTCATCGGGCCGCCCCCGCCAGCCTGGCGACCGCGCGCAACCGGATCCGGATCATCGCCGCGAGGATGACCAGGCTGCGAATGATGACGAAGCCCGCCCCGACGAGCAGCCCCGCCCCCAGCCCGACCAGCGGCGCCTCGCGCCGCGCCGTGTCCCGGATCAGCGGCAGGCCGAGCGCCAGCCCGCCGAGCAGCGACAGCGCCGCAAGCAGGGCTTCGGGCATGCCGCGGAAAAGGGCCAGCACCAGCAGCGGCAGCGACAGCGCGATCAGCCCGAATTGCGCCTTCAGGCTCATCGGCGTCCAATGGTCGTGCCGGCGCTTGTGCGGATGGCGGCCATAGACCTCGAGCCGGCCGACGGCGCGCCGGTACTTGGTCGCGATGAACTGGCCCCAGCTGCGCTGATGCGCATGGGCGACGGGGGCCGTCTCGACAAAGGCGATGCGGTGGCCGCGGCTGGCCAGGCGATAGGCCAGGTCGACATCCTCGGCCTGGCGCAGGCCGGCGTCGAAGCCGCCCAGCGCCTGGAACGCCGACCGCACGACGCCACAGGAGGGCGCGGCGATGAAATCGACCCCCTCTTTCGCCGCCGACATGCCGCGGTAGCGGTCCTCGATCTCGAGCTGGACCAGCCGCGGGACGACACCGTCATTGGCCGCCCGCAGCGTGCCCATGACCGCGTCGAAGCCGGTGCCGTCGATGGCACCGGCCAGCGCCGCCACCCAGTTGGCCGGCGGGGTGCAGTCCGCATCGAGAAACAGCAGCAGCGCCCCCCTCGCCCGGGCGGCCCCGGCATTGCGGGCGGCGGCGGGGCCGGCATTGCGCTGCCGGATCACCTGCGCCCGCCCCGCGGCGATGCTGTCGCCGCCGTCCGTCGAGCCGTCATCGACGACGATCACCTCGAAATCCGGGGCGCCGCTCTGGGCGTCGAGCGCGTCGAGCGTCGCAGCGATGGTATCGGCATCGTTGTAGAGCGGGACGATCACCGAAACGCGGGGCGGGGAGGCGGTCATCCGACGGTCTCCCGGAACAGGGCGGCCGTCCGGGCCCCGGCGCTGTCCCAGCTGTAGCGGGCGAGCCGGTCATAGCCCGCCCGTTGCAGCCGCGCGAACAGGGCGTCGTCTCCGGCCAGCGCCTCGAGCGCCTCGCGCAAGGCGACCCGATCGCCCGGCGGCACCAGCAGCCCCGCCTCGCCCACCACCTCGGGCAGGGAGGTGGCGCGGGCGGCGATCACCGGCGCCCCGCGCGCCATCGCTTCGAGAACGACCAGGCCGAAGCCCTCGGCGACGGACGGGAAGACGAAGCCGCGACAGCGCAGGAAGGCGTCGCGCAGCTCTTCCTCGCTGACGAAGCCGCGCAGCTCGATGCGCGCGTCGGCCCCGCGCAGGGCGGCCTCGACATCCCGCGTCGCGTTGCCTTCGGGGCCGACGATCAGCAGGCGATAGTTCTGGCGGGCAAGAAGCGCGCTGTCGCGAAACGCGTGGATGAGATCGACGATGCCCTTCGTCCGCTCGAGCTTGCCGACGAACAGGAAGGTCCTGTCGGGCATCGCCCCGGCTCGGCGCTCGCGGCCGGGGCCTCCCTCGGTGATGGTCACGACCCGGCCGGGATCGGCCCCGCCGAAGCGCACGACATCCGCCGCGGTGAAGGCGGAGACGGCGATCACGCGATCGCTGCGGGCCACGGCCCTGCGGATCACGCGGCGCAGCGCGGCGGCCTTGAGATGGCCGAACTTCTCGGGGGCCCTGAAATGCAGCATGTCATGGGCGACCAGGACGCTCGGCCCCCGCAGGCGCGGCGCCCAGATCAGGTTGGGCAGGAAGGTGAGATCGGCCCCGAGGCGGTTGGCATAGTCGACGAACCCCGTTGCCTGCCACAGCAGGCGGCGGCTCGGCGCGCGCGGGGGATCGAGGCATTCCAGGCGCACCCTGGGGCCGAACGCGGTCTCGCTCAGGCCGCGCTGCCACGGGGCGTGGGCAAGCGTCACCTCGAGGCCGGGATCGGCGGCCAGCAGGCGCGGCAGCAGCTCCATGAGATAGCGGTCGGGGCCGCGCGGCCGGGCATTGTCGTTGATCCCGTTGACCAGGACATGCAGCGGCGCGGCGCTCATGTCGCCACCCGTTCCCGGTCCGGCACCGGATCGCTGTCGAGCAGGGTCGAGATCAGCTCGAACTCGCGCGCGAGGATGCGGCCCCAGTCATGCGCCCTTGCCGTGGCCGGCCCCGCGCGCGCGCAGTCGCGGTAGAGCTGCGGCTCTCCGATCAGCCGCCGCACCGCCGCCGCGATGCCGGCCCCGCTGCAGGCGGTGGTCAGCCCGGCCCCGCTGCGCTCCACCAGATCGCCCGCCTCGGAGCCTTCGAGCGCGATCACCGGCAGGGCCGAGGCCATGTATTCCAGCACCTTGAGCGGCGCGGCATGGAGCCGGAGCGGATGCGGGCGGAACGTGGCCAGGCCGATGCCCGCTTCGGCCAGCGCGGCGGCGACCTCTTCCCGGGGCCGGTCGCCGCGCCAGTCGACCGCGGATGCGAGCCCGAGCTCTCCGACCCGCGCCGCCAGACGGTCGCGGTAGAGGCTTTCGACGGGGCCGAATATCTCCAGTCGCGCGTCGGGATGGTCGGGACGGAGCAGCGCCAGGGCATCCAGCGCCTCTTCGATGCCCGACCACGGCGCCACCCGGCCGACGAAGATCAGGCGCGGGCGCGGCTCCTCGCGGGGCCGGCCGGCGAAGAAGGCGCTGTCGACACCCGTCGGCGACAGATCGACCCGCGCCCCGGGGATGCCGTTCAGACGGGCCGCGAGCCGCCGGCCGATCGACAGCGTCAGGTCCGCCTTCGCCGCCGCGCTGCGTTCGTGGCGCGCGGCCCAGCCGCGCCGCAGCGGCGAGGTCACGAAGCCCGGCTCGTAGTCGCGGTCGACATAGACCAGCGCCGCGATCCGGCCGTCGCGCCGCAGCGGCAGCGCGGCCCGGACGGCCCAGGGGCCGAAGGCCTCGCAGATGGTCGTCTCTCCGGGCCGGAGCGCCTTGCGGGCCGCGTGGCCCAGGCTGCGGAGCGAGACCTCGTCGCGGGCGATCGCGATCGTGTCGAGAACCAGGCCGAGGCCGCGGCGCATCCCCCCTGCCCGCCCCTCCTGCCGGGTCAGCGCCCGCACGGTTCCCTCCGGCGGGTTCAACGGCGGATCGACCCCGATATAGCGCACCCCGTCCTCGCTGCCTTGCGTCCGGCCGCTGCCGATCAGCGCGCCAAGTCGCCGGCCGGCAGCGCCGCGCTGCCGGTAGACGACCGTGACCCGGTCGAAGCGCCGGCTCAGCTCGCGGATCACGTGATGCTCGCGGTTGTTGCGGCGACCGCGCACGTCGAGCGTGGTCAGGACGAGAAGATGCTTCACGCGACGCCCTCCGACAGGCGGGCGGCCGGTCCGGCCATTGCCGCGGTCAGGGCCCGGGCCAGCGCGGCCGCCACCCGTGGCTCCAAGAAATCGCGCTCTACCCGGCAACGGGCCGCGGCGCCCAGCCGGTCCGCCAGCGCATCGTCGCGCAAGACGCGGTCGATCGCTTCGGCCAGCGCGGCGGCATCGGTCGGCGCCGCGACCAGCCCGCTTTCGCCGTCGACCAGCCAGCTTTCCGTGCCGCCGAGGCCAAATCCGACCACCGGCCGGCCAAGCTGCATCGCCTCCATGCCGACAAGGCCGAACCCCTCGGGCACGAGCGAGGGATGGGCGAGGCAGCGCGCCCGGGCCATGGCCCGGCGCACCTCTTCGCCCGCGACCCGGCCGTGGAACGTCACCTGCCGGGCAAGGCCGAGCCGCGCCGCCCGGCGCCGCAAGGCCGGCAGCGCCGGCCCGTCGCCCAGCAGAACCAGACGCGCGCCCGGCACCCGCAGCCGGGCGAAGGCCTCGACCAGCAGGCAGGCCCCCTTGTCCTCCGAGATCAGGCCCGCATAGAGAACGACGGGCGCCTGCCGGGACGGCGGCGGCGCGGCAGGCACCTCGGCCTCGACGGCATGCGGGATCACGCGCAGCTTGGCTTCGTCCAGGCCCGCGGCAACGGCGCACCGCGCCAGGTAGGCGCTCGGGGCGATGAACAGCCGCGAACGCTCGCACAGCAGGTGCCAGAGGGCACGCCGCATCGGGCGGTGGCGCAGCCGTCCGATCCCTTCCCGCAACGGCAGCCGGGACCGGCCCGCGCCCAGGACGCCCCGGCTGGGGCCGAGGGCTTCGAACGGGGAGACATCGTGCAGCACCGTCACCAGCGGCGCGGTTTCGGCGGCGGCGGCGGCGAGCTCGGGCACCAGGGTGGCGAAACCGAGGTGAAGCTGGATCACGTCTGCCCCCTGCGCCGCGCGGCGCAGGGCCGCGACCGAGGAGGCCGCCTGCGACGGGCCGCCTCTCAGCCGCACCGAAACCGCCCCCCGGCCGCTCTCCGCGGCCTTGTCGGCAAGTGTCCGCGATGGACCGTTCGGCACCAGCCGCAGCAGGTCCACCCGCCAGGACAGGGCCTCGAGCATGCGCCTCTGCTGGTCCACGGCGCGCCTGATCCCGCCGCCCTGCTCCGGCTTGTCGGTTATTTGCAGCAGCTTCGGCATCGGGCTCAGACCTTCAGACGCGCGCAGATTTCGGCAAACCCCGCGGCGGTGGTCCGGTGGAACGCCTCGGCATAGCCTTCCGCCTGGCCACCGGAGCGGGCGCGATAGGTGTTGAGCGCCATCGCCGCGGCGACGTAGTCGGTGGTCGCGGTCTGCGAGGCATGTTCCGCGATCGCCTGCCACTTGGTCCCGGCCACGGGAGTGATGTCCAAAAGCGCATTCGCCGGCAGCGGGCTCCAGACCTCGTAGGCGAGGAACTCGGTGCCCGGCGGCAGCGCCGTGGCGGCGGCCTCGCTGGCGATCCGCGCCGCGACGGCGTGGTCGGCATGCCGGTCCGCCGGGAACGGCGCGGCCAGAATGTCCGGGGGGCTTGCCTGCCAATGCGCCGCCAGGCGGTCCGCAAGCCGGCCTTCGTCCTGCTGCAGCGCGCCATCCCTGCCGTCGCACCAGACGGCCTCGGCGCCGAGCCGGGCCAGCGCGGCCGTTGCTTCCCGGCGTCGCGTTGCGCGCAGCTGGGCGCCCGCCGCCTGACGCTCCGCGAGGGGGCGCGACTCGTCTCGCACCAGCCGGCTTCCCTGCTCTCCTTGCGTCAGGAAGATCACCTCCACAGACCGGCCGGCCTGGGCCCAGAGCGCGATCAGCCCGCCGCAACCGATGCTCTCGTCGTCGGGATGGGGCGCGATAACGGAAAGCCTGTGTCCCGCGGGCAGTCCGATGTTCTGGAGGGGCCCGAAGCGTTCGTAGGCCAACAGCAGCGGCCGCAGCCAGCCCGGCCTGACGCGACGGACGATGACATCGAGCAGCGGCTGTTTGAACTGAATGGCCAATTATCAAATGCCCTGAAACCGCAGCGGCCACGAAAGAGCGCCCGGCCTGCTTGCCCGCAAAGGCGCCGATCAAGGAACGAAATGTGCCCCGGTTCGAGTTTGGGGCGAATCGAGAAATGTGTTAACCTTAAGCCTAATATTATTACCGTGCTATCAAAGCGAACCAAACATTATTTTCCGCGATATTGGTTCCGGGTTTCAGCAATGAATTTCAGGATCGCAACTCATCCGTTGGTTTCGCGATTAATTTCGCGATGCGCAGGCCCGACCAGAACCTGGGAGGGCAGACGCCTGTGAGACCGACACCCGGGGTGCGGAATTCCGCGACCGAAACCGAAGGCCACAGCCCGGCGGGGCCGTTCTCGGCGGGCGCGGATCAGCCGGTCTGCGCGCCCGACGGGCTATGCTGGGCGATCAAGCAGGCGGCAGAACGCTGCCTTGCCGGCCTGCTGATCCTCTTCTTCGCCCCCGTTCTTGTAGTCATCGCGCTGGCGATCGTCGCGGAATCGGGCCGACCGGTCTTCTTTGTCCAGCCGCGCTTTGGCCGCAACGGCACCCCGATCTCCATCCTGAAATTCCGCACCATGCGGCAGGAACTGAGCGACATCTCCGGCGCCAATCAGACCGCCGACGAGGACCCCCGGATCACCTGCGTGGGCCAGTTGCTGCGGCGCACATCGCTGGACGAACTGCCCCAGCTGTGGAACGTGCTCACCGGCCAGATGGCGCTGATCGGGCCGCGCGCCCATCCCTGCGGCATGCGCGTGCAGGGCACGCTCTGCGAGGATCTCGATCCGCAGTACCATCTGCGCCACGTCGTGCGCCCGGGCATTACCGGCTGGGCCCAGGTGAGCGGCTCGCGCGGAGCGGTGAAGACCCCTGAAATGCTGCACCACCGGGTTGCCCTCGACCTCGAATACATCCGTGACTGGTCGCTCTGGCGCGATCTGAAGATCGCGCTGCGCACCGTCCAGGTCGTGCTTTCCCGGCGTCAGGCGCGATGAGCCCGGCTGCGAACAACGCCCCCGGCGCGGCGGTGCCGCTGCAGGCCGAGCGGATCGATCCGGCGGTGACGCCCGGGTTCGCCAAGCTCTGGCAGCAGCATCTTGCCGCCACGCCGGGGGCGACGCTCTTTTCGGGCCCGGACTTCCAGGCGGCGCTCCGGCGCGCCTTTGCACCGGATGGCGCAGCGCAGGCGATCGCCGTCTATCGCGGCACCTGCCTCGCGGGCGTTCTGCCCCTTGCCGACCTGCCCCTCGCGCGCGGCCCGCTGACGCTGCGCGAAAGCGGCTTTCCCCGCAACGCCCACACGCTGCGCAACGATCTGCTCGCCGGGTCCGACAGGACCCTGCTCGCGGCGATGTTCGCGGAATGGCGGCGCGGGTCCAGGACCGATACGCTGGTGCTCGAGAACCTGCCCCACCGCGATGATCTTGCGAAAGCCATCTCGCAGGCCGCCCGGGCGGCAGGGCTGGTCGCGGACCCGCCGCGGCCGGGGCGCCTGCTCGACTTCGCCGAGACGGAGGGCGGCTACGACGCCTATCTCGCCACCCGTTCGGGCCAGTTCCGCCGCCAGCTGCGCAAGAAACGCCGCATTCTGGAAGCCGCCGGAGACTTCGAGATCACCCGGCTGACGGGCGCCCCGCTGCGCGAGGCGTTTCCCCAATGGCGCAGCGTCGTCGCCCGGAGCTGGCAAGGCGCGGCGGAGGCGGCGGCGAATACCCCGGCCGACTGGCAGCTGCATGAAAGCCTGGCGGCGAACGGCGCCCTCTGGCTGGCCCGGCTCGACGGCGAGCCGATCGCGGCGCTGCGGATGCTCGAGGACAGCAGGGCCGCCTATGTCCATACAATGCATTTCGATCAGGACCGGCGCGAGCTGGCACCGGGCATCGTCCTGTTCGACGCGATGATGCGAGACGCCTGCGCGCGCCGGCTGCCGCGGGTCGATTTCAACGGCCATTCCGATTTCTTTGCCCGCTGGGCGACGGGGCAGGATGCCCGCATGTCGATCCGGCTTTACCGCAACAGCCTGCGCGGACGCGGCGCCCGGCTCCTGCGCGGGCTCGGCAGGCGCGGCCCGTCAGCGGCGACCGGCGCCGACCGGGTTTCCTCATAGGCGCCCCCGCTGATGGGCCAGGAACTCGGCCAGCGCGGCCAGCGTCACGATCACCGTATGCTGGTTCGATTGCCCCAGCGGCGGCATGTTGCGCGCCTTCCAGCCGCCGTCCGGAAGCTGATTGCGCAACAGCCGGATAATCCAGGACGGGCGGATCAGGTCATGCCTCTCCAGCCATTGCAGGACCATGCACCGCTCGGCGAAGATGTCCTCGGCGCGCGCGGTGATCTCGTTGGCACGCCGGATGACCGGGACCGTTTCGGCCATCATCTCCCGCACCTCCTCGGCCGGCGCGCCGCCGTTCCAGATCAGCATCAGCCCGCCGACGACGATATGGGTCGTGCCGTAGAAGCCGTTGTCCGCGAAGGCGCGCAGACGGTCGAGGATGTCGGGCTGCGGACGCTTGTCGGCCCAGGCTGCGTCGAGCATCAGCAGCTCGACCGGGTAGTAGGGCCGGACGCCCTGGACATGCGGCACCCCGGCATAGGCCGGATCCTCGTCGTCGTAATCGGGATAGATCAGCCGCAGCGCGGGGTCCCGGATCGTCCGCCGGTAGTGTTCGGCCTTCTCGTGCAGGAAGGCGAAACGGGAATCGCCGGTACGCTCGAGAGTGCGCTTGGCACAGAACAGAACCGACATCGACACGTCCGCCTGCGGCAGCAGCCAGGCGACGCCCCGGTCGATGGCCCGGTCGACCCTTTCGAGCCAGAGATCGGGGGCGCGGGCATAGGCGGCGTCAAGGCGCTCGTTGCGCAGCGGCACGGTCGCGCGTTCGAAGCGGAACTCGGCCGATCGCAGGACACGCTCGTGAAGGCGGGGCTGTGCCATGGTCATGCCCGCCTCCCATCGGCCCGGCCCGGCCAGGTGCGAGGTCCGGCCATGCCCTCCAGCGGGCGGCCGGCGCCAATCTGGTTCGATCCTGTCATCCTTCCTCCTTTCCCCGGCGCGCGGCGGGCGCCGGGAAGCGACTGCCGCGCCCGGGCCGACCGCGGGCGCGCCGCGGTGCCGGGCCTGCCGGCCGGTCCGTTTTCTGATATGATCGCATGGTGCCACGGGTGAGCATGGGGGAGCATATGCGGGCTCTGTCTCTCGGTATCCTGGCGGTGATCGCTGCCACCGCCTTCGTCGGCCAGGCCTGGCTTCGCGCCGCTCCGGCGGAGGCACCGCCGCCCGGCGAGGCCGCTTTGCGCGCCGCCACCGCGGCCTGCACCCGGACGCGGGCCCGGATCCCGGGCGGCGTTCTCGGCATCAGCGACCCGCACGCGGACGATCCCGGCGTCATCGACCTGATCGCCGCCACCGGCGTGCACTGGGTCCGGGCCGAATTCTACTGGCGCAAGATCGAGCCGGTGCCGGGCGCCGGCTATCACTGGGCGCATTACGACGCGATGGTGAAAGCCTATGCCCGTCGCGGGATCCGCATCCAGGCGATCCTGACCTACATGCCGGACAGCCTGCCGCCGGACTGGTCGCAGCGCGCCGCCGCTTTCGAAAGGTTCACCGCCGCCGCCGTCCGCCGCTACGCGCCGCTCGGCGTGCATCTGTGGGAGGTCTTCAACGAGCCGAACCTGCCCGGCTATGGCTGGCTGACCCGTGGCAACGACACGCGCGCCAATCTCGACGGCTACGTGCTGATGCTGGCCGCGGCCAATCGCGCAATGCGCAAGAACGATCCGAAGGCGGTCGTGCTGATCGGCGGCATGGCCTCGGACCAGCATCGCGGATTGCCGGTCGAGACCACGATGGCGCGGGTCTATCGCCTCGGCGCCCGGAACTGCTTCGACGTGATGGCCTTCCATCCCTATGGCTACCAGGGACGCTTCGGTGCCGCCCGCGCCCGCATCGACGCGCTCCTCGAGAAGGCGGGCGACAGCGACAAGCCGGTCTGGTTCAACGAATACGGCTGGACCGAGCAGAAGGCGATGGACATGGCGCGCAATCCCGGCGCCGCGGGCAATCCGATGCTGCGGGCCCTTGAGCAGCGCACGGTGGCCGATGCCTTCTTCTGGTTCTCGGCCAAGGACTACAGCAGCCGCTACGGCACGCCCGCCTTCGGCCTCGCGACCTACAAACTCGAGCGGCGGCCGAGCTTCTACACCTTCCGGCACTTCGTCGAGGGGCTCAGGCAGTAGCATTCCCGGGCGCCTCCCATCGCCGCCGCGTCCGCGCGATCAGATCGTAGGCCCGGCCCCGGGGGGTCGGCAGGAAGGCACAGACATTGACCAGCATGTGGCTGCTGTCCGACAGGTGGCGGGTCCAGTCCTGGGTCGAGTTCAGGTCGAAGCGGCGCAGCCCGTGATCCGCCCCCCAGTCGATCCCGGCCCCGATCGCCAGCAGGCCCGCGCTCGCCTTCGGATAACGGTCGTTGCGGAAGGTCAGCAAAGCGGTCAGCGTCTCGCCGTGCCGGGCCGAAAGCAGCGCGCTGACCACGCCGTCCCGCGTCAGCCCGAGGCTGAGCACGGGCTCGATCCCGGGCTCACCGGCGGAGAGGGCGCGTTCGAAGAAGGCCCGCTGGCGCGCGTCGAACGGGATCACCACCCGTCCGTCGGCCGCCCCCTGCCCCTTCCAGCTTTCGGCGGCAAGCTGCGACAGCGCGTCCATCTCCGGCGCCACCTGCTGCCAGCCGACGCGGGTTTCGAAGCGGATTCCCGCCTCGGCCGCAGCGGCCCGGGCCCGGCGCACGTTCTGCCGGTATCTCTTGTTCTGTTTCGCCACGATCGCGTCGAAGGGCGCGAGGCGTTCCAGCGTCAGCACCTTGCGGCGCAGCTGGTGCACCCATGGCGCCAGGCCCGCGGCGCGCAGCCCGTCCAGCCAGACCGCCTGCTCTTCCTCGCGCACCGGCAGCACGATCTGGTCGATCTGCGCCTGATTGGCGAGATGCAGGCACAGCGCCCGGATCACCGCGCCGCGCAGCTCCGGCTCTGCCAGCAGCGAGGGGCGCAACCATGTCGCGCACCAGGACACGACCGAAGAGATCTGGCGCACCGGGAACAGCCGGCGCCCGCCGGGCACGAGCGCGCTGTCGAAGGGGCCGTAATCTATGTGCGGAACGAAACCCGGCCCGCGCCGCATCCGCGCCCGCATCACCGGCAGCACGCCGATCAGCTGGCCCTGCTTCCAGGCCAGCAGCACCCCCGGCTCTGCCCCTTCCGAACAGGTGAGGCGCCAGGCGTCATAGACGGCCGGCCACTTGAAGAACATCGCGTCCAGCCGCTGCGCCAGCCCGCGCCAGGCCGCGCCGTGCCGCTGCAGGGCATCGTCGGCGCCCAGACAGGCCACGGTGATGCCGGCCCGGTCCGCTGCCGAAGAAACGCGAGCCAGCTGGTTCATTTCAGCCTCCTCGCCAGCCCGGAGACGATGCCCAGCGCCCGACCGCGCAGGCCGTTCGAAAAGCAGACGACGTTGTTCTGCGTCCGGATGCGGTCGGTCAGGTGGCGCGCCCAGTCCTGGGTGACGTTGAGGTCGACAGCCGACAGGTTCCGCGCCGCAGCCCAGTCGATCATGCGGCCGACCAGCAGCAGGCCGGGACTGGCGCGGGCCGCCTCGGCGGTGCGGAAGGTCAGCAGCGCCGTGACCCGGTCGCCATGTAGCAGCCAGAGCAGCGCCGCGACGGGCCGGCCCTGCAACCGTGCCAGGGCCAGCACCGGCGTCATCTCGGCCTCGAGCCCCGGATCGGCGATCAACGCCTCGACGAAGGCCCGTTGCCGCCCCGAATAGGGGATCAGCAGGTCGGCATCTTCGCGCCCGGTCTCCTTCCAGCTTCGGGCGGCGACGGCGGCGAGCACGGGAAGGGCGCTCAGCACGGCATCGCGCCCCTGGTGCAGAACGATCTCCAGCCCGAGGTCCCGCGCCGCGCCCTCGGCGCGCCGGACATTGCGGCGGAAGTTCCGGTTCTGCCGCGCCACGATCTGTTGGAAGGGGGCGACGCCGTCTATCCCGCCGATCCGGCGGTCGAGGGTGAGAACCCATGGCGCCAGCCCCTCCGCCCGCAACGCGGCGCGCCATTCCTCCTGTTCGGTCTCGGCATCGACCGGCAGGACGAGGCCATCCCAGCCCGCCATCTGCTTGAGGGTGCGGGCAAAGGCGCGGATCACCGCCGCGCGCTCCCGCGGGCGGCACAGCGGCGCCGGCCCGACGCAGACCGCCGGCATCGAGACGACCGGCGACAGCTGGCGCAGGCGGAACGGGCGCGGCCGGCGCGAATTGAGCAGCCCCCGGTCGGACGGGGCGAAATCGTGCCGCGGGGCGCAGCTCGGCCCCCGGCGCACCGTCGCCCGCATCATCGGCATGATCCCCGCCAGCCGTTCCCCGGCCCAGGCGGTCAGCAGGAAGGGCTCGACATCGCCCGAGAGCGTGTCGCGCCAGGCCCGGAAATAGACCGGCATCGCGAAGCAGGTCGCCTCTCCGCAGTCGCGCGCGAGGCATCGCCAGGCGTCCCCGACCGCGGCGATCTCTTCCGGCGTGCCGAGCCGTTCCGTGGTCAGCGCGCCCGCGTCGCCGCGGGGCAGCGAAATGCGCACCGGCGTGATCGAAGCGAGCGGCTGGTGTCGCATCGCCGTCACCGCAACTTCTGGACCAGGCCGGCCGCCGTCCAGAGCGCACGCGCGTCGAGCCGGGGCGCGCAGGCGATGACGTGGCAGACCCGCTGCCGGGAATCGCTCAGGTGGCGGATCCAGGGCGCCGTCGCGTTGAAATCGATGTGCTGCAGCCCCCTGTCGTTGGCCCAGTCGATGCAGGCGCCGAACAGCAGCAACCCCGGGCTGCATTTCGGCAGGCGCCCGTTCCAGAAGGTCAGCAAGGCCGTTAGCCGGTCGCCATGGCGCAGCATCAGCAGGACCACCAGCTCCCCCGCCGGGTCGGAGGCAACGCCGAGGACCGGAACCGCCCCGGCATCTTCCTCGGCCAGAAAACGCTCGAAATACTGCCGCTGTTCGCCGTCATAGGCGATATGCACGTCGGTATCGGCGCGCCCCGCGTGTTTCCAGCTTGCCCGCGCCAGCGCGTCGATGGTGCCGAACCGGGCGGCAACCGCCGCCGCGCCTTCGAAGACCTCGAGCTGCAGGCCCGCCTTGCCGGCGGCGGCCCTGGCGCGGCGCACGTTCTGGCGGAACTTTCCCGCGTTGCGGTCGACGACCTCCTGGAACGGCGCGACGTCGCGCAGGTCCTGGACCACGCGGCCCAGCGGCTCGAGCCGGCTCCGGATGTCGTGCCGGGCGAAGGCGTCCTGCCAGATCGCCGCTTCCTCGCCCTCATGGGCCGGGAAGACCGCGATCTGCCAGCCGGGAAGCCCGTGGATCGCCCCGGCAATGGCATCGCAGACGAGGGCCCGGTCCCCGGGCCGGCACAGCGGCCCGACCCAGAGCAGGGTCGCGGGCAGCGACGACAGCGCGGTCAGTTGCTGCACGGGGATCGGGCGGCGCCGGCGCTGGCGGACAAGGGGCAGGTCGCGCGGGTCGTAGTCGTAGCGCGGCGAGAGTTTCGGGCCGCGCCAGACCCGGTCGCGCATCAGCGGCATCACCCCGCGCAGCCGGCCGTCGCCGTCGCGCACGACCGCCAGCGGCGTGCTGCCCGGCCGCCGAAACAGCTCGCGACAGGCAAGGAACGCCCGCGGATGACAGGACCAGGCCGCGCTGTCGACCGCCTCGAACAAGGCCTGCCATTCGGACAGCATTCCGGCGACATCGCTGTCGCGGGTCAGGATCGTCGCGCTCATGACCTCCGGATCGGCCATCAGGGCGGCGGGGGACCGCAGATGCGATGTCATCGTCCCCCTCCCCCGGCCAGCCGGACGCGCGCGCCGCGTATTCCCGTCCTGATGCGGCGCACTGCCTTCAGCGCGGCCAGCAGGGTCGGGCCGGAGAGCGGCGAGACGGCGACCAGCCGGCGCTCGATCCGCCTGTCGTGACGCCAGAGCCGCGCCATCAGCGCATGGCCGTCGCCGGTGCAGGAATCCATCCACCGGAACGTGTCGCGGCCGTGCAGGTCGCGGATCGCCTCGAGCTCCAGCAGCACCCCGGGCGAATAGCGCGCGAAGGCCTCGTCATAGGCCACCTTGAAGGCCATCCCCGCGCCGCCGGCCGACAGGAAATTGCATTGCAGCGCGATCGGCCGGCCGTCGAGGAACAGCCCCGCCATGTGCAGCTCGCCGCGCGCCGCGGCGGCCAGGCAACAGCGCCGGAAGAAGGCGCTGGCCGAGGGGTCGGCCACCACGGCCGTGCCTTCGCGCCCTTTCCAGCCCTCGGCCTCGAGCGCGAGAAAGTCCTCGATCCACGCGGCGGCCGGGTCCCCCCGCCCGAGGGCGCGCGGCTCCAGGCTTCCCTGTTCGGACAGGCGGCGGAGCTGGCGGCGCCAGGACTTGCGCGACTTGGCCGTGGCGGCCTTGGCGATATAGACCTCCGCGCCTTCCGGGTCGCGGCGCAGAACGCGCCGCTCGAAACCGTCCATCGCGACCGAGGCCGCGGGCGGAACCATGGCCGGGCTGTCCCCGGGCAGATCGGGAAGATCGATCAACCGCGCGCCGGCACGATGCGCCCAGCCGAGAAGCAGCCGCCAGGCCAGGCCGGCCCGGCCGGCATCGACAAGCGGCGCCGCCAGGAACATCTGCGGATGGCGCCAGGCGGCAAGGGTCGCAAGCGGCAGCCCGTAGAACCGCTGTCGCAGCACCAACGGAAAGACGCCGATCAGATCGCCGCCATGGCTTGCCGTGTCGCGAACGAAGACGACCCGTATCCGCTCCTGGCCGGCGAAGAGTTCCAGCGCCGGCAACAGGCACCAGGGCTCGTAGAAAGGGTTGGGCTCGGCCGCGCGGCCAGCCAGATCCTGCCACTCGGCGACCAGCCGGGCGGCCTGCGCAGCCGTCTCGGCCACCTCCACCGCCGGGCGCAGGCTGCCGCGATTGCCGGCGGCGGTCATCGGCCTCTGCGGTGCCTGCCGGGACTGCGGCGCGGGTGCAAGATCAAGCGGGCTGTCCATCCTGCTCTCCTCCCTGCTCACGCCGAACCGGCCTGGCCGACGGCCTCGCCGCCGGCGGAGACGGCGCCCGCGCCATTCCATCCGCGCCGCAACGCGCGCCAGACGAAGACGCCGATCGCGGCCATGGCGATCAGCCGCGACAGCACGTCGGCGACCGCCATGCCGACGCCGCCCGCGCTGGCCACCAGCGGGATCGCGAAGGCGACCCGGAGCCCCATCTGCATCATCGCGCCAAGAGCCAGGATTCGCGCCTCGCCGAGGGTCAGCAGCACGAGCATCAGCGGGGCGCCGACAAGCGTCATCACGGAGGCGGTCAGCAGGACCACGAAGATCGGCGCCGAGTCCGCGTAGCCCGGGCCGACGAACAGCACCATCGCGGGCTCGGCCAGCAGCCAGGCCGCGAGCGGCAGGAGCAGCACCGGCAGCAGCACCCGCGATCCCTTGACCATGAATTCGCGGACTTGCCCGGCATTCTCGAAGCGCGAGATCGTCGGCAGCAGCGTGGTGACCAGCGCCTGGGTGACGACGCCGACGCCGACGCAGAGCTGCGCCGCGACGGCGAAATGGCCGGCCTGCCCGGCACCGCCGAGCCAGCCGACGAGCCAGAGGTCGAGCCGGCCGCCGAGCATGGCGAGCGCGGCCAGCGCCATCCAGCGGTTCACCCGCAACAGCGCGGCAAGCCCCTCTCGCAATGGCGCGGCATCGCGCAGGAAGGACCACGACACCATCCGGACGCTGAAAAGGAAGGTCACCACGGTCGCCCCGCAGATGGCCAGGGCCGCCGTCCACGGGTCCGGCTCGGGCCGCAGCAGGAAGGGCAGCACGACGAGGATCCGGATCGCGTTCTTCCATGTCGAGACCAGCGCGATACGGCCAAAGGCCTCATGCGCGGTCAGCAGCGCCAGGATGAAGCCCTGCATCCCCGCGACCAGGGCCGCGCCTCCCGCGACAGCGATCAGCGGCGCTATGGACGCGTCGCCGACCATCGCGATCGACATTGGCCGCGCGGCCAGCGCGGCGATCACGGCGTAGATCAATCCCGCGATCAGCTTCGACCACAGCCCCGCCCGCAACAGGTCGGGGCTGGGCGCGCCGGTGGTGCCGCGCCGCGCGGCGAGATTGACCATCCCGGTATTGACCGACGCATCGAGAAACATCTGGCCGCCGTCGATCACGGCGATCACCCCCATGACGATGGCCAGTTCGGCCGGCTCGAGACTGCGCCCGAGCAACAGGAGCAAGAGCAGCCCCAGCCCCGTCGCGGTGACGTTCCCCAACGTGACAAGGCTACCGCCACCCAGCAGCCGACGATATGTCACGGCACGGCTCATCGAAACCGGCCGAGGGCCTCGAGGATCTTCTCGGACTGGGGCGCGGTGCCGACGGGCAGCATCACCATGCGGCCGTCATCGAACTTGTAGGGCGCGATGACGATCCCCTCCTCGGCAAGCTCCTTCACCATGCGGTCGAAATCGCTCGGCGCCTCGGCGAAGATGTAGGGCGCGTTCGACGGGATGTGCCGGATCCCGATCTCGCTCAGCCGCCTCTGCATCTCGGCGCGGTTCTCGCGGGCGCCGTCGAACACGAGCTGACGGTGCTGCGCGTCACCCAGCGCGGCGATGGCGGCGACCTCGGCGGTGTGGGTCAGGGTGAAGATCTGTTCCGAGCGCCGGATCAGGTCGAGCAGCTTCGGCTGGGCGTAGGCATAGCCGACCCGCAGCCCCGCCATCGCGTAGAACTTCGAAAAGGTGCGCAGCCCGATGATCGCATGCGTCCCCTCGCGCACCAGGCCGGGCACGTCGACCATGGCGGGATCGTCGGCATATTCGGCATAGGCCTCGTCGATCATCACCGGCAGATCGGGCGGCAGGTCGGCAAGAAACTCGCGCACCTCCGCCTGTTGCAGCGTGACGCCTTCCGGGTTGCTCGGGCTGATGAGATAGACCAGCCGCGTCCGCGCCGTGATCGCCTCGCGCATGGCGGTCAGGTTGTGGGAGGCCCGGTTGCCGCTGCCGCCCCGATCGAACGGGACCAGCTTCTGCGCGATGCCGTTGCGCTGGCAGGTCAGGTTGAAGCCGAACCAGCCCGGCCCGCTCGAAACGATCTCCTCGCCCGGCTTGGCAAAGACCTGCACGACGCGGGCGATGAGTTCCCAGGAGCCGGGCCCGAAGGCGAAGAAATCATCCGGCAGATCGTGCTCCTGCGACAGCGCCTTGCGCAGCGCGGTGTAGCGTTCCTCGGGGTAGTAGCTGGGCGGGTGCGTGACCAGGCTGTCGCGCACCGCCTCCAGCACCTTCGGCGAAGGTCCGAACTGGTTTTCGGCCCGGTCGAGCAGCGCGATGCGCCCGGGATCGCGCGGCACGAATTCGCCCTTTATGTTGAGCTCGGGATAGAGGATCGCCTGCCGCGTCGCGGCGACGCCGGCAAGCTGGGCCTCGCCCTCCGGATCGGCGTTGAAGCGTTCCGCCGAGAGGGTCCGGCCATGCAGCAGGTGACCCGGGCCGGTCGCGCAATACTCGAAGGCGGGCAGCAGGATCTCGGCAGAGGGCAGCAGCTCGGCCGAGGCCCAGTCGCTCGCCGCCTTGCGCTCGGTCCGGACACTGGGAAGAACCAGCGCGGTCACCACCACGCGCGCATCCGGCAGGTCCGAGGCGATGTGGCGGGTCAGCGCCTCGAGCCCCGCCTTGGAGGTGCTGTAAGGGACCATCTTGGGATAGGCACCCTCGGTCGCGATGCTCGAGATGTTGAGCACGCGGCCCGGCTTCTCGTGCTCGATCAGCCAGCGCACCGCCTCGGCGGTCGCGATCATCGGCCCGGTCAGGTTGATGCGGACCGTCTCGTCCAGTTCCTCGGGCGCGGCCTGCCAATACGGCCGGTAGGGGCCGGCGATGGCGGCATTGTTGATCAGGATGTCGAAGGTGCCATAGGCGGTCTCCGCGGCGTCGAACAGCTGCCGGATGCCCTCGGGCGTGGCGACATCGGCCACCACCCCCTCGACGCTGAGGCCCTCGGCCCGCAGCTTGCGCACGGTGTCCTGCACCGCCTCGCCGCGGCGCCCGTTGACGACCAGACGCGCGCCGAGCGCGCCGAAGCGGCGCGCGACGACCAGCCCGACGCCCTGGGTCGCCCCGGTGATCAGCACGACCTTGTCGGCAAGCCCCGGCGCGGCGCTCTCGACCCTGGGCAGGGAGGCGATCAGCTCTTCGACCTCGGACGGGGTGCTCAGCTCCTGCCAGGCGCGGCGGCCGAGATGAATCGACCGCGCGGCAAGCCGCCGGGTGCGATGCAGAAAGGGATGCGTGGTGGCCATGACGTTCCCGACAGTCAGTTACTGTTGAACCCGATGCGGTCGGAATCCGCATCCTTGCCCGCGTGCCCGTTCGGCTTGCGGCCGTTGCTCCGCAACTGGGCGCTGTCCGGATGCAGCCGGCGCATCTGCTGCTCTCCGGCGGCGACGTGAAGCGAATCCGTGAACAGCCGCCCGACGATCGGCCCGCCCCGCGACGGCTGCGTCATCGCCCGCGGCCGCTGTTGCTGGTGGCTTTCGAAATACTCGACCGTCCGCGCCAGCCCCTCCGGCAAATGGGTCGTCGGTTGCCAGCCGAGATTCTTGAACGCCAACGAGATATCGGGCCGGCGCCGGATCGGATCGTCCTGGGGCAGCGGCAGGAACTGCAGCTCGCTGCTGCTGCCCGTGGCCTCGATCACGTGCTCGGCCAGCTCGCGGATTGTGGTTTCGGTCGGATTGCCGAGATTGCAGGGTTGCCGCATGTGGGGACCGGCATTCATCAGCCGGATCAGCCCTTCGACGAGATCGGTCACGTAGCAGAACGACCGGGTCTGCTTGCCTTCGCCGTAGATCGTTATCGGCTGGCCCGACAGCGCCTGCATGATGAAGTTCGATACCACCCGGCCATCGGAGCCCGCCATGTTGGGACCGTAGGTGTTGAAGATCCGGGCGATGCGGATATCGACGTCGTACATCTTGCAGTAGTCGTGGAACAGCGTTTCCGCCGCCCGTTTGCCCTCGTCATAGCAGGCGCGCGGCCCGAAGGAGGTCACCGAGCCCCTGTAGCCCTCGCTCTGCGGATGGATCTCGGGATCGCCGTAGACCTCGGAGGTCGAGGCCTGAAGCACCCGCGCCCCGGTGCGGCGGGCCAGTTCGAGGATGTTGATTGCGCCGATGACGTTCGTCCGCAGGGTTCGGATCGGATCGTTCTGGTAGTGAACCGGACTGGCGGGACAGGCGAGATTGTAAATCTGTTCGATATCGTTGAAGGCACTCAGCGGCAGCTCGACATCCTGCGCCGAAAACAGAAACCGTTCATTGGGTACGAGATGAAGGATGTTTCCAAGCGAGCCCGTCTGAAGATTGTCCAGGCAAACGACATGCTCCCCCCTGTCCAAGAGAGCTTCGCACAAGAATGATCCAACAAAACCCGCACCACCACTGACCAAAATCGATCCCATGGCTAGGCTCCAGAAATGGAATATATCGTCAATATATGCAGCGCCGCGAATCAATGGCGCCGTAGGAATAACAGTCCCGAGCAATAGCACACATTGTCCACTCGGTCTATTTGGACGTGCCCGGCCGGCGGGGAGAGCATCCGGCCGGCCCCGTCGCGCATCGTCGGGACATCGACAAACGGCGAGAGCGTCTGCGAAAGGCAGGCCTGCCGGCGGCGGGCGTGCCGGGCTGTCAGCGAAGAGCGCGAATGCCGCAGCAAAGCGCCGCCGGCGGCGCTTTCAGTCCCAGCGGGCCGGCAGCGCCTCGAGGCCGTGGAAATGGTAGAGGTCGGCATAGCGCGGCCGGCCGGCGATCGTCAGGCCGGGCAGCCGGTCGAAGAGGATCGGCAGGGCGGTCTGCAGTTCGAGCCGGGCCAGCGGCGCGCCGAGGCAGAAATGGACGCCGGCGCCGAAGGACAGATGCGGCTTGCACGGCCGGGCCGGGTTGAACCGCGCCGGGGCGTCATAGGCCGAGGGATCGCGATTGGCGGCGGCCAGCAGGCAGGCGACCCGGTCGCCGCGACGGAACCCGTGGCCCATGACCTCGACATCCTCGTAGACGTGGCGCATGAAGAGGTGCAGCGGCGGGTCGAAGCGCAGCGCCTCCTCGACCGTCGCCTCGATCCGCTCGGGCGCCAGCGCCGCGGCGCGCGGCTTGTGCCGGGCCAGCGCCTTGATCGCGTTGCCCAGCGTGTGCACCGTCGCCTCGTGACCGGCATTCAGCAGCAGGATGCAGGTCGCGATCAACTCGTCGGTCGACAGATGCTCGCCGGCCTCCTCGGCGGCGATGAGATGGGTGATGAGGTCGTCGGCCGGACGGCTGCGCCGCTCCTCGACATAGCCGCGCAGGAAGGCCGAGAACTCCTGCGCCGCGGCCACCGCCGCCGCCTCGACCCGGGCGTCGCGCCGGGCCTGATACATCGCCACCATCGCGTTCGACCAGCGCAGCAGGTCGTCCGACCGCTCCTCGGGCACCCCCAGCATCCGGGCGATGACAATGACGGGCAGCCGCTGGGCGAAGGCCGGCAGCAGGTCGGCGCCGCCGGCGGGCAGCGCGTCGATCAGCTGGTGGCTGAGGGCGGCGATCTCGGGCGCCATGGCGGCGATGCGGCGCGAGGTGAAGGCGCGCAGCACGAGGCCGCGCAGCCTTGTGTGGCGCGGCGGCTCCAGTTCCAGCATCGAGTGGTCGTCGATGGCGTAGAACGGGGCGAGATGTTCGGGCGGGAGCGGCCGGTTTTCCGGCAGTGGCTCGCGGCCGAAGCGGCGGTCGCGCAGGATGGCGTTGACGGCGGCGTAGGAGAGCGCGCAGGGCAGCCCGTACTCCTGCCACCGGACGATGCGCCCCAGCTCCCGCGCCCGTTCGTAGAAGGCATAGGGGTTCTGGACGAATTTCGGCTCGGTCGGGGACTGGCTGATGGTTTCCATGGCGTTTCCTGGGGGCCAGCCAAGCCGAGTGCGGCCGGAATGGCAAGGGGCCGGCGGCGGCAGAGGCTCAGACCGGCAGGATCGTCGTCGACTTGATCTCTTCCATCGAGAGCAGCGCGGTGACGTTGTAGATCCGCACCTCCGAGATCAGCGCCTGGTAGAAGGCGTCATAGGCGCGGGCATTGGCGACCCGGACCTTGAGGATGTAGTCGATATCGCCCGCCAGCCGGTGCGCCTCGAGCACCTCGGGCCGGGCCCGCAGGGTGGTCAGGAAGCGTTGCTGCCACTCCGCCTCGTGCTCGGAGGTGCGGATCAGGACGAAGAAGCAGGCCTCGAGCCCGAGCGCCTCGGGATCGAGGATCACGGTCTGGCGGGTGATCACCCCGGCCTCGCGCAGTTTCCGAATCCGGTTCCAGACCGGGGTCTTGGACGAGCCCACCTTGCGGGCGATCTCGTCGAGCGATTGCGAGGCGTCGGCCTGCAGCTCGGCAAGGATTTTCCGGTCGAGATCGTCTAGTCGGGCCGCCATTCGCTCCTCCCGTGGAATTTGGGAAATCGGGTTTCGCCTCAGGACAGTGTCGGAACAAACTTCCTTATTTGCAAGGGTATATGGCGCCAAAGCGGGATAATATTCTACCTTTGAGGCAAGACACCACTCCCGGAGGCCGCCATGACCCACGCTTCGATCTTCCCCGCTTCGCCGCTTCGCCGCCTCTGCGCGCGGATGATCCGCGGCGGCGCCGGCATGGCGGCACGGCTGGCCGGTGGCGGCGCCGCCGCGCTGCCCCTCGACCGGCGCTGGCTGCGCGCGGGGGAAGCCGGGGCCGGCCGGGTCGACCTCGTCGGCGCCGGGCCGGGCGATCCGGAACTTCTGACGCTGAAGGCGCGGCGGCTGCTGGCCGAGGCCGAGGTCGTGGTCCACGACCGGCTGATCTCGGCCGAGATCCTAGCGCTGATCCCGCGCCGGGCGCGCAGGATCGCCGCCGGCAAGCAGGGCTTCGGCCCCTCGGTGCCGCAAGAGGAGATCAACGCGCTGCTGGTCCAGCATGCCCGGGCCGGCGCCCGGGTGGTGCGGCTGAAATCCGGCGATCCGGGCGTCTACGGCCGGCTCGACGAGGAGGTCGAGGCGCTCGACGCCAACGGCATCGACTGGGCCATTACCCCCGGCCTGACCGCCGCCTCGGCCGCCGCCGCCGCGCTCGGCCAGGGGCTGACGGCGCGCGGGCGCAATACCGGCGTGCGGCTGCTGACCGGCCACGACGTCGCCGGCTTCGCCGAGCAGGACTGGCGCGGGCTGGCCGAGCCGGGCGCCGTCGCCGCCATCTACATGGGCAAGCGGGCGGCGCGCTTCCTGCAGGGCCGCCTGCTGATGCACGGCGCCGGCGGCGAGACGCCGGTCAGCGTGGTCGAGAACGCCTCGCGCCCCGACCAGCGCATCCGCCCCACCACCCTTGCCGCCCTGCCCGCCGCGCTCGAAGGCGTCGGCGGCCCGGCGGTGCTGCTTTACGGCCTTGCCCCGCGCGGCGCGGCGGCCCGGGCCGAACCCGAGGAGAAAAGCGCATGAGCAAACGCTTCACCCCCAAGGTCGTCACCGCCAACGCCCTGCTCGAGGGCGACGTGGTCTATTTCACCGAGGACGGGCGCTGGACCCGGCTGCACCGCGAGGCCGAGCTGATCGAGGACGAGGCCGTCGCGCAATTGCGGCTGCTCGACGCCCAGGCCCGGCACCACCAGGTCGTCGGCGTCTACCTCGCCGAGGCCCGCCCGGGAGCCGACGGTCCCGAGCCGGTGCATTTCCGCGAAGGCTTCCGCGCGCAGGGCCCGTCCAACTATGCCCACGGCAAGCAAGTGGAGCTGAAGAATGTATGAATACAACGACTTCGACGAGGCTCTCGTGCGTGAGCGGGTGGCCCAGTTCCGCCAGCAGGTCGGCCGCCGGATCGACGGCAGCCTGACCGAGGACGAGTTCAAGCCGCTGCGGCTGATGAACGGGCTCTACCTGCAGCTCCACGCCTACATGCTGCGCGTCGCCATCCCCTACGGCACGCTGAACAGCCGCCAGATGCGCCAGCTGGCGATGATCGCCGACCGCTGGGACAAGGGCTACGGCCATTTCACCACCCGGCAGAACATCCAGTACAACTGGCCCCGGCTGGCCGACGTGCCGGACATGCTCGACGCGCTGGCCGATGTCGGCATGCACGCGATCCAGACCTCGGGCAACACGGTGCGCAACGTCACCGCCGACCATTTCGCCGGCGCCGCGGCGGGCGAGGTCTTCGACCCGCGCCCGGTGGCCGAGCTCTTGCGGCAATGGTCGACCGATCATCCCGAATTCCAGTACCTGCCGCGCAAGTTCAAGCTGGCCGTCATCGGCACCGAGGCCGACCGCGCGGTGATCCGCGCCCATGACATCGGCCTGCAGATGGTGCGCAACGCGGCCGGCGCGCTGGGCGTCCGCGTCTTCGTCGGCGGCGGGCTGGGCCGGACGCCGCTGCTCGGCCTCGTCACCCGCGAGTTCCTGCCGCTGGCCGACCTTCTGCCCTATGTCGAGGCGGTGCTGAGCGTCTACAACATGGCCGGACGGCGCGACAACAAGTACAAGGCGCGGATCAAGATCACCCTCCGCGAGCAGGGCGAGGCGGCGCTGATCGCGCAGATCGAGGACCGTTTCGCCGAGCTGCGCGACAGCTATGGCGGCGCCGACCGGGCGCTGCTGGCCGAGATCGCCGAGCATTTCCTGCCGCCGCAGTTCAAATCGGCACCGGTCGAGGCCCATGACGCCGCCTATGCCGCCGATCCGGTCTTCCGTTCCTGGGCCGACACCAACCTCTCGGCCCATCGCCACCCGGATTACGCCATCGTCCAGATCAGCCTGAAGAAACCGGGCGCGACCCCGGGCGACGCGAGTTCGGCCCAGATGCGGGTGATGGCCGACCTGGCCGAACGCTACGGCCATGACGAACTGCGCGTCAGTCACGCGCAGAACGTCGTCCTGCCCCATGTCCATCGCGGCGACCTGCCGGCGGTACATGCGGCGCTGAAACAGGCCGGGCTGGCAACGGCGAATATCGGCCTCGTCTCCGACATCATCGCCTGCCCCGGGATGGATTACTGCGCCCTGGCCACGGCGCGCTCGATCCCGGTCGCCCAGGCCATCGCCACGCGGTTCGAGGAACTCGACCTCGAGCATGAGATCGGGCCGATGCAGATCAAGATCTCGGGCTGCATCAACGCCTGCGGCCACCACCATGTCGGCCATATCGGCATCCTCGGCCTCGACCGTGCCGGGGTCGAGAACTACCAGATCACGCTGGGCGGCGACGCCTCCGAGACCGCCGCGATCGGCGAGCGGGCCGGGCCCGGCTTCGCCTACGACCAGATCGTGCCCGCCATCGAGCGGCTGATCCGGGCCTATCTCGACCTGCGCGACGGGCCCGGGGAGAGCTTCATCGCCGCCTTCCGCCGCCTCGGCCCGGCGCCGTTCAAATCCGCGCTCTATCCCGCCGAAAGGACCCGCGATGCCGCTTGAAGCCCCCCTCACCCCGGTCGAAGAACGGGTGGCGGCGCTCAACGACCGCTACCGCCACCATGCCGCCACGGCGGTGCTGCACCACGCGCTCGAGGACCCCCTGGTCGGGCGTCTGGCGCTGGTCTCCAGCTTCGGCGCCGAATCGGTGGTGCTGCTGCACCTGCTCTCGGCCGTCGCACCGGACACGCCGGTGCTGTTCATCGACACGCGGATGCTGTTCGCCGAGACCCTGTTCTACCAGACCCGGGTCGCCGAAACCCTCGGTCTGACCGATGTCCGCCGCATCCGCCCCGATCCGGCGCAGGTGCTGGCGCGCGATGCCGAGAACCTGCTCTACCGCTCCGATCCCGACGGCTGCTGCGCCCTGCGCAAGACCGCGCCGCTGGAGCGGGCGCTGGGCGATTTCGACGCCTGGATCACCGGCCGCAAGCGGTTCCAGGGCACCAGCCGGGCGACGCTCGACTTCTTCGAGGCCGACGAGGCCGGGCGGATCAAGGTCAACCCGCTGGCCCATTGGCGGCGGGAGGACATCGCCGAATACATGGTCAACAACCGCCTGCCGCGCCACCCGCTGGTCGCCAGGGGCTACCCGTCGATCGGCTGCGCCCCCTGCACCACCCCGGTCAAGCCGGGCGAGGACCCGCGCGCCGGGCGCTGGCGCGGCCGCGACAAGGAGGAATGCGGCATCCATTTCGCGGGCGGCCGCGTCGTGCGCGGGCCGCTGCCGCAGGCAGAGGAAACCGCCGGCACCGATGGCGACAAGACGGAGGACGCGGCATGAGCGTGATCGTCACCGACAGCGGCTTTGCCGCGGACGACTGGCAGGGCGAGATCAGTCCCCTCGCCGCGCTGGCCGACCGGCCCGAGGCCCGTGCCGTGGCGCTGGCGGCCGAGGCCGACCCGGCGGCGCTGGCCGGGCGGCTGCACGGGCTCGCGCTGATCGTGGTCCGCTTCGCCGCCTATGCCGACGGCCGCGGCTTCACCCTCGGCCGGCGGCTGCGGCTGGCGGGCTATGCCGGCCGGTTGCGCGCCGCCGGGCCGCTGATCGCCGATCAATACGCCATGGCCCGCCGCGCCGGTTTCGACGAGGTCGAGATCCCCGACGAGATCGCCGCCCGCCAGCCCGAGGAGCAATGGCGTTTCCGCGCCGACTGGCGCGCCCACGACTATAGGTCGCGGCTGCGGGCGTAATCCGGGGCTTTCCCCGCCCGTCAACAGCAAGTAGAGAAGAGGCATTCCGCAGCAGATGACCGAACAGATTACCGTGACCGACACGCCCGCCACCCCCGTCAAGACCCTGCCCGATGCCCAGACCGTGACCGAGGTCACGCACTGGACCGACCGGCTGTTCTCGTTCCGCGTGACCCGGCCGAAATCGCTTCGCTTCCGCTCGGGCGAATTCGTCATGATCGGGCTGATGGGCGACAACGGCAAGCCGCTCCTGCGCGCCTATTCGATCGCCTCGCCGAGCTGGGACGAGGAGCTCGAGTTCTACTCGATCAAGGTGCCGGACGGGCCGCTGACCTCGAAGCTGCAGCATATCCAGGCCGGCGAGCAGATCATCCTGCGGCCCAAGCCGGTCGGCACGCTGGTGCTGGACGCGCTCTTGCCGGGCAAGCGGCTGTGGTTTCTGGCCACCGGCACCGGCATCGCCCCCTTCGCCTCGCTGATGCGCGACCCGGAGACCTACGAGAAATACGAGCAGGTGGTGATGATGCATACCTGCCGGACCGCGGCCGAGCTGGAATACGGCCGCCAGCTGGTCGAAAGCCTCAGGGACGACCCGTTGATCGGCGAGTTCGTCGGCGACAAGCTGCGCTATTACCCGACCACGACCCGGGAAGAGAGTGCACAGATGGGCCGGATCACCGACAACCTGACCTCGGGCAAGGTGTTTCAGGACCTCGGCATCGCGCCGATGGAGCAGGAGCACGACCGGGCGATGGTCTGCGGCTCGCTCGCCTTCAACCACGACGTCAAGGCGGTGCTGGAGGGCTTCGGCCTGCGCGAGGGCGCCAACAGCGATCCCAAGGAATATGTCGTCGAGAAGGCTTTCGTCGGCGACGGCATCTGATCGGGCCTCGCGGCCGGACCGGTCGGCGCCGGATCACAATCCCGCGCCTGCGCCCCGCCGGGCCCGCTTTGCGCCCCGGCAGCCGCGAATCCGGTTGAAAGAGCTGCAGGCCAAAGCTATTTTGCCGCGCATTGATCAGATGACAGAAGGAACTTCACCATAGCTCGCAGACCCCACAACGCCCCGCCGACCCGCGACACCGGACCCCGCGTGAACGGACGAATCCGTGCGCCCGAGATTCGCCTGATCGGTGCCGAAGGCGAAAACCTTGGCGTGATGCCGCCCGCGCGGGCGCTGGGCCTGGCCGAGGATGCCGGTCTCGACCTGGTCGAGATCTCGCCCAACGCGACGCCGCCGGTCTGCAAAATCATGGATTTCGGCAAGTTCAAGTACGAACAGCAGAAGCGCGAGGCCGAGGCGCGCAAGAAGCAGAAGACGATCGAGGTCAAGGAGGTCAAGTTCCGGCCCGGGACCGATGTCCACGACTACGACGTCAAGATGCGCAACGTGGTCCGCTTCCTCGAGGCCGGCGACAAGGTCAAGGTGACGCTGCGCTTCCGCGGCCGCGAGATGGCGCACCAGCAGCTGGGCATGGACCTGCTCAAGCGCGTCGCCGAGGACGTGGCCGAGCTGGGCAAGGTCGAGAACATGCCCAAGCTGGAAGGCCGCCAGATGGTGATGATGATCGGCCCGCGCTAGGCCGACCGACAGCGACGGAATTCAGGCGCCCTCCCCTTGCGGGAGGGCGTCTTGCTTTGGGCGAGAGAATTTGCCCCACTCCGAAGCGAGAGGGAACGGACCCGGGAGCCAGGCGCAACTTCGCCCGGTGCGCGCGGGAACCGCGCAGGGCGAGCGTCTGCCCGTCCCGGCGGGCTGGCGCTTTGGAACCGCGCGCATCGCTCGTATTGCGGAGGGCTTGGCTGACATAAAGCGCGCCGTTCGGCTGTTGCGACCGCCACCCCACGGGCAGGCGCTCACCCCGCTCATGTCGTGCCTGGCAGCGGGGCTCAGCCAGCAGCCCCAAACGCTAAGAGCCCCCGCCAGCGGCAGGGGCTCCTCTGTTTCACACTGACCAGTGGCTCAGCCGGCGGCGGTCACCGCGCGGCCGGTCAGCACCTTGACCAGGTGCGCCCGGTAGGCGGCCGAGCCGTGCAGGTCGGCGATCATGCCGTCGGCATCGACGCTCAGCCCCGACACCGCCCCGGCCGAGAAATCCGACGACAGCGCCGCCTCGGCCTCGGACCAGCGGAAGACACCGTCGCCCGAGGCGCCGGTCACCGCCACCCGCACCCCGTCAGGATATTTCGCCACGAACACCCCGGTGAGGGCGAAGCGCGAGGCCGGCTGTTCGAACTTCTGGTAATTCGCCGCCTGCGGGATCGGGAAGCGGACCTCGGTGATGATCTCGCCTTCCGCCAGCGCGGTGGTGAACATGCCGTCGAAGAAATCGTCGGCCGCAATCTCGCGCGTGTTGGTGACGATGGTCGCCCCGGTCGCCAGCGCCGCCGCCGGGTAATCGGCCGACGGGTCATTGTTGGCCAGGCTGCCGCCGACGGTGCCGCGGTTGCGCACCGCCGGGTCGCCGATATTGCCCGCCAGCGCCGCCAGCGCCGGGAAGCTCGCCGCTGCCTCGCGCGCCGCCACCGCGTGCGGGGTGCCGCCGCCGACGCAGACCGCGCCGCCCTCGACGCGCACGCCCTTGATCTCGTCGATGCCGTTGAGGCTGACCAGCAGCGCCGGCGCCGCCAGCCGCTGCTTCAGCGTCGGGATCAGGGTCTGGCCGCCGCCCAGCGCCTGGGCTTCCTCGGCCCCCAGCGCCTCGACCGCCTCGGCCACCGTGCTCGGCCGCTTGAATTCGAACGCGTACATGAGCGTCCCTCCTTACTGCTGCATCGCTGCCCAGACCCGCGACGGGCTGAGCGGCATGTCGATATGGGTGATGTCGTGCCCGGCCCGGGCCAGCGCGTCGACGACGGCATTGACCACCGCCGGCGGGCTGCCGATGGCGCCGGCCTCGCCGCAGCCCTTCACCCCCAGCGGGTTGTGGGTGCAGGGCGTGGCACAGCTGTGATCGACCTTGTAGAACGGCACGTCGGAGGCGCGCGGCATGGCGTAATCCATGTAGCTGCCCGAGATCAGCTGGCCGTTCTCGTCATAGGCTGCACCTTCCAGCAAGGCCTGGCCGATGCCCTGGCCAAGCCCGCCATGGACCTGGCCGTCGACGATCATCGGGTTGACGATATTGCCGAAATCGTCCGCCGCCGCGAAGCTCTCGATCGTCACCTTGCCGGTGTCGGGATCGACCTCGACCTCGCAGGCATAGGCGCCGGCGGGATAGGTGAAGTTCGACGGGTCGTAGAAGGCCGTCTCCTCGAGTCCCGGTTCGAGCTCTTCCAGCGGGTAGTTGTGCGGCACGTAGGCCGCCAGCGTCACCCCGGCCCAGTCGACTTCCTTGTCGGTGCCGGCGACCGAGAACTTGCCGTCCTTGAGCTCGATATCGGCCTCCGAGGCCTCGAGCAGGTGGGCGGCGATCTTCTTGGCCTTGTCGATGATCTTGTTGGTCGCCTTGACCAGCGCCGAGCCGCCGACGGCGAGCGAGCGCGAGCCGTAGGTGCCCATGCCCATCGGCGTGTTCGAGGTGTCGCCATGGACGATCTCGACCTGGGAAGCGTCGATGCCGATCATCTCGGCCACCACCTGCGGGAAGGCGGTCTCGTGGCCCTGGCCGTGGCTGTGGCTGCCGGTGAAGACCGAGATCGAGCCGGTGGCGTTCACCCGCACCGTCGCGCTCTCGTAAAGCCCGGCCCGGGCGCCGAGCTGGCCGACGAGGTTCGACGGCGCGATGCCGCAGGCCTCGATATAGCAGTTGACGCCGAGGCCGCGCAGCTTGCCGCGCGCCTTCGATTCCGCCAGCCGTTTCTCGAAGCCCGACAGGTCGGCGATCTCGATCAGCTTGTCCATCGTCGCCTGGTAGTTGCCGGTATCGTATTCGACCGCGACCGGGGTCTGGTAAGGGAACTCGTCCGGCTGGATGAAGTTGCGCCGACGGATCTCGATCGGGTCGATCCCCATCTCGCGCGCCGCCTTGTCGATGACACGTTCGAGCTGGAAGGTCGCCTCGGGCCGGCCGGCGCCGCGATAGGCGTCCACGGGCACGGTGTTGGTGAACACCGCCTTGACGTTGACGTAGATCAGCGGCGTCTTGTAGTTGCCCGCCATCAGCGTGCCGTGCAGCCAGGTCGGGACCGAGGGCGCGAAGGTCGACAGGTAGGCGCCCATATTGGCGTAGGTGTCGGTGCGCAGGGCCTGGAAATGGCCCTCCTTGTCCAGCGCCAGCTGGATCGTGGTGACATGGTCGCGGCCATGGGCGTCGGTGATGAAGCTCTCGGACCGCTGCGCGGTCCATTTCACCGGCCGTTCCAGCTGTTTCGCGGCATAGGTGCAGAAGGCTTCCTCGGCATAGTGGAAGATCTTGGAGCCGAAGCCGCCGCCGACATCCGGCGCGACGACACGCAGCTTGTGCTCGGGGATGCCGAGGACGAAGGCGCCCATCAGGAGCCGGATCACATGCGGGTTCTGCGAGGTGGTGTAGAGCGTGTGATGGTCGGTCCAGGGATCGTAATCCCCCACCGCCACCCGCGGCTCCATCGCGTTCGGCACCAGCCGCTGGTTGACCAGTTCGAGGGTGGTGACGTGATCTGCCTTGGCGAAGGCCTCCTCGACCGCGGCCTTGTTCTCCTCGACGAAGCCCCAGTCGTAGCACAGGTTCGAGCCGATATCGTCATGGACCAGCGGCGCGCCGTCCTGCACCGCCGCCTTCATGTCGATCACCGCCGGCAGCTCGTCGATGTCGAAGGCGACCGCCTCGGCGGCGTCGCGCGCCTGGGCCTCGGTCTCGGCCACCACCACGGCGATCGGGTCGCCGACATGGCGCACCTTGCCCTGGGCCAGCACCGGGTGGGCCGGCTCGAGCATCGGGTTACCGTGCTTGTCGGTCACCTGCCAGCCGCAGGGCAGCCCGCCGATGCCCTCGAAATCGGCGCCGGTGAAGACGCGCAGCACGCCGGGCATGCCCGCCGCCGCCGCGGTGTCGACGCTGTTGAGCGTGCCATGCGCCACCGGGCTGCGGACGAACCAGGCATAGGCCTGGCCGCGCAGGTTGATGTCGTCGGTATAACGGCCCTTGCCGTTCAGGAACCGCAGATCCTCGCGCCGCTTGGTGCTGGCGCCGATGCCTCCGTCTTTCGGCATAGTCTCCTCCCTGGGTTTCCCGCCTGCGCAATGCGCGGCAGGACTATGACTTGAAAACGAAATTCCTCGCCGAGCTCCTCACTCGGCGGCGATCGCCGAAACGTCTTGCCCGGAGGCCGCCATGATCGCCTTGACGATGTTGTGGTAGCCGGTGCAGCGGCAGATATTGCCCTCGAGGTAATGCCGGATCTCGGCCTCGGTCGGCTTCGGGTTCTCCTTCAAGAGCGCCGCCGCCGACATCACCATGCCCGGGGTGCAGAAGCCGCATTGCAGCCCGTGATGGTCCTGGAACGCCTGCTGGATCACGCCGAGCGAGCCGTCGGCATTGGCCATGCCCTCGATCGTCGTCACCTCGGCGCCGTCGACATCCATCGCGAAGGTGGTGCAGCTCTTCACCGCGTCGCCGTTCACATGCACCACGCAGGCGCCGCATTGGCTGGTATCGCAGCCGACATGCGTGCCGGTCATCCCGAGCCCTTCGCGCAGGAACTGCACCAGCAGCGTGCGCCCCTCGACCTCGCCGGAAACGGTCTTGCCGTTCACCGTCATCGTGACCTTCGCCATCGCATCCTCCCTAATGTGAACGTGGGCGAGTAAAGCACGGGGAATCGCATTCGCAAACAGGGAATTGCGCCGCCTGCCGCACGTCTGGTTGAGGGTCCTAGGCCTAGACCGGAAGGCGCGGCCGTCAAGGGTGGCAGGGGCGGCAGGGGCCGTCTGCCCCCTCTTCGCGCCTGGGGGCGCGAATTCACCCCCGAGGATATTTCCGAGCAGAAAGAAAGCCCCTAGCTCTTGCCTCGTTCCCGGGGCTGGGGCCGCTGGGGGATTTCCTTGAGCAACCCGCCGACGCCCATGGCGGCGATATCGTCGTCGCCGGGGTCGAGGCCGCAGGCGATGCGTTCGAGCACCCAGTCGGCCCCGTTGAGCGCCGGCGAGCGGGCGCAGCCCGGCAGGCCGATGACCGGGCGCGGGCCGAGAGCGCCGAGGAACAGCAGGTTGCCGGGATCGACCGGCATGCCGAAACGGGTGACGGTGCCGCCGGCCCGGCGCAGCGCCTCGGGCCCGGTGTCATGGGCGTCCGAGGTCGCCGAGCCGGTGAGGATCAGCAGCACCTCGCCCTTCAGCGCCGCCAAGGCCTCGGCCATGGCGGCCGGTTCGTGCGGGGTGACGGCGACCTCGGCCAGTTCCATCCCCAGCGCGCCCAGCCGGCCCTCGGTCACCCGGCGCGCCTTGGCCGAGAGCTTCGGCGCCTGCCCCGGCACCTCGGACAGCAGCAGCCCGGCGCTGCGCCGCGTCACCCGGCGCAGGCGCAGGGCGGCGCGGGCGGCCTGTTCCGCCTCGGCCAGGCGGGCGCCCGGCACGGCATAGGAGATGATCTTGATCGTGCCGACCAGCATGCCAGGCGTCACCCGGGCCTGCGGCGCCAGCGTCGCCAGCGTGATCGCCGGGTCGATCCGGTTCAGCGCGCCGATCGCCGCGGCGTCCGGGGCAACCAGCCCCGGCACGGCGGCGTTGACATTGACCCGGCCGGTGAAGGGCGCCGACAGGGTCAGCCCGGCCGCCGCCGGATCGGGCACCAGCGCGGCGGCGAGCCTTGCGGCCGCGGCATCCTCGGCCACGTCGCCGGGATCGAGCCGCGCCACGGTCAGCTCCGCCACCCCAGCCGCCGCCAGCGCGGCGATATCCTCCGAGGTCAGCACCCGCCCCTTGCGCAGCCGATGGCCGTCGAGCGGCTGCGAATGGGCGAGGATTGCCCCCTCCGCCTGGTCCAGCGGCACCGGGCCGAAGCGCATCGCCTAGCCCCGGCGCAGGGTTTCGGTGATCTCGGCCAGGATCGCGACGGCGATCTCGGCCGGGCTCTTGGCGCCGATGTCGAGACCGACCGGGGCGTGGATGCGCGCGATCTGCGCCGCGCTCAGCCCCGCCGCCTTGAGCCGGTCGACCCGCTTGGCATGGGTCCGGGTCGAGCCGAGGCAGCCGAGATAGAAGGCGTCGGAATTCAGCGCCGCGACGATCGCCGGGTCGTCGATCTTGGGATCGTGGGTCAGGGTGACGACGGCGGTGCGGGCGTCGAGCCCGTGCTCGGCCAGCGCCTCGTCGGGCCAGTCGTGGCTGATGGTCTCGCCGGGGAAGCGTTCGGCGGCACCGAAGGCCTCGCGCGGGTCGATCAGGTAGGGGTCGTAGCCGGTCAGCCGCGCCATCTGCAGCAGCGGCTGGGCGATATGGACGGCGCCGACCACCGCCATTCGCAGCGGCGGGTTGTGGATGGCGATGAACCAGTCGCCCTCGGTGCCCGACTTGTCGGACCGGAACCGCGCCCGGATCGGCTCTTCCAGCGGGTCGCCATGGCCGTCGGTCAGCCGCCGCTCCCAGGTCCTGAGGTTGACCAGATAGGCCGCGGCATGGCGGGTCGCCCGGACCGAAACCAGGTCGGCGAGGATATCCTCGGGCAGCGCCGTGCCCACCGGCTCGACCAGCACCTTGATCGTGCCGCCGCAGGCCAGGCCGACGGCGAAGGCCTCGTCGTCTGAAACGCCGTAGGTGAGCAGCCGCGGCTTGCCGTCCTCCAGCGTCTCCAGCGCCTCCTCGACCACCGCGCCCTCGACACAGCCGCCCGAGACCGAGCCCATGATCTGCGCGTCGCCCGAGATCGCCAGCTGGCTGCCCACCGGACGCGGCGCCGAGCCCCAGGTCTCGACCACCGTCGCCAGCGCCGCGCGGCGCCTGTTCCGGTGCCAGTCGAGCGCGATTTCCGGGATTTGATCGTGGCTGTATTCACTCATGACGGCCTCCTCTTTACGGCGACTATGCGCCAGCCCGCGCCCCCGCGCCACCACCAATGGCGGCACGCCCGCAGGACATAATCCGGATGCTGCGCCCGCCAATGCCCGCGGCGCCGGCCGGAGCGATTCAACAGGGAAGATGCCGAACGCCCCTTCCCCTGAACGGAAATATCCCGGGGGGAGTCGCCCCTGGGCGACGGAGGGGCAGCGCCCCCCGCACCGCACGCAGCGCCAGAAGGAATGCGGCGCAGCCGCGCAATCGGATCGCGGAACGACAGCGGGATGGAAGCGGGATGGCAGCGGGCAAATTAAAACGCCGTGAGAGGGAGGTCTCACGGCGTTTATGCTGTCCGCCCAGGGAGGTGGGCGGTGAAATCCGCCCAGGGAGGTGAGCGGAGTTCAGGGAGATCGTCCGGGTCTCTGCCTGCCGACGCGTGCGGGCGCCCGTTCGATGCCTCCCTTCTACGCCGCTCGCGCGGGCCGCAATTTGACATGGGTCAAACCGAAGGCGCCGAATGAACATATCGGGTGCGACAGAACGGCTCAGGCCGGGGCGGTCCGCGCGGCTAGCCCGCCGCCGCGCCGGTTTCGAGCAGCGCCATCAGCCGCGCCTTCTCGCCCGAGTCGGCGGCATCCGACAGCGCCTCGGCCAGCGCCTCGAGCGCGGCGATGTTGTGGCCGGCGCGGAAGCTGTCGACATGGGGCAGCATGGTGCGGATGCCGCGGGCGCGGGGCGCGAAGCCGTCCCAGCGCAGCAACGGGTTGATCCAGATCAGGCGCCGGGCCGAGAGGTGCAGCCGCTCGATCTCGGGGCCGAGAATGCCCTCCTCGTCGCGGTCGAGCCCGTCGGTGATCAGCAGCACCACGGCGTTCGACATCACCCGGCGCGACCAGTCGCGGTTGAATTCGTGCAGCGACGACCCGATCCGCGTGCCGCCCTCCCAGTCCCGCGCCTCGGCCCCGGCGGCGGCCAGCGCGGCGTCGACGTCGCGCGCGCGCAGCTGGCGGGTGATGTTGGTCAGCCTTGTGCCGAAGGTGAAGGCATGGACCTGGGCCCAACCGGCGCCCTTGTGGTTCGAGACCGCGTGCAGGAAATGCAGCACGGCGCGGGAATAGGCCGACATCGAACCCGAGATGTCGCAGAGCACGACCAGGTTCGGCCAGCGCGCGCGCCGCGCCTTGCGCGAGAAGTCGCGCAGCTCGCCGCCCTGGCGCAGCGCCTGGCGGAAGGTGGCGCGCCAGTCGGGCAACCGCCCATGCCGGTCGGCCTGCGTTCTGCGCGATTTCAGAGGCCGCACCGGCAGCCGCAGCCGGGCGATCATCCGTTTCGCCTGCGCCATCTCCTCGGCCGACATCTGCTCGAAATCCAGCGCCCGCAGCCGTTCCTCGGCCGAGGTCGTCATCGAGGCGTCGATCTCGACCGGGGCCTCGTCCTCGGCGCCCGGCTCCCGCCCCGGCATCTCGCGGTCGACGCCGTCGAGCAGCGCCTCGGCGGCGCGCTTCTCGGCCGCCTGCGCCGCCCGCTCCTCCTGCGCGCCGCGCACCGCCGGCAGCATCATCGCCATCATGTGCTCGATATAGCGCGGGTCGCGCCAGTAGAGCCGGAAGACCTGGGCGAAGACCAGTCGGTGCTCGGGCCGGCGCACGAAACAGGCGTGCAGCGTCCAGTAGAAATCCGCCTTCTCGGTGAAGCCCGCCGCCTCGACCGCGCGGATCGCGTCGATCACCGAGCCCGGCCCGATCGGCAGCCCGGCCTTGCGCAGGGCGCGGGCGAAATGGGTGATGTTGTCGGCGAGCTTGCCGTGCTCGGGGATGTCGAGGGCGGGGAGCTGGGCCATCGGTCAGGGCTGGCGGAGGGGACGGCGGCGGGGGGCGCTGCCCCCCTGCCCCCCCCGGGATATTTTCGTGAAGATGAAAGCGGAACGGGTCATTGCGCGGCGATGTCCTTGCGGACCTCGTCGAGGAGGCGCTTGGCCTCGGAGCCCTGCAGGCGCTGGATGTCGTCCTGGTATTTCAGGATCGCGCCGAGCGTGTCGGCGATGACTTCCGGCGACAGGTCGATGACGTCGAGGGCGAGCAGGCACTTGGCCCAGTCGATGGTCTCGGCGACGCCGGGGCGCTTGAACAGGTCCTCGGTGCGCAGCTTCTGGACAAAGGCCACGACCTCACGGCTGAGCGTCTCGGTCGCCTCGGGGGCGCGGGCGTGGAGGATCTCCATCTCGCGCGCGAAATCCGGGTAGTCGACCCAGTGGTAGAGGCAGCGGCGCTTGAGCGCGTCGTGGACCTCGCGGGTGCGGTTCGAGGTCAGGATGACGATCGGCGGCGCGGGCGCCTTGACGGTGCCCAGTTCCGGGATGGTGACCTGGAAATCCGACAGGGCCTCGAGCAGGAAGGCCTCGAAGGGTTCGTCGGTGCGGTCGAGCTCGTCGATCAGCAGCACCGGCGGGCCGCCGTCCTGCGGCCGCATCGCCTGCAACAGCGGCCGTTCGATCAAGAACTCCTCGGAGAACAGTTCCGATTGCAGCACCTCGCGGTCGGCGCCGCCGCCGGCCTCGGCGGTGCGGATGGCGATCATCTGGGCGGCGAAGTTCCATTCGTAGACCGCCGAGGCGGCATCAAGCCCCTCGTAGCATTGCAGCCGGATCAGGCGCCGGCCCAGCGCGGCGGCCAGCGCCTTGGCGATCTCGGTCTTGCCGACGCCGGCCTCGCCCTCGAGGAAAAGCGGCCGGCCGAGCTTCAGCGCCAGGAACGTCACCGTGGCCAGCGCCCGGCCGCAGACATAGTCCTGCCCGGCCAGCAATTCCTGCACGGCGTCGATGGATGCGGGTATTTGGCTCACGATCGGTCCTCCCGGCCGCCATGCTGGGGCGCCGGGGCGGGCCGGTCAAGCCGTCACTTGGCCAGTGTCACGTCCCTGTGCTTGCTGCGCGGCCCAGGCCCGGAACGAGGCCAGCGGCGGCCGCGCCGGCCGGTCGGCGGGCCAGACGAGGTAATAGCTGCCCAGCGCCTTGACCGGCCCGCCATAGGCCGGGACGAGACGGCCGTCGGCCAGCTCGCGCTCGATCAGGAACAGCGGCAGCAGGGCGAGGCCGAGGCCGTGCACCGCGCCCTGGGTCATGGTGGCGAACTGGTCGAACAGCATCCCGCCCGGGCGCTGGCCCGGCAGGCCGTGATGGGCCAGCCAGCGGCCCCAGTCGCCGGTGCGGCTTTCGAGTTGCAAGAGCGGCAGGCGCAGCACCTCCCCGGGCCGCTCGAGCGGTTCGGGCAGCAGCGACGGCGCGGCGACGGCGAGGATGTCCTCGTCCATCAGCTTGAGGTAGTCGACGCCGGGCCAGTCCTTGCGGCCGTAATGGATCGCCGCGTCGAAGGGCGTGGCGGCGAAATCGAACGGCCGCAGGCGGGTCGAGAGGTTGACCGTCACCTCGGGATGGCTCTGGGCGAAACCGGCCAGCCGCGGCGCCAGCCAGTGCATGCCGAAGGCGGGCAGGATGGCGAGGCTGAGCGTGCCGCCCGACGGATTGGTCTTCAGCGTCAGCGAGGCGGCCGAGAGGATGCCCAGCGCCTTGCGCACCTCGCGCACGTAATCCTGCGCCGCCGGGGTCAGCCGCAGCCGCTGGCGCTCGCGGATCATGAGTTGCAGGCCGAGTTGGTCCTCCAGCGCGCGCAGCTGGCGGCTGATCGCGCCCTGGGTCAGGGACAGTTCCTCGGCCGCGGCCGAGGCGGTTCCAAGCCGGTCGACGGCCTCGAGCGCGGTCAGGGCGGCGATCGATGGCAGGTAGCGGCGGGCGACGGACATTATGAGCTTTCCTCATGACCCGGGGACCGGGTTTCGATAGAAGCCCGGCCCGATTCATGCAATACCCGGGGCCGAATTCCGCATGCCGCGATGGAGGATGCCATGACCGACCGCCCGACCCTGAAAGCCAAGGACGCCCCCGACCTGGGCCGTTTCGACTGGGAGGACGCGCTGCGACTGGACGCGCAGCTGACCGAGGACGAGCGCATGATGCGCGACGCCGCCCGCGCCTATGCCCAGGAGAAGCTGCAGCCCCGCGTCATCGAGGCCTTCCGCGAGGAGAGCACCGACCCGGCGATCTTCCGCGAGATGGGCGAGATGGGCCTGCTGGGCACGACCATTCCCGAGGCCTATGGCGGGCTCGGCGCCGGCTATGTCACCTACGGGTTGGTGGCGCGCGAGATCGAGCGGGTCGACAGCGGCTATCGCAGCATGATGTCGGTGCAATCCTCGCTGGTGATGTACCCGATCTATGCCTATGGCAGCGAGGAGCAGCGGCGGAAATACCTGCCCAAGCTGGCAAGCGGCGAATTCATCGGCTGCTTCGGCCTGACCGAACCCGATGCCGGCTCGGACCCCGCCGGGATGAAGACCGTGGCGAAGAAGACCGAAGGCGGCTACGTCCTCAACGGCTCGAAGATGTGGATCTCGAACGCGCCGATCGCCGATGTCTTCGTCGTCTGGGCCAAGTCCGAGGCCCATGGCGGCAAGATCCGCGGCTTCGTGCTGGAAAAGGGCATGAAGGGGCTGAGCGCGCCGAAGATCGGCGGCAAGCTGTCCCTGCGCGCCTCAATCACCGGCGAGATCGTGATGCAGGATGTCGAGATCGGCGAGGACGCGCTGCTGCCTTACGTCGAGGGCCTCAAGGGCCCGTTCGGCTGCCTCAACCGGGCCCGCTACGGCATCGCCTGGGGCGCGATGGGCGCGGCCGAGTTCTGCTGGCACGCGGCGCGGCAATACGGGCTCGACCGCAAGCAGTTCAACAAGCCGCTGGCGGGGACCCAGCTGTTCCAGAAGAAGCTGGCCGACATGATGACCGAGATCAGCCTCGGCCTGCAGGCGGCGCTGCAGGTCGGCCGGCTGATGGACGCGGCCGAGGCGGCGCCCGAGATGATCTCGATCATCAAGCGCAACAATTGCGGCAAGGCGCTGGATATCGCCCGGATGGCGCGCGACATGCATGGCGGCAACGGCATTTCCGAGGAGTTCCAGGTCATCCGCCACATGGTCAACCTCGAGACCGTCAACACCTACGAGGGCACCCATGACGTCCACGCCCTGATCCTCGGCCGGGCGCAGACGGGCCTGCAGGCGTTCTTCTGACGCCATGCAGGCGCTGCCCGTCGTCGCCCGGCTCTTCCCCGCGATCCTCGCGGGGGAGAAGACCCACACGATCCGCTGGCGCGAGGCCCGGATCGTGCCGGGACCGATGACCTATCTCTGCGAGGACGCGCCCGGGCAGCGCGCGGTGGTCGTGGTGACGCGGGTCACCGACCTGCCGCTGCGCGAGGCCGCCGCGCTGGTGGGCATGGAGGCGGAATGGCCGCCCGAGGTGATGCTGGCGGGGATGCGGGAGCATTACCCCGAAATCACGCTCGACGACGTGGTGCAGGTGGTCGAGCATCTGCCGTGCCGGCCTTGAGGACGGCAGCGGTCAACTCTGCCAGAACCGAATAACGTCTCTTCCTTTTGCCGCCCAGATAGCGCGCCGGGCGGAAAGGCGCACAGCAAACATGGCCGACTCAGCCGCCAAGCGGACCGAAACGGCCAAGATCTGTTTCAGGATTGCCCCGCCGGGCCTCAGTGTTGGCGACGCGGATCGTCGGCCTCGACGCGCACCGGTACCAAGGCGCGCAGCAACGCCGGACGGCTGCGGGTTTCCTGGCGACGGCCGCCGCGGGGGCCGTCGTCATCCTCGGCCATGCGCATCACCGCGATGCCGAACTGGACGCCGGCGAAGACGACCCCGTTCGAGATGAACAGCATGAAGGCCGCGATCCAGCCGCTCTGGGTCTCGAGCACCAGATGGCGCAGGCCGGCGACGTCGAACCAGATCAGCCCGACGCAGAACAGCGCCGAGATGCCCCAGCCGATCAGGACGTGGCGGATATAGAGACGAATAAGCTCCGGCATGGCGATTCTCCGTTTCGTTCCCATCAGCTTAGGTCACGGAGCCGTGTATTGCACGGGTCGTCTCGTCGCAGCCCGGTCGGGCCGCCCTCTCCCGAGGCTCAGAACGCCTCGGGCCGGGCCTCGCGCGCCATGTGGTCGAGCACGGCATTGACGAATTTCGGCTCGCGCCCCTCGGGGAAGAAGGCCTTGGCGATGTCGACATATTCGTTGATCACCACCTTGGGCGGGGTGTCGCCGATCTGCAGCTCGGCCCCGGCGGCGCGGAACAGCGCCCGCAGGGTCGGATCGATCCGGGCGATCGGCCATTTCGCCACCAGCGCCCGGTCGGTCATCTGGTCGATGCTGGCCTGCCAGTTGACCGCGCGGTCCAAGAGCTTGCGGAACAGGCGCGGATCGCCCTCGGCCATCTCGTCGCCCTCGTAGGTGGCGCCGAAGCGGAAGGTCTCGAACTCGCGCGCCACCGCCTCGACGGTCTGGGCCGAGGCCTCCATCTGGAACAGCGCCTGCACGGCATAGAGCCGCGCGGTCGATTTCATCTGCCGCTTGTCGGGCTTCGGCCCCTTCGGGGCATCGCCCTCGGCGTTCGGGGTATCGGATGTCGTGGTCATGCGTTCTGCGGCCCTTCGCCGGCAATCTGGATCGGTTCGCCCGCCGGCTTGAAGCCGACGCCCTTGGTGCGGCCGGACCAGCGCCGCGCCAGCGCGACGAGATGCAGCGCCGCCGCGGCCGCGCCGCCGCCCTTGTTCTGGCCCCCGGGATCGGCGCGCACCACCGCCTGGTCGCGGTTCTCGACCGTCAGGATGCCGTTGCCGATGCAGGCGCCCTGCAGCCCGAGCAGCGACAGCCCGCGCGAGCTGTCGTTGCACACCGTCTCGTAATGGGTGGTCTCGCCGCGGATGACGCAGCCCAGCGCGACATAGCCGTCATAGTTCGACAGCCGCTCGGCCAGGGCGATGGCCGGGGGGATTTCCAGCGCCCCGGGCACCTCGATCGTCTCGTGGCTGCCGCCGGCCTCCTCGATCACGGCGCGGGCGCCGGCGATCAGGTCGTCGGCGATGTCCTTGTAATAGGGCGCGACGACGATCAGCAGCTTGACCGGCTTGTCGAAGCTGGGCAGCGGCAGGGTGTAGTGGGTTTCGCTTCCGGCCATTTGGCTCACTCCAGCGGGATCTTGCGGGTGCCGACGATCGACAGGCCATAGGCCTCGAGCCCGACGACCTTGGGCGTCGGCGAATTGGTCAGCAGTTCCAGTTCGTGGATGCCCAGCGCCGAGAGGATCTGCGCCCCGACGCCGTATTGGCGCAGGGTCTGGGGCGAGCTCATGCCCTCGGTCACCAGCTTCATGTGGATGTCGCGCAGCAGCACCAGCGCGCCGCGGCCCTCGGCGGCGATCAGCTTCATCGCCTGGGCGAATTCCGAGGTCCGGCCCGGCCCGCCCATGCCGATGACGTCGAGGAACGGGTCGAGGGTGTGCATCCGCACCAGCACCGGGGTGTCGCCACCGAGATCGCCCTTGATCAGCGCGATATGCTCGGCGCCGTGGGTCTCGTCGGTGAAGACGCGCAGTGCCCATTCGCCGCCGAATTCCGACCGGATGACGCTCTCCTTGGTCACCTTGACCAGGTTGTCGTGGCGCCGGCGATAGGCAATGAGATCCGAGATCGTGCCGATCTTCAGCCCGTGCTTTTGGGCGAAGGCGACGAGGTCGGGCAACCGCGCCATGGTGCCGTCCTCGTTCATGATCTCGCAGATCACGCCCGAGGGGTTGAGCCCGGCCAGCCGACTGACATCCACCGCCGCCTCGGTATGGCCGGCACGGACCAGCACCCCGCCCTCGCGGGCGCGCAGCGGGAAGACATGGCCCGGCGTGGCGATGTCCTGCGGCCCCTTGGTCGGGTCGATCGCGACCGAGACGGTGCGCGCCCGGTCATGGGCCGAGATGCCGGTGGTCACGCCCTCGCGCGCCTCGATCGACATGGTGAAGGCGGTCTCGTGGCGCGACGAGTTCTTCGGGCTCATCAGTGGCAGGCCGAGCGCGTCGATGCGCTCGCCGGGCAGCGACAGGCAGATCAGGCCGCGGCCGTAGGTGGCCATGAAGTTGATCGCCGCCGGCGTCGCCATCTGGGCCGGGATCACCAGGTCGCCCTCGTTCTCGCGGTCCTCGTGATCGACGAGGATGAACATCTTGCCGTTGCGCGCGTCCTCGATGATCTCCTCGATCGACGAGACGGCGTCGGAATAATCGGTTCTGGTCGTGTCGGTCATAGCCTCACCCCTTCGAGCGGCCGAGCCTTATCCCGGCGCGCGGCAAATGGAAAGCGCCCGATTGCGCGCAGCCCCGCACAGGCGCTGTGCCGCGATGCCCCGTGATAGCCAAGCCGGCCGCGCGCGCCAAGTCGGCGGGGTGCAAACCGATCACGAGATTTGCCCCGCTCCGCCCCAAGCCGGCCATATTCGCGCGCTAGACAGGCGGCCAACGAGCGAACCGACTGCACGGGGGCAGCCATGAGCATGCAGAGCGACATCGTCCTGGCGCCGGAGGCGCTGCCGCAGCGCATCCTGCGCCGCAACGGCCTGCTGCTGGCCCTGATCGCGGCCCATCTGGCGGTGACGGCGGCGATCGCCGAGGGGCTCGGCGCCCATTTCGATCTCGGCACCTTCCGGGCGCTGTCGATGCTCTTCGGCCTGCTGATGCCGGCCTTCCTGACGCTGGTCGTGGTCTGGCGCTTCCTGGTCATGGCGGCCACGGTGCGCCCGCAGCGGCCGATCCGCTGGTTCTTCAACGACCTGCGCGGGCTGTTCCTCGACGGCGAACGGGTGCTGGAGGGGGGGGCCGTGCTCTTGGCCCTGACCCTGTTCACCGGCGCCTTCAGCTTTCTCAAGACGCTGATTCCCGTGCTCAATCCCTTCAGCTGGGACCCGACCTTTGCCCATCTCGACAAGCTCCTGCATGGCGGGGTCGCGCCCGAGCTGCTGCTGATGCGGGTCTTCGGCCATCCGCTGGCGGTGACGGTGCTGAACGCGGCCTACCAGGGCTGGTTCTTCGTCATGTTCTTCACCATCTTCGTCGCCTGTTTCTCGACCCGCGACCGCGCCGCCCGGGCCACCGTGCTGGTCGCCTTCGTGCTGACCTGGGCGCTCGGCGGCAACCTGCTGGCGACCGTCTTCTCCTCGGCCGGGCCGGTCTATTACGGCCGCCTCGGCTTCGGTCATGAATACGACGCGCTGACCGCCACCCTGGCCGCCTTCAACAAGGTCAGCCCGGTCTGGTCGCTCGAGGTCCAGCAGATGCTCTGGGACGGCTATCTCGGCCGCGGCCCGGTGGCGGGCATCTCGGCCTTTCCCTCGATGCATGTCGCCAGCACCACCCTGATCGCGCTCTACGCGATGCGGCGCGGCCGCCTGGCCGGCTGGCTGGCCGCCGGCTTCCTGCTGATGATCGCGCTGGCGGCGGTGATTCTCGCCTGGCATTACGCGGTCGACGTCTATGCCGGGGCGACGCTGGCGCTGGTTTTCTGGGCGCTGGCGGCCAAGCTGACCGGCGACACCGCGCCCTGGGGCGTTCGGCGGGCCGCGCGGCGCGCCGCCCGGGCCGTCGCTCAGGCGGTGGCGAAGTAACGCTCGGCCGGCAGGTAGCCGGCCAGCCCCGCCGCCGCGCACCACTCCCGTTCCAGCGCCATGTCGCCGACCAGGATGACGCGGTCGCCCGGCAGCTTCGCCGGATCGAGCGCCGCGCGCAGCGCCTGCCGGGCCGTGCCCCAACTGGCCAACGCGTCGGGCGCGCGATGGGCGGCGTCGATCGCCGGCGCCGCCGCCGCCAGCGCCGCCTGCACCTGCAGCGGCGCCTGGGCCAGAGCGATCCGCAGGCAATCCCGCATCGCGCCCAGCTTCTCGGCCCGGTCCCCGGGCAGCGCCGGCCGCGGCGGCAAGAGCCGCAAAGCGTTCGAGGAGAACAGGAAGGCGACGACGTCATGGCCCGAGGCCGCCCGCAGCGAGGCATAGGTGGTGTAGTCGAGCCCGAGCTCGGCCGCGCGCTTGACCCGCATCCGGACGATCTCGATCGGCATCGTCTTCGGCAGCAGCTCGGCCCGCGCCCTGGTCCAGCAATGCTTGCGCCAGCTCTGGCCCGGTTCCAGCGCCGGACCGCGGTTATGGCCGATGGTGCTCATGCGCCCCATTCCTGCAGCCGGGCGACATAGCGCGCCAGCGTGTCGATCTCGAGATTGACCGCATCGCCGACCCGGGCCTCGCCCCAGGTCGTCACCTGCTTGGTATGGGGGATGATGTTGACGCCGAACTCGCGGCCCTCGACCTCGTTGACGGTCAGCGAGGTCCCGTTCAGCGCCACCGAGCCCTTGGGCGCGATGAAGCGCGCCAGCGCCTCGGGGGCGCGGAAGGTGAAGCGGGTGCTGTCGCCCTCGTCGCGCATCGCGACGATCTCGGCGACGCCGTCGACATGGCCCGAGACGATATGCCCGCCCAGCTCGTCGCCGACCTTCAGTGCCCGTTCAAGGTTGATCCGCTTGCCCTCGCCCCAGCCGTTGCGGCCGATATTCGTCTTCGACACGGTCTCGGCCGAGATCTCGACCTCGAACCAGCCTTCCGGACGCGCTCGAGGTCCGGACGTTACCTGCGTCTGGAAACCCTCCGACACAATGTCAGTGCCTGTTCCGGTGGCGATGACGGTCAGGCAGACCCCGTCGCAGGCGATCGAGGCGCCGATGTCGATGCCGGCGACGTCGTAGGAGGTGGCGATGCGGGCCTGCAGGTCGCCGCGCTGCTCGAGCGCGATGATCCGGCCGATATCGGTGATGATGCCTGTGAACATGAGCCGTCCTTTCGCTCCGATTCACCTAGCCGGCCCGGTCGGCGCTGGCAAGCGCCGCGCCCCCTGCCCGGCCGCCTCCGGGGTTCAGCCGCGCGCCACGGCCCATCTTTCGCGCGCCTTGCGCCACAGCGCCATGGTCCCGCCCCCCAACGCCACGCCGACGAGGCCGCCGGCCAGCACGTCGCTGAGGAAATGCCACCGGCCCATCATCAGGCCGACGGTCAGCACCGCCATCGCCCCGGCATAGAGCCAGCGCCCGCGCGGGAAATAGACCCACAGGACCGTCAGGATCGCCGCCGCCCGGGCGGCATGGCCGGAGGGGAAGGAATCGTTCCCGCTGTTGCTGCTGAACCAGCGAAAGGCGTAGCGGCCGCTCTTGAGGTAGTCGATGGGCACGATGCGGCCGAAGAACGGCTTGAGCAGGTCGTGGGTCAGCCATAGCGCCAGCAGCGCCGCGATCCCCGCCAGCATCGCCGCCTCGACCCATTTCGGCAGGCGCCGACCGGCGATCAGGAAGGCGGCCCCGGCCAGCACCCCGGCCACGGCCAGCGTGGACATCACCGGCAGCCGCACCGCCGCGTTGTTGAACAGCGCGTGGCCGAGGGCGAACGCGCCCATGAACCTGGCCAGCGGGCGATCGATCCAGGCGATGCAGGCGACGATCACCGCAAGCACGGCAAGGCAGAGAAGAAGCGGGCGGCGCTGGGGCATCGGCGAGGGCGTATCCGGGCTGGCGATGGGTGCAGTGGCGGGGCGCGGTGGCGAACGGGTCTTGCCTCAGCTAATTGCCGCAGGCCGCCTGATCAATCGCTGACGGTCGATCGGCCGGGCGATCCTATGTCCGTCGGCGGCATTCCGCATTCACTTCCCCGTCAACCCCTCGCCTCTCCGTCAGCCCCTCCAGCGTAAGCCCCTCCCCCTCAGCCCCTCCCCCTCAGCTCCTCCCCCTCAGCTCCTCCCCGTCTTCCTTCCCGCGCCTTCCGGCCAGACCGGCGCCGGAATGCCGCGAAGCCGTCGCGCCGCCGCCCCAATGCTGCCGCCGGGCCGCGCCAGACTGGCGAAAAGGCGTGACAAGCGGGACGCTTGCGGGCAGAGGAGACAGGCCCGGCAACGACAGGCCGGGAAAACGTGACGATGAGCAAGACGATCGTGCAAGAGATTACGGGCAGCGACCGGCGGTTCCTGTTCCTGCAGGGGCCGCACGGGCCGTTCTTCAACCGGCTGGGCGCGATGCTGCGCGCCGCCGGGGCCAAGGTCTGGCGGGTCGGCTTCAACCGCGGCGACCAGGTCTTCTGGCGCGACCGCGACAGCTACATCCCCTATCTCGGCACGCCCGAGGACTGGCCCGAGACCTTCCGCGCCCTGATCGCCGATTACGGCGTTACCGACATCGTCCTTTACGGCGACACCCGCCCGATCCACGCCACCGCGGTCGAGATCGCCCGCGACGCCGGCCTCACCGTCCATGTCTTCGAGGAAGGCTACCTGCGGCCCTACTGGGTGAGTTACGAGCGCGGCGGCGCCAACGGTCATTCGCGGCTGATGGAGATGACCATCGCGCAGATGCAGGCGGCGCTGGCCCAGCTCGACATGGAACTGCCCGACGCGCCGGCGCGCTGGGGCGACATGCGCCACCACATCTTCTACGGCGCGCTCTACCATTTCCAGGTCATGGCCCGGAACGGGCGCTACCGCAATTTCCGCCCCCACCGCGCCATCGGCGTCGGGCGCGAGTTCCGGCTCTACCTGCGCCGCCTGATGCTGATGCCGGCCCATGCCGTCGAGCGCATCGCCGAGACCCAGCGCATCAAGCTGGGCGGCTTTCCCTATCACCTGGTGCTGCTGCAGCTGGAACACGACGCCAGCTTCGTCATGCACTCGCCCTTCGCCACGATGACCGAGTTCATCGAGCTTTGCATCGACGGCTTCGCCAAGGGCGCCGCGCCGCATCATCACCTTGTTTTCAAGGCCCATCCGCTGGAAGACGGCCGGGTGCCGGTGGCGCGCGAGATCCGGCGGCTGGCGGCCGCGCACGGCGTCGCCAACCGGGTCCATTTCGTCCGGGGCGGCAAGCTGGCCGGGCTGCTCAACCACGCCCGCAGCGCCGTCACGGTCAACTCCACCGCCGCCCAGCAGGTGCTGTGGCGCGGGCTGCCGCTCAAGGTCTTCGGCGACGCGGTCTATGCCAAGCCCGAATTCGTCTCGACCCAGCCGCTGCCCGAATTCTTCGCCCGGCCCTCGCGCCCCGACAGCCGTGCCTATCGCGACTACCGCCACTACCTGCTGGAAACCTCGCAGGTGCCCGGCGGCTTCTACTCGTCGCGCGGCCGGCGCGAGCTGCTGCGCCAGGTGGTCGACATGATGCTGGCGCCGGAAGACCCCTATGACGCGCTGCGCTCGGGCAACGCGGCGCCGAGGCAACAGTTGCGGTTGGTGAAGTAGCCCGGTAACTGGACTCTGGCTTTTTGTCACCGGTTTCTGTAGGGTTACCGAAAAAAGCTGAGGCAGAATTCCATAACAAGGAGCCCGGGCAGTGAAAATCATGCATTCCCGAGGGGCCAGATTGCTGGCCCTTGCGGCGCTTGTGGCGACGGTCGCGGCCTGCGGGCTGCCGCGCCCCGGCCCGAACAAGCGCGAAATCTACGCCGGCTCGGTCCAGCGTAAGGGCGACGCCTTCGTCGTCGAGGTCAACAGCCGTGTCACCCGCGCCACCGCGGTGGTGCCGGCGCTCGGCTTCACCGACGCGTTCAAGCATGCCCGGAAGATCGGCTCCGACACGATCAGCCCCGGCGACAAGCTGGGCATCTCGGTCTACGAGAACGTCACCGATCCGCTGCTCGGCGCACGCGGCCAGAAGGTCTCGCAACTGGCCGAGACCAAGGTCGACGGGCAGGGCTATATCTTCGTGCCCTATGCCGGGCGCATCAAGGCCGCCGGCAACTCGGTCGAGGCGCTGCGCCAGGCGATCACCCGCAAGCTCGACACCCAGACCCCCGACCCGCAGGTCTCGGTCATCCGCCTGCCCGGCGACGGCTCGACCGTCACCGTCGAGGGCGGCGTGACCGGACAGGGCGTCTACCCGATCGACGCCTCGACCCGCACCCTCGCCTCGATGCTGGCCAAGGCCGGCGGTGTCTCGATCCAGCCCTCGGTGGCGCTGGTCAGCGTCACCCGCGGCAAGACGGTGGGCAAGATCTGGCTCCAGGACCTCTACGACAATCCCAGCCTCGACATCGCGCTGCGGCCCGGCGACCGGATCACGGTCGAGAAGGACCGCCGCTCGTTCACCGCGCTCGGCGCCACCGGCACCCAGACCCGGGTCCCGTTCGACACCGCGACGCTGTCGGCGATCGAGGCGATCGCCCAGGTCGGCGGCCTGACCTCGAACTACGCCGATCCGACCGGCGTCTTCATCTTCCGCAACGAGCCGGCCGAGATCGCCAATGCCGTGCTGGGCCGCCACGACCTGGTCGGCGATCAGCGCCTGATCTACGTGCTCGACCTGACCAAGCCGCTGGGCATGTTCAACGCCCGCGACTTCGTGATCCGCGATGGCGACACCGTCTACGTCACCGAGGCGCCCTTCGTGCAATGGCGCAAGACGCTGTCGGCCCTGACCGGCACCGCCGGCTCCGTGAGCTCGCTCCAGTCGGCGACGAGTTCGCTCAAGTCGGCGACGGGTCTGTAAGGCCCGGATGACCGATAGCGACGACGACATGGCCGCCGGGGAGGAGACTTCCCGGCGGCTTTTCTGTTACGCCGGCGGTCTGCTGCGCCCGGGCCGGGTGCGCCGCATCCTGACCCTGGCCGGGCTGCGCCCGGTGCTCGGCCTGCCCGGGCCGGACGATCCGGTCGGCGTCTGGGGCCGCAGCCCGCTGGCCGCCCGCGGCGAGAAGATGGCCGCCCGCCAGAACAGCCCGATCATCCGCATCGAGGACGCCTTCCTGCGCTCGATCCGCCCCGGCCGCGCCGGCGAGCCGCCGCTGGGCCTGCTGATCGACCGCAAGGGCGTGCATTTCGACGCCTCGGTTCCCAGCGAGCTCGAGGAACTGCTGGCGACGCATCCGCTCGACGATTCCGCCCTGCTCGACCGGGCCCGCGACGGCATCGGCCGGCTGATCGCCGCGGACCTGGCGAAATACAACGCCCACGATCCCGACCTGCGCGCGCCCGATCCGGGCTACGTGCTGGTGGTCGACCAGCTGCGCGGCGATGCCTCGGTGCGCCATAGCGGCGTGCCCGAAACCATGTTCCGCGAGATGCTGGTCTTCGCCCAGGAGGAGCATCCCGGCTGCCGGGTGCTGATCAAGACCCACCCCGAGACCGCCGACGGCCACCGCCCCGGCCATTACGGGCCCGAGCACGAGAGCGACCGGGTCAAGCTGTTCACCGATCCGGTTTCGCCCTGGCAACTGCTCGACGGCGCCGTCGGCGTCTATACCGTGTCGTCGCAGCTCGGCTTCGAGGCGATCTTCGCCGGCCATCGGCCGCGGGTCTTCGGCCAGCCCTTCTATGCCGGCTGGGGCCTGACCGAGGACGAGACCCCGGTGCCGCGCCGCGAGCGCCGGCTGACCCGGGCCCAGCTGTTCGCCGCGGCGATGATCCTCTACCCGACCTGGTACGATCCCTGCCGCGACCGGCTGTGCAGCTTCGAGGAGGCAGTCGATCACCTCGAGGCCCGGGTCCGCGCCTGGCGCGAGGACCGGGCGGGCCATGTCGGCACCGGCATGCGGCTGTGGAAGCGCGGTCCCCTGCAGAAGCTCTTCGGCCGCGAGAAGCGGATGGTCTTCGACGACGACCCGCCCCGGGCCGTCGCCCGGGCCCGGCGCGAGGGCCGCGGCCTGATGGTCTGGGCCGGCAAGGAGGTGCCCGAACTCCATGCCGGCCTGCCGCTGCTGCGGATCGAGGACGGTTTCCTGCGCTCGCGCGGGCTGGGCGCGCAGCTGGTGCCGCCGCTGTCGCTGGTCACCGATGACAGCGGCATCTACTACGACCCGGAGCGCGAGAGCCGGCTCGAACGCCTGATTTCGGCCGATCCGCCCCCGGGTGGCGAACGCCGGGCCGAGCGGTTGGTGACCGGACTGATCCGAGCGCGCTTGTCGAAATACAACATCGGCGGCGCGACACTTGACCTGCCAACAGGCCGCCGTATCCTGTTGCCGGGCCAAGTGGAAAATGACGCCTCGATCCGTTTCGGCGCCGGCGAAATCCGCACCAATCTTGCCCTTCTGGAACATACCCGCGCCGCGAACCCCGATGCGGTGCTGATCTACAAGCCGCACCCGGATGTCGAGGCCGGGCTGCGCGACGGGGCGGTGCCGGAGGCCGAGCTGAGCCGCCTCGCCGATGTCGTCGCCACTCACGCCGACCCGATCGCGCTGATCGACGCCTGCGACGAGGTCTGGACCATGACCTCACTGCTGGGCTTCGAGGCGCTGATCCGGGGCAAGCCCGTCACCTGCCTCGGCGCCCCGTTCTATGCCGGCTGGGGCCTGACCACCGATCTCGGCCCGGTCCCCGCCCGGCGCAAGGCCCGGCCGAGCCTGGCCGCCCTCGCCCATGCCGCCCTGATCGCCTATCCGCGCTATTTCGACCCGGTCAGCGGCTTGCCCTGCCCGCCCGAGGTGGTGGCCGAACGCCTGGCTTCCGGCCCCCTGCCCCGGCCCGGCCCGGGCAACCGGCTGCTGGCGAAACTGCAGGGCGCCTTCGCCAGCCACGCCCGGCTCTGGCGCTGACCCACGTCCTGCGATAAACGGGCGCCGAGACAAGCGAAGGGCAGATCATGGCACGGATTCTCATCACCTCGGCCATTCCCTATATCAACGGGATCAAACACCTCGGCAACCTCGTCGGCAGCCAGTTGCCCGCCGACCTCTACGCGCGCTACATGCGCGGCCGCGGCAACGAGGTGATGTTCATCTGCGCCACCGACGAGCACGGCACCCCGGCCGAGCTGGCCGCCGCCAAGGCCGGCAAGCCGGTCGCCGAATACTGCGCCGAGATGCACGAGGTGCAGAAGGAGCTCGCCGCCGGCTTCCGCCTCTCCTTCGATCATTTCGGCCGCTCCTCGAGCCAGCGCAACCACAGGCTCACCCAGCATTTCGCCGGCCAGCTGGCCGCCAACGGGCTGATCCGCGAGGTGACGGAAAAGCAGGTCTACTCGATCGACGACGGCCGCTTCCTGCCGGACCGCTATATCGAGGGCACCTGCCCCAATTGCGGCTACGAGAGCGCCCGCGGCGACCAGTGCGACAACTGCACCAAGCAGCTCGACCCGACCGACCTGATCAACCCGCATTCGACGATCTCGGGCTCGACCAACCTCGAGGTGCGCGAGACCAAGCACCTCTACCTGTGCCAGTCGCAGATGCGCGAGCGTCTCGAGGCCTGGATCGACAGCAAGACCGACTGGCCGATCCTGACCACCTCGATCGCCAAGAAATGGCTGCATGACGGCGACGGGCTGCAGGACCGCGGCATCACCCGCGATCTCGACTGGGGCATCCCGGTCAAGAAGGGCGAGGAGGACTGGCCGGGTATGGAGGGCAAGGTCTTCTACGTCTGGTTCGACGCCCCGATCGAGTATATCGCGGCCACCGCCGAATGGGCCGATGCCAACGGGCTGGACGAGGCCGCGTGGCGGCGCTGGTGGCGGACCGACGAGGGCGCCGAGGACGTGCGCTATGTCGAGTTCATGGGCAAGGACAACGTGCCCTTCCACACCCTGTCCTTCCCGGCCACGATCATGGGCTCGGGCGAGCCGTGGAAGCTGGTCGATTACATCAAGTCGTTCAACTACCTGAACTACGATGGCGGCCAGTTCAGCACCTCGCGCGGGCGCGGCGTGTTCATGGACCAGGCGCTGAGCATCCTGCCGTCGGATTACTGGCGCTGGTGGCTGCTGAGCCACGCGCCCGAGAACAGCGATGCGGAATTCACCTGGGAGAATTTCCAGGCCTCGGTGAACAAGGACCTGGCCGACGTGCTGGGCAATTTCGTCAGCCGGATCACCAAGTTCTGCCGGTCGAAATTCGGCGAGGTGGTGCCGGAAGGCGGTGCCTATGGACAGGCCGAGGCGGAGCTGATCGCCGAACTGACCAGCCGCAGCCGGGCCTATGAAGAGCACATGGAGGCGATGGAGATCCGCAAGGCGGCGGGCGAACTGCGCGCGATCTGGGTCGCCGGAAACGAATATCTGCAATCCGCGGCGCCCTGGGCGACCTTCAAGACCGACCCGGAACAGGCGGCGGCGCAGGTGCGGCTGGGGCTCAACCTGATCCGGCTCTATGCCGTGCTCTCCCGCCCCTTCATCCCCGACGCCGCAGCGACGATGATGGCGGCGATGGGCTGCGACGACTGGAGCTGGCCCGGCGACATCGCCGAGGCGCTGACCGCCCTGCCCGCCGGCCACACCTTCACCGTGCCCGAGGTGATGTTCCGCAAGATCACCGACGACGAGCGCGAGGAATGGCAGACCCGCTTCGCCGGGGTGCGGGACTGAGGCGGAAGCGGCGGGGCTGACCGCCAGCGCCTGCGGCAGGCACATTTCCTGAACGAAGCAGCCGCCTTCACCAAGCGAGACGCGCAGCGCCTGCCCGTGGGGAGGCGCTGCGCGGCGGCTGCGCCTTGATTCCGCGCCACCAGCGCGCCGCAACCGATGTCATTCAGGGCCACATGCCAGTCGGAAGTTCCGGCAACACCCTTCAGGCCCGCCGTTTCGGGTGCTGAAGCAGACCCCCTATAGCCCCAGCGCCGCCGCCACCTCTTCGCGCGGCACCGAGCCCGGCGCCCGGCCTTCGGCCAGCATCCGCGCCGCCAGCCGGGTGAAATAGGCGTTCGCCGGGGTCGGCACGCCATGCAGCCGGCCCAGCAGCACGATCTCGCCATTGAGGAAGTCGGTCTCGATCGAGCCGGCGCCGCGGGCGAGGCTCTGGGCGGTCGAGCTGCCGACGCTGGCGGCGCCCTCGACAGGCAGGATCTTCAGCAGTTCCTGGCGCCGCGGATCGGCGTCGCCGACCTCCTGCCAGCCGATCCCGGCCGCCGTCAGTACCGCCTCGGCCTCGGCCCGCAGCAGCGCCTTGACGTCGGCGGACTCGGCCTCGCGCCCCATCGCCGCGCCGACGATATTGGCCAGGTTGAGGATCAGCTTGCCGTATTTGCTGGCCATGACGTCCTCGGTGACGAAGCCGGCGATGCCGACCGGCGTCAGGAGCTCGGCCAGCGCCCGGTCTGCCTCATCCGCCCCGCCGGGGAAGCAGCCGATATCGAAGATGCCCTCGCAGGGGCTGCCGAAGGCGGCGATCTCGCCGGGGACGACGAACTCGGCCGGCAGCAGCACCGTCACGCCATGGACATTGGGGAAGCGGCGCAGGGCGAGGCGTTCGTTCTCGACCCCGTTCTGCAGGCAAAAGACCGGCTGTTCGTCGACCCCCGCCAGCCGCAGCTGGGCCAGCGCCGCCTCGGTGTCCTGGGTCTTGGTGCACAGCAGCACCGCGTCGTCGGGGCGCCAGTCGATCTCGTCCGGCGCCGCCACCACCGGCAGTTCGGCGACCCGCACGCCCTGCGGCGAGCGCAGGGTCAGGCCCTTGTCCCGGATCGCCTCGAGCTGGCGGCCGCGGGCGATGCCGATCACCTCCTGCCCCGCCAGCGCCAACAGCGCCCCGACCGTGCCGCCGATCGCGCCGACCCCCACTATCACCACCCGCATCGCGTTCTCCTGCCGTCCGCTGGTCACCTGTCGGCGGCACCATGGCGCCTGCCACGGGGATGGTCCAGAGCGGGGCGGCGGCAAAACGCGGGCCGCGGCCGGCCCTGCCCAATGCCTGGGCAGGACCGCCGCCGAAAACGGCCGCAAGCGGGCGGCGGCGCCTAGGCGGCCGCGGCGATCGGGAAGCGGAACCAGAAGGTGGTCTGGACATTCGGCTCGGAGTCGAAGCCGATCGTGCCGCCCATCTTCTCGACGATCTCTTTCGAGATCACCAGGCCGAGCCCCGTCCCCTCGCGGTCGCGGGTCGAGGACGACGCCGCCTGCGAGAACGGCCTGAAGATGCGGCTGCGGAACTCGGACGGGATGCCGCGACCATGGTCGGTGACCGAGACCCGGGCGTAGCGCCGCTTCCCCTCGGCCTCACGCTCCAATGTGATCTCGATCTGGCCGCCCTCGGGCGAGAACTTGGCCGCGTTCGACATCAGGTTGGCCATCACCTGCTTGAAGCGGTTGGGGTCGATCTCGGCCGCGAGCGGAGCTTCGGGCAGGCTCAGCTCGAACCGGACCCCGAACCGCTTGGCATAGGCGTCGGTCTCGCTCACCGCCTCTTTCATCACCGTGCCGACATCGGCCTGCACGGTCTCCAGCGTGATGTTGCCCGAGGCGAGTTTCTGCATGTCCAGCAGGTCGTTGACCAGAGAGCCGAGGCGCTTGGCATTGTTCTGGGCGATGTCGAGCATATGCCTGGCCTTGTCGGGCATCTGATCGGACATGGTGCCGAGGATCAGCGCGATCGAGCCGCTGATCGAGGTCAGCGGCGTGCGCAACTCGTGGCTGACGGTGGCGACGAAATCGCCCTTGAGCCGCTCCAGCCGCTTGCGCTCGGTGATATCGACGACCTGGAAGATGATCTTGGGCGCCTGCCCCGGTCCGGGTTGCAGGCGCGAGGCGGTGACGATGCCGAAGACCTCGGCGCCGTCGGGCCGCACATAGTGCAGTTCCGAGGTGAAGGACTGATCGCCGCCGGTCCAGAAAGCCCGCAGCGAGGCATCGAAATCGTGGATATCGCGGATGTTCGGCAACTCCCGCGCCTTGAAGCCGACAAGCGCCTCCTTCGGATGGCCGACGAAGGCGCAGAAGGCGTCGTTGACGATCAGGAACGTGCTATCGCGCCCCAGCACCGACATCGCCACCGGCGCGTTCTCGATCAGCGAGGACAGCTCCCGCTCGCGCTCTTCCGCCAGCTCGAACGCCTCTTTCAGCGGCGTGACATCGGTCATCGTCCCCAGCAGGCGCAGCGGCCGGCCGTCCTCGTCGCGATCGACGACATGGGCACTGTCGCGCATCCAGTGCCAGATTCCGTTGGGTGCCCGTAGCCGATATTCGTGTTGCAACAAGGCGCTCCGCCCGGCCAGCAGGTCGGCCTGGGCCGCCTCGAATCCCGGCCGGTCGTCGGGATGGATCCGCGCGCGCCACTCGGCCTCGGGGTCGAGTGCGGCTTCCGGGCTATCGACGCCGATCATCTGGTTCCAGAACTCGGAGGTGACCCCCTTGCGATGCGCAAGATCGACGTCGAAAACGCCGATCTGGCTGCCTTCCATCGCCAGCAACCAGCGCCGTTCGGCCTCTCTGACCTTCTTTTCGCGGTCCGTCAGCGCCTGGATCAGCCCCGTGGTCAGAGCGGTCAACAGAAACCCGCCATAGAGCACCAGCGCCGCTGTCCGGTCGGCGATCGCCGTCTCGAACCACGGCGTGCTTTGCCAGGCGAAACGCCAGACCCGCTTGAACGCGTCGGCGAATTCGGTCACATGAAAGCGTGCTTCGTGGCGGTCGTCATGGACAAAGACAGTCTCGAACCTGTTGGGCGCGCGGCCAGTCTGGCCGTAGGCGACCGAGGCGAGACTCGCGCCCTCGGCCTCCTTCTCGACGTCCTGGCCGAAGATCCTCTCCGGCGCGACAAGAAGGAAGGCCCAGCCGATCAGCGCCCTGCGCCGCAGCTCCGGCGTATCGTCGGGCAGGTTGTGGTGGAAGGCGGGCTGCAGCAGCATGATCTGGCGGACCGGCCGATGGCCGGGCGCGGACAGCGTGACAGGGGCGATCGTCGCCTGCCCCGTGTCATAGGCCATCTTGGCGGCGGCCTCGACCTCCTTGTCCAGATGCAGCGTCAGCCCGCGCAGGGCCTCGCCGCCCGGCATCGGCTCGAAATGCTGCACCCACAGTTTCTGCCCCTTTCCCCCCCCCCGGGAAGGTGACCGGCAACACCGCCGCGGGCCTCGTGGGCCGGATCAGGCCGAAACCGTCCATCCCGCCCAGTAGATAGATCGGATCGGGATTGCGCATGTGGCTCATGCCGTTCATCGGGTTTTCGGGCTCATGGCCGATGTCGAGCGCCGCCGCGTTCAGGACCGCCTTGAGCGAGACATATTCATGCAGCAGATGGCTGCCGCCGCGGTTCACAGCCCCTGCGAACAGCTTGCGGTTCTTCGCGACATCGGTGGTGTTGATCGCATGCGACAGGGATAAGGTGAGGATCAGCCCGACCGTGGCCGCAAGGGCCGCAAGCTGGCTCAAGCTCGGCAGCGGGTGGCCGTTCCAGCGCAGCCGCCGCCAGCGGGTGGTCGGCCAGGTCAGGAAGAGCGGCAGCACGAGCAGCACGCCCAGCATGTCGCCGATCCACCACTCCAGCACCACCGAAGACAGCGGCGCCTCCGTGACGACATCCCCGAGATAGAGGCCAAGCCCGCCCAGCGCCGCCGCCGCCGCGCAGGAAAGCGGACCGGTATAGACCGCCAGCTCGACCCAGTCCCGCGCCGCGTCCAGCCGCACCGGGTCACGTCCGAAGCGGCGCTCGATCAGGGTGACGGCGAGGTAGGCCTGCACTGTCGCCGCCGCCGCACCGACCAGCGGCGGCGCCAGCAACGGCGCGGGAAGCGTCGGGTCCAGCCGAATGGCGCTGTCGACCGTGTGGACGATCAGGAACCCGAGCGGGATACCCGGCCAGAGCTGCCGCCCTCCGCCAAGCAGCACTGCCGTCGCGAGCCCGGCGGCCGGCCACAGCTCGACCAGTTCCATCGGCACGTCGAGCAGGAAAAGGCCCAGGATCGAGAAAAGCGCGTAGCCCAGGGCAACAGCCGCGATCCGGACCGGCAAGCTCGACCTGAATTTCTGCAGGGCCGTCACGTTCATCTGTACTCAAACCTCCCGTAGGTTACTGGCCTCTGCGCACCGGGCGTCCGCCCCCGGATGACCGGGGTTGCCCGATTGCGCTTTCCGCTCACCGTCATGGCATCCAGCCGGCACCCGGAACCAGACGGCGATTCTCTCGATCGCGCCGGAACCCGCCCAGACCCGTGACCTGTCAGAGATCAGGGTGAACTATCAGAGCGCACTTGCGGTCATATTGAGACAGGTCAATTGCGGCCATCTTCAGGCTGGATTTTGCCATCTATCTGGTTTCGCGTGAAAACAGGCGCGCGGCCCCCCGGAAAACCGCCGACTGGCCTCGGGCGGCGGATGCCGCCGGGGGGGGGGATCGCCGGCCGCGCCCTCGGGGCAGGCAGAGGACGGGGCGCCGCGCCCGGCGCCGCCGTGACGGTGTCCTGTTGCTGGTACCCGCGGCCGGATTCGAACCGGCACGCCTTGCGGCTAGGGATTTTAAGTTGTCGCGATCTTGCCGGCATTCAGCAGCTTGCAGCGTCACCTTCCCCCAAGCCCGCGCGGAACGAACCATGAAAGGGGGAAGTGCTCTCTCTGGGGCCCTTCCCTGAATATCTGCCGCCATGGTCAAGCATCTCTTGATGCCGTCATCCGATGACTAGGTCATTCACAAGCTGTGAGGGATTGGCGACACCAGAAAGGGTCAGCACATCGCCGTTGCCGAAGTCTAGAACTACACTATTGCCATCGACATGGGCGTAGTCCGTGATGACCTCGCTCACGGACAGGCCGCCGGACCACAGATCCTCGTGTAGCTTGATCTGGTCAACGTCGTCGGTGAAATCAGTGACGTGGTCTTGCCCAAATCCTTTGCCAAAGACGAAGGTGTCGCCACCATCCCCGCCGGTTAGCGTATCGGCACCGGCCCCACCATTGAGCAAGTCGGCACCGGCCCCACCAAATACCCGGTCTGATCCCAGACCAGCGAAAATGCGATCCGCTCCGCGATCACCGAAGAACAGGTCGGCCCCGCCGCCTCCCTGAATGACA